>CAVYEV010000048.1:0-26126 GCA_963767545.1 Terriglobia bacterium
GCGCTGGCGTGAAGCAGTGGCCAGCGGTCCGATACCCCACGCTGCGGCGCGTGGGAGCGTACAGAGGGTCCGCATCCTTGGCTCCAGCGCAATCCACATCCGGCAGCGTGAACCAAGTTGCTGGAAATGTACTACACCGGTGGCCAGAGATCCCCCATCTCGACGCGGATCAGCTTTTTCTGTTTTTGTTAGCTGCCTTCTGCCGTTCGGGATCGGCTTGCGCAATGTTGGGGCGTGGCTTGCGCAGCGAAAGCCCAACTGCTGGAACAGACGCTGACACATTCCCAAGACAATCCTATGTTCCGCAATCCAGGCTACCAACTTCCTTCCTCTGACCGGCATATCTCATCTGCAACCGAAATAATCGTCGCCGAATCGGCATCGTTAGCGGTCGCATGGTTGAGAGTATTAAGTTATGGCGATGGCGCATTTTTCATTGTAAGTGCTAGTTTGAAGCACGATACTGGTGTTACTAACCAGCTAATCAATCATGGATATCCCGGAGATATCCCAAAAGTTTTTTTACTTTTCCGTTTGTAAAGTGTACTCTTAATTAAGCTGTTTCGCTTTCGAATTAAGTCGAAGAAGGGGTTTGTTCCATGTGTTCCATATTGCTAAACGTTCGTAAAGGGACATGGGTAGCGGCTCTCATTGCCTTGGGCACAGCCGCAATGATCAAGCTTTTCCGCGCCCAGCGCGCTTGCGCAACAGGTTGCGGTTGCCCAGATAGCTGGAACTGTAACTGATCCGAGCAGTCAGGCAGTCGCTGGCGCTCAGGTCAAAATGATCGAAACAGATAAACAGGAAGTCCATTCCACCACAACCGAGGCTTCCGGCCGATACGAACTGACCAGTTTGCCGGTAGGCGAGTATTGGCTGGAAGTGAGCGCTCCTGGCTTTAAGGCCTATATCCAGAAGGGAATCATATTGCAGGTGGCGAGCAATCCCACCCAGAATGTGAAGTTGGATATCGGTTCGGTATCCGAAAGCATCGAGGTAACAGGGGACGCGTCGATGGTCGAGACCAAAGAGAACTCGATCGGGCAGGTTATAACCGCGCAAAGTATCGTCGATCTGCCGCTCAATGGCCGGAATCCGATTGCGCTTCTTCAACTCGAGGGCGCAGGATCGACTACCGCGCCGCAGGGCAACGATTTGACCGGCAGCAAGAATATGGGCGGATCCAACGCGTCCGGCACATTCTCCGTGGCCGGCAGTCAAGCCAACGGTATCAACTTCCTGCTGGACGGCGGCGACAACAACGACGCGTTCAGCAATGTGAATCTGCCGATTCCGTTCCCCGATGCGATCCAGGAGTTCAATGTCCAGACCAATGGTTTACCTGCGCAATACGGTTTGCATCCCGGCGGAGTGGTCAACATCGTAACCAAGTCCGGCGGCAATGCGATTCACGGAGATCTGTTCGACTTTCTCCGCAACGGCGATCTGAACGCGCGGCAGGAAGGCACTCTGACGCGCGATACGCTCAAGCGCAACCAATTCGGCGGCACTGCCGGCGGCCGGATCATCAAGGACAAACTCTTCTTCTTCGGCGGTTTCCAGGGTACCAGAATTCGCTCCGACCCCGCCGCGAATATCGCATACGTCCCCACTGCCGCGTCTCTCAAAGGCGACTTTAGCGTGCTCGATGGAAGCAAGGCGAACGGAGGTTGCCTCTCGTCTGCGCGTGTTTTGAAGAACGCCGCCGGCGTGCCGTATACCAACAATCAGATTCCCGTTTCCACCTTCGATCCGGCGGGACTCAAGCTCGCGTCCAGCTATCTTCCGGTCTCCTCCGATCCGTGCGGTATGACTCTCTTTGGGTATCTGTCGAACAATCCCGACAATCAGTGGATCGGCCGCATAGATTACGTTGTCAGCTCGAAGCAAACAATCTTTGGTCGCTACTACATCTACGATTACACCGCCCTTTCGTTATTCAATGGCTCGAATGCGCTCACCACCGGTACCGCGGGCAATGAGGAACGTTCGCAAACCATGACGTTCGGCGACACTTACACGTTTACGCCAACCCTGTTGAACGCCTTTCATGCGACCTTCGACAGGCGTCGCGACAACCGGGGCGATGCGGCGAATCTGTTCAGTCCCAAGGATCTCGGAGTTAACATGTATGTCGCGATTCCGAATTACACGCAGTTAAGCGTTACCGGATACTCGGGAGGCGGATTCAACATCGGCTGCGGTACGTGCGCGCCCGGCTTTTTCAACATCAACACCTATCAGGTGGCGGACGATGTCACGTGGATTCGCGGCAAGCACCAGATCGGCTTCGGTTTCGATCTGCGCAAGGATCAGTTCAACTCCGTCAACAATCAGCAAGATAATGGGCAGTTTACATTCAACGGCCAGACTACCGGCGATGGACTGGCGGACCTGTTGATCGGCCGGTTTTCCGGACTTACCGACGGCAACGCGCTTTCCGATTACCTTCGCCAGACTGTCTTCGCGGCTTACGCCCAGGACACGTTCCACGCAACAAACCATCTTACGGTCAATCTGGGGTTGCGCTGGGAGCCCTCTGTGCCGTCTTATGACAAACAGGGACGCGGCAATCAGTTCAATTGGCCGCTGTTCCTCCAGAACGTCCACAGTGCCACCTATCCGACCGCGCCGGCCGGGCTGATTTTCACGCCCGATTCACAGAACGCCAACGGCAAGGCGCTTACGAACTCGCATTACGCAACGTTCTCGCCCCGGTTCGGGATGGTATTCGATCCTCACGGGGACGGGAAGCAGACCCTACGCGCGTCATTCTCACTGATGCATGAGACTACGGAACTCTTCTATCCTGAACGCTGGACAACCAATCCTCCCTATGCTTCGTCGCTCACGCTTACGGCCGGACAGTTCTCCAATCCGTTCGCCAGTTATGTCGCGCCAAGCGGCACCCTCGGAGATCCGTTTCCCGGTGTCGCGCTTTTCCCGGTTGGCGGAACATATATAAGCATTCCTGCCAACCTCTCGCCGACATACGTAATGCAGTGGAATTTCAGTTATCAGCGGCAGATAGCCAAGGATTGGCTGGTAAGCGCAACCTATATGGGCAACGCCACTCGTCATATTTGGGCGTCCACGGATGTCAACTACGCCGTTTACTCCGGTTCTCCTACCACTTCGACCACTTCGAACACCAACCAACGGCGCTTGACATATCTCGCTAATCCCGCGCAAGGCCAATTCTATGGCGATATCCAACAGACCGACGACGGAGCGACCGCCGAGTATCATGGCCTGCTCCTGAAGGCTGAACATCGCATGGCCAACCACTTCCAGATGTTGACGACATTCAACTGGAGCCATTGCGTCAGCGATTGGGATTTCGGCGGCGAACTTGCCGGAACACTTTACCAGAATCCAACCAATCGCAGCGCCGAGCGCGGATCTTGCAGTTTCGATCACCGCTTCAATTTCAACACTGGCCTGGTTGCGACGAGCGGCGGATTCGGCAACCCGCTTAATAAAGCGATCACCAAGAACTGGCAGGTTTCACCGATTATCAGTCTGCTCAGCGGCGCGCCTCTGATTCTTACCGATGGCGGCCAGGACGTCTCCCGCAGCGGCCAGGGCCAGGATCGTCCGAACGTCATTCTTCCGGACAGTGTCTATCCGTCAACACGGACGGTTAAAGAGTGGTTCAATCAGGCTGCATTTGCCGTTCAACCGATCGGAAGCTTCGGCAATCTCGGTCGATTTGCGGTCTACGGCCCTGGCACGATTCAGTGGGACATGTCGCTGAGCCGTCGCTTTGACCTGAGTGAGCGCGCGAAACTCGACATCCGCTCGGATTTCTTCAATGTCATGAATCACGGCAACTGGAACAATCCAGTCGTCAGCATCGCCAGTGGGACGTTCGGGCAGATTACGACCTTCGGCTCGCCGCGCATCATTCAGATGGCGATGAAGCTGTATTTCTAACGCACCGGTTTTGGCCTGCGCTCCTGATTCAGTAACTCGGACACGGCATCCACAAGAGCCGCCGTGATGTTCTGCTGACCCATAATATCGCGCTCGCGCAAGACCTGGATCGCGAGAGATGCCTGGATTCCGCGGTTGCTACTGCCATAGTCCCTTCTCAAGTGCTCTATCGGCAGACAACCCAAAACTCTACGGCGAAGCGACCAAATCTACTCGCGGCAGATCCCGCGCTTGCTCCGCCGGATGAATTCGACCAGATGCCGGGTCGCATCCGAAGGCGCCTCTGTTTCGATCCGAGTCAGCGCCTCCGACAACTTCAGTCCCGACCGGTACAGCAGCGTGTACGCTCTCTTCAGCGGCTGAATCTCCGCGAGAGAGAAGCCCGCGCGCTTGAGGCCAACCAGGTTCAATCCTTTCGGCTCCATTGGCGAGCCCGCGTACATGAAGAACGGCGGCGCATCCCGATTCACGCGCGTCATCCCGCCGATCATCGCGAGGCGCCCAATCTTCGAGAACTGATGAATTCCCAGCGGCCCCGAAACGAAGGCCTGGTCCTCCACCTCGACGTAACCAGCAACCAGCACGCAACTGCAGATCACGGTATTGTTGCCAATCCGGCAGTCGTGCGCGATATGTCCGGAGGTCATAACGTAGTTCCCGTCGCCAATCACAGTTTCGCTCTCAGGCTTGGTTCCGCGCGAGATGGTGAAGTGCTCGCGTATCTTGTTGCCGCTGCCTATCTTCAGATAGCTTCTCTCGCCTGTGAAGTTCTTGTCGAGCGGATCGGTGCCAAGCACGGTCCCGGAAGAGATCTCGTTGTTGTCACCCATGGACGTCCAACGCTTCACGTAAACGTACGGCTCAAAGACGCAGTTTGCGCCGATGACGACGTCCTGCTCGATCACACAAAACTCGCCGACGCGCGTGCCCGGTCCGATCACAGCATCGGGGTGAATCCGCGCAGTCTGCGCGATCGTAGCTGAAGGATCGATGGACACGAATCCTCAGCTTAACGCGCCTGCCATACTGAATTCGTGAGAGTAGACGAACTCGCAGGCAGCCTCGGGATCGAGTTCGAGGGCAATGGCGCAGCCGAGATCCTGGACGTTGCGCCCCTCGATAACGCGGCCGCCGGACAACTCGCTTTCATGGCTTCGCCCAAAAGCCTGGCTGCCGCGCTGCAATCGTCCGCCTGCCTGATCGTTCCCCTTGTATACCCTCGGCCGGATTCGCAAACCATCTTTCGCGCCGAGAATCCCAGGGCTACCTTCGCCCGAGCCTTGGCGCTGCTCTATCCTGCGGAGACGGTTCGTCCTTCCGTCCATGCTAGTGCAGCCATCGATGCCACGGCAACTGTTGATCCAAGTGCTGAGATCGGCCCGCACACCGCGATCGGTCCGCATACGATCATCGCAGCCGGCGTGAAGCTCGGCGCAGGGTGCTCAATCGGAGCGCGCGTGCGGATTGGCGGAGGCTCGCGCTGCTATCCGCATGTCACCATCTACGACGGAGTGTGCATCGGACGCAACGCCGTCATCCACTCGGGCGCGGTGATCGGAGCCGATGGATTCGGCTTCGCGCGGGAAGGCGGGCGGTACCGGAAGTTCCCTCAAGTCGGGACTGTCGAGATCGGCGACGACGTCGAGATCGGCGCGAACACCTGCATCGATCGCGCCGCGCTTGGCGTCACGCGCATAGGCGACGGCGTCAAACTGGACAACCTCGTCCACATCGCCCACAACTGCAGGATCGGCAACAACGTAGTCATCGCGGCGCAGACCGGACTCTCCGGAGGTATCGTCGTGGAGGACGATGCCGTGATCGGCGGCCAAGTCGGTATCGGCGACAAAGCGCGGATCGAACGCGGCGCGGTACTCGGGTCCGGATGCGGCGTACTCACTTCCAAGATCGTTCGCGCGGGCCAAGTGGTCTGGGGCACGCCCGCTCGGCCACTCAAAGAGTATCTCGAACAACTCGCGGTTCTTGCCAGGCTGCCGGAAACCCGTAAGCAACTTCGCGAAATCGCTAAACGTCTCGACGCATTGGAGCATCGCTAATGCTGCTCGTGGTCGGCGGACACTCGCGCAACATCGGCAAGACCTCGGCAGTCTGCTCCATCATCCGAGCCACGCAAGACATGGCCTGGACCGCGATCAAGATCACGCAGTTTGGACACGGCGTCTGCTCGAAGGATGGGGAGCCTTGCGAATGCTCGCTGCCGGACCATCCATTCGCTGTGCAGGAGGAGCGAAGCGCGGAAGCTCGCACCGACACCTCTCGATTCCTGGCCGCGGGCGCGCGCAAGAGCTACTGGGCTCGAACCGCGGCGGGTAACCTCGGCGAGGCGCTTCCAGCGCTGCGGCGGATCTGGGAAGACAGCGAGAACACCATCGTCGAATCGAACAGTATCCTGCAATTCGTGAAGCCCGATCTGTATTTCACGGTGCTCGATTTCTCCGTCGCCGACTTCAAAGAGACTAGCCGGCGATATCTGGATCGAGCCGACGCCGTGCTCGCGGTATCGAGCCAATTGCCGGTTTGGGACCGGGTCTCCGATTCGCTGTGGCGCGACAAGCGTATCTTTCCGGTATCGCCGCCGGATTACTTTCATCCGGACCTGGTAGGTCTTATCGCGGGCCGATGATTCACCAAACCCGGCAAGCCTTCTCCGATGCGGCCATCGCATCGCCGGTCTTGCAACTCCATGCGGACGAGAACTCGGGCATGTTTTGCAGCACGCCATTGACACGGAACTCGCCGGGAGAATGCGGGTCTGTCTTGGCCCTTACCGACGCCGATTCCGGAGTGCTGATTCCGCACCATAATTGGGCGTAACCGAGGAAGAACTGCTGCTGCGGCGTGTATCCCGCGATGTTTTCGAGCGGATGTCCAGCCATGCGATCCATCATTGCCATGAACGCCAGGCGAATGCCGCCATTATCCGCAGCGTTCTCGCCCAGCGTGAGCTTCCCGTTCAGATTCACGCCCGGAACCGGACTGAAGCCGCCGTATTCCTTGACGATGCAATCGGCGCGTTTATCGAAAGCCTTCTCCATCCTCCGGCGTCCACCAATCGCGCAGATTGCCGCGGCCATCGTAGCGCCGTCCCTGATCGTCGAACCCATGCGTCAACTCATGCCCGATCACCGCGCCGATGCCGCCGTAGTTCGCCGCATCACTACCCTTAGCGCTGTAGAAAGGAGGCTGCAAGATGCCCGCCGGGAAGTTGATGTTGTTTTCGTTCGGGCTGTAGTAGGCATTCACGGTCGGCGGAGTCATATTCCACTCCGACTTATCCACCGGCTTGCCGAGCTTCTTCAACCGATATTCGATGTTGAAAGCGACCGCGCGCCGCGCGTTTCCAAACGCGTCGCCGGGAACGATCTTGACGCCGCTGTAATCGCGCCATTTCTCGGGATATCCGATCTTATTCGCGACCTCATGAAGCTTGGTGCTGGCCTGGTCCTTGGTGGCGGCCGACATCCAGCTTGCCGACTGAATCACCTTCGCCATCTCCGCTTCGATCTCGCCGACCATTTCAAGAGTCTTCTCCTTGCTCGCCGCGCTGAAGGCGACCTTCACGAACTCCTGGCCCAGAGCCTCACCGAGCAGAACGTCGGTCGACTTGACGCACGTTTTCCACCGCGGCTCAGGTTCGCGGACGCCATTGAGGATGTGTGAGTTGAACCGCCAGTTCTCGTCTTCAAAGCTCTTGGGCAGCACGCCGGCGGGAATCGCGGACCGGCCGTCGAACACGTTCAGGCTATCGTTCAAAGCGTGCCATGTCAGGTACGTTTTCAGATCGGCCAGACTGGAGCCCGAGATGATAGCAGCAAGGCCTCGGAAGAATTCGGGTTCCGCCACGTTCAGCGAATCGATCGACCCCGCGCCCATGTTGCTGAAGTAGTCATGCCATCCGAAGTCTGGCGTAAGACCTGTAAGCTGCCGGACAGTCATGCGGTGGTACGTGTTGTCCGGATTCCGCATCGCCACCCGATCGAGCGAATTCTTTGCGAGTTCCGTCTCGATCGTCAGCACCACATCCGCCATTTTGGCGGCATCATCCGCCGGGCGGCCCATGGCGGCGTCAAGCAATTCGAACATCTTGCGGACGTGCTCGCGGTACTGCTTGCGGATCTCGGCGGTCTGAGGATCGTTCTTCAGATAGTAGTCGCGATCGGGCATCGCCGTGCCGCCCTGCGCCAAGCTAGCGAGGTAAATTGCCGCATTCTTTTCGTCCGGCTGCACGCGCAAGGAGAAGAGTGCGCGAATCCCCTCGCTCTGCAGGCGGGCTATTTCACCGGTCAACTGATCGACGCTCTTGATCGCTTCGATCGAATCAAGCATAGGCTTCAGCGGCTCTACGCTTTTGCGGTCGATAGCCGCTTCATCCATGCATGAAGCGTAATAGTCGCCGATCTTCTGCTGCAGCGGCGTACGCGCTGTATCTTTCCGGGCCGCTTTCTCAAGGATCGTCCGCTCGATTTCCTGGTTGTGCTCCGATAATTCATTGAACCGGGTCCACCGGGATTGATCGCCCGGTAGCGGATTGTTTTTAATCCAAGTCCCGCAAGCATACTGATAGAAGTTCGTACAAGGACCGATGCTTTTATCGATCGCTTTCACGTCGATTTCGGAACTTAGCGTCTGACCGTTCAGCACGACGGCTGGCGGGACCAGAATAGCGAGTATTAGAAACAGCTTCATAAAATCGTATGGTAACGCGAGTCCACGATAAACAGTGATAAACTCGTTTCCGCACCAATGAAAATCAACATCGTCACCGGAATCCTCCTGTTCTCCGGGCTCGCATTTGCCGTCGAGCGGGGAGAAGAATTAAAGCTCTGGCCGAACGGCGCGCCCGGCTCGGAAGGCGAAACGGCTGCCGAAGTCTCCACTCCCTCCGACAACCCCAAGCTGCCGAAAGCCTACAAGGTCGTCCATTATCCCTCGATCTTCGCGTTCCTGCCGCCCGCCGGTAAAGCCAACGGCATGGCGGTCGTGATCGCCCCGGGCGGCGGCCACTCGCAACTGGTGATCGACCACGAAGGCTGGCAGATCGCCGACTGGCTCAACCAGCACGGCATCGCCGGCTTCGTCGTGAAATACCGACTGGCGCGCGCTCCCGGTTCGAAGTACACGGTCGAGGGCAACGCGCTCGCCGATGCGCAGCGAGCGGTCCGGACAGTACGAGCCCATGCCAAAGAATGGGGCGTCGATCCGGCGCGCGTGGGATTCATGGGCTTCTCCGCCGGAGGCGAAGTCGCCGCGCTAATGGAGACGCGCTTCGATAAGGGCAACGATAGTTCCCCCGACCCGATCGAGCGTCAGAGTTCGCGTCCCGACTTTTCGGTGATCGTCTATCCAGGATTCAAGCCTGGAACCATTACTGTACCCAAGGACGCGCCGCCCGCCTTCCTCGTCTGCGCCGACGACGACCGTTCACACGTAGTAACCACTGTCAATCTCTACCTCGATCTGGAGAAGCAGGGCATCTCTTCCGAGATGCACATTTATGCTGCCGGCGCCCATGGCTTCGGCATGCGTCAATCGAAATTACCCGTCGCAACCTGGCCAGACCGCTTGCTCGCCTGGATGACCGACCGTAAGCTTCTGTAGGGAGGAGGCCCATTGTTAGCCATTCTCCTGTTTGCACCGATGCTCCTCGCAGCGGCGGACGGTTCACCCGTCAAGATCGCCCTCGTCGGGGATTCCACCGTCAACGACGAAGGCGGCTGGGGGCCGGGGTTCCGCGCGTCATTCGATCCGCGAGTTGAAATCCGCAACTTCGCGATGAACGGCCGCAGCTCCAAGAGTTTCCGCGACGAAAAACGCTGGGAGCCGGTATTGACCTGGAAACCCGACTACATTCTAATCCAGTTCGGGCACAACGACGTTCCCGGAAAGGGACCCGACCGGGAAACCGATGCCAAAACCACCTATCGCGAGAACATGGCCCGCTATATCGACGAGGCACGGGCGGCCGGCGCCAAGCCGGTGCTGGTTACCTCGATTGTCCGCCGAAACTTCGATGCGGACGGAAAGATCAAGCGCGATTCCCTCGTCCCATATGTGGAAGCTGTCCGCGAGTTAGCAGCCGCACAGCAGGTACCGCTGATCGATCTCTACTCGCTCACTCTGAAGCAGGCCGAAGATCTGGGGCCGGCGGGAGCGGAGAGCCTGGGCCGCCGTGACAAAGACGGCAAGCTGGACACAACCCATTTGGGACCGCGCGGACAGGCGGAAATCGGCAAGCTGGCGGCCGATGAACTGGTGCGACTCGAACCGGAGTTGCAACGATTGAAGATTAAGTAATCGGTTACTCTTGTTTTCCAGGCTTATCGGAAGAGATGCTGCTGAGGACCCTGGCGCTTTCATCAATTTTGTCCTGCCGGAAAAGGACGCTGGCCAGAAGGTGTTTCACTTCGGCATTGCCCGGATCGGTCTTGACGATCGAGCGATAGATATCTTCGGCCTTCGCGTATTCCTTCTGTTGGGCGAAGCCGCGTGCCTGGTCGAGCAGTTCTGATTGGTCGCTTAGCTTTTTGGTATCGAGCTCGGCTGCCGCTGTTGCAGTGCCGCCGACCTTACCGCTGGCTGCGTGGGCGGCGACTGGTTCGTGCAGTGCTCCGGAAAACTGGACCGCCCCAACCACCAGCCCGGCGAGAGTCAAAACACCTCCCCCCAAAGCCGCCAGACGAAGGCCATTGTTCCGGGGTTTATGGAAACGGAGTTCTTCAAATTCCGGTCCGGAGAAATTTCCGGGCGCGGCAGCGGGCGCCGCGGCGGGAAAGGGCTCGCGGGAGGACGCACGTCCATCGCTTCGCCCAATTCGATCTTCGCAGGGAAAACAGGCCGTATAGGAGCAGCCGCTGGAGCCGCATAGCTGGTCGGTTTGGGCGGTTCCGCGGTCGCCTCTGATTTGCGGTTGAACGTATCGGCGAGCGTTTCGATACGAACGAGCAGGCTTTGCAGACTCTCGTCGGTTTTCTGGGAGTAGTCGCGAAGTTCATTGATGGCTTCGGATTGGCGGTTCAGGTCGCCGTCGATGCGAAGTAATCTTCTCGACCACGCGGCCTTGAATCCGGTCGGCAAAGATCTCAAGAGTCTGACTTGCCGTTTCCTGCATCTCGCGCTGGACGCGCTCATGCATTTCTTCGAATTTCGGCTTTAAGCTTTCGTCAATGAGCAGATGAAGTTTCGATTCCAGGTTACCCACGGTGTGACGGAGGTCGTCGATGCGGGAATCCTGCTGCTCCGCAACCCGTTGGACGGCCACTCGAAGTTCTTCCACCTGGCTCGAATGGGTCAGTACACGATGTTCCAACTCCTGGACCGACGGGATGATCATCGGTCCCGGCGCCTTCAAAGCCGTCTCCAACCCTATGATCCGGTTCTCGACCGTATCCATCCGGTCCAGGAATGGCGTCAAATCGGGAAGTTCCTGCGGACCGGCGGTGGCCGCCGCGGCATTCTGACTTATTCGCATTCCGAATGCGACCGCCAGACCTCCTCCGAGAGCCAATCCCAGACCTTTAATAAGCGAGTTCGCCATGTGTTTAACTTCTTTCCCTCAAGTTTTTCCGGTGACCTAAGGACATTATAGCTACGTGCTTTGGCTTTGGCATTCGATCCTCTTAGAAATTAAAGATCCTCTCTATTTATCTATCGGCATTAAACCAAGGAAGTTTAGCTGCTCAAGTACTTTTCTTGTAATTACCATCCTCATTTACGGGCTGACCGCAATCAGGGAGGTTTTAGACGGTACACCATTACCCGTGATAATCAGTGGTTGTACTCCTGAGGGAGTATCCGGAGGTATTACAACATTCAACTGATAGAGCGCCACGTAGTTCGGCGCGAGGCCGGCAAAAGCGATTTGAGCCGGTCGTCCGCCGATCGTTACCGAGATTGCGGAAGGGTTGGCGGACTGAGCTAACGGAGAAACGGGGCTGGTACTGCCGTTCGCCGGCTGATTGGTCACGGGACCCAGGCCGTTCGCGTAAATCGAAACATATTGCCCGCTTTGCGCCGGGTTTGCGGTGGTGATGAGCTGCGAGTTGGTATCTAGCGCGGCGGCGTAGAGGTTGCTATCCGATCCGGTGTATTCGAAAGCCGCGGGAGAGTAGGGCGCGATCGCAAGGGTATAAAGCGGACTCGCAAATCCCGCGAGAGTCACCTTTATCTGGGCCGAAGACTGGCCAGCCAACTCCCACGGGACCTGCACGTTGATCTGAGCAGGACTCATGAAAGCAATGTGCCCAGGAACACTGATTCCGGCCGAGGGTACATCAAAACTCACGCTGGTTGCGGCAATCGCGAGAGGCAGATTCAGAGTTACATAGCTCGCAGTTACAGGCGACAGATTCTGGCCGGTGATAGTCATATAAGAACCGGGCGCCGTGGCGATGGTTGAAAGCTGGCGCCGTTCACGACGCCGTTAGCGGCAATAGCCGGATAGTGAGGTATATAGGTCGAAGTTCCAGGAGATACCATTGGCGCTTGCCGTGAAGATCTGAGGTCCGATGGGTTCCCCAAATCAACCCGCCTCCCGCTTGCCGTAGATATCCGTCTGATTATCCACATTGGGTATGCCGTTGGTTTTGTCGATCGTCCCGCCTTGCTGCGCCGTCCAGGTTACTGGATTACCGGGGATCGGGCACGCCATTCTGGTCGACGATGCGGAAGGCGATGAGGTCGTAAGTCTCGCCCTGCAGGCCGGTGTAGCCGTCGCCGAAAATCGGGAAGATATTGGCGGGCACGCCGGTGCCAGCGAAATAGATATAGGGGACGTGCAGGTTGACGCCGGAGCCGGTGATGTTGATCTGGCCGTCATAGCCGCCTGCGGCAGGGCGGCTGCCCGCCATGAGAACGGTAATAGAAGACGATTGTCCGGCGGCCAGAGTGAGAGATGACGGTACCGAGAAAGACGCGCGGGAGTCGGGATCGCGTTGGGCTACGGCGAAATTTAAGGTTACGGCGGCGCTGCCGGAGTTTGAAATTGTGAGTGAGGTTGAGGGCAGAGTTGCGCTGATATTGCCGAAACCGATGGTCGGGGGAGTTACAGTGACTTGGGCTGCGATGGCGGCTTGGGCGTTCAGTTTGCCGGCTCCCACAGAGTTGATGCGCGCCATGCCGGACTCATCCTGCACGTTCGTTGAGGCGCTATTTACGACGGCCGATTTGAGTTGCGCGGGCGTGTAGTTGGGATGGGCCTGCTTGACCAAAGCCACTGCCCCGGCGACGAGAGCGGCGGAGAAGCTGTTGCCATCGACGCTGGTGTAGCCGGAGGCGTCGTAGAGGTCGCCGTTCGGATCGAGTCTTTGGGAGGCGGTATAGATGCCGCTGCCCGGTGCGACGAGTTCCGGTTTGATGGACAGAGCCGGGGGATTGGCGAAGTTGCCGATGGCGGGTCCGCGGGAACTGAAAGGGGCCACGATGTCGGTAGGGACGGTGACTTCGTGTAGGGTGGGGTCGAGGGTGACGTTGAAGAGGCTTCCTAAGAGGAAACTAGCGAACGATGGCTTCAGCGCCATTCCAGCGGATTTGCCGATCAGGACGAACGGGATGGCGGTGTCTTCGAGTCCGGTGGGTGTGAAAAGTGAGTCGTCAGTGTTATAGAGGAGCACGGCAACTGCGCCCGCATTCTTGGCGTTGTTCGATTTGTTATCGAAGAAGCAACTACCGCCCCGCTGAATCAGCGCGATCGCTCCATTGAGCGAGTTGGCGGGCAGCGGGACGCAGGCAAAGCCGTCATTGCCGAGTGGAAGTTACATCTATAAGCGGCGCGGTGAACGGACCCGCCCGGCTTGGGGGCGCTTCCGAAAACAGCATCGTAGGACGAGCCGCCCGGAACCGAAACGGTTGAGTGCAGCACGTGCGAGTTCACTGTTGCGCCAACCGTAATGACAGAAGGGGCGGTACCCGGCGTATTAATGGTGTTGAGCGCCGGCGCGTTTTGTCCCGTTTGGGCGTCGTCGCCGGCTGAGACCACGACTGTCATCCCCATTTGGACGGCATGCTCCACGGCGAACGTCAGGATATCGCAGGCCGCGGCGGGAATATAGGGGCGGATCTGTACGGGAGGATTGCCGGCGCAGTTTGCCACCTGATCGAGGGGGCCGAGAAGGCCGCTCCACCGCTCGCGAGCACAGCGATATCCATGCCGTCGCTTACGGCGTCTTCAAGGGCCTGAATGATAACGCCATAAGATGAGGTGTCGTTGATTCCCGGACTGCCATAGATCTTATAGTTGCCGAGAAAAGCTTTGGGGGCGATGCCGTTGATGGCGGCAACGGGCGCTTGTACGCGTGCGCCTGCGGCGATCATGGCGATGGCTGTGCCGTGTCCGAAATGGTCGCTCGGCGAGTTGTCGTCGGGCAAAGAGTATTGAGGATCGAACGGCGAGGGCGCGAGTTGCGGCACGTAGCTGCGGGCGACGATGACCTTATTGTTGGTGAAGTTGGGGTCGCCGAGGGGGAATCCGGCGGGAGGGTGGAGAGAAGAGTCCTGGAAAGCGGGGTGCGTCTGGTCGATGCCGCTATCGAGAACACCGATTCTTACACCAGCCCCGGCATTACTGATGCCGCCAAGTTGGGACCACGCGCCGCTTGCTTGCACCAGGTCAAGCGCCCGGTTTAAGTGAGGGTGCAACGGTTCCGAGGCGGACGACGAGGCTGACGCCTGGCAAGTTTCGGATTTCAGCAGCGCGGGATACGGGGATGCGCACGAAGACGGCATTTACCAGAGTGGAGGCCGATCCGGTGACGCAAACGCGCTTTTTTGCGAGCTCGTTGCGGAGCAACTGCTGCTGGGTCCGGATGGCGGCGAGCTTTGTGCGAAATTGTGCAGAATGCACACTGTTGCGTGTGGCGGATTGTTCGGAGGCAGATGGTGTGTCGAGGACGAGGGCGAAGTCGGCGGTTCGCTGAGATGGCGGGGGAGCGGCCGCAGCCAACACCGCGGATAGGAGGAGCAAGGGAATGACGCAAAGCGGCCGATTTTCAATCGGCGATGTGACAGCCGATGGCAGTTGGTTGATGCGATTGGCGATTTTGCGGATCGAACCCAAGTTGTGCGCGTTGAGAGATGGGAGTGCGCAGTAAGGGTCGCGTGATGACGCAAAGGGGTGAATTTTCGATCGGCTTAGTGGTAGCGGTGACTGGCGGGTGACGCAAACGATCGGATTTTTGCGAGGCTCCTGTGCAGGCGTGTCCTGCAGTTTTGCGGAATTAAGCCGATCTGCTGCCGCGCGGTCGTCCGTAGGTGACGCAAACAACCGATTTTTGAAACAGGCCGGTAGTGATGTATTGGACGCGGCTCGGGTTGGTGGATGGGATCGGGTGCCCCGGGTCGGGCGGGGAAAAGGCTTGGCTGGCCGTTGGACGCCGATGAACGCCGATGGAAAAGAAAGATTATGAAAGATGCGAGGCGAGGTGACGCAAATGCCCCTTTTTTGAAAGTGTCCGGACCAAGTAGGAGCTGCCACAGATGCAATACAGCGACCGGCGCTCAGGGACTTCGGCAAGAAGGAATGAGCCCGTTCGGGGAGCGCAGTGACGCAAAATGGCAGTTTTTGAACCAGCGCAGCTTGCTTAGGCGCGCGGCTCAGCAACGACTTCAAGGCTACGGTTACGAGGTATGCGAGAGTCATCTTCTTTTAGTGTAGTGCCTGGTTTCGCGGGTGACGGGATGACGCAAAATGGTGTTTCTTTAGCGTGGCGTGCGATAGGCTTGCGGGACCCGCAGCGGCGTGCGCACGTGTGACTTGAGTTCCGCAATTTCCTGTGTTGAACATAATCCCTCCTCGTGAATAAGTGAAAGCGCCGGGAGATTCCGTCTTCTTTGAAGAGGAATCTCCCGGCTGTCTGCGAATGCCCAGGTGTTCATCCGCGGGAAGCCGCCCGAGGCTTCATCGCGATTGCTCTCCCTATGCCTGAGGAGGGCGAACAGCGGGCAATCTCCCTCGCGATCTCGGACCATAATCGAAATCGCTCGCGGCTTGCGCCGGGGCTGCTGGGGACGCACGGCAACCTCTCTGATTTCACATTGACACACGCGATGTTGAGAATTGAGAGTGCGTTTCTGTAAGTGACTGAAATTATTCGGATTAAAAATGTGAAGGTGGCGAACTTTTAGTTGGGCTAATCGGCTCAGGGCACGCCTTTGATTCTTTTCCAGTTTGCATTCATAGGTGAGCCTGTTGCAGAGCAACTGCGCTCCAAGGCTGAAACCTGGGTTATCCGGCATCGGCGACAATAAATAGAGGAACACTATGGCGAGCTTGAGCTATTTCGAGAAGATGTTGCCGGCTTTGTCGCGAGGAGAAAAGGCCCAGATTCTCAATTGGGTGGTTCGCGAACTTGATGACGATTTTCCCGGCATCGACTCGCGGCCGGACGTTTGCGGCGGTGAGTCGTGTCTCGCTCGAACTCGTATCCACGTTGGCTTCTCGAGCAAGCCCAGCGCGTCGGTACCAGCGAGCAGGCTTTGCTGGCCGCCTACCCGCACCTGCGTGCCGAGAATCTGGTGAACGCTTGGGCTTACGCCCGCTCACACGCTGAGGAAATCGGGTCGCAAATTCGCGAGAAGGAGTCCAGTTATGAGAGCTAATCGGCAGGGCAGGTTGATTGCTTAGCCGGAATCAGCCGTAACAATGACGAATCCCTGTACCCGCGCACAGGCCTAATCCGCTTCACAGGGATTCGCGCTTTCTCCGCACAATCCAATTCAAAACGAGTCCACTCGGAGGCACGCGCATCAACGGTGTCCACCAATAACACCATACGGGATCTCCGGATTGCGGTCTCAAGTTGGTCCCGTAGGTCACAGTGAAGGTCAAGCTTTTCGATATCTGATCTATGTCTCGCATCCGGAAAGACTCAGCCTGCGATGAAGTGCGTGGGTTGCACGCGCATCAGCCCACGAGTAGCTAATAAAGATCATTATTCATCCAGCTCCTGACCAACGTCGGCGAGAAAACATCCGTCGGTGCCCTGCTCAGCTGATACAATAGCTACCTGGTAACAATCGGATAAGAGCCTCAGCGCCGTTCTCGCCGATTGAGGTCATGAAGCTCGTGTGACACCTGGACGAGGCAGCCATCGGGCACCTGCATCGCCTTAGTGCTGCGATGATCCGAATTTGGTCCACTTGCCTTGAAAAATAACTTAAAGCGGTCGGGCCGGCCGAAAATATGGACCGAAGCCTTTCAAGGTCGCTCGTTTTCGTCACAAATCCAGGGTCCCCCCTCAAGGGTGAGGGCAGAACGAAACACGGACCTATTCGCGATGCTGGGCGTCAACGGCTGATTTCTGACACATATCAACCTTATGACGTAACTTCAAGGACTTCGGAACGCCGGATCAAACATATAGAATACTTATGATCCTTCCTCCAAGAGCACTGCGAAGAACGCGCCCGCAACGATGCTTGGGAAGGCTGTTACAAACACTGTCAAGGCTATCTGCACCCCACCAGAGGTTTTGGTCCGCAAAACCCAGCGCAGCCTCAGTGAATTGAATCGAACTGAGCGTAAAGAATGTGGAGGATCTTCATGCTCGTATCACTGGTAGTGTTGGTGGTCCGTTCACTGGCAACAGAGACGATATCTCTCCTCTTGCCCCATCAAAATAAGTGGCCTCACATGCCTGCCGACGGATCGCAAATCGAGCCGCTTGCGGTCTCTCCCGTGCGTATGTTGAGCGAGGGTGATTTATGTTGTGTAGTTTTGCTCGGACCGCGGTTCCTAAATGCGTCCGGTGGACGCTCTGCCAAATCAGTATTGCTTGCCGCGGCCGGCCTAAACGATGCTGGGCGAACCGACTTCTCCGTACGAGAGGCTAAGTGGCAACTAACTCTTCCTAAGTGGTTGCGGATATGCTGCAATGCCCAGCGCTGCCTCAGTAAAGAGAAACGAACAGCGAAATGACCCAAAGGGGCGTCATCTGCTTTCCTGGCGGAGGTGATGGGCGGTTGACTGGCATCAGATTCGGTCTCTTTCTCCTGCCGAATGTTGAGAACCCATTATAGGGCTTACGAGGGAGTCCAAATCGAGGCGCGTGCGGACCGGGCTCCACACACGAGAAGCTGAGTGAGCTGCCCCCCTTTCCCCGTATCGCGGTAAATAAATGCGTTCGGCGAAGTTGGCTAAGTTACTCTCGCTTGTGCCTACGGCTTGGGTCTACAAACTTCACACCGAAAATCGATAACCCTTCCCCCGGATCGTGTGAATATGCTTGGGATTCTGCGGATTCTCTTCCAATTTCTGCCTTAACCATGCCACATGCACATCGATCGTCCTCGAAGAGACGTCGCTCGAATATTCCCATACGTTTTGCAACAATTCCTCTCGCGGAACCACCCGCCCGCGATTGTCGACGAGATAGCGGAGTAACTGAAATTCCTTACTCGCGAGCGCCACCGGCTGACCCGCCTTCATCAGCACGGCGCGCTCAAAATCGATCTCCACATCGCTGAACTGGAACGACTGTACAGGGATCCGATTCTCCTTCTGCACCCGGCGCAGCAGCGCCTCCACTCGGGCCAGCAGTTCGGCGGGGTCGAAGGGCTTGGTTAAATAGTCGTCCGCGCCAAGCTTTAATCCGACCACCCGATCCACGACCTGCGTTTTCGCCGTGAGCATCAGGATCGCAACGTCGATGCCCTTCTGCCGCAGTTCCCGGCATACATCGAATCCGGTCTTGCGCGGCAGCATAATATCCAGAATCACCAGATCGAATTTGCCGTTATTCGCCTTGCTGAGACCGGTCTCGCCGTCCGCCGCGCTTTCGACCTCGTAGCCTTCGGTGCTCAGCAGATCCGAGACTGTCAGCACCAGTCCTGGTTCGTCCTCAATCAGTAGAATGCGCGAACTCATCCTGAAACTCCGGGGGCGCGGCGGGAATCCGTACCGTGAATTCCGTGCCCTTCATGGGCTCGCTCTTCACGCTTATCGTTCCGCCATGCGCTTCCACGATCTTCTTGACGAGATTCAATCCCAATCCGGTACCGTGTATCTGATCCTGTACGGCTCGCCGTCCGCGGAAAAACGGATCGAAGATATGCGGCTGCTCGTCGAGCGGAATTCCCGGACCACGGTCGGCCACGCGAAACTCCACTGCCGGCCCACGCTCGTCTTCCACCGTACATGCGAATACTCCGATCCAGTTAGTCCCTTCCGTCCCGTACTTCACCGCATTGTCGATCAAGTTGCGCATGGCGTGCTTCAACGCCTGCTCGTCTGCCAGCACCAACGGAAGTCCCGGCGCGAGTTGTTTTTCGATCACCAGATCCGGGCTCGCGAGACTGACGCGGCTCGATCTGAGACCCTCATCGATCAGCGCCTCCATTGATACCGGCTCCCGCTCGCGAATCACTCGTCCTCTGCGCGAGCTTCCGTAACGCAGTATCTGTTCGACCAGCACGGCCAGCTTTTCGCTCTCATCCTGGATCAGCTTTCCATAGCGTTCCACCTGGTCCGGACGCCCAGCGATCTTGCCGCGCAAATTGAACGCCGCCGTGCGGATCACAGTCAGCGGAGTGCGGAGTTCGTGGGATACGCCCGCCACGAAATTCATCTGCAGTTCCGCCAGCCGCTGCGCCTGCCGCGAAATGCGCACCAGCCACGTCACGGTCGCCAGAATCAGAAGCAGTATGCTCGCCGATATGGCGATGTTGCGCAATCGCGCTCGCGCGACTATGTCTTCGAGCGATCCCGGCCGATGGCGTACGAGTAATTTCCATCGCGGCGGTCCCCCGAGCGCAGGTCCGGAAGGCCCCGGTTGACGGACACTGGTTGCTCGCTGCGGCCTGCGTACGATCGAGACATAGCTCGGTTCAAGCAATCCCACCGACGCGTCCGCATTTCGCTCGGCCAGACGCCGTCCCTCAGGCATCGAATGGTAAATCATCACTGACGGCGCATTGTCGGCAATCACCTCGGCGTCGTAATCCTTGCCCAGATAGCGATAGAGCAACCCGGGGATCACGCTGCTGCGCAGGTACTCCAGGTTGAGTTCCACGACCAGCCACTCCTGTTCCTGAATTACGGGATTGCCAAGCTCGCCGGTTATCGAACCAAAGCGCGGCAGTTCGATAAGCGCCGACTCCCGCGGCGACGGCGGGCGCATTGGCTCGCCCGAGAGATGACCATTGATACGATCGAGCAGTCCACCCCATTCGGGCGGCCAATTCGCCGCAGTGAACTGCGCGGTATCGAGGTCAAGCATGAGGAGCCTGACCGTTCCGCCCTCCGGAATTGCTAGCCCGATACGCCGGAAGAGAGGCTCATGTGTTTCTTTCCAGCGCCTGTACTGATTGGCGTACACGGTCTCGCGCCCAGCCAGTTCGAATTGCGCCGCGTCCGGTATCAATCCGGCGCAGGCGCCGCTCACGCGATTGTTGAGATCGGCGCTAAGCTGATTCAAACCCGTCTGCAACTGCTCGCGCAGGCGGTCGCGCTCCGCCATGCTGAGTTCTCCGATCCAGCGGCTCTGGAGAATTGCCAGGACAGCACAAAGTACCGCAAGTAGCCCAGCAGACGCCCAGGCGCGCCAAGCCCGCTGCTTCATGCTCTCCATGTCCATAACGAGCGGCCGTTCTTCCGTCAGGTAGGTACACGTACAAGCCACGAACGAACTTGAAAGCAGTGTTTATTCGTGGCTGTGGTACGCGTTTTTTTATTCGACGACGCCGAGAATCTCGTCTTCCCGGAGAATCAACCACTCTTCGCCATCCACCTTCACTTCCGATCCGCCGTACTTCCCGAACAGGATGCGGTCGCCGGCTTTGACTTCCATGGCTACTCTTTCGCCTTTCTCCGAGAGGCGGCCGGTTCCCACGGCTTTTACTTCGCCCTGCTGGGGCTTCTCTTTGGCGCTGTCGGGGATGAAGAGAGTTCCCCGTTTGGTTTCGCCTTCTTCGATTCGTTTGACGATGACGCGGTCGTGTAATGGCCTGATATTCATGATTTGGCTCCGAAGTGTAGATTAACACTCCGTAGCCAAGGGGTGCCGCACGGTATAAACTGTAGCGGATAGGCAAATTTCAATCCGCCCGCGGCTCTGTCCGCAGGCGCCAAGGATTTCAGCATGTCCGACAGCACTTTAGATCGCAGAAATTTTCTCAAGACGGCGACAGCGGTAACGTCCGCACTGGGCGCCGCTAAATCCGCCTTCGCTCGGCCCGCAAAGGGCAAAGTCATTGGCGCGAACGACCGCATTAACATCGGAGTCATCGGCACCGGCGGCCGCGGCACTTACGATGCCAGGCAGATGGCCGGATTGGCCGATACTCACAACGTCCGGATCGCCATGGTTTGCGATGTTTATCAGAAGCGGCTGAACGAGAACAAGACAGCTCACAGCGTCCCGGGCACGCTCGACTATCGCGAGGTTATCGGCAACTCTGAAATCGATGCCGTGATCGTCGCCACACCCGACCACTGGCATGCGCCGATCGCTCTCGCGGCGATGGATGCCGGCAAAGATGTCTATCTCGAAAAGCCGATGTGCCACACCATCGAGGAAGCTCGTCAGTTGGTGCAGACGGCCAAGGAGACCGAGCGCATTATTCAGGTCGGGTCGCAAACGACATCAGGCGACCAGTGGGCCAAGGCTAAAGAAGCGATCGCCAAGGGCATGATCGGCAACATGATCATGAGCCAGGGTTCTTATCATCGCAATTCCGTGGAAGGCGAGTGGAATTACAAAATTTTTGAAGCGGGCCCGGACAAGAAAGGCGACGATTACATCGATTGGAAGATGTGGCTCGGTAAAGCGACGCCAGCGGCCCTACAACGCCGACCGCTTCTTCCGCTTCCGCAAGTATTGGGACTACTCGGGCGGCATCGCAACCGACCTCTTCTATCACGTGGTTGCGCCGTTGAACATCTGCTGGTCCGAAGCACAGTTTCCTTCCAAAGTCGTAGCCGGCGGCGGCATCTATCAGTTCAAGGACGAGCGCGAGGTGCCCGATACCTTCCACCTGATCGGCGATTATGCCAAGGGACATTCCGTCGTGCTAAGTTCCTCGATGGCCAACTCGCAGCACATCCCGGGATTGATCCGCGGACATGCCGGCACCATCATTATGGTCGAACATGGCATGTTCGAAGGTTCCACTCCTTATATCACCGTTAAACCGGAAAAGAAGGGCAAGACCTTTATCGATCCGGAATGGGCGACGAAATTTGGCAATGACAAAGACTTCCAGATTCCAGTCGACCAGAAGGACTTGATGAAGGCCCATATGGGCAACTTCCTCGAGTGCATGCGAAGCCGTCAGAAGCCGACTCTGAACGTCGAAATCGGCGCGCGGGCTCAGGTGCTGATTTCGCTTGCGGTGCAATCGTACCGCCAGGGGAAGGCCATGTACTTCGACGAGGCCAAGTGGAAGGCTTCCGATAAGCCCGTTAAGGCGTAGAGAACTGCGGCGGCCGCTCTTACATCGTTTCTTACATTTTGGGCGCGTAATAGCCCTTGCGCGCCCGAACCACCAAATCCTTCCGATCCTTCACCCGTAACTGAACCGAGTGGTACAGGCCGTCTGCTTTGAGCGGCTCTGGGCGGTAGAAGACGTTATATTGATGTCGCAGTTCGTTGGCGATATTCTCGAACGACTGCTCCAGATCCTCCACCTTAAACGGAAAGAAAGCCTGCCCGCCGGTTTCCGCGGTGAGATACTTCAACACCTTATCGCCATCGGTCTCGATATGCGTGATGTTGGTCGAGATCGCGTAAATCACCGCATCGGCCTTCTGCGCCATTTCGAGCGCCTGGTCGCGCGTGACACGGCTCTGATTATCGTCGCCATCGGTCACGATGATTAGCGCCCGCCGGAACTTGTCGCGCGGCTGATCCTTCTGCAGCTTCTCGCGGCAGGCGAAGTAAACCGCGTCGTAAAACGCAGTACCGCCGCCCGGACGAAGGCTCATGATTCCCTTGTCGAGCTGCGTCACGTCGTCGCTGAGATCCGTGACTAATTCGGCGTTAGTATCGAAGCTGACGATCATCGCTTTATCCACGCCGCGCCTCACCACGCTGTTGATGAACGTCGCGGCCGCCTCCTGCTCAAAGCGGAAGCGATCGCGGATGCTGTTGCTGGTATCGATCAGGATCGCCAAGCGCAGCGGAAGTTCCGATTCAGCGGTGAACTGTTGGATCACCTGCTTCTTCTTGTTTTCGATTACGTCGAAATCGTTCTGCTTCAGGTCGGTGATGAACCGGCCCTTCTTATCCGTTACCGTGAACAACATGTTCACGCGCGTAACGTCCAGAATGATGCGCGACGAATCTCTTGCCGGCTCAGGCTGCACTGCGGCCGTTTCAGGCGGAGGCGCCGGAGGTTGAGATGCTGCCGACTGAAATGCCTGTCCGACAAACGCCACGCAACCTAAGGCGCAGAGGCCAGTCGCCATCCATACTACTTTCATTTGTCATCATTATCGCAGAGCCGATTGTGCATGTTACACCAACTCCGAACGTGAAGAGCGGCGGGTGCAATAAACTAGGTCCAGTGTGCAGCGCCGCACAATCCGCATGATGCCCCCAACTCTCACATCGAAGAAGCACAGCCTGGAGCGTTTCTTTTCGAGCCTCGGCCCAGGACTGATTACCGGCGCCGCAGATGACGATCCTTCGGGCATTTCCACGTACTCCGTTACCGGCGCACAGTTCGGGTTGAGCGCACTGTGGACCGCGGTAGTTTCTTTTCCCCTTATGGCCGCAGTCCAACTGATGTGCGCGCGCCTGGGGCTGGTTACCGGACGCGGACTTGCGGGCGTCGTCCGCCGCCGCTATCCACGCTGGGTGCTCTGGTCCTCGTGCGCGATTCTGCTGATCGCGAATGTGTTCAACATCGGCGCGGATCTCGGCGGCATGGGCGATGCGATGGAGATGGTCACTGGAATTCGCGCATATATCTGGGCTCCGCTGCTCGCTATCGGAATCGTGCTGTCTTTGATCCTGCTCTCTTATAAGCGGCTCGCGAAAATTTTCAAATGGCTCACGCTGGTGCTATTTGCCTATGTAATCACGGCCTTTCTAACTAAGCCGGATTGGGCTCAGGTGTTGCGCGCCACGCTGATTCCGCAGATTCAGTGGACTAAGGCTTATATATCGGTGCTGGTAGGAATTCTCGGCACCACGATTTCGCCATATCTCTTTTTCTGGCAGGCATCGCAAGAGGTCGAGGAAGAGCGCGAGATGGGCAGGCGATCTACGGCTTCCCGCCGCGGCGCCACCCGCGAAGAACTCAGGGACGCTAGAACGGATGTCTTTACCGGGATGTTCTTCTCCAATTTCGTGATGTACTTCATCATTCTCACCACGGCAAACACGCTCCACAGTCACGGGATCACGCACATCGATACTGCCAGACAGGCCGCTGAAGCGCTACGCCCGCTCGCAGGCGAGCAGGCTTATCTGCTGTTCACGCTTGGGTTGATCGGGACTGGCGTGCTGGCCGTTCCGGTGCTTGCCGGATCGAGCGCATATGCAGTATCGGAAGCGGCGGCATGGGCCGGATCGCTTGGCGCTCCCCCAAAACGCGTGCGTAAGTTCTATTGGGTGATCGCGGCCGCGGTGGTCATCGGGATCACGCTCGAATATGTCGGGTTGAGCGCGGTGCAGATGCTATTTTATTCGGCCGTATTGAACGGAATTCTCGCGCCGCCTCTCATTATCTTGGTGGTGCTGTTGACGAGTGACGCTACAGTGATGGGGAAATGGGTAAATCCACCATGGATGCGGATCTTGGGATGGCTCGCCGCCGGAGTCATGACCCTGGCCGCGGTGGCATTGTTTGTGGTGTAAGACCCAATAGAGGTTCACTTGACGTCAACGGGATCATAACTCTTCCAGATGGCTGCTTCGGGCCAACCTTTCGGATTAATGATCCGCCCGGCAAGTCGGTCGTTGGCACTTCTACACACAGGGCGTGACTCGTCAAACTTGACCGCCCTGCCCAAGTTCCGGTTGGCGCGTGGTTCTCTATGATCGCTGAATGGCACCTCTCTTTGTAGCCAAAGTCCTTCGCAGGTTGGTACATTTTAAGCGTTATGATCTCTAAGCCTTTCCTCGGACCAGATCAAGAGGTTCAACACCTGGGAACACGCGAAAGAATTCCTCGCTTCACCGAAAGGGCGTTTTGTATTTCGTGGCGTGAACAACGCCGGTTGGGAACTTGAGACATCGCTTGACCGCTGTGCCCACTACCGTCATGCCGAGGCGGAGAACTTACTCATCGAGTCCTTCGAACGGAGTCTCCCAAACATCAAAACCACGGTACCGCCAGCCGCAGATCGAGTGTCGTGGATGGCACTAATGAGGCACTACGGCCTCCCGTCGAGGCTCCTGGATTGCACGGAGTGTATTTCGGTAGCTGCCTACTTCGCCGCGGCAGGGGAGCCTAAATGTGACTTGGCGATTTGGGCGTTTGAAATTGGCACTGTTCAACGGTCGGCTGAGGAGAGCCTCGGAATCCTAAACGCCGCCAATTCCCCACTCGCTCCTTTAGAGCTCGGAACTGACCCAATCTTCATGGCAGCGTTTCAGAACACCAAGCGATTCATAGCCCTCGTTGATGTGAACCACAAAACCGAGCGACAGCGAAAGCAGAGGGGACTCTCTTCTGTGTCCAGGAAGCTCCGGCTTCCCTTTCTGGAGAAACCTCATGGAGGTTCCCTCCGTGCGCGTCTTGCGGCGCTCTATACCAAGTCGTCCTCGCACCCGGTGCGCATGAGCAGATGATGACTGACCTAAAAGGTAAGAACATATACCACGTAGGAGCTCCTTCCAGGTCCAGATGAGCTGGATGCGCTTGGTAAAGAGCTGGGCATCGCATTGGCGAACTCGCAGCGCAGCTACGGGCATTTTCAATGGAAGGTTGAGGTACTGCCTCAAATCGAACTGCGTGGGCTCAGGGCAAAGTTATCGAAAAGTGATCCGGAGCCTGGCGCCGGCAGCCAGCTCTTGCCTGGCTCCTAGAAACAGTCGGCATTCGGAGGTGATCCACGTGAGCGTAACGTCGGCTACTCGTGGAAGTGCTGACCGATTTTTCTCCCGGCAATCGACGCATTTATCGAGAGGCCGAGTAAGCTTACCAACACTAAAGCAAAAAGCAATCCCAACCTGACGAGCATGGTGGAGTGAAGAATCGGATTGGTGGACAAATTGACGAAAAACTGCCTG
>CAVYEV010000049.1:0-21196 GCA_963767545.1 Terriglobia bacterium
CGCAGTACGCCTTGCCTGAATGATTTGGGTGTGGCTACTTTGGAACGACGCTCCATGGGGCGGGGTATAGGCGGCGCTGATCCTGCGCGATGTGGAATTGCCAGTAGTGATCAAAGTCGCCGGAGAGGCAGATGGCTCTCAACTGGACGATGGCTTCAGCCATCTGCTCGGTCCAGCGCATGCCGGAACGCTCCATCCGGTCTTTGATCAGGTTTTTGCACGCGCCTTCGACCGGTCCACTGGCGATCGGCCAGCCGTTGGCGAGGTATTCGTCATAGCGCATGCGGGTGCGGTTTCGGTAAAGGTAGTCGGCGACTCCCCGCAGTGTTTTGCTCCCGGCCCCGCACAGACCGCGTTTGGTGATACTTTGACGAATCCCCTTGACAACCTGACCGACATCACCGAGCAGGATTCGTAGAGCGCGGTCCAGGACCCAGAGTTCGGCCTCCAGGCTGCCCTCTGCATGGAAGACATAGGCGGCTTTCCACAGTTTCTCCAGAGCGTGCATCAGGTCCAGAATCAGGGTGACTCTCAGCTTGCGGTCGACTCGAATCTGTAGCGCTCGCTCGCCATCGGTCAGGGCGACGCGGGTTTTTAATGCGGATGGATCACGACGTTCCATCTCTTCGGCCACCTCCTGAATGACAGCATTCTTGCCCTTGAGCAGACTGGCCCATACACGTTTATTCTCCGGACGCGGCGGCATCGGTGCATTCTTCGGAGTCGGGTGGGAGATGCGGAACAAGCTTTCCACGACATGTTGTGGAGTACGCACCCAAGGCGTACGGGTGAAGACCGCCGCGACCGTGGCCATGCGCTTCTTGTTGGCCTTCTGACCTTTCGTCAACCGCGGGGTTGGTTGCGCGCCGGGCGGCTTAACCATGGGAATACCCTTGCAATCGACGGCGGCCACCAGGATGGTGCCGGTGGCTGGTGCCGGCGAACGCTGCCGGTAGAAAGTGTCAAAGTCTTGTGCCGCGTCCGGCAGGATCTGCTCCAGGCTGCGTTTGGAGACGGAAACGCCGGTCAGGTCGGCTATGGTTTGGACCGAATCGAGGAAAGGATTCTGCACGGCGGCTTTGACCAGGCGCCGCTGGAGTTCGTAGGAGAACGAACGGGCAGGCAGAGTCAGCGCCCGGTCCAGGGGGAAGATGCCGGGCGCGCCGGGGCGGGAGTAGCCCATGCGGACGAGTTCCACGGTTCCAAAGACGGTAGTCAGGGATCGGGTACTTAGACGGCGGTGAGAGTAGAGCGCCGTTCCGTCGGTCTGTTCCAGTTGCAAGGCCGGCCCGATATCCCCGTTGCCGCGATGCTGCAAATGGGCTTGGAGGAGTAGGCGTTGGACCTCGCGGCCTTTTTCCTGCTGTTGGGATTCAATCTGGTGGAGAGGGAGTTGAAGGGCAGTGGCGGATGCCAGCCAGGACTCCAGTAGCGAGAACTCAACAAATGCAGGTCTGGTATCAACAGGGAAACAAGTTGCAGATGTCATGCTCTTACGGTAATATCACCGTAAGACAATGTCACGCGTTTCTGTTTCGAAGAGCAAAGTCCGCCCCGCTGCGCGGAATTCCTCCCTGGAGCGCCACACGCAACGCTTTCTGGAACTCAGACGAGGACTGGAACAGATCGACTATTTCTGCAAAGGTACAGTTCTGAAGCGGATGATGAAGTGCGGCAAAGCCCAGTGCGCCTGTGCCTCCGATGCCACCAAGCGCCACGGGCCGTACTTCGAGCTTACCTACAAAGCCAACGGTAAAACGGTCAACGTTAAACTTTCACCGGAAGCGGCACCGCTGTATAGGGCCGCGGCGCAGCAATACCGCAAGTTGAAAAACCTGCTCAATCGTCTCGACAAACTCTCGAAAACCATCCTCCGTCACCAAGCCAAACTCGCAGAGTCCACGCGCCAGGATTGATCCAAAAACAGGGGTTATTCCGATATCCCCGGTTTAAGCGCTTGCCAAAGACGGGTCAAATGCTCTCAACCTATTGAATTTACGCCTACTTGGCCGTCGTTCCAAAGTAGCCACACCCAAATGATTTGAAGGCGTTCGGAATGACTCCCGGGCAAGTCGCTAATATCGCGAGCAGCACCAAGCTGGTTAACATCTTAAGTCTTCCTCAGAACGTTCAAACCACTAATTTCGATTCGGGCATGGATATGACCGCTGTGAAGAACCCTAAAACTGGCGGTACGTTCATCGTGTATAATCAAGACAATTTCTGGCAAACATCTACTCAATCGATGTCGGGTACGCTGCTCCATGAGGTTGTGCATTTATCCAACATGAGCCTAACCGATGCGGCTATCCCTAATAAGCTGGGCGTGAAAATTACCGCTACAGATACCTCTCTGATCAGTGTGAAACTGGCAACTGACTGTTTTGGTTCGCAAAAATGATGACCTCACTAGACAACTGTCGGGCGTGTATTCTCATAACGCTCGGGTTGGCCGTGGCGACCTACGCATACGCCCAAAACTTGACCATGGCTCCCGTTGGCCCGTTCGGGGAGCACCTTACAGATTGCTTCGTGGGGAGTTTTCGATTCGTTGCAGGTGGTGAGTCGCGCGAGTACAAGGGCAACTTCCGTGGCCTTAGGGCGAGCGGCCTTCCATATGGCGATTACGAGGCACTTGTTCAATGCCGCGAAATGAATGTGCGTTCGAATGTAAGGCTAGACCGTCCGGATGAGTTCGAGGTGATTTCTTTGGGCGGTCGAATTGCGCGGTCGGATCACACTCAGCCCAGGCTTGTAGTCCAGATGCGAAATGGGACCACAAGTGACGATGCCTGGTGGATCACCCTAACACGTCTCTACGGCAACGGCAGATATGAGGCCAAGTTCGATCGGGATCTAGAGAGTGCTCAAGTAAGCAACCCGGAACCCGGCACTTACCTCGTCGGCGTTCTTTCAAGTGGCGGGTATGAGTGTCTGCGGGAGATAGATCTGGTTGAATTCACTCGAGGGTGGACGTTCGATTCGCATACATATTCATTTTCTTTTGACAAGTTTGCGCATGTCGTGACTGAAGCCGACAGAAGGGATCGGAAGCAAGGGCCTTGGTATCAGGAGATGCGAAAGAATAACGAAGACCTTTGGCATGCACTTGAGGAAGCTCCCGACGCGAGGACCGCTAAAGAGACTCCTAGATAGCTTTCTCGGCATCGGTTGAACGGGGGGCGGCCGACGCCGTTGATCTACGCAGATCGACGATCCGACTCGGCTACTAATGGTAGGTTCATAACGGTCGATAAGGTTTTTTGCGAGTCCAACTAAAGGAACCGACCCGTCCGACCCGGGCAGTTGGAACCAATACCCGTACACGCAGGGGACCCTGTCAACTACTCCGATTCCGCTGGGATGACGAGGAATACGAGCTTTGCGAATCCCGGAAATAGTGGTTCGTCTTGCCTTGGAGCCGCGTCAAACGGCGGGGATAATTCGACGTTTGGCGGGATTACCTATCAATATCAGTACGACTCGGCGGGCTATACGACGGGGAAACGGATGGCGATCAGCCGAAGCGATAACGGGCAGACCTTTGGTTGGTATCTGGATGCTTATTGGAGCTACGGTTTGGAAGGGAAAGTGAGTTCGGTGACTTACCCGCTGGGGGCGGACGAGATTGCCGGCGATCTTGGTAATTTCGCCACGACCCAGTTTACCTACACGTACGATAAGAAGAATCGGCCGATCGGAATGAATTATGGCGATAATCCTTGGGCGCCCTTTAGCCCAATGACTCAGGGAGTGCAGTACAATGCGAGCGATCAGATAACTAATATTAAGTATGGAACGAACCCGGAGTTAATCAATCCTTTAGGTTAGACGGCACGATAACTGAATCCCGTACTTATAACCAGATGAACCAGCTTACGTGGGTTAACTCGCAGTGGCTTGCTTTGATCCCTAACGGGCCGGTTGTACAGCAGAGCTTCACGGAACAGTACAACTACTACCCAGCGGGCCAGAATAATGGGCAGGTCTCATCGATTACGGAAGGAACGGGTGAGACGGTTGTGTATCAATATGATATGTGGAAGCGGCTGACGGGAGCCACCGCGAGCGGTTGGACTCAGAGCTACATTTACGATGGATTTGGCAACATGACCGCGAAGAGCGGGAGTTTCAATATGTTGGTGGATCCGATGACAAACCATCTGGCTGGCCTACCGAACGGCTGGTACTACGACGGGAATGGCAACCTGTATCAGGGTTACTACTGGGGCTATGATATGGAGAACCGGCTGGTAAGCGTGGACGCGGCGGGAAATGAGCAGTACGCATACGACCCGTCGAATAAGCGGATCTATAAGCAGAATAGCGGGGCGAGACTTACTTCTTCTACGGCGTGAATGGGAAGGTGATGGGCGAGTACGGGGTAAGTTGGCAGCGGTATGCGATGCAGATGAATCGCAACTCGGAATCGGCCTATTTCGGGGGACGGAAGGTGCTGCCAGTGGTCGCGCGGGATCGGCTGGGGTCAGCGAGAGGAAACGCGAGTCCCGCGAATCATCCGTATGGGGAGAATTACGATGGGGCGAGTAGAATGCGGGTGGCGGCGATGGGTTTGCCACTTACTACCACGATCCTTCGACTCAGTTGGATTATGCGGATCAGCGGTATTATGCGAGTGTTTATGGGAGGTTTAATACTCCAGATCACTTCCGTGGAGGTGCAAGGGTGAGCGACCCGGCCTCATGGAATCAGTATTCTTATGTTGGGAACGATCCGACGAACCGCACTGATTCCACGGGAGAGGGCGACGAAGATTGCACTTGGGATCCTTCGACGAGCACACTGAATTGCAGCACTGGCCCGCGGTCAGTAGGTGCCAGCGGACCGGGTCACCCAACGCCAGCGCAGCCGCTCCCTGATGATACGACCGGTCCCGGTGGGACGAACGGTTCATTCAGCTTTCTTCAGGCAAGGGGCGCGTGGAACCTTGCCAGGGCGCAGATCGCGAAAGCAAAGGATAAACAACCCTGTGATGATCTTCTATCGAATTTTCAGGCGAACGGCTCAACGCTTACCTTCTCCGGCCTACAGGCAGCAGTTGCCGGTATGAATATACAAGATGGCATAACTGCGAAAAACGTGTCGATGGCCAGCCTGTTCGCCGGTTCCCCGTTCCCGTCGACCCAACAGGCCGTAGGTATGGTAATCAAACGGTGGCTGGATTCCTATCAACGCGTCCAAGCGTCGGGGCTGTTGCTCAACTCGGAGCGAACAATGTTTATATCAACTTCCCTGCTGTCAATCCTTCTGACCTATTCGGAAACGAAGCAAATGCTCTGCATGAAGCTCTCCACAACATAAGCGGGCTAACTGATGGTCAGATACAGAGCACTCTGAGCAGCTTTGGCTTGCAGACCGGGGCGCTTTCCCAGAACATCTCAAATCTGCTCCAAAAGGACTGTCTCTAAGCACACGTGCAAGTATGAATGTATTTAGCGCGTTCGCTCTCTTTTTCATCTCTGTTCCGGCCTTGCTGTCTCAAGATCCTACAAACCTGCATCCGCATCGACGGTTCACATAATCGCGGTTACGCCTTTCGGGGCAGTCATCCGAAACTTCTGGGTAGATAAGTTCGAGGACGAAGCCGGAAAAGATTGGTCAGCGAGTTTCAAAGACGGGGTCGCGCCAAAAATACCCAGAGGGCTCTACAACGCTGAGGTCAGCAATTCAATAATGGGTGATTTTGAAGGTAAGGTGGAGGTGTCTACTGCAGAAACCTGGCTAACTGCTGGACTCGAACCCGTAGGCGTGGAAAACGAGCGAATTGTCACTGGGGTGGCGGGTCACGTCAATGGAAATGTTAAGACATCCACGTCTTGTGTTCTCTCCGGAGTATTTTTGCGCTATAGGTATGAAGCGTTCATCGAAGAGTCCGCAGACTTCGATTTTGGTCTGGTGGCGCCTGGTTCCTACATATTGGCCTGCATCCATGACCGAAAGATAGTACTGCTTCAACCGGTCGACATCATTGGTGGGCAAGGGCCACTGGAAGTAGAGATGGGAGCACGCCTTTCGCAGAAGTGAACTTGGTCGAGTCCATAGTAAAGGCGGACCGGTACTGCACAAGAATGGAGCGTGGTAAAGGACTTCAGTGAGATCCTTCTTTGGATTGACCCTGAAGAACTGCTCGGTCACCTCCTCATAGCTCGGGCCTGCAGGCACCTTGGTAAATTAATCGCGTTTCTGAGGAACATCAGCGGTGTCGTGAAGTGCTTGCGGGTGGGGCTGGGCCGGTTACGGCGGGGGACGATGCTACGCATCGGCTGAAGGGGCGATACGCCACTGGCGGTCTCGGTGAATATTCCGCCGGCCGGCTCCCCCGATCCGCGGCGTATTGGCGTGCGCCCAACCGGAGCTTATTGGGGCGGAATGGGCGAGCAACTCGACACCTTGAGCGGCAATCTAAACTTCTCCATCACGACTGTTGAGCGCCATGGGACGAGGCGGCTGGAGCGTGCCGTTTGGCTTAAGTTACAACTCGCAGAAGTGGCGGCAGGAGGGATCGACCTCGTGGAAGATGGGGTCCGATGTGGGCTATGGGTTTGGCTGGCAGCTTATGGCCGGCTCGCTGCGGCCTTATGGCGGCGCACAACAGTCGGCTGTATCACGGAACCACGCAACAGATCGACGACCTGCTGCCTACAACCCTGGTGTGGTACGTGAGTCGCTGCGAGGCATCGGAGGCATATGGCGCATTGGCGAAGCTGTATCCTCACTACCAAAGCTATGCGCAGAAGTCGCATGCCTGTGAAGAAATCCCCGATCCGCATCGATTCTGAGCCCGGCGGACTGTCCTGCTACACTTTTAATTGTGGCAGGCAGTACGATTCGCGCCGAGAATCTCGCGAAAATTTACCGGTCGGGCGAAACTGAACTGGCGATCCTCCGCGACCTGCAACTCTCCATCGAAGAAGGCGAAAGTCTGGCGCTGACGGGTGAGTCGGGCGCGGGCAAATCCACTTTGCTGCACCTCCTCGGTGGTCTCGATGCGCCTACCGCCGGTACCGTTTACTACGGACCCACAAACCTCACTCAGCTTTCGGAAACCGGCCTCGCAAGCTTCCGGAATCGGACCATTGGCTACGTTTGGCAGAGCCATCATCTGCTGCCCGAGTTCACGGCCGCCGAAAATGTCGCCATGCCGTTACTGATTCGCGGCGAATCGCAGCCCGCTGCCCGGTCCCGGGCCCTGGATCTTCTGGATGAAGTCGGATTGAAAGATCGCGCACATCATCGGCCAGGCGAGCTATCGGGCGGCGAACAACAGCGTGTAGCTTTGGCCCGGGCCTTGGCCGGTAACCCATCGGTACTTCTCGCCGACGAGCCAACCGGCAACCTCGACCCAAGAACCGGCGAAAAGATTTTTGGATTGCTGCGGGATCTCCATCGGACTCATGGACTTACCTCCGTGATTGTGACCCACAATCCCGCCTTCGCATCGCGTTGCGACAGAGCGCTTCGCATCGAAGCCGGCGGCCTTGTGCCGTCGTGAGCAGCTCCGGGCAGCCGCGCTTGGGAGGCGAGCGAAAGCCGAGTTTTGCAACCGAACCTCCTTAGCAGGTATCCTAGTATATAGTCGGGAAAAATTTTTCTTGATCCTTCGCGCCTTTCGGTCAGGGGAGCACCAGTTTTATGTTTGAGCGTTACACAGAAAAAGCCAGGCGGGTCATCTTCTTCGCTCGATACGAGGCTAGCCAGTTCGGCAGCCCGTATATCGAGACCGAGCATCTTCTTCTCGGTCTTCTGCGCGAGGATAAGGCCCTGTCGAATCGTTTCCTCCGCTCTCATGCGGCAGTCGATTCGATCCGCAAGCAGATCGAGGGTCACACCACGGTCCGCGAGAAAGTGTCGACTTCGGTCGATCTACCGTTGAGTCATGAGTGCAAACGGGTCTTGGCGTATGGTGCCGAAGAAGCCGAACGCTTGGGCCATAAACACATCGGCACCGAGCACTTGCTGCTCGGGCTTTTGAAAGAAGAGAAATGTTTCGCCGCCGAAATCCTGCATGAGAGAGGTCTGCGGCTTTCAACTATTCGTGAGGAGTTGCAGCGCTCCCAATCCGAAAAAGTGGCATCGAACCGTCCGAAGGAGAGTTCCTTGCTATCGGAATTCAGCCGCGATCTCACGCAGGCTGCCATGGACAACACGCTCGATCCTTTGATCGGGCGCGATCACGAACTGGAGCGCGTCGTTCAGATTCTCTGCCGCCGCACCAAGAACAATCCGGTCCTGATCGGTGAACCGGGCGTCGGAAAGACGGCCATCGTGGAAGGCTTGGCGCAGCGCATCTCAGAGGGCGACGTCCCGTCCTTCCTTGCCGAGAAGCGCATCCTTGCCCTTGACCTCTCGTTGATTGTCGCCGGTACCAAGTACCGCGGCCAGTTCGAGGAGCGGCTAAAGACCATCATGAAGGAGTTGATAGAGAACCAGAACGCTATCATCTTTATCGACGAGTTGCACACGCTGGTTGGCGCGGGTTCGGCCGAAGGCTCTCTCGACGCCGCCAACATCCTCAAGCCGGCGCTCTCCCGCGGAGAAATTCAATGCATCGGCGCTACTACTCCTGCCGAATTCCGCAAATCCATCGAAAAGGACCGTTCTCTCGAGCGACGCTTCCAGGCCGTGAAGGTGCCTCCTCCTAATGAGGCCGATGCGGTAAAGATTCTCTACGGGATCAAGGATCGTTACGAGAAATTCCACGCCGTCAGCTACACCGATGAAGCCATAGAGTCGGCAGTCTACACCTCCAGCCGCTACATACCGGATCGCTTTCTTCCCGATAAAGCCATCGATCTGATCGACGAAGCCGGCGCGCGCGTCAAGCTTCGCCAGACCACGCTCCCGAGCGAGCTTGCCGATATTCAGAAGCGCATCAAGTTCATCGTGCACCGCATGGAGAACGCCATCGCGAACCACGAATTCGAAAAGGCGCGCTTCTATTCCGACGAAGAGCGGAAAGAGCGCGAAAACATGCGCCAGCTCCGCGAGAAATATAACCTCGACGACTCCTCAACCGGCATCGTAACCAAGGACGATATCGAGGATGTTGTGGCGCGCTGGACCGGCGTTCCCATGACTTCGATCAAGGAAGAAGAGATCGCCAAGCTTCTGCGCATTGAAGACGAATTGCACAAACGTATCATCAGTCAGGAAAAGGCCATTTCGGTCCTAGCCCGCGCTATCCGCCGCTCGCGCGCGGGCCTCAAAGCGAGCGCCCGGCCGGCCGGTTCGTTCCTGTTTCTCGGCCCCACCGGCGTCGGCAAGACCGAAGTTGCCCGCGCTCTCGCGTCGTTCCTGTTCGGCAGCGAGAAGAGCCTTATCCGCTTCGATATGTCGGAGTTCATGGAGAAGCATTCGGTTTCGAAGCTTATCGGCTCGCCTCCGGGCTATGTGGGATATGAAGAGGGCGGCCAGTTGACCGAACGTGTAAAGCGTTCACCATACTCGATTATTCTCCTCGACGAAATCGAGAAGGCGCACCCGGATATCTATAACATCCTGCTGCAGGTCTTCGAAGATGGCCAGTTGACCGACGGGCTCGGCAATACGGTCGATTTCAAGAACACCATCATCATTATGACCTCGAACCTCGGTGCGCGTTTCCTCGAGAAGCGCGGCCATCTGGGCTTCTCGGCTCCGGCCACACTGGGTGTTCCGGGCAAGATTGAGGACATGGTTCGCAGCGAAGTCAAGCGCGCGTTCAATCCCGAATTCCTAAACCGGCTTGACGACGTGATCCTCTTTACATCGCTCAACGACGACGATCTGATCAAGATCATTGATCTGCTGGTCGAACAAATTAACGGCAATCTGGTCGCTAAGCAGATTCGCCTGCGGCTCGATCCCAGCGCTGCCCGCTATATCCTCGAGAAGACCTGCGCCGACCGCAGTTATGGCGCGCGTCCGCTTCGCCGGGCGCTGCAGAAGTACATCGAGGATCCGTTATCCGAGGCCCTCATTCAAGGTACCCTGCCTAAGCCCGCGGATCTCGAAGTATATCTCGGCGATACCGGCATCTACTATCGTCAGATCAATATACCGCTGCCTGAAGCGGTAACCGCGAATGGAGAAACCGAAGAGCAAGCTCCCGCTACGCCGTCTCCCGGAGTCGCTCTCTACCCGTTCTGACGTAAACTCATCCGGCCCGTTGCCGCTCCTTCGCGATCGGTAGCGGGCTGGTTTTCCACATGGACGTCAACGGCCACGAATTCAGCCAAATGGAATCGCAGAAGTTCCCATTTTTCGAGTTCTTCGCAGGCGGCGGAATGGCTCGGCTCGGTTTGGGTTCCGACTGGTGTTGCACGTTCTCCAACGACATCTGTGAGAAAAAGGCGGTAGCATACCGAAAGTACTTCGGTGATGCCGAACTGAAGGTGGAAGATGTCGCAAAACTCACCGCTAAAGATCTTCCCGGCACGCCAACTCTCGTTTGGGGTTCGTTTCCGTGCCAGGACTTGTCGCTGGCGGGGAACGGCGCTGGACTTGGCGGCGAACGTAGCGGTACTTTCAAGCCGTTCTGGAAACTTATTCAGGATTTGATTCGCCGCGACCGCGGTCCGCAGATCATTGTTCTTGAAAACGTTATAGGCACGCTCACTTCCCACGACGGCCGGGATTTTGCGGCCATTATCGGCGCTCTGTCGCAAGAAGGCTTCCTGGCCGGGGCGCTCGTGATTGACGCCGTAAAATTTCTGCCTCAATCCAGGCCAAGGCTGTTCATTATCGGCGTGCGGGAAGAAACCGCGCTTCCGTCACAACTGGTTTTGTCGGCTGCGCTGCGGCGCCGTGGCACACGAAAGCGCTTCGGTCGGCTTATTGAGCTTCTACCGGAACGCTCGCGGGAACGCTGGGTGTGGTGGAACCTTCCAGTCCCTAAACACCAAACTCCCTCGCTTGCCAGTTTGATTGAAGATGAGCCCGCAGGCGTGGCGTGGCACACGAAGGAGCAGACCGATCACATCATAGATTTAATGGCTCCGCTCCATTTGGAAAAATTGAGAAAGGCTCAACTGCTCAAGAGAAGAATCGTCGGCACCGTCTATCGGCGGATTCGCCCGGACGAAGACGGCGTGAAGGTGCAACGAGCCGAAATTCGCTTCGATCAGATTTCCGGTTGTTTGAGGACTCCCATTGGCGGTTCTAGCCGGCAGACTGTGGTTGTGGTGGAGGGCCGCAAAATCAGTTCGCGGCTGTTGTCGCCGCGAGAAGCCGCGCGGCTCATGGGCGTACCAGACGATTATCCGCTGCCGAAGACCTACAACGAAGCCTATCACCTGTTTGGCGATGGGCTTGCCGTTCCTGTTGTGCGCTGGTTGAGTGTCCATCTTCTGACGCCACTCGCCGCCGCTATCCAGGTTATGATAGCGGCTTAATGCCGCCAACGAACACGCCGCCTGGCGTTCCCCAAGACGTTGCAGCGATCCGAAAACGAATCCGAGCCTTCTTGAACACACCCTCCGCAAACGGGAAAAAGATCGGAAATGCCAAGTGGGGCGTGTATGCCTTCTTCGATTACGACGGCGAACCCATCTATGTCGGACAGACCAACGAGATGCTACGTTCCAGGATCTCGCGCCATTTGACGAATCAACGCACGGATGCGGTCGCCATGAATGTTCTGGACCCGTTTGAAGTTGCTGAGATTGAGGTCTGGCCCATTTGGGAACTTCAGGAAAAGAGCAGCGGAGATGTGGAGTCGAAGGCTATATTGAATTCTGCGGAGTACACGGTTTTTGAATCCGTGTTGAAGAAATCCAGTTTTGAGGCCGTGTTGAACGAGGGCGACATCCCGCCGGCGAAACCGCTCAAATTGCCGCCTTCGATCCGGGCCTCCATCATTCCCGGCGAACTCTACGAACAACGCAAACACCCGGACGTGCGGATAGCGAGGCGTGCGACTACCATTGCGGCTTTGGCACGGGTGATCAGTGAACGGGAAGTTTCCAAAGGACTCAGGCGTACACTGATCACTCAAGCACGGCGCCTGGAGCGGTTGGCGAGCCAGCGGTATAACGAGATCAGCGGTACGGTTCCCACGGTAGTTCCCGGCGAAGAGGTTTGAAATGGATTCCGTCTCTCCTGAGACTCGCTCTAAAGTGATGGCCCAGGTTCGCTCAACGGGGAACCGCTCTACGGAGTGGCGCGTTCGTGCATGTCTCATTCGCGCCGGCATCCGGGGTTGGAGCGTGAACCAATCCGATGTTCGCGGAAAACCCGATTTTGTATTCCCCGTCCAGCGCCTGGTCGTGTTTATCGACGGTTGTTTTTGGCACGGGTGTCCGAAATGCAAAAGGACTCCAAGTTCCAACCTGCCGTATTGGACGCGCAAAATCGAGGGCAACCGGAAGCGGGATCGGGCCGTAACCGCTGCCCTGCGGCGTGACGGGTGGAGAGTATTACGGATTTGGGAGCATCAATTGCATTCCGCTGCGGCCATCATGCGAAGAATCGAGAGAATGCTTACGCGGAGCGTACCGTCTAACCTAGGCTTAGCTCAGGAGCCTTCTCCCGCCAACCGAAGTTCGTCCTCCACTTCGTAGAGCCTGTCCTCCAGATTCTTAGTCGCCTTGCCCGCGGACTTCGCGGCGTCGAGCTTCTTCTGAATCTGCTCACGGCGCTTCCTCAAACCCGGAATCTTGGGATTTGGCGCGACCCCAGCCCGCTCGGCCGCAGGTTCCCCCCGCTTCGCTACCGCTTCTGCTTTCGCTTTCTTCGCCTTGCGTCCGGCAACCGACTTGTATCGGAACGTCGTGATATTCGGCGGTGGCTTGAGCGATACTCCGAAGTCGGCGTGATACTCCTGCGCGACCTGCGCGGCTTCCAGGAGTAAGTCGCGGAATCGGCTTTCCATAGCCTGTTTGGCTTGCGCACGCAAACTCTCGCCGTGCAGTTTCCATTTTTGATACTCGGAGATAACGTTGTCCATAGTGCGCGCTTAATCCGCTATTCTATCTTCAACCGGACAGCACTCAATCCCCTCCGCTGCTATTCTGGTGTTTCCGCGTTGCCGATAGCATCCGCGAAGGTTGCCGATCGCATCCGGGAAGAAAGCCGAGATCCGCCATGAAACATCGACTGCCTTTCCTGTTTTCCGCCGTCCTGCTTGTATCTTCCGCCGCAGCGCAGGTCAAACTCACTCCCAGCGCCGACAAAATTGAAATCTCCATCGGCGGTAAGCCGTACAGCACGTTTTACATGACTGGCGGGGACGTCACGAAACCATATCTCTGGCCTGTGCGGGCCGCTACGGGTACATACGTGACGCGCGCCTGGCCCATGGAAAACGTGCCCGAGGAAGAGAAAGCGACGAAGGATCATCCCCACCAGCGCGGCATCTGGTTTGCCCACGAAAACGTAAACGGCATCGACTTCTGGAACAATGAGGCCAGTTACAAAGAACCGCCGAAGCGCGGCAAAATGTTATTGAAGAAAGTAGAGGAAGTGAAGAACGGGAAGGACCAAGGATCTCTAACGGCGGTTTTCGATTGGACAGACCGTCAGGATCATGTGCAACTCACCGAGACGCGCGTCATGACCTTCTACGACGAACCGGACCGGCGCACCATCGACTTCGATATCACGCTAACCTCCGTCCAGAAAGTTGTCTGGGGCGACGGCAAAGACGGAGCATTCGGCATTCGCATGAGGCCCGTCCTCGATGAACAGGGCGGTACCGGCAAGATTGTGAACGCGGACGGCCTCGTGGGCGAGAAGCAAGCGTGGGGCAAGCCCTCCAACTGGTGCGATTATTCCGGAACCATCGGCGCGGAAAAGGTCGGAGTCGCCATCCTCGATCATCCGGAAAACCCCAGCCATCCGGTGCGATGGCACGTGCGCGGTTATGGCCTGTTCGCCGCCAACCCGTTTGGTCTCGCTGTCTTCACCAAGGACAAATCGCAGAACGGCGCAATCACCGTGGAACCAGGCAAGTCGATCCGTTTCCGCTACCGGGTAATCGTCCATCCGGGCGACGTAAAAACGCTCGATATCCCCGCGCTCTACGCGAAGTTCGCCGCGGCAAAATAATGCGCTGCCTTGGCGAATGACCAAGCCGGCGCTTCTGATCCGTGACCCGTCAGGGAGCGGCACCAAACAGCGCGTGATTTAGATGATCGGCTTGCGTAGCTCTGCGATATACTGGGCTCAAATTCGAGTCTACGCTACGTGAGTCTTTCGTGAAACTACATTCTAATCTTCCACTCTTAGCCGCGCTATTCCTATACGCATCTCCGGTCCTCCTTGGCCAAGGCGGCGTCACCATTTTCGGCACGGTTACCGATCCCGCCGGCGCTGCCATCACCGGCGCTACCATTAACGCTATCAATCAGGCGACCGGCCAATCCCGCCAGACGATCTCCGGCGGCGATGGCGCATACGTCATCCCTGACCTTACCGCGGGAACCTATCGTCTTAACGCCACTTCGCCCGGATTCAAGACCTTCGTCGAAAACTCCATCGTTCTCCAGGTGGACGAACACCGCCGCGTACCCATCCAGCTAACTCTCGGCGCAGTCTCCGAAAACATCACTGTCGCGGCCGATGTCGTACAGGTCGAAACCCGTACCGGAGCGTTGAAAGAAGTCGTTGACTCCGGACGGATCGTCGAACTTCCGTTGAATGGACGCAATGCGCTGCAACTCCAGTATCTTGTCCCGGGAAGCGGAAAAGTCACTACTGCCGGACAGGAAGAGAACGACTCGGTATCGATCAACGGATCGCGTCCGAACACCAATAACTACATGCTGGACGGCGCGGATAACGAAGATCCGTTTTTCAACACCGCTTCGGTGTTCCCCAACCCCGACGCGCTCGAAGAATTCAGTCTGCAAACCAGCGCCTACAGCGCTGATCAAGGGAAGAACGCTGGCGGACTCATGAACGCCGTGACACGTTCTGGCACCAATCTCTTTCACGGCACCGCCTTCGAATTTCTCCGCAACCAGAAAATGGATGCGCGCAACTTCTTCGCCAACACTATCTCGCCGTTTCGCCGCAACCAGTTCGGCGGCACCGTCGGCGGACCCATCCGCCGCGATAAAACCTTTTTCTTCGGCTCCTATCAGGGCACGCGCGTTAACAGCGAACCGGGAACGCAATCGCCGATCGTACTCACCGCGGCCCAACGCACCGGCGATTTTTCTGCGTTCAAGACTCCGCTCAAGGACCCGCTGGGCGGTACATTTCCAGGCAACATCATCCCCGCGAGCCGTCTGAGCAAAGCCTCTTTGAATTTCGCCGATGCTTTCGTGCCGCTGCCGAATGCCGCCAATAACGTCTACTCATTCGCCAGCCAACAAACCACCGTGGACGACCAGGCCATCGTCAAAATCGACCACCGCATCTCCGATAGCAATCAGCTTTCCGGACGTTTTCTGTTTGAACGAAACAACCAGAACCAGGTCGTCACCACCACCACTCTTCCCGGATTTTTGGCGCTGATCCAGTACAAGAACTGGAATGTTTCGATCAACGATATCCAGACGTTCTCAGCGCGTCTCATCAATGTCTTCACCTTCGGCTTCAATGACATCACGCGCGAACAACTGCCTACCGTTCCCGCGCAAAAATCGTGGGTCGATTTCGGCGCAGGATTTATCCGCTCGGCGCCCGGACCGATCGCCTACGACACCGAAGTGAATCCCTATTTCAATGCCGAGTCGCGCTACCTGCTGGACCAGTATCGTAAAGGCGTTCAATACTCCGACGGCGTCACTTGGATTGCCGGATCCCACAGCATGAAATTCGGCGGCGATATCCGCCAATCGATGGTGGACCAGAGTCAGAACTTCCAAACTGATCCGCAGGTCCTCTTCACCGCGAATTACACCGGATACGGGTTGGCCGACTTTATGATCGGCCGTCCCAACAGCTTCACCGAAGGATCGCCGAACGCCGGACGCCCCCGCACGCTCGAACCCGATCTCTACTTCCAGGACGATTGGAAAGTCAACCAGCGATTCACCCTCAATCTCGGAATGCGCTGGGACCCGTTCCTGCCTTTCAACGATCTCAATCACCGCCTATCGCAGATACATCTCGGCCAGCAATCCACCGTGTTTCCGACCGCGCCCCTCGGATACGTTTTTCCGGGTGACACGGGCGTTCCCCAGAACACCATCCCCGCGCGTATGAACAACTGGGCGCCGCGCCTCGGTTGGGCTTGGGATGTCTTCGGCAATGGCAAGACCAGTTTCCGGGGCGGCTACGGCGTCTTCTACTCCAACATTCGGCAACAGGCACTGAACAACATCTCCTCCAACGAACCTTTCGCCATTTCGCTCGCCGTGACCCAGCCTTCTGGAGGCCTCGCAAATCCCTACTCCGACACCGGAAATCCATTCCCCTTCCAGCCCCCCACCACGACTCAAGAACAGAAGGCTTTCAAATTCTTTCTCCCTCTGACCACCGTCACGGAATTCGACCCGGACTTCAAGGATGAACGCGCGCAGCAGTACAACATCAGCATCCAGCAACAGTTGTTCTCCGATTGGATCGTAACGGCGGCGTATGTGGGCAGCGAAGCCGACCATCTTTTTCTTCAAGATCAAATGAATCCGGCCATCTACGGCAAAGCCGGCTCGACGGTGAATGCCCGCCGCCTTCTCGCGCCGAACTATACCTCAGTCGTCGACATGATGAGCGTCGGACACTCCTCCTATAACGCTCTGCAACTCACGGCCAACAAGCGCTTCCATCATGGATTGACTGTGCTTGCCAACTACACCTGGAGCAAGTCCATCGACAACGCATCGGCTGACGGCTCCCAGGCGTCCAATCCCTTCAACATTGCCAACGACCGGGCTGTGTCCGATTTCAATATTCCGCAGCGCTTTGTCGCCTCGTTTATCTGGCAGCTTCCCACTCTGCAGAAGCAATCGCGTCTGCTCCGGGAGGTTGCCGGCGGCTGGGAAGTTAACGGCATCGCGACAGTGCAGACCGGCACGCCTTTCAGCGTCACCTCGGGCGTCGACAACTCCCAGAGCGCCGTGAATCAGGATCGCGCCAACGTGGTCGGCAACTGGCAAATCGGCGGCGATCGTACCAAGGCGCAGACCATCGCCCGCTACTTCAACACCGCGGCATTCACGGTGAATACCGTCGGCACTTTTGGGAACGCGGGCCGCAATATCCTGTACGGTCCTGGAACCAGAAATGTAGACTTCGGGATGATCAAGAACTTCGCGCTTTTCGAAAGGCTCAAGCTCCAGTTCCGGGCCGAGGCATTCAACCTCTTCAATCACGCAAATCTAAGCAACCCAAACGGCAACGTCTCGTCCACTAGCTTCGGCTCCATCACAGCCGCGGGACCGCCGCGAGTTATGCAACTGGCGCTCAAACTAATGTTCTGATGTGCCCAGGGGTGGTAAGGTGTGGCTGTGAAGCTCACCATCGAACTCGATCGGGAAGTCGATGGCCGTTGGATCGCCGAGGTGCCGGAATTAAATGTCCTTCTATACGGGGACTCGAAGCTGGACGCAATCGAGCGGGCTCAATCGTCCGCTCGGGAAATCGTTCTCGACCGGATCGCCCACGGCGAACTCCCACCCGCGTTTCAGGACCGATTCTCGCCGGCCATGCTCAGCGGGAGAAGACAACCTACCTGCTAAAGATTCTTCCGCAATCCGGATCGCCGCTTGGTAATGCCCAGAGTGATCGCCACCACAGAGCCGAGGAGAATTAGCGACGTGATCGCGAGATCCCGGAACTGAATGTGCTTCTATAGGATCTCGAAGCTCGACGCTATCGAGCGAGCTCAGTCGTTCGCTTAGGAAAATTGTTCTCGACCGGATCGCTAACGCCTGACTTCGCGACGCTCGCGATAGTCAATTTGTGAAGAGGAAGCAACATGGTGGGCGAGTGCGGCCGGGCCGGGCTTTTCTCAGACAACAATCGGCCGCCGGAAGTAGCGGGAAGGGAAAGAAGGTCGGAATTGGTAAAAAAGTTGAACCGCGCATGCAGCGTTCAGATCGCATTGCGGTTGCCTGCGCCTGACCTCGCGAAAGCCGCAGATCCCCGATGGCAAAGGGATCGGCTACCAGGCTTCGTTAAAAATGCTCGTGCAGATGGGCTTCGCCGCGAGGCGAGACGCCGCTATTAAGCCGCCGCCCCCATCGCGTAAAACACCTCCCTTCGTGCATCCGCCGCCTGCAATTCGCTAAAATTGGGGAATCCCTATGCTCAAATCGATGGCCCGTCCTCTCTCTGAGGTTGACCCTGAAGTCTATGCTGCGATCCGGCACGAAACCGAGCGCCAGCATTCGCAGATCGAGTTGATCGCCAGCGAGAACTTCACCTCCGAAGCGATCCTGGAAGCGACTGGCAGCGTCTTCACCAACAAGTACGCCGAAGGTTATCCAGGTAGGCGCTATTACGGCGGATGCGAGTACGCCGACGTGGTCGAGAATCTCGCCCGCGACCGAGCCAAAAGACTCTTCAACGCTGAATACGTCAATGTTCAGCCGCATTCCGGATCGCAAGCTAATCAGGCCGCCTACTCGGCCGTCCTGACCCCCGGCGATGTCATTATGGGCCTCGATCTCAACCACGGTGGCCACCTGACGCACGGCCATAAACTCAATTTCTCCGGCAAGACATATCACGTGGTGTCGTACCAGACGCGCAAGGAAGACGAGCGCATCGATTTCGAAAGCATGGCCCGCCTTGCCGCAGAGCATAAGCCCAAAATGATCATCGCCGGCGGCAGCGCCTACTCCCGCACTTGGGATTTCAAGCGTTTCCGCGAAATCTGCGATTCCGTTGGCGCGCTTCTCCTGGTCGACATGGCGCATTTTTCCGGACTTGTCGCCGCCGGACTGCACCCGAATCCCTGTGAATATGCCGATATCGTAACCTCCACCACGCACAAAACCCTTCGCGGTCCGCGCGCCGGCATCATCCTGGCAAAGGAAAAATACGGCGCTGCAATCGATAAGACTGTTTTCCCAGGCATGCAGGGAGGTCCGCTGGTCCATGTGATTGCCGCCAAAGCGACCTGCTTCCTCGAAGCTTCAAAGCCGGAATTCGTCGACTACCAGAAACAGGTAATCGCCAATGCTCAGGCTCTGGCGCGCGGCATGGCGGCCAATGGCTACCGCGTGGTGTCCGGCGGCACCGATACGCACGTCTTGCTGGTCGATATCTTCTCGAAAGGCGTGCGCGGCAAAGAGGCTGAGAGCGCGCTGGACCGAGCTCGCATCACTGTAAACAAGAACGCGATTCCGTTCGACGTCAACCCTCCGCTGAATCCGAGCGGTATCCGGCTGGGAAGTCCGGCGGTCACCACGCGCGGCTTCAAGGAACATGAGATGGACGAGGTCGCCGGTCTCATTGCCGAAGTGCTCAACCACATCGGTTCGGAGCCCGCCGCCAGGGAGGATGTCATCGGTTCGGTCCGCCGCCGGGTGGAAACGCTGACCGAAAGATTCCCTCTCTACGATTGGAAACTGGAGGCGGTTTCCGCTTGATCGCAACCCGAGTGCGAGCTCCGGCCGGGCCGTCAGCAGCGCGCAGATGAAGATCGCGATCGATGCCCGGCGATTGCGCGATTTCGGCATCGGCACGTATATTCGCAACCTCGTCACCGCCATCGCGGCAATCGATTCCGAAAGCGAATATCTCCTCGTCTCGCTGCCCGAAGACGAGCCGCTACTGCGCAATCTCCCGAGCAATTTCCGCCCGATTCCATGTACCCGGACCGACACAGACCGGCTCGATCATATCGCCTTTCCTTGGCTGATCCGCCAACTCTCGCCGGACCTTTGCCACATTCCGTTGAACCGCGTCCCGTTGTTCATGCCCCGACCGTACATCGTGACGGTGCACGATATGGGCCGCCTGCTTTTCGATGAAGCGAATGACGCGATTCGCAGCCTTCGCCGCTTCAGCCTCCGCCGTGGACTCCTGCGCGCCGATCGTGTCATCGCAGTCTCCTCGGCCACGCGGCGCGATATCCACAACGTCGTCGGCGTCCCCGAAGACGATGTGCGCGTGGTTTACAATGCTCCCGATCCACGCTTCTTCGAGCACGGCCATCTCGCCGACGCACGCGCCGCCGGACCACAGGCACGTGCGCGTGAAAGCCAGCGCATTCTCGAACGGTATCAGATCAACTACCCGTTTCTTCTCTACGCCGGCAACATCCGCCCGCAGAAGAATATTCCGCGCATGGTGGAAGCATTTGCGATAGTGCTTAACGAATTGCATGATCATCCAGCAATACAGCGAGCTGCATCTGATCATTATTGGCGACACTATCTCGAAATACCCTTCCGTGCGCCGCGCCGTGATTCAGAGCCGGGTTGAACACTGCGTGCGCTTCCTGGGCTTCGTGCCATTCGACACTCTCCGCGCATTCTACGAACTCTCCGTCGGCTTCCTCTTTCCGTCGCTTTACGAGGGGTTCGGGCTTCCGCCCCTCGAAGCTATGGCGGCTGGTACGCCCGTCCTTGTGTCGAATGTGAGTTCCCTGCCGGAGGTTGTTGGGGACGCGGCCATCCAGGTCAATCCGGAGAACCTTTTCGACATCGCCCGCGGAATCAAGGAACTCCTTCTCAATGACAAATTGCGCGCTGAACTAGTCGTCCGCGGCCATGCGCAAGCCGCCCGCTTCAGTTGGAAATACGCCGCCGAAGAAGTGATCCGCATCTACCGCGAGGTCGCAAACCGCTAATCGCGCTGCCGAAGCATCTACCGCAAAGTATCCCCCGGATAGGTAACCTGCGTTCCTGTGACTCTCCCCCAAGGCGTCAGCGAGTGAGCCTTCGCGCGGTCTGCGCTTACAATTTCCTGTACTTCAATTCCCCGCGCCAGTAACGCATCTGCGATGAGCGACCGATGACACCGCCAGGGAACGGCTTCGGCGCACATAATTGCAATCCGCTCCAAACTCGCCAGTTCAATCAAATCGTCCAAATTTTTCCGGAACTCGGGCGTCTGCATGTAGTCCGCGTAGCCTCGGAAACTGGCATTACGCCAGCCGGTATTGAGGGAATCCCGGTGGGCATGACGGAAGCCGCCCAGTCCGGGCATGTACCGGTAATGAAGACGAGCGGAATGTAAGGCATACGATAATTCGCTTCGATTGAACTGCGGGTTGTGCCGCGAGCGCGGGACCGTCCGCACATCGACTAATCGCTTTACCCCGTGCGCTTTCAGAAGCTGGATGAACTCCTTGGCC
>CAVYEV010000050.1:0-21516 GCA_963767545.1 Terriglobia bacterium
GCGGGCGAGTTGGTGAGCGTGATGCCGTCGACGTGCAGCCGCGTGACACCGTTGAATGCGACCAGCATGGGCCGGGAACGACGGTGCGGCCGGGGGGGTAGAAGCGCGCAGCTCTATTCGACCACATCCAGAACATCGCTCCCGATCCATCGATGGTTCCCGAGCCCGTAATCGCCAGGTCGGTTGTTCCGGGCGGACAGGAAATCAAGGGAGGGACACGGTTTCGCCCAGACACCGCTTGGCGGCTGGCCTGCGGCGTTGACCGGCTCCGCATGGGTACGTTCGGGTCGGGAATGCCGTACTCCTTGAAGGTAGTCGGCGCCTGATGATCGCCCCAGCCTCCAGGTGCAATCCATGTGGCTGCAGCATAAAAGGCAGCGTCTTAAAGGTTCCGGCGGGCACGATCGATGGCCGCCTCCGGCTCTGGCGACGGCGGCCACGGCGCTCTTGAAGGCTTCGTGTTCAGGGTCTTACCGTCGCCCTTGCGCCGTAATCCAAGAGATTGAACCTGGCTGCTGGAAGTAGCGGAAGAGCCGCAGTGATTCGTCCTGCGCCGCACTGGTGCGTTGGGGCGGCGGCGCCGCGGCCGCAATAAATGCCAGCCGGCGAAGAACGGAGACAGTTTGTAAGCCATGGTTCCCTCGACGCGCAGATCATAGCAGGATCGGAGCTCGCGCGAAAGGGGACCGCGCTCTTGAAATAGCGAGTTCGGAAAAACATACAGCAGTGACTTCACGATGGGGAACGTATTGGACTGCCTGAAGATCTCCCTTCGGAAGGCGCGTGTCAGGAAGCCGGGCAGTGTTCACCTTTGACTCGCCTAGAAGTGCCGTTCACGATACGTCAGATCGGGGCCATGGCTGCCGATATAAGAAGCCGAAGCTTGAGCGGACCGGCAACGCGACGGATTCTGGAACGCGATACCAAGAGTTCGACAAACCGGAGTTCGAACGGCTGGCCGGGATCTCGGTTTCCCACCTGTACAACCTGCGCCAAAGCGCACCCTATGGCAAGCACGCGGCAGTGTTCGAGCCCACGCGCCCGAATCCGGTATCGATTGCCGAGCGGCGCAGACCGGACCCACAAGGCAGGCCGGGATTTCTGCGCGTGGACACGGTCCATCAGGGCGACTGGGACGGGGCCAAGGGCGTGTATCATATCAATGCCGTCGACACGGTGACGCAATGGCAGGTGGTCGGCTGCGTCAGCAAGATCAGCGAGCAATTCCTGATCCCGGTGCTGGAAGCAATGCTGCAGCAATTTCCTTTTGGGATTCTGGGCTTTCATTCCGACAACGGTTCGGAGTTCATCAACCGCAGGGTGGCGGAGTTGCTGGAAAAGCTGCTCATCGAATTCACCAAGAGCCGCGCCAGCCGCACGCAGGACAACGCGCTGGTGGAGGGCAAGAACGGCGCGCCATTGTGCGCAAGCTCATCGGGTACGGTCACATTGCCAGCGAGCATGCCGAAGCGCTGCAGAAGTTCTATACCGCATACCTGAATCCGTACCTCAACTATCACCGGCCATGCGGATTCGCGACGGTCAGCCTGGATGCGCGCGGCAAGCGCCGACGGCGCTACCCGGCCGAGGACTACTCTACTCCATACGAGAAGCTGAAATCATTGCCGGAGGCCGCCAGCTATCTCAAGCCGGCAATCACCTTCGAGCAGATGGGTGCCGTTGCGTCCGCGATGAGCGACACCGATTGCGCCAAGAAGATGAGTTCGGCCAAAGCCGCTCTTTTAAGGCGCTGCAAAAGCGAATCGCCGATCCCACCGCGCTTTATCCAAAGCCAACCGCAAAGGGCTGTGGAAATGACGGGCCGGTGGGAAGCGTGGGAAACCGAAAGCAGGTTTCCCACCCTTCCCACCGGCCCTTGGAAATCTCGCCAACCACGCGAGATTTCCACATTCCCACAGCCTGGCTCGCCCCGGACGGGAAAGTGGAAAACCAAAACCAGGTTTCCCACTTTCCCCCGCGGGGCTCGCGACCATCGCCAGTTTCCTCATTTCAAAACCAAAAACCAAGAAAGGAATCGGCCGCGCCGCGGCCTCCTTCTCGTCATCTTCAGAATCCCTCTATATCAGAAACGCGACACCGTTTCATGCTCATCTTCAATTGGAAAATGCTACGGGTCGGGCCGAAGGCATGCTCTCGCAACCGGGAGAATTCGTTGATGGCGTCCGGTGTGCGCCACATCGTCGCCCTTGCGGTAGAACGGTGCCACCGGAAACACCTGCCGTCGGAAACATCGGTAGCACCGAGGCGAACGTAAGCCTAGTTCCTACTTGCGGAAATTCACGTACCGACTCCAAACGGTCGCGGCTCAAAAGTCGTTGCTGAGCCGCGACCGTAAGCAGCGGTGAGTACGCCAATTTTGCAAGTTGGCACTAGATGATCGTTCTCTAATTAACTAGACATTCTGGGGCGGAAATGTTTTAATAGAGCATGGCCCGGCCCGGCAGACCCAGACCGCTCATGTTATCTGCTGAGGACCGTATTCGTCTGGAGGTGATCCGACGCTCCCGCACGGAACAGACTCGTCGGACGATTCGTGCCGCCATATTGCTGGATGCCGCCGATGGGATCCCCGATATGGCTAATGCAGCCGCACGGCAGGTGAACCGAAATAGTGTCGTGCTTTGCATCCGCAAGTATCTGCGCTTCGGCGTGGAGGCGGCTTTGGGAGAACTGCCTCGTTCTGGAAGCCCCGTCGGCTATCGGATGAGTCCATCGCGTGGGTGCAGAATTTGGCCTGTCAGAAGCCGAAAGATCTAGGCTATGCCCAGGAACTGTGGACCTACGAACTCCTCACCGGACACGTTCGGCGCGAAGCGGCCGCCAGTGGTCATGCGGGACTGACGCGGTTGAGCCGCTCGAAACTACACAAGATTCTGACGCAGGCAGAACTCCGTCCGCACCGGGTTCGTTACTATGTCGAACGTCGCGACCCGGAGTTCGCGGAGAAGATGGCCGCCGTGTGCATGTTTACAAAGAAGTGGAGATCGTCAATCAGGGGTTGGTGACCGGAGTGATCCGAGAGCCGAGTATTGTGACCGTATCCTACGACGAGAAACCCGGCATCCAGGCGCTCTCGGTTACCACGACAGACCGACCGCCGGTGCCGGGGCTGCATGCCAGCCACTTGCGGGATTACGAATACAAACGCCTGGGAACGGTCTCGCTGCTGGCAGGCATCGATCTCCACACCGGCTCAGTCACTGAGATCGTGAAAAATACCCACAAGAGCAGCGACTTCATCGGAGTTCTTGACCAAACTGGACGCCACTCCCGGCGACGCAAACGTTGCGATTAATTCTGGACAATCACTCGGCCCACATCTCAAAAGAAACCCAGCGCTATCTTGCGACCCGGCCTCAAAGATTTCAGTTCGTGTTCCTGCTTAAGCACGGCTCCTGGCTGAATCTCGTGGAGAACCTCTTCAGCAAGATGACTCGTAGGATGTTGCGAGAGTTCGGGTAACAACCAAACAAGAACTCGTCGATCGAATCCACCTCTACTTTCGCGAAGTTAACGCAATGCCTGTGGTCTTCCGCTGGAAATACAAGATGGACGAGGCTACTACCGATATGCCTAGTTAATTAGAGTACGCTAACTAAGTTAGCGTCGGTGTGATGAACGTCTCCATGCCGGTAATCGTGGGCGCGGAAAACGCGTCGGAAAACGTATCGGTGATGTCGCCTTTTTAGTGTTTCCGGCACGGAAACGACTGTCGCACTTCTCCATTCTGGCCGCTGTACCTGAATCCCACAATATTTATCCGTCGTACTGATAACAGATGATTCATGACCGCGCACGCATGATCTTTGACTTATCTGGTCGGCAAGGTTTCGCCCGGAAGGTGCGTCAGCCATGCACGGCGGCCTCCATTCAGCATAGTGAGCTGGTTGGCTTCATGGACTGATTTCGGCCTCCTTGCCTGACTCGCCCCGGCAACCATCCAGCTGCTTTCCGCGATTCGACACTCCAAACCGTCGGGGAACCTCCAGAGGGTACCCAAGTTGCTTGCTGTTGAATGGTCCGCGGTTCTCGATACAACCAATTCCGCCCATGCGCAAAATTCAAGATTCAAGCCCGGCAAATGAAGAAGCCCGCCGAGGAGGACCATCGAGGTATGGAACTCGTAGTTTGGCGACTCCCAAACTGAATAAATGAATTCAGCACGCTACCGAGGGCAGAACAGGGCTCGAACTTGCAACGTTCGGCTTGGGAAGCTTTGCTTTCGTGCCGCCTCAATCTAAGCCAGAGTGGCAATAATCCCCTACCCGTGATCACACTGCCGTAGGAAACTAGAGCATCAAGAACGTGCGAATTGGTCAACTTGCCTCAAGGAACGAAAACAGGAGCTTAGCTGCTACCGGCCGTTTGGTGAGAGCGGTGAAGGTGCGGCCATTATTGTCTACGGATGTTAAGCGTCGGGCTGCATCGGGCAAGCAGCCATGGCATTGGCGGCACGTAGAGCATTCTTATCTTGTTATTATCTGTACTTACAGATTTCAGGAAGTCTTCGTGGGAGCGAATCTCACCCTCACCGCCATTTTAGAATCAATAGCTTAGCTGAATCCGCTTATTGATGCGCTCTTTCGGCGTGCCCACCTTGGGCTGCTGCGCGTCGCAGAACCGGCCACAACTCTTCATCGGTAACTGCAGCGCCGATTTGGGTCCGCCTTGTCGACTAAGCGAAAGGCGTTTTCGCGACCGGAATTCCGGATGGTCGAGGCACCCTCACTTCATCAGCAAAGTAGGGCGCGCCCTGGCCTTCGTGACCAAGTCGGCGGGAGCTGAATGCGATAACACAGCGCAACATGTTCATCTCCAATAGTGATACGTGGCTATAGCCGGTGTTACCGAATCGGCGGGAGGGCTAACGAGGGCGGAGTCGGTTTGCCATCAATGGTGGTGGGCTCCATCAACTCGACACGGGAGCCGTCGGGATCGTAGAGATTCACCTGGCGCTTACGGTTCACACCGACCTTGACTTCCTCCATCTTGAACGCCTTGGACGCTGGACGGGTTTTGAGGATTGCGACGGCTTTGTCACAATCGGGCACTTCGAGTGCGAGGTGGTTCTTGGTCCCGAATTTTTCCGGCTCGGGCGTGGGGCCGTGGAGCATCCACTCCAGGTAGTCTTTGCCGTCGGGTACGCGCATGTTGACCCAGCTCAGCGGCTTGGTTTCGCTGCCACCCCCGCGCCACGTCTCTTCGAAGCCCAGGATATCGTGATAGAACGTGGTAGCGGCCTGGACGGAGCCAATCAATACGCCGACGTGCGGGATGTGTTGGGAGATGCGGGTGTCCGGCAGAAATTTGCCTTTTTCGCGCGCGGTCCAACTGTCGGGCTGGTACTCGACAATCTCGACGATATTACCGTCGGGATCGGTGATGTTGTAGTTTTTGTTGCCGGTCTGACCTTTGCCGACTTTGTCCGGGACCTTCACACGCTTGGACCCCGAGATAGTCGCGCATGGCGTCGGCGTTGCCGGTGTAGAAGGAAATGTGATTCAGCATGCGGTCGGCTCGCGGTTTTTCGGCGAAGAGCTCGATGTACTGGTTGTCGTTGATCTTGATGAAGGCGATCCGGACTTCGTCGCTGTCTTTGCGTTTGAGGTTGAAGCATTCCTGATAGCCCAGGAAATCAATCCAGAAGGCGCGCGCTTTGGCGAGATCGGAAACATAGAATGCGATGTGGGCGATCCCCAGAATCTTGGGACGGGCGGGCGCGTCGGCGCCGGAAAGCAGGAATGGGACGAGGCAAAGGAGAGCGGCGAGTTTCTTCATGAGCGTGATTCGATCTGCCGACTATCATAGGCGGTTGGGTTGTACGGGCTCAAGGGAATTTACGGTCTACGTGCGGAAGTGGTGAGGTGACAGTCATTTGGCTCCGGAAGTCTTTACGTTAAGACCTGCTGGATGGCATACAATGGAGACCGCAGTGCCAAGGGTCTCCTCCATTCCACCTCAAGCCGCGACCACGCGGACACACCACGCCAGCGATCCACGCAGCCTCCTGGTAGAGCGTGTCGCACTAAGCCGCTATATCGCGAAATCGGCGCGGCTCCGCGATCTGCTGGTTTATTTGTGCAACCAGGTGATCCGGGAAGGCGCCATTGAGATCCACGAACAGGAAGTGGGCCATGCGGTTTTCGGGCGCGCCGAGGATTACGACACCGCGCTCGACAACATTGTTCGCGTGCACGCCTCTACGCTACGCAAGCGGCTGGAGCAGTTCTTCGCCGAAGAAGGTTGCGGGGAACCGGTCGTCATCGAATTGCTTAAGGGCAACTACGCGCCTCTGTTCCGGGAGAGGGTGGTTACGGAAGCGCCTGCGGAGGTTCCGGCTGCCGCCTGCTGGACCGCTCGCATCGGATCGCAAGTTGTTGGTCGCATGGGCGATCGCGGCGGTGTTTGCCTGCACGACCTTGTTTCTGCTCTGGAAAACAATTGAGCCGATAAAGGCGGGCGTGCCGGAAGCGGTTTCGCTGGCGCCGGCGGTGAAGGCATTCTGGTCCCAGGTTTTCGTGCCGGGGCAAAAAACGGATATTGTGCTGGACGACGCAGCACTCGGCCTGTACCAGGAACTGGACGGACATCCGATCGCGCTGTCGGAGTATTTCGACCGGAGCTATCAGCGGCGGATGGGCGACAAGCCGGAGTTGGGATCGATTGTCCTGAAGCGGCAATCGAGTTACGCGAGCGTCAGCCTGCTCTGGCAGTTCAGCCATACAGCGGCATCGCTCGGGAGCGATTGGGCGCCCCATTTTGCGCGGGACTACTCATTTCGGGAGCTGAAAAGCAACCGGTCGATCCTGCTGGGAAATAGCCGCTCGAACCCGTGGGTGGAACCGTTCGAGAACCGGTTCGGAGTCCGGTGGCTGTATGATGCGCCTACCGGGATTTACTATCCGGTGGATACGTGGGCGGGAGCGGGACACGAAGGGGATTTCCGGCATGCGAGTGACCATCCGGATGGCTACTGTTCGATCGCACTGGTACCCAATCTGGGCGGGACCGGGAGCATCGTCGTGATCTCGGGAACCGGCGGCGCGGCTGCGGCAACGGCTGGCGCTTTCCTGGTCAACGGCGAGCGGATGGCACAGTTGCGTGGCCAACTTCCCGCAGCCAACGGAGAATTTCCGTGGTTCGAGGCGTTACTGAAGATTCCCAGCCGCAGCCGTTTGCCCAAGGATGCGGAAGTCGTGATCTGCCGGGCGGCTCGTAAGTAGCGAAACGTAGTTGCTACTTCTTCAGTGGCGGCAGACCGATGGAACCCATATTCGCGTGGGTCAAGGTTTCCCAGTCCATGTGGTGGTTCACTCCCGTGGGCCGATTTCCTGGAATGACTGCTCCCATTTTCGGCAGGCTTATGCCGAGGCGGTCGTGGAAATGATTGTATGCAATCTCCCACGTGGGATGGAGGTTGAATTCCAGATGCTCCGGCGGCTTCGACGTTGTTGGGCGGCAGATACTGCGCCTGAAATTCCAAGGCGGCCATGATGCGCGGGCCTTGCTCGGCGTAGAGATCGAGCCCCTGCTGGCGGGCGGTTTCGGCGGCATTTACCATGCCGGCCAGGGCCATATTGGCATGCTGGGAATCACGCGCGGTTTCCTGCAGCAGGCCGTCGACGAACTCGGGAGTGAAGCCTTTGTTGCCCCAGATCGCCAGGCCGCAACCTGGCGCGTCGAGCGGTTTGGGACCGTCGGTTTTCAGGTAAATCGTCGCCGGGGTGCGGCCGCGCCACATCTTCACGCCCCAATCGTAGACGACGCGATTATCGTTGAAGACTCCGATGGCGATGAGTGCTTCGCTGATAGTGAGTTCCTTATTGCCGTTCTCGCACGTGCCGTGGATTAACTGCGGCAGGTATTGCGTGGTCAGCATGTTCTGGAACTTTGCGATGTCGGCGTCGGACCAGCCCTTGTAGCTGTAGCGGATAATCTCCGCGGCGCGCGGCCAGACGTCGCCAGTCCACGAGGCCTGCACTTGGCCGTTGGAATTGGTATGGCCTCCGGTGAGGGTGCCCGACCAGGCATTCATTATTTTCACGGCGTTCTCCGCGTACGTCTTGTTGCCGGTGATGTACCAGAGCAGCGCCTGCGCGTAGGCGGCTTCGCTATCGGCCTGCTCGTCCTTGCAGCCGAGATCGGGCTTGGAGAATGAACCGCACTCGACGGTGGCGCGGGAATGCGGCGTGTAATCGAGCGCGGCGAGCTTGTTGGACTTTCAGAGCTTCGAAAGCAGTCTTTTGCGGGTCCTTCCCGGCGGCTACCCGTTTCTTGATTTCATCGAGTTGCGCACGGTTGACCAGGATACCGGGATGCACGAAACCGGCAGGCGGCGCGGGCTTGCCGCTGGGGTCCGCGACCGTGGAAACAGGTGAGACTTTGTAAAGCGGATTGCTGGTGTCGTCGGTGGATTTCTTGGCGGAGAAGGCGAGGGTCGCCATTGCCGCAGTCAGGATCAGTTGGCCTGCGAGCTTCATTGTTTTTTCCCTTCGAGCACCCAGATGTTGCGGAACTGGCAAGGCATGCCATGTTCCTGCAATTGAATCGGTCCGGTGGGCGCTTCGCCCAGACGTGCCGCGTTCAGGGTTACGGGTCCCAGTTCGCGATCGTCGTAAAGCACGGTGCCGTTGAAGAGCAGCGTTACGCGGGGAGCAGCGGTACGCTTGCCGTCTTTATCAAAGCGCGGCGCGTGGAAGTCGATGTCCATGGTTTGCCAGTCGAGCGGCGGGCGGGAACAGCGGATTCCGGGCCGGGCAGCGACGGGAGTGCAGTTGTCGAAGCCCGCGCAGGGATTGCCGTCGAGACGGCCATAGACTTCATTGATATTGGCTTCGTAGCGGTCCTGGATATAGACGCCGCTGTTGGTGGGACCGCCGAGGTTGCGGAACTCGACGTGAATCTTGGCGTCGCCGAACCATTTATGGCTGATCAGCGAACCGGTTCGGGGGACGACTTCCATTGCGCCGCCTGGCACCAGATGCCACTGCGAGGGGCCATCTTCGGTGAGCCAGTCCTTTTCCTTCATTTTGGCCCAGGCGTCCATGTTCGTGCCGTCGAAGAGGACGATCGCGCCGGCGGGAGGTTTCGCGCCTAAGGACGGCGGGATGCGCTTGATCTGCTGCATATCGAACGACTCGCCGGCGTTGGTGGCTTTGAAGTGTCCGGCTGCAAGGGTTCCGGTCCAGCCATCGCCGGTAAACGAGATCGTGCCATCGCTGAGTTGCCCATTCAGGATCGCCACCGGTTTATCATTTGGGACGTCGAACTTGCGGAAGATGTTGGCGACGTACAGGCCGTTATCGGCCTGCTGGGGGATCAAATCCTGGACGGAAAGCGTCCTGTCCTGGGTGGGCACGATCTGCGCGACGTAGCCGGAGCCCTGCCAGTCGCCCCGATAGGGGTCCGGCGCGGCCCAGTAGAAGGGATGGGCGAGTTCCACTTTTTTCGCGCCTCCCTTCTTGCCGCCCTTTTTCGGTGCGGCTTCGTCTTGCGCGGACAGGTTGAATAGCAGGACTGCGCCTACCGTCAGCAAGCCAAATAAGGTCAGGGACTGTTTCATGTTTTAGGCCGTTTTCGCGATCGCTTCGTTGAGCTTTGCCAGGAAATCGGGGACTACCGTGAAAGGGTCGTAGGGCTTACCCTGCGGGGACAAAGTCTCGATGGGGAGAAAGCCCTGATAGCCGGACTTGCGAACAATCTTCAGCAGCTTGATCATGTCGGTGGGGATTTCGCTGTCCTCGCCGAACACGCTCTGTTTCACCTGCCAGTTGACGGCGTGGGGGGCGACTATGGCGATGTCCACATAAGGATCGGGCGTCTTGAAATAGCCGGTATCCACGATGGGACCGCAGTACTTCGAATCGACCACTCTGACCAGTTCGAGCAGTTCGTCAGCGGTCTGGAGGAAATCGCCGTGGTTCTGGACGCCGATGGTGACTTTGAACTTTTCACCCTGCTCGGCGCACTCGCGGAGAGCGGCGGAAATCCAGTCGAGGACTTCCTTACGCGAGGCGCCGCCCGAAACCGTATGCCACGTCTGCGCTTTCATTTGGGTGTCGGCAAAGACACGGATCACGGGCACACCAAGCCGGGCTGCCACTTCCACCCACTCCTTGATGTGAGCGACTCCCGTGCGCACGAACTTCCTTGTCAGCGGTGGTGAAGTTATTGCGCACGCCGGTCCCGCTGAGCGCGATCCCGAGATCGGCGGCATGCTTCTTCAAATTGTCGACGTAGGCATCCGGTGGGACTTTGGGATAGCCGGGAAAGAAGTAGCCGGTGGGATCGAAGGCTGCGAATTTGCATTTCGCAGCGAAGTCGAGGACCCCATCGAGCGTGATGCCGGGACCCCGCTTGCGAATGGCGTCGTTCAGCAACTTGTTGAACGAATAAGCATTGAGCCCCGGCTTGAGCGTTGCCGCCGGCGCCGCGACCATACGGGAGGCCGGAACGGTGGCGAGCGCCGCCGCCCCTTTGAGAAAGTCTCTGCGATTGAAGTCCATGATTCCTGTGCCGCTTTCCATAAACCCTATCAGAATGAGTACCGCAGGCCGAGTTGCATGACCCGGGCCGGTTTGTTGCCGGTGATGGTCCCAGCGTTGGCTTTATCCAGCGCGGCGTTCGGCAGGTTGAAGTTGACGTGATTGGTGACGTTGAACGCTTCCCACCGGAATTGCAGCTTGTTTCGCTCGCCGATGGCAAACGTCCGGGACAGCAAAGTGTTGAGCGACAAGGTTCCGGGACCTTCCAAAATGTTGCGGCCGGAGGTGCCATAGCGAAACGCACTATCGGGAACGATCGAAAAGGCGGTCAGGTTGAACCAGTCACTAGGTGAAGGATTCGGAAGCGAGCCATTGGCGAGGCGGTCGGGCCGGGTTGCCTGGGCGAGGTCGGCGGAAGCACCCGAGACGGTAGGGGTAAAAGGCTGTCCGCTATAGGCAGTGCCGCTGCCTGCCAGCTGCCAGCCACGAGTGAACATTTTTTGGCGGAACGGCATCTGGTAGACGAAGTTCATGCTGAAGACGTGCCGGATATCGAAATCGGAAAGCCCGCGCTCACCCAGCAGGTTCAGGGAATTCTGCGCGCCCTGGTAACCACCGGCGCCGGCGTAGTTCAGTCCCGAATTGGTGTCGATGGACTTGCCATAAGTGTAGTTGGCGCGGAAAGTCAGACCGTGTTCAAACCTTTTCCGGAGCGTGAACGTAGCCGCGTTGTAGCTGGAATTCTGACTGAACGTGTAATACTCGGTATCGCCGAAAGCAGGATCGAGCCGGGTGGTCGCGCTCGGAGTACGCACTTCCTGGTTGATGTCGTATTTACGTCCCAGATGGGTTCCTTTGGAGCCGGAGTAACCGGCTTCCAGGGCAACGCCCTTGCCCAAGTCTCGTTCCACAGTGAAATTCCAGCTTTGCAGGTAAGGAGAAGGAGGATTGATCTCGTAGCCGCTGGGTGTGGTGGTACCGGAAGCTTTGGCGAGCGAGGCAGGGAACGGATTGGCCAAGGTGAGCAGGGTCGGATTAGTGGTCGAGCCGGTGAAGGTCTGTGAAACCGAGAAGGGGAAGCCGCCCGCAAGATCGGTGCGGACCGCGCTCAGGCGCGAGCCGGTGTAGAAAACACCGTAGCCGCTGCGGATCACCGTCCGGTTCCCGCCGAAGGGTCGCCAGGCGAAGCCGATGCGCGGCGCAAAGTTGTCGTAATTGGTGTTGACGAGCGCTCTGGGCAAGCCGGCGCTACTGGCGAGAATAATCGAGTTGGTCAGACCCGCCGAAGCCACCGTAGCTTGCCAGTTCGGCACGGTACTCACGCCGCCGATCACCACTTGCCCAAGAGATGGCACGAAGTTGCTCATCTGTCCGTATTCTTCGTACGGCGCGCCCTGGATCTCGTAGCGGATTCCGAGGTTCAGCGTCAGGGTGGGAAGGATCTTGTAATCGTCCTGCACATAGGCGCCGAAATTCGAGTCGTAGAGGTGGTTCGTTACGGTGCCGATTTTGCGGGAAGTGCTACTGGTGTATCCGAGCAGCATGTCGGCCATGCCGTCGTTGGTGAGCTTGCCGTTGAACGCGAAGGTCCCGTTGAAGTTCGAGTTGGTGGGTTGATAATACTGGACGCGCAGGAAGTCGCCGCCGATTTTGATGGAGTGTTTGCCCTTAATCCAGGTGAGGGCGTCGTTGTAGTTGAAGTCGCTTACGACGTAGCGGATCGGGTCGCTGGCATTGTCGCCAAAGGTTTCAAAGCCGGTGACGGTGAATTTCGGAAAGCCTTCCACCGCAGGATCGCCGGAAGTTCCGGGAATACCCAATTGCGCGGCATAGTTGACGCCGGCGTGGGCGCTCAATTCGTTGCTTACGGTGCGCGTCAGACCGCCATGGAATTCGTTGATCACCTGGGGGGAGAAGATGTGCGTTTCGGAGACGCCATATAGCGACTGAAAGGATTTGGTAGCCGCGCCAAACGTGCCCAGCGGGCTGCCTGCAAACGGGTTCCCGGAGTTCTCCCAGCGGGTGAGAACGCGCACCGCGAGGTTGTCCTTATTTGTGACCCGGTGGTCCACCTTGAAGACGAAGCTATTCCAATCGTCAGGCGTCGAGTAATTGGCCAGGAAGTTATTCGCGCCGGTCAGGTTGGGCAGCGGGTAGTATTGGAGCAACTGCTGCGAGATGGGACTGATCCGGGCAGCGGGGATGATGTTTCCTGGAAAGCAGGCGGCAGTGGATGTGGCGGTACAGGAGCCAGTGGCGAGCGGATCTTTCACGAGTATCAGCTTGCCGGTTGCGTCCAGGGACTGCGAAAAGTTACCGCTGCGCTCCAGAGGGGTCGGGACGATGCCGATGCTATTGGACCCTTGGACCTGCCGGTAGCTTTCCCAACTGACCAAAAAAAAGGTCCGGTTATTGCCGTTGTAGATCTTCGGAATGGTAATGGGGCCGCTGACGGTGCCGCCGAACTGATTCCGGCGAAGTTCGCTTTTGGTCGCGCCATCGAAGAAGTTGCGCGCGTCAAAGAGATCGTTGCGGACGAATTCAAAGACTGCGCCGTGCAACTGGTTGGTGCCGCTCTTCAGCACCATATTGACGACGCCACCGGCGAGCCGTCCATATTCGGCGGAGTAACCGGAGGTCTGAAACTTGAATTCCTGAAGCGAATCGAGAGGCGGTTGCGCCTGAGCGCCGGCATCGCGGGGATTCTCGTTGTTGAGACCGTCAATCACGACGTTGCTGGCGTCGGCCCGGGCTCCGTTCGCCACGTACGCCGAACCCTTCGCGCTCTGTTCCGCGGGCTGAACGCCGGCGACGAGAAAAGCCAGATCGTTAAAGTTGCGGCCGTTGAGGGGCATCTCCTGGACTTCGCGCGGGGTGATGACGTCACCGCGAGAGAAGGACTCGGTATTGATGAGGGGAACGTCCGCCTTGATTTCGATGGTTTCCGAAACCGAGCCAACCTCGAGGCGGGCATCCACACGGGCAGTCTGGCCGACCTGGAGTTCAAGATCCCTCTCATGAACCTGGCGGAAGCCGGGCTTGTCGACGGTGACGTCGTAGATGCCCGGGGCGAGGTTGGAGATGGTGAACTCGCCGTCGTCGTGGGATTCGCCGGAGCGTGTCAGGTTGGTGGCGACGTCGCGGACCTGGACGGCTGCGCCCGGTATCCCGGCACGGCTCGCGTCCGTGACCCTGCCGACGATGCTGCCATTCGGCGTTTGCGGGAGACACACAGGAGCGAGAACGATTAGAGCCACTAACGAGGAGGCGATCTTTTTGCACATGGTTCGAAGTCCTGGGGCCAGCGCGCGGAGGGTCGGTCAGGTTCTACCTTTCCATGTTGCGGTGCACCCGGGGCAGTCGCAAGTGAATTTACCGTCAAGGCAGAGGAAATGAATAAAGACTTGGAAATGAACGAATTGCGTTTTTGCTCTTTACGTAAAGGGACCGATAGTGAATCAGTAACAGGTTCATAAATAAATGGTCGCCCACAGATGTACCGTCGGGCAGCATCGGGCAAGCAGCCATGGCATTGGGGGAAGCAGAGCATTCTTAGCTTATTATTGCACGCTGGAATTGGCTTTTCGGTGTAAGCTACTGATTCTATTATGGCGGTGAGGGGAGATTCGCTGCCACGAACGCTTCCTGGAATCTGTAAGGGAAAACCCGGACTACGGGACGATACAGAACGACCTCAACTTCGTTTGTGAAGTGCTGCAACGCGCTTTCACAGAGAAACAAAAAACATCGCAAGGCCGAGAAAATAACCGGTTCTGCCGGCAACTGGCGAGTGCGGAATACTCTCGCGTGTTACGCGCTATCGATCATCCAAAAATCGACCATCGCAGACCGGAATTGTTTCACAACCTCCATCCGTACCGTCCCCCAGAAATCCTGCCCGTCCCTATCCAATACGCCGCCGCCCCCATTAACCTTCCAGGGAACCTCTTCTTCGCGCCCCAACACGCCAGCGCCACCGCAAACACCAGGTCGTCATGCTCCCCCTCCCGCCACGCCCCATACTGCTCGTTGCCCGCCGGAGTCACTTTCACCCGCATATCCGCCATCTCCTTCTTCAGCGCCTCCACATGCCTCAGCGACTTCGCAATCTTCAGCTCCCCATACTCAAATAGCGTCTGCAGCCCAGCCATCAAATCCCGCTTCGGAACATAATCGAATCCCCCTTCCGACCTCTCCGACTGGCCGCCGGTAACCATCACCGCCCGCATCTTGCACCGCAGTCCCGACATCCGCAGATGATCCACCACCGGCCGCCCCACGCCCGTCGCATCCACCAGCAGTTCGCACTCTCCCTGCTGCGCCACGCGGTCCACCAGATGCGCGGCCCGCTCCTCCACCTCCGGATATCGCATCCCCAAAGGCAGTCGCTCCAGCCCACGCAGCCGGTACTCGATCTCCCTGCGCCGCGCAAACGCCACCGCGTCCCAATCGCCCACCAGTTCCGCCCGCTCCACCACCGCGATCGCCGATGGGTCGCTTGCCTGCCCCAGATCGAGGCCCATGAAGAACTGGCTCGCGATGACGTCGCCCTTTTCAAACCCAGTCATGCCGCCTATCCCTGCCGCCCAACTCCAGTTCGCCGAACTCGTCGCTCATCGCCTGCTCTACCAGATCCCCGTCGAAAACTCCGCTCGATACATCGTTAAATTCGCAGCAGTACTCTTGCCGGAACCAACGCTCGCCCATCGTTCGCCTCTCTTCCTGCAGAAAGCTCGCCGGAATCCGCTTGCATTCCGCCGCCGTCGCCCGCACGCGCTCCCACGTCGCGCCTCCTCGCTCCCAGGCGTCCCAAAAGAATCCCCGCTTGCCGAATGGCGTGCTCATCAGCCACAGCTTCCCGCCGCTCACGGCCAGCATCGGCCGCACCGCCATGTATAGCTCGTCGCTCACCCGCGAAGCTTCGTCCACCAGCAGCAGCGACACCGCCGAGAATCCGCGCACCGTAGCTTCCGTCCCCGGCAGGCCGACAATTCGCGAACCGTTCGGAAATTGCAGCGAAATTTCGTTATCTCCGTCGCCTTTCGGCTTAATCTTCAGCCTTCGCGCGAATTCTGCCGCTTTTCTCACAAATTCGCCGCTTTGCCGGGCCGTCGGATTTACCACAATTGTCAGGCTGCCCTTATCCCGGCATGCCTGATGCACCGCTTTGGCCGCGGTAACCGTCGATTTGCCCCACTGCCGCGTGCAATTCAAGATCCCGCATCGCGCCTCCGTGTTCAATACCCGGGACTGTTGCGCGTCCGGCTGAAATCCCAAATTCTCTCTCACCCAATCGGTCGGCGCATCCGCCATCTTAGCCGGCGACGCTCGCATGAATTTCTTCGCCTTGTGATTGATGCCGTAGTACACATTCAATCGTATCCAAACGAATCTTCAAAACGTTCTCCTGCATGTTCGTCCGCAACCCCCCTTGGCGCCCCTATCCGCTTCAATCACCATCGCTTACCCATATACGCAAAATTTCTCTAACCGTTGTGACCACAAATTAAGGAGGCATACCGGAAGCCCTCGAAGATGCGAGTTCCTGACTCACTGCCAACGCCCCGTCGGGCTTTGCCCGATCCTCGGCTGAGTGTAAACAAATGCGGAGTGAACCGTGGCAGAGCGAAGACGACTCGCGGCCCATTACAGTGGAACTAGAAAAATAGCCCGGGACTGCCACGAAAGAGTTGGCCGAGTTTTCGCGCGTGCGGCGCGCTAATGCTTCGCTTTCCGGTCAGAGCCTCATGGACATGGCTGCGCTGTCCGAAAACGGACCGGAGGTCCGCCGCCGTTCTCCCGGAGTGCTCCAGGAGAAACTGGAGTTTTTCGGCGGGTGTGCTCTTGTCAGGCGGGAGCGCGCGCCGGCGGTCGTAGTCCTCTACCAGGAGGGCCAATAGCCGCAGAAGTTTGGTTTCTTCGGTGGAGCGCGCCCGGCCCTTGGCTACCAGGTCGCCCAATCGGCGGATCATATCGTGATACTGGGCTTCCGTTCGATCACGTGGGGCAGGGTCTCGATAAGCAATTCTTCGTAGCTGGCGGTCAGCATGGTCACAAGTCCTCCGGGTCGTAATTCTGATGCGTCAGACGGTCTGGACCACGAACTACCGTTCTTTAAAGTCGACCCGCGCGATTAACGGGTATTTGTTTCCGCCAATGTTGAAGATCAGCGTGCAGGTGGCGGGCGCGTAGTCAGTCGCCGGGAACGTCTCCTTCACTGCCGGAAAATGCGGCCAAATCGCGCTGCGGGTAATGATCACAAATCGTTGTAAAGGTTTACGGGAAGCGGGGTGTTTCTTAACGAATCCTGCGATGACGGCGTCACCGAAGACCTTCACGCCCGATGTTCCCATTTCCGGGAACGTCGGTCAAGAAGTGATCTCTTTCGCGAACCGATCGGCGTGCCGGACGAGAAGTCGCACGCCCGGATTTACGCAGTTACGATAGCGCAGTGGAAAGTATTCGGGGAAAACTTCCGGGCGACCCGGGGACTTCGGAGAATTGAAACATTCTCCGTACTAAAGGAAGCCTCAGCAGCTAGGACTGATACGGGCTCAGAAAGAGCATCCGATCATAATCGACGATGGCGATGCGGAAGCGGTCGAGCCAACCGGAGCGGCCAAGGAAGTTTCTGCTGAAACTGGGATCTTGGCGAAAAAGACGGTCGCGGAAAACTCAATCCCAAGTGTCTGAATCGTGAACTCGGCCCGTATGCTGCAAACGATCCGGCCATGGTCCGGAAACACTGAAGCGTCCCGATTCGACTCCCATTCCAAGCATCTCGGCGTACTTGCGCTCGAAGATGTAATGTGCGGCGCGACCTTATCGAGTTTTGCTAAGAGTTCAACCGATTCCGTAGTAGTGGAAAGCGTAATCGGGACGTCGATTCCGTCCCGCGTCTCGGCGTAGTCATGGGAAACATTGAAAACGTGCGAGACTGGCATTCTTACCAGCCCGGTATGTACGAAGCGGATCTTCTGCAAGTACGTGCACGACAAAAGGAATTCGGATACTCTCGTCTTTAGCTGCGGCAAAAAGTTTCAAAGGATCTGTACCTGCGGCGATCAGGCGATCGCCCTCCACGGCCACCCACTGATCCGCGTACGCGGCGCGGTTCTCATGGATCCACTTCATCTCCTTCGTTCGGTCACGGGATGGGACCATTCTGGTCGCCTCGGTGCGTTGCAACCCATCCGCAAAACGCAGGAGTTCCTCCTGCTTCGCCGGCGGAAGTCGACGGACCTTGTCCACGATAGATTCTTCGAGGGTCATGTTGCGTCCTTGATTGATGATACCGAAATCCCCATGCAGGGGGCAGTTCAAACCCTCATAAGCAGCGCCATCGGTTGCATAGCGCGAAGCGTGCGTTCTCCCGCGGCGATTACGATGCGCCGATGCGGAGGTTCCGATTGCGGTTCCGCCAAAACTACTTAGAGTACTTCTACGCCAGAAGAGGCGGCTTGTCACGCGGGCAGGGCTAGCAGGGCGCCTCTGTTGATTTCCATGTGACGAGAGAGAAAAAGAGCTACACGAATTCTGCGCATTTTCGGCTAGAATTGGCGGTGCGATGGCTGACCGTCCCGTAGTCTTCATTTCTTCCACTTCCAAGGACTTGATGTGCCCGCAAACAGGCCGCAAGGCTGCCGAGAATAGCGGGTTCTCGCTGAGTACGATGTTCTCCTGTCCGGCCACTGGCCAGCTGTCGCTACCGGTCGGCCTGGCTAAGGTTGCCGAGGCGGAAGTCGTCGTGATGCTCGTGGCGCACCGATATGGTTGGGTGCCGGACGGTCCTTATAATGCCGATGCGAAGAGTAACTCCTGGCTCGAATGTGAGCATGCGTGGCAGGTACGAGAAGTAAGTGTTAGCGTTCCTCGTTAACCCGAGTACGCTGGCCGAAAGAATTGTATGAAAATTACCGTCTCATAGAGGGTAGGAACCTGCCGGTACGGAAACTCAACGTCCTCAGGAAAGAGGTCCAACTCAACGAAAAGAAACTCAAGGAGTTCAAGCAGAAATTTAGGTCATTCCATCCGCACGGAATTTACTGATGCCGCCGGTGTCCGCGCCCTGGTCTCCAAGGCCCTCGGGGAATGGCGGCGGGACACCGACCGGCCCGTTATCCTTTCGGGACCCCGACACCTACCTACGGGCGCTCGAAGATGACACGCGCAGGATCCGCATAACGGGATTGACCACGAAGCGGGCCGAGCCGTACTTCTTTGGGACCGACGAGATCTACATCCCTCTCACCACACTCGCCAGCCACGAAGGCGTCGGCGGGGCCGACACGTGATCCCGATCTGCGGCGGATTGCTCTGGAAGAGGCTCTCTCGCAGCGCAAGGTGGTGATCGTCGGGGACCCTGGCTCGGGCAAATCGACGTTTCTCCGTCGCGTCGCCCTCGAACTGTGCCGTACGCTACGAGGAACGCGGCCAGCCAGTGTGCCCCTCTTTTTCGCCGCGGACGACTGGCGTTTTCCGATCCTGATCCGCGTCGCGGAGTTTGCCAAAGTGTTGGGGGCCGACCGGTCACCCAAACTGAACGATTCGCCGGATTGGCTCCCTTATGTCCTGGGAAAACAGAGCGAAGAGTACCGGTGGGGCGTAGACGAGGCATTTTTCAAGCACAAGCTCGATCACGAGCGCTGCCTGATATGGTGGACGGCCTTGATGAAGCGCCGGATCTGCGGCTGCGGAAGCGGATTGCACGGCTTTTTGAGCGAGCGACGCAGGCTTTCGGAAAGTGCGATTTCCTGGTGAGCACACGTCCGCAAACCAACGTAGGAGATTCGGTGCTCAAAGATTTTCATCCGGTGCGGATCATGGACTTGGAGATGCCGGAGATCCTGGCGTTCTTCGACCATTTGCGCGAGCTTTGGCCCTCAATGAGGTCGAAGCGAAGAAGTTCAAAGGGGAACTGGAGGGCGCGCTCGCGGGCCGCGCGGAAATCCGCGAGATGGCCGGCAACGCGGTGATGCTGACAGCGCTGGCTGTGTTGCAGCATAACGATCAGCGGCTGCCCGAGTATCGGGTGGATCTATATGGATCGATTCTGTGGTGGCTGGCAGCGGCGCGTGAACATAAAGAAGGCCGCCTCGCGGACAAAGAATGCCTGAACCACATGCGGCGGCTGGCACTCTATATGCAGGACGCTCCGCACGGACGCCGCCTGGTTCAGGTGAATAGGCGAAGGCCGCCGAGGTTCTGGCCCGCGAATTTGGCGGCAGTGTGGACTCTAAAGAGGATTGCTGGAGCGCGAAACGCACGACAGTGGAATCATCTCCGGCGGGGAACGATCTGAAGTTTTGGCATCTGAGCTTTCAGGAGTACTGGCGGCGATTGAAATCGGAGGCCTGTCCGAGGAGCAGCAAATCGAAAGAGTGGTTACAAGCGGCAAGCTCTATCAACCGGAGTGGCGGGAAACGATGCGGCTGCTGGGTGGAGTGTTGCTCAAGCAGGGCGAGGCTAAGGTCGAAGGGCTCTTTGAGGCGATTTTGAAGCTGCTGGGGGACGGCGCCCGACGCTACCTGACCAGGCGCGGTGCGCCGCTCTGCTCGGGGTGATGATGAGGGATCTGTCGCGGATGGGCTACCAGCCGAAGAATCCCGCGTATGAGCGAACGGTGAAGGCAGTGATGGGGATTTTCGACGGGGTGAGCGCCGAAGCAATCGACCTCAAAATTCGGATTGAGGCGGCCGGTGCGCTGGGACAGGTGGGCGATCCGCGCCTGGAGGAAGGTAACTGGGTAGTCATTCCTCCGTGTACCTTCCACATGGGTGCGCAGAAGACGAGCAAAAAGGGGCAGAACTGCGATCCGGAAGCTTTCGACAACGAGTCGCCAGTGCACCAGGTGAAGCTGCGGGGATATCGGATCCAGCGGTTCCCGGTGACGGTGCAGGAGTTCGGAGGCCTTTATCGCGAGTCACGGCTACTCGGAACGAAAGTATGGGGGTGAAGGGTTCGGAAAATTCACGGAGCCGGAAGATTGGGAGCGACAGGCCCAGTATCCGAACCGTCCGGTGGTGGGCGTGAGTTGGTATGAGGCGGCGGCTTACTGCTCTTGGAAGGGAGGGCGGCTGCCAACAGAGAGGAATGGGAACGTGCTGCGAGAGGTCCGGGGAGCGTAGGCTGTATCCGTGGGGGAATTCGCCGAAGCTGGATCCGACACTAGCAAACTACTACAACGACGGTGGTGTGGAACATCCTACGCCGGTGGGTCTGTATCCGAAAGGGAACACGTCGGAGGTGGCTGTGCGATATGCTGGGGAACGTTTGGGAATGGTGCGGGGACTGGCATGGCCCCTATGACACCGGAAGCCAGGAGGACCCTCGCGGGCCGAAAAGCGGCGAATATCGAGTAGTGCGCGGGGGCTCGTGGCTCGTCGTTCCTCAGGGCGTCCGCGTCGCGGACCGTGGCAGGAACGTGCCTACGTACCGGTACGTCGAGCTACGGCTTTCGTTGTGCCGGGGAATTACGTTTAAAAGTTTAGTGTTTTGATTTTATGAGGGGGTTCGGGGGGGACCCTTCCCCCCAGGAAATTTTTTGAGTAATTCGACAGAGCCAACGGTAGTCGTGCAGAAGGCCTATGATTGGGCGCTGTGGATCATTCCCAAAGTGGAAAAATTCCCGAAGTCCTACCGGTTCTCGATCGGGCAGAGCCTGGTAACTTGCGTCGATTGAACTGCTGATGAATCTCGTGGACGCAACATATCAGGCGCGCAACGCTGGGTCGCTCGCGGCTGCGGTGCGGGGAATATTAAACCGCATCCGGTATCTGGTGCGGCTCGGGGAAGGACCTGCGAATTATCAATCTCGCGGGACATGAGTTCGCGGCCAAGGCGATGGACGAGATCGGCAGAATGACGGGAGGCTGGCTGAAAAGCACGCCGGCAAAAGCATGAAGCGGATCGGTAACCTCTGGACGAAGCTGACGAGTTGGGAAAACCTGATGGAAGCCGCGCCGCACGGCTGCGCGGGAAAAACGCAAGAGACCCGACGTGGCTCGCTTTC
>CAVYEV010000051.1:0-35242 GCA_963767545.1 Terriglobia bacterium
AACCAAGGCCATCAGTTCATCAATCGCGTTGACGGGAACCGGCAGCCACGAAGGAAACCAGCATGCCGGAAATCACTGACAGCGCGTCGGCGGAAGAACGCGGCTTGAGAACACGTCGCGCATTGGTGACGATGGAATAGAATTCGCAAAGCACCTGTGAAGTGACGTAAAGGGTCGTCGTTCCTGTCCGCCCAGCATCAAGCAAACCGCGCGATGCTACATGCTGCGAAGCCTTCGTATCGAAGGCATAAACCAGAACGTTCGCCTCAACAATTCCGGGTTCAATGGGCATCGTCGTAAAGGTCGCGACGATGCAATGAGCCTATGGCTCCGAGGTCCCATAGCGGCAATTCTGGGGCCGGAGTGCGGTTGTGGCTTTCAGCCTCAATGAGGCGCAGAATCGTATGTTTCACCAACTGTTCAGCATCGGTACCGGCTTCGGTAGCAATCTGCGCAAGCTGCGCTTCCTGCTCGGGTGTGAAATATACTTCCATACATCCGGATTACGAAATCCGAGAAGCGAAGGCAGCTTTTCTATCTACCGTACACTCGTGCTCGCCGACGCTCCGCCGCCAAGCATCTTGAGATCGTGCAGCACGCTGAGCATGCCCGGCACCAGCGTAATCACGAACAGAACCGGCAGAATGAAAATCACGATCGGAAACAGCATCTTGATTCCGGCTTTGCCACCGCCGCTTCGGCGCGCAAGCTGCGGCGGGTGCGCAGGGCGTCCGCATAGACCTTCAGCGCCTGCGACAGGCTGGTTCCGAAGCGCTCGCTCTGAATGATCATCGCGGAGAGCGACTTTGATATCTTCGAGTCCCGGTGCGCCGCACCATTGCTGGAAAGCTTTCGCGCGCTCCTGCCCCGCCCGCACCTGCATCACCACCGTGTAGAACTCGTTCGCCAGCTCCGGATAGATATACTGCATTTCGTCGCTGACGCGCATCATCGCCTGATCGAGCGCCAGTCCCGTGCCCAGCACGATCCCCAGCAGATCGACGGTATCCGGCAGCGCTTCCTGCAGCTTCTTGCGATAGCGCTTCGCCAGCTTGCCGAGCACGAACTGGAAGGTCCCATGAATCCGATGATGAACGCCGCCGCCATGCCGCCCAGCATTTGCGCAGGCGTATTGCTGCGCTGCAGCCACAGCCATGCCGAGCATCAGCAGCAACCAGAACATGAAACAGCGAACTAGCAAAGTACAGACGCCGCCGATTTGCTTCGATACGCCGGCCTGCGCGCAGCCGCTTCTCGTTGTCGCGAACCCAGTCATCGCCGCCCGGAATCGGAGCGATCAGCGTACACGAAGCGGTTCAGGAAACCGCCGCTCGCCTTTCGCCGTTGGCCGGTACGCGGCGCTGACTACCATCGCATTGTTCTGCAGTTCGGTCCAGGCGGTCGCCCAGCGGATCTTCCTGTTCCTGCAAAAGCTGCGTGCCGGTCCAGACCAGCGCGACGATCGTGGCGAAAGCGAGCACGAAAAACAGAATGCAGTCACTATGAACCGTCAGGCCTTGATATTCGCCAGTTTGCGGATCACCAGAATCCCGACGATTTCGGAAATGATCGCGTAGGTCAGGAATTTGCTGCCGATCGGATCGGTCCACAGCAGCCGGATATATTCCGGCTTCAGAAACCAGAAGCCCAGCCCCACCACGAACGGCAGCGCGCAGAGCAGAGCCGCCGAAAAGCGCTGCTGCGCGGTGTGCGCCTTCATCTTGGCCGCCATGTTGAGCCGCTCGCGCACCAGCGTCGAAAGATTCTCCAGCACCGCCACCATGTTGGCGCCGGTCTGCCGCTGCAAGAATCAGGCCGGTGACGAAGAACTTCAGATCGATCAAGGGAATGCGCTCGCCCAGATTATGCAGCGCGGCTTCGATCGGCGACCCGAGCGCCAGCTCTTCCATCACCTTCCGGAACTCCATCCTGATCGGATCGGCTGGTTTCCGTCGGCGATGGTTTCGAGGCCGCTATGGATGTTGTGTCCGGCGCGCATGGTGCGGGTGAACAGATCGATCGCGTCGGGCAGATGCTCTTCGAACTTCGCCATGCGCGCGAGTTCCGCTTGCGAACGATATACACGATCGGCAGCGCGCCCGCGATGACAGGCAGAAGCAGCTGCAGCAGAAAGTACAGATCCATCACAAAACCAAGACGCAGATACGCGACGATCGCGATGCAATCGATGCTGACCGCGAACACGTCCGCGGCGCGGTACGTCAGATTGGCCTGCTGAATATAGACCTGCAGCCGCCGCAGAATGCCGAGCCAGTCGAAGAAGTCGCCCAGAAACGCGAACGCGCCGCGCTGTTCGCGCCGCATGCAGATCGGGCCGCGTCCCGCGCCTGCGACCGCGTGTGGCGACGCGCACGCTCGCGCAACCGAGCCTGCCAGACTCGCGCTCCTGCTTCCTGTTGCGGCATCGACCCAGACATAATAGGCGACGCCGAACAGCGCCCCCGAAAAGATGATCAGCGAGATGCAAAGAAAATCCCATCATAAAGGGCCGATACACCTCATCAGTTCTTTTCCTTCACCTCGTGCACTTCGTCGAAGATGGATTTCGAAAGATGGATGCCGAAGCCGCGCAGCCGGTCGAGGCAGATCGGCATGTTGCCGCATGCCGCGGAAACTGCCCACAACCTTGCCGCGCCGGCTGATGCCGGTGCGTTCGAATTCGAAGATGTCCTGCATCTCCACCTGATCGTCCTTCGACGCCCACCACCTCCGCGATGCCCGTGATCTTGCGCGTACCGTCGCTGAGCCGCGGCACTGCACACCAGATGGATGGCCGACGCCAGCTGCTGCCGGATCACGCGATCCGGAACGTGCTGGCTGGCCATCATGACCATGGTTTCGAGCCGCGAAAACGCGTCGCGCGGAGCGTTGGCGTGAACCGTGGTCATCGAGCCGTCGTGGCCCGTGTTCATGGCCTGCAGCATGTCGAGCGCTTCCGCGCCGCGCGATTCGCCGACGATGATGCGGTCGGGCCGCATACGGAGAGTGTTGATCACCAGATCGCGCTGCGGTCATCGCGCCCGCGCCTTCGATGTTCATCGGGCGCGTTTCAAGCCGCACCACGTGGTTCTGCTGCAGTTGCAGCTCGGCCGTGTCTTCGATGGTGATGATGCGCTCTTCTTCCGGGATGAAGCGGGACAGCGTGTTCAGCATCGTCGTCTTGCCCGAACCCGAACCGCCGGAGATCACGATATTCAGCCGCGCCTCCACGCAGCCGCTCAGAAAATCGAGCATGCCGTGCGTGAATGTCTCGTTCTTCAGCAGATCTTCGGTGGTCAGCAGCTTCTTGCCATAGCGCCGGATCGACATCACCGGCCCGATCAGCGAGAGCGGCGGAATCACGGCGCAAACGCGCGAGCCGTCGTCGAGGCGCGCATCCACGATCGGGCGATGAATCGTCGATGCGGCGGCCGACGTTCGAGACGATGCGGTCGATGATCATGCGCAGGTGCGCCTGATCCTTGAACCGGATATTGGTTTCCACCAGCCGCCCGGCGCGCTCGACGTAGACGTTGTCGAAGCCGTTCACCATGATGTCGCAGATGGTCGGGTCTTTCAGCAGCTGCTCCAGCGGCCCCAGCCCGAAGACTTCGTCCTGAATTTCCTCGATGACGCGGTCGCGCTCCGCCATGGTCATCGGAATGCCTTCATCGACGATCAGCCGCTCGACGAGATTGCCGATCTGGTTCCGCACGCCGTCTTTATTGAGCGCCTTCAGCTGATCGGGCGAAAGCGTTGCGAGAAGCTTCTGATGAACCTGGCTCTTGAACTCGAACCAGCGGTCGGCCCCAGTAGTAGGCCGGACCGGTGCGCGACTACCCATGTTGGATCATTTTCCCGAGATTGGAGGTAAGCTGAGCTTCTAGTTTCTCATGCCGCCGATTTCATGCGGTTATGCGGTCTTTCCCATGACGACGGTGTTGGACTTCGGAGTCTTGACGCCGGTCGCTTTATCGACGAACGCGCGGAAGAGCCTGTCCAGTTCCGGCGCAGCCTGCCGGTCGGCCACCAGCGGCCGGGCCTTGTTGATCGCAGCGAGCAACGCCGGCGAATCCGGAATGCCGTAGAACACCGGCTGATTCAGCGTCTGCTGAATCTGTTCCAGGCTGGCATGATTCGGTCCGATTTTCTTGGTGTAGTGGTTCACCACCACGCGGATCTGATCCTGGCTGAAACCCATGCGCACCATTGCGCCGATATAGCGCTGCGCGTTGCGAATGCACGGGAACTCCTGCTGATCACGAGGAAGACGATGGTCGAAACCTGGCACGCGCCCATCACCACTTCGTCGTTGATATTCTTGCCGCCGTCGATCACGATGTCGTCGTACTTCTCGATCAGGAACGTGGCGAATTCGCGCAGATGCGCTTCGCTGAAGTAGCCGCGATGTTCGACGCGTATCGGGCGGACCGACGATGTACAAGCCCAGCGGATCGCGCGTCACGAAGCCTTCGAACAGCGCCTGATCCATGCGCGTCAGGTTCTCGGCCACTTCCGCCAGCGTGTATTGCGGCGAGGCGCCCACCTGCATGGCGACATCGTTGGCGGTCCAGTCGAGATCCACCAGCACCGTATTCGCTTGCGCTGCGCCAGCACGGCGGCGAAGTTTACCGCCAGCGAGGTGGTCCCCACTCCGCCTTTCGCGCCTAGAAACGTGTAGATCTTGCCGAGCTTGCTCTCCACCGTGCCGGTTCGCTTGGGAGCCCGTTCGAAGCGCGCCACCGCGTCGCGGAATTCGGTGCGTTTGAGCGGCTGCAGCAGGAACTCGTTGGCGCCCGCCCGCATGGCCGGGATCACCGTGTCGCCGTCGGCGTGGTAATGCGAGACGATCACGTAAAGGTCCGGCGCGGCCTGCTTCACGCGCTCCAGAGCTTTGAGGGCTTCTCCGGATCGCCCGCGAGGTCGAGGATGAGCGCGGCGTTGGGATTCCGCTCCAGATCCTGCATCACGCGGATGTAGAGGTTGGCGGCGACCTCCTGGTATTCGGCCGCGACTTTCGAGTTAGGGATATTCAGCAGGTGATCCCGAACCATCTCGCGAAACTGTTCATCACTGGATGCGGTAAAGACGACTACTGACATAGATACCTTTCAAACACATGGTTAGCCCTCATGGCAAACATACTCCCGTCGAAGGATCGCACCCCGCGCCTTCCATCGGCAACGACGTGGGCCACGACGGCATCGGCACACCCGGCAATTTTAGAAAACCGAAAAACTTTCCGTAGACGTAATTATTGACGCTGACCGTCACTACGTCGGGAATGCAGCCAACCGAGCAGTCGGTATCGCAGGAGAATGCCGTAAGCGTACCGGAATCCGGATCGACCGACGAATACGAGATGGTGATCTGTGCGTTCGGGTTGGCCTGGCTAAACTGCGCCTGCTCGACATTCACCGGCACATGCGAGTACATGTATTGCAGCACGTTGCTCCCGTCAGCCTGCCAGCAGTGAGTCGTCGCGTAGCGCGCGCCATCGCGAGTGAACTCGACCATGCTATGCCACACCCACAGCAATTGCGCGATAAAAATAATCCCGAACGTGAACGGCGCGATCGCGCCCACGAACAGCAGCGCATATTCCATGGTCGCCTGACCGGACGAGCGCCTGCGCCGCGAGTTACGTTCCGCCATAGGGCACCTTGACGCTGGGAATTAGCGGGATCGATTGCAGCGTCATAAACGGAATGATCGGCTGCACCGGGTAACCCGACGGAATCGAAACGGTAATGTAGTCCGGCGAACCACCGCCCGCGCTCTCGTCGCAGCCCGTGACATCGCAGGAGCAGATCGTCATGGCACCGGTCGAGTCAATGCGTTCGGGCTGGACCACGAACATATCCGCGGTCAGGTTCGGAATAAAGGGAGAGCCTGTATTGTCGGTGGTGCCCGTCAATGCGAGCGCGATTCCCGCCGCAATGGCCGGATCGCCGCTTCCGGCGCAGAAGTTGACTCCCTGTTGAGTGGCAACGTAGCGCGCCACCGTATATTCGGCTTTCCGAATGGAGTAATAGACATAGGTCACCTTGCCGATCTGCTCCATACCCATCAGCAGAACGAGCAGTACCGGCAGAAACATGGCGGTCTCGAGAATGGTGTTGCCGCTTTCGGCATTTCGTCCCCGAATCATCATTGGTGCAGCACCACTTTGCCCGGACCACTGGCAATTCCGCACGCGCTTACCGCAGCCGGGGGAACCAGCGAATTGTAAAATCCTTGCTTCACTGGGACCACGCTGCCAATATAGATCGCGTTGAATTTGCCGTGCAAATCGGACGGATCGTTACCGAGACCGGTATTCGGATTGGGAGTCGGCGTCACGAGAAACTGCCGGAATCCCAGAACATTCATCGTGCCGGTTGCCGTCGTGGATAACGCATCGACAATGGGCACTGTGATGACGCGGCGTCCATTTCCGCCATAGGCAGTGTAGTCGTCGTAATCGGCGGTATCGGTGTCGGTCTTATAAGCCGTCGAGATATCGGCAAGGTCAGTGACGCCCGTACACGCGGTCAGAACCGTGGGATCGTCGAATCGGCCATAGATTCCGCACAGCATTTGTTCAACTTGGGCATTGGCGGTACCGACGCCGCACGAGCCGGGCACCGTGGAAGTGCCGCCGTTCCCCGCATTACCCCAAAGGTATTCAACGGCAGACACAGAAAAACAGGCAAACGTCCGGTTGACGCTACCCATTGGCAGAGGAATCAGACCGCCGTCTCCCGTCCGGAACAACTGCTGCGTTTCATCGAGGCTCAGATTCGGGTTGTACCGGTCGACCATCACATAGGGTATCGATGTCGTGGCGTCGGGAATGACGGTGTTGGAAGTACCGGCGGCTCCCGTGCAGTCGAAATGGAAGGTGTACTTGGTATTGAAAACAAATCCGAAGTCCACCGGATCGGACCCGCCGGAGAGATCCGCGACGGCGAAATCCTCCATAGAGCAAACCGTGCACAGCGGCGCGCTGATCCCCGCAACCGCGAACGCGCCAACCGAAGTCTTGCGAGCCTGTCCCAATTGCAGGACGCTCCAGAAGAGCAGCGGCGCATCCGCCTGAAGGCTGATCTGCGCGAACCGCGCTGTGGTACCGTCGGCATAGTTCGTGGAAGTGGGGTCGATCGCGTCAGAGAGCGTTGAATAGTACACGGGCGCGGGCACCGTACTGGAGAGCAGTCCGGTCGTGGTGCCGAGCGTTAGCGATCCGAAGTTGTACTTATTCCCATCGTTCATCGACTGATCGATGGTCGTGTTCGCCGCCAGCGCCGCGGTTTCGAGCGATCCCGAAGTCCCGTTCAGATTCTGCGCCGCTGCAATGGCCATCGAATTCGCCGCCTGGTTCAATTCGCCTTTGATCAGGTACAAGCGGCCCAAATCGACCGCAAAACCCATCATTCCGAACAACACCGGCACCATGATGACCAGCAACTGAATCGAGACCGAACCCGCGACACTCGCCCTCATCTGCGCTTTGGCTGCTAGTACCAAACTGCAAGGATTGGCGTACAGCACCGCTTGCTTACGCGCGCGGCTCAGCAATGACTTCTGAGCCGCGACCGTGAGGGAGCCGGTACGCAAACTTTCGCAAGTAGATATTCGAACGGCTGCCTTACTGTTGTGGTTCCTGGTGTCCACGGGGTCCTGCAAATTCGGGTTGCTTGCCGATATTCTTCTTCTTCTGATTGCGGATAGCCTGTTCCTCGGCGGTGCTCTTCAAGAACGGCTCGACGTACGCTGGAAGCTGCGGTAGTTCTCCCGGCGGGAGCGGATGGGTCAAGTGAGGCGTAATCACCACCAGCAGTTCAGTGGAAGTCTTCTTCGTCTGCCGGCTCTTGAACAGACTGCCAAGAATGGGGATGTCGCCAAGCCACGGCACCTTCACGATATTTTGAAGAACCTCGTTGTCGAGCAAGCCCGCAATGACAAACGATTCTCCATCTTTCAACACCACCTCCGTGTCGGCCTTGCGCTGAGAGAGCGCCGGAATCAGGAATCCTTGCAACGTCACCGCATTCGAAAAGTCGAGCGAACTGACCTCGGGCGCCACTTTCAAATCGATTGCTCCGGTCGAAGTAATCGTAGGTGTAAAGGTTAGCTGAATACCGAAAGGCTTGAACTGCACCGTCACGACCGGCGATGTCGCGCCGCCGGTGGAGGTGGTCGTCAGGACGGGAAACGGAAACGATCCGCCGGCCAGAAAGCTCGCCTCTTTACCATCGAGCGCGATCAGATTCGGTTCCGCCAATACTTGCAGAAGGTCGTTCTCCTGCAATGCTTTGATCGTGGCACCGATATTCAGGTCGGGCCGGTATACGAAAAGGTTCAACAGATCGGAAAAGTTTACGCTGCTGCCGTTAGTGAAACCGCCATTGGTATATTGCAATTGGCTGAAACGAGGCGAGGAGAATTGCTCTGTACTCGATTCGCCTACCAGCACACCGTTCTTACTGAAGAGATTGAAGCCCCACTGGTTGAGCACGGTCCGGTCGATGCTGGCGAACACCACCTTCAGCACCACCTGCTGCGGATCCTTCTGCGGAGTCTTCAACAGATTGACAACTGTCTTGGCGCGCGTCTGTGCCAAAGCGGCGGCCTTCTTCGACTGCTCTTCGTTAACTACGGTCCCGGTCAACACGAGGGTCTCGCCCTTGCCAGTTACCACGATGTCGCTGCCCGGCAAATCACGCGCGAATTCCTGCCGGAAATTGTCCATTTCGCTCGTGTCCGCTGTCACGTCAACGTTGTAGCGGATAGGCCCATTCACGCTATCCCAGATCACCACGGTGGTCTTGCCGGGTTCTTTGGCATTCACCATTACTTCGCGCGGCGAGATCACGACCACATCCGCGATCTTCGGCTCGGCGGCGGCAACCTGCTTGATATCGTTCGGGAACTGCAGCAACTCGCCTCGACCCGTGACTAACGACAGGGTCTTCGACGGTACCATGCTCTGCGCCGGCATCGTACCGCCGATGGCGGCTGAGACTGGTTGCTGGGCTGCGATGGGGCTCATTAAAGGAAAGCGTCGAGGCCAATAGGAACAGCACGGGCAGCGAGCGCCCGATCGATTTAATCATGGAAAACTTCCTGGACGTGTTTGTCGCCGCGATAAACGTCGACAATCGCCCGGGGCGGCGCGGGAACTTCCTTCTTGGGGGCCGCTGGCGGCGGCTTCGGAGCCGTTAATTCTTTCCAAACCGACGGATCGTCCAGACCCCTAGCCGACGCAATCGTACGCCTGTTTCTCCCGCCCCGCGTTCCCGCCTGAGGATCGAGCACATCCGTGCTGATCGGTGAGTTGTCTCCGTCCGCCTGTCCATCCAGCGGATTGCGCAGCGACAGGCTGATCTTGCCCTGATTCTTCGCGAGTTCAAGCACCTTGGCTTGCTCCGGAGTAACGACCAGCGTCGCCACCGGCACCTTGGGGGCTTTCGGATCCATGGTCTGTCCCGCCTGTGTCATCTTGCCCATCGCCAGCACTTTGACGTTCTGAAGGATCGTTGACGAGATCGCCTCGGCCATGGTTCCAGGCCGGGTAAACAGCACATCGACGCGTGAACCGGGCAGGATCAGTCCGGCAACACCGCTTACATCATTGATCTGCACCGAAACCGCCCGATGACCTTCGGGGATGGTGGCCGGAATACCCTCCGGCGCGCCCACGCGGGAGAGGCTATTGTCGATCAGCGGTTGATTCGCGCTGAACGGATAAAGTACCACCCGGTCTACGACCTGACGCTCAGAGGTCAGCGCTCCCTTCGGCAAATCGCGGGACAACACCGAAACCTGCTTCAGATCCGTCTTGTGAATGATCGCGCCGATCGGGAGATCGCGCACCGGCGCGTAAACCAGCGTTCGAGCCTCAGCCCTGGGCGCTTGCGTGGTCGCATAGAGGAACCAAGTCAATCCGGTTGCACAAAGCAGCGCCACCCCGAATAGTATTAGCAGTTTCTGCCGATCCATGATTATCAGTTCTTTTCCGGCGCTGCAAGCAGCGTTACCGTCGAGTCAAAATACATCTGCCTCCATCCCTCGTCTTTCAGCACTCCCACCAGCGAATAATCGTTGGGCAGCAGAGCGTGCGTGAAGTGGAACGAGTCGAACAAACTGCGCCACCCGGGGCGAACCTGTACAATTCGGGCGTAATCCTTTAGAAACCCCGCTCCGTAGAAATCGCTTCGCCCGTCAAAGAAAACTTTACGCGCTCCGTTAAATTTGTAAATTAGGTATCCTCCAAATTTATCAGGTGCGAAGATGCGGGCTTGCAACGGCAGGCTGGCCACAGTCGCGGCTGCAGCTACGGGAAACTGATCCGCTGGGAATCCAGTGTGAGCAGCTATGCCATGGTGATCTTCAGTAACATAGCTAACAGTAGTGCAAGCCGTCGCACTAACTGGCAAGCCGCTATTTCGAGCATCAAGAGCGCGCAGTCGCTGGCCGTAGGAGAGAAAGCCGTGGACAATTTTCCTCATCCGGGCATTCAAGCCAGGGGCTTCCGATAAAAATTGCGTGATTGCCCCGTTGGCTAGGGGTAGGGCAAGCAATGCAACCAGAGGCAATGCCCGCGCGGAACGAAGAGCCGCAATCACTAGCAGCGACGATAAAAAGAAGTGGTCGAGTTGACGGCTCGCCAACGCGAAGACGGCACCGGCCATCGCAATCGTCAGAGCAAGGGTGATAGGAAGCGCTCCCTCGGCATGGAAGTTGAAGCTTTGAAACTCGCCGATGCGGTCGAGCAGATCGTGATTTAAAAGATAATGTGCCACATGGACATGAAGCTCCCAACCGTATGGATTGACAAGGGTTGCCACGGCCGCTGTCACTGCAACCGCAGCGTAGTCCCTGGGTCGCGCCTTCTCAATTCCTCGAGCCTCCCAGATCTTCGGCCGAAGCCACGCACCGATCGCCCAGATTGCCGGAATCAGTGCTGCGAAGAAGAAACTGGCGTGCATATTGGTCCAAAGGACGGTGCCAATCGCTACCCCGATACTCTGCCGCCAAGTCAGCGGGCCCTTCAGTGTTTCGCAAAAACGAAGCGCTGCCAGCAGAAAGATCCAGCTAATCACGTGCGGACGCGCCAGCCAGTGGATGTTGCAAGCGGAAAGCATCGGACTCGCGAGCGCGCATGCGATCAAAAAATTGCCGCCCGTGTCCCAGTTCAGCCGGAACCAGAGCCAGACACCCGCCGCAATCGCAATCCCGTAGAGCATCGCGACGCCCGTCAGTCCCGCCCACTGGTGCACCGCGCCCATCAGGATATCGGATAGCCACTCCCACGCTACCCAGGGTTGACCCGCGCGCGTGAATGAAAAGGGATCGGAATGGGGGAGAACGCCAGTCCGGAGAATCATTTCCCCGATCCGGATATGCCAGCCGGCATCCGAATCTCGAAAAAACTTGCTATATCCCTGAAATAGAAATAGTGCGTAGAACAGTGAGACAACAGCGCCGATTGCCGCCATATCGGGGCGCGCGGCGCTGCTGAAGGAGAAGCTGCGGCTTTTGGACAACCCCGAAGTTTGCCCGGCTTGTTGGACAGCCGGATGCAGACCTCGGGTGGCCGGGGTCGGAGGGGAGTACAAATTTGGGTCCCGGCCGGGTTACTGTGCCGTGGTACCGATACTGGACAGGTCGCCTGTGATACTGGAATACAGGCTGACGATGCCCTGAGAAAGCTGGTTAACGGTTGTGATCAGCGCGAGACCGACCGCCGCCACAATAAGCGCGTACTCGACCAGATCCTGGCCCTGCTCGTCACGAATGAGATTCACGATCATTTTAAAAGAAAACTTCATAGATACTCCTGACTCTAATCTCCTAAACTCAATTACCGGAACCCGCCGGCGTCGTCCGGGTTGCTATCGGTTCCGGGCTCCCGGCCTCGGCCTTCCTGTTCGAATGGAAGAGACTCAACAGCCAATTTGAACGCTTAGCCGCCGCCGTATTCGCTTTCTGAACCGGCACTACCCCAGGTTTGCCATCTTTTTCCGAAACTAACGCCAGATTGTACAGCGCCTGCGCGTTCCGGCGATCGAAACCCAAAGCGGTATCCAGTTCCTTACGCGCTCCCGCAAAATCGCCGCGTTCAATCATCAGCGCCGCCATATTGTTGTGCGCCGCGGCCGGCCCGCCAACCGCCTGCCAATTCAGAATCGCTTCCCTGCTCTCGCCCTTGCCGTCAGCCAACGCAATACCTAAGTTGTTGCGCGCGATAACCAGGTCGCGGCTGATTCTCAAAGCCGCGCGAAACTCGCCTGCCGCGGCCGAGTTCAGGTTCTGCATCAACAGCGAATATCCCAGATTATTATGCAATCCGGCGCTTTGCGGCGAGTACAACAGGGCGGTCTCATAAGCCAACTGCGATTCCTTCCATTGTTGCAGATCGTCGTTGAGAATTCCCAGCCACTCGTAAGGTTCCGCCGCCTTCTGCGGATGGGCCTTGATGAACGCCTTCAATCCCGCCAAAGCTTCTTGCGGCTGCTCCGCCTGCCTCAGTGCGCAAGATACCCGGACCGCCGCCCTCATCGACTCGGGAAATCTTTGCGCCGTCAGCCGGTAATGCTCCAGCGCGACATCCGCAAATCCACGAGTGGCATAAGCTTGAGCCAGCCGCAAACGAGCCTCAATATCATCAGGATGGCTCATCATGGCGTGGCGCAGGCTTGCAATCTCCAGATCGCCGTCCCCAGCGTCCGAAGCGTTGACCGCCTGACGGGTGTAGGATGACGGCGCTTGAGCGGGCGCGCGGACTGCCATGGTTTTTGTGGCGCAGGAACTCAGCACAAGCGCTGTGGCAAGGATCAGGCCGGTTCCGGACATCTGCGGGAATTGGATCGCCATGAACTTACAACTTCTCAAACGCCAGTTGATCGCCCTTCTGCGTCCCGGTTTCTTCGATCAGACCGGCTGAGAGTTCCAGCACCGAGTGAGCCGGCAGGCACGCGGACATCCGCCACGGTCTCATCCTTGGCCGTAATCCACGGACCCTCTTGTCGCGGTCGAGATACAGGACGTCAATCGTAAATTTCATAAAAAAGCTATGTACTGACTCGCAGGGAACGATCCACAAGCCTTCTCCCGGCGCGAGTTCGGAATGCTTCAATAAGCCGGTCCGGCGCTTCTCACTGGTATCCGCCAGTTCGACCGCTTCACCCAGAAGATTGCCGCGGGTGAGATTCCGCACTAGAAATTTCAAACTCCTTTTTATAACACGAAGGAACTACTTTGGTTGCGCAGGACGTAGGACACTGCCAAATTTGAGCACCGCCGCCGCGACGAAGCTGATAATCAGCATCTCCGTAATGGCATGGAATAGAAACAAATGCCGCCCCGTCTCCAGACAATCGAGCAGCACGCTTCCCAGGAACTCGACAACTCCACACAACGCTAGTACCAGTACTACCGGATAAGCTGGCCATTCCGCCGCCAACACCGGACGGAAAAAACACCAGATGCATCCCGCAATCACGGCCAGATAAAGCGCAATCACGTGAAAAGGGAAGCTTGCGATCAGCTTAGATCGCAGGTTGCTCCAAAGATCAAAACTCTGGGCGAGCGTGTATGGCGCATACCCATCTTTTTCGCGGTAGTTCCCGATGTTCCCCGGCCGGATCCCCGGCGTGTCCACGCGCAGAGCCTCCCAAAGCACGGCCGATGTAAATAGCGGGTGCCGCAGATAGTAGATCCCGATCCGTAAGTAGGAGGTCCGGTGCAAAAATTCCTCCTGCCACGGCCCATTCGTCACCGGTGCATTGGGCGAGTAGGCATGAGTTCCCACCCAGGAAAGCTCAGCGGGAGGAAGTCCGAGTTCGGCTAACGTGCCGGCGGGGTTCGACGAACGGGTCGTCAGCCGGTAGAATATCAAGTTGTACAAAGTGCCCGCCTTATATTCGGCTGTCGTTTGACTGAACATCACTCCAGTGGCGACGATGGCAGCCACACCGGAAGCTATCCAAATGCCGCGCGACCTGCGGTCCCGCATCCGTAATCCCAGCCAGAGCGCCAAAACGCTTATCATCGGCCCCAAGAGCGCGTGTTGAGCTTTTGACGTCACAAAGAAAACAGCGCTGATTCCAAACGCGAGCGCGACCCAAGGGCTCGGCCGCAACACTGCCGCGATAGCCAGGGAAACCGTCAACAACAGGAATACGAGAGAAGCCGCATCCATGTAAAAGGAATTGAAATACGCGACATATGCCACGTCGGAATAGATCAGGATGACGAGCGGCGGCAGAGCGAAGCGCAGCACAGGCGCGCGACCAGTGCAATGCCCAGAGCAGAATTCCCAGTGCGGCGAGCGCCACCGCAAGATGAGCCTTACCCGCGCCCTGGATAGAAAAGCTGTAACGCTGGTCCAGGGTGGCGATCTGCTTGATGATCCGCACGAACGCCGACTCCGAAGAGGTCAGATGGCTATCCCAACGGCACCCCGGATCGATCCTATAAGAAGGAGCGACAAAACTGAACGATTCGTGCTGGTCGCAGACGTCCAGATGGCCGAGCACTTTCGGAAAGTCGCCATTGTCCGCCAGGCCGATAATCGGTGGAGTGAATAGCTGGATGCCGGTCAGGGCCAGATAGGCCAGCAGACACAGCGCTTCCCACCACCAACCGCGGACAAACTTCAGCATCATCAAGAATTATAAGCGGCGTTCCGTTTGGGCCCGATTTCCCCGCTCCTGTTAGAAGGTGGTGTCCGCTTCACTGAGCTCGGCGCAGTTGCTGTACTTCGTGGGGGGGCACTGCCAGGGCCACTGCCCGCACGGAGGCTCTCCGGCAACGGTTAGAGGGCGTCCCGCAACAGTTCGAGGGGACCGGCCATAGCTGGGAAGCGACTTATCGTAATTACAAACAGACCACAGACTATACGAACGGATACGCACTGGAAGATGTCATTGAAGCGAGATGCCGCCGGCTAGAGGTCGCGCTGGGAAGCGAGGTGTCTTGCGCGTCGCCATGTGAACATCCACCTGAATTCGCGCTTGCTCAGCAAGCGGCGGATAACCAACGGCCGTGATTTTTGATCTCAACCCATCTTCTGGGTTTTGCGCAGAAGCCGCCCCGACAAGAACCAATGCAACTACGAAAGTCCATCTGAAGCCGCATGATGCCCGCCAAATGGGTCCTTCTTGACACGCGGCGACCCGCCGGAAAAATTCACGCTCGACCTGTAAACCGCTTACCCGGTAATATATACGTTGACTATGCCACCGCCGCCCGTTCTCATCGTTGGCGCTGGTCCGAGCGGACTGAATTTGGCGTTGGCTCTGACCCGCCGGAATGTGCAATGCCGTCTCATTTCTGAAGCCAATGGGCCAGGCGAAAAATCGCGCGCAATGGTGGTGCAAGCGCGCACACTGGAATTCTACGGCCAATACGGCTTTGCCGGCGAAGTGATCGCAGCAAGGAGTGATAGCCGAAACGGCCCATGTACGCGAGAGCGGTGAGTCCGGGGGTGGCCGGGAAGTTCTCTCCATTAGCTTCAAAGAAATGGGTGCCGGCCTCAGCCCTTATCCATTTGCCCTCGCTTATCCACAGGATGATCACGAACGGTTCCTGATCGAGAAGCTCAAGAAGGAGGGCTGCGAGGTCCAGTGGGGAGCGAAGCTAACCGGCTTTAGCGAATATGAAAACGGCGTCAGGGCTACTATTGAGCACAGTACAGGCCAGGTTGAGCAGGCGGAAAGCGCATATATCTGCGGTTGTGACGGCGCGCGTAGCTGCGTACGCGAAACTCTCCATGTCGGTTTCCCTGGAGGCACCTATGAGCAGCTCTTCTATGTCGCGGATGTGAAGATCGCGCGCGGTTTCGACCGCGATTTATACATCAACCTCGGCGAACACATTCTCTCGTTGATGTTCCCGGTACGGTCCAGCGGAATGCAGCGGTTAATCGGCCTCGTACCGCCCGAACTATCGCATCGCGAAACACTCGGCTTTGAAGACATCCGCGGCTTCGTCGAGCCGCTTCTTGATGTCAAAGTGACGGAGGTGAATTGGTTCTCCACTTATCGAGTCCATCATCGCGTTGCCGGTAAGTTTCGAGTCGGGCGCGCGTTCCTTGTTGGCGACGCTGCTCACATCCATAGTCCGGTGGGCGGTCAGGGCATGAACACCGGAATCGGCGATGCCGTCAACCTCGGCTGGAAACTTGCGCAGGTGCTGCGGAGCCGCGCCCATATATCGCTTCTCGACAGCTACGAGCCGGAGCGGATCGGCTTTGCGCGTTCGCTTGTATCCACCACGGACCGCGCGTTTACCGGCTTAGTCGCGGAAGGATTGGCTGGCGAGTTCACCAGAAGGATTGTCGCGCCTCTCGCGTTCGCTATCGCCACCCGCTTCAGTCTGAGCCGCCATGCGATGTTCCGCATGATTTCCCAGACGCGCATTCACTATCCCAATAGCCCGCTAAGCCAAGGCGTCGCGGGGGATGTTCATGGCGGTGATCGCCTCCCCTGGACGGGAACTCACGCGCAGGATAATTTTGAGCCTCTCCGCTCTTTGGATTGGCAAGCACACGTGTACGGCGACATAGACAAAGATCTCGAAACCGCCTGTCGCGAGCTGGACCTGCCTCTACATGCCTTCGCTTGGAGCGACGGCGCGAAAGATGCCGGGCTCAAGCGCGACGCTCTTTACCTTGTCCGGCCCGACGGCTACATCGCATTAGCTTCATTCGAACAAAGTGTGAGTAAACTCAGGACCTTTGTTGAACGGTTTCACCTGCGTTTTCAAAATTCATCCATAGTGGCGTAGCCCTTCCTTCTCGCGCTTTTCTCAGCGCCTCAGGCGAGAGGACCGGACCGAATAATCGTTGGCGATCCAACGCGCTTAATACTGACTGCTTCGTCTTCTGAAACGGGGTGTCCAAGCAACAGTTCTACCGCGCACTTCTGCTGGGGCGACAGGTCTCTCACTTTGTATAGCATCAGAGACTCCGATCCGATATTCTCACAAAAAATCGGGATAAATGCAGCCTCTTACAGTCAATAATTCACGATTTTCGCGAACGACTCCGGATCCAGGCTTGCCCCGCCTACCAGAACGCCGTTAATCTCTTCCTCAGCCATGAGCGACTTCGCATTATCCGGTTTGACACTCCCGCCGTACAGAATCCGCAGCGATTTCGCGGCGGCCTCGCCGAACACACCGGCGGCTTCCTTGCGGATTACGGCATGCGCGTCCGCCGCAATCCTCGGCGTCGCCGTCTTTCCCGTGCCGATCGCCCAAACGGGTTCGTACGCGACGACGACTTCGCAAACTGCTCCGGCTTCAGCTCGCCGAGCCCGCCGCGAAACTGCTTCACCAGCACCGCTTCCGTTTTGCGACGCTTCGCGCTCTTCCAACATTTCGCCGACGCAGACCACCGGCGTCAACCCAGCCTCCAGCGCGGCCATGGTCTTTTTGGAAACACTCGCGTCCGTCTCGTGAAAATACTGCCGCCGTTCGCTGTGTCCGATCGAGCACATGAGTGCAGCCCACTGACTGCAATCATGTGGCCCGAAATCTCTCCCGTGAAGGCGCCTTCCTTACCCGGATAGAGGTTCTGCGCGCCGATCATGACGTTGGTTCCCGCGCTCGGATTCAACCGCCGTGGGCAGATCGAGTGCCGGCGGGCAGATCAGAATCTCGCAATGGTGCGCGCCGGCAACCAGCGCGTTGAATTTCTCGAAGAAATGCTGCGTTTCGGCGGGCGTCTTGTACATCTTCCAATTGCCAGCCATCAGAGGCTTACTCATACGATTTGAGGTAAAAAGCTGGTTCCTTTCGAAATGTGAGCACCGAAATTTTCCGCCACCGTCTGGCCGATATCCGATAGCGTGGCGCGCGTTCCCAGATCGACACCCGCGCGCGCTCTTCGGTCCATAAACCAGCAGCGGAGTATATTCGCGGCTGTGATCGGTCGACGGCGTGGTGGGGTCGCAGCCATGGTCGGCAGTGAGGATCAGCAGGTCGCCGGGCTGCATCTGCGCAATGCACGACGGCAGCCATGCGTCGAATTCCTCGAGTGCGCGCGCGTAGCCTTCCACATCGTTGCGATGCCCGTAGTTCTGATCGAAGTCGACCAGGTTGACGTAGATCAGACCCGCCGGGGACTCCCGCATCGCTTCGAGCGTTTTGGCCATGCCGTCCGCGTTGTTTTTGGTCTTCACGTGGTCGCGGATGCCGCGTCCCAGAAAGACATCGAAAATTTTGCCGACGCTGTAAACCGGCACGTTACGATCGTCGAGTCGATCGAGCAGCATTCCTTGCGGCGGAGGCACCGCATAGTCGTGCCGGTTCGCGGTTCGCGTGAACGCGCCGGGCGATCCAATGAAAGGACGCGCAATCACCCGTCCCACCTCATACGGACCGCGCAGGATCTCGCGCGCTGTCTCGCAGATCTTGTACAGTTCCCAAAGCGGAATGACTTCCTCGTGCGCCGCGACCTGAAAAACGCTATCTGCCGACGTGTAAACAATCGGCGATCCGGTGCGCATGTGCTCCTCGCCGAGTTCCTGGATGATCTCCGTCCCCGATGCGGCCTTGTTGCCCAAGGACGACCGCCCGATGCGTTCCTCGAACTCGTCGCAGGATTTCTCGCGGGAAGCCATGGGGAAAAAGCGGAAAGGGCTTTTCCAGATGGATGCCCACCATCTCCCAATGACCGGTGGTCGTGTCCTTGCCGGGCGAGGCGAGTGTGCAGCGTCCATAAGAGCCGGAAGGGATTGGCCGCCGGCGGGAGGCCGTCCATGGGCTTCAGATTGCCGAGACCCATGGCGCAAAGATTCGGCACATTCAGGCCGCGCTGCTGCACGATGTTGCCCAGCGTGTCGCTGCCCGCGTCGCCATAGGCCGCAGCGTCCGGCATCTCGCCGACACCAACGCTGTCGAGGACGATCCAGATTATCCGAGAGAACACAAATTCGAGCCTAACAGATTATGCGGCGAGGGCTTGTGGATTGGGCGGAGAACAAAAGAGACTGCAGCCGTTACATTGATTTGCTGTCGCTTGGCGTGCATTGCCTTCATTTGCCGCATCGGCTAAAATCGTGTCCTGGGCTCGCCAAGTTCACCCGCAACAATCGGATAGCGTGTCCGCTCGCTTTGCGGCAAACTCGAAGTCATGCAGGCAGTGAACAGCCTTTGGACTCACGGTTACGCGCGACTCGGGACTTTGCTCTCGCGTTCCGATTGTGAAGCGACGCGCGAGCTTTATCAGCAGCCGGATATCTTCCGCAGCCGGATCGATATGGCCCGCTTTCGCTTCGGACGCGGGGAGTATCAATACTTCCGTTATCCCCTGCCCGCCCATATCGACCAACTCCGCCACGAACTGTATTCCCACCTTGCACCCGCCGCCACAGAATGGATGACGGCACTCAAGATTTCACGGAATATCCCGCGCAGTTGGATGATTTTCTTGGACAATGCCACGCGGCTGGACAGGTCCGGCCAACGCCTTTGATGCTGCATTATCGCGAGGGCGATTTCAATTGCCTGCATCAGGATCTCTACGGCGAGATTGTGTTCCCATTCCAGGTGGTGACTTGTTTAAGCCGGCCCGGCGATGAGTTTACGGGCGGCGAACTGCTGCTGGTTGAGCAACAACCGCGCGCGCAATCCGTCGGACATGCGATTCGGCTGGAGCAAGGCGAGGCTGTGGTTATCACGACGCGTTACCGGCCGGTGAAGGGATCGCGAGGCTATTACCGCACGAACTTCCGGCATGGCGTGAGCCCGCTGCTATCGGGCGAGCGGTTCACGTTAGGCCTCATCTTCCACGATGCAAATTGACTAGAGTGAAAGGAGCGATGCAATGTTAGATCAAGAGAACTGTTGGGATGTTGTTACCCGGCGCGACCCGGCGCACGATGGGGAGTTTTTTGTCGGGGTCTTGACAACGGGAATTTTCTGCCGGCCATCGTGCCCGGCGCGGCGCCGCTGCGAAGAACGTCCGGTTTTATCGGGATGCCGCGGAGGCGGAGCGCGATGGACTGCGGCCGTGTCTGCGCTGCCATCCTTTGGCCGCGGCTAACCGCGATCCGAATGCCGAGCGTATTCGCAAGATCTGCCGCTATATCGAAGCCAACGCGGTAGAGAGCCTGCCTCTCGAAGAGCTTGCGGCGCGCGCGGGATTGAGCCGGTTTCACTTCCAGCGCAGCTTTCAAGCGATCGCCGGAGTGTCTCCGAAGCAGTACGTCGAGGCGTGCCGGCTGAACCAGCTCAAATCGAGTTTGCGGCACGCTCCCGATGTGACCGCGGCCATTTACGATGCCGGATACGGATCTTCGAGCCGGGTTTACGAGCGCGCGGGCTCACGGCTCGGAATGACGCCAAAGCAGTACCGGGACGGCGGATCGAACCTGATCATTACGTATGCTATTGTCGGGTCGCCGGCGGGGCAATTGATGCTCGGAGCAACGGATCGCGGCATCTGCTTCGTTCAGTTCGGCGAGAGCGTAGACGAGCTGCTGCGCGCCCTGGAAGCCGAATATCCCGCCGCGCTGCTCGAAGCAATGCGCGATCCCGCGCCGCCGGTATATCGCCAGTGGATTGCCGCATTGTCCGCCCATCTCGCCGGGCGCCAGCCGCATTTACAGCTTCCGCTCGACATTCGGGCCACGTCGTTTCAGATGCGCGTCTGGAATTATCTGCAGTCGATTCCGTACGGCGAGACGCGATCCTACAGCGAAGTTGCAGGCGCTATAGGTAGCCCGAGCGCTACGCGAGCCGTCGCGAGTGCCTGCGCGCGGAATCCAGTTGCGATTTTGATTCCGTGCCATCGGGTCATTCGCGGGAGCGGCGAACTTGGCGGTTATCGCTGGGGACTTGAGCGGAAACAGCGGCTTCTCGACGGCGAACGGGATAACGTGGCGTAGATTTTCCCGGCCTGCCTGTGCGGGACTGTACATCGGCACCTGAATCGCACGCCGTTTATTCGCAGTACAATACAGGCGCCGATGACACCTCGAAAAACGCGTTGGCTGATTGGAATCGCCATTGCGCTGGCGATCTTCTTTGCTAGCACGTTCGTCGCGGGCCGTATCCTTTTGCGGCGTCTCGATCCCATGGTTCGCGAGCAGGCTGTTCGATATCTGCATAATCGCTTCCATGCGCAGGTCGAACTGGCCGCTCTACACGTTCAACTCCCTCATCTCTCGACGATGGGACTGGTGTTCCGGCGTCAGGCCCGAGCTATCGTCCAAGTAGACGGCGAGGGCCTTTCGATCCGGCGTCCCGAAATTTCGGCAGAACCTCTTCTGGCGGTCGACAAGCTGCACTTTACCGTCGATGTCGCGAGTGTCCTGGAGGCGAGGAAAAAGGTGGACTACGTTATGCTCCAAGGCGTCCGCATGACGCTGCCCCCGAAAGAGGATACGAAGCCGGGAGAAACGAATTCGGGACAAACAGAATCCGGAAAACGCGAAAAGGATAAGCCGATCAATGTAGAGATCAAGCTGGTGGACATGCGCGACGCCACGCTGGTCATCGTGCCGAAGGATAAGACGCGGTCGGCTCTCAAGTATCGGATTGATCGCGTGCGCCTGACCCCGGTGGGTCCGGATTCGCCACTCAAACTACGACGCGGATCTGAACATTCCCAAGCCGCCTGGACACGTGCTTTGCCACGGCCGATTCGGTCCGTGGGACGCGGATGAACCCGGGGATACGAAGCTCGATGGTCAGTATCAGTTCGATCACGCCGATCTCGGCGTGTTCAACGGGATTGCCGGCATCCTGCACTCGACCGGCTCCTTTCAGGGGACGCTCGCGGCGATTCGAGCGCAGGGCCAAGCCGTGGTGCCCGATTTTCGCCTGCGCATTTCAGGTAATCCGGTTCCGCTGCAGACAAAGTTCGACGTGCTGATCGACGGCACAAACGGCAATACAACTCTACAGCCGGTGCACGCGACCCTGGGCCGCACGAATTTCACGACCAACGGAGCGGTGGTGAAGCACGAAGGCGAGCAAATGCGCGCCATCTCGCTGCATGTCAACATGCCGGACGGCAATCTTCCGGACTTATTGCGCCTGGCAATGAAAGGCTCCCCATTCATGGAGGGGCGAGTCACACTCAACACGCTGATCGATATTCCGCCGCTCACTGCGAAGGTCAAGCAGAAACTCGTCCTCGATGGCACTTTCAACGTACGCGACGGTAAGTTCCTGCGCTCAACGATTCAGAGCCAGATCGACAGTTTCAGCCGTCATGCACGGGGCCAGCCGAAGAACGAGGAAATCGATTCGGTGGTATCTGATATGCGAGGATCGTTCCGGCTGGAGAATCAGATGATGACTTTTCATTCGCTTTCGTTTCGAGTGCCGGGGGCGGGCGTCGCGTTGGCAGGAACGTATAATCTGCGGGATAGCGACCTGGACATGAAAGGACATCTCAGGCTCGAGGCGAAGGTCTCGGAGATGGTTACGGGATGGAAGAGTTGGGTATTGAAACCGATCGATCCGCTTTTTTCTAAAAATGGCGCGGGCACATATCTCAATATCGTAGTGGAAGGCGATGCGCATCACCCCCGTTTCGGCGTGGTGTTCGCGAATCACACGTTTCTGGCGCCGGGCGCGAAGAAATGATGTTCGAGTGGGCCTTTTGCAAGAGCGGAAGCCCACTCGAACCTGCGTTACTTACTGCCCGGTGATGGTGAACTGCAGAGAGAGATTGCCGATCTGCGCCTGGAAAATGTTATCGAAATTGCGGCGGCTGTCCATCGTGACATCGACTGCAATGGTACCGGGGCTATAGTCGTCCAGAGCATAAGGAGCACTGACTTTGCCATTGCCTTGCACTACCGACATCTGAATTTGCGAAAGGATATTGCTCATGATGATGCCAGAGGCGTCGTTCACCCGGAAGACGATCGCCGCCTGAGCGACTTTGCTTCGTGTGTCGGTTTGATCCGAGCCCATATCGATGATCATGTAAGGGCTGGTGCTGGGAATGCCGAACCAATAAGGAATGTGAGTGTCAGTCGGCGTGTTGTTGGCCTGCACATGGATTGCGCCTTCGTATTCACCTGGCTGCAGCACGCCTCCAGGAATAGTTACCTGCACCGTTCCCGATGCGCCTGGCGCAAGTTGCAGCGATGCCGGTGAAATTTGGGGAGTAAATCCTGGGTCGCGGGGCGCCACGGTGAGGTTGAAGGTGTCAACGGAGGTTCCGGAGTTAGTTACCGTGACCGTTTGGTTCAGCGTGCTGGAGCCGTTGCCGATTCCGAAACTCAGGCTCGCGGGAGCGACGGTCGCTTCCGCATTCAGCGCCGCGTTGGCATCCAGCAAACCGGCGCCTGTGTCCATTACGCGGGCCAGGCCGCCGGCGACAACATCACTGATGGGCGCTGCACTGTTAATCAACAGAGAGCGATATTGCGACGCAGTCAATCCCGGACGAGCTGACTTCAGAATCGCGGCAGCGCCGGCGACTTGGGGCGCGGAGCCGCTGGTTCCGTCCGCAGGGTATAAGAAACCAGAAGAATCGTAGAGGTCCCCGACCGAATTAACGGTTTCGGTTACGCCGAATAAAAACTGGCCAACAGCCACCATATCGGGCTTAATTTCGTAATTAACATTCGGTCCGCGCGATGAAAAGAAGGCCAGCCGATCCGAACTGAGCGGCACGGAATCGAAATTGAAATCGAGCGTTGCCGTCGCGTTTGGCTGACTTGCCAGTTGTGACTTCAGTGCGAGGCCGTCGGTCCGCGTAATGAAAGCGGCGGGTATGCCCGAGTCGCTGAAGAATGTGTATCCTGAGTCGTAGTAACTCACGAATACGTCGAGATCCTCTGGAAACGTGTCGTAGATGATCGCGCCCGCGGCTCCGGCGTCCTGCGCATTCGACATTTTGTCGTAGGGATTGCAGTTGTCATTGGCATCCCAGCCGTCGAGCGAAATCAAAACAATGGCTCCGTTCAAACTATTGGCGGGGAGAGCAGAACAAGCTTCACCTGTGGGATCGACCGTGGCCATATCCACAATAGGAGTATTGGTGAATAGAAGGTTATTCCCCTTGGCGTCGGTGGTAACCGCGTCCTCGGGATCGATTAAAAAATTATTGTTACCTACGGTGAGTTGCTGTCCGAAGCCACGCTTATTGGAGGACGCGCCGACCTGAATCACGTTCATCGCGCCTTCCGACGTGATGAAAGCCGGCATGGTCGCGGCCAGCGGATTGGTCGAATCGTAAGAAGAAGTCGTTGCCGTCGTTTCCCGCCGAGGCGGTGACCACTACGCCGGCTGAGAAGGCGGTATTCAAAGCCGTGGCGATAAGATCGGTAGCAACCGTAATTGGAGGGCTGAAACCCGCACTCAGATTGATGACGTCCATGCCGTCGTTAACAGCGTCGTCAATGGCCTTGACGATTGCCGATTCATTACTGTACGAATCGCTGATGCCGGTGGTACCGAAAACTTTGTAAGCGCCGAGATAAGCTCCGGGAGCGACACCGGTGAAACTATAGGGTCCGAGAGTGCCAAAGGTATAAGAAACCGGGCCTCCCGCCGCGCAGTCCGCGGTGAGGGTGCCATGGCCCGATTCATCCGATGCTCCCTGGTCGGGATCGCTGGGATTGATGAGCGAGACATAGCTGCGGGCTACTATTACTTTGTTATTGGTGAATTTGGTATCCGCGGTTGTGTTTACTTTGGGGAAACCGGCAGGGGCTTGAAAGCCGCTATCGCTGAAAGCCGACTGAGTAATGTCGATTCCGGTGTCGATCATTCCGATCTTAATTCCAGTGCCCGCATTGAAACTTCCTCCAAGCTGACTATAGACTTGAGGAAGTTTGTGAACGAAGCTGGACTGGTCCAGATTCGCCTTCAGAATTCGCGCCTTGTGATAGCTCTTCACGCCGGGAATCGCCGATAATTTGGGGGCGTTTTCTTCCGGCAGATCGATGGTAAGCGTATTGGAAGCGGTGTCGGTACGGCCGACGATTCGTCCGCCGAGTTTCTGAATTTCGGCGGCGGCGCTATCTTGCTCAACCCGAATTTCTTGGCGATGCTTTAGCACCTCGGGACGCGCCAGAGATTCCTTCCGCTCGCCAAAATTGCGCGATGCGAAGCGAGCCGCGGGCTCGGTTGATAGTTCCACAATATAGCGGAGAGTCGCGGCGCTGGCGAAAATCGGCAGAGCTGCCATTATTAGTAAGGCCTTAACAATTTTTACACTTCTCATTACGAATCACCTTATTTTACTTACGTGCAAACACAGCTTAAACCGAAAGGTTTCTTGGAGGCTGAGACGCGACATCCTCGAGAAACGTTGCAATGTATGCAATCTCTATTTTGCATCACGCCAATTGATTCCGCTACCTACATCGGCTGACAACGGCACGTCCAGCGGCCAGGCGTTCTCCATTTCGCGCTTCACCAGCGCCGTGACGTCGGCGAGTTCGTCGGGCGGAGCCTCCAATACAAGCTCATCATGCACCTGGAGCAACATGCGGGAGCGGCATTTCTGCAATTCCCGATCGATGCGGATCATCGCGATCTTGATGATGTCGGCAGCCGTTCCCTGCAACGGAGAATTCACTGCGGTGCGCTCGGCAAATCCGCGGGCGTTGGGATTTCGGCTGTTCATGTCCGGAATTGGCCGTTCCCGGCCCAGCAGAGTCTTGGTCACGCCAGTGCGGCGCACTTCCGCAATGGTGTCGTCGATAAAGCGGCGCACGCCCGAATAACGCTCGAAGTATCGTTCGATGAAGCGTTCGGCCTCGCCTCGCGAGATGCCAAGCTGGGCCGCTAATCCGAAGGGGCTGATGCCGTAGACAATTCCGAAGTTAACCGCCTTAGCAGCGCGGCGCGCTTCAGGCGTGACGAGCAGCGGAGGAACGCCCAGTACCTCGGCAGCCGTGCGGGTATGGATATCTTCCCCGTTCCGGAAGGCGTCGAGCAGCACCGGATCACCGGACATATGAGCGAGCAGCCGCAGTTCGATTTGCGAATAGTCGGCCACCAGCAGTGTCCATCCGTCGCGCGGAATAAACGCGGCTCGAATTTCACGGCCGAGGTCCGTCTTAATGGGGATGTTCTGCAGGTTGGGATTGGAGGACGAAAGCCGGCCGGTGGCTGCGCCCGACTGATTGAAGCTGGTGTGAATGCGCCCGGTCGCGGGATCGATCAACGCGGGGAGCGCGTCGACATAAGTTCCCTTGAGTTTGGTGAGTTGGCGATATTCGAGGACTTTACGCACAATTTCATGCGCTTCGGCGAGTTCTTCCAGCACGTCGGCGGCGGTAGAAATAGTTTTACCTTTGCCGTATTTGAAAGGCGCAGGAAGCTTGAGATCTTCGAACAACACGCGGCCGAGTTGTTGCGGAGAACTGATGTTGAATTCTTTTCCCGCAATGTCGTGGATCTCCGAAGTTAGGCGCGTAATCTCGGTTTCCATCAACAAGGAAAGGCGGGAAAGTTCGGACGTGTCGACGCGAATGCCTTCGCGCTCCATGCGTGCGAGCACTCCCGCGAGGGGAACTTCGATTTCACTGTAGAGCTTGCGCAGATTCCTCGAGTCAATCCGCGGGCTGAGCAGGTTCATTAACTCGACGAGATATCCCGCCTGGCGTTCGGGCTCTCCGCCATAGCGAAATTCGAGATGCCGCAATACCAGGCGGTCGAATGAGCAGGACGATGGATCGGCGTCGAGCAGGAAGGAGTACAGGCCGACGTCATGCTCGAATCCCGCGGGATGGAAACCCGCTTTGCCAAGGTTGAGCAGAAGATCCTTAACTTGCGCAGCGATCTTGGGGCGACTCGCATCCTCGATCAATCCGCGCAAATGCTCGCGCGAGGCTGCCGGAATGATGCGCGCCTCATCATGCTTCCAGGCGACAGCCGTAGCCGTTTCACTCCACGCCATGGCGACAGGGGTGCCTGGGGGAATCGCGTCGATATACGCGGCGATCTCCTCCGCGGAGTGCAGCGGCTTTACGTCGCGCTCCCGCGTGTCCTCGCCGGGACCCAGTTCGTCCAGATGGGTGAAGAACTCGAGTTCCTTATAAATGCGCCGCAGCGCGGCAACTTCAGGCGTCCGCACCGCGAAATCGTCCAGCGAAAATTCGATCGGAACATTGCATTCGATGGTCGCCAATTGCTTGCTCATTTCGATGCGTTCACGATTGTTTTTGAGGCTTTCGCTGTACATCTTGCGCTTGACCTCCTCGGGCCGGTCGAGGGCGGCTTCGAGCGAGCCGAACTGCTCCAGAATGTCGCGCGCGCCCTTTTCGCCGATACCCGGCGCTCCCGGGATGTTGTCGACCGTGTCGCCGGTAAGCGCCAGGTAGTCGGCGATCAGCCTGGGCTCGACTCCCATGAACTCTTTAACCTTCAGCGGATCGTAGATGATGTCGTCTTTTGCGGGATTCAGCATCCAGATGCGATCGGTGACAAGCTGGAGCATGTCTTTGTCGCTCGAAACGATGATGACGTCGAAGCCTTCGCGTTCTGCGCGGCGCGACAGAGTGCCGATCACATCGTCCGCTTCATAGCCGGGAAACTGCAGAATCGGGATGTTCATTGCTTCGAGCAACTGGCGGATGTATCCGATTTGCGCGGGCAGGTCCTGCGGCATTTCGGCGCGATTGGCCTTGTATTCGGCAAACGATTCTTCTCGCTTGGTTTTGCCCACGCTCTCGAAAATCGCGGCCATGTACTCGGGCTCGAACGACTTGGCGAGCTTGCGAATCATGTTGTTGAAGATGAAGACGGCTTCCGTCGAGATCCCGGTGGAGGTGCGCATGGGCGGAGCTTTGGTCCGGGCGCGCGCATGGTAGGCGCGGAAGATGAAGCCATAGGAGTCGATCAGGAAAAGGCGCTGTTGCACTACTTGAAATGATAACGTGCAGCCCGTGTAGACTGTTGCCATGGCACGTTACGTCGCATTTCTGCGCGCGATCAATGTCGGCGGGCATGTGGTCAAAATGGAGGCGTTGCGGGATCTGTTCTCCGCGCTCGGGTTCGCCAATGTGGAGACGTTCATCGCCAGCGGGAACGTCATCTTCGAAACAAAAGCCGCCGGAGATAATGTTCTCGAAAAGAAAATCGAGCGGCGTCTGGAAGCGGCACTGGGTTATGAGGTGGGCACGTTTGTCAGGAGCGTCGAAGAGATCCGGGCGATTAGCGAATACCAGCCCTTCGATAAGGCGGCTCTCGCCTTGTCGCAAGCACTGAATATCGGCTTCCTCCAGGATCGATTAAGCGCGAGCACGCTGGCGGCGGTGATGGCTTTTGCATCGCCGATCGACGACTTCCACGTGCATGGACGCGAGGTCTATTGGTTATGCCGCACGAAGCAGAGCGATTCGAAATTCACAGGGAAGACGCTTGAGCGGGCCCTCAAGGCTCCAGTGACATTTCGCAGTGCGAGCACCATCAACAGGCTGGCGTCTAAGTTCTCAGTCGCGCGATTTGAGTCATAACCGCCGATGCTCGCGCAAATCTTGATCTAAAACAAGGGCGATCCATTAGAATCGCCCTTGTTAGTTCGCGTGTTAATTACGAGTTTACTGGAAGGCGAATGCGCCTTTTGCATCGCCGGTTGAAGTTCCGGAAAGGAAGACGTCGACGCCCGGGGCCGTATTGCGGGTAACCGTGGTCGCGTTCACCACCAGCACGCCCCCGGGGATCGTGAAGCCGAATTCGGTGACATTCGCGCTAGCCGGCAGGGCCGAAAGTATGGGCGCCGGCACTGTCAATCCTCCATCGGAGTTCCGGCCGACGCAAATGAATTCGACGCCCGTCATGCCGGTCGCTTCGATCGGGCTCTGTCCGAAGACGTAGACAAAGGACGATGGATCGCCGCCCGACCAAGTAACAGCCAGGTCTTTCGATCGGGCAACAGTGGCCGCCGCCGGTTTATTGGTCCAGGTAATTGAAGCCGGCATGGTCGCGTTGAATTTAAATGCTCCCACATCAGCGCCGCCCGAGCCATTGTCAACCGAGTAAGTGCCGCCGGGTTTCAGAAATGGCGGAGGCGGCGACAAGACATTGGGAGTAACAAAAGTCCCTTGATAGTGTCCGAGCACGGAATTCTTCATCACGTCCGTGGTTCCGCCGCCGGACACGTTGATTGCTGCGCCGGCATCCAACCCGGGGGCCGGCACCGGATCGACGAACTCGCCATTGACATATTGGAAGACCGCGCAAGAGCCGGGAGAAACTGCGAGGTCGGCCAGCCCCGAGAGAGAGTTCAGGAAAAGATCAGGTGAGTAAGTCATGTAGTAACTCTTGCCTGTTTCGTAGTCGAGCTTTAGCGGGAGTCCCAACACAGTCCCCGTTGCGGTGTACTGGCTCAGTAAAGCTGTCCCGAGCCGCAGGGAATTACCGGCGGCTATCCGCTGAATGTCGGCCGCGGAAAATAGATTAGGATCGGAGCAGATTTTTCCACTGGCCGCGACCGAAAACGAGGTGAAGTTCGACGGGATCCCGTTGACAAAGATGGCGGCTGAAACAAAACAGCCTGAAACGCCGCTCGGAATGGTGATATTGATCTGGTCGACGCCGGCGTATGCTGAGCGGCCGGCGTAAGCTACAGTCGCGTTCTGGCCGCCAATCAAGGCAGTAACATTTACGCCGGGCAGATTACCGCTGGGAGGAATGCCCGCGTCGCTACCGGCAATCGGTCCTAAGCCGGTACCCCAGAAAGTTACGGTCTGTCCAGGCTGGAAAGAGTTGATGAAGGAGTTAGCGGAGTAATTGGCATCCTGGACAACCGCGGGGCCGGAACCCTGCTGGTTGCGCGTGAAGAGGCCCGGACTGCTAGCCGCCACGGTTATAGGGGCTGTCGGACTAGCTACGCCGTTGTAAGTTACCGTAATCGTGCCGGTTCCAGCGGGAGTTGTCGAGGGCAGTATCGCGGCGATTTGCCCGGCCGAAGTGTAGATCATAATGCACTGCAACGTCATTCCGTTGACTGTGACGCTTGCCGATGTCCCCGATAGAGTCGTGGGCAATGGGAAACTGGTAGCATACTGAATGGCCGTGGGACCCATTCCCGAACCAAACACGACAAAGAGCGATCCTTGCGCGATAGCACCGTTTGGGAACGCCGGATTCGAATAGCTTGCCGAGTTCTTGACTCCGAGTTGAGCGATGGTGGGCGCGGCGGAAAGCGATGCGGCACTACTTATTGCGATAAGAGCGAGTGTTATTCGTTTTTTCATGTACCCTTTTGCTTTTGAACGTATGATGTGTCCGCACGAATGCCCGGACATCAGTAGTGTACGCTGTTTTCGTGGCTTGTCTTGACAAATGTGGCCAATCAAGGCCGTTGCTCACTCACCGATTTCCTGTCGCCCGAAGCTCAGCTTGCCAAACTCGCCGTTAAAACAGCATTAGCAATGAACTTGCTCCGCCGCCGCGACATCTACGACGATGTCCGTTGAGCCGGGGGTTTTGATGCAAATGTTTTGGCACATGAAGCGAATGCAGATAATTCTAAGCACGTGGCCTCACGCGCATTGCTCGACCAAGCTCGCGATCATACCGTAGCCCTCTATGTGATAGCGCAACCACTTTGCGAGTTCTATTCCGTTGTCACCAATCCGCGACGTGTGGAACGGGTTGCGCCGGCGTCCGGTAACAGGCCCGGCGGTTTTCGATTTGCAAATTGTAACGACGATGAAAGCTAACAGCGTTCAAAGGATTTACACCTTATATTGCCGAATTTTTGAGGTGTTTCAGAATTGATCGTCGTGGTGCCCGGCACCGAAGGCCAGCGCTGGCGGCTTCTTTCAATAAAGGGTGGCTGTGACGCCACCCCAGTAAGCTCTCCCAGCGCTATTTGTAAGGAATTCCCGACGCAACAATTGAGAACGAGTCGCTCAGACCCAAAAGGTCGAGACCCGGAGCGGAACCCGTCACGCTAGTGCTCGTGCTGATTACCAAACTCCCACCGATAGCGCCTGCAGCAAGCGTCGCCGACGGAGGCAGAAGAGAAAGAATTGCCGGCGGGACAGTCAGACCGCCATCGGAATCTTTCGCGGAACAGATGAACGATACGTAGGCAGAGGCCACGGCATAGCTGCCACCAGTAACCAGCACCTGCGCATTGGGATCGCCGCCAGACCACGTGATCCGTAGTGGTTGCGTCCGGTCAATTGACGTAATGGAACTCTGATTCGTCCAGATAAACGCAGGTGGAACGTTAATCGAGAGCTTGAACGGGCCGACATCGGCTCCGCCCGTGCCATTGTCGACAGTGTACGATCCAGGATCGAGGTAGAGCGGCGAATTCTTCGATCCGGGTAACGTGCTCATGAGGCCTAAGGTGGCGCTATAGATTCCCGGCAAGCTTGGCTGCATGGTCAATTGCTTGGTCCCATTCGGTCCCGTTACGTTCAGTATCGAACCGGCATTGAGATAACGCGGCTGTGGAGTGTTCGGGACGGAGCCCACACTGTTGTACATGAACACGAAGCACGATCCATTTACGTAATCGTAGTAGTTCCCCGCGGCATATGCCAGATAAGTCGGGTCGAATGCAAGAAACACTCCGCTGCCTCCGTCCGTGAGGCTCGTATACGTCTGACCAAGAATCGGCAGTTGAATGGACGAGCGTGAGAGTCCGACTGACCCAATCTTATAGTTACCCCCCGTGGTCGATTGCGGAAAGCCCGGGTCAACGCAGGCTGTTCCGCCGGCGGCGATCGACATAGTGCCGAAATTGCTGGTCGTCGAGACGCCGTTCGCGCCTGTCACCGTGAGGTATACGGGCACGTAGCATCCGGTGACGCCGCTCGGGATCACGACGTTGATCTGATCGACGCCGGCGTCCTGAGATCGGCCGGCATAAACAACCTGCGCGTTTTGGCCGCCAATGTTAACGGCGACCTTGATCCCGCCGGGCAGGTTCGTCTGAGCAGGTTGCGAGGCGTCGCTGCCTGAAATCGGTCCAAGGCCGGTACCCCACAGTACGACGGTCTGGCCGGGAGCAAAGGCGAACGTCAGTGAGTTAGGTTTGCCACTGGCGTCCTGGACAACGAGAGAACCCGAGCCCTGCTGATTCACCGCGAACAGACCGGGACTGTTGGCGCCGACTTTGATTGGAGCGGTTGAACTGTTCGTTCCATTGTAGGAAACCACCATCGTTCCCGAGCCAACGGGAGTGTTGGATGGCAGAATAGCGGCAATCTGCCCGTCCAGTGTGTAGATCATGGGGCATTGGACGGTAGTGCCGTTTACTGTAACGCTCACTGAGGTTCCGAGTAGGTTGACCGGCAAAGGAAAGCTGCTGGCATATTGGATCTGGGCCGGCCCCATGCCCGATCCGAATACGACGAACAGGGACCCCTGTGCGATCGAACCGTTGGGAAAGGCCGGGTTGGCATAACTTGCCGAGTTCTTGACTCCATTAGCGGCGATCGTTACTGCCGCGGAAAGCGAGGCACTGGCGCTGAGCGCCCCGACAAATGCAACAAAAAGCAGTTTTTTCATAAGTTCCCGAGTAGCGAGTAAGACAAGTATCGCACAAACGGTAACGTATGTATCCAGCCAAGATAGCTTATTTTCCCCTGGACTGAAGTTTTTGTTGAGAGCGCCGATCTGTCTCTACCGCGTCAGATTGTGGAATAGATAAAGGCCGCTTTTTCCGCCGGTGGCGAAGTCAAGGTGGCCGTCCCCATCGATGTCGGCTACCGGGATTTGCATGCCTCCGCCCGTCCTGGTGCTGTAGTCGATCACATGCTTCACCCACATGACGTTGCCGTTCTTGGGATCGTCCGCTTTGACGCCTCGTACCAATAAACGCCCAGCGGCTCGCGAACGCCGGGATCGTGATCGTGAGCCATGAAACGCTTGCCGGTTAGCAGACCTTTGTGGCCGTCGCCGCGAAAATCGACCAACGTCATGGCATGGGACTGTGACCACGTATCGTCGATCATATGCTTCACCCATTTGCCGTCCGCCGCGTGCTCCATCCAGAAGATGCCGTAATCGTGGGCCATGGAGGTGACGAGGTCCGGACGGCCATCGCCGTTCACGTCGAAGGCGTAGATGAAGCCGGTCTGGCCGAGATCGAAATCCTGGTGAAATTTCCAGTCTCCGGCGCGTGGATCGGGAGGCGCTTCATACCAACCTTTGGGCGTGATAATGTCGTTGCGTCCATCGCCATTCACATCGCCCGCGCCGATGCCATGGCCGGGATTGGTGGCGCTGACAACGTGCTTCACAAATGCTCCGTTTTGCGCTTCGTACCATGCGACGCCGCCCTCGCCATTAGGCCCTTTACCGGCGAGTTCCGGAAGTACCTCGTGCGCTTTCCCATCATTGTCGATATCGACAAGAAAGGCGAACTCCACGTTGAACCCCTCCTGGATGCTGTGCTCTTTCCACGCGCCGGCCACGCTTGCCGGGGTTTTCATTCCACCAGATGCGTTTGGCAAACCAGGCGCAGCTCACCACGTCGGGATATCCGTCGCCGTTGACGTCGAGCATCAGGTCGCTGAAGTCGTCGATATAGCCGTTCCTGAAGTCGATATCGCGGAAGTGATGCTTGGTCCAGCGAGGAGCCTCATACCAGTTCTCGCCGGAGACGATGTCGATCTTGCCGTCGCGATTGACATCAGCGAACGCCGCGGGCTCGGCGGCTCCGAGGTCGATCGTGATCTTCTCAAACGGAATCTCGCCGGGACGGTTGATTGCGAATGTGGCCACCACGGCTAACCCTGCAAGCGCGCACGAAGGAACAAACCATTTCATCATGGAAAGATTCTATATCAGGCGGCGAGCTACGGCAGCGAAAATGCGACCAGCGCATCCCCGACTTTCATGGGCAACTTGCCGTGGCCTCCTGCCGCGATCACAACGAATTGCTTTCCATTCGGACGTACCTGATAGGTCATGGGCGTTGCCTCGCCGGGCGCGGGAAGCTGCCCTTTCCAGAGTTCGTTTCCGGTCTCGATGTCGAACCCTCGCAGATACCCGTCCCAAGCAGACCCGATGAATACCAGACCTCCAGCGGTTACGATCGGCCCACCGAAACCTGCCAGTCCACGAACCGGCGGATTAGCCGGCATCGAGCCCTCGGTGGTTCCGAGCGGAGTTTCCCATCGAATCTTGCCGTTGCTCAGGTCTACCGCGGTCAACACGCCCCACGGCGGCGCGTTGCAGGGCATACCGGCCGGTGAAAGAATCGCGTCCCGGCTCATGCCGTATGGCGTGCCGTGTTGAGGAGACACTTCGGCCCGCATCTTGCCCAGGCGGGCAGCTTGCTCAGTTGCTTTGTACTGATCCCTCGGAATCAGATGCACCTCGAAAGCAATGCGTAGCGTGGTTGTAATCAACATCTGCGAGCCGGGATGGAAGGCATATCCGCTCCAATTGATGCCTCCGATGTTGCCGGGATAGATGAGCGAGCCCAGAACCGCCGGTGGCGTGAAAATGCCCTCGTTTAGCAGCTTTTCCATGCGGTCGCGGCATGCCTGGCGGTCCTCAGGAGTAGGCCCCCAGGCATCCTGCGCATTGAGACGCTGAGGCGATAGCGGCAGCGGTGAAAGAGGAAACGGCTGCGTGGGAGATGTCATCTCCCCAGGCACTTTGCTCTGCGGTACGGGGCGCTCTTCAATCGGGAAGACCGGATTCCCCGTCTCGCGATGCAGCACGAACAGATTGCCCGTTTTATTGCCTTGCACCACAACGGGAGTCCGGACGCCGTTGTGGAGTATCGTCGCAAGCAGCGGAGGTGACGCGCTGTCGTAATCCCACAGATCGTGATGTACCAGTTGAAATCCCCACGCAAGTTCTCCGGTCGCGGCACGCAGAGCAACCACGGAATTAGCCCACTTGTTGTCGCCCTTGCGCTCGCCTCCATAGTAGTCGGGGCTGGCGCTTCCGGTAGGAACGAAGACCAGATGGCGCTCGGGATCAACGGCGAAAATCGACCAGGCATTGGCGGCACCGGTCTTCGCTGCGCTATCTCCTTGCCAGGTTTTCGCGACCAGATCGTGTTTATCCTGCGGTATCGGGTTCCAACTCCAGCGCAATGCCCCGGTGCGCGCGTCGAATGCCCGAACAACGCCGCTTGGAGCTTCGACGCGATCGTTGTCGGCAACCCCAGAGCCCACGATCACCAAATCGTCAATGACGGCCGGCGGAGAAGTCTCCTCGTATTCTCCCGCGCGGATGATGTTCTTTATGCCCTGGCGAAGATCGATCTGGCCGGCGGTTCCGAAGTCGCGGCAGGGCTTGCCGGTGGCCGCGTCGAGACAGATCAGGCGCGCGTCGATAGTGCCGATAT
>CAVYEV010000052.1:0-23866 GCA_963767545.1 Terriglobia bacterium
ACTTGCATTGCCGGGGATGCAGCCTCTCGCAAAGCGTTCGTAGCCTCCTGTCTTGCTAAATTCATCGAGCGCAATCCGCCACTGTTCGAGGGTATCGATATCGATTGGGAGTTTCCGGGTACCCAGGACGCGCTAAACATTCAACCGCTGATTAAGGAGTTCCGAACCCAGCTCAACGCGCTGGGGACGAAGAACAGCAAGCACTATCCTCTATCGATGGCGATCGCGCCATTCGACGCACAGTACAGCAACACGCTTTCCTCCATACAGGTGAGCGTCGATTGGTTCAACCTGATGGCTTACAACTTTCATTCCGCAAGCTTGGACTCACCGAATAAGGTGACGAACTTCAACGCTCCCCTCCGCCCTTCCGTGGCGAATCCGGACGGCGGCCCGGACGTCGACACGGTGGTACGGTCGCTACTGGCCGCGGGGGTTACATCGCGGAAAATGGTATTGGGCGTTCCCGCTTACGCTCACTCTTACAGCGGTGTGGGCAGCAGCAACGAAGGACTCTATCAGCCGTATTCAGGGCCCGGTCCGGGGACTTATGTTTCAAACAGCGGTATCCTCACGTACAGAGAGGTGATGGAAAAATACCTGCCTGCTTGCGGGCCGCCGCACTGGGACGATTTGAGCGAGTCGTCGCACATGTATTGCTCGTCGACACAGGTTTTCATTTCACCTAACCTGGCTGGGGATGTGGCGAGCAAAGCCGGTTACGTGATGAAGAACGGAATGCGGGGTTTGATGCTCTGGGAACTTGGTGCGGACACAATTGACCAGTACCGGTTAGCGGAGTACATGTCCGTAAACCTGCATCACACGGTCGAGTAGGACGGTGTCCCGTTCGTCATTGAAGGACCCGGCCGATTCCGTTGCGAAAAAAACTGGGAGCCGATCTGATAAGGTGAGCTGTGCCGATTACCGCGTCGAATCCCTTTAAGTGGCGACATTATCCGGGTGACATCATCATGTGGTGTGTGCGCTGGTATCTGCGCTATCCGATTTCAGCGGCACAGATGGGCGAGATGACCGCAGAAAGAGGTTTGTTTATCAGCGCCAGCTGTATTTGGCGGTGGGTCCAGATCTACGGGCCAGAGTTGGACAAGCGCTGTCGGCGGCACCTGAAGCCGACCAACAGAAGCTGGCGTTTGGATGAAACCTATATCAAAGTGAAGGGCCAGGAACGATTCCTGTACCGAGCGGTCGATTCCACGGGGCAGACCATTGATTTTCTACTCACCGCCAAGCGGGACACAGCAGCGGCGAAACGCTTCTTTCGGCGGGCATTGGCCCATTCAGCCAATCTGACGCCGCGGGTGATCAACGTGGACAAGAACCGCGCCTATCCGGTGGCGGTCAATGATCTGAAGCAGGAAGGCACCTTACGGCGGCGTTGCCGATTACGACAGTGCAAATACTTGAATAACATCGTGGAGCAGGACCACAGAAACGTGAAGCGACGGACTTGGCTGGCCAAGGGATACGGTTCGGTGCCGACGGCTTGGCGAACACTGCGAGGGATCGAAGCGATGGACATGATCAGGAAAGGGCGAGCGAGGCGAGTAGCGAAAGGTGACACGGTAGCTCAGATGAAGTTCATCGAAAAGCTATTCGGTATAGCCGCATAAAGGCCGGCTTAGTCGGCCGTCCTTGCGCCATCTGGATTTTCGCAACGGAATCCAATAAACAGCTACGACTACCGTGAGCAAGTTACTCGCAATCTGGATCGCAGTTTCAGCGGCGACCGCTCCTTCAGTTTGCGAGACGAGTTTCCCGACGCCTGGTATCTTCTCAATAACCCTGAAACCGCCGCCGACGCCGCTAGCCAGATGAAAGCGACGCTGTCTATCGAACGAGGCGATTTACAGCCGAACATTGAAGATCTTGCCGTTCACCAGGTTTCCCTATTCTGCCTGCTTAACGATGGGGTTACGCAAGAGTTGAACGTGCTCTCGCTCGCCAAGACTGCTTCCGGTGTCACAGCCGCGTCGACCGCAAACGTGACAACGGTTAACGGCATCGCCGGCACTCGCCGGCCGAGTGGTGCGCCATGGCAGGTACTGGTAGGCCAAGACCCAGCCGGAGACTGGTCCCTGCACCTGGAGAATACGGACGAGGTGAAGGGGTTGTTCAAGACTGGCGCAATTCAGGACATAGCACTTGTTTGACGGTGGCAGGAGTAGCGCCAATGCGGTCTTGATCGAAAACTGGGTTCTGTTGCACCTACGCGGCAAGAACATGACGCCAGATTTGACACGAGGTGCTGCCGAAGCTGAAGGGAACCCCGTATTGTCCCTTCTTCAACTTCTGGATTAATTCGATTCCAGCGAGTACACGGCGCGCATAGCGAAAGGACTTGAAGCCCAACATTGCTGATACCCGAAACTTCACACGCCGATGATCCTGTTCGACGATGTTGTTCAGGTATTGGCAAGAACGGATATTCACCGGGTTCGGACCGCGAAAGTTGAACTCGTTCCGCATTCCCATGCGGCGCAGGGCCGCGTGACTCGGTTCGAAGCCATCCAAGGTGATGCTGCGTGGTTGCCCATGACGTTTCAAAGCGCGACGGAAGAAGATGCGAGCAGCAGCCAAATCGCGGCTCCGGCTCAGATAAGAAGCGACGGTTAATCCTCGCTCGTCGACGGCCCGGTACAAGTACATCCATCCGCCATTTACCTTGATATAGGTTTCATCCACCGCCAGGATCGACCCACCATCAATTCAAATGGCTCCCAGCGGCGGGCAAATTCCTCTGCGTATCGCACGACCCAGCGCAGGATGGTTGTTGGCGCTACCGCGATGCCCAATTCGGCGACGATGGACGCCAGATCTCGATAGCTGAGTCGAAACCGGAGATACCATCGCACGCAGGTAACAATGACATCGTCCGAGAACCAACGTTTGGCAAACAATGGATTTCGGCTCCGCTCCCGTTTTCGCATTTGTTCATTGTCGGTGAGTCGAATCGAAGCTGCAACAGAACCTGAGTTCCATCGTGTTGCCGCACGTCGGGCACGTGAGGTCTGGTTCACTGTTCATCACAGGATCTCAGCCATCTGCGAAGTGAACGTTCCGCCGAGCCGCTCGACGTCGTATTTCGACTTCGAGTAGCTTTCGTGGATCGCCCTCTGGAGCCAAGGAAGGACGTCGGAAATTTTGATTACCTTCCCTTCCGCATCGAATCCGGTAAAGTCGTTCCCCAGAGCGACGAGGATGTTCTTGCCCCCTATCCGGATAGTGACGTTGATTTCCGAATCGTAGATTTTCTGGAGCTCGGTTTCGAGCGCATCGGCGCTTGCCCCGCTCGACTTCAGGCCGTACCAGTGCTGTAGCCACGGCAGCACTTCCGCTATGAACCTAAAGTTCCTCTCCTCTTCCCCGGCCTTTACCTCAACGCCTCCATCCCAAAGCCAGACTATCTCGACGGGTTTTCCCGCCCCGTGCAGCTCCTGGAGCGCCTGTTCCAGTGTCCCCCATGAACCCATTCTTCCACGACGATCCGGAGGCGACCGTGAAGCGTATCAGTTAACGCGCCCCGAGATGCCCTTGTCATAACGTCGAGTTCTGGCTGAACAAGAACCACCTTCGGCCCTTCTTCAGCTTCCTGAATAACTCAGACCACACCGGCGCGCCCTACGAGGACGCGAATGTTTGTGAGCGGCGGAGATGATTTGACAGCCCCCAGCCCCGCCAGAAAAGAGTAGTTATCCCGGTGGAGCTTGACCTTCACCCGATAGGAACTTCGGCTGACGCTTCGCGCGTCTCGCACACCGCCTGCAGCTTAGCGAGAACCGGATCGTCCTTGCGGCCAAAACCGAGCTTGCGGATGTGACGGCTTGCCACTATTACCGCGGCGCGTAGTTCGGCGTGGGAGCGTCGAGCGGAGTCATGTAAATAGATAGCCGGACCCCTGGGCCCGGCTACTTGTGACGTTTCATCATCTTTGGGACTGCTGCAATGATAGTGGGCGCGCCGTGGCCGGAAATTCTCATTGGTCTTTTGATTCGTGAATCGTTGGTGGCAGGGGACGACAACTGGCACGTGCCATGCATTAACTCGCGCAAGGATGGGGTTGAGCGCCATTTTCTGTTCCCTTTTGATACTGTATTTCCTGCCGGCAACCGTTCCGGCACAGGACGGCCGCGATTGCGGGCATCGGGCCAATTACTGCTGCGTGTGCCAACGCGATGCCCATGGGCGCATCCAGCGCGATCCGGCAGCTCGTCGGGAGTTTCAGCGAACACATCCATGCCCGACGACCGGAAGGACAACCGGGCGTGTCCGGGCTTTGTGATCGATCACGTCGTCGCTCTTAAGCACGGCGGCAGGGACGTTCCAGCCAACATGCAGTGGCAGCCGCGAGAGGCCGCGCTGGCGAAAGACCGAGTGGAATGAGAGTCTGCATTGCGGGCTGACCGTCAAGAACTCGGAGTAGCGCCCGGCCTACTTTTCCTTTTTAGATTTACGAAGATGATGGGCTACAGACGCCACAAGTTGCTCCACAGGAACATCATGTTAGCCGTGATGTAAGTAGATTTGAGATGATGTGTGGCATGTCTCGTCTCGCTGTCGCCGTCTTCCTCGTGCTGATAGCTAATTGCGCTAAGGCGCAGGTGCTGGGAGATTTGAATTGCGTGGAAGACGCGAACAGGTGTCCGTCCAGCATCACGACGGTCTATGCGTTTTCGAATACGAACTCCGTAGCGGGTTACACGCCCATGGCGGGCCTGGTTCGCGGCAACGACGGCAATTTATACGGGACTACCTTCAGCGGCGGCGCACCCAATCAGTTCAACGGCGCGGGATATGGCACCGTGTTCAAGATCTCGCCGGCCGGAGAGTTTACTGTTCTTCATGCATTCGCCGGCGGAGCGGACGGCCAATCTCCTAACACGGCCATGGTGAAAGGGCCGGATGGTAGCCTCTGGGGTGTCACTGGCGATACGGGCGTTCAGAATATATTCCGGATCGGCATCGACGGCTCATATACTTCGTTTCCACTGCCGTATTGGGCCTACAGTATCTATCCCCTTTGTTTTGGGAGCGACGGAAACATTTATGGGACGTCGTATTCCGGATCAGGTAACGGTCCCGGGACCTTCTTTAGCATGACGACCGACGGCGTTGCGACGCTACTCCATACGTTCGGCACTGCTGACGGAATCTTTCATCCCGGTCCGGTAGTGCAAGGCCGCGATGGCTATTTCTACGGCGCGTCTGGGAGGTCGATGATCAGACTGTCGCCGTCCGGAGACTTAACCACTACGATGATTGTTCCCGCTTCAAGTCCGCTAAGCGCTTCAGGCACCCCCCTGACCCTCGGCAGCAATGGCAATTTCTACGGCGTTACAACCGGGCAGGACACCGTCTTCCAACTTACCTCTTCAGGTACTGTGACTGTGTTGCTGAACTTATCGAACAGCTACATTTCAGGCTCTCCCGCATCAGTGGTTCAGGGCAGCGATGGTAACTTTTATGGCGCAACCAATGCTGTGTTCCAGATGGCTCCCGACGGCACCCTCACGGTCCTCTTCCCCTTTTTCGCCTCCAATAGTCCTGTACGCTCAGATGGTCTCTCCGGTGGGGCGTCCCAGTTGATGGCCGCTCCGGATGGCTTGTATGGAACGTTTCCGCAGGGCGGCGATGCCTGCCAGGGTCAGACAGACCCCCTTTGCCGCCCTTATGGCATTATCTTTAGAATTAATGTCGGCGGCGGCACCGGCAATCAGGTTAGCAGCCCAAGCAGCGCAGCCCTGAGTCCGCCCGACGCCATCGATCCAAACAACGACCAACTGCGTCCGCTGCTGCCCCTAACTTCTCTGGGGAACACGTGGAACACGGATTCGTATTATGGCTTTGGAACTTCCGGGTCCACCGTCAATGCGATCGCAGCGGACGGGGTGACGCCTCTGATTTTGCGCTGGCACTTATCACAGCCGGGTGGGACTGTTACGTTTTCCGTCGCGGATTCGACGTGCGCTGGCACCAATCCGGCGACACCCTGTGAAAATACAGGAACCCTGAGTTGCCTCGACAGCAATGACTGTGTAACCTCCCCAAACGGGAACGTCATGGTAACGGCTCAGGAAATGTTGGACGGTACCGGCATGGCGTTTGCGATGTTGAAGGCGCCCGTCGATTTCGTTCGCCCCGGTTACCAGGCACAGGATATCGCCGCGCTCACCCGGACCATTAACGTCACTGCCAAGCTGAATTCCATTGGCGGCAGCGCGCCTCAACAGGGGACCCTACCGATCTCGCTGTGGAGACCGCCCGTTGTGCTACTGCACGGACTGTGGTCCAACGCCTGCACGTGGAAGTGGAGTTTGCCAAATGCCCCGCACTTTTTCGTTTATGAACAAGACTATGAAGCGACGCACGCCTCGCGCTTCGCAGTTAACCTATTCCAGCCGCAGCGCGGTATCCAGGCAGCACTAGCGTCGATGCGCAAGCAAGGAACTGCGGTGACTCAGGCGGATTTCGTGGGGCACAGCATGGGCGGCATACTCGCGCGGCTGTATGCAGGTGCGGCCAATCCCAATGTGCCCTATCAGCGGCCTGACAATCTGGGTTTTGGCGATATGCACAAACTGATTACGCTCGACACCCCGCACTTTGGCTCCTCACTGGCCAACGCACTGGTCGACTTGAACGGGAATGACACCGATCTCGGGACTGCGTTTGAGGCGGCACAGGGCCTCTTATCGCCCTCCCCACCGTGCCGCCCGACCACAAAACCTTCCGATCTAATTCCGCCGATGTGCGCTACCTGTGGCGCGATTTTCGATTTGCGCACGGACAGCGCGGCGCTTTCGAATATGCCCGAGGTTCTGGTGCCGTCGCATGTAATTGTCGGCGTTGGCGGCAGTACCGCGATCAGCGATTTTAACGATTTTGCCACAGCCGAAGTGCTGCTGGGCGGGCCGATTGCGATCTTTGCCGAGATTCTTGGGGGAACGGCGGGTTTGCTGCAGACAGATTACTTTGGCGGTCAACGGCACGACCTGATTGTGTCGGAGCCGAGCCAGTTGAGCGGCGTCACCAATCCCGATCAAATCTCGACATTCGATGCGCAGTTGCCCGCTGGTCCGTGGGCCACGCACATGACTGTGACGGCCGAGGATAGTATCGGGGCTGCCGTGGAGGTTCTGCTCAACACGGCGGTGGGCTCGACATCGTTTGGACCGCTTCCGGCCACTGGCACGTCGGCGCAAGTGAAGATTGGGCCATGGGGTCGATAGGGCAGGGCAGAAGCCCATAGGCGCTAAACCCTATAGGTGGGCGCCGAGGTGGCCGGATGAGCCGCGGAGATCCTCGCGCGGGCGCGCCTATCTAGGCTCTCGCCACCGTCGGTCAAAACGCTCCGCAGTAATTCCCATGTGCTCGCTGGATGATCCGGGTGCGCGGCTACCAGCCAGCCAATGGCAGTCTCCACCTGCGCCGATTCCGTTGCGAAAAACCTGGGAGCTGGTTTCCGCGCTGCCGGGACGCGTCGGTACGAGGCGCATTTGCCGATGGGATTGGCTGGATTACGATTGGCCGCGAGTGGAAGGGCTCTCCTTTTTTGCTGAAGGCCCAGATTGCATCCGCGATCGGCGAACATATCAGCGCCGGGTACGGCCGGATCAGCAACGAGCCTGCGAGGCTGGATATACAACGATCATGCGCGCGACCGTTCGCTCGTGGTGGTCGACGACGTCTGGAATCTGGAGCACATGATTCCTTCGCCTAACCAGGCGACGGTTTCGCTCAAAGAAGCGCCTACATTGGATTTGGAGGCAAACACTTTCGCCTAGAAATGTTGGAAAGGTCAAATTTGCAACACTACCACATCATTGAAACACGGGCCACACCGCCATTTCAGCGCTGTGGCTTTGCATAATCGCGCACTCCGCATAATCCGCATATTGCGGAGACCGCAATATGCGGAGTTCGAGCGGGATCTAATTCCCGAGCGAACTGGGCGGTAAGTGAAACAGCAAAGCAGCGTGGCGTGCGCTTCGGCAGGCCACCCAAACTCAATCCGGATCAGGCTCAAGTTGCCACGCAGTTGCTCGCAGAAGGCAAGTCGGTTCGGACATAGCAAGAACGTTAAACGTACACGAGGCCACCATTTATCGCTTGGCTGCTGCTTCGTGACTCTAGTTTCCGATATCCCGTTTTTTCGTCCACGATGGTGGTCTTGCGCCCGAACTGATCCCTTCTCCGAAAACGCCAACACTAAAGCGGACCGGATTGTTGATTGAGGAGCCGTTAACTGAAAGTTGACACCCCTTAAGATTTAAGGGGGTGACGGTAAGGGACATCCGCTAGATGCAAGGTCCGCGGCGACTGCTCCCTCTCACTTCGTCGATCAGAACTATCCGTTCACGACCCCAGCGTGACGACAATCGCTGTGGTCCGCTTCCCCCCGATTCTCAAGTAGGCATGCGGCGCTGTCGAATCGAAGTACACCGCATCGCCTTCCGACAATTCATAGGGATGCCCCGCCACCAGCAACTCCACCTTGCCTCCCAACACATAGAGGAACTCGATACCAGGATGGTGGTGCAATTTCGGCCTTGCGCCGCTCCCGGTTCGAAGTCCGCGAGATAGGAGTTCAACTCGACGATTGGGAACAGGGAAGTCCAGGCTCTCGAAGTGGTAGGACGACCTTGATCGGCGTCCGGCGAATCCGGAAAACGCAGACGGTCTTTCTTGCGCACGATCTCCAGCACCGGCTTCGGCTCCGGATTGAAGAAATACTCCAGGCCCACACTGAACACCATGGCGATCCGCAAAAGCGTAGCCAGCGTAGGGTGCATCAGATCCCGCTCCAGTTTCGAGAGCAGCGCCGGCGAAAGACCGGTATGTTTGCCCAACTCCACCAGACCCATGCTTTTGCGCAGGCGCAGACGCCGTATTTTGCTGCCAATCGCGTAAGTTCTTGAGCCCGGTGGTGATGGTGTCGGACGCCATGATGAAGTTCGTTTTCCTCTCAATGCCTGTTTGCCGGAGCTTTTTTCCGCTGGGGAAAGGCAGCTTCCATTGTTCTTTACAGTAAAACAAATTTCTCTAGATCAAACTGTGGTCAAAAGTGGCCATCGAGATAGGAAGGTTCAATATGAAAAAATTGACGTAATCGCAGCCGCCCTGGTCATCATCGGCGCCTTGAACTGGGGGCTGGCAGGAGCATTCCATTTGGATCTGGTTGCGGCGATCTTCGGCATGAAGTTTGGCGAGACCTAGCGCGCTTAGCACCGGTGGTGTACAGCCTGGTGGGCTTCGCGGGGCTGTATCAGGCGCTTACCTGGAAATCGATTCAGCGCCGCTGGCATGGTGATATCGCCGGCGTCCGCGCATAAGACAGAACGAACAAAAGGAAACCCAGATGACGACACATTTGCCGATTTTACTAGCCGGCCTTTAGCGCTCAGCTTGACTGCCACGGTCGGCTTCCGCGGCCGATATCGTGGATACCGCTGTCGGCCGGCAAGTTCAACACTCTGGTGGCCGCGGTGAAAGCCGCCGGCCTCGTCGACACGCTCAAAGGCCCGGGCCCGTTTACGGTGTTCGCGCCCGCCGACGAGGCTTTCGCCAAGCTGCCGCCCGGTACGGTGGATATGCTCCTGAACCCGGAAAACAAGGCCCGATTGAGAAGCATTCTTCTCTATCACGTGGTAGCCGGCAATGTGATGGCAGAGGAAGTGGTGAAAATGTCGATTCGGCGAAGACAGCGGAGGGACGAAAGCGTCACGATCACAGCCATGAACGGCGACGTGATGGTCAACAACGCGCATCTAACGAAAACCGATATTGCATGCTCCAACGGTGTCATCCACGTGATCGACACGGTCCTGTTGCCGAAATGAGGTTGATGACTATGCATCTGCTGACCGGGGCCACTGGATACATAGGGGGACGCCTGTTAAGGCGCTTCGAAAGAAACGGATCGGCAGTCAGATGCTTGTGCCGCAACCCGGAGGCCCTGCGAGGACGCATAGCTCCCGGCACCGAAGTGGTGCAGGGAGATCTTGCTCGATCCGGCTTCTCTGGGTCCGCATTTTCGGGTGTGGATACGGCCTTCTACCTGGTCCACTCCATGAACAGCGGTGAAGACTTCGAGGCGGAGGAGCAGACTGCGGCTTCTCACTTTGCGGAGGCGCGCGAAAAGCGCGGGCGTGCGGCGAATCGTATATCTGGGCGGTCTAGGCCAGGCGCCCGAACTCTCTCCTCACATGCGCAGCCGGGTGCAAACCGGCGATATCCTGCGAGCGAGCGGCGTGTCCGGTGATCGAACTGCAAGCCTCCATCGTAATCGGCTCAGGGAGCGCTTCTTTTGAAATGATGCGCGCCTTGGTGGAGCGCCTTCCGGTGATGATTACCCCGCGCTGGGTGAACACTGCCGCGCAGCCCATAGCGATCGAAGACGTAATCGAGTATCTCGTCGCGGCGGCTCGCATTACCGGGGAAGGCAGCCGCACTTTCGAAATCGGCGGAGCGGACGTCACCTCCTATGTCGGCATCATGCGCGAGTATGCGCGGCAGCGGAACTTACGGCGTTGGATCGTGCGGGTGCCGTTCCTCAGTCTATCGCTGTCGAGCCGGTGGTTGACGCTGATCACGCCTGTTTATGCGGCAATCGGGCGTCGTCTGATCGAAAGCGTCCGGAATCCAAGTGTGGTCCGCGGCACTCCGCGGCTTAGAAGCCTTCAACATTCGGCCCATGGGAATTACACAAGCGATCGAACGAGCCTTGCTGAACGAGGATCAAGAGCTGGCGGAGACCCGCTGGTCGGATGCCCGCTGGATGGCTCCGGAGCCGCAGCAGCCGGGACTCAGCCAGGAATCTTCTGATCGATGAACGACCATGCGAGTGCCGTTGCCGGCTCACCAGGCATTTGCCCCGATCCGGCGCATTGGAGGCCGAACCGGCTGGTATTCGGCAACCGTGCTGTGGAGAATTCGCGGTCTGATGGATCTGATGATGGGCGGCGTAGGGATGCGGCGAGGCCGGCCCGATCCCGAGACTCCGTTTCCCGGCAGCACTCTCGATTTCTGGCGCGTGGAGGTTTACGAGCCTGAGAGCCGGCTGCGATTGTTCGCCAGAAATGAAGGTTCCCGGCGCGCGCGTGGCTGGAGTTCCGCGTGGAACCGCGATGGTTCGTCAACCGTGATCCGGCAGATCGCGCAGTTCGAACCGCGAGGGCTGACTGGGATTCTTTACTGGTATCTGCTGAGTCCCGATTCACGCCCTGATGTTCCGCGGAATGCTGCGGCGCATTGCGGCAACAGCTCTGCAACCTGAGGGCGGTACCGCCTGGCAGACTAACTCTTACGATATGGGTTATTAGGAGAGCGACTAAACCCGGGGGAGATCATGGGCCTAGCACGGTAAGATCACGCCATGCATGAGCCAATCGAACCCGTCATTTACCAATTCAAAGTGGTGCTGATGCGGGTGAGCCCGATGATCTGGCGCCGCCTGCTGGTCCGCAGTGACAGTACCCATTGAGCCTAAGAAAATCTACCCGGTCTGTATCGCCGGCAGACGATCGGCACCTCCGGAAGACTGCGGCGGCGCTTGGAAGTTCATCCAGTTGCGCTGCGCTATCCGATTTCAGCGGCACAGATGGGCGAGATGACAAATCAACTCACTGTTTGGCGAGGCCACTGCAGATCGCGGCCCCCGGGTGATACAGCTCGCTTTGAGAGTCAGTTTCTAATTGAGATGCGAGGCAACCAATCCATATGAGCAAAGAAGAAGTCTGTAGGATTGAAAACCGAACCAAATAGACAATTTTGATATTCTGGGTCCTCTCATGGAAGGAATTGAGAAGTGAGGAATGAAAATCTCAAGTTCGGCGCGATTTCGCTGGTTCTGAGTCTGACAACTCCCTTAACGGCGGCCACCTGCGAAAAACTGACCGCGCTCGCTCTACCCCATACCGTCATCACTCGGGCGGAGTCTATGGCCGCTGGCGAGTTCTCTATCCCGGCAACTCGCGGCGGCGGGAAAGCCTCGTTGCTTCCCGCGTTTTGTCGAGTTACCGCCACCATCCGGTCGAGTAGCGATTCGGATATCAAGATCGAGGTCTGGCTACCGGCTACGGGATGGAATGGCAAGTTCGAAGCCAATGGAAATGGCGGCTGGAGCGGGTCCATCGCTCCTTCAGTTCTATCCGCCGGACTGCTGCGCGGGTACGCGACCGCAATGAGCGACCTTGGCCATGAGGGCAGCAGTGCCGAGTTCGCACTCGGCCATCCCGAAAAACTCATCGATTTCGGATATCGCGCCGCGCACGAACTGGCACTGACGGCGAAAGCCGTAATCACCAGCTATTACGGCCGGTCACCCAGGCATGCTTACTGGACCGGTTGTTCGGCGGGAGGCCGATCGGCTTTGATGGAAGCTCAGCGTTTCCCCAACGATTTCGATGGCATGGTTGCCGGTGCTCCGGGCCTTAACTGGACGGGACGCGCGACCCAATCAATCTGGATCGCGAAAGCTGCGCATAAAGAGGAAGCGAGCTATATTCCGCCCAGCAAGTATCCCCAGATTCACAACGCCGTTCTACAGTCTTGCGATTCGCTCGACGGATTGAAAGACGGAGTGCTGGAAGACCCGACCCGCTGTCATTTCGATCCGCAGGACCTGCTATGTAAGGGCGCGGATAGCGACACCTGCCTCACACCGCCGGAGGTAGAGACCGCGCGGGCAATTTACGCTACGCTGTTCGATCCAAACACGAAACAACCGGTTTTTCATGGCTTCCAACGCGGTAGCGAGATGGGCTGGCGAACCATGGCCGGCCCGCAGCCGTTTCAAATAGGCGCCGACTTTTTCCGTTATGTGGTCTTCCGCAATCCCGATTGGGATTACAAGTCGTTCCAGTTCGATGCGGGTCTTGCACAAATCGACAGCACGACGTAAGGCATTGCTGAACGCCATGGATCCCAACCTGAAGCCGTTTTTCGAACACGGAGGCAAACTGATTCAATACCACGGCTGGAGTGATCCGCAGATTGAACCTGAAAGTAGCGTCGCGTACTATCAAAGTGTCTTGCACGCGTTAGGCGGCGCCGCGGCAGTACAAGGATTCGTATCGTTTATTCATGGTGCCGGGCATGGCGCACTGCGGTGGAGGTGATGGCACCTCCACCTTTGACATGCTGACCGCCTTGGAGAATTGGGTCGAAAAGGGCACAAGCCCCGATCGGATTGAAGCATCACGAGTGCGTGACGGAAAGATCGATCGCGCCCGCCCGCTTTGCCCGTATCCGCAAATAGCCGTCTACAAAGGAACGGGTAATAAAGACGATGCGGCGAACTTCGTGTGCAAGCAGCCTTCATACGTTTCGGATGAGCCGAAGTGAATTTCAGGCCTGCTAGCCTGTTAGAATTTATTTATAATGCAGGAGAGGCGGATGAGACTGTCCGCAACCTTTAGGAAGGCATTCGGGTATTTTGGCCTTGCGCTGACGCTGGGTCTCTTCGAGTTGGCCTTATCGCAAAGCGCCCGGCCTGCGGCTCAGCATACCCAGGCAGGATCTGGCGCGTCTGATCCCCTTAGCCCCGCTCCCAATTTATCGCAGCGAGCGCTCCTGAACAAATACTGTGTCACCTGCCACAACGAAAAAATGCGTACCGGCGGGGTGATGCTCGACAAAGTAGACACAGCGAACATCCGCAATGATGCGGAGGTCTTGGAAAAGGTCGTGGCCAAGCTTCGCGCCGGTGAGATGCCACCTCCTGGACTGCCGCGACCCGATCCGGCGACGTCGAATGCGTTCGCATCCTGGCTGGAGACGGCTCTGGATCGCGCCGCCGAAACTGCGCCCAATCCGGGCCGGGTCGCGGTGCATCGGCTAAACCGGACCGAATACGGACATGCGATTCGGGATTTACTCGCGCTCGATATCGACACCGAATCGCTTCTGATTCCCGACGATGCGGATCAGAACGGGTTCGACAATATTGCGGGGGTGCTATCAGTTTCACCGGCCCTGCTCGACCGCTATGTGGCCGCGGCGAATAAGATCAGCCGGCTGGCGATCGGAGACCTGAACGCTCTTCCTTCATTTGAAACTTACGACATTCCGAAAATGCTTGTTCAGGAGGATAGGGCGAGCGAGGACCTGCCTTTCGGGAGCCGAGGCGGCGCCGCTATTCATCACTATTTTCCTGTCGATGGCGAATACACCGTCAGGGTCCGGCTGCGCAAACAGCTTTACGGCTATATCCTCGGCTTGGGCTGGCCGCAACAGATCGATGTTCGCCTGGATGGCGAACGACTCAAACTGTTCACGGTGGGCGGAGATGCCCCCGGCAAGCCCGTGCCGAATACGTATGCAGCCGATATTCCGGCAGACCCGCAATGGGAAGAATACATGCACTCCGCGGATCAAGCCTTGGATGTGCGTCTTCCTGTGAAGGCGGGCCCGCATGTCGTCGGCGTGTCCTTTCTAAGGCAGTTCTGGGAGCCCGAAGGTGTGCTCCGGCCGCCCGAAACGGACAAGGTGCTCGCAATCGATCAACAGTATTACGGTGATGCCGCGGTCGAGAGTGTAGCGATCGGCGGTCCTTACGCTGTTACCGGTCCCGGCGATACGCCCAGCCGCCGCAAAATCCTTTTATGCCACCCGGCGGGCATCGCCGGCGAACAGACCTGCGCAACCCAGATTCTCTCCACGCTTGCCCACCGTGCATACCGCCGGCCAGTAACACATGACGATCTCCGAACGCTGCTCGGCTTTTACGAATCCGGCCGAACCCGTGGCGGATTCGAGGCAGGGATCCAGTTCGCGCTAGAGAGAATGCTGGTCGATCCCGATTTCCTGTTCCGCATCGTTCGCGATCCGCTGAATGCCGCGCCCGGCGCAGTTTACCATCTGACCGATCTCGAACTCGCGTCGAGGCTGTCGTTCTTTCTCTGGAGCAGCATCCCGGATGATGAACTGCTCAATGCCGCTGCCGCGGGAAAGCTTAGAAATCCGGCGGTACTGGAACATCAGGTGGAACGAATGCTGGCCGACTCCCGGTCCAACGCTTTGATCGACAGTTTTGCCAGCCATTGGCTCGGTCTGCCCAAACTGGGCACCGAGAAACCCGATCCGCAGGTGTTTCCTGACTTCGATGAAAATCTGCGCAGTGCGCTTCAGCAAGAGACCCGGCTCTTCCTGGAAAGCCAGTTGCGCGAGAATCGCAGCGTTTTGGAAATGTTGAACGCAAATTATTCGTTTCTCAATGAACGGTTGGCCCGGAATTATGAGATCGCTAATATTCACGGCAACCAGTTTCGAAAGGTGACGTTCAGCGACGGACACCGCGGTGGTCTCCTCGGTCAAGGCAGTTTCCTGATGGTCACTTCGTACCCCAACCGGACGTCGCCGGTCCTGCGCGGTAAATGGGTGTTGGACAACTTGTTGGGAACGCCGCCTCCGCCTCCGCCGCCAAATATTCCCGCGCTAAAAGAAAACAGCGAGACTGGCAAGTCCGCCTCGATGCGCCAGTTGATGGAGGAGCACCGCAACAATCCCGCTTGCGCTGGTTGTCATTCCCGGATGGACCCGATCGGCTTCTCGCTGGAAAATTTTGACGCACTCGGACGGTGGCGTCTCCGCGATGCGGGCATTCCCATCGATTCCTCGGGAGTTCTCCCCGACGGCACCAAAATCGACGGCGCAGCGGGGTTGAAGAGAACACTGCTGGCCCACCCCGAACAATTCGTCAATACTTTCACCGAGAAACTGCTGACATACGCTCTCGGCCGGGAAGTTGAATACTATGATCTTCCAGCGGTTCGCAAGATAGACCGTGATGCAGCCGCCGACGGCTATCGCTGGTCATCCTTTATTAAGAGTATTGTTAAGAGCGCGCCGTTTCAGAAGAGTATCGTCCAGAGCACACCAGTGCAAATCAAGGAGTCCGAATGATCATCGAGAAGAAGGCGATCGATCGCCGTACTATGTTGCGCGGGATCGGAGCGTCGCTGGCGTTGCCTTTTCTGGATGCCATGGCGCCTGCCCTCACGGCCATGCCCGCGCCGGTAAAGCGCTTCGGCGTGGTTTATGTGCCAAACGGGATCATGATGCAGGACTGGACGCCTACGACGGAGGGCAACAAATTCGAATTCACGCCGATCCTGAAGCCGCTCGAGTCATTTCGGGATCGCATGGTCGTGCTGAGCGGATTGAACAGCAAGCCTACTACAGACTCGGGCGCCGTCCACTCGCGGGCGAGCACCAGATTCCTGACGGACGTGGCGCTCAAAGCGACTGCCGGAGCCGATGTGGGGGCAGGCGTTTCAATGGATCAAATTGCCGCAAAGGCACTCTGCCGGCATACCCAGTTGGCATCGCTTGAAATCGCCCTCGATTTAAAGGATTCCGCCGGTACGGCCGACACCGGCCTCAGCCGCGCGTATTGCAACACGATCTCTTGGAGTAGCCCCACCACTCCGCTGCCGATGGAGAACAACCCTCGGGTTGTTTTCGAACGGCTGTTCGGGGATAGCGGCAGCACCGATCCGAAAGCGCGGTTGACTCGTATCGAGCATCAACGCAGCATTCTCGATTCAGTAACGGACAAAATAAACGGCCTCGAAACAACGCTAGGGCCGGGCGACCGGGCCAAGCTCGGGGAGTATTTGGAAGGCGTTCGTGACGCCGAGCGTCGCATAGAAATGACGGAGCAACGCAGCGACCAGCAGGTTCCGATGATCGCGCACCCCGCCGGCATTCCTCCCACGTTCATCGAGCATGCCAAGTTGATGTTCGATCTGTACGCTTTGGCCTATCAATGCGACGTGACCCGGGTCATCACCTTTATGATCGGCCAGGAGTTCACAGGACGGACGTACCCCGAGATCGGCGTTCACGATGGTCATCACGCAACATCGCATCATCGCAACGATCCCGAAAAACTCGCGAATCTGGCCAAAATTAACACCTATCACACGACCGTGTTTGCTTACTTTCTGAACAAGCTGCGTTCGACTCCCGACGGCGATGGGTCCTTGCTGGATCACGTAAGCCTGATGTACGGCGCCGGAATGAGCGACGGCAATTCGCACGACCCCACGAACCTGCCGATTCTACTGTTGGGCGCAGGTGCCGGGACGCTCAAGGCCGGTTGTCACGTCCGCTTCCCGAAGGGGACGCCGCTCGCGAACCTTCACTTGATGTTACTGGACCATTTAGGCGTGCGTGTCGACAAATTGGGCGACAGCACGGGAGAGATTGAAACCCTGTAGAGAGTCACGAGGAATGTGCACGAAAGCCAAGTGGGTGGCCTGCATTTGGCTGCCCTTGCTAGTGGTAACCACGCTTCACGCCGGCAGTAATCTCAGCCTGGTGGAGGCCGTCAAGAGTCGAGATCAGGCGGCCGCTCGTGCGCTGCTGCGAGAACGGGCAGATGTAAATGCACCTGAACCTGATGGTGCGACGGCATTGCACTGGGCAGTCCACTGGGACGATCTGGACACAGCGCAAATGCTGATCGAAGCAGGCGCCAAGGTCAACGTGCGAAACGAGCTTGGCATCACACCGCTCATGCTGGCCTGCACAAACGGGAGCCCGAAAATGATCCAAAAATTGGTGGCTGCCGGTGCGGACCCGAACATCGTTTCGCCCGCGGGAGAATCGGCGCTCATGATTGCCGCGCGGACCAGCAGCACGGACGCCATCAGCGCTTTGTTGGCGCACGGAGCGAACGTGAACGCGAAGGAGGCTTCGCGAAACCAGACGGCCCTCATGTGGGCTGTGGCAGAGCGTCGCCCGGATATAGTGCGCGTCCTGATCGATCACGGCGCAGATGTAAACGCGCGTTCTTTAATAACCCATGAGCTGATCTACCGTGAGAATCCCGATCCGAGTGATGAAAATGCGGCAAAAGGGCAGCCTCATCCAGTCGGGGAAATGATCGCGCGCGGTGGAAGCACACCGCTCCTTTTCGCGGCTCGGCAGGGGGACATTGCATGCGCGAAGCTTTTGCTAGCCGCCGGGGCCAACGTCAACGACACCGCCCCCGACGGGACTAGCGCGCTGGTGATGGCGGCCTACAGCGATCATGGTTCTTTCGCCGTATTCCTGCTGGACCGCGGGGGTGATCCGAACTCGGCCGCGGCCGGTTACGCCGCATTGCATATCGCGGTCCTCACGCGAAATCTTGATCTGGTGAAGGCGCTCCTGGCGCACGGAGCGAACCCGAACGCGCAACTCACCAAGGGTACTCCTGTCAGGCGCTTCGAAGAGGACCTGGTGCTACCGCAATCGTTAGCAGGCGCCACGCCTTTCCTCGTGGCCGCCAAGCTGGCTGAGGTCGATATCATGCGCGTCCTGGCAACTGCGAAAGCAGACCCGCTTGCGCCGACCAAGAATGGCCTAACGCCGCTGATGGCGGCAGTGTCTCCCGACCGGCGTAGCCTCGCATTGCGCAGCCTCCACGCAGGGCAGGCAGTGAACCAGGCATTGGAAGCCGTTCGGCTCGTTTTACAACTCGGCGCCGATGTCAACGCGGCGAACGACGAAGGCGATACCGCTCTGCATATCGCGGCTGCGAAAGGTGCAAATGCTATTGTGCAATTGCTCGTAGAAAACGGCGCGAGATTGGACGTGAAGAACAAGCTCGGCCAGACTCCTCTGAGCCTTACCGAAATCTCACTTCTCAGGGAATCGGCGCGGCCCCGCCTCAGAAGTACTGCGGATCTACTTCGAAAACTGGGCGCCCGCCAGTGATCCGGTCTGGCATTTGCGCGTTCACAACCTAAGCTCGAAAACGAACAACACCTCGAACAGCACCTCACTTGCATTTGCTCCCCGGATCAACATAAAATCTCTTGCAGTCCCATAGGCCGCGTAGCAGTTCAGGGATGCTGAGCAGCTCCGGTGGGGTTCGAGGGAGCGAAATCGACGATTGAACCGCAAATCGTTGAGCTTCGAAAACGTCTTACCTTCCTACGTCGACGCCGGAGATCATCAATGACATACTCAACCAGGTGCTGGATCTATCTGGTTTCGTTCACATTTTCGACGGTCCTGGCTCCCGGGCAAGGTACGTTCGGATCTATTACGGGATTGGTGACGGACTCGAGTGGCGGCATCATCTCGCATGTCAGTGTGACGCTTACGAATTTAGCCACAAACGCGAAGGTAACCACTGCTTCTAACGATTCGGGCATTTACGAATTTGTTAACGTTGCGCCGGCCGATTATCGAATCGACGCCGAGCAGACGGGCTTTAAACATTTCATACAGCAACCCGTTACCGTACAGGTGCAACAGGCCTACCGCATTGATATTCAGATGCAACTTGGATCGATCTCTGAAACGTTGGAGGTCAAGGGCGAAACGCCATTGCTTCAGGTGCAAACTTCTTCGCTCGGGGAAGTTATCGCCGGCCGTGCCGTGAATGACATGCCGTTGAACGGCCGCAACGTATACAACCTGATGGAGCTCGTACCCTCCGTAGTCCCGCAGGGTACCGCGGGGGGAACGTCTATCGGCATGTTTAGCGCTTCGCTAAACAATTACCAGGTGAACGGCGCATTTGCGGGCCAAAGCGCGATTTCGCTCGACGGCCAGCCTTTGAACACCGGGTTTTGGAACTACGCGTCACTGGTTCCCACGCAAGACTCGATCGCTGAATTCAAAGTTCAAACCAACAACCTGGGTCCGGAGTGGTCGCGCTTCGCCGGCGGCGTGATGACCCTGGTTACCAAATCGGGCACAAACGATTTGCATGGCGGCGCATACGAGTACCTTCGTAATAGGGTCCTCAACGCAAACACGTTTTTCAGCAACAAAGCCGGAATCGAGCGTCCGGCGTTTACTCAAAACCAATTCGGAGCGTTTGCCGGCGGCCCGGTTTACGTCCCTCGCGTCTATAACGGCCGGAATAAGACCTTCTGGTTTTTCAGTGGTGAGGGCATCCGCCTGCGCCAGGGGCAGACTTATAATGATACGGTTCCGACCGCGGCACAGAGGCAAGGTGACTTCTCCAACACCCGAAACTCGAATGGCAGTCTGGTCACCATTTATGACCCGCTCTCGGTCTGCGGGCAACCTGGCAATGCGCCGTGTACAACTCCAAATAGCGACCTTCGGTTGCCCTTCCCAGGTAACATCATCCCTCAGAGCCGAATCAGCCCGACAGCGGCCGCCCTGACCCCGCGGGTCTGGCCCCTGCCGACCGGGCCAGGCGCGCCCTTTACCAACATCAACAACTTCACGGCAAACGCCAGCGTGGGGGGTAACCAGAACGAGTTCGTCACGCGTATCGATCAAAACATTAGCGACAAGCAACGTCTCTTCGCGCGTTATAACTACTGGACTAACTTAGATCTGCCTCCCGACCCATTTCACAACGGCATGTGCGTCGCTTATTGCACGATCAAATTTCAGACCAATGCCATCGATCTCGACCATACTTACACATTTACTCCAAGCCTCATCTCGGACCTCCACGTAACCTTCGACCGGTACACCTATGACCGTACTCCGCTTCTCGGCAACTTTGATTTGACATCTATCGGTTGGCCTACCTCTTATAACCAGATATCTCCCGTTCTTCGAACCCCGCCTACTGTAAACGTAGCCGGCGAGTCCGACGACCTATTCTCCCAGCAAGGTCCCGGCAGCGTAATTTTGTCCCAGGATAATACCTGGAATGTCTCGGGCGACCTCACTAAAATTGCGGGGCGGCACACCTTTAAGTTCGGCGCCCAGTTTATGAATATCGGGCATAGTTACTACGCTACTAACATCGCGAGCGGCTATTTTACGTTCAATTCCGGTTACACGGCTAGTTCTCCACTTAGCGGTTCCGGCGGCTACAGCCTGGCTTCGTATCTTCTTGGTTTCCCCGCCAGCGGCTCAGCTACGGAACCAGCGTATCCAAACGGTCAACAACGGTATCGTGCGGTTTACTTTGGAGATAACTGGCAGGTCACTAACCGGCTCACCCTCAATCTCGGGTTACGCTATGAACAGGACGGCCCGTGGTCCGAACGATACAATCGGCTTACTTTTTGGGATCTGTCGGCGCCAAACTCTCTGGCTCAGCAGACCGGTCTTCCACTGAAGGGCGAAGTTGGTTTTGTGGACTCGAACCTGCGTTCGAGCCGCAATCCATGGAATTTGAATGAACTGCAATTTGCCCCGCGATTCGGCTTTGCTTACCAAATCGGCAAACAGACGGTAGTGCGTGGCGGCTATGGAATGTTCTGGATCCCCGAGTTGGCCGTCGGGTCGGCTCTCCAGCCGTCTAGCGACCCGGCCAATAGCGCAGGTACCACCTTTGTTTCTACCTTGAACGGCGGGATCACGCCGTAGGCACTCTCGACAACCCGTTCCCGAGCGGATTGCAACAACCGCTGAATCCTTCGATCGGTAATGCCGCTTTGAATCAGGCGATCGAGAACCGCGGCGGAGTTACGGACCCCACACCCAACGTGCGGAATGGATACATGCAACAGTGGAACTTTGACATCCAACGGCAGTTGCCTGGAGGCTTTTTTGTGGATGCCGCGTACGCCGCAGCGAAAGGCACGCATCTGGGTTATACCCAAATCATGAATCAGCTTCCCGATCCGTTGTTAGCCCTTGGTAGCGGGCTGCTCACTCAAGTCCGGAATCCTTTCTACGGCTATATTCAGTCCGGACCTCTTTCATCGCCTACTGTTGCGGCCAGCCAGTTACTCCTTCCACGCCCGCAGTATGCTACGGTCAACGTAAGTGGCACCGGGTATGGGACCAGCAGTTACCAGTCGTTCCAATTGAAAATTGAAAAACATCTCACCCACGGCGGGACTCTTCTGGTAAGTTATACCGTTGCCAAACTTCTTTCAGACGCCGATACGGCGCTTTCGCAGACCGAAGCCGGCACGGGCGGCGTCGCAGGCGTGCAGGACTGGAACAACATCAAGGGTTCCTATTCTCTTGCCAGCCAGGACACTCCGCAGCGGCTCGTTATCAGCTACATCATCGATCTTCCATTCGGTTCAGGCCAAAAGTTCTTCCCCGGAAACCATGGATTCGCTACCAGGCTTGTCTCGGGTTGGGGATTCAACGGAATTACGATTCTCCAGCGCGGTTTTCCTTTGAAGTTCACAACTTCCGTCAACTTGACCAACTCTAACGGGGGTGGTTCAAGACCCAACGTGAGTTCGGGCTGCAGCACAGGACTCTCCGGCAACGCCGAAGCGCGGCTATCGGAATGGTTTAATACTTCCTGCTTCACCCAACCCCCCGCATTTACTTTTGGAGACGAATCGCGTACCGATCCCACGCTGCGGATGCAGGGCATTAACAACTTCGACTTCGCGGTCTTCAAAAATACAACTTTCGGCCCTGAGCAAAAACTCGGGCTGGAATTCCGCAGCGAAGTATTCAATCTATTTAACACGCCTCAATTCGGGCCGCCCGGAGAAGCTTTAGGTACAGCCCAATTTGGGGTAGTCAGTTCGCAAGTCAACAATCCAAGGCTGGTGCAGTTTTCGTTACGGCTAAAATTTTAGGATCAAATCTTCCGTTACTAAGTCATGATCGAGGAGGTTAGCGCGTGAGAACAACCCGGAATCATATTCAGTTGCCAAGTTTCCTATTGGCGTGTGTGTTCGTGTTCGCCTCAGCCCGGCCGGCGGCGACGCAGGTCCTCTACGGCTCCATTGCCGGCGTGGTCCAGGATAATAGCGGAGCGGTTGTCCCAGGAGCTACCGTTAACATCGTCAACGAATCCACAGGCCAGTCACGGCAGACGGCCACTACATCCGACGGAACATATCTTTTGGCGGACGTGCCGGCTGGATCGTATAAGCTCACAGTCGCGGCGAAGGGCTTCCGCACATCGCAAACCAACAATCTGGCAGTTACCATCAGCACGGTCACTCATTCCGATGTGCAGTTGCAGGTCGGACAGCGGGCTGAGACTGTTACGGTAGAAGCCAATGCCGCGGCGATCCAGACGGACAGCGCCGACGTGCACTCTTCGCTTACATCGAGCCAGATCACTCAATTGCCGTTGCCCGGATACCGCAACTATCAGACGCTGATCAATCTCGTGCCAGGGGCAACGCCGGCTTCTTACCAGAATGCGGTCAGCGGCTCACCCGCGCGATCGCTGAATACCAACATCAACGGCACCACGAACACAAGCAACAACACGCGCCTTGATGGCGCGCTCGACATGCGCGGCTCCTTGCCCGCGCAAAGCCTTTACGTGCCGCCTGCCGAATCCATCGAAACGGTCAATATCACTACTAACGATTTCGATGCCGAGCAGGGACTCGCCGGCGGGGCCGCGATCAACGTCGTCACCAAGAGCGGCACCAATCAGTTCCATTTCGTTGCCTTCGAGCACCACACCGACAGCCGCCTGACAGACCGGAACTTCTTTAACCTCTCTTCCTCGGTTTTGCCCAAGGACATCATGAATAATTACGGCGGTACGGTAGGGGACCCATCCGGAAAAACAAACTGTTTTTCTTCGGGAGCTGGGAGGGCATGCGAGAACGCTCCAACTACAGCAAGCTGGCCACGGTGCCGACCGATGCCCAGCGCTCCGGAAATTTCAGCGCACTGCCGGTTACGCTGTACAATCCGTCTACCGGTAACCCGAACGGACCGGACGCACTCCGTTCCCAAGCAACATTATTCCCGCGAGCAGCCAGAGTCCCATTACCCTCAAGATGCAATCTCTCATTCCGGAGCCGAATCTTCCCGGGACCACTTCGAACTATTTCGATTCTGCCCCCGTCCATTCAATCGCGATAATGTGGACGCCAAAATTAGCTGGAACCTGTCCGAGAACAGTTTGCTCTGGACGAAATACAGCGCCATGAAGGCCCTCGTTTCCGATCGCTTCAGCCTGGGCCCGGCC
>CAVYEV010000053.1:0-97963 GCA_963767545.1 Terriglobia bacterium
TCCGTGATGGCTGTCGACAGCGGCAGCGGAAAAGTTCTCTGGCACTTTCAGACGAGTCAATCGATCAGAGCATCGCCCATGACGTATGTGTTCGACAACAAGCAATACGTAGCCTTGGCGTCGGGAACGAATATTTTAGTTTTTGGATTAATGGAGTAGAAGGTCACGCGCAGCCTGAGTTAACATGATGACGGCGTTTCACCGAAAGTTGCTCCCTCCGGTCGAAGCGGCGAACTGAACGTCACCCGCACGTACTGAGCGTCTTCGACAAGGCGTCTGATTAGGGTTTTGGCGGAGTGCTTGTGTGAGTCTTAATTGTCGAGTCGAGGCCCGACTGATCGCCTTTCTTACTCGCAGTCGTTTTCGATGTTCTTGGCGCTTCGTGAAAGCCTTGTTTTTGCGCCACGTCCTCGGTCGTGAACTTGCCCCGTTTAGTCGTACCATAATGCTCGCCGTCTTTATAGTAAAGGTGCTTGCCAGGATCAATCCAGACGAGTCCCTCAGATTTCGCATTCGCGATGTCGTGCGCTGATGGAGCTTTGGTGCCGTCCGGCGCTTGGCTTGTCGGACTTTTATCGGCTGCGCTTGCCGATGAGGCGTTACCTTGCGCTCCCATTACCGCAACTGGCACCGACAATGCGACTGACAACAGAACCATAGGAAAAAATTTGGTTTTCACAATCGCCTCCCAACCTCGCGCAGCATTTCTATTACCAAACTAGAACTGAAGGGCTGGGCCAGTATTCCTGCTCTCCAGTCAGTCCGAGCGTAACGTGATGAAGAGTTTGGCCCCGGTGCTGGTGAGCGGTGCGCAAGGTATAGGAAACCGCTATGGCTACGGTAACTCTCGTAAATGTACCAGAGATCGACGTGCGAAAGGTACGGCTGAAGATGAGATTCAGCTAAGCGCAATTCGCCACGAAAAGTTCGGAATGGCCTCGGACACGCTGGAGAGGGCTACGCTAGAGATATGAAGGCTCCTGTGCCGGTCCGCCCGGGCGGTGGACTCCGCATTGTTCTGCTTCTCGGCTTTGGCGGGTTACTTTGCATGTTGTTGATCGCCGGCGGCGAGGCGCTGTCGACTTTGCAACAACTCCATGCCAACGAACAAGCCGCCCGCCAGGCCTTTCTCGCCCGCAATCAGTGCCTGCTGGAGTTTCGTTCGACGCTCGACATTTATGGCAACCGCATTCAGGAATACTTTTTCAGCTTCCGCCCGGAAGTACAGTCCGAGGCGGCTAAAGAGGTACTTGCGCTTGTTCAGCAGATCAAGTCCAGTTTCAAGACATATCCACCGCAGCGCGGACCTGAGGAGCGGGAACTGCTTGCCACAGTGCAGAAGATGCTGGCGGAACAGGAGTCGGCGGTGAACGGCGCTCTTGCCGAAGATCATCGCAGCGAGCCGCGAACTATGAGCCGTTTGTTCTATGAAGAGGTGATTCCCCGGAACCGCAGGCTGGTCGCCGCCACCCAGCAAGTGGAACTCTGGAACCAGCGCCAGCTTGACGGCGCAGGCGCGGCCACGCTGCTGGCCTTCAGCGATCTTCAGGCGCATCTCACAAGGCTCCTCATCATCATCTTGAGTTCGGGGATGTTGCTCTCCATCGGAAGCATGGTCTATATCATGAGGCAGGATCAGGAAGCGCGCCGCCGTTACGCCGAGTTGGTGGAGAGCAGCGGCCAACTCTCCCAGCTTTCCGCGCGCCTGCTGGACGCGCAGGAGGAAGAGCGGCGGGCGATATCACGGGAGCTTCACGATGAGGTCGGGCAATCGTTGGGCGCGTTGTTGGTGGATGTCGGGCGGCTGAAGGCGGCGATTCCGCCGGAGAACACGATCCTCCAGGAACAGATCGGCAAGATCAAGGCCACGGCGGAGACGACGGTCAGCGCCGTTCGCAACATCGCCTTGCTGCTACGCCCTTCGATGCTGGACGATCTCGGGTTGATCCCGGCGATTGAATGGCAGGCTCGCGAGGTGTCGAGGCGCACGCAGATGGAAGTCGAGGTGGACTCGGGGGGCGTATCGGACGATCTCGCGGAAGAGTACAAGATCTGTATCTACCGGATCACGCAGGAGGCGCTCAATAATGCCGCGCGCCACTCCGGCGGCCGGCGCGCGTGGGTGAAGATTGAGCAGGCCGCCGGGCAGATCGTCGTCACGATTCGAGATGATGGACGCGGGTTCGATCCTCAGAAGACGCGAGGGCTCGGCCTCGTGGGAATGGAGGAGCGCGTGCGGCGGTTGGGCGGAAAGTTGGAGGTCGAGTCGAAGGCAGGTGAGGGGACTGTGATCAAGGCCGAGCTTCCTTATGCATAAGACTCGCGTCCTGCTCGCAGACGATCATCGGCTCATGCGCAGCGGTCTTCGGCTGGTGATCGAGAGGCATCCGGAGTTCAGTGTGGTCGGTGAAGCAGATGATGGCCGGCAGGCTGTGGCTATGGCCGAGTCGCTGAAGCCCGATGTGGTGGTCATGGACATCGGCATGCCGAACCTCAACGGTATTGAGGCGGCGGGACAGATCACGGAGGCTCATCCAGGCATTTCCGTGGTGATGCTGAGCATGCATTCGGATGAAGGTTATGTGCTGCGCGCCTTGAAGGCTGGGGCCCGCGCGTACCTGCTGAAAGACTCCGCGGAGGAAGATCTCACGCGGGCAATCGAATCGGTACGGGATGGCAAATCGTTCTTCAGTCCCGCGGTGAGTAGGGTGCTGCTGCAGGATTATGTGCGCAAACTGCAGCGAGCCGGGGTGGAGGATTCGTATGACCTGCTGTCGGCCCGGGAGCGGGAGGTTCTGCAGTTAGTGGCTGAAGGGAAGTCCAGCAAGGAGATTGCGGCCCTGCTGAACCTAAGTGTGTATACTGTCGAAACTCATCGCTCGAATATCATGCAGAAACTCAATTTGAAGGGCATTCCGGAGTTGATTCTGTATGCTGTGCGGAAAGGGCTCATCTCATAGGACCGTGCTCGTCAGAACAGCAGGCGCAGGCCGAATTGCATCTGGCGTCCCGCTTGGGCGGCCCGGATCGTGCCTACGTTCGGAGCGTTGACTGCATTCACGGGGAGCATGAAGTTGGCGTGGTTTAGCGTGTTGAATGTCTCCCACCGGAACTGCGTCGAGAAGTGTTCGAAGCGCAGGTTCTTATACAGGCTCAGGTTCACGTTGATCAGGCCGGGGCCGTCCAGGATATTGCGGCCTGAGTTACCGTAACCGAACGAGCCCGCCGGCACTTGAGGGAACGCCGTTGGATCGAACCACAGATCGGTCGTAGGATTCGGCACGGTACCCTTAGCGATGCGATTCGGCCGGTTGGCCTCTCCCAGATTGAGGTTGACGTTAGTTACTTTGGGCGTGAAGGGTTGTCCGGTATGAAGCTGTGAAGTGCCGGCGAACTGCCAGCCACGCAAGAGAACGTTGCCGGTCCACGGGATTTCGTAAGAGAAATAGGACGTGAAGTTATGGCCGATGTCGAAGTCGGACCGTCCGCGGTCTCCGTTGAGATCGCGCGAGTTCTGCGCTCCGCCCTGCCCTCCAGCGCCCGACCCTTGTAACTGCGAAGCATCGTCGATGGACTTGGCGTAAGTGTAATTGAAGGTATAGAAGAAACCGCGGGAGATCCGCCGGCGTAGCGAAATAATACCGGCGTTATAGATCGAGTTAGAATTAAACCCGTAAAAGTTTATAGTCCCGAACGCGTTGTAGGGACGAGGGAAGTTACCGTTCGGCAACTGCGAGCCGGGTATGCGGAACGGTTGGTTCAGGTCGTATTGGCGTCCGAGATGAGTACCCTTCGATCCGGCATACGCTACCTCCAGTACGGTGCTCTTACCAATCTGCCGTTCGACGGTGAAGTTATAGGACTCGAGATACGGCGTCTTCGCATGAGGATCGTACCCGTTCACAGTCATGGAATCGGCGCCGGTTGGGAAGGGCGACGATAGCGTCAGAAAATCCGGTTTCGCGGCATTGCGGGTGAAGCTTTGGTCAACCACAAAGGGATAGACATTCGCTAAAGCATTGCGGATGTCGTTCTGCTCCTGGCTGCCGTAGAAGATGCCGAAGCCTCCGCGGACAACCAGCCGATCCCCTGCAAATGGACGCCAAGCAAAGCCGAAACGCGGCGCGAAATCATTGTGCCGACCATAGACAAGAGACTGCGGATAACCGTATTGCGAAGCCAGGCCGAAGGGCGTCTTAGGAGCGGCGGGCGCACTCGCGCCGGAACCGGTTGCGCTCAATTGGATTCCGAGATCCGGAATGAAGTTAGTCAAGTGACCGTACTCGTCGGTAGCGGGCAGCGGTAACTCATAACGCAGCCCAAGATTCAGAGTAAGATGCGGCAGTACCTTCCAATCGTCCTGGACAAACATACTATAGTTATTCAGCCGTAAATAGTTGTTAGTGGTGCCGATCTGCCGGGAGTCGTTATTCAACTCGCCTAATAGGAAATCGGCATACGGCTGAGTGGTCCAGCTTCCGGTAAACGCGAAGGTGCCGCGGTTGTTATTGTTGTAGGGCTGGTTGAATTGGGTGTGGAGAATATCGAATCCGGTCTTGATAATGTGCCTGCCCTTTACATAAGTCAGCGTGTCGGCATATTCGAAGTTATTCACATCGAAGTCAACCGGTTCGTTGGAATTATCGCCAAATTCTGCGATGCCTGTTATGGTCACGTGAGGGACGCCGATCAAGCGCGGATCGGTGGTGACGCCTGGAATCCCGAAATAAGCCGAGTAATCGTAGCCTTGGAAATAGCCGCGCTGATGATTATCGGTGCGGGTAAAGCCGATACGGGCCTCATTAATCAGGTCGGAGCGGAAGATGTGCAAGTAGTTCAGACCCATTAGCCATTGAATCTGATGCTGCGTGTTGCCGAACGTCCCGGTGTCGCTGCCATCGAACGGGTTCCGGTTGCGATCATGCCTGTCGAGGAAGCGATAAGAGACATTGTCGATTCCATGCAGCCGTTGATCCACTTTGAGTAAAACACTATCCCACTGGTCCGGGTCCTTGACCGCGGCGCGGAAGTTATTAAGCCCTGAAAAGACATTCGGCAATGGATAGAGCGACTGTATACGTAGCGCGATCGGACTAATGCGCGAAATAGGGATGACGTTATTGGTGAAACAGCCCGTCTTAACGGTGGCGCTACAGGTTCCGGTCTTGGACGGATCTTTGATCGGTCCATCTTGCGAGAAGTTGCCCGCGCGCTCAAGCAGCGTGGGAAGGCGGCTCAACTTAGTGTCCGTCTGTACTTGCCGGTAGCTTTCCCACGACAGCAGATAAAAGGTCCGGTCATTGCCTTTGTATAGCTTGGGTACACTCGCCGGGCCGCTGATCAGGCCGCCATATTGGTTGCGCCGAAGCTCCGGCTTGGCGGCATCGAAAAAGTTGCGGGCATCGAAAACATCGTTGCGGAGAAACTCGAAGAGCGTACCGTGAACCCGATTGCCGCCGCTCTTCAGCACCATGTTCATAACGCCGCCGGCGAGCCGGCCGGTTTCCGCCGAATAGCCGCTGGTCTGCAGTTTAAACTCCTGCAGCGCGTCGATATTCGGCCGCGCCTGGGCTGTTCCCAGCCTGGGATTCTGGTCGTTGAATCCATCGATAACAAAGTTGGTGTTATCCGAACGCGCGCCATTGATCGAGATAGCCGATCCGCTACCTCCCTGCGCGGTCGAGACAACGCCGGGAATCAGGATGGAGAGATCGTTGAAATCCCGGCCATTCAGCGGCATTTCAATTACTTTCTGCGCCACCAATACTTCGCCTTTGCTTGAGTTCTCGGTGTTAAGGACGGGCGCGGTGGCCGTCACTTCCATCGATTCAGTGACCGCGCCTACTTCCAGCACGAACTCGATTTCAGCAGTTTCATCGATATCCACGTCGATGTTCTTTTGGATTTCCGTTTTGAATCCCGGACTGGTGGCGCTTACCGTGTAAATCCCAGGCGAAAGCTCCGGAACCGCATAAGCGCCTTCCGTGTTGGCCACAACGGTGCGTTTTTCGCCGCTCTCCTGATTGATCGTCTGGATAGTAGCACCAGGGACCAGGCTGCCCGTTTTATCTTTGATGAGGCCTTCGATCGAGGCGGTTTGAGCCGCTAGATTTGCGGCTGTCATTATCAGGAGAAACAAACCCGGTGTCTTGTAACCGTGCATGTTCATGGCCTCGAAAGATGTCGGCGAATGCGGCGCGCCGCTTCCATCAGATTATCGAGCGAGTTGGCATAGCTGAACCGGATGTAGCCCTCGCCGAATCTACCGAAAGCGCCCCCATTTAAGCACGCGACACCCGCCTCTTGCAGCAGGCTGTCGGCCAGGGTCTTGGAACCGATTCCGGTGCGTTTTACGTTGGCATAGGCATAAAACGCTCCACCCGGTATCTCGCAGTGGACGCCGGGAATCTGATTCAGCGCCGCGCAGAACGCATCGCGCCGCCGGCGAAACTCCGCGACCATGCGATCCACCGGTTCCTGCGGACCGGTCAACGCCGCGATAGCCGGCGCGCTGCGTGAAACTCGCGGTACAGGAGTTCGAATTCACCATCAGCTTGTTCACCGCGTCTACCAGCCATGGGGGCATCACGCCATAACCAATCCGCCATCCGGTCATCGCGTAGGTCTTCGAGAATCCGTCCAGGATGATGGTCTTCTCGATCATGCCGGGCAGACTCGCGATGGAGAGCGGCGCGTCTCCGTAGTAGATGCGGGAGTAGATCTCGTCCGACAGGACAATGAGATCGCGGTCGCGCACCATATCGGCGATGGCCGCGATGTCCTCCGGCGGGATCACGCCGCCGGTGGGATTCTGCGGCGAATTGAGAACCAGCATGCTGGTGCGATCGGTCAGGCTGTCGCGCAGAATATCGAGATCGAAGGAGAAGCCCCGCTCTTCGATCAGCGGCACCGGCACGGCCTTCGCGCCCAGAACTCAATCATCGATTCGTAAATCGGGAAATCCGGGATTGGGATAGATGACCTCGTCGCCTGGCTGGAGCAGCGCCAACATGGGGAAAAAGATGATCGGCTTGCCGCCGGGCACCACGCATACACGCTCCGGCCCGACGGATATTCCGCGCGTTTCCGAGACATGCCGGGCGATCGCCTCGCGAAGTTCCGGATAGCCCTGAGTCGGACCATAATGCGTCCACCCTTCGTCGAGCGCCTTTTTGGCGGCTTCGATCACGTGGGGCGGCGTGTCAAAATCGGGTTCGCCGATCTCCAGGTGAATGACGTTTTTGCCGGTTGCTTCAAGCGCCCGAGCGCGGACAAGGACATCGAACGCCGATTCGATGCCGATTCGCGACATTCTGTCAGCTAGCTTCATATTTTCCGAAAAAAGGATACACCTTCGCGCTGCTCCGTCTCGATCACGCGATCGTCAATCCGTACGCGTTCGCCCTCAATGCGGGCGGTAAGCTTCGATCCATCGTCAAATGACACGATTGCGACCTGGTACGGCACATCATTCTGAAATGCCTCGGGCGCGACGTGCACAACTGTTTCTGTATAAACCGTTCCCGATCTCAATTTGGCCTCGCTAAAGAATTCCATTGTGACAACATCGAAACGACGCAGGTGGCTCCGGAGCCGCCCAAATTTTGCGCCAGTCCCAAACTATGGCGGACCAACTGGCGCTCGCCCGCCTCACAGCGGAACTGCTGGACAACGTCACAGATCTGCGCCGCGCCGGTCGCGCCCACCGGATGCCCTTTCGACTTCAGTCCGCCGCTCGCATTGATGGGCATCTTTCCGGTGCGCGCCGTTCCGCCGGCCGCCGAGAAGAAGCCGCCTTGCCCGCGGTCCACAAACCCGAGATCTTCCATAGCTATAATCTCGGCGATGGTGAAGCAGTCGTGCAGTTCGGCAAACTCAACGTCGGCGGGTGTAATGCCCGCCGCCTGATACGCTTTCCGCGCCGCCGCACGCACCGCAGGGAAGGTTGTGATATCTGGCTTCTGATCGAGCGCGAGGTAATCGGAAGCTTGAGCGATTCCCAAGACACGGACTGGCTTCGAGGTGAACTCACCTGCCGCTCGGCGGTGGTCACGATTACGGCGGCGGCCCCATCGCTAATCAGCGAGCAGTCATATAAGGTAAGCGGATCGGCGACGGGTTTTCCCGCAAGCGCTTGTTCGATGGTGATGACCTTGCGCATCTGCGCATCCGGATTGAGCGCGCCATTCCGGTGATTTTTCACGGCCACCGCAGCCAGATGTTCGCGAGTGGTTCCGAACTCGTGCATGTGACGGCGGGCGATCATGGCGAAAAGAGAGGGGAATGTGGAACCGGCGCGCACTTCGCCCGTGGTATCGCCCGCCGCCGCGAGAATTCCGGTGACACGCGAGGTCGGCTGCGAGGTCATCTTTTCGACGCCTACTACCATTGCGATATCGTACAATCCGGCGGCCACGGACTGGACGGCATGAAAGAACGCAGACCCGCTCGATGCACAGGCGCCTTCGACGCGTGTGGAAGGGATGCCAGTCATCCCGAGGGCGGTCGAGACAAACGGGGCGAGATGATTCTGGCCGACAAATGAAGGTCCGGCGAAATTTCCCAGGTAGAATGCCTCGACCTGATCGGGCTGCATGTTGGCATTTGCGAGGCACTTCTGCCCAGCCTCCACGGCGAGGGAGCGGAGGTCACGATCCGCGAAGGCTCCGAAAGGGGTCTTGCCGATGCCCGCCACGACTACGGTTCTCATAATTCTAGAGTAAACTCCCGAGGCGCGTTCGTGGAGGGGCCGGGCGCTGTCCTTTTTGCGGAGCGGAGCCAATTTGTGCGTTGTTCTGCAGTTTGTGGGTATCGGGCTCGGGAACTGGCATGTTATTTCGGAAGAACCCAAACTCGGCGGAGATGACGCAAAAAGGCTTTTTCGAATCGGCGAGTTGCGATGCGGTTGTGGTTTCTCGCGGGTGCGGCGTTCTTCGGAGTTTTCGACGATTCATATGCGCGGACCTTTCCCTTTCTGCTTCCACAATACTATTCAGGTTATTCGCTCCGATGTGGAAGGGGCGTAAGTGATTGAATCTTCTAAGGCGAAATAGTTGGAGTGGTCGTTATGAGTGACCGCGCCGGCGCCCGAATTCGCGTTTGATGACGCAAATAGCTGTTTTTTGAACGTCGGCTGTCGCGCCGGGTAGGGGAAGAGCGCATTTTGCGGAACGGACCCGATCGGTGAGCCAGGGGCGATGACGCAAATAGCTGTTTTTGAACGTCGGCTGTCGCGCCGGGCAGGGGGAGAGCGCATTTTGCGGAACGGACCCGATCGGTGAGCCAAGCGCGATGACGCAAAATAGCTGTTTTTGAACGTCGGACTGTCGCGCCGGGTAGGGGAGAGCGCATTTTGCCGAACGGACCCGATCGGTGAGCCATGGCTCATGACGCAAAATAGCTGTTTTTGAACGTCGGACTGTCGCGCCGGGTAGGGGAGAGCGCATTTTGCGGAACGGACCCGATTGGTGAGCCATGGCTCATGACGCAAAATAGCTGTTTTTGAACGTCGTCTGCCGCGCCGGCAGGGAGAGAGCGCATTTGCGGAACGGACCCGATCGGTGAGCCAGGGGCGATGACGCAAATAGCTGTTTTTTGAACGTCGGCTGTGGCGCCGGGTAGGGGAGAGCGCATTTTGCGGAACGGACCCGATCGGTGAGCCAGGGGCGATGACGCAAAATAGCTGTTTTTGAACGTCGGCTGTCGGCGCCGGGTAGGGGGAGAGCGCATTTTGCGGAACGGACCCAATCGGCGAGCCAGGGGCGATGACGCAAAATGCGTTTTTGAATGCGGCGTGTGGGGTTGGGCAGCGTTGACATTCTCGTACCGAATGCGATCGGCATAGGAATGGATGGAGCCTTCGCTCGCGGCAATGCGGAGGTGGACGTCGCGGGTGCTGCGGTTGGCTTGGGATTTGAAGATGAGGAAGGCGGAGCGAAGGGCGGATTCGCTGGGAGCTTTCTGGCGCTTGTTGTAGTACTGGCTGGCGGCGCGGGGGCGGACGCCTTTGTGCGAGAGGGGAGTGGAGATGCTGCAACCGTCGCCGCAGCGGTAGCTGAGGAAGCGGATGCCTTGGGGGGTGATGAAGGGAATGCCCAAGCCGTTAAGGATGGTGAGGAGTTCGTGGCATTCGCCGTAGGAATTGCGCTTGTAATGTTCGGGATAAACGTCTTCTGGGAATAATTTTCGTTCCGCCATAGTTGTCTCTTTCCGGTTTCAATATAGAGAATGACGGCCGAGAATCGGGTTCGCGGGGTGGCTTAATTTGTGGATAAATGTTTTTAATTGAGGTGGATACAAATATTTGAAGTCTGCGTGACCGAAAGAATTGGAATTATTGAGGCTTTTTAAGGCCGAACGCGGAGGCCGCTGAGAAAGACGCAGAGAAGGCGGTGAGCGAACCTGCTCACGCCAGCTTCAGCGAAGATGACGTGAGCAGATGGTTTAAACAAACTGTTTACTTGGGAGTCGTTGTGCCATTCGAACCGGTGCCGTTGGTGCCCGTTCCGTTGGAACCGGTTCCGTTGGTACCTGTTCCGTTGTTGCCGGTTCCGTTGGTGCCCGTTCCGTTGTTGTTGTTCTTTCGGTTCCGCCGGCTTCGTGTCGACGTTCCGGTTTGGCCGGAGTTATTGCTGGAACCCGAATTGGATCCTGCCTGTCCGGTGGTTCCCGACTGTCCGTTCGTACCCGACTGTCCGCCGGTACCGGACTGGCCGGACTGAGTTCCGGTCGACGGAGTACTCTGGCCAGTGCCCGAACCCGTCGAACCTGTTTGTGCTCCCAGCGTTCCGAAGCTGGCGAGACCAAGAGTAATAAACAGTGCTAAATGCTTTTTCATAATAATCCTGAATAATCCTGACTTTTGGAGCATTGAACTTTTTTGCGCCCTGTAGCGCTTCGTTCAAAAGTGCAAGCAAAAAGGAGACCTCTGTATCCGAAAAGCCAGTTCACTCTGCAAAGCGAGGCTGAGGATGACCCTAATGTCACATTACTCTGGTGTGGAAAATTAGGATGTGCTGGCGTGGAAGGATTTCCAGAACCTTATCGAGTTTGTAGCCTTCGGGCTCAACCTCCGCCTTGACCTCCGCGACCGACATCTTATGCTCGGGACGAATGGGCACGTCGGGATCTTCTTTGCGGTATTCGAGCAGAACCAGGCGGCCGTCGGGCTTTAGCGATTCCCGAATCCGGTCGAGCATCTTTTGTGGTTCGGAAAACTCGTGATACACGTCGACCAGCAGCGCGAGGTCGAGCGTACCCTTCGGAAGCATGGGATTATCGATTTTGCCCAGCACCGGCTGCACGTTGGTCAAGCCGCGATCCGCGATGTTCTTTTTTAGCATGCGGATCATCTCGGGCTGGATGTCATTGGCATAAACGGTTCCCGATGGTCCAACCACATCCGCGAGACGCCAGGTGAAGAAACCTACGCCTGCGCCGATGTCCGCCACCTTCGCGCCTCTGGGAATCTGGAGAGCAGCCAGCGCCTTGTCCGGTTCCTCCTCCTGCTCGCGCTCGGAACGGACCAGCCAGCCTGCGCCAGCGGGACCCATAACACCGGCGTATTGCCGGCCGGTGACCGGATGAGTGGATGGCGCCGACGATTGGGGCCAGCAAACGGCGGCGAAGAGCATCAATAAAAGCGCCACACGGGGGAAGAGCGTCGGCTTCAGATTGGTTTTTGGCATACAGCTCATTTACAGCATATAGTTTTCGAGAAGGCGGCGTTTGTGAAACCGCTAATGAGGACGCAATTAAATCCAATGCCCTCAATGACTTTAGATTGCGATCGGGTTACAGAATACACTGCGAACACAGCATATGGAAAAAAAGCTTGACGTACCACTACATCTTGTGGAACTATTCCTATTGTCACCTGCGTGCATCTAATAAAAGGAGTTCCGTTCTAATGGGTCAGATCACCGTCGATTTAAGTGCGAGACTAAAAGAGTTGCAACTCGAAAACCATCCGACAAAGACTGCCACGGGGGTTGCTTTCCCGCGGTACTTCACTGCCCGTCTCGAAGCGGGCAAAACCCCATTTGACGATGTCCAGTGGGAAACTCGAACCGCTACAATCGGTAACGACAAAGGCGCGGTGATCTTTGAACAACGGGACGTCGAAGTCCCCGTCGACTGGTCGCAGACCGCCACTAACATTGTCGCCAGCAAATACTTCCACGGCAAGTTGGGCTCTCCGGACAGAGAACGGAGCGTGGCGGAACTGGTACATCGCGTGGTGGACAGCATCGCCGATTGGGGCATTCGCGATGGGTATTTCGCAACGCGCGAGGATGGTGAAAACTTCCGCGGCGAGTTGGCGCATCTGATGCTGACGCAGAAGGCATGCTTCAATTCGCCGGTATGGTTTAACGTCGGCGTGACTGAATCGCGCGGCTATGGCTGGTACTTCGACACGGCTGAAGATCGCGTCAAGAAACTGACCACGGAAGCGAGGCCGCAGTGTTCCGCCTGCTTCATTGTTTCGGTGAAAGATTCGCTCGAATCGATTCTCGATCTCGCCAAAACGGAAGGCATGTTGTTCAAGTGGGGATCGGGCACGGGCTCGAACCTATCCAACCTGCGCGAGGAAGACGCAGTTTTGTCGGGCGGCGGACGGGCGTCCGGGCCGCTATCGTTCATGAAAGGCTTCGATGCCTTTGCGGGCGTCATTAAATCCGGCGGCAAGACGCGCCGCGCGGCCAAGATGGTGATCCTGAACGCCGACCATCCGGATATCGAACGTTTCATTTGGTGCAAGGCAAAGGAAGAGAAAAAGGCGCACGCGCTGGTGGATGCGGGTTACGACGCTTCTCTCGACGGCGACGCGTACAGTTCGATCTTTTTCCAGAACGCCAATAATTCCGTCCGCGCGACCGACGAGTTCATGCAGGCGGTGATCGTCGGACGGCGAGTGGTGGACAAAGTCGGTATTCAATGGCGAGAAGAGGGATCGGAAGAAGGCTCGCGAGTTGATGCGGCAGATTGCCGAGGCGACGCACCAATGCGGCGATCCGGGTATGCAATTCGATTCCACTATCAACCGGTGGCATCCGTGCAAGAACACATCACGCATCAACGCGTCAAATCCATGCTCGGAGTACATGTTCCTCGACGATTCAGCCTGCAATCTTTCCTCGCTGAATCTGATGAGGTTCGTGGGACCGGACGGGCAGTTCGGCGTGGAAGAGTTTCGCCACGCAGTGGACACGATGATAGTGGCGCAGGAAATTCTGGTGGATAACGCCAGCTATCCGACGGAGAAGATCGCGCAGAATTCTCACGATTACCGGCCGCTCGGGCTGGGATTCGCGAATCTGGGCGCGCTGCTGATGTCGTTCGGCATTCCATATGACAGCGATGCCGGGCGGGACTATGCCGGTGCGATCAGCGCGATCATGTGCGGCCAGGCTTACCTTACCAGCGCGCGCATTGCGGAAGCCGTGGGACCGTTCCCAGGGTATGAAAAAAATGACGAGCCGTTCCTCGACGTAATCCGTATGCATCGCGATTCGGTGAGCCGGATCAGTCATCGCACCGTACCGACGGCGATGTTCCATGGCGCGAAGCGCGTGTTGGGATGACGCGTACGAACTCGGCAAGCACGCGGGGTATAAGAATGGGCAGGTGACGGTCATCGCTCCGACCGGAACCATCGGGTTCATGATGGATTGCGACACTACCGGCATCGAGCCCGATCTTGCGCTGGTCAAGTACAAGAAACTGGTCGGCGGAGGCGTGATCAAGATCGTCAATAACACGGTTCCGGCGGCGCTCGTCAAGCTGGGCTACACGCACGCGCAGATCGAGGCGATCGTCAGCCACATTGATGTTACCGGCACGATTGAGGGCGCTCCGGCGCTAAAGCCTGAGCACCTTCCGGTGTTCGATTGCAGCTTCCGGCCGCAGAACGGGACGCGGTCGATCGAATACATGGGGCATCTGCAAGATGATGGGCGCGGTTCAGCCCTTCGTTTCGGGCGCGATTTCGAAGACGATCAACATGCCGGAAGAGTGCACGGTGGAGGACGTCATGGACGCCTACATCGAGAGCTGGCGGATGGGGCTGAAGTCAGTCGCCATTTATCGGGATAACTCGAAGCGTGTGCAGCCGCTCAGTTCGGGCACGTCGAAAGGCGAGAAGAAGAACACGGGTCCGGGCGCGGTTGCCGCTCCACAAGTGGTGGAGAAGGTAGTGTACCGGCCGGTGCGGCGTAAGCTGCCGGATGAGCGCGCAGTCGATCACGCATAAGTTCTCGATCGGCGGCCACGAAGGATACATCACAGTCGGCATGTATGAAGACGGCACTCCCGGCGAAATCTTCATCACGATGGCGAAGGAAGGCTCGACGATTTCGGGATTGATGGACAGCTTCGCCACCGCGATCAGCTACAACCTGCAATATGGCGTGCCGCTGAAGTTCCTGGTGGACAAGTTCGGGCATGTGCGGTTTGAGCCGAGCGGGTGGACCGGGAATCAACAGATCCCCTATGCGAAGTCGATTCCGGATTATATATTCCGTTGGCTCGGCTCGAAATTCCTGGGGTCCGACTACGCGTTGGGCGAGGCTGGGGAGTCCCAGGTGCTGCGTCCGACGGAGCCGGATAATCAGGCGAAGCTGCCGTTCCCGGCTGTTACCGCCGATGCGCCGGTATGCTCGGAATGCGGCGGCATGATGACGCGCAATGGCAGTTGCTATAAATGCGAAAATTGCGGCGGGACGAGCGGGTGTAGTTAGAGGACCAGTATAGGAGGAGTGTGATGGAAGTGGAGCTGGAGAATGGGGTGTACTGATAAAATACTGGGGGGTAGGTAGCGGTGGGTGTGACGCATCATGTAAGTGAACTTCACGGCGGTACTGGATAATGTACTGAACTGCACAACGTGTAAGATCGCGAGTATCAGGCACGTAGCCACGCAGAGCTCAACATGTGGTTCAAAAACGCTGTCGCTACTCGATGAGTAAGCGCTCGCGTAACGAAATGCTTCGGCTGGTGCAGCGGTACCGACGACGAAGTGCCTGAGATGCTGAAGGATTGTCGGATCACGGTGGCGGTAACCATCTGAGATCGACGGAAGACGCTGAGTCAAGCCTCGCGACGGCATTATGATCTCACTGGACTACGGCGGAATCGGACTCGTCGGAATGACGAGGGCTGATGTGCTGCGATAAAAGAGGGTAAATCCGGGTCTGCGAACTAGCACTGCCGTACATTGATGCCGAAAGCAGATCCGTGGTGCGACGGCGTTATCAAAAAGGATGCCGCATCGTGAGACTGGAGCAGATCGAGATCAACTGTCGGAGGTCTGACACCGCATACAAGGCTGTCTAAAGGAAGCATCGGGGATCTCAGAAGAAGACTGCGCAGATCGAAAAGATGGGCAGGGCGGTTAGGCAGCGCTCGGCAACGACAGCAACGGCCGCTGTAAACAGTGCTGAAAACAAGGAACTAAAGTACTGAGACGCTCGTGGTTAAGGCAATCGATCTCGCATCACACATGTAGCGCCTAAGTAAATGCAATGAACGATGTATCGGAGGAGTCGCAATCGCTCTCACCATACCGCTGGTTGATCTCGCGATCGGCAGTGCTAAGAGCGGCAAGTTACGAAACGCTAAAATGTGCGGAAAATGTGGCAAACGGGTGAATGCGAGCGATTATCGGTTACGGATCATGGCACACCAGTGCCTATGGGTCGGTGGCGGTACACATCGGTGTGAACGCGATCACCGGCTTAATGCCTCACCGTTGGGAGGCGATCGAGAACGGCTGCGCGCTTAAGGAATACCACGCAAGAGTAGATCAGTCGGAGTGAGTCGGTGGGCGGAATGATCACGCGGATTGTAAGAGGGGTACGATGACCGTGAGCAGGAGTTGCTCGCAGGCTGAAGCATACGAGATCGTGTTCAATAAATGTACGTACGAATATGGAACGTGCCTGCTATCTGGCGAGCCTCAGATCCAGAGATGCTCCGCTGAGCTCGTTCGGGCTCATCGGGCTCGCGCTGATCTCGGTACAACTGGACGCTTTAGATTGTACAATACGGCTCAGCGATGAGCTTCGAGCCCGCCTTGGATCTTTACAAGGTTGTGACAAGATAGTTTGATCTACGCGTTCTCGCGATAATCGCGGCGTAAACTCCGCTTTCGCGGCTCCTCAATATCCGCATCTTGCTTGATCAGCGGACGATCCACATCATTCCCAGTGTTTTTATAGACAATGCCATCAAATATTCAGAACCGGGTGAGATTGTTGATGTTGGCGTCGAGGAGGAATGGCGCGGCTATGACAAATCAGTACTACTGGAAGTTGCTAGCTACGGGCCGCAGGCTACCCACGAAGAAGAGCACAATTTGTTTTTGCGTCGGGGGCGTGGTATCGCAGCGAAAACCGTAGCTGAGGGCAGCGGGATTGGCCTCACCCTGGCCAAGATAGTCGCCGATGAGCACATGGGCACGATCTATGCAATGCAATCACCGATGCCCGATGATTACGCGCGGCTTGGAAGTTTCGTTTTGAAATACCAGCTGATCCGATCAGTAATCGTTCCCAGCCTGAAACTGGATTGGCGGGAAATGGGTGTTGATAAAGATCGCTGGACGGCATGATGACTCGCAATGGCAGTTGCTATAAGTGCGAGAATTGCGGCGGGACTAGCGGGTGTAGTTAGGCGTGTCTTACTAGGGCGGCTGGTGAGTGTCTCAGTTCGCCCGCCGCACGGGTATCACGGCTAGACTCAGGTGAGGCGCAGTGCAGGATGAACTGGTTTAGCTTGATGAGCACAGGCTCAGGACTATGTTCCGAGGCGCTCGACGCTCTGCATCGCGACGGTTTCGCCATCATACCTGGACCTGTTCCCAATGAGGAACTGAATCAATTAGCCGATACCTATGACAAGGTAGTATTGGAAGCCGAACCAAGCGACACAAAGCATGGGAGCACAACCACCCGCGTAGACGATCTTGTAAACCGCGGAGCCGAATTCGATCGCCTGTATGTTCATCCGCCGCTGCTTGAGGCCTGTTGCCATATTTTCATGCAGCCGTTCAAGCTGAGCACGATGCTCGCCAGAACGCTTCGGCCCCAATCGCCGGCGCAGAAGCTACACCAGGATTTTCCGCGTGACGAGACAGGGTGGACTATGATCGGGTTCATCCTTATGATCGACGAGTTCAAAAGTGACAATGGCGCCACCTGTTTCCTGCCAGCGTCTCACACATGGGAGGAGGCGACCGCGGGCGATGTCGCTCGTGCTCGCCCCGTGCAGGCGTGCGGTACGGCGGGCTCCATGATTGTCTACAACGGGTCTATCTGGCATGGGCACGGTCCCAACGAGACGCCTCTAGCTCGGCGGTCCATCCAGGGCGCTTTCATCAGGCGCGACTTGACGTCCGGGTTCAACCTGGCTTCACGCATGCGTCAAGAAACACTCTTACGCGTCGGGCTCCTGGCGAGGTTTCTAATATCGGTCGAGCCCGGAGATAACGCCGGCGGAATGGTATAGCGTCTTTCGGTTCACCCGGTCGAATAGCCGACAAGCTGTGTAATGCTCGCCGCACTCGCGTACAAGGCGCTTGCCTGTGCGTTCGGCAGCGGTATCACGCGCTGTCCAACTGGCTGCCAGCGGAAGTACAATTAAATTTGACTCTGGATGACTACAAAGTGGTGCTTTACCGCAATCAGCCTTCGGGATGGGTGGCAGAAGTCCCATCAATTGAGGGCTGCTATGCCCTTATGCCAACCAGAACAGAGGCTCTATTGGAGTTGGAACAGGTCTTTTCCATGATAGCGGCGGAGTACCGCGAAATGGGTGCATCGCTTCCCGCCGACACGACCGAAATCGTGCATGCCTAGCGCGCGGGCAGGGGATTTTCGCCGCGCAGCCGCGCGTCTGGGATTTGTGAAGCGCGGGCAAACTGGCAGTCATGAGCGGTGGAATCACCCCGACGGTCGTGCGGCGACGATCCCAATCCATGGTGGACGCGAGATCGGACCTCCTTTATACAACAAAATATTAGGTCAACTCGGGATCACATCAGAACAATTCCGTCGACTGAAGTAGCGAGGTCTTCCGTCGGCGGAGATTACCGGATGATTTTCGGCGATCCGTACGGAGCTTATCCTTTTGAAAAGGGTGCGATGTAATCACGTCCGCACTTCCGGCGAGCATCGTGTCTTCCCGCACCCATCGCGCCGTTTTGCGCAAAAATGCTAGCGCGATCCGCACATGCTCGGCTCGCTGAAGCATCTGTGGATGCAGCGTGTCAGCTTCACCCAGCAACCGTTGCACGCCCATACCCGCGCGGCACATTTGCTGCGGCTTCGCAAGCTCTTTGACCTCATGGCCGATCACCGCTTTCCACCCCGGCCTGGATTATTGTGCAGCCACGATATCCCGCGCGCCGAGGAGCCAAAAATATTTGAAATTTTGAAGGCGCAAGCTTTCGGGAGATCGAACTCGAACTGCCGGTCAATGAGCATGGTGGTCAGCCCAGTGGGCCTCCGCGCTGCCTTGCCACGCCCGTCGCGCCCGCGGATGACGTCCGGCTGAAAAAACGAACTGCGGCGCCGCAACGATCTCTTGTCGACCGCTTTGCTGTTGACGCGCCTAACAGGCACCCGGATCGGCGAGACGGTCGAGCTCTCAACCGACTGCCTGTGCCATTGCGACGGCGGCCGGTGGTTGCTGCATGTGCCCGCCGTGAAAGTTTTCCAAGAACGGTGGGTTCCTGGTGATTTCCAGATAACGAAGCGTCATGTGAGCCTTCTTGTGGCCGAGTAGTTTCATTAGCTCCGGCAAGCTGACGCCCGCCCGCGGCATACTGGTCGCATAGGTGTGCCGGAGCTGATACGGCGATATGCGCAGTAATTCCGGCCTGTGAAGCCGCGTTGCAGAGAGCCGCGCGCAGTTGGGTGCAGAGCACCTCGCGGCCCTTGGGGCGGGGCAACAAAAACTCCATTGGAGCGGCGGGCGGTAAGCTGCGTAGAAATACCAGTCGCGCGACGAGGCTGCGAACCTCTTGGTCAATACAGGCCGCCCCCTCCGACCTCAATGCAGCCGATGCGCCCGCCGTGGTGGACCGCTTATCCTCCGCAATTCGCGTTTTGGAACTTTACCGCCTATCTCCGAAAACGACAAGCCTCTCCAACTCTTCTTGCGCCGTCTGGCCCGCATTCGCTCTGCCCTCCAAAAACTGTTCTCAACACCTCAAAAGTAAAATAGGCTGCGATTGGCCGGATAAGTACTTCTACACCCGTCAGTCCTCTGTCAGGAAGGCCTTTGATTATTTTCCAGGTTGGATTCCAATTTTTTGGAACCGACGTGGTGGTCAAAAGGCGCAGGCCAATCCTCTCCGCTTTTTCCTCCTCGCCGGGGCACTCAGTTCATAGGTGAGGCTGTGTTTTGGCGCAGAGCGGGTCCGCCAACTGGCGTCGTAGTTCGGGTTGACCAGAAAGTTGGATGTAGTCGGAGGAAGGTTCATTGAGCGCCTGGTCTCTATCTCGAGTACTCCGCCGGCCGCATCCGATATCGATCGCGCGGCTGAAGTAGCCAAAGCGCAAAGCCGGCGATGAGAATCATAACCGAGTCGGTGATTTCCGGCGTTCTGCCGGGAATATACCTTTGCACCCACTCGAGCAATGCCATTAGGACCGCAACCGGGATCGCGATTCTCAGCATGATTCGCGCCTCCGGATTGAACATCCACAGCACAGCGGCATAGAGAAACGATTTATTCAGGAATAAGCTGACTGCCGCCGGCGTGCCTTCAAGAAAATTGGCAAAAGGCACCCATTGAAAACTTTGCGGCGCCCCAGAGAATCGATAGGGTTGCAGCTCGCGGGCTATGAGACCGATTAGCATAATCGGCGCGAATTGCTCCGGCTTGATGGTTGTTCGAGAGAGCCAGAAGTGTTGAATGGCAAGCGCGAGCAACCCGCCCACGATGTCAGCTGTCGATGCAGTTTGGTCGAGGATCAGCAACTGGGCTGGAATGGCCAGCAACATCAGCGCGAGTTCTCTGCTGACGGAAGCGCGATTCAGAAGAGCCGCGAGAGCAAACCGGATGGCGAGCCAGTTCATGGCAGAGAAGACAATCGCATCCAGGCGGGGACGCGCGCCCAGATGCCGGACGTTGTTCATTAGAGTTGGCAGATTTCCAATCGGGAAGAACGGATAGAGATAACCCGCCAACATGATGACGATGAGAGCGAATGGCGCAGCGCGATCGGCGATCAATGTCCAGACGCCAGTCCGCCGCGAAAGAAACCACGCGAGACACGCGCCCACGGCCGTCCCCAGAGCGTTCGTCAGCAGATCGATGGAGCTCGATACTCGAAATGCCTCGAAGGCTTGCAGGAGTTCAACGATGAGAGATAGCGCGGTACCCAGGAGCGTCGCGGTAGCGATTCGCGACGCAGAACCACGAGGCCTCCGCGGCAGGTAGAAAAACAGAAAACCGGCGGGAACGTAGAGAGCCACATTTAGCGCAGCGTCCCGGATTCCAACGGTTCCCGGCTCCCACATCCAGGCAAGCGGCATCTTTGGAAAACGAGAAAAGGAAAACGGGTACAGCGAGCCGTACAATATGAGCGCGATGACGAGAAAAGTCAGCGCGTGCCGGCGATTCAATCTAGCGGTTCACCACATTAAAAGCCAGGCCGCGCTCGCCATTGAGTTTCTTCGTCAGATCCATGTCGACCAGATCCAGCGAAACCTGATTGTGCGCGTTCTGCGGCGTCACGTAATTCAGCGCGCCATTCTCCATCCAGAACGCCAGCGCCGTATATACGGAGTGATCTTTGTACGCAATGAGGTAATAACGGCCATCGGTAACGGCAGCCTCCTGCGGACTGGGAGCCGGCGCCTGATAGATAGGAAGACCGCCATTTCCGGTGTAGTACGGCGAGCCTCCGGGGGGAGGTCCCTGGACGGGAGCACCGTTCACGAACGTCTGGTTGATTATTACGGGCGGCGCAGGCTGACCGCCTCCAGGACCGTAATCCATTGCGGCCGCGGGCGGCGGCGCTGAGTACCCGTATCCGGAGTCGTAGCCATATCCGGGATCGTATCCATAGTCCGGATAGCCATATCCGTAGCCACCCAATCCATAACTGGGGAGCACCGGATAGGCGTAGGGCACAATGACAGCGGGCCGACGATAGCCGCGGTAGCCGCCATAGCCGCGCCCCCCGCCGTAGCCGCCATTTCCACCACCGTAGCCGCCGCGTCCGCCAATCGATCCCCCATAGCCGCCGCGGTACCCACCGCGTGACGCGGCACCAAAACCCGGATTGGAGATCCCAAAATGTCCGCCGCCGGAATGCGCTGCGCCGGACCCTGCGAACGAATGTTGTGCTGCCGCAGTGCCAGCCAGCAGCAGGCCTGAAAAGATAACGGTGGCGAGCGACTTCATGGAGCGCCTCTGACTGCATTGTAGCGCTTACTTCACGAGGCGTCGAAATTCCTCTATTTCTCGCGGAGACAACCGCCGGAACTCTCCCGTTTCCAGATTTCCCAAATCGAGCGGTCCGATACGGATGCGCTTCAGCTTCTCCACAAGCAGGCCGAAATGTTTGAACATGTTTCGGATCTGGTTGGTGCGTCCCTCGACCAGACGCACTTCGTACCAGGGATTTTCGCCCCGGCGCGCCAACCGCAAACCCGCGGGAGCCGTACGACGCCCCGAAAGAGGCACGCCTGCCCGGAATTGCTCTTCCTGTTCGCTCGACAGCGTCCCATTGGCCTTGACCATATAGATCTTGGGCACGTGATTCTTCGCCGCCATCAGCACGTTCGCCAACTCGCCGTCGTTCGTTAACAAGAGAAGGCCTTCGCTCGCGTAATCCAGGCGTCCGACGGGGTAAACGCGCTCCTTTACGCCTTTGATCAAATCCATCACTGTGGGACGCCGTTCAGGATCGTGCAGGGTCGTCACATAGTTTCGCGGCTTGTTCAAGGCGAGATATACGTGGTGCGTAGCCGCACGCAACAGCCGGCCATCCACTTTGATGTGATCGCGTTCGATATCGGCCTTGGATCCGAGTTCTGTGATGACCGTGCCGTTCACAATCACACGGCCTTCGAGAATGAGTTGCTCGGCCTTACGCCGCGAGGTCACACCCGCGGCCGCAATGATCTTTTGAAGCCGTTCCTCGGCCATTTCTACTCCGCCACCGGCTCGCCAATCGTTTCCGGTTCAGGTTGTTCGGATTCGGCCGTTTCGTTGGATTGCGTTTCAACCGGAGGCGTTTCAAAAGGCTTTGGCTCATCTGCCGCGACTGGCGCTTCACTTTCGGGCGGCGCGGCTTCCGGCTCAGATGTTGCGAACCTTGCCAGTTCTTCAAACTCCTTTACCGACGGCAGTTCCGACAGATCCTTCAACCCGAACTGGACCAGGAACTCTTTCGTCGTCTTGTACAGGATCGGCTTGCCGATTACGTTCTTGCGTCCAGCCGGAGCGATCAGCTTGCGGTCGATCAGCGTCTTCAATACGCCGGCACCCTGCACGCCGCGGATATCCATAATCTCCGGCGCGGTAACGGGTTGTTTGTAGGCGATCACCGCGAGGGTCTCGAGCGCCGGCAGCGACAGCTTCATGGGCGGTTTCAGACTTTTGACAAACTGCCGGACGGCATCGTGATGTTCCGGCTTGGTGGTCATCTTATAACCGCCGGCCACCTCCCGGATCGCGAGCCCATGTTGCGGCTTCTGCCACTCCGCTACCAGATCGGCAAGCAATCGCTTGATGCGTTCGCGCGGCTGCTCAAGCGCGACGGTGATCTGCTCAAGCGTCAACGGTTCGTCCGTTATGTAGATAACGGCTTCGAGCATCGCGGTAAGCTCCGCATCTTCAGCGGGCCACTTCGGCTGTTCCTTGCCTGCATCCGGCGCGAGAATCTCATCGGCGGACAGCGCTTCCGAAGGCTCCGCGGAGCTTTCTACCTCGCCCGCGAAGGCTTCGCCAGTCGCGGCGTGAGTCGCCGCTTCGGCAGACGCTTCCTCTTCCGGAGTCGCCTCACCTGGTTCGCCGTCGATATTCTTTGGTTCTCCGTGCATCTCCTCGGCGAATTCTTCCGCCTGCCGCTCCTCGACGGTGGGGAGTTCCTCAACTTCCTGCCTCACGGCGTCTTTGTTAACAGCGCCTTGCTCAACAGCGTGGCCCGTAACATCGGGCAGATCGTTTTCATTTTCATGCATGACGGACTTCGGTTATTTATATTCTTCTTCGATAGCCGGAGCTGGTTGATCGCCGCTGAAGACCGCGTCGAAATCCTCGCCCCGCTTAAGCGCAATCTCGCCGAACAGGTCTTTCTGCACCAGTTCGATAGTATGCAGCTTAACCATTTCGAGAATCGCCAAAAACAGGCAGATCATGGCTCGTCTGGTGCGCTGCTTCTCAATCACCTGCATGATAAACAGCGGCTTGTCTTTCCTGGTCTGCTGAAGAAGAGAGCGCAGGTGCCGGACCATATCTTCCACACTGACCTCTTCGCTCGCGACCTCGTACGTTGGACGCGATTTGGCCCTCTCCAGTACCACGTTAAAGGCCTTGACGAGGTCAAACAGAGAAATCGCCAGTCCCGGATCTTCGTCTTCGGTGACGAATTCCTTGATCTGCGGATTGGACCAGACGTTCTCTTCGATCATCCGCTTCTGCTGCAGCATTTCGGCGGCATTCTTGAATCGCTCGTGCTCCAGCAGCTTGTTGACCAATTCGGTCCGCGGGTCGTCGTCGTCTTCCGCGCCGTTTGTTTTGGCAAGCGCGGGATCGCTCGGCAGCAGCATCTTCGATTTGATATGGATCAGCGTGGCCGCCATGAACACGAACTCCGCGCCTAAATCGATATCCAGCTCGCGCGCCTTATCGAGATAGGCGAGATATTGCGAAGTGATCGTCGCAATGGGGATATCGCGGATGTCCACCTGCTGCTTGCGGATGAGATCCAGCAGCAGATCGAGCGGGCCTTCGTATTGATCCAAATGTATATCGAGCGGTGAAGACACTGTATCCATTGACGATAACATGCGCGGTCTCGTAAGGCAGTATAGTAAGAGGGTTCTGCCCCTGGCTTCGCCGGAAGGACCGTATTCTTTACGATGGATCGCAAGAACGGCATCGAGCATCGGAGGATTTGGCTGGCTCTGCTGATCGCCGCCCAGCCAGCGATCGCCGCTGAAAGAGTGGAGTTCTACCGGGATATCGCGCCCATCATTTATCACAACTGTTCACCGTGCCATCGTCCGGGAGAGTCGGCACCGTTCCCGTTGCTCTCCTACGAAGACGTCAAGCGCCGCGCCGCGCTGATTGCGTCAGTTACGAGGCAGCGCTACATGCCGCCGTGGCTGCCCGAGGCCGGCTATGGCGAATTCACCGAAGAGCGCCGCCTCACATCCGCGCAGATCGATCGCATCGAGCAATGGGTTAAGGAAGGATCGCCGCCTGGCACTCCGACGCGCGCCTCCTCGCCTCCCAAGTTCGCCGACGAATGGCAGTTGGGTACGCCGGATTTGATCCTTCGTGTGGGCCAGCCATACCAACTCGCGGCAGAGGGCCCGGAGGTCTTCTGGAACTTCATCATGCCTGTGCCCATCACTACCACTCGATGGGTGCGGGCTATGGAGATCCGTCCTGGGAACGCGCGGGTTTTCCATCATGCGAATGTGGTCATCGACCGCGGGCACTCCTCGCGACGCCGTGAAGTGAATCCTGGCGCAGGCTTTCCAGGAATGGATTTGCGTGTCGAGGAGGAGACGTTCGATCCCGATGGTCATTTTCTATCCTGGAAGCCGGGCAGCGAACCCGTGGTTGAGCCGGATGGCATGGCATGGCGCGCCGATCCTGGCATGGACCTCGTTCTCAACGTCCACATGAAGCGTTCAGGCAAGCCCGAGACCGTCAGTCCGGTGATCGGACTTTACTTTACCGACAAGCCGCAGACGCGGTTCCCCTACCTTGTGCAACTTGAGCACGACGGCGCGATCGATATCCCCGCGGGCGATCCGGATTTTGTCATCAGCGACGACTTTCGCGCCTCCATGGATCTGAATGTTCTAGCTCTGTATCCTCACGCACACTATCTGGCAAAGGTAATGGAGGCGTACGCGACTCTGCCCAATGGCGCCAAGCAGTGGCTGATTCGCATTCCGCAGTGGGATCTGAATTGGCAAGGGGTGTTCCGACTGCGAAAGCCTCTGTTCCTCCCGCGCGGGACCGTGGTTTCGATGCGCTATCACTACGACAACTCGGCGCAGAATGTGCGCAACCCGAACACGCCGCCGAAACGCGTGCTTGGAGGCAATGCGGCTACCGACGAGATGAGCCATTTCTGGCTGCAGGTTCTGCCCGCGGAGCCCGGCGATCATCGCGCCGAACTCGAAGAAGATATGATGCGGGGCCGTCTGCGGAAATATCCGGACGATTTCACCGCCAACTATAATTTGGGCGATGTTTTGCTTAATAAGGGCAACGCCGCGGACGCTGTTCCGCATTTCGAGAAGGCCGTGCAGGCCGATCCCCGCAATGTGGTCGCGGTCAGCGAGTTGGGCGTTGCACTGTTTTCCGCGTCGAAGCCGGTGGAGGCGGAAGAGCAACTCAAGAAGGCGATCGAAATCGACCGGACGTACACCGATGCCCGTTTCAACCTGGCGAGCGTCGAGGCATCGAATGGCGAGTGGCAGGCTGCCGCGGCGGATTTCACGCAGGTCATGAAGGAGCGGCCGGAAGATGGACGAGCCGCGCAGCATCTCGGCGATGTCATGATTTTGTGGGGCGACCAACTTGCTAAAGCAGGGAATGATGCTGAGGCGGTCCTTCGTTATCAGGGTGCCTTGGTGCGGCGGCCGGCGGATAAGGATTTGCTTTTCCGGTTGGGGCTGGCACTGGCGCGTCTGGAGCGTCTGGATGAGTCGCAGCGGGTGTTCGAATCGCTACTGCGCGTGGATCCAAACTCTGATTTGGCTAAGCAGGCTATCGCGGCAATTATTGCGCACCGTAAGGCAATTGGGAAATAACGACGGAGCGGGCGTGAATTGTGCGGATATTGACGGTGAAGAAAGACGTCGTTTTTCTGCTGATGTGCTTCCAGCAGGATGGCTAGCAGCGCTGCGGGAATTCGAAATTGATCGACCGAAGCCGGTCTACAACCAATACGGCTCAGTTAACGTCAACGGGGACCATAACTCTTCCAGATGGCTGCTGCGAGCCAACCTTCGGGATGAATTACCGGCCAGGCAAGTCGGTCGTTGGCACTTCTACGCATAGGGCGTTTATCTGGCCAATTGTCGTGCCCGCGCGGCGTTAACTTCTTTGGAATGTGGCGCATGCAGAGATTGGACCAGATAAACGCTTTGAAACCGGCCAATCTGTTTGATTTTAAATCGCTTACGCTGAAATTTCGAAGCAACCAGATTGAGCGGTTTAAAACGGTTTCCCGTCCAAGTGCGTCCTCTACCATTACTAAGCGCTGGCCGGCCCAGCGTCGGGGCTATCCACGCCGGCTGCGACGTTTGCACACCGCCTCACAAAGGGTAGTTAGCGCATCAGTCCCTTTTGTCGAAAGTCCATCATCGCAGCGGAAACAAGCAACCGGGCCTCGTCCAATTCGTTTTTGCTCAGTAGTGGTACTACCTTCTCCAGATTGCCGCCTGCTTCATCAACACGATTTTGCTGTGCTAAATAAGACCAGACGTATGCCCTCACGTATTCACCGGAGTTGCCCGCAGAGAGCGCCGATATGGAACTGTGCAGGGCCGAAGTTTTGTTTTGCCGCCCGCATGAACCAGTCGAAGGCCTTCTCTTTGTCCTTGGCCTCCAGCCAGTAATGCCCAATGTTGTACTGTGCCGGTGGAAATCCCGCTTCGGCAGATTTTAGAAGCCAGCTTGCCGCTTTTTCTAAATCCTGTGCAACACCGTCACCAGCTTTATACGCTATGGAAAGGTTGTACTGCGCGGTTGGGTTTCCCTCTCTCGCAAGGCGCTCCATTTCGGTCAACGGTGCAGAGGCTTCGGAAACTCCCTCGTGTGGTTTCGGTTTCTTGCGGGCCTTGGAGAGCACCTCATCCAACTGGTTGAGAAGTGCTTCTTGTTCTTCGATGTACGCCCACAGTTCCTCATCGGATTTGGAAGACGCTGTTACATCCGCCGTCGCGCTTTTTGAGCCGAACAGCTTCTTTAGGAATTTCATCGTGCTCCTTCTCTGACTACTCGACCTCAAGAGAGCTTTCGCCCTATCATATAGAACCACGATAGCGCCGACATCTCCATGTGGCGGAGAGCGGCAGCCAAAGAATTTGAGAAACGCCCCGCCGTTCAGTGTTTACGACTAGAATTAAGGTGTCCCAAAGAAATGGGGCAGTTGTATTATGAACTTTTTGAAAATCTCAGTTGGCCCGGATGGGGCCGCCCGTTACATCAACGTTGACCAGATAGCGACCCTTGAAGATACCGGCGAGGACGGTTGTCCTAAATTGAAAATGTCGAACGGGGACATGATTCCAATCGGCGTTGCGCTTAGAGAGCAGATTCTCGCAATGATCAAAATCTTACCCTAAAGGCAGCAAAGACCCGAGCGACCCGAAGCCTCTAGGGTCCGGCCCCGAGCGCGGCCCGCGCCACCAGCAACGGCACGACGCGGGCCGTTCGGTGTGTTCCGTAATGATCCAACGAAGGGGATATTCAACGTGGAAGATGTCAAAGGCAAGCCGCTCAACTTAAAATTTCACTGCACACTAGACGAACTCACAGCAGCCGCGCAGAGAACTCTTAACCTGAGAAATCTGATGGACGCCGATAGCATTTTAAAGAACCTACTGCATACGATCAATAAAGATGGTGTTGTGCAGTCAATATCCTGCAGAAAAGGTGAAGATGAAGATAAAGACAAGTACATCGTAATCTTACAGAACTACGAGGAAGATCAAAATGGTGAGCTTACCTCCGATCCGACTGATGGAAGTAAATTTCAGGAAGTCGTGAAGGCCCTGCAAAATCTCATTTTTTGTTCTGCCGGGCAGCCAGCCGAACCCCGTCCAGTTGTCTCGCAAAGGGTAGAACCTGAGACGCCTGAAAGCAAACCGCCCGCTTATGCTTTCGAGTACTGATGTACTCTTGGCAAACCGTAATCTGCTGACCAAATCTTCCTGAACTTCTTTTGGCGGAGGCCAATTAACGGTTTCGGATCCAGCCTCTTAGAATACAACCTCAAGCTCACTCCGCAAATCGACGCTCAAAGGTGGGGATACCAGCTCCCTGATGTCATTTAACACTTTTCTTCCTACACCCTTTATCGTCAATAGTTCTGCGTCTGACTTGTTTGCAAAATCACCAACCTGCTCCAAGCCTTGACGCTTGAGTACACCGTATGTCCGAACGGATATAATAGGCAGTCCTTCTCAACGTTGAAGGAACTCGGCACGCTGCGAGTTTGTACCTTCTGCTGACGCATTCATTTTTCATGTCCCGTGAAAATGAGAGCGCCCACTTTACTCTGGAGAAAGTGAAACTAAAATTCCTAATTCATGGTTGACGTCGCAGCCCTTGGCGTCCAGAAATGGGTCCTTCGTGCAACGACCGCTGCGCCAACAATTAGACAGCACTGGTGGTCAGCGCCGTTGTGCTAACTACCCCGCCAAGGGAGGCCGCAGGATTGATGCTCCCAGAACGTCGTATGGGTATTTCCATTCGCGTCAACCTACTGTTTGTCGTTAACGACTACTGTCGTGAATGCCTTGCCATGGGCGTCGGTCCCTTTTTGTTCAAAAGCCGCTCTCCCTCTCGATTGTCGACGGATCTCCTCTTGCCGTCCGCTGAAACCACGGTTCGCCCGGTGCTATGGTACTTCGTACCCTTCTTCCAGGGCTCCTCGGTAAGCGTGTTGGCGTTGACCTGCTTGATGGCAATGGTGCGCCACGCGTTACCCGTGCCCGTGCCCGTCACCGCAACCTCTTTGCCGTCGTATTTCGCGGTGTAGCCGTAATCCATCTTCGAGCCGTCCGCCCTTTCGCCTTTTACCGACACCTTCACCCCACCGTCGGCGGCCTCTCGCATTACAGTTAGGTTTGTAAGCGGCGACGCCCCGGAAGTTGATTTCGATTTCGCCGCGTCGCGCTTCCACGTGCCGAGCGTATTGTCCGCCCCAAACGCGATGGCGGCCATGGCCAACACCGCGAACGTTATGCCCTGAACTTAAAGCCACCTACCGCGACAACTGGGAAACGTTCCTTTCCAATGCGGGCGTGAAAACTTTTTTCATTTTGTCATCTCCTTGCTGGAAGTGCCCGCTTTCCGGCCACGCCGGGGTGAGAATAGTTTCCATATTGGCCGATTGTATCGGTTTAGCGCCCCCGACGCACGCCCCCAAGAGTGTTCCATAAGTGGTAAGTTTTGCAACGCCAGCGCGGCCAATGAAATCAGCCCTTTCAGCGTCTCATAATTCAGTCTCAAATCCGAATTCATATGGTCGAGTTGGCCCATGGGGTTTGCTCAGCGGTGCCGATCAGGATGCAGGGTCGCGATCCCGGTGAAAATCGCAAATCTCGGTCTCAAGAAACACGCTACGATTTCGCCTACGACAATTGGGCCGGGCCGTGAATACGCGCAGACCGTATGGGACGAGGTTCGGTATAGATCCACTGTGACGGTGTGGTGCTTTACGAACCCGCATAAGCGAGAAGTCGCCATCTCGTGGAAGTGCCTGACCGATTCTTTCCGGATGATGGATTTATCAAGAGGCTGAGTAGCTAAGCGACCACTAGACGAGCAAGCACTCCCAACCTGTCGAGCCCAGAAATTCCACCAAAGTGAACAGCATTGGGTCTACAACGGGTCAGGCATCGAGAGATGTGGCCAATTGAATAGCCGCTCTTTCGCCTGCGGCGATTCTTTTCAGCGAAGCGTCTTCAACATGTCTATGACCGTCGTAGATCTTCATCCAGGGGGCCGGTTTCGCGACCCAATGCTGCATCGCGGCAGGCGCTTTGCGGGATGCCAATTCGTCCTGTACAGCGGCAAGAAGAATCACTCTTACAAACAGGGCGGGGAAAAGGTCGATGCATCCGATCAGGATCGAATAATTGATCGGCCCAGCGCCGATGACGAGATTCGCCAGGTCAGAATCCCAGGCTATTCAGGGCTTGCTGATCGCTCTAATTACTGTGTCTTAAATTTGATCTCGTCATCTTGTATTGTTTGAAGCGAGTAAACGCCGCAGATCAGGCTTGTCTAAATGGCGCGGCCTGTACTCCTCGGCCAAGAGGGCTTAGAGAGCGCGGTGCGGCACAGGCTGCCGCCGTCGGCGGCACGGAACGGGTGGCAACGTCATCGGGAAGATGAACGGTTAAGTTCATATGCCAATGTTTACCATCGCGGAGAACATGACAGAATCGCCGCTCAGCAGGGAAGAGCGAGTCTGGGACACTGCGGACAGCCTAGAATTGTAGAGATGTGAGGAGATAGGCGGAGTTGTGAGATAGAGAAGCTGGGACAATCTCGAGCAGCTATTGGTTCGCGTCAGATTGCTGTAGAGATTCACCAACAGGCTGAACAGGCATCTTTGCCGTGTTTGCCGGCAAGTGCGCAAAACGCTAGTCGGAATCTGTTGGGTCGAGCGCGCGTTGCCAGGTTCGGTTGCCGCCCCAGGTTTCGCGAGCGACCACTGTGCAGACGAATCGCTGCCAGAATCCAGGCGGAGTGGTCTGCGTGGCGGGATAGCCAGCGACAAGCTCGTCAGAAATCGATGAACAGATGGCGCTGCTCGTGTGTAAATGGCGCGCACGATCGCTGATACCTGGCGGTATGGCACGAGGTCGCTGCCAGCAGAGACCTGTGCCAAGCGAGCTTGCATGCGTAGTCCCGCGGCCACTGCCATCCGTGTTCGCCGACCGGTCCTGTTGGCGCCTGCGTCCGCGAGTGAGACTGTCCAAACAGACAGTCCAGGACGCTGCTGAAACTGCCGCGCCTTCTCGCTCAGAGGAAACCGTAGGTCCGGCAACGCCGGATCGGATGCGCCAGGCAGGTTGGTGAAAAGCCTGCAAAAACCGTACCAGGTCCGGGCTCCGATCATGCACCAGATAGCGACTCATATTGACACGCGCAGAACTGCCGCTGTCTTCTGGCGAACGCCGCTATGCGGCTCGCTCACATAGTAGCGTGACCTGATGCGGTTACTGAGTCACCCGGCATCTGCAGCAACTGGCTGCTTGGACGCGCCAGCGCGTGACAGTCCAGCCCATAGAATGGACCGTGCCGCACGACGCCTCAACCGATCGTAGCGTGCGCAGCGAGCCAAATGGCCCACAGTTCCTGAGCCCGCAGATCCCGCTGCGGCTCACCGACAATCCGTAGCCCAATTGCAGCGACCGCGCCACTCGCTCATGCGACACGCCACATCTCTTGTCCAACCGCCGCCAACGACAACGCTACCGGCCCGATCTGTACCTGGCTATGTGCAGGCATCGCAGGTTGCAGCGGATGCTTGGGTCACCCGCTGTCCACAGCGCGCGCAACACCCCGCCACGCCGCCTTCCTACGCCAAACCGCAGACACCGAGCGCACAGAACGACTGTCTTGCTGATATGGACCTGGCGAGCCGCGCCATCGCTTTGCTCCGCAATGTGGGCAGCAGGCAGGCAACGGCACAGCGATCTGCTGATCCACCCGCAGCGGCGCCGGACGCGTGCGCCGACGCTATCTTCGGCTCGCACCGCTGAATCGTCCTCTCTAGCCCACGCCCGGCTGAAACAGGAAGGCGCACGGCTTGCCGCGGGCGAACGGAGCTACGCTGCGCTCCAAACTTTCGCGCCTGCAATGTCCAGTATTAGAGAACGTGCGATCATCTAGCCGCACGCGGTCAAAATCTCCCATGCTGTAGACCGTCATCAAACGTTATGCCTTCAGGAAGCACGTCAATCTCGTAGCTGGTTTCGAAGCGCGAGCTACCGCAACGCCGCAGATCAGGCTTAGCCTAAATGGCCCGGCCTGTACTCCGTCCAGCCACGAGGGCTTCGAGAGCGCGGTGCGACAGTCGCCGTCGGCGGCACAACGGGTGGCAACGTCATCGGCGAAGATGAACGGTTCGCCACCGGTTCCTCCGACTTCCGCGACTTCGTTAATTTCTAATACAATCCATAATTACTGGCGTTAGAAGCTAACCTTCGGCGCTGGAGGAAGTCTAACGACCATTATGAACAATCTGACTGCACCGCTTATGCTTCTGCTAACTGGGTCGGCCTTGCAGGCCCTACAGCCTAAACCAACGCTCGACTGCAGCAATAACAGCGGCGATAGCAACCGCGCCCATTTCTGCGAAATGCGCGAACAAACGGCCGCCACTAGCGGCATGATTTCCGTGGACGCGAGCCAGAATGGCGGGATTTCGATTAAAGGCTGGGATCGCAGCGACGTCCTGGTGCGCGCTCAGGTCCGCGCGTACGCTCCTACCGAGGATCAGGCCAAGGATTTGGCGCGCCAGATCACGATTCAGACCGGTCCGCAGGTGCGCGCCAATGGGCCATCGCATCAAAACGAGAGCTCCTGGTCGGTGTCGTATGAGGTTTTCGTTCCGTCCCGTTTTGCTGTGAATCTCGAAACGGTTAACGGGGGAGTTTCGATCAGTGATGTTACCGGCGACCTGGAATTCAAGACCGTTAATGGAGGCTTGAGCCTGAACCGAGTTGGCGGGTACGTGCACGGCCACACAACGAATGGCGGCGTGTCGGTTGAGTTGGCGGGCGATCGTTGGGAGGGACAGGGTCTGGACGTGACTACAACTAATGGCGGCGTCAAGCTGCGCGTGCCGCGCAATTACTCGGCACAGTTAGAAGCGCAAACCAATCATGGCGGAATCCGTGCGACGGATCTGCCGGAAGTTCAGACCGAGAGTCAATCCGGCCGGCAGTCGACTCACATCTCTACCGCGCTAGGCACCGGCGGCGCACCGCTGAAGCTTACGACTACGAATGGAGGAGTATCCCTTTCGCGGATCTGAGTGGACCCGCGTTAGGCCGCTACTTTTGGGAAACCGTAAGCACCTGGTCCGCCGCGACGCCAGTAAGCACCTGCGTACCGCCGTCAGGCCAGCGAATCTCGATTTTCGGAATCGTCTTGAGCTTGCCCAATCCGAAGTGCACTCCCCAATCGGCGGACGAGGCGTATCCTACCGTCGTGGTCATTTCATTCACCTGATTTCCGATGCGAATGCGCGCGCCGATGCCGTCGCGGTTGGATTCCTTGCCGCCCTGGGCCGAATGACGATCCAGTGTCCGGCATCGGGGCTCACGTTCTGCCATAACTCCGCGGGTTCGCCGAGGGCGGAGACGACCGCATCCACACGGCCATCGCCATCGAAATCGGCAAATGCCGCGCCGCGATGCGCCCGCACCAATGCCAGACCGGCCTCGGCGGAGACATCGCGAAAATTCCCGCTTTCGTTCAAGAAAACGGAGTTGTTCTCGCGATAAGATCGCGGCCTCGAACGCTTCGACGATGATCGTTCACATGGGAATTGGCGGTGAACAGATCCTTCCAGCCGTCGTTATTGAAGTCGAAAAGCCCGAGGCCCCAGCCGCTGTGTTTCACGCTCGCCGGGCCCATGTGCGAATCGAAGGTTGCGTCGCGAAAAAATGCGCCTTGCCGCGATTGCGAAAAACGGGAAAGGTCTCGCCGGCTAGCGCGGTCACAACAATATCCGGCAGCCCGTCGTTGTCGTAGTCTTTGAACTCCGCTCCCATGCTGGAGATCGGTTTGCCGTCGTCGCGCAGCGACGTCCCGGCCATCAGCGCCACCTCTTCGAATGTCCCATCGCCTTTGTTGTGAAAAAGGAAGTTCGGCATGTTGTCGTTGGTGACGAAGACGTCCGGAAATCCATCCTGATCGTAGTCGGCAAAGGCCACGCTCATGCCGCGGCCCACGATATTGGGAAAGGCCCGCCCGGGCGGTCACATCTTCGAAGGTCCCGTCGCCGCGATTGCGATAGAGCGTGCTGGCAAGCCCCTCAAAATATTTCGGATGGCAGTAGATACGGATTCCGCGCTTGGCGTCTCCACAGTAGCGATCGAAGGACGGCGACCATTTTGCATAATGGACTACCCACAGATCGAGTTTGCCGTCGCGGTCGTAATCGAACCAGCCCGCGGCGACCGCCCATTCGCCGCTTTTGATTCCCGCCTTTGCGGTTACATCTTCGAAGCGGCCGTTGCCCAGATTGTGATACAGCACATTGCGATTTACGCCGGCGACGAACAGATCGGGACGGCCGTCGTTATCATAGTCGGCCGCGGCTGCGCCCATCGAGTACCCGATACCCGCCACGCCCGCTTCTTCGGTGACATCGCGGAACTTCCAGTCACCTAGATTGCGATAGAGGCGATTCCAGTATTTGGGCGAAGATTTTTCCAGCGAGGGAATATCTGCGCCGTTGGTGAAATAGATATCGGGCCGGCCGTCGCCATCATAATCGAACACTGCGATGCCGCCTGGCATGGTTTCGATCATGTGTTTTGCGCGGGGTCGGGTTGATTTTGCGAGTACAAATCAGATGCCGGCCTTCGCGCCACTTCACGAAAGCGGATCGCGGGCGCGGCTGCGGTCCAGCGATGCCGACGGCGAGAAGCGAGAGCCCCAGACCGGCACACACTGCAAGAGTCAGGTACAGCTTCATCGCGGAGGCTCGATCTGCGCTTCCTGCGCTACCTCTTCTTTCTGCTCCTCGTTCTTCTCGATAATTGCCTTGTAGGCGCCATCACGGTTCGCGCGCCTCAGCCTGATTCCCGAGTCTGCCTGGTACGCCCGGGCCAATTGATAGTGCAGGCTGCCATCGTCATCGAGATCCAGCGCTTTTTCGAGGATGCGGAATCGCCTCAGCGTTCTTGCCGATGCGCGAGAGCGCGAGTCCCAGCGAGGCATGCGCGGCAACAGCTTGGGATCGGCCGCGAGCGCTTCTCGCAGATACGGAACAGCCTTTTCCGGCTCTTCCAGGCGCAGCAGGCTGTCGCCCGCCATGAATTACAGCTCGCAGTGGGACTGTTGCTCCGGGGCGATAGCTTCCGGCTTCGCAAGGGCCGCGCGATAATCGGCCGCCAGAAACAACGAAGCCGCGAGTTCTTCTTGCAGCTGCGGCATCATCCGGCGCGAGCGCGAGCGCTGCGCGCCACTCCTTCACGGATTCGAGATGGCTGGTTCTGATTGCGTGCGATCTGGCGCTTTGAACTCGATGGAACTCGATCGAAGGCGGCAACTGGCCGAGCCGGAAAAACGCCTGGAGCGCGAGTTCGTTCGCGGCCTGTGGCTTGCCAGAAGAGCGCTTCGAGCGAGACGACGGTTCACGGCGCGCGGCAATTTCAATGCATCGAGGTCCTTTCCGGCAATGAACTGGCATTCGGCGGCGTGCGACTTTGCAATCCGGCGGCAGGGAGCTTGCTGTTCCTTGTTCCTCTTCACGGCGGCCCATTCCGCGATGCCCGGTTTTGCCGATAGACGTCCGCCATGGCAGCGTGAATGCCATGCACGTCGGGTAATTGTTTCAGCGCATCGCGATAGAAAAAGAACGCACTGCGATATTGCCGGCGCTGCACCGCGTATCGGCCGACAAGCGCGGCGAGGTATGGCGATTGCGCATCTACTTTTTGCATGCGATCGAGCGCCGTCGCGCGCCATGGACTGATAGCGTCATGCCGAGGCCATACCACGCGCGCGGGTCATCCGGGCGAGTCCGAAGTGAGCTTGCGATAGTGTTCGGCGGCCTGCTCGAAGCGGCCGCGCAGCGATGCAAGCGCCGGCCAGCATCCCGCGCGCGTCGCGATTCGCCGGATCTGCTGCCGACTCTTCTCCAAAGGAGAAACGGCTTGCCGCGGCTGATTGAGCGCGAGCGGGCTGCGGCCGAGCGAGACGAGCGCGGGACAGAGTGCGGCTGCGATTTTCAGAACCGCCTCAAAGTGAGGAATCGATTCGGCATTCGTGGCCGGCCATGTGCTGGGCGAGGCCGAGGTTGAACAGAAGCCTGGGTTTGCCCGGCGGCCGATTTCAAAAGCTCGCGATAGATCGGGATGGCCTCCTCGAACCGGTGCGCCGACCATCAGATTGTTGGCCTGCTCGGATTTTGCGGCGAGATCGTCGACTCTGGGCCCGCCAACGATGCATCGCTGAAACGACAAAGGCGGGCAGCAGTGCTGCCCGCCTGTACCGACCCGAAATGGAACGTCACCACTGAAGTCCGGCCCGGGACATGCTACCAGTGTAGGCGCAAACCGAGGCGGACCTGCCTACTGGCCCGACGCACTGGTGATCTGCATGAAACTGCCGGAGGTGACACTGCTGCTACTGGACCCGCCAAAGTGCGCCGTGTTCGAGATGTTGAAGACTTCGCCGCGGAATTGCAGCTTAAGGCGGTCGCGGATGGGAAACTCGCGCGTCATGTCGAAGATCCGCGTTGGCAGACGCCCGGATTCCGCAGGATATTGCGGCCCGTCGAATCCAAAACGAAAGCCGGTGATCGAAGCGAACGAGGACGTCGCATTGTAACAGTGAGTTGCCGGGACCGACCTGGCCAAGGATGAATCGATCGGCCCAATCTGGTCGGCGGTTTGGGTGTTGTTGGGCGCGTTGAGCGAACTGCCGGGCGCCGTAACCGTAAAGGGCGTGCCAGTGTATGCCCCGAAGTAATGCCGTTCACCGACCCATCCGCCGAGAAGACGTGCGGCTGGCATTTTGCGCTGTTGAGGAATTGCCGTCCCTTGCCGAGCGGCAGGGCATAAACCCAGCCGATTTGGAAGACTTGCGTGCGGTCATAAGCCGGCGCCGCGCGGTTGCGCTGGAAGACGGCCGGCCAGTTCCAGCCCGCGCTCGCCCATCCATCGTCATCGGTATAGTCGATGGCTTTCGAATAGGTATACGCGCCCTTGATCAGCAAGCCGTGCGAGAACTGCTTGTTGATGGCGACCTGCAGCGAATTGTATTCGGCGCTCAGATAGCCGTCCCACATGTTGATCGGGACCGTGCGGTTATCGGCGGCATAGAAGGGCAACCCGGTCGTGCCTGAGCCTGGGTAACCGCATTGATGTCCGATCCGCCAGAAGATGGACGGAATGCGATCCGACATAAGCCGACCGAGGCGACGAATCCGGCGGGCAGTTCTGTTCAATGGTGAAATTGTAGACTGGACATAGCCGCGGTGGATGAAGGACTCCGGGCTGCGCTCGCTGGCATTGCCGGGCAGCGGCACGATGCCGGTCGAAAGGTCCGGCCCCTGACTGTGTTCGGGACGCCCGTGGCGAAAGTGGTTCCCCAGTTGTAGCCGTTGGTGCCAGGTTGGCGAAGTTGACCATCAAAGGATACCAGCCGCGCAAAGGCCGAGAGAAGGGGATGGGATCGTAGTTGATTCCGTAGCCTGCGCGAATGACTGTCTTTTCGCCCATCCGGTAAGCGAGTCCGACGCGCGGCGAAAAGAGCTTGTGGCTGACGGAGATTCCCGCATTTTCCGGTGACTGCCGCGGCCGCCCAGATAGACGTTGTTGGTGGTAGGATCGTACCGCTCGATGCCGTAACCGGCGCGGGTCATCAGAGGATAAAACTCATACCGCAAACCGAGATTGACGGTGAGATTGCGGCCGATCTGCCAGCGGTCGCGCGCGTACCAGCCGAACTGCCATTCGCGACCGGTAGCCAGAATGTACTGCAGGCTTTTCTCGGCGTCATCGGAAAGTCCCAGCAGGAACGCGGCATACGCGTTGTACTGGTTCGGCGAGCCGGGAGCGAGCGCTGGTTTCGCCGCCGGCGAAGCCGAGACCGCCGCGAGGACCGAAGTTGCCGATTTCCGGCTGCCAGTGGTTCAGGTGATGCCGAACCAGGTCGAAACCGAAGCGGAGTCTCGTGAGCGCCTTTGGTCCAGGTAAGATTATCGCTATGCGTGTAGCTTTCTTCCACGCGGACAGCGGCATCCAGTTCGGTACGCCAAAACCCGTATAGCTGCTGACCGTGATATCCGGGAAGCCGCTCTGCAGAATGTCGGGTCCATTCGTGTTCGGAATCCCGAATTGCAGGCCGTAGTTGGTGCCGTAGTCGTTGGGAAGACGTGCTGACCCTGGCGCTCGTAGCCAATCACTGGCGTCGAGGAGCAGATGCGGCAGATCGTGCGCGTGTGGCCGATCGCGAACACCTGGACTAGTCGTATTGCCCAGTCCAGGATCGGAGCCGCCCAACCCAGGTCCACCGGCAATACCGAATACAGCTTTTCCGCCTGATGTGGCCCACATCCGTCTGTACTTCCCCAGATGGCATTCCTTGTCGCTGCTGGTTCCAATTGATCTTCATGTCGAAATTGATTGCGGTCGAGAATCGGGCCGCCGCTGGCGAATGAAGTTATTCGACAAGCCGTTATGCACGACGTTCGGCGCCGGGTAGTAGCTCTGCAGCTTCTGTGCGATCGGGTTGATGCGGCTGGATGGAATGGCGTTGCCGGCAAACTGGGTTCGCCCAGTGCCATCGGGTTGCCGGTCAACGGATCGTAAATTGCGGTACCGTGCCGCTGAAATTGCCGCCTTCGAAGGCGGCCGTCGGAACCGTGTAGAACGCCGGAGCTTGCCTGGCGCTGCCGCGTGCCGTCGAAGCTCAGGAAGTAGAAGAGCTTGTTCTTTTTGATCGGGCCGCCGACGGTTCCGCCGAAATCATTGTTGATGCTCAGCGGAATAGGCGGTTCCGGGCGCCTGGAAGAAATTGCGCGCCTTCAGGTGCTGATCGTCGTGGAATTCAAAGGCGCTGCCGTGGATATCGTTCGTCCCGGATTTGGTGACGAGCGTAATGGAGGAGGACCCGGCCATTCCTTGCTCGGCGTCCGCCGCGGTGGTCGTCACGTTAACCACCTCGACCGTCTCTTCCGGCGTGACATAGCCGACATGATGCGGTAACCAAACGTTCACGCTGGTAACGCCGTCGATGCGAGTGATGTTGGTCTGGCCCGGTCCGCCGTTGACGTTGGTGTGCAGCGCACGCTGCGGCGTATCGGTAATCGAATTCTGCAGCGAAGCCGGCGTGGTGCCAGGCACCAGGTTGAGCAACTCCTGATAGTTACGGTAGGCGTTCAGCGGCAGGCTGTTGACCTGCTGCGTCTCAATGACGGAGTGAGTGTCCGCCTTATCGGTTTGCAAGGCGGCCGCAGTCGCGGAGACCGTGACCGAATCGGATATCTGCCCTACCTCCAGCTTGACGTCGAGGCGGCCCACGGTATCCGGTACGACATCGAAATCGGTCGCGGTGTACGCTCGGAATCCCTTCACTGCTACTTTGAGGTCGTATATTCCGGGTAGCACGTTCACGAGCGAGTAACGACCGGACGCATCGGTGACGGTGTCTTTCGATAAGCCCGTCGCGCGGCTGGTAAGCGTTACTGCCGCGCTCGGCACGACGGCACCGGACGCGTCCGTGACCGTTCCGATTACCGAACCATACAATACCTGCGCGGAGACAGGCCGTACAGAAAATCCATAGATAAGCGCCAGAAGCAGTAGCTCCGGCAGGAATAGATGAAGAAACTCAAACCTCTTGCGTGTGGTACTCAAAGCAGCGACCCCCTGTTGCAGTGTTAGTCACAATACAAATGCGCTGAACCCAGTTACCAAGCCTAGGCACTCTATTATGGCGGATTGCCGCCACGAGTCAAGCTTTTTTTCAAGAAAGGCGCAAGAGTCTGGAGGAACCGGCCGCCAATTTGGATTATTTTATAGCCAGACCCGGCGAATCGAGAACGTTAGGCAATCAGTAACGTCGTGTTCAAATGCGACACAGCCACCGGGGCTCGATACAATGCGGCGACCAACCCGACGGTCTGGCTTGGGCCGTTACGGCGCCAGCGTAAACTTTGCTCGAAAGAGCTAGAATGGCAATGTGCCAGATGACCGCAAGAAAGTAGTTGTTGTCATGCCGGCGTACAACGCCGCCAGGACACTCCGGATGACCTATGCCGCGTTACCGCACAACATGGTCGATCTTGTCATTCTGGTGGACGATGGCAGCAAAGACGAGACCGTCCGCATTGCCAAGGAACTGGGTCTCGAGCTTTTCGTTCATAACCGGAACTACGGCTACGGCGCGAATCAGAAGACCTGTTACCGCGAGGCCTTGCGGGCCAATGCGGATATCGTGGTCATGGTTCACCCCGACTATCAGTACGACCCCACATTGCTGCCCCAGATGGTCGCGCCGATCGAGAAGGGTGAGGCGGACATAGTTTTCGGCTCCCGTCTCTTGGGCGCAAATCCCATGAAGCAGGGAATGCCGTGGTGGAAGTACATCTCGAACCGCTTTCTCACGTGGGTTGAGAACCGCGCCTTTGGCTTGAACCTCTCCGAATTCCACACCGGTTACCGCGCCTATACGCAGGAAGCTTTGCACTCGATGAACATGGCGACGAATTCCGATAAGTTCATCTTCGATCAGGAAGTGGTTGCGCAGGCCGTCGCGTTGAATCTGCGCATCACTGAAATCGCGGTACCCACTCGCTATTTTCCGCAAGCCTCGTCGGCGTCGTTCGTGCAAAGTTCGATCTACGGAGTGTCGATTCTCTACCTGGTTTCGCGCTACTGGCTTCACAAAACAGGTATGCGCCGTTCCCGCCAGTTCGAGAGCCTGTCGCGCCGTTATCATCTGGAAACCAGCGCGGACGCGATATCGCCGGACCGCTCTTGATGGCGGAATAACGCCGTTAACGTCTACGCTGCCGGCGATTAGACCCGCGACCGCGCAACAGAGTCACCCACCGATCAAGCCCATGCTCTACAAAGCAAACCGTGACTCGCCGACAAATACATGGTCCGAAACCAGTCCACACGGGGTTTGCGTGTGTCCTGGAAGATGGTACCCGTTACCGACGTCAGCTGGCCACGCTGCGCATCAGCACCGACCGCACTGCGGCCGGAATTGACCTCCCTGGTAGCGCGGACAGCGAAATCCTGCCGGCCATGGCAGCCGGGACAAGTAGTCCCGGCACGCCTGTTCGGCATCAAAGCAAGCCTCGAACTCGCTTAGACTCTGCGGAAAATCTTCCACACCGGCCAAACTACATATGGGGCGAACTGATTCAAGTGAATACCCTCTCTCGCAAATTGTGACTTCCAAGTCGCACAACCTCGCCAGACCTCGCCAGTAATGGATTGGCACGTGCGTACATACTTATAGTAATCTGGTTGCTTTGATTCCGCTCACAGAGTGCCCATCATGAACGCCGAATCTCAAGCGAGTGCGCGCATTTTCTTGAACTACCGGAGGGAAGACTCCAAAGACGTGACGTTTCGTCTGCACGACGATCTGGAGCACCTACTGGGGACCGGGAAGGTGTTCATTGACCTGACTTCGATCACTCCCGGCCAACCGTGGCCGCAGCTCATCCGCGACCGCCTGAACAGGGCAGAGGTGGTTTTGATCATGATTGGCCGCGACTGGTTGAAAGTGCAGGACGGCGAATCGTTTCAGCGCAAACTGGATGCCGAGGACGATTGGGTTCGACTGGAAATCGAAGACGCCATCCGGATGCGCAAGATCATCATTCCGGTGCTGGTGCGGGATGCGGCGTTTCCGAGTGCGAGGCAGTTGCCCACGCCGATTCGAGAACTGGCGACCCGGCAGTCTATCGTATTGTCCTCTGAAGAGTGGGGCCGCGGACTGACGAAACTGGTGGCGGCGTTAGCCGAGCATGGCATCGATGCGGTGCGCTCACTGGCAGAACTGCCGACGCGATCGGAGCCTTCGATGCTGGGTGTGATCGATTACTTTTACCGGCAGATGGGGGAAGCGGCATCGGGTCAACATGCGCACGGAGAGTCCTCACGCCGCATTGTCAACTGCGAGAGCATGAGCGATCTGTGGGAATTGATTGAGGACTTCCTGCTGCGGGAACACCAGCCGATCGAGCGGGCCCCCGCCGTTCGTCTGCACGGCCAGCTTAGCCCCTATGCGCCGCTGCTCTTCGGCAATCCGATGCATAAGCGGCAACTGCACTTGAAACTGCGTCAAGGGGCGGTGCAGTTGATCGAAGAACTGGGTTACGAGTTCGGTGAGCTTTTGAATGGATTACTATCTTATTCCGCGGGGCAGATGGTGATCCGGCCGTGGTTCAAGAGCAACTATGTTTATGCCGGTTTGTACGAGAGTATTGTTCGCAACTCCATCCCGGTCATGATTGAGCGGAACTACTATTTTTCGACAGTAGGACCGCTCTTCCGCCAAGTGAATACGCTCGAGGTACTGGTACAGGGATTTCTGGGCGAGATACCGAACTACACGCACGATGCGCTTAACGATTTCGGCATCACCGACCGCCTACGTTCCATCCTCGACGAAGAGTCATTGCAAAACATCGGACGGCCGAACTATGCCTTGTTCGTGGAAGGGGACGAGACATCCTACATCGACTATCCGGAGAACGCGAAGGAACATCCTGCGTCTTCGCGCTACCTGGATGGGGATGTATGGGTGGCGAATGCCGCGAACAGCGTTCTGGCCCGATTCATCGATATCTCGTCAAGCAAGGACATGCTCCAGGCAGTCGCCCAGATCACCAGCGAACTGCGGCTCAGCGATGTCGGCCGGGGGATCGTCTCGAGCTTCGATGTCCATCTAGCGCCCATAGAAGACAAACTGCCGGATCGCGTGCTGTCCGCGGACCAGCTCCGGCGCGAGAGGGAATAGCGGCGATGCCCCGTCATCCGGAAGTTATGTCACGTCGTTCGATATACGCCTTCGCGTTGTCTAGTGTGCTTCGCCCGCCGCTTAGCCACATGCTCATCGTAACTGTAGGCTGCTCCGCAGCAGAGCCAGCACCGCCCAAGGAAGGCAATCGCCGCCGGAGAAGCGCTCTGCGCCATTCCCAGGCAGCGTTTCAGTAGATGGGCTCGCGCAACTTTGATGACAAAGCAGGAGCAACTCGCCAACAAGCTGGTGCAGGCGTGGACCGGCGACATGAGCTTTGCACTCGATCGGCTCGAACGTCTGAACGCGTCAGACCCCACGGGCAGGTTCCGGGGACGTCTGGACATGCAACGGACCGGAGTGTTCGGCCATTCACTCGGCGGCGCCACAACCCTGAACCTGTGCCATGACGATTCCCGCTGCAAGGCAGGCATCGACATTGACGGTGCTCCGCTCGGCAGAGTGATCGCCGAGGGTCTCACTCAGCCGTTCATGTTTCTCCTGAGCGACCACGGCGATTTTTCATCGGATTCGGAAAGCCGTCAGGTCATGGCCAACATCCGATCGATTTATAATCGCTTGCCTCAGGACGGAAGGTTGTTGATCGAGATCCGTGGCGCAAACCATTTCTTATTCAGCGATGGAGCGCTGTTGAAGAGCCAAATCGTCCTGGGGACGCTCCGCGCGTTAGGCATTCTCGGGATCGATGGGCGCCGCCAGCTTGCCGTGACGGCTTATTGCGTGCACAGCTTTTTCGACGCGTACCTTAAGGGGCAAAATGTTTCGCGGCTCAAGATTTCATCTCCGCTGTACCCTGAAATTCAAGCTCTAGAGTGACGCGCCTGTTGTCTCGTGCGAGTTACCGTATGGCGGCCGCGAGACTCTGCTAATCCTGGCGATCTGTTTGCCGGACTCCCGCCCTGCTTCCGAATCACGCCTAAAAGCTTATCTTCAATGCAATCTGCAAGTCACGCGGGTTGTTTGCCGTCGACGTCACCTGTCCGAAGGTCTGTGACGTAACGCTACCGTTAGGCGCCGCAAATTGCGGATGATTCAGCAGGTTGTAAAACTCCACGCGGAATTGAGCCGAAATGGGATGTTCCCGCGCGCTGAAAAGAAGGTTCTTCGCCAGAACCGCATCGACGTTGCGCAAACCGTTACTGCGGACGTCGGGCAACACTGGTCCGACGCTGCCGAACGTGAATGCCGCGGCGCTCGTGAATACGCTGGTGTTGAACCATTCATAGATGCTGGGGCTATCGAGCTTCGCGCTTTGGCCGTTGTTAACGGCGGGACGTCCAATGGCGACTGGCTGCCCGCTCTGCACCCGCACGATGCCGCTCAAATCCCAGTCCCCCAGAAACGCGTTTTCCACTTTATTCCAACTCTTGCCATGTCCACGGTCCCGTCCGGCAGGTAGCGCGTAGACTCCGCTGAACAGGAATTGGTTCGGCGCGTCGAAAGTGGACAGCGACCTTTCAAGTCCCCGGTTGTACGTGTCCAGAGGTGTGCGAACATCATCGATGCCCTTCGATCGAGTGTAGGAACTCAGCAGGGTCAAAGTTGACGACAAACGGCGTTCGATCTGGATGGTTCCAGCCTCATAGTTGGCGTTGCCTGCCGGCACGTACACTTGAGTGACGCCGCCATCGCCCGGCGTACTGCGGAAATGGCAGGAGGAGTTGCCGCCGGGAGACTGGTAGGGCTCGTCAGAGTTCCGGACGTGATGATGTTATAAAACGGATTCGGCACCTGATCGTTGAGATGAGAGCCCAGCGACAGGTACTGGTCGGGCAACTGGTTGATGTTCCAGGTCTCGAACAAATGCGTCGCCTTGTTGCCCCAATAATGCGCGTCCAGGACGAGTTTGCCGGGCAATTGGCTTTGCACGCCTAAACTCCAGGTCTGCGAGTAAGGCGAACTATAGCCGTGCTCCGGCGCCGCGATGGTCGACCCCGCGTTTGCCAGTGGATTCCGGTCATTCAACGGGGGCAAAATGCCCTGGGGATAGGGATTGCTCAAGGTATTGGCCGGAGTGACTCCGTCGATCGTAGCCAGCATGGTAGTCGTGCGGAACGCTTCAACGGCGCCGTCGCCGTTCCCCTGGACAATTCGCGGTAGATAGTACAGTCCATAGCCTCCGCGAAGCACTATCGTCTTGGTCAATTGGTATGCAAGCCCGAAGCGAGGGCCCAAGTCATGGAAGGCCGAAGCCTGCTGATTGCCGTTGCCTTTGCCGATCCACGTGAGCAGCCCGGTTAAATTTGGAAGGCCGGCAGGAGGTCCAAGCGAATTGGGAGCCGTGGGATCGAAGTAGGCCAGCCGGTTGTATTTCTCTTTGTCGCCCGTGCTCAAGTCCCAACGCAACCCGAGGTTCAGCGTGAGGCGGTCGGTCACTTTCCAGTCGTCCTGAACAAAGATCGCGCCGTAGAGTCCCCGCGTGGAGATCGGGTTGAGCTCGTTGATGCTGCCACTGGAGACATCGCCGAGCAGGAAGGAGGCGAACCCATAGCCGGCGGTGGCGCTCGAAGTAACCGGATTCGGTCCCTGGGTGAACGTCCGCCCAAACGCAAAAGTCCCGCTGGCAGCGTTGAGTTGCGCTTCGTTGAAATCGAGAATGCGGTACTCACCCCCGAACTTGAGGCTGTGCTTCCCACGCAGATGGTTCAGGGTGGCGCCAGTCGTCCAGACGTTGCGCGGTTGGAATTGCACGAAGGAGTCTAATCCGTTGGCCGTTCCGGCAACATCACCGATGGTGAAAATGGGGAACTGCGCTACGGCGTCGCTCACGAACGATGACGGGAAGCCGAGGGATGCCAGATTGAATCCCTGGGAGGAGCCAAACTGATGAAGCCAGCGCACGCGACCAGGTAGCCTGCACCTCGATTACAGTCGCGGGCGTGAACACGTGGCTGACATCGACCATCGCCTGACTATAGTGATCGGTGGTTTGCCGGCCGCCACCGATCGGCAGAGGCATGGTGCCGGGAACGATGCGGTCATCCATCTGCCGCGAGAAACGCACGAACATGCGAGTGTTGTCGCTGAAGTTGGCATCAGTTCGCATGTCGTACTTGTTGCTGTTGGTAATAGATTTTGAGGCAAAGAGATAGTTGTTGCTATTGGTGATCGCATTGCCGGCGAGGTTCGGAGCGGGGAAATAGCCGATCGTTTTCGCGGCGACGGGGTCGAAGCGGCTCATTGGAATAATATTGCCCGGAAAAGCGCTACGCTGGCGCGTTCCGTCGGACAGCACGGTGAGCGTCGCCGGATCGTAGATCGTGATCAGTTGTCCGTTGCTTGCGAAGGTTTTGGAAAAATTGCCCTGCTCCTGCAGCGGCGTCGGCACTGTGCTGATCGTGGAGTTCGGATAGCCTTGCCGCAGGCCTTCGTAATCTCCGAAGGCGAACCATTTGTTCTTGCGGATGGGGCCCCCCAGGTCGCCGCCGAATTGATGCCGCGCAAACGACGTCTTCGGCTGGCCGCTTCGATTGTTGAAGAAGTTGTTAGCGTCCCAGACGCTGTGGCGCTCGAAATCATAGGCGACGCCGTGGTAATCATTTCCACCCGCCTTGGTGACTATGTTGAGCACGCCGCCAGAAGTGCGGCCGAACTGGGCGTCGTAGCTGTTAGCCTGCACCTTAAATTCCTGCACAGAGTCGACGGGCGGATTGATTATCCCGCGGTTGATGTCGCCGGTAGTGTTCGGCGCGCCGTCGATAAGGATCTCCTGCGAACCCGAGCGTCCGCCGCCAACGTTGAAGTCGGACTTGAAAAAATTGCGTCCGACATCATTGCCTCCGCCGTTTCCAAAGTTTGGTCCGAACGTAACACCGGCGGTTAGACCTATGAGAGCGATGGGATCGCGAATATTTAACGGCAGCGAAAGGATACTGCGCGTCGTGACCACTTGGCCAACGGTAGCGTCCTCGGTTTCGAGTGGGGCCGCCGTCGCCGCAACAGTGATTTTTTCGGAAGCCTGCCCCGGTTCGAGGACGATGTTCAACTCCAGAGTCTGCTGAACCTGAAGCGTAATAGGGCCCTGCTCGAAAGTCTTGAAACCCTGCCTCCCGGCGGAGAAGTTGTACTGGGCCGGCGGGAGGGCGGGGAAGCGGTACAGCCCGTCACCGTTCGTTGCGGCAGTGTACCTGGTTCCGCTGGAGGCTTCGACAGCGACGACCTGGATGTTAGGGATGACGGCATTGCTCGGGTCCCTGACAATGCCAGTCACTGAAGCCTGAAAAGTTTGCGCCGGCAGCAGCGTTGTTCCGATGGTTAAGAGCGCGATGGTCCACGAGGTCAACCGCATTTCCTTAAAGACACTTCTGTGAACGAACATTATTGAACCCCCTCTTCCCTGCCTGAAAAGTTATTTTGCTTCTGCGCCAGAGTATATGTCAGTCATGCTTGCCGGGGCAATATTGTTCCTTCAGGGCACTTCAGGGCTTCAGCCTCAGGGCCGGTTCGCCAAGCGTTCGGCAAGTTCCGAACGGCGGACAGGGCCGGTGCGATGGCCAGGTGGAGCTGGCAAAGACGATGGGAGTTTGTCCTCACGCCAGTCCGTCCAGTAGAACGGCAGCTCCGGATGAAACCAGTTGCGATGATCTCTCGCCATCCATCCTTCCCGGACCGCCATATCGATCGCCGACTTCTGGTCTAAACGCTTACTGAAATATGCCGCAAGCGCGACAGCAGCTTCGGCGCGAGTCACCGGCGCCTCAGGCGAGGCGTGTAGTCCAGCCGGGTCCAATGGATAGATCCCGCGAACAGCCGCGAGTTGAATGGCCGCAAACGCGCGCGAGTCCGAGGCAAGGTCGTCAAACCAGAACAGCGGAACGCCCGATTCCACTAATTGCGCCTGAACTTCGGATACGCCGGTGGCATCGCGCCGCGTGTCAACCATAAGCTTGCGATGAGGCCGGCAGACTCGCCAATATTCCACTCTACGGGATGAAGCCGAAACGCGCCGTTCGTCAGGTGCGTGACGCCGAGTTTTTGCCGGCCGGCAGAAAGTTAACCTGCTCGCGCGGCAGCAGAGCCGACATGGGAATCTGAAACGGCCGCGGCATCCGCATGCGGCCGCGCTCATTGGCTCCGCACGGATGGATGTCGACCATATAAAATCCGATTCCCACGGAATCGTCAAACAGGCGCGCCCGTGGACCCGGTTGCGTATCTTCGATGATGTCCTGTTCTGTAACCCGTCCGCGCGCCAGAATGCGCCGGGACTCGCGAATGTAGGGATACTTGGACAGGCCATCCGGAGTGTTCATGAGGTCGGCGCGAAGTTTCAGTTCCGGGTAGCCCCGGCCTTTGCCATCGTCTCGTGTAACGTCGTTCTGCAACCAGTAGAGGAAGGCTTCGGCACGTCTGCTTGGCGCGCTGCAAGATTCCCGGCAAGCTCCTCCGGCGTGCGATCGAGAGGCGACTCGGCTGCGTAGTCCTGATGCGGCCAGTTGATCAGCGCGACATCGTGAGGGACGCCATCCGCGAAGTTCTTCGCAGCCAGAAGCCGGCGCCATGGGAAGAAAGGGCCAGGCGACATGTTGTTCGGAATAGGCGGGTCCTCGCCGAACATCCGATACCGAAACTGGCCCTGCCAACCGAACTCGACCGGGTAATTGGCTTGCAGAGAAAAACTCTGACGCGCCACGATGCGATCGTAATCCTGCGGCTTCGGGATTGGAGCGCCAGAGTGCGCATCATGCTCCAGAATGAACGGGTATGTAAAACTCTGCACGCAAGCCCGATTAGCCGCGTCCGGGGCGTCTGGTTCGCCCGTTTGTGATTTTGGCTCGGCGCCGGACACGTAAGGAATTTTCGCGAGCGGCAGGAGATCGCCCATTTCCGTTGCATCCAGCACGAATCGGGGCCGGAAGCGAATCACTTCGCGCTTGTCGAACTGCCATGCCAGCGCCGACTCGATGGTTGCGCCGCGCCGATCAATCGCAAAGATTTGAGTGCGCAGAAACAGCGACAAACGAGGCGTTGCGAGCATCCTTGTCAAAACGTCAACGCCGGCCGCCGGCTCGAAACAGAGCGGCGAAACGTAACAGGACCCGGGATTGAGATTCTCCCACAAAGCCGCTTGCGGCGTGAGCTTCCGGTTTTCCTTATACCAGTCGCGAATGTGCTGTCGAAACTCCATGTACGTGCGGGTTCCACCGGAGAATTCGATGAACCGATTCTCGTCCAGAGCAGAGACTCCGCCCGCCGTTGCCTGTCCGCCGACCCAATCTGTTTCTTCCGTGAGGCACACCGAATGTCCATGCGCCGTGACGCTCAACGCTGCTCCGATGCCTCCCATTCCGGCACCCGCGATGAGAACATCGCAGGAGACTTCGCGCGGCATTTGCGGAACGTCGACACGCACGAGAGCTTGTTTCGCATCTCCGGACAAAGGCACACTCTGTACGTCAACGATCGTGTATTGCTGGGCATCGATAACCGCTGTTAGCGCGGCGCAGAGTAGGAGATGTTTAGTTCGGGAGTATTGACCCATTGGCCACCCAAGCGGCGAGATTCCAATCCAGCCAGCATAATACCGTTCGCCATGAGCGTGCGTTCGATCGGAATGGAATTGTGATGGCTTAGCGTCAGGTCCTCGAAGTTGCGAACCATGAAGCCCCAGTGATTGTGCACGTATAGCTCGATATAGAAGCAGGTAGCCACCGGTGCAGAACGGCCTTCGATGCGCGCGGCAAAAAGAAAATCGCGAGTCTGCCCATCGAGGTGCACGACGGACGCCCGGAGCCCGTCACGGTAGTGGATCGTGAAGGTCTGCGGGGGAATCTTGCTGTTCTCCGGCGGCGCATTCACCCGTCTCGCGAGAGCCGCATCGAGGAGATCACTCGGCGCGTAGCCCGCTGACCAGCGCACCTGTGCCACCCCAGTTTCCCCTCCTGCGCGCCTTTCCGCCATCGCCTCCAATAGTTCGATGCCGTGATAGGCATGCTCCTCCAGGTCGCTATAGCTTGTAGTCAATAATTCCGTGAAGCGGGTCCCGTAAGGGAGGTCGAGAGGTGGACGCTGCCAACTCAGCGGCACCGTGGAGCCGCACTGAAAGGGAATGTGCATTTCGCGAACGAGATCATAGGTGCGCCGGGCGTCCTGCCAGTCATAGGCGAGATACTTGTCCTGATACATGGGGATGACACGGCCATCCCGTTGCATCACCTCCGTTGCTTCATGAAAGTAGCGCCACCGCGGATACATAAAATTGCCTCGTGCCGTGCGAGGATAGTCACCGTGCTCGCCGATGATGGCGACCGCGTCGACAGCGATCTTAGGTCCTCCGAGCCGCAACGCTTCGGCGACCGTCTGATACATCCGTATGTGATGCTCATCCGCTTCTTCGCGCGCCATGTCGTTCGCCGGAAACTGATCCACGTAGAAAGAGACGACTTCCAAACGCGGCTCGTGCCATGCGCCATTCAGACGATAGCCATCGAGCAGCCGGCTTACGAAGACATCGGCATGTGAGTTGGGAAACCACGCATTCATGACACAAGCCACGCGCGGTTTGGGCTTCTGCGCACCGAGTGCCAGGGCTGGAGCTGCCAGGAAACTGCGACGGCTGATAGGGCTCACGCTCTCAAGCTTAGCTCTCCCCAGCTTTTATCTGGCATCGTTAGGGCTCTCGAATTCAGCATAGGCATCGGCCACTCCGCAAGAACAGCCCGATAGCCACTTGACAAATCGTATCCGTCGGCCTTTGAATCAGGCTATTTGCCGTCCCGGCCTGGAATTATACGATTGCTCCGATGTGAATCTATTGTTGCGTCAGCCGTTAGCCGGGATCATTATCCGGATGTTCGCTGAACCAGAATCGCCACATCACCGGGCTCACTTCCGCGCCTATTACCAGGACGAAATTGGCATCTTCAGCATTGACCCGGTTGAACTGATCGCGGGCTCCTTGCCAAGGAGGCAGTTACGGCTGGCGGAAGCATGGGAGGAGCTACATTACGCGGAGCTGCTTGCGCATTGGCAGCGCTCCAGGAAGGGCATCGTCCCGCCCCCATCAAGCCGCTGAAATAGAACTTTATGAGTCATCCTATTCATCTGGTCCGGTCCTTTGAAATCGTTGCTCCGTATACGCTGCGTGTTCGTTTCGAGGATGATACCGAACAAACGATCGACTTTTTTCAAGTGCTTGAGGCGAACTGTACGGTCCACTGCGCAGCGTGGAACTATTCAATCAAGTCCGGATCGATCCCGAGCTAGAAACACTCGTGTGGCCCAACGGCGCTGATTTTGATCCCGCTACTCTGCATGACTGGCCCGCTAACGAGGCGGCATTCAGGGAGCTTGCCCGCCGATGGGAGGCCATAAGCGCCTGACGGAGATGCCGCCCGTTTAGTTTTGCGCAGGCTTAGCCGGAACGTCAGGGGCCTTTGGCACGGAGGCGGGAGGCGTCGCGCGTACAACCATCAGTTCCGTCCGCGGGAAGGCGAACTTCGCCGCCTTCTCATCGATGATATTCACCTGGCACGTATACTTGCCCGGCGCGAGCGCGGATAGCGGAATCTGGAACCTCACCGGCATCACGCCTGGACGATCGGACATCGTCTGGGTCAACCGGACGGGAGCCGATGTGTAAGCTTTGACGCGTCCGCGATAGAAAGTCAGGGCCGCGGCTACGCTAGGATCCGGGGCCGGATCGTAGACTTCCAGATAAACATACAGATTCTGGTCCGTACGGAATACCTTGCGGATATTCGGAACCAGCTTTTCGCCGCCCTGAATCAGCGGGTCGGAATTCGATCCTTTCCGATCGAAACGAAACGCCGCCAACAGCGGACTTCACCGATTCGCGCTGATTGCTCCATACAACGGAACTTACGCGCAAACTCCCGGTGCCCGCCGCGTTCAGATTCGGTATCACGAATTTACCTTCGTACGTGCCCATCTTGCCGCTCGAATTCTCGCGAGCCAGAACCTTGATCGTGTAGGCTCCCGGCGGCAGCGTCAATCCTGCATCGTACTGGATCGGCCGCTTGGCAATCTGCGCCGCGGTCTGATCGTCGACCTTTACCGGGATATAGTCGCGCAGCTTCTCGACGATCGGCGTTCTTGCTGTTGTAAATCTGGCCGATGAAATCGATCTGCGTCTCGAGCTTCGAGCCCTTCTTCACCAGCGGTATTACCGATCCGGGCACGCGGACGGAAATCGGCACGTAGTAAGTCTGAAGGCCCAAGACGGAAATAATCCGCTTCGAAGGAGATGGGAAGATCGGTGATCGGATCGCCGAGCAGCAGCGCTTCTTGCAGCTGGTTCTCCTTATCGGACTCGGTGAACTTCTTGAAAGTCTTGTTCGGCGTAATAGCCGTCGCGATAGTCAAGTTTAGCCTGCAGGCCCGGCTTGTTCAGCTTGACCTGGATGTGCCGGAATTTGCCGTCTTCCTTCTCGTTGGTGCTGTAGAAACCAAGGATATAGTAGCTATGAACGTCATCACGCGCGCTGGTGATTTCTCCGGCAAGATCGTTGCTGTCGAGAAAAGCCTTTCCGCCCGTATCTTCGGCCAGCGTGACCAGAGTCTCCTGCTTATCGTCGAAGGACTGCTTCTGGCTGGACTGGGCCGACCCGCTGAACATACCGGTGCCGCGCGGATTCGCATGCGTGGCATCGCCCCCCGGAGGGATCGCGACCAGGCCTTGCACGTCGATGGGATAAAATGCGACATTCGATCGAACGGCGGCCGCTACCGTGGAACGAAGCTGCGCCTGATTGTCCACGCCGCTCTTACCAATACCCGCCGAGAAGTAAACCAGCGCCTTCTTCTCCGGAAGCGACGCTAGCATCTTGGCCGCCATCTGCAGCGCCACCAGCTTCTGATCGGTGCTGAAGATGTTGGTCTCCGTTTCATCGGATTCAAACGCCGCACCCGTGTCTTCACCGGTCGTCATATCGCCCGTGGTGCCGCCGTTGGCGAGATCGCTGCTCTGTCCAATGCTCAGTTTCTTGATCACCGAGATGAGCTGATCTTTATCGTTGGTGAAATCCTGCGCCACGTTCAGACTTGCCGCGTTCACCATGATCGAGACCATATCATTAGGGTTCAAATTGTTATTGAGGAACTTCATCGCCGCCTCATTGGCATGGACTTGGTCGTCGGGCTGCATCGACGAAAGGTCGAACAACATGACCACCAGACGGCGGTCCTGGAAGCGGATAGAACCTGGCGCGGATGGCGCTATTCCGATCTTGGCGGCGGTAGCCTTCGGAACAGCCGCCGCTGCGGCAGTCAGCGTGGGAGGAGCAGCCGGCATCGCGGTACCGGCGGCTGCGGCGTCGTTTTCGAGTTTCTGAAACTCGAAAACGTCGATCTTCTGCGCTTTGCCGTCCTCCAGCACCTGGAAATCATTCTTGCCGAGCCCCGAAACGATCTTGCCCGACTTGTCGAGCACCGTTACATCGAGGACGACGAGGTTTGAATTCGTAGTAAACTTGGCATCGCCCGATGTTGGACGCTGCGCCTGCTGCGCACGCGCCAACAGCCCCAGCACCAGCGTGATCGCAAGGATAGATGAAACTGTAAGAACTCGCTTTTTCATGATTCTCTTCCTGGATACCGGTCGATGCACTAGAAGCGCAACCGGACTACTGCACTTACGTTGCGCATGCCCGACACCCCGGTAATCAGGCCATAATTCGCGCCATTCACAACCGTGTTGATGCCGATCACGTTGGGATGATTGAGTGTGTTAACGCTCTCCACCCGGAACTCGAGCCGCCGGCGCTCGCTGATAGTGAACGACCGACCGAACGACGCATTCAAATTCCACCGCGGAATACCGGGAATGGTATCGCGACCGGCGTTTCCTAACGTGCCAGCAGGCGGAGTAGTGAAAGCCGCGAGATTGAAGAACGATCCGCCGGTGACCGGGATGCCGGTGGCTTCGGCGCGCGTGGTACCCGAAATACCGGTACCCGCCGTACTGGAGGAGTTACCGGATACCGTTGCGGTGTAGGGCGTTCCCGAACTGGCGGTCAGGCCTCCGTTCAACGTCCAATCTTTCAGCAGCTTGTTCCAGATCCCGCCATTTCGCAGGAACCCGCGATCGCTTACCGGCGATGTTAGAACGAAGCTCGTATTCAGGAAATGCCGCTGGTCGAAAGGTGAGAGACCTCGCTCTGCCGCGAGGTTGAACGGATACTGCGCCGGACCTCCGCCCACACCGCCAACCGCTGAGGCATCGTCGATTGACTTCGAGAACGTGTATGTCGCGTACCAGGAAACGCCGTGGGAAAACCGGCGATTCAGCCGCGCTGACAAGCTGTTCAAGCTGGAGTTGCCCCATGACGTGTCGTACGTAAATGCATTGGCGTACGGGATCGGGCGGCGCTGTTGCGAGGTGAGCGGCGATCCCGGTGTGGCCTGGTTCGGGATAATATCCGTATCGAGGTGTGTTCCCTTGACGCCCAGATAAGTCACATCGAGGACCATGGTTTTAGTGACATTGCCCTGAACCTCGAAATTCCAGGTCTGCGAATAAGCCGGATTGTAATTCGGATCGACCGCGTAGGTGTTGGCGATGGTGTCAGACGCCACTTGCGGGAATCCGTTCGCCAGAGTCAATGGCACAGCCGCGCTCGTCACCAGGTTCGCCGTCTGCGCGTACGGCGGCTGAGCCGAAAGCTTGTTCACGAAGGTCTGATAGACGGAGCCGTTAAAGAAAAGCCCGTAGCCGCTCCGTATCAGCCAGGAACGCTTCACCCACGGCTTATATGCTATGCCAAGCCGGGGAGAAATCATGCTCGTCTTCCCATTGATGAGCGAGTTCGGCAAAGCGCCTCCGCCGTACGGGTTCGCCTCGCCAGGCGTCACCACCGACACGGCGTTGTACTGCGGCGAGATGGCCAGATTCGCGATGCGATTGTACTTTTCCGTGTACGGCGCAAAATATTCATAGCGCAACCCCAGATTGAACGTCAGGTTCGGCTTGAACTGGAAGTTGTCCATGAAGAAGCCATCGAACGCATTGGCGCGCAGATAATCGGTTTGAGCGCTGTAGCGGATCGTGCTCGATTCCGGCCGCCCGAGCAGAAAATCCGCAAGATCGTAGCCGGTATTGGGAATCGCCAATCCGTTGGCAGTGTATCCGCTGGTTGCAATGCCATTGAAGTTAAAGGTGCCGCGGCCGTTGGCGTCGGTACTGGGATCGTTGTTCAAACGGCGGTAGTCGCCGCCAGCCCGCATGGTGTGATGACCGCGAAGCAGAATCCAGGTATCGTTCACGATCATCGACTGCGTCCGGTTCAGCGAGTAATTGCCATCGGTCAGCGCGCCGAAATTGGTGAAGCTGAGGTTCGGAGGCCCATAGTTAACCGGAAGAGAAGAGATTCCGCCGATGCCGAGCGCCGCCGCTACATCGCTCGTGTTGGCGAAATACGGTAAAGCCGTGCTGTAGTTACGGCTGAAACTCACGTTAGTCGAATTGATGGTGTGCGTTGTCAGCGTGTGTGTCTCACCAAGCGAACTGGTAAGTCCATAGCCGTTGCCCGTATCGACGAAACCGTACGGATTGGCCGTGTGGGAATTGCGGTCCTGATAGGAGAACCGCGAACTCAAGTTGTCTTTCTGCGCGAGCTTCTTGCTCACCGAGACACTGATGTTCTGCGTATTGTTGGGAACGGCGGTCGAGAAGTAATAGTTCTGCACCGTGCCCGGCTGATTCGGCAGGGGCAGGTACTTGAGCAGCCCGGCAGCCTGGGGCGTAATTCGCGCTTGCGGGATCACATTCCCTGAGAAAGGAGCACCGGTGGCGGGATCGTAAATCTGTACCTGCGAACCTCGGACAAAGGTCTGCGAAAAATCGCCGATCCGTTCGAGCGCCGTAGGGACCGTTTGATCGGAAGTGTAGCTTTGGCGTCCGAGCGTCCCGTTGTAGCTGATCATGATATTGGTGTTCGGGTCCTTGATCAGGTGGGGAATAATCAGCGCACCGCCGGCAGTCGCACTGATGCGATTCGAGGCGAACGCAGGTTTGGCCTGAAGCTGTCCGTTTAGCGAGTAGTTTCTGGCGTCCAGAGCTGAGTTCACGAAGGTGTAGCTCAACATGCCGCGCCACTGCCCGCGCCCGCGATTCACGCGGTTGCCAAAGGCCGAGATATCGCCGCCTGGCCGCCGCGTACGATCGCGCCGGTCCCCGCCACGGCCCGTGTCTCCGCCTCTGTCTCCACCGCGGAAACCTCCCGGGCCGCCACCGCCGCGTCCACCGAAGCCGCCCGGAGGTCCACCGCCTCCAGGTCCGCCCGGTCCGCCGCCCGGACCGCCCGTAAATCCATTGCCGCCCGGACCACCCATGCCTTCCGGACCTCCCGGACCGCCTGGGCCGCCTCCGAACCCGCCATCGAAGCCGCCCATCCCGAATCCCGAGCGCATGAGGAATGAGTCGTTGGATCGCGCTTCATCCATGCCTCGGCTGAGACTGCCGCTCAACACCAAGGCCTGATCGGCGCCACTGGTCACATCCGCGCCTGCTTCCGACGGATCGGATCCCAAACCTCCCATAGACTGAGCGTCGGCACTCTCGGTGAGAGCCAGGTTCTGATAATTGCCAGTAGCACCAGCCGCACCGCGCCGCTGCCCCAGCGCTCCCGGCCCGCTACCGCGCCGCGCGGAAGCTTGCTGGGTCTTGGCGGGTTGGGTAGCCGATGCCGGACCGGCAGCGGGTGTCTTCGTTTCGACCGCTGCCGTCGCGGTATCGGGTTTTTTGGCGCCGGTTGCGCCGGTCGTTTCCGGAGCCGCGGCGGGCTTATTCTCGGTTACCACCACCGGAGCGGCCGGCGCGTCGAACGCACGCAACTCCAGTGGCACATCGAGAACCGCCGCGCCGTCTCCGACCTTCACTTCGGCTTGCCCCACAGCGAATCCAAACATCTCGACCTTACATTGCCACACACCGGCTTCGATTCCGCTAAATTGATAGCGGCCATCATCGCCGGTCAGAGACTGGTATTTGTTATCCCCTTGCGTGATCGTGACCGTCGCGCCGGGAATCGGCTGCCCATGCGACGATACGAGCCCGGACAGCGGTCCCGCACCAAAAACAGTGGACGGAATCGCGGCGGCCCCCAGGGCAAAGAAGACGAGAGTAAGGATTCGCTTGGTCAAGACTTTATCGGAGTTACGAATGGGTTGACTGAAGTTGCTGATTGGGGCCGAGTATTGCTTCTTTTTTACTGTTTCCGGTTACTGCTTCTTCGCGGTGAACTCCGTATTGCGCTCCTGACCATCCTGGGTTGTCATGGTACGGGTGAACTTGATGGTGTCGCCTTCCACCGTGCCTTTATACTTGACTACCATTTCGTTGCCGCCGAAATTCATCTTCTGGTTGAACGAAATTTTGTCGCCTTCGACTTTGCCATCGGAAATCGGATTCTCGCCGCGAGGAGTGGCGATACTGCCGGTCAAATTCCCACCGTCTGCTTTCAGATCGATGGTTATTTTCTGAGTGTTACCGTTACGGCCCTGCATCTCGGCCGCGTACTTACCGGTTACGTCGGCTGCCGCAGCGACGAAAGTGAAAACGCCCAATAGGGCGAGTAAACTGAAAAATCGAGTTTTCATGGTTGAAAGATGGTGCCTCCCAGAACGAATGTTACGCCACCATGAGGGCCTTATGCTCAGAATTTACAAGTGTTTACGATCCATCGCAACGCGGCTTAACATTTTGTGGTGTTAGAGTTTACACTTCTTCACGAAGCGTCGCGTCTACCCTAAAAGGAACCGGATCCGAGTGCAGGTTCCGGCGCATCTTCGGAACGTCGGCCACCAGACGAATCCAGGCGAAATATAGATGGCGCATGATATCGATTTTCGGAAGAACCCGTGGAAGCTCGACACCGAAACTTTGCCGGCAGAACGGCTAAGTTGGTGATCACCGGGATCGAGCCGCGCCGGGTCCATCCGGACTCACAAAGTGCCTGCAATGCCACTGCATACAAAGAGGTATAGTTTTTGACATGCGCATGTTTCTCCTGACGGGCGCTTTATGCTTGGCGATGACGTTTGTGTGTCAGGCGGCAGCGCCCGACTTCGCAGCCGATATCCAGCCGATTCTGCAGCAACATTGTTATGCCTGTCATGGTGCGCAGGTACAGATGAAAAAGTTGCGCCTCGACGATCGTGACGCCGCCATGCGCGCGATTCAGCCGGGCGACAGTTCGCATAGCCGCCTCATCGACATGGTCACCGGCAAGGGTGGGAAATTTATGCCGCCCGCCGGTCCACATCTTGCTCCCCGTGACGTGGCACTGCTCCGCGCCTGGATCGACGCCGGCGCGAAATGGCCGGGATCGAAGCCGGCCGGGGGCTTATGGTCGTTGCAGCCGTTGCGGGTTCCCCCGGCCGCGAGCGGCATCGACGGATTCATTCTGTCGCGGCTCAAATCCGAAGGTATCAAGCCTTCTCCACCGGCCGATCGCGCGACTTTGATTCGCCGCGTCAGTCTCGATCTGACGGGGCTGCCTCCAGCGCCGGACGAAGTGCAGGCGTTTGTCTCGGACCAGCGTCCGGACGCTTACGCGCGCGTTGTTGACCGCCTCCTCGCATCGCCGCACTACGGCGAGAAATGGGCGCGCTACTGGCTCGATCTCGCGCACTACGCCGATAGCGATGGATATGAGAAGGATCTCGAACGCCCCTGGGCATGGCGCTATCGCCAGTGGGTGATCGACGCGTTCAATCGCGACATGCCATACGACCAGTTCGCCATTGAGCAAATAGCGGGAGACGAACTGCCGAACGCGACTACGGAACAGAAGGTCGCAACCGGATTCTTCCGGCAGACTCTCACAAACCGCGAAGCCGGGGTGGATCAGCGGGAGACTCGATTCGAGCGTCTGGTGGATCGGACCGGGACTTTCGGGACCGTGTGGCTCGGGCTCACCGTGCGGTGCGCCCAGTGTCACGACCACAAATACGATCCCATCAAGCAGAAGGATTTCTACCAGATACTCGCATACTTTAACCGTGCGATCGAAGCCGACATTGACGCGCCGCTTCCTGGCGAACTGGAAGCTTACTCCAAGGCCGCTCCCGAGTACGACCGTAAGTACGATGACTTACTCAAAGAGTACAACGTGCCGGAGTTGCAAAAGCTTTGGGAGGCTCGAATGCTGGGTGCCATGAACGACCCCGGCAAGAATCTCGATTGGGACTTTGCGGTCACCGGCTTTGTGGCCATGTTCGATCACGGGGAAAGAATCATCCGCAAGACTCCGGCCGAACGTACACAGCGCGAGCAGCGGCGGCTCACAAATTACTTTGTCCACGGTAATTTTCCTTTACTTGCGCCGGGTGCAGCGCCCATTGCTCCAAAGATCAAAGAATTGCGGAGCAAACTCGATGCATTAGATAAGAGTCTCCCCCGGTTGACGCAGGCATATACCATTCAGGACGACCCGGTACTGCAGACTACGCACATCGCGCTGCGCGGGGATTACAAGCAGGAAGGTCCAGAGGTGGAACCGGGTACGCCATCGTTCCTGCCCGCCGCGGCTGCTACGACGCGTCTCGAACTTGCGAAATGGCTGGTCTCCCCGCAGAATCCGTTAGTCTCACGCGTCGCCGTGAACCGGTTGTGGCAAGAAATGTTCGGTCAAGGTCTGGTAGTTACTTCGGAAGACTTCGGAACCCAAGGGGATAAGCCATCGCATCCGGAGTTACTCGATTATCTGGCGAGTGAATTTCGCGATCATGGCTGGAGTATGAAGCGCATTCTACGCAAGATCGCGCTTTCCTCGACTTATTGCCAGGCTTCCGATGCGCGCCCGGACCTCGAGACCAAAGATCCGGCAAACACGCTGCTGGCGCGCCAATCGCGCGTCCGGCTGCCGGCCGAGTTGATCCGGGACGAAGCTTTGTCGGTAAGTGGACTGCTTGACGATGAGATAGGCGGTCCGAGTATCAAGCCGCCGCAGCCGGCTGGCGTGGCCGAACTGAGATATGGAAGTCCGGGTAAGTGGGCGGAATCGCCGGGTAAATTGCGCTATCGCCGGGGACTATATGTTCACTATCAACGCACCACGCCGTATCCATTTTTAACTAACTTCGACGAGCCCGATTCGGATATAAGCTGTACTCGCCGCCGGGTTTCGAATACGCCGCTACAGTCGCTTAATTTATTGAATGATCCGGTGTTCTTTGAAGCGGCAAGTGCGCTGGGAAAACGGATTCAGGAACATGCGCCGGAAGCGGGTTTCGCGGACCAGCTAACTTATGCATTTGAATTGTGCCTCGCGCGCACACCAACCGCGCGCGAGAAAGATCGTTTGGCGACTTACTTTGATAAGCAACAGGACTGGTCCGGCATTGGCCGCGTGCTCCTCAACCTGGACGAGTTTTTGAATCGGGAATAACATCATGAATATCGAGCAGTATCGACGAATCCTCTCGCGCCGTAACTTCTTCCGCGATTGCGTGGGAGGGTTGGGTACCATCGCGCTGGCAAGTCTCCTGGAGTCGGAAGGATACGCGTCCACCGCTCCTGGAGCAAATCCGCTGGCGCCGAAGCCTCCCATGTTTCCGCCGAAAGCCAAGAACGTAATCTTCATGTTCATGGAGGGCGGACCTAGCCAATTGGATCTCTTCGATCCCAAGCCGGAGTTGCAGAAATGGAACGGCAAGCCGCTTCCGGCATCGGTCACGAAGGACTTGCAATTGGCATTCATCAAGCCGACCGCGGCAGTAATGGCGAGTCAGCGGCAGTTCGCTCCGCGCGGGAAGTGCGGCATGGAGATCTCCGATTATCTGCCGCATCTTGCCGGGGTCGCGGACGATATCTGCCTGGTGCGCTCCATGCACACCGACGCGTTCAATCATCATCCAGGGCAACTCCTGCTCTTCAGCGGGACTACGCAGGTAGGCCGCCCGTCGATGGGCGCCTGGGTGACTTACGGCCTAGGTAGCGAGTCGAAGGACCTCCCAGGCTTCGTCGTATTGACTTCCGGCGCGGGAACAAGCGGCGGTGCGTCGAACTACTCTAGTGGATTTCTGCCTTCAACTTATCAGGGCACGATTCTGCGTAACTCAGGAGATCCAATTTTGTATCTTTCGAATCCGCCCGGAATAACTCGGGAACGCCAGCGGGCGGATCTCGACGCAATGCGCGATCTTAACGAGTTACACATCGAGAAGAATGGCGACCGGGAAATTGCGGCGCGTATTAATTCCTATGAACTCGCCTTCCGTATGCAGATGGCTGGGCCCGAGTTAGTCGATTTCTCCAAGGAATCGCCGGAGACGCTGGAAATGTACGGCGTCAACAAGGAACCGACGAAGCAGTTCGCGACGAACTGCCTGCTCGCCCGGCGATTGGTAGAACGCGGAGTGCGCTTTGTCATGATGATGCACGCGAGCTGGGACGATCATTCGGATCTCAATACCAAACTGAAGCAGAACTGCGACAAGACCGATCAACCCGCCGCGGCGTTGATCAAGGACTTGAAGCAGCGTGGATTGCTGGATTCGACGCTGGTAGTCTGGGGCGGCGAATTTGGACGGACGCCGATGAGTGAAATTCGGAAACCGGAAGATGCGGCCAGCGCCGGCCGCGATCACCATCCAGTGGCTTACAGCATGTGGATGGCGGGCGGCGGAATTAAGGCGGGCACTGTGGTCGGGAAGACCGATGACTTATGCTTCCACATCACCGAAGATCCCATTCACGTTCACGACCTGCAGGCGACCATTCTGAATCGGCTCGGCATGGAGCATACACGCTTGACTTATCAATACATGGGGCGGGACTTCCGTCTGACCGATCTGGAAGGTAAGGTCGTGGCGAAGTTGCTGGCGTGAAACTCATGATGACGCGACAATTCTTCTTGTTATTAACGTGTTGTTGTGTGATGAGCGGTGCTCAAACTGCGCGTCTCATCTACGACGCCGGCAATCCCCAGGTGGCATTCGCCGCCTCCGAGATCCACGAGGCTTACGCTTCGCGCGGCGAGACCCTGGTGGAGCACGGGACTCCCGCGAACAGCGACGCGGTGGTCATGATCGTCGAGGTTGGCCGGGGAAATGGGAAGCCGCAGTCTTATTCGATCCGCAAGCAAGCCCAGAATGGCCGCTTGACTCTGACCGTCCAAGGCGCGGACCCTACCGGCGCAATGTATGGCGGGCTGGATCTGGCCGAAGCCGTCCGCCTCGGAACTCTCAACGAGCTCGCCGATTCCGACCACTCGCCTCACATCGAACGGCGAGGCATCAAGTTCAATATCCCTCTCGATGTGCGCACGCCCAGTTATTCCGACAACAGCGATTCGGCGCAGAAGAACATCGGCGAAATGTGGAGCTTTGACTTCTGGCGCGAGTTTCTGGATAACATGGCGCGGCATCGGTTCAACGTGCTGACGCTGTGGAACCTGCATCCATTCCCGTCGATCGTGAAAGTGCCCGAGTTTCCCGAGGTCGCGCTGGAGGACGTGAAGCGCACCACGATTCCGATGGACGATACTTACTCGACCAGCGGCAACGATATGTTTCGTCCGGTGATGATGACCAAACTCGAGACGGTCAAGAAGATGACCATCGGCGAGAAGATCGGATTCTGGCGAAATGTGATGGAGTACGCGCATAATCGCGGCATCGAGGTGTACTGGTTCACCTGGAACATTTTCATGTACGGCGCGGAGGGTAAGTACGGCATCACGGCCCAGCAGACCAACCAGAAATCGATCGATTACCTGCGAGCTTCGGTTCGCGAAACAGTTTTGACTTACCCCCTATTAGACGGCATCGGTATCACCGCCGGGGAACATATGGAGGACCTGAAGGGCGCAGACTCCAAAGAAAACTGGCTTTGGAAGACGTATGGGCAGGGCATCCTGGACGCCAAGAAACTTGAGCCAGATCGTAAGTTCCGCCTGATTCACCGCTATCATCAAACCGGACAGTCGGAAATCATGGAGGCGTTTAAAGATTACACCGATACCTTTGAACTAAGCTTCAAGTATTCGATTGCGCATATGTACTCGATTCCGAATCCTCCGTTCATTAATGCAGCGCTGCCATTCATTAAACCGGAGCATCGGACATGGCTTACCGTTCGAGATGATGATATCTACAGCTTCCGATGGGGTAATCCCGAATATGCGCGCGCATTTATCCGTAACATGCCCGGACCGGACAAGGTTTCCGGATTCTATATGGGCCCCGATGGCTTCGTATGGGGCCGCGATTTCCTCGGCAAAGATGCGCAAACGCCGCGCGAACTGGTAATTGCCAAGCGCTGGTATTCGTTCATGCTGTGGGGACGGCTGAGTTATGAGCCCGATTTGCCGGATACTCTCTTCCAGCGCACCATCGCCACACGCTTCCCCACGGTTCCAGCGGACACCATGTTCCAGGCGTGGGCGGAAGCATCGAAAGTTTTTCCGGAGATCACGCGATTTTTCTGGGGCGATATCGATGTCCGATGGTTCCCCGAAGCGTGCCTGAGCCACCCCCGCGGAGCCCAGGGCTTCTATACCGTCAAACATTTCGTGGAAGGCGAAACGATGCCGGGTAGCGGCGTTCTGAATATCATCGATTGGCGGCGCAGTCTATTGAAGGGCGAGGCAATGGAAGGCGTTACGCCGCTGCAGATCGCCGATGCGCTTTCAACTCACGCCTCCAAAACGTTGCGAATGGTCGCTGAATTAAGGACCAGACCAAATCCGAGTAAAGAACTGACTCTGACTTTGGGCGACATGGAAGCTATGGCGCACCTAGGGAACTACTATGCCGAGAAGATCCGCGGGGCGGCCGATCTCGCCTTATTCGATAAGTCGGGTAAGGTTCAAGAGCGTGAATCGGCGATACGGCACTTACAAGCGGCGCTGGATCATTGGAAACGGTATGCGACAAGCTACACCATTCAATATGAGCAGCCGAAGCTCTACAACCGGGTCGGCTGGGTGGATATCCCCGGATTGACATCCAAGGTAGAGCAGGATATCGCGATCGCACGATTATGGGCGCCGGGTACGGAACCGGATACACCGAAACAGCGGCACGCCGATACACCGTTCCGAAAGTAGGCCGCCTCCGAGATCTACGTCTGTATGGCACGATGCGTGCGTTGGTATTTCGTAGTAACTATAAAGCGCTGCCAGCCTGCAAAATCTACAGAGGTTCCGGCGTAAATTTTCCACTTGCCGATGGAAACGCAAACGGACAAGCGAAACCGGGTGAGCATCAGGGATCTCCTGCGTCCGCATACCAAGGCGTTGGCGCTCGGCTTCCTGGCTGTTGTAGGGGAAGGGATTGCCGACGTACTGCAACCGTGGCCCCTGAAGATCGTCCTCGATCGAGTCCTGGAAGCGAAATCGAAAAGTCCGGCCCATGGGTGGCTCAACCACTTGATCATGTTGACCGCCGGTTACGACAAGTTGGCAATTCTGAAGTTTGCCGCCCTGGCCGCTTTGGCCATCGCCTTCGTCGACGCGTTTTGTACGTATTGCGAGAAGTACCTTTCGACCAGCGTCGGTCAGTGGGTCCTTCACGATCTGCGAAGAACGCTTTACTCCCACATGCAGCGGCTATCGCTTGCCTATCACGACCACAGCCGCACCGGGGATCTGATCAGCCGCGCGACCAGTGACATCGATGCGATCCAGAGTTTCATCGCCTCCGGCCTGCTCAGTTCCCTGGTCAACTGCATGACGCTAGTGGGTATGGTTGCGGTGATGTTCTATGTCAACTGGCGGTTTACGCTAATCGCTCTATCTATCGCTCCGATCCTCTTTTGTGTGGTGTACATCTATACCCGCCGCATCAAGAAGGCCTCGCGCGAGGTTAGGAAGAAAGAGGGAGAAATCGTCTCCGTTATTCAAGAGGTACTGTCTTCCATCCACGTCGTAAAGGCGTTTGGGCGGGAGGATTTCGAGCAGCGCCGTTTGGAGGCCGAGAGCCTGGAGAGTGTCGAGATCGCCTTGCGGGCGCGCAGCCTGAAGGCCAAGCTTTCGCCGATTGTCGGGATCATCGTGGCCACCGGCACCAGCCTTGTGCTCTGGTTCGGTGGACGCATGGCGCTCGAGGGTAGTCTGTCGGCCGGTTCGCTGGTGATGTTCATCCTTTACCTCGGTAAGATGTACAAGCCCATGCAGGAGCTTGCCAAGATGACCGATTCCTATTCGAAGGCGGCTGTGGGATATGAGCGCATTCAAGAGGTCTTGACTACGGATGGCGAAGTCAAGGATCTTCCAGGCGCCAGAAATGCGCCCGCGTTTCGGGGGCTGATCGAGTTTGAGAAGGTCAACTTCAGTTACGAGAAAGGGACACCGGTTCTTAAGGATGTAAGTTTCAAGATCGAACCCGGCACGGTGGCTGCGCTCGTTGGTCCGACAGGGGCGGGAAAGAGCACTATCATCAGCCTGATTCCGCGGTTCTACGATCCGGATTCGGGCATCGTGAAGATAGACGGACAGGACGTCCGCCGCTTCACTCAGAAGTCGCTTCGTCAGCAGATCAGCTTCGTCCTTCAGGAAACGGTGTTGTTCCATGGACCGGTTTGGAGCAATATCGCCTATGGCAAACCGGAGGCGCGGCGGCCCGAGATCATGCGTGCGGCCGAGCTCGCCAACGCGCATGAGTTCATCGAGAGAATGCCGGAGGGCTACGACACAATAGTCGGCGAACGAGGCGTAACTCTATCGGGAGGCCAGCGGCAGCGCATTGCGATTGCCCGTGCCATTATTCGGAATACCCCGATTCTGATCCTCGACGAACCGAGCTCCGGGCTCGATGCCGCATCCGAGAAGTTAGTTTTCGAGGCTTTGGACCGCTTGATGAAAGATAAGACGTCGATCGTGGTCGCTCACCGGCTTTCTACCGTCAGGAGTGCGGATGTTATCTTCGTCCTGGAAGCGGGAGCGATCGTTGAACAGGGCCGCCACGAAGAACTTTTAAAGACAAACGGGCTGTATTCGAAGCTTTACGAGCTACAGTTCAGTCCGGAAGAAGAAACATTACAGAGCTGAGAGCTCGCTGATCCTGTGTTCGAGCACCTTTGTGAATCCGTCGATCTCAGACTGGGAGTATCCGGCGGCTCGGAACGCATCGTGAATCTGGCTGGTGGAGAGGCGGGCGAGTAACTGCCCCATCCACTTGGCATCGGCTCGAGGTATGTGTTTGCCGATCCAGCGCAACCGGATCCGGCTGAAGAATTCCTTGGGGTGAAAAACGTACAAGGAACTGGGGATCGCGGGATCGCGAAAATCCACAAACTCCGGAGTAACCTTGGTGATAAACCCGGAGTGAGCGTAAGACTGAAGGTTGCCCTTAGCTCTCTCATGCGGCCAGCTAAGTCCGGCGGTTCCGAAACTCGAGCCTAGATCGCTGACCATATACACTCTCTCGTCCCCGTCTTCATATACCGAGTTGTTCTCGTCTTTGAGGTCCCAGTTGTTGATGACGGCCATCATTACCCGTAACCCGTTGATCTGCCGCGATCCGCTGAATGGATCGTGCCGCCAACTCCAGGTGCCCACCTTTTCTTCATCTTTTAGATAGCGCTTCAGACGAACGTTGTGCATAGCGCCGCCGGGGCCGATCATCTTCTGACCGCGATGTACGTGTGCGGGAAACTCGCGAACCTGAACATCCCGCAGGAAGTAATCTTCGTTGGCGAAATAGCCGACAGCCCATGTCAGCCGCGACGCCACCGTTTCCGGTTGCGCTTCCGCGCCCAGTTTCAGCTTCCACTTCACCCCTTGATCGTCGCGAACTACGAACTTCGGATTTGTGCCGTCGAGATCTTCCTTGATGAAGGTAAAGTTAACCGGTGGCTCATGCTTCTTACCGCCGGGACCATAGAAAAGATTGCGCGACCGGATGTTTGCCGGTTCCCGCCATAATACAGCGGAAGCCGATTCCGGCGCGACGGACTTGGCTACCGACTTCTTGGGCGCAGCCAAGCCGCTTGACGCGGCCAGGAAAATGCATGACAAAAGTGCAACCGGCGATATTACAGCCGTGGGCGCATTCATGAAAAACTCCTCGGGAAATGGCGTCTCAACTGCAGGTGCCGTAAGCAAGACCGATACCACACCCGGTACCGGTACGTGCGGAAGGTTACAGTAATGAAGCTTTTGGTACAGCCCGGTGATGGCGTGGTTCCGCTCGTGAGAGCGATAACGAACGCAAAGAGCGTCGTCGAAATCATTATCTTCCGGTTCGATCGCCGTGAGATCGAGAAAGCGTTGGCTCGCGCGGTCAGCCGCGGAGTGGCTGTGCGTGCGCTGATCGCTCACACCAACCGGGCGGGTCAATTGAACTTGAGACGGCTGGAACTTAGGTTGTTGGCTGCCGGCGTGTCCGTTTCCCGGACGGCTGACGATTTGCTTCGCTACCACGATAAGCTGATGATCATTGATCGCCGCGAACTCTATTTATTGGCCTTCAACTATACTCACCAGGATATGCGCAGCCGGAGCTTTGGAGTAGTCACCAAGCATCCGAAGCTTGTAAGTGAGGCCGTCCGGCTCTTTGAAGCCGATGCCGCGCGCGCGCCGTACACGCCGGAGCTTGACACATTTGTCGTAAGTCCGGCGAACGCGCGGAAACAGCTTGCAGCGTTTATCAAAGAGGCGAAAAGCGAGCTCCTCATTTATGATCCAAAGGTGAGCGATCCGGAAATGATCAGTGTACTTGCGGATCGTGCGCAGGCCGGAGTGGATATTAAGATTATAGGCCGGACGACGCTCGCGAACGCCCGTGTGAAGGCATGTAAGATGACCCACCTCCGGCTGCACACGCGGACCATTATAAGAGACAGGCAGCACGCGTTCGTTGGCAGTCAGAGCCTGCGCAAGGCCGAATTGGATAAACGGCGTGAGGCTGGAGTCATATTTCGCGATTCGAAAACGGTCAGCCGGCTTGCGAATGTGTTTCTAGACGATTGGAAGGTAATCGGACAGTCTGTCCAGCAGTACGCTAGTCCCGAGAACAACTGCGCGGTGGCCGTTGCGAAGGAAGTCGCCAAGGCGGTGGTTGGAGATCTACCCCCAGTGGCGCCGGTTGTGGACGCCGCGGTCCGAAAAGCGGTGGATGTCGAACCGGAACTGGATGTCAAAGAGATCGAGGATACTGTCCGGCGAGCAGTGAAACAGGCCGTCAAAGAGGTTGTCGCCAAGGCCGTCGAGGATTCCGCGCAGGGAAAGTAGGCGAACCATGAACTTGCTGAGAGCGGCAGCCACATTGCTGTTCCTGATCGCACTGCCCGAGTACAGAGCCCAGGCTCCGGCGGAGAACTACCACTCCGCTGTCCTGCAGGATTTCCAGAACCGGCTATCGCAATATCTAAAGCTACGCAAGAAGGTCGAAGGGGAGTTGCCCAAGCTGAAGCGCGGCGCATCGGCTGCCGCCATTACTCAGCACGAACGCGATCTTGCGTCGGGATTGCGGGAGGCGCGGGCGGGTTCCAGGCAAGGAGAACTTTTCACTCCGGAGATTGCCGCGGAGTTCCGCGGTCTCATCCGAATGACGATGCAGGGCAGGGAGGCTGCCCGGATTGAGCACAGTCTCAGGAGCGCTGAGCCAGTGCGCTTAACCCCGGGTGTAAATGCGCCCTATCCGGATGGTATTCCGTTGCAATCAACGCCTCCGACGCTACTATTGAATCTGCCCAAGCTTCCCCCGGAGGTGGAGTATCGGGTGGTGGGCAACGCCTTGCTTCTACGGGATACTGGCGCCAATCTGATCGTGGATTTCATTCTTTCCGCCGTCCCAGCCGAGCCTTCGCGAACAACCAGATGATTTCACGATATCTACTGATAGGCATCCAGAGTCTGCTTCTTTTGCAGCCGTTGACCGGGCAGGTGTCGGCAAATTCGCTGACCTTGCCGCTCAAGGCCAAGTCGGTTCGCTTCGCGGTGATCGGCGACAACGGTACCGGCGGCAAGGCTCAATACGAGGTCGGCGCACTCATGGCGGCATATCGCGAGCGGTTTTCCTTTAACTTCGTGATCATGCTGGGAGATAACATTTACGGAGGCAGGAGTCCCTCCGATTACAAAAGGAAATTCGAAGAGCCCTATAAGCGATTGCTGGACGGAGGTGTCAAGTTCTATGCGTCACTGGGCAATCACGACGATCCCAACGAACGCTATTACAAGCTGTACAACATGGACGGAAAGCGCTTTTATAGCTTCAAAGAGGGCGACGTAGGTTTCTGGGCGCTTGACAGCAATTACATGGATCCCACGCAACTAGAATGGCTAAACAGCCAGCTCCGCGACTCGAATGCAACCTGGAAGATCTGCTTCTTTCATCACCCTCTGTACTCGGAAGGCAGGTTCCATGGACCCGATCTGGATTTGAGGCATTTGCTCGAACCTGTATTTATCAAGTACGGAGTCAACGTAGTCTTCTCCGGACATGAGCACTTCTACGAAAGAATCAAGCCGCAAAATGGGATTTATTACTTCGTGGAAGGCAGCTCTGGCGAGCTGCGCCGCAACGATATCAAGCAATCGGGTGAAACATCTCGCGGTTTTGATTCCGACCGGGCCTTCATGCTTGTCGAAATCGCCGGAGACGAGATGTACTTTCAGACCATATCGCGTACTGGGCAGACTGTGGACTCGGGAGCCCTTCCACGCCAAACCGCCGAATCGCGATCGGCCGCCCACACGTCTAATTAGTTGAGATGAAGAATAAGTACGTGTTTCTGGCCGCAGCGGTTCTTGCTGCCTGTACGGGGATGCTCGCAGCCGCCCCGGTGAACGCGCTCATTGTCACTGCCGAGGCGCCGAAAGGTGCTGCCGTGCCCGCAATCTCCCAGCATGACGTCCTGCTGACGGTTGATAACAAGCCCGCCACAGTTACCTCGTGGCGCTCACTGCGCACCGATCCGGCGGGAATGGAGTTGTGGGTACTGATCGACGACGGCACCGATTCTGGTATCGGAATTCAATTCGGTGATATTCGCAACTTTGTTCGCCACCAGCCGGCTAACACGAAAGTGGGAATCGGTTACCTGCGAAATGGCAGTGTGCAAGCGGCGCAACCAGCAACCGCCGATCATGAAGCGGCGGTAAAGGCCATCCGTCTCCCGGTAGGGATGCCGGGCATTTCGGCGAGTCCATATATTGCTCTAGCCGATTTTCTTCATCATCTGCCCGCGTCCCAGCAGCCTCGTGAGGTTGTATTGATTTCAAGCGGCGTCGATCCTTACTATGGACCTGGTCCTCAGAATCCTTATCTTGAGAATGCAGTTCATGAGGCGCAGAAATCGGGAGTTCCGGTTTACACTATCTACTACTCAGGGGCAGGACATTACGGTCACAGCCGCTGGCAGATTATGTGGGGTCAAAACGATCTCTCTCAGATCAGCGAAGAGACGGGCGGCGAGTTCTACTGGGAGGGCGACCACAACCCGGTATCCCTCAAGCCATATTTCGACGATCTCGACCGGCGTTTCGGTCAGCAATACCTGATGAGCTTCGATGCTCCTGAGGCGCACTCGGGGTTCGAACGTTTGCGGCTCAAGACAGAATCGTCCGGCGTGACACTGGTTGGACCACTCGACGCTTACGTGCCGAAGGGGCAGTAAGCCGCACCACAAAAGCCATACGATGGCGCACGAAGGGCGTAAACGACGCATTAAACGATTCCGATTCGCCAGCCCGCATGGTAAACTCAAGGTTACTCCTTCCTTTTTGAGGTATCCCCGACTTGGCATTGATTGAAGGTTGCAAGCACTCTCTGGAAGTATTGATCCCTGTCGAAGATGTCAGTTCCGAGACCGGCAAGGTAGTTGAAGACATTCAGAAGCGTGTCAAGCTCCCAGGCTTTCGGCCCGGCAAGGCTCCGGCATCTCTCATCCGCAAGAATTTTTCCGATGACATTCGCAAGCAGGTGCTCGAAAGTCTGATTCCCAAGGCACTTAACAAGGAGTTCGAAAACCAGAATTTGAGAGTAGTGGGAAGTCCGAATGTCACGGACGTTCATTTCCACGACGGCGAATCGGTCCACTTTAAGGCGGAGTTCGAGGTTTACCCTGAATTCGAACTGAAGGAATACCGCGGAATCAGCGTTCCGTACCACGATCCTGAAGTTACCGATGAGGACGTAGACAAGCGCATCGAAGAAATCCGCGACCAGAAGGCTACCTACGCAAACGTCGATCCCCGGGCGCTCGAAACCGGCGATTTCGCAGTGATGTCGCTTGAGAGCCTGGGAGGCGTTGAACCTCCGGTACAGACCGATGAAATGACGCTCGAAATCGGCGGGCCTGATACGCTTCGAGATTTCACGGATAACTTGAGCGGCATGTCGCCCGGCGAAGAGAAGGAATTCGACGTCACCTATCCCGAGGACTATGGTCAGGAACGTTTGGCCGGCAAAACGGTCCGGTTTCACGCCACCGTCACCGGCGTTCGCAAGAAAGAACTGCCCGAGTTGAACGACGAGTTTGCGCAGGATCTGGGCGACTTCAGGACTATCGATGAGTTGCGCGCCGCAGTCAGGAAATCGCTTTTCGATCAGCGGCAGGGCGAGGCGCAGCGAGAAGCCAAAGACAAAATCGTGGAAAAACTGGTGGACGACCATGACTTTCCAGTGCCCCAGGCGTTCATTAGCCGTCAGATCGAAAACCGCGTGGAACAGCGTCTGCGGACGGTTTCGGAGCAGGGTATAGACCCGAAATCCTTGAATCTGGATTGGGATTCCATCCAGGAGGCTCAGAAGGAACCGGCCACGCGCGAGGTCAAAGCGTCGCTCCTGCTTAGCCGGATTGCGGAACGGGAGGCCATCGGAGCTACCCGCGACGAGGTGGATAAACAAGTCGAGCAGATAGCCCGGCAGCGGCGTGAGGCATTCGCGCCAGTGCGTATCCGGCTTGAAAAGGATGGCACACTGAACCGGATCGCAGCGCACATTCAAACGGAGAAGACGCTTAATTTCCTGTTCGAGCACGCTACCAAGACGGCATGATCGGGCCTTCTGGGTAAGCCCAGGAGCCGGGCCGAATTGCCCAAGCAACAGACGTAAATACTAAAATCATGTTTCTGAGATTTATCGTACTAGACCCGATCGAGACCTTTGGTTCATTGCGAACGGTTTCAGTTCAGGTAATAATAAAGACGGCTTCGAATACTAGCAGCACCGGAGCGCAGTGCGTTTGTGTAGCGGCTCAGGGGAGGTTTGCGTGAAACGTACGGGATCGGATGAGACTCTTCGGTGTTCTTTCTGCCATAAGAGTCAAGACGTTGTAGGGAAGCTGATTTCGTCACCAAGTGACTATCCCAGAGCTTATATCTGTGACGAGTGCATAGCCGTATGCAACTCCATCCTGGAAGACGATCGGGCGGAGACGCCTCCTTCCGGACCTCACAAGCTGCCCAAGCCTCTTGAGGTTAAGGAGTTCCTGGATCAATACGTCATAGGCCAGGAAGGCACGAAGAAGAAGCTCTCGGTAGCCGTCTATAACCATTGCAAGCGGATCCACATGAACCGCATGCGGAACTCCGAAGTCGAACTGCAGAAGTCAAACATCCTGCTCATCGGCCCGACCGGAACCGGCAAGACTCTGCTGGCCCAGACGCTCGCCCGCATCCTCGACGTGCCGTTTGCCATTGTCGATGCAACCACTCTTACCGAAGCCGGATACGTGGGCGAAGACGTCGAAAATATCATTCTGAAGCTATTGCAGGCTGCCGACGGCGACGTGCAGAAATGCCAGCAAGGCATCATCTACATCGACGAGATCGACAAGATCTGCCGAAAGGACGAGAATCCGTCCATCACTCGCGATGTCTCAGGCGAGGGCGTGCAGCAGGCGCTCCTGAAAATACTGGAAGGCACCATTGCGAATGTTCCGCCGCAGGGCGGCCGCAAGCACCCACACCAGGAATTCACGCCGGTCGACACCACGAACATTTTGTTTATCTGCGGCGGAGCGTTTGTCGGCCTTGAAAAGGTCATTGCGCGGCGCGTAGGCAAGAAGTCGATGGGCTTCCTCGCCGAGGAGCAGACCGGCGGACTGACACACAAACCGTCCAACACCGTGGGAATCGGCGGCCATCGCGATCTCGACCTGCTGAATCAACTTCAGCCCGTCGATCTTATCAAGTTCGGCTTCATTCCCGAGTTCATCGGGCGCATGCCGGTGGTGGCGACTCTCGAAGATCTCGACAAGCAGGCGCTGATCCAGATTCTCAGCAAGCCGAAGAACGCGATCATCAAGCAGTATCAAAAGCTCTTCGAATTCGAGAACGTGAGGCTGAAGTTCAATGACGACGCGCTCGAAGCTATTGCGCTTCTCGCCATGGAACGAAAAGTCGGTGCGCGTGGGCTGCGCATGATTCTTGAGGAGCTCATGTTAGACTTAATGTATTATCTGCCTTCTTACAAGAAGGTGCGGGAGTTCCAGGTGACCAGGGAGATGGTACTCACGCAGAAGATCAGCCTGACGCTACTCGAAAAGGCGGGTTGATCGGTTGGGACTTTCGTCATAAGCTCGGAACTGTAGACTCCGCACTTACGTTTCGATCCACAGTTGCCCTGCGATATTTTCAATGCTAACGGCCCTTCAATGTTAACTTCGAGAGAAAAATCCGATACCAAACGATTGCCCATGATGCCGATCCGGGACGTCGTCATCTTCCCCTACATGATGACGCCGTTCGTGGTTGGCCGTGAATCGAGCGTACGCGCCCTCGAAGAGGCGATGGCGGCCGATAAGAAGATTTTTCTCGCTACCCAGCATGACGCTTCGATCGATGAACCGCGCCCTAACGAGATCTTCAGTGTCGGGACTATCGTAAACATCGTTCAGAGTCTGAAACTGCCTGACGGCAATATCAAGGTTCTGGTGGAAGGAGTCGAACGAGCCAAGATTGTTTCGGTCACGGATGAAGAGGGCTTCTTTCGTGCGGTGGTCCGCACGTTCAACTTCAAAATCGAGTCTGGCGCTCAGCTCGAGCAACTCGTCGGCCGTGTCACCACACTTTTTGAGCAATACGTCAAGCTAAGCCAGAATCTGAATTACGAGACCATGATCGCGGCTATCCGGGTAGACGACCCCGGCAAGCTCGCCGATACGGTCGGCGCCAACCTGCAACTCACGATTGAAGAAAAGCAGGAACTGCTCGAAATCTTCGATCCTATCGACCGGCTGACTCGCGTTGCCGAGATGCTCGATATTGAAATTGAGAAACTCAATGTCGATCGGACCATCCAGGGCCGCGTGAAGCGCCAGATGGAAAAGGCGCAAAAAGAGTATTACCTGAACGAGAAGATCAAGGCCATCCAGAAGGAACTTGGCCGCGGTGAAAAGAGCGAGATTGATGAGCTGAAGAAGCGCATCGAGATGTCCGGCATGAGCAAGGACGCGCTCGAGAAAGCCATGGCCGAACTCAAGCGGCTTGAGAACATGCCGCCTATGTCGGCTGAGTCGACGGTCTCCCGCAATTATCTCGATTGGCTGCTGGCGGTGCCGTGGAAGAAGCGCAGCAAAGAGATCCGCGACCTGAAATTCGCGGAACAGGTGCTCGAATCCGATCATTACGGTCTCGAAAAGATCAAGGAGCGCATTCTCGAGTTTCTGGCCGTGCGCCGTCTCGTCAAGAACCCGAAGGGCTCGATTCTTTGTTTCGTCGGACCTCCCGGCGTGGGCAAAACCTCTTTGGGCATGTCCATCGCCAAGGCAACCGGCCGTAAGTTCGTTCGCATGTCGCTCGGCGGCGTACGGGATGAAGCGGAAGTTCGCGGCCATCGCCGCACTTATATCGGGGCTTTGCCAGGTCAGATCATCCAGATGATGAAGAAGGCGGGCACTCGCAACCCGGTCTTCATGCTGGACGAAGTTGACAAGATGTCAACCGACTTCCGCGGCGATCCCTCGGCGGCGCTGCTCGAGGTGCTCGATCCGGAACAGAACTACATGTTCGTGGATCATTATCTCGATGTCGAATACGACCTCAGCCAGGTTTTCTTCGTCGCGACCGCCAACGTGCTGCACACCATCCCGCCGGCGTTACAGGACCGCATGGAAGTGATCCGGCTATCCGGCTACACGGAGATTGAAAAGCTGGAAATCGCCAAGCGTTTCCTGGTCCGCAAACAGATGGAGCAGACTGGCCTGGGCGCGAAGCAGATCGAACTCACCGACGAAGGACTGTCTGGCCTCATCCAGTTCTACACTCGTGAATCGGGCGTCCGGAATCTCGAACGTGAAATCGGCAATCTCTGCCGCAAGACCGCGCGCAAGGTGGTCAACAACTCCGGGAAGGAAGCCATGCCGCCGCTCGTAATCAACGGCGCGATGCTCCCCGATTTGCTCGGTCCCTGGAAGTTCCGCGATCTCACCACCGACAAGAAAAACGAGATCGGCGCGGCTACGGGACTCGCATGGACCGAAGTGGGCGGGCAGATTCTCACCACGGAAGCGACATTGATGGATGGCAAGGGAAAGCTCACGGTTACCGGAAAACTCGGTGACGTGATGCAGGAGTCGGCACAGGCTGCTTTCAGCTATGTCCGTTCCCGCGCTCACCAGCTTGGACTACCTCGCGATTTCTATCGTAATCTCGACGTTCACCTTCATATCCCTGAAGGCGCGATCCCGAAGGATGGTCCGTCGGCCGGTATCACCATTGCGACCACTTTGTGCAGCGCTCTGACGCAGAACGCGGTCCGGGGGGATGTGGCAATGACCGGAGAGATTACGTTGCGCGGCAAAGTGCTGCCAATCGGCGGCCTGAAAGAGAAGTTGCTCGCGGCGCATAGGCATGGTATTGACGAAGTGATTCTTCCCAGGGACAACCAGAAGGATCTACCCGACATTCCGGAACAAATTCGGAGCGTTATGAAACTGCATTTCGTGGAAAACATGGACGAGGTGCTCAAGATAGCCTTGGAACGGGAACTGATTGCGCTGCCGATGACGAGCGTTCCTCCAAGCGTGGAAGTAGTAGCATCGCCGATTGAAGATCGCGCGCACTGATCTTTCAAGAACTATTCAGGGGGCCGCGGAGTCAGGCCCCGAAAAATCACCAGCAAAGATGTTGTAAGATTGATAGCGGAATTTTTAGCGAGTGCCAGTAAACCCGAGCAGTTCCCCTCTGACGCCCTACCGGAGATCGCGTTTCTGGGGAGGAGTAACGTCGGAAAATCCAGCTTGATCAATGCTCTCACGGGGCAGCGCAAGCTGGCATTCACCAGCAACACACCCGGCCGGACGCAAACCATTAACTTTTACCGGATCGACGGCAAGTATCACTTCGTCGACCTGCCGGGTTATGGCTATGCACGGGTACCCAAAGCCGTTACCAGGGATTGGCAGGCGCTGATTGAGAGTTACCTCGGACAGAGAGCGCGTCTCGAACTCTCGCTGTTGATTATTGATGTACGCCGCGGATGGATGGAGCCGGACCTTCATCTGAAGGAATGGCTCGAACATCATCATCGGCCTTACTTGGTCGTAGCGGCCAAGACGGACAAGTTGAACAAGTCTGAACTACGGCGTGGCCTCGAATCGATCCGCAAAATCGAACCGGAGGCGATGCCATTCTCGGCCTTAAATGGCCGGGGAGTGAGGGAACTTTGGCAAGCGATAACGAAAACACCACCACCACAATCACAGCAGTAGACACCCCGCAGGAAAAGCCCGCCGATAATACCGAACAGCCGGCGCGCGAAACCGCCGCGGGCGACAATCAGGCACAGCCGGCCGAGAGGCCGCCCGACAAAGCGCCTGAGAAAGTAATGGACAAACCGGCTGAAAGACCGGAGCGTAAAGCAGAGGATCGTAAGCCGGAAGAGCGCCACGCCCCACGCCGAACCGAAGGCAGATCTGGCGACGGCCGCGTCGAGCATCGGGCTGCCGAGCATCGACAGCCAGAGCAGCGGCCTCAAGAGCCCAAAGCTGCCGAACCTAAGCCGCCCGAGGTGAAGTCCGCGGACCCGGCCTCGCCGCCGCCCGTTCCCGCAACCGGCTCCTCTGACGCGCCACCGGTCCAGCAGGACAGTTCCGGAAACATGGGACATCACCCGCACGCTCCGCGCCGCAGCAAAGCCGCGCAGAACGTCAAGAACGGTTCCCCAACTCTCGACCTTGTTGAACTGAAGGACATGAGCATTCAGAAGCTCAATCAGGTCGCCAAGGACATGGGTGTTCAGGGCGCCGCGGGCCTCCGCAAACAGGAACTGATCTTCAAGATCCTCCAGACCCAGGCCGAAAAAAGTGGTCTGATCTTCTCGGAAGGCGTCCTCGAATGCCTGCCCGACGGCTTCGGCTTCCTCCGCGCTCCCGAGTACAACTATCTGCCGGGCCCCGACGACGTCTACGTTTCGCCGTCGCAAATCCGCCGCTTCGACCTGCGCACCGGCGACACCATTTCCGGTCAGATCCGCCCGCCCAAGGAAGGCGAGCGTTACTTCGCGCTCATCAAAGTCGACGCCATCAACTTCGAACCCCCGGAGGAATCGCGCAACAAGATCTTCTTCGACAACCTGACGCCGCTCTATCCGAACGGCCGGTTGAAACTCGAGACCACACGTGAGAACTTCTCCGGCCGAGTGATGGATCTGCTGACGCCGATCGGTAAAGGGCAGCGCGGCCTGATCGTCTCGGCGCCTCGCACCGGTAAGACGATGCTGCTGCAGAACATCGCCAACTCGGTCACCACCAATCATCCGGAAGTGACGCTCATCGTCCTCCTGATCGACGAACGTCCCGAAGAAGTCACCGACATGCAGCGCTCGGTGCGCGGCGAGGTGATCAGTTCCACGTTCGATGAGCCCGCGACGCGCCACGTGCAGGTCGCCGAAATGGTGATCGAAAAGGCCAAGCGCCTCGTCGAGCACAAGAAAGACGTTGTCATCCTGCTCGATTCCATCACGCGTCTCGCGCGCGCCTACAATACAATCGTCCCGCCGTCGGGTAAGGTGCTCTCGGGCGGCGTCGACTCCAATGCCTTGCAGCGTCCCAAGCGCTTCTTCGGCGCGGCGCGCAACATCGAAGAAGGCGGATCGCTCACCATTATCGCCACCGCGCTGATCGACACTGGCAGCCGCATGGACGACGTCATTTTCGAAGAGTTCAAAGGCACGGGCAACATGGAAATCCATCTTGACCGTAAGCTCATCGACAAGCGCGTCTTCCCGGCAATCGATATCAATAAGAGCGGCACCCGCAAGGAAGAACTGCTCATGCCGCGGGAAGAACTCAATCGCGTCTATATTCTGCGCCGCGTCCTTAGTCCGCTCTCTCCCGTGGAGACCATGGAACTGCTGCTCGATAAACTCGGCAAAACCCGCAGCAACGGCGAATTCCTCGCGTCGATGAGTGGGTAGTTAGTCATCACTGTTATGGCGATGCTCCGGCGTGGAAATCCGCCGGTGTGAGCATGGCCATGACTACCTTCAGTCCCGATCTGCCAACTCTCGAAATAAGACTGGCCTTCGATCCTCAGGGCCTATGATCCTGTATCGGGAGTTGTCCCGAATCCGCAACTGAAATGCTGTCTAACCGCAAGACTACAGCCGGTCAGTTTGCATTCGTTTCCACTGTTCCCTTGTGGCCAGGCCATTCGGTCCGATAGCGCGGTCAATCGCGAGCACCCCGTCGAGGTGATCCATTTCATGTTGGATCAACTCGGACAGGGCGCCAGATGCAGTTAGCGTACACGCTGTGCCGTTATCGTCGAGATAGCTGAGGCGCAGCGATTGAGAGCGCTCCAGCCATACCAGAAGATCCGGGAAAGAAAAGCAGTCGTCCCAGAGCCGGAATTTCTCCTCACTCAGCCATTCGTATTCGGGATTGACCAGACAATACGCGATGCCTTCGAACTCGATGTAGATGGCGCGCAGCGCCACGCCGATCTGGATAGCGCTGATACCGCGGCCGAAGCCATGAGCACGCTGGAATTCGTGAAGTGTGTCGCGCAGATCCGCGAGGACGATTTGGGCAGACTCAGTCGCGGCGGCGCGGCCGGAGATTTCGCGCAGCAACGGATCGCCGAGTTGCAGAATCCGGTGAGCTCCCATTGCCACTATGCTATGTTCGAGAATCCATACCAATAAGCATGATACTTACTTCCAAGGCGCCATGCCGGGTCGATATGGCCGGTGGGACGCTCGACATCTGGCCGCTTTATCTTTTTCATTCCGGCGCGGTTACGGTCAACTTCGCCGTAAGCCGCTATGCGAGCTGCACCATCCGCACGCGAGACGACGCGCGCATCGTTTTTGAGTCGCTCGATCTAAAGGTGAAGGAGTCGTTCGGCTCGCTCGACGAACTCCGCGCCGCGAGGCGCTACAAACTGCCCTTGCTGGCTCACCTCGTGAGATTCTTCGCTCCAAAGATGGGGATCGAGATTGCTACCGGTTCGGAGGCGCCCGCGGGGGCCGGCATCGCGGGTTCATCGACGATGATCATTGCAGTCGCATCTGCACTCAATCGGCTCACCGGGAAGAAACTCAACATCGAGAGGCTGCGGGAGGTCGCGCAGAATATCGAAGCGCAGATTATCCGCGTCCCAACGGGTGCGCAGGACTATTATCCCGCGATGTACGGCGGCGTTTTGGCGGTCGAACTGAACGAGGAGGGCATTCGTGGAGTGCGCCTTCCGGTATCCGCAGAAGAACTCAACCGGCGATTCGTGCTCGCCTATACCGGCGTTCCGCGCAACTCGGGAATCAATAATTGGGAAGTGATGAAGGCATACATTGACGGCGACCAAAAAGTACAAAGGAACTTCGACCGGATTACGGCGATTGCCCTCGGTATGCGGGCCGCGGTGGAGCGGCAGCAATGGACAGAGGCTGGGCGATTGCTGCGCGAAGAGTGGACGAACCGCCGGAAGAATGCTCCGGGAATCTCGACGCCGCTGATCGATGAACTGGTCGGAACAACCAGGCGTAATGGGGCATTGGGCGCGAAAGTCTGCGGAGCCGGCGGCGGGGGCTGCGTGTTTTTCCTGACCGAACCGGAAGCGCGCGACCGTGTGGCATCGGCGATAATTGCGGCAGGCGCTCAGGTTCTGCCATGCGAAGTCGCGGCGTCCGGCGTAAGTGTGAAAAGCGCAAGTAACAGCGAATGACCGTTTATGGAACGCGATCCAGTCCGCGCGATTTCCCAGACCGGCGTATTTGTCCTCTTCTATCTCATTGGCATTACGGTTCTGGCGATGCCCCTGTATTGGGCCGGCGGACAATTGGTCGAGACGACGCTCACGACTTTCCTCGGGTCGATTCTGGCGACCGTGCTCTGTTGGAAAATTTACGAGGAGGCTCCCCTCCCTCAACTGGGACTCGCGCCGGACCGTCGAGGCTTTCGAGATCTGGCCGTGGGAGTCGCGGTCGGGGCAGCGGGTGTGGCGCTTACGCTATCGCCGGGATTGCTGTTGCATCGCGCACAACTTGTCCCTGCTACGGACGGGGCTCGAGCGACGTTCGGAACCGGGATCTTCGTGACTATCCTGATCCTTTGCGGCGCGGCAGGCGAAGAGTTGCTGTTCCACGGATTTGCGTTCCAGTCGTTGATGACCGGCCTCGGACCGTTCGCGGCAATTTTTCCGGTAGGTGTGATCTTCGGTTTGTTGCACTTGGGGAATCCCGACGCGACGTGGTTAAGCGCCGCCAACACCGCCGGCTTCGGCATTGTATTCGGTTATGCCGTGTACAAGACGAGCGCGTTGTGGCTTCCCATCGGAATGCACTTTGGGTGGAATATCGCATTGCCCTTTTTCGGGACTAAGATCAGCGGCATTACAATGAGGGTAACGGGTTACGAGATGACCTGGAATGCCGGCACACTGTGGAGCGGCGGATCTTATGGTCCGGAAGGCAGCGCTGTTACGAGCGTCGCGCTATTACTGATGCTGTTGTTTATTTGGCGATATCCGTTTCCCCGCCCGGTTATGGATGTGTCTCAGCAATTGTCTCAAGAGCCTGTAGAGAGCGAACCGCCAGTATGAAACCGTTGTTATGCCCCTTGCTATGTGCGATGCTATCTGCCTCGATCGGGACCGGCCTCTTCGCGGCCGGTAAGCTCACGTTTGACGATGAGGTGGAGTTGATCCGCGGATTGAATGCGGAGTACGCCAAGGTGAAGGTTTATCTGCCGCGATCGAAGTCGCCGCTCGCCTATGATGCCGGCGGCACTTGGGACAAGCAGGCGTGGCTCAATGCGGGGGAGAAGCTCGGTCCGGCGGCGCGCGTCGGCGATTCCGTACAGATCACGAAAGTGACCCTGGAAAATGACAAGATCCTGCTCGAAATCAATGGCGGGATCAAGAGCGGCAAACACTGGTACGACCATGTACAGGTGGGAATGGGGAATTCCACTGCGCCGATTTCGAGCGGGGATTCGAACGCGACGGCCGGAACGAATATCGCGATCCTATTTCATAAGCCTCTGGAACCGATGAAAGCCGCCGAGGTGAAGAAATTGCTTGCTCCAATTCTGGATTTCGACAAACATTCCGCGACGGAGATCTACGCCGATACGTTACCGCCCGAGATCAAAGCTGCGATTAAGGAAAAGCGTGCCCAGCCGGGGATGGATCGGGATCAGGTGATCATGGCGATCGGCAAACCGGTGCGCAAGACGCGCGAAACGGTTGACGATATCGAGTCGGAGGATTGGATCTATGGTACGCCTCCAGGCAAGATAACATTCGTGACCTTTAACGGGAATAAGTGCGTCAAGGTCAAGGACAGTTACGCGGGACTCGGGGCGGAAGCCGCGGCTCCGCTGGATGTGCCGCGGTAGGAATTCAAGGCCTTTTTTTTCGGCCTCCGCCTAGCCTAGATTTTTGCACTTTTTACGGCAGACTCTTTTACTGGCTCGCGGTTCCGCTTTCGGGACTGTACTTTTGGGATAGCCGGTACGTAGCGGAGTATTTTCCCGGCGTGTACAGGTTGGAAGATGCCGCGCCGATCGATCTGAAACCCGGAGAAGAATTCGCGGCGGATCTTCACTTAAAGAGGCAAGAGGGAGTGACGATCTCCGGGCGCGTTGAAACTCCAGGTATGGCGCTGTCGCTTCATGCGGAAGGTCCCGAACGCCTTTCCGGTTACCAAGTGATCAGTCATCCCGACGGGAGTTTCGCGGCGCGGCATGTACCTCCCGGCACGTACGTTCTCGAGGCGCAAGGACAGGAATATGGCGAGCCAAAGCATCCGCTAATGGCGCGGCTACCCCTTACCGTCGGCTGGGAGGATGTTGGCGGAATCGTTTTGCAGGCGCGGCAGGTGCAGACGATGAAGCTGCACTACCGGATGATCGGGACGGACGGCAATGAGGAACTCATGGAATTGACGCTTCGGCCGGCTACGGATTCCGGTATCCCGCTCCAGGACTTTGGAGAGCGCGACGGGTCGCGGGCCATCGGTGGGCTGGTTCCGGGACATTATGGCATCGACGTCATCAACAGTTCATCGGAAACGGTCCGGGAAGCGAAGGGGTCCGACACCGGTGTCGGCGAAACTTGGTCGCAAGGAGGTGCTGCAGACTGGGTTCGATGCGGATGAGACGACCTCCGGACGCACTGGTGGTGACGCTTGGGAGCCAATAGATGGAGATCAGCGGGAAGTTGGTGGGCACCACGGGGCGTCCGGTGGCGGGAGAGACATTAGCGTTAATTTCGCCTCAGGGGGTTCCGGAGAGCGCGGTGACAACCGGCTCGGACGGGTCGTTTCGAGCGAAGGTGTGGCGTCCGGGAGAGTACCGGCTAGTTTCAATCGCGGATGAGGAGAGTGAACGATCCGGATTACTACTGGCCACGCCGACGTCCGGTGCTGCAAGTGGCGGAGGGGGAAATACCGAAGTTAACTGAGCCGGTAAAGCAGGCCCGTCATTAGCTTCTCATCACCGCGCGAAAAGCTTTCCAGGCGGCCAGCTTTCTCGCTCGCACCGCCTCCGCGGCAGCCCAGGCGAAATAGGCGTATGTCACCCACCAGTGCACCTCCGTCCCCGCCTCGCCGACCGAGAATACGAACTGCACCAGCCACAATACGAACAGGCCCGCCGCCTCCCACCACGCAAACTCCATGTTGATCAGGAACGTCAGCCCCAACAGCGCCTGTCCCAGCGTCATGATGTACTCCAGCCGCTGCTCGGCGTCGAACTCGAGCGGCACGATTCCGCCATGCCCCAGCGATAACGCCACCGGCAGCATCGCCGACAACAGCGTCCATTGATTAATGTTGCTCGATACCATATTCATCAAAGCCATCGGAGCGGCGTCGATCGAGCGCGCCCAATAGAACGACGAGAAAAACTCGGGAAACTCCGACATAAACGGCGCCACCCACTGAATGAATACGAAGTTTGAGATCCCCAGCGCGACTGCCAGCCCGAACAGGCTTTCGAGAAACGGGTCCACCAGAAAATAGATCATCGCCCCGCCAACAATGAACAGCGCCGCGATCGCGGCAATTCGCACCGGACGCCGAGCCCGCACGATCGCTTTCGGAATCGTCCCCAGATCGTCTATCGCTTCACGGCTCTCCGGCGGTCCTTGGTGCAGTATCGATAGATACGCGGCGTAAATCAAGACGAGCACCACGCTATCGTAAACCGTGAGAGATGCTTTGCACGCGATCGCCGCAACATAAACCAGGCAAGCTGCACAGACCCACTACCTGAATCGCCTGATGCTCCGGCAGTGTAATCTTTCCCATGCCGCGCTTGTGTTCGGCGCGATAAGCGATCGCCGCGCTCGCGTAAATCATGGGCCATCCGAGGCCCGTGAGCAGCCGCAGCGCACCCGTGAGACTCGCCAGCAGATACTGCGCCTGCTGGTGATACCCGAGAACCGCTTCCACCGCAAACTCCGGCAGCGTCTGCAGCCACGCCAATATGGCCAGCGCCAGTCCTTGAGCGACAAAGAACTGTGGACATTCCGCTCCCCACGCGATCATCATGGAGGACATCAGTATGCCCGGTCCCGTCCATAAAATGGACCAAGGGCTCCCCACAGACATGACCGGCGCAGCCGCGAGCAGAACGGCTTGCAACGCGGGCGCTATCGTCGGGCCCGCTTTACTCATCAAGCCTCACGACGGAAGCATGACGGAACTCCTCTCGCGCAACGGGAAAATCCTCGCGGTAATGTGCGCCGCGGCTCTCCTCGCGATCGAGCGCGCATCGCGCAATCAACTGCGCAACCAGGTGAATGCTCCGCAGATCGTAAAGCGCCAGGTTGGCCTTACTGACCGGCAGTTCCTCGTAAGCTGTCAACTGCGCCGCTGCCGCGATCAATTCCGAACCTGTACGTACGATCCCGCACCTGTCCCACGTAAGCTGCCGCAACTCGCTCTCCGCAACCTGCGGGAACACCATCTTCGGTCTCTCGCGGCCCGGCAGAAACGGCTCCGTTGCGCAGTGCTTCATTGCCCGGCCCGCGCGCGCTCCGTACACCACGCCTTCCAGGAGCGAATTGCTGGCCAGCCGATTGGCGCCGTGTACGCCCGTGCAGGCGGCTTCCCCGGCGGCAAATAAGCGGCGCAGATTCGTGCTGTCCGTCCAGATCCGTGCGCACTCCGCCCATCGCATAATGCGCGGCCGGATGCACCGGAGCCGGCGACGTCGAGATATCCACGCCATATGCTGGCAGGTCTCGTAAATACGCGGGAAACCGCTTGCGGATGAACTCGGCAGCGCTTGTGCGTCAGATCGAGGAACACATGCGGTGTGCCCGTCCGCCGCAGTTCCGAAACGATGGCGCGCGATACCACATCGCGCGGCGCAAGATCCGCAGTTTGTGATAACCGCTCATGAACCGCTCGCCGTCTGGTGTTGAGCAAGCGCGCGCCTTCGCCGCGCAGAGCTTCGGATAGCAGGAATCGCGGCGCGCCTTCCACATGCAGCGCCGTCGGGATGAAACTGAACGAACTCGATATTGCTGATCTCCGCGCCCGCGCGCCACGCCATCGCGACGCCATCGCCGGTCGCGACATCGGGATTCGTCGTTTCCTTGAAGACTCGGCCCAGTCCGCCGGTCGCGAGCAGTACCGCGCGTGCGTGCACATCGCGCAGCGTGCCGCGTTTCTCGTCAAACACCATCGCGCCCGCGGCGCGTCTTCTCTCTCAGCAGATCCTGATCGCCGGAGTAGGTCTCAAATCGAATTTGCGGAAGCGACGCGGCTTCTGATAGAGTGTGCGTGCAATCTCCCGCCCGGTGGAATCGCCATGCGAGTGCAGAATGCGGTTGCGGCTGTGCGCGCCTTCGCGCGTGAAAGAAAGCCTCTGCCCTTCGCGATCGAACTCCGCGCCCCAGTCGATCAGCTCCTGAATCGCGGCCGGGCCTTCTTCCACCAGCGTGCGGACAGCCTCGCGGTCGCAGAGTCCATCGCCCGCATAGAGCGTGTCCTGCTCATGCAGCGCCACCTCGTCGTCGTCGCTTAAGCGCCACCGCGATGCCGCCCTGCGCGTACTCCGACGAAGATTCCCGAAGCGAGTCCTTCGCGATCACCAGTACCGTTCCGGCGTTCGCCAGTTCGATCGCTGCGCGCAACCCTGCAACACCGGCGCCAATCACCAGAAAGTCAGGTCCCATCTGCTACTGGGATTCTACCTTGTACGTTGAGCAGGCGCTGTGGAGCGAGAGGAAACGCTCGCGGCGGGGGTACACCGCGAGCGGCTGGAGGCGAGGGGCGTTGTTTGTCAGCCTCTCGCGCATTGCTTTGATTCTACATACGAGACTGGACGGCTAAAAGTTAGCAGAATTTTCGAAAATAATTCCCGATTCGTGTTCCGCCCGATTGACTTCTTTGCAAAACAAAAGTAAATTGCGTACAACACTCCTGGTTTTCGGATGATTACAGACGCTCCACCACCTTCCGGCACACCACTCGACCACGATCTTCGCGGCTATCTCGAAACCAATCGCGACGTCGTGACGTATATCCGAAGACCCGTCGCCATCGACGATATCGGCGCGCTTTCGGCCCAGAGCACCACGCCGATTGTGTTTGAGAACATCGCCAGCTATCCCGGCTTCCGCATATGTGACATTTTCGTTAAGACCCGCCTCATGCAGGCGCGCGCTTTGGGCGTGGAGCCGGAGCACTACCTGAAGACTCTCGCCTACCGGCTTCGCAAGCCGCCTCGCTCATTCGTTCATGTGCCCACGGGACCCGTCAAGGAAGTGAAGTGGCTCGGCGCAGACGCGGACCTCTCGCGTCTGCCAATCCCGTTCCACAAGGAGAAGGACGAACATCCTTATCTGACCGCGATGAACATTCTTCGCGATCCTGAAACCGGTTTCTACAACACGTCTCACGCCGGCACGACAATTGCCGGACCCCAACGTGGGCTAGCCAGTTTCGTCACGCCACATTCCAACCGGATCATGCACAAGTATCTCGATCGCGGCGAAAGCCGCATGCCTATCGCCATCGTAGTGGGTGTGCCGCCCGCCTATGAAATTATGGGAAACTTCTCGGGTTTGCACATGGACATGTGGGGCGAGATGGAAATGGCCGGCACCATTATGGATCAGGACATCGAGATGACCCGGTGCGAGACGCTCGATCTCAACGTTCCCGCCCATGCCGAAATCGCAATCGAAGGCTATGTCAATTTGAAGGAGCGGTTTCGCGTAGCCGACGTAACATCGCCGTCGATGTACAACCTGCCGCACTTCGAAGATCTCCCGGAACTTCAGGTAACCGCGATCACGATGCGGGCCGACCGTCCGCTATACCGCAACCACCAGACATGTCCCGATACCGATCATCAGACACTACCGCGCCTGTGCCATGAGGCTGTCCTCTACAATCGGCTGCGCGAAATGGGACTCGAAGTGAAGGACGTCCGCTTTCCCACCTGGGGCGCGGCGTTATCCTGCATCCTGCAGTTCGAGTATCCCCGCCAGGGCTTTGTGAACGATGCGTTGATGCTGGTCATGGGCTCGCCGTGGCTCAACACAAAGATGGTAGTAGCGGTCAGCCCCGATACCGATATCGACGACCCCGGCTCCGTCTATCACGCAATCGCCACGCGCGCTGATCCGTCCCGCGATATGTTGATCGTTCCGGGTACGCGCGGCTCGATCTACGACCCATCGCCGCCCCGCTCGAAGGAGCGCATCCCAATCGCATCGTCGGCAAGATCGGAATCGACGCGACAATCAAATCGCGGCACAATCCAGCCGACTTCGAACGCGCATGGCCCAAGAACTGGGGCAAGGTCTGGCTCAATGACTATCTTTCGTAAACCTTTCGTAAACGATCAAGGAGATCAAGGCAATGGCAAATGGACAAGTAGTTCCCACTGGTGGAATAGAGAAGGACCCATTCATCCCCTATGTAGCCGAATCGTCTTATCCCGAGCGATTGAAGCCGGTCCTCGGTCCGTACATCGAGCGGATGGGATTTATTCCCAATGCGCTGAAACTTTATATGCACAGGCCCGAGATCGCCGAAACGTTATGGAGCCTGAACAGCAAGATCATGCGCGACCCCTCGTCCACGCTGGATCAGGGCTTAAAGCGCCGCCTCTCCGCGATCTGTAGCAAGACCAATGGCTGCACCTATTGCACGGCGCACTGCTGCGACATGTTGAAGAAGCCCATGGACGCCGTTTCGGAAGGCTGGGGCATGTCGAGGGACGATGTTACCGCGCTAGTTCGCGGCGAACTCCCGCCCCGCGATGAAGCGGAACATGTCTGCTTCGACTTCGCTCGCGCCGCATCCGCCAGTCCTGGGGCTGTTCCCGATGAGGTCTTTGCTCGTCTGAACAAGTACCTGACTCCGCCTCAGATTGTGGAACTCGCCGCGGTTGTAGGATTCTGGAAAATGTACAACACCATTCACGATGCGCTGAGGATACCCATTGAAGCTCACCTCGAACACGACACGGACTTCGTCGCCGCCTGAATCGTGAGTTCGAGTATGGCTGTCTCTTACTTCGTGCGTTATGAAGGCGTTGCCGAAAACCGCGATGAGTTCCTGCGCTACTATTGGGAGCGGCATGCGCCGATCCTCGCGCGGTTCCCTGGTATCCTCCATATCATCCTTCACACGCCGGTAGATTGGCACGACAAGTTCCCTGTCACACGCGACCGCTTCATGCTGCTCGCGCAGATGATCTTCGATAGCCACGAGAGTCTCGATCGGGCCTTGCAGTCCGAAGCTCGATCCGACGCCCGCGCCGACTTTGCCAATTTTCCTCGTTTCGAAGGAGCCGTTTATCATCAGGCGGTGGCTTCGGATGAGGTGTTTTCAATATGAGCCCGCAGTTATCTCTGTCATCCATAACGGACCTGGTGATCGCCGGCTGGACCGGTCGCAATCAGGCTGCTATCGCGGCCCATGTGAAGGAGATGGCGCAACTCGGAATCAGACCGCCCCAAACGCCAATGTTCTATCGGGTCGCCACATCGTTGCTTACGGCTGCCAATGAGATTGAGGTGATCGGCCGCGAATCGAGTGGCGAGCGGAGTTCGTGCTATTCGACTCGGGCGGTGAGATCCTGATTGGAGCTCGCTCCAATCACACCGATCGCAAAGCGGAGTCGATCGGAATCACACTCGCCAAGCAGATGTGCGCAAAGGTGGTCGCGAGCTGTCTGGCTGCTTCGCGAACTGGAGGCGCAGTGGGACCACTTGATTATTCGTTCCTGGGCCACTGTCGCCGCCGAACGCGTCCTCTAGCAGGAAGGTAGTGTCACGGCGATGCGTCACCCGCGCGAATTGATGGAATTGTACTCGCATCGGACTGCCTTGACCTTCGGTCCGCGCTTCGCGATGTTCGGCGGGACCTTTGCAGCTATTGGAGGGATCCGCTGGGCGGACGAATTCGAGTTCAGCATCGGGCCGAATGGAACGGGAATTTTCCAATTCTCTTCGCGCCGTGTGAATCGGTGAACCCCGTTCGATCGAGTGGCTGCTGCGGCACGGCGCGAATCCGAATTGCCCAAGGCCAGGAAGGCGCAACACGGCCCTAGAGTATCTGATCGGAACCTATGCTCGTTCCCCGGATCTCGGAACGTGCATAGATCTGCTAATCGAGGCCGGCGCTGTTTCTCGATACAACATGCCTCACGTGCTGTATGCCATTCAGGATCGCGCCGATCAATGGCTGGACGGCTTGACGCAAATCCTGAACTGGTGACCGAACGCTTTCCCGGACTCGATTGCGGCAGCACTGGCGCGCGCCGTCTTCTGCTCAATGGAACGACACTCCTGCACGTGGCCGCGGAGTATGGCAGCATTGCAGCGGCCCAGGTTCTGATCGATCATGGCGCCGATGTGAACGCACGCGCCGCAGTGGATGAAGCCGGCGTGGGTGGGCAGACGCCAATATTTCACGCAGTGACTCAATTTGAGGACCGGAGTCTTCCGATGACGCAACTTCTGTTGGATCACGGAGCCGACCTGTCTGTGAAAGTAAAGCTTCCCGGGCACTATGAACGGCCCGATGAGGTGGTGGAGTGCACGCCTCTCGAGTATGCTCTTCGCTTTCCCGGTACCGATTTTCCCGGCGGCAACGAGAGGACCGTGGCGCTGTTACCCAAACGAGGAGCCGGTATTCGCTATTTCAAATAGGTTTTCAAAGCGTCGATCAAGTCCTGCGCGGCTTGCTCCTGTTCGTCCGTTGGAGTGCGTTCAGGATCGAGCACGTGGAATCGGATGTGCCCCTCAATCACTTCCGCCATCAGTGAATCGAGCGCACCGCGGCATACGGCGATTGCATGCAGCGTATCGGAGCACTCCGCTTCTTCGGCTAGGGATCGTTCGATCGCGCCCACCTGACCGCCGATTCGGCGCACACGGTTCAACAGCCTCTTTTTTTCTTCAATTGTATGTGCCAAATAAGTCCTTTCCGCTCTTTACAAGTATACCCCAGTGGGTATACTCTGGAGATGCGGAGTGCATCCGTCAACTCTACTGCCATGGAATCTCATGAAACCGTTACACCTCACAGTTATGTTCGTGGCCGCCGTGCGTGCCATGGCTCAATTGCCGCAGATCGAGAGCGCGGTTAATCCCTCGCCTCCTGAGAGATGGAACCTGTTTTATCAAGCCACTTCCATAGGCGATTATCATGGGGCGTTTCCCGCGAAGTATAGCGGCGCATTCAGTCTGGCAAATGTACCCGAACGAGACGTATCGCTTACGTCGACTCTGTTTCTCGGCTTCCGGCTGGGGAGCGACGCGCAGTTCTACTTCAATCCGGAGATCGCCGGCGGCCGCGGCTTCAGTAACGTTGACGGGATCGCTAACTCTCCGAACGGGGAGTTGCCGCGTGTGGCATCGGCCACACCGAAACCTTACATCGCGCGGGCGTATATAACCTACGATTTCGGTTTCGGCGATGGCCGTGAGAGCCTTACGAGCGAGGAGAATCAGCTTGCTGGTTCGCGTCCGATGAATCGCTACAGCATCACCGTCGGACGATTCACGTTGACCGACTTCTTCGATAATAACCGCTACACGCATGATCCGCGAACGCAGTTCATGGCTTGGGGCACGATGTACAACGGCGCGTGGGATTATCCCGCCGATACGCGCGGCTACACCTGGGGCTGGGTGCATGAGTTCCACACGCGGCACTGGTCGCTGCGATACGGGAGCGCGGCGGAGCCTCGCGTGGCCAACGGACTGCGGTTCGATCGCCGGTTGTTTCGCGACCGCGGCGACAATGTCGAAGTCGAAGAGCGCCACACGATCAAAGGTCACGACGGCGCAATCCGGCTGCTTGGATTTCTGCTGCACACGGATTCCGGCAACTACGGCGAGGCATTGCGTTTAAGCGAGCAGACTGGCGATCGACCCGATGTCACAGCAACCCGCCGTCCCGGCACGCTGAAGTATGGAGTTGGCGTGAGCGCCGATCAGGAACTGACTGAAGGATGTGGGCGTCTTCTTACGTCTCGGCTGGAATGATGGCAAGACCGAGAGCTTCGCGTTTACCGCGATCGATCGTCTCGCAAGCAGCGGCGTTTCTGTCAGCGGGCGGCCGATGGAAACGATCCGAAGATACGGTGGCCACGGGGCTTACCGTGGCCGGGATTTCGGGCGTACACGCCTCGTATCTGGCGCATGGCGGCTACGACTTTCTCATCGGCGATGGCCGGCTGAACTATGCTCCGGAGTACGTTTGGGAAAGCTACTACAGTGCCAAGCTGTTTCCCGGGTTTTTCGCGACCATTGATCTGCAGCATGTGGCCAATCCAGCCTATAACCAGGACCGCGGTCCGGTGTGGATTGGCAGTCTACGGCTTCATCTTGAGCTGGGAAAAGGGTCGTTCACGAAATAGCGGCTACCGCTAAAGACGAATGATCCACACATCGAGCGCGTTCAGGATGTCGTCAACAGCGGCGAACCGCAGACCTCCGTCATCGCTATTACTCAGAGCGATACCGAATGCTCCGCCGATTCCACTGGAATTCACCGGACGTTCCGCGACGAATTTACCTGCGGCGCTAAACTCCACCATCTCACTGGGTTGGTTGTTATCAGTATTCACCGCGTCACCGTTGGTAGTGACGAGGTCCCCATTAGGCGCGAGGACCAGAGCCAACGGGCCATGCAGATGCTTATCATCTTTCACGACCAATGTTCCTTTGCCCGACTGCATGCTCGCGAAGGCTGGATGCGCGACGGCGAAGATTTCGTTATCGCCAGTGGAGGCCACGTAGAGAATGTCATGCTCAGCATCTAACGCCAGACCCGTCGGGCCCACCACCAACGCATTCGGATCGCAACGATGAGCGTAGCCCGAAGCTATCTGAGTTGCATTGAACACAAAGTGATCGTCCCCATCGTTATCACCGTCCGGCACGACCATGTCGATGCGAGATACCACGCCATTGAGCACGTTCGAGACATAGATCTGGGCGAGCGGTCCGAATTGGCTAATCGTCAGGTCCCATGGACCGTCGAGTAGCAACTTGTCGGTCAGATTCGCGACCTGTTTGCCAAAGCGATCGAGAATGATGAGCGAACCTTGCTGGATGCTTCCGCACATCCCATCCTTGGTCGGAACATTGCCAACCAGGACAAATCCTTGCTTCAAGACGCCGAGTGCGGTCGATAGACCCAGGCCGGATGGCCCATGAAAGAATACGGACATTTTGGATTGCGGCGTGATGCTGACAATGGTGGTTCCGGTTCCCTGTAAGTTGCCTTTATCATTGAAGTTGGAAACTAAGATATCGCCGGGCTTCAGCAGTCCATCGGCGGGAAATCCGGGCGGCACAAACGCGACACCGTAAGGATTTACGTCTCCATTCGGGGGTACGGTCGATACCATTTGCGCCGGAGAGGCCGGCAGATTTGGAATCAACGCCAGTCGATCTGAGTCGTCGGCAAAAGCCGCGACAGAAAGGGTTCCCACGAGAGCAATCGTCGATACAACTCGGTACATAGGAATTCTCCTTCCCGTATGCTCGCGCCGCGGCGGTCATAAGATGTAGCGAAGTTGTGACAGTGTTGTAAATTCTCTGCTGGAAAAAACGCCCGGCTGGACAACCGGGCGTGTAAGGAGGAATGAGCAGAGGAACGATTGACGTTCGCCGTCGAATGCGATTCGGAGATCGCTATCTCAAATGAGACCAGATCCACAATTAGATAAGGTAAACAAATTGTGAAAAGATTGTGAATTCAGATCTTGGTGCCCTTCAGGGCGCCGACTGACTGCCGAGTTCATCATGTTCTCGGCGAGTTTCGACGTGGCGTGATTAAGCTCATCGATCTTAGCGCGAATCAGGTGATAGTGATCGTGGTGGTAGGCAAGGATGAGTTCATTCTGCACCTTGTGAATGTACTTGCGTTCTTCCTCGGTCAATTCGGCGTAAGCTTCGCTCTCTCTCGCCTTTTTCACGGCGGCCAGGATCGTGTCGGCTTCGACTCGCGCTTCCAGCAATTGACGGGCGCTGAAATCGGCTTCCGCATTCTCGATGGAAGACTGGATCATAGCCTCGACTTGTTCATCCGTCAGCCCGTAGGTGGGCTTGACTTCCACCGACTGCTCCTTTCCAGTACGGGCGTCGCGAGCGGTCACATTCAGAATTCCATTGGCGTCGATCAGGAACCGCACTTCAATCCGCGGCATACCGGCGGGGATCGGATTGATATCTTTCAAATCGAACCTGGCAAGGCTGCGGCAATCTTTAGCCAGTTCGCGCTCGCCCTGCACAACGTGGATGAGGACGTTACGCTGGCCGTCAACCGCCGTGGTGAAGGTTTCGCTCGCGCTCGCGGGAATGGTGGAGTTACGGTGAATAATCTTGGAGACGACGCCGCCGTAGGTTTCGATTCCCAGCGAGAGCGGAGTCACATCGAGCAGAAGCTGATCCTGGATCTGACCACCGAGGATTCCGGCCTGCACCGCCGCGCCGAGCGCGACCACTTCATCGGGATTAAGATCGGTATGAGGCCTCGCGCGAAAGAGCACCTCGACGGCGCTGCGCACCATTGGGATGCGGGTCGATCCACCTACCAGGACGACCTCATCGATCTGTTCGGGAGTCATCTTGGCATCGTTCATGCAGTCACGGCACGGGCCGATCGTGCGTTCGACGATATCCGCGATCAGCTTCTCGAACAGCTCGCGTGTGATCTCTCGATGGTATTTCTTGCCCTTCCATTTGAAAGCCAGCGTCACCGATAGCGAGGATGATAACTGTTCCTTGGCGTCGATTACGGCGCGGCGGAGGGTTTGGACCGCTTCGCCGATATGCGAGAGATCCTGCCCCCACTCCGTTTGAATGTCTTCGAGCGCAATGCGCAGCAGCCGGTTATCGATATCGTCTCCGCCAAGATGGGTATCGCCATTGGTCGCCAGCACCTCGAAGATGCCTTCCTGAAGCTTGAGAATCGAGATATCGAACGTTCCGCCGCCCAGATCGTAAACCGCGACAATTCCTTCCTTGCGCTTATCGAGACCGTAAGCCAGAGCCGCGGCCGTCGGTTCGTTGACCAGGCGAAGAACTTCGAGTCCGGCGATGCGTCCGGCGTCGCGAGTGGCCTGGCGCTGGGCATCGTTGAAATATGCAGGTACGGTGATAACGGCGTACTTGATCTCACCGCCGAGCGCGGCCTCTGCATTGCGCTTGAGCTGACGCAGGATCATTGCCGAGATCTCGGGCGGTGTGAAAGTGCGGTCGCCCAGTTTGACCTTGATGACGCTTTGGCTATCTTCGGCGACGTGAAACGGAAAGAGTTTCAGCTCGGTTTGAACGTCCTCGATGCCGCGGCCCATCAGACGTTTGATCGAGTAGACCGTTCGCTCCGGCGCATCGATCAACAAACGGCGCGCCTCATTCCCCACGATCACTTCGTCTCTCGGGCGTGATTGACACAACGGACGGCACCAACCGGTCGCCGTCTTCGCCGGGTATGACCTCGGGTTTGTTCAAATTAAGATGCGCCACCAGACTGTTAGTGGTCCCGAGGTCGATTCCTACGATGCGGTCGGGTTCATTCCCGAAGTCTATTTGGAACATTTAACCTCATTCGTGGTTTTCCTTTTCAGTTTTTCGCACCAGGTTATCGACGTAGCGGCGACGGTTCAGCAGCGCCCGGACTGCCGCCAGAATTTCATGGTCTGGTTGCTCGTCATATGCAACGTATTTTTCCGCCAATTGACGATCGATGGCATCGCGCATCCGAGTGAACTTTACTCTAGCTTCCGCGATGGCGTTTGCGTCGGACTCTTCAAGCGCCATGTTGAGTTCGAAGACCTCTTCCAGGAGTTCCGGCGGGACATCTTTCGACTGTTGCTCTCCGATGTCAAATCCGTTTTCTTTCAGGAGATATTCGGCGCGCCGTAGGGGGTCCCGCAGTATGCGATAACCGTCGTTAAGGATGGCTGAAGCGTCTAGGGCTTCCGCGCGGTCTCCAGCGCTGGCGCGCGCGAAGCGGTCGGGATGCCATTTTCGGCTCAGAGTATAGAAACGCCGCTCGAGATCGTTCAGATCAACGGACAGACGATGCGGGATCTCGAAGAAGTCGAAGTAATTAAGCGGAAAAAGACGTTCCACAGCCGCAGTTCTTCTGGGCATTGGGATTATGGAATACGAAGCCCGATTGCATCAGCGTTTCCTGGTAATCCAGAGTCAATCCGTGGAGATAAACCATGCTCTTGGGGTCCACTGCAATGCGAACGCGGCCGGTTGGCGCATTGAACTCAAAGATGCGATCCGTGGGCCGGGTCTTCGTATCGAACTTGAACTGGTAGCTCAGTCCCGAACATCCGCCACCCAACACACCGAGCCGCAATACACCGTCAACGCCCTGCTTTTCAAATGCCTGACGTATCTTGCGAATCGCCTTCTCGGTAACGTCGATCTGAGCCGCCGGTTTCTCGGTTGCTGAAGCGATTGCAGCGGGTTCCAACAACTCAGGCATGGCTGCTTACGGGCTCCGGAACCTCAACGCTCTTCTTCTTCTTGTAGTCGTGAATCGCCGCTTTGATAGCATCCTCGGCGAGGACCGAGCAGTGGATTTTGACCGGAGGCAGACTCAATTCGTTTACGATCTCGGTGTTCTTGATAGCCAGCGCCTCATCGACCGTCTTGCCCTTCATCCATTCGGTGGCGAGCGAGGAACTGGCGATCGCGCTGCCGCAGCCAAACGTCTTGAACTTGGCTTCGTCGATGATTCCGGTGCTTCGTTAACCTGGATCTGGAGCTTCATCACGTCGCCGCACTCGGGCGCGCCTACCATGCCGGTGCCGACGTTCGGGTCGCTCTTGTCCAGCGAGCCAACGTTGCGAGGATTGTCGTAATGATCGAGAACTTTATCGGAGTATGCCATTTTGATTTTCCTTACAGAAATAATTAGTCAACTGCCCACTGGATCTTCGAGAGGTCGATTCCCTCTTTCGCCATTTCATACAGCGGCGACAGCTCGCGAAGCTTCTTCACTACGTCGATCAGGCGTTCGCTGACGTAATCGATATCTTCTTCGGTAGTGAAACGGCCGAGGCCAAAGCGGATGGAGGATGTGAGCGAGATCATCGCCCACGCCCAGAGCCTTCAGCACATAGGACGGTTCCAGGGTCGCCGAGGTGCAGGCGCGAGCCGCTCGAAACCGCGAGCTCCTTGATGCCCATCATCAGCGACTCGCCCTCGACATAGGCGAAGCTGACATTCAGATTGTTCGGCAGCCGATGCTCGGTCGATGCCGTTCAGATAGATCTCATCGAGAGCCGGCATCGAGCTTGTCCTACAGCCTGTCGCGCAGGCCACCGAAGGCGCTTCGTTTCTTCCGCCATCTCAGCGCTGGCAGATCGCGCAGGCTTCGCCGAGACCGACGATGCCGGTGCACGTTGAGCGTGCCCGAGCGCATGCCGCGCTCGTGGCCGCCGCCATCGATCTGCGCCGTAAGCTGCACGCGCGGGCTCTTGCGCCGGACGTAGAGCGCGCCAACGCCTTTCGGGCCATAAATCTTGTGGCCGGAAAGCGACAGCAGATCGATGTTATCCGCAATCACATTCACCGGAACCTTGCCGACGGCCTGCACGGCGTCGGTGTGGAAGAGAACGCCCTTTTCCTTGCAGATCTTGCCGATCTCCGCGATCGGGTGGAGCACGCCGATTTCGTTGTTGGCGTACATGATCGAGACCAGGATCGTCTTGTCGGTGATCGCATCGCGCAGCTGGTCGAGATCGATGATGCCGTCCTGGTTCACCGGCAGATAGGTCACGCGGGCAGCCGTTCTTCTCGAGGTTCTTGCAGGTATCGAGGACCGCCTTGTGCTCGGTCGCCGGCGTAATGATGTGGTTGCCTTTATTCGGCATACATCTCGGCCACGCCTTTGATGGCTAGGTTGTTCGACTCGGTGGCGCCGCTCGTGAAGATGATCTCCTTCGCAGTGGCGCCGATGAGGTCGGCGATCTGCTTGCGGCCTTTCTCGACCGCGGCTTCGGCTTCCCAGCCGAACACATGGTTGCGGCTGGCGGCATTGCCGAAATGCTCGGTGAAATACGGGAGCATCGCCTCCAGCACGCGCGGGTCGGTCCGGGTGGTGGCGTGATTATCCAGGTAAATAGGCGTCTTCATGTCTCAGTTCCGTCTTTACGGGTTGACCGGCAACGGGAAACACGCCGGTGATTTGAATCTGTTGAATAGGATGCTCCACGCCGAGGTGACGATCCGTCTTTGCGGTGGCAGCCAATTCGGCGATTGTAAATTTGTCAAGCAAGCCCAAAATAGCTTCGTGTACCCGTCGCAACGGCTCTCGTACGGTACACATAGCGGATGTATTGCAGACCTTGTGCTCCCCAGAATGCTCGGTGAAGCACGACGTAAGGACAATCGGGCCATCGATCGCGCGGATCACTTGCATCGCGCTAATGTTCTTAGGATCTCGGGTGAGGCGGTATCCACCATTGGTCCCGGAGACGGACTGCAACATTCCGCCGCGGGCTAACTTCTGCAAAACTTTCGACAGAAGCGGCAGAGGCAAGCCGTAAGAATCTGCGATTTCCTTGGCGCTAGCCGTAACATGGGCCTCGCCCAGAGCCAGGTGCCGGAGGGCGATCAATCCGTAGTCCGCTTTTTTTGTCAGCTTCAGCATTCGGCAAGTCGATACCAGACCGATAAGGTCTTATAGGACCAATATAGTCCAATATCAGGATAGCTCTCAGTCTAGCCGCGGGTCAAGTCCTATGTATAGAACTCGAAGATATTGCCGGGCGATTCGCACACTTTGGGCTTTGCGATTGTCCTGCATTCGATTTCAGGTGCTCTCAGGCGGCCTTTCTGTCGGGTCGCGGGTTCATGACGGGGGGCGCACCAGGTTCTCCCGGGAATCCAACCACAATGATGGGCTGAGTTTCGACGATTTGAGGCTTAGCTTGCTGTTCAATGGGGGCCTGCTCGGCTGCTTGTGGCGGAGATGCAGGCTCCGGTTCGGCATCCTGCGAAACGAACCCATTTGGCTCTGGCGCTGCTTCCGTAGCGTGCTTCTGTTGCGCTGCTTCCGCAGCTTGTTTCTGCTGGGCTGCATCCATTGCCTTACGTTCTTTACGTAGTTTCAGAAGATCGAAGAGGTGCCTGCTGAAGGCGCGGTCGGCGGTGGTATAGTAGCGGAGCATCAGGGAGACTTGTTTCGAGTCGTCTTCCTGGTCATTGAAGTCGAGCCGTTCAGCCAAGATGGCAGCGGCACGCGAACTGTGCCAGAAGCTCTCCGCCATTTTGTAGACGAGGATGTCTTCGCTCGGACCGTCTGGCTGATGCTCTTCGCGGAGGCCGGTGATAATCAACTGGAATTCCTCGGCATCTTCGCCGTGCATCTTGGCGGCGGCGGAACAGAGTTCATGACCGATTGCATTCCTGCTGGATTTGGCGCGTCCCTCGGGTGTGGTGGGGCCGGTCGACTTCTGGGCATTCT
>CAVYEV010000054.1:0-63154 GCA_963767545.1 Terriglobia bacterium
ACCGTCATGTTAGTCGTCTCGTGTGCTATAGTATCTTCGTAACCAAATCGAGAAGAAGAGAAGACAAGGAGTAGCAACCTTTAGATGGCACTGGCGACGGAACATAAGCAACAGATTTTGGCCAATAATCGGGTCCATAAGTCCGATACGGGCTCGCCAGAAGTGCAGATTGCCATCCTGAGCGGTAGGCTATTGCAGCTTAACGAGCATTTCAAGACGCATAAAAAGGACCATTCATCGCGGCGCGGGCTGCTGACTATTGTGGCTAAGCGTCGACGGCTCCTGACGTATTTGAAGAACGTGAATCCCGAGCGCTACAAGGCCGTTCTTCAAAAGCTGGCAATTCGCCACTGATCGCAGGTTCACTCTTACCGGGCGGATGTTGTACAGGCCGTCCACGTTAACAGTACCCTCGCCGCCATCTGACGGCTGTCCCTCCTGTCCCACTTCCCCTCGTTTACAGAAATGCCGGTTTACCCGGCGGAATGGACTTTTGACGGGGAACGTAACCCGATCATCAGAAACAATGAAACAGACATTTGAAATTGATCTCGATGGCCGCCTGATCTCGATCGAAACGGGCCACATCGCGAAACAGGCGGGCGGCTCCGTGGTCGTTCGCTCCGGCGATTCAGTCGTGCTGGTCACGGCCTGCGCAGCCGAAAATCCCAAGCCTGGCCAAGGCTTTTTCCCGCTTACGGTGGATTACCGTGAGTACACTTATGCAGCCGGCAAAATCCCCGGCGGCTTTATCAAGCGCGAAGGAAGGCCTTCCGAGAAGGAAATCCTCACCAGCCGCTTAATCGATCGTCCACTGCGTCCGCTCTTCCCCGAGGGCTTTCTGGACGAAACCCAGATCATTGCGATGGTCCTCTCGGCCGATCCCGAAAAGGACCCGGCAGTTCTCGGTATCGTTGGGGCCTTGCCGCGCTCGCCGATATCCGACGTCCCCTTCCACCATCTGGTGACGGCGGTCCGCGTTGGTATGATTGACGGTAAGTACATCGCCAATCCGACCTACTCCGAAGCGCGCGAGTCGCGTCTCAATATCGTCGTTGCCGGAACCGAAGAAGGCATCGTCATGGTCGAAGCCGGAGCCCAGCAGGTCTCCGAGCAGGAAGTCCTGGGCGCTATCGAATTCGGCCATGAATGCTGCAAGAAAATTGCCGCGGTGGTGAAGGAAATCCAGAAAAAGTGCGGCAAAGTTGTAGTGGACGGTGACGCCGCCCGAAATCGATCAGGCTCTTTATGAACACATTTCCGCTGCGGCGCGCGTCGAACTGACCGACGCCCTGAACACGGAAAAGTACACCAAACAGGAGAGCCACGCGAGAATCGAGGCCGTGAAGGCCAAGGTTGCCGAATCGGTAGCCGCCGGCGAGCCTGTAACCGATCCGGCCGGTCGCGGAGAAGCTCAAGAAAATCGGTTCTTACTTTGAGATGTTGAAAGAGCGGATCTTCCGTGATGAGATGCTCAAGGCCCGCCGCCGTCCCGACGGACGTAAGTTCGATCAGATCCGCGACATCTGGATCGAAACCAGCGTTCTACCACGCACTCACGGTCCGCCATCTTTACCCGCGGCGAGACGCAAGCTTTGGTCACGATCACGCTCGGCACCAAGGAAGACGAACAGCGCATCGAACTGCTCCAACCGGGGCGAAAGGCGCAACCAAGCGCTCTCACGCTGCATTACAACTTCCCTCCGTTCAGTGTGGCGAAGACCGGCTTTATGCGTGGTCCCGGACGGCGCGAGATCGGTCACGGCGCGCTTGCTGAAAGGGCGGTGGGGTCGATGATCCCGGCGGAAGAAGTATTCCCCTACACACTGCGTGTGGTCAGCGACATTCTAGAGTCCAATGGTTCGAGCTCAATGGCTACCGTGTGTGGCGCCAGCCTGGCTTTGATGGATGCCGGAGTCCCACTTCCAACACACGTCGGCGGGGTCGCGAGGGTCTCGCGAAGGAAGGCGACGACTACGCCATCCTTACCGATATCGCGGGCGCCGAAGATCACTACGGCGACATGGACTTCAAGGTTGCAGGTACCAAAGAGGGTATCACCGCGCTTCAGATGGATATCAAGGTCCCCAATGTGACCCCAGCCATCATGAAGGAAGCGCTCGATCAGGCCCGCCGGGGACGTCTCTTCATCCTCGATAAGATGAACGAGGCGCTGCCCAATGCGCGCACCGAGATGTCGGAGTACGCTCCGCGTATCTACACCACCAAGATTCCCGTCGATAAGATCCGCGACGTGATTGGACCGGGCGGCAAGGTGATCCGCGGGATTATCGAGCAGACTGGCGTCAAAATCGATGTGGAAGACGACGGCACAATCGATGTGGCGTCCAACGATTCAGTGGCTGCCAATAAAGCGCTGCAAATTATCGCGGATCTCACCGCCACCGCGGAAATTGGCAAGACTTACCTCGGCAAGGTGGTCCGTCTCGTCGATTTCGGAGCGTTCGTCGAAATCTTCCCTGGCACGGACGGACTGCTGCACATCAGCGAAATCGCCGAAAATGGGTTAAGGAAGTTCGCGATGAGTTGAAGGAAGGCGACCAGATTCTGGTCAAGTCCTGGGGCTCGAAGGCAACAAGATCAAATTGAGCCGTAAAGCCGTTCTGCGCGAGCGAGAGAAAAGCTAAAAGCCGTCAAATAAAAACCAGATCCATGCAATTTCATGGCCGTCTGCCGCAAGGTGGACGGCCTTTTTTATGCCTTCGATGAAAGTGATTGGTTCTATACTCGTTCCTGGGGAGCAGTCTACGAATGAGAATCAAAACGAGAATCTTAGCGGCAAGTCTGCCCATATTCATCAGCGCCGGTTTCTTCGCCGCTTTAGCCGGTCAGCCAGATAGCGCTTCAACGGTCGCCGAAGCGTCTTCCTCCGTGAGTTCCGCATCGCAAGCCATCACGGTCAATGCTGTATCGACCACTACCTATGTCGGCGATTTCCGCGTGGCGGGGACTGCGAACTGCGCAGCCGGTCAGCCTTGCTTCTTATTGAACAAGAAGGGCGACTATAACTCTACGGGCGATAGCCTGGTCAACTTCACGGGCGCGGGCGGCGCATCCGGTATCTTGCCGAGCGATATTCCGGTCACAGGCGACTGGACCGGCGACGGTCACGCCAAGGTAGGTATTTTCCGTCCCTCCACAAATCAGTGGTGGCTGGATACGAATAATAACGGAGTATACGATGCTGGCGATCTGCCCGTGTTTGCCTATCCGCAGTGGGCGCGAACGCGGCTGACATCCCGGTCACCGGGGACGGGCTGGTCAGGGCAAGGCTGGTGTCGGGGTCTACCGAAGCGGCCTCTGGGTACTCGATACCAACTACGATGACGTCTTCGAGCAACCGGCCGCTGGCTTCGCCCAGTCCGCGGGTTCGGATGCGGCATTTTTCTTCGGCGGACTTGCGGAGGTGGGGACGTTCCGGTGACTGGCAACTGGCTTGGTGGATCGGTGACTTACGTTGGAGATGTGCGAATCGCTGGCGGCCCTGGCGGTCCGTGGCTTTGGGTGACCGATAGTGGAACACCCACATCTCCGTTCCAGCTTGAGCACGTTGAGCGGCAAGGCATCGCTTTCGGCGGAATTGCCGGCGACGTTCCGGTGACCGGTGACTGGTTCAGCCGCGGCTCTGCTTACTTCGGCTTTGTCCGCAACTTCGGACCTGGCACCGCGCCATTCTTATGGGTGCTCGATATGACCAGTGCCACGTCGGCCCAGTCGGGGCATGGCAATGGGGCAGTCTTTCCGTACGGTGGCGCTCCTGGCGATATCCCGGTTGTCGGGAAGTGGTAAGTTCCTATATGACAGCGATGATTTACCCGGCGACGGTTCTCCTTGGACGACCCGAATTTTTTTAGTGACCATCCGATGAACTGGCGGTTTTGTATCGACCCAAAAAGAGACCTACAAGCCCGGGAGACGCTAAATTAGAAATCAGTAATGGCACTCGAAACAACATCTGCTCCCCGAGCCGCTGCTAGCCGAAATCCAGAGCGCGGCCCGGGCTGAACACCGCAGCGTCGATGAACTTCTAACAGACGCCGTTAAGCGATATATTGAAGATCGGTCGTGGGCGAACCTGCTGGATTATGGAGCGGCGAAAGCGAAGGCGCTTGGCATCCTGGAGTCCGACGTCGATCGGTTGATTTCTGAATCCCGAGCGGAACAGCGACGTCAGTGATAGGCGCTACCCTCGACAGCAGCGTCATGATTAGGGCTTTTCACTTCGGCGGGCCTGCTGCTTTGCTCATTGCTCACGCAAGAGCCGGAAATATCCGTTATCGACATATCCGCCGCTATCATAAGTGAAACGATTCGCGTCCTGCGCGATAAGTTCCAATGGGGATGGCTATAGGTTGCAAGATGCCAGAGGTAAGCTACTCTCCCTTGGCAATCATGTCCGCCCTACTAAAACCTTGAGCGTCATAAAGGAAGATCCCGACGATGACCGCATCCTCGAATGCGCCGTCGCCGCGGAGTCCGATTTCATCGTATCGGAAGATAAGGACCTGCTCCGCCTCGGGCAGTTCGGAAAAACTCGAATAGTCGACCTCATCGATATGCTCCGGATCCTGCAATTGGGAAAGATCCTCTTGATAGTCGATCTCTTGGAGTCGTAGTTCGCCTGACGAAATTCTGCCTCTGTCCATCCAGGTCGTCGGGAGGTAATAACTTACAGTCTAGTAATTGGCGGTGAGATAACGCGGGGCTATCCGGCTCATCACAACCTGCACTTTGTCCGCGTACCCGGGTATCGGGTTGTATGCCCAGAGGATACCGAGAAGGCTCTTATTCCGGTAGGCCCCGCCGTCGGCCAGGGTACGGGCAACATGGTGGATAGCTGCACCCAGGCTGGGAAAGGCGGCATCGCCATTGTTCCATCCGAAAATGTTATTGCCCCTCATCATTCTGCCGCCGCTCTCGACCAGGGCGAGGCTGGGAAGCAGACGCCAGTCAAGATTGTGGGAGTCAGCCTCCGCAACAAAGACATCGGCGAATTGGGCCAGTGGGCAATGGAGCGTCAAGAAAAACTTACGTAAAGCATTCAGGCGCGGATCTTCCTGTGGGTTCGGTATGATTTTCGGAACTTTAATGTCGGCCTGCGTTACCGCGCCAGGCGTTACTGCTAAACCAGCAAAAACACAAAGGCTTCGGAAACAGAATTTCTTCAATTCGAAGTGCCTCGATTCTTTAGATTTATCTCAGCCCAACGGCTGATTCGCGCGAAGATGTGCGCATGCTCAAATGGGGGTAGAACTGATTCCCCGGAAGGACCCGGAAACGGGTTATGAATCTTTCATGAAGGCTAGTTTAGCACGTTACGGTGCCGTTTCCAGGCCTATTTTGTAAATTCTTAAGAGTCTTTAACCTTTCCTAATATCCGTACTCCTGAGTAGGATCGAAGGAGAGGTTGCCCGGTTCGCATGGCTCATTTTCCGTCATGATATCTTACCGCTGATATCTATCCCCAACCGCGCCCAAAATTCTTGCGACTGATGTACTGGTACGGCGATCTAAAGCTGTGCCAGCGAAACATGGAAAATAGGAGGGCATAGTTATGAAAATCGGAATCATCGGATCGGGTAATGTCGGCGGCACACTCGGGACCCGGTGGGCGCAGGGTGGACACGAGGTCGTATTCAGCTCGCGCGAGCCCGGCTCGGCGCAAATGGAGCAGTTGGTTGCCCGAGCGGGAAAATCGGCGCGGGCCGCCGGAGTTGCGGAAGCCGCTGCCGCCAGTGACGTAATCGTAGTTGCCACACCATGGCCTGCCACCAAAGACGCCGTCGTCAGCGCAGGAAACCTATCCGGAAAGGTGTTGATCGATGCTACCAATCCGCTGCTCCCAGACCTCTCCGGCATGGCCGTCGCCAACACAACCTCCGCCGCGGAGCTGATGGCCACATGGTCAAAAGGAGCCCGCATCGTGAAAGCCTTTAATACCGTTGGCTTTAACGTGATGGCTAACCCGATTATCGCTGGGGAAAAAGTGGTTCTCTTCTACTGCGGAGACGATGCGGAGGCCAAGAAGATCGCCTATCAACTCGCCGCGGAACTGGGCTTCGACGCACGCGATGCCGGCCCGCTGACCCAGGCGCGGTTGCTCGAACCCTTCGCCCTCCTCTGGATATCATTGGCGCTGAAGCAGGGCTACGGCCGGGATTGGGGCTTCAAGGTCGTCAAGTAGCATTGAGAATCCTATAAATCTGACGTCCGTACTTCTCCACCGTCGCGATTCCAATTCCGGGGATCGCCAGAAGTTCTGCCGCAGTGACCGGGCGGCTGGTCGCCATGGCTTGAAGCGCACGGTCGGTGAGGATGCGGAAGGCCGGGACACCGAGCCGTTTCGCCTCGGCAAGACGCCAGTTCCGGAGCGCATCCTCCAGCCGGGGATTACCAACAGGTTCAGATTCTCCTTGGGGCAAAGGTGCTGGCGCAGTGCCACGCTTCTTCCGCGTGGCCGATTTTCTGGCTGACGTTTTCTTGCCTTTTCGCAATGGGACAGGCGCGGCCGTATCCTTCATGACGAACTCGATCGGAGCCGCTGCGTCAAGCGAGCGAGCCTCGCGCGTGAGCACTGCCTTGCGATATGGGATGCTCTTCCCGTCCTTCTCGAACACGGCCTCGACGAGACGGACCAAGCCGAGACGCGCCATCGCCCCTAATACGTCTTCGAAGTCGTCGCGGGTCATTTCTCCGCGCGGGAACAGTTCGCCGTGCAGTTTCCCGGTGGACTTCGAATCGCCTCCGCGCAGTGCGTGAATCACCCGTATAAGGGCTTCGCGTTCGGCCGCAGTTGCAGGCCGGAAGCGCTGCGCCGCGCATTCCGCCGGCGCGCAGAAGTCGCACATCCCGCAAGCCGTCTGCCCATCCGCCAGATCGCCGAAGTGCCGCACTAACGTGGACATACGGCAGTGATTGCTGGCGGCGAACCGGATCACCTGCTCGATCTGTGCCTTCTTCTGTTCGCCGTGAGCGATATAGGAGTCGCGCCAGTCGTCCTGGCCGCGAGTCGCATTCTCGGCGAAGTCCAGCATAGCGCCACGGTGGACCCACAGCTTTTCGAGCGCCTTGTCGAAAATCTCAATGGGAATTCGCGTCCGCGACTGCAGTGCCGCTTTCTCCTGCGGCTCTGGCCGAAGCTGGGAAAAGATCGCATCGAGGATAGTGACGTCCGGGTAGTCGCGCTCGAAGAAGAAATCGTGCGTATAGCGGTCCGCATACGAGTGCATCAGGATGGCGCGGCTCGGCTGCGCCGTCCCGGCCCGCGCGGCCGATCTCCTGGTAGTAGGCTTCAATACTGCCCGGGCAGAGCGGTATGGATCACGGACCGGATATTAGGCTTGTCGATCCCCATGCCGAACGCGATCGTCGCCACGATCACTTCAATCCTGCCGCCAGAAACTCATCCTGCACCCGTTTGCGGTGTGCCGAATCGAGGCCGGCGTGATAAGCCGCGGCCGGAAAATCATGCGCCAAGCAGTGCCGCCACGGCCTCGGCCTGTTTGCGCCTCGGAGTGTAGACGATCGCAGGTCGCCGATCCGCATCGCTGAGCAACGTCGCGCCAGTTCACCGCGGCGCGAGGGCGCGATCTCCACCACCTCGATGGCGATATTGTCGCGCCGGAAGCCGTGGATAAAGCGCGCCGCCTGACCGAGCCCGAGTTGGTCGCCGATGTCGTCCTGCACTATCGGCGTGGCGGTCGCGGTCAGCGCAATCACCGGGGCGGGCCGCAGCGTCGGCAGATACCTGCCGAGCATGCGGTAATCGGGCCGGAAATCGTGGCCCCATTGCGAGATGCAGTGCGCCTCGTCGATGGCGATCAGCGACGGCTTGCGTTTTGCCAGCATCTCCGGGAAACCGGCCACGCGCAAGCCGCTCGGGCGCGATGAACAGAAACTGCAGATTGCCGTTCAGGTAGTCGATGCAAACTTGCCGCGATGCCGCCGCGGTCGCGCCCCGAGTGAATGCACTCCACCGCAAAGCCGCGCGCTTTCAGCTCGCGACTGATCTTCCATCAGCGCGATCAGCGGGCTGATCACCAGCGTCGGTGCCGCCGCGCGCAATGCCGGGCAGCTGGTAGCAGAGCGATTTTCCCGCCCCGGTCGGCATCACCAGCAGCACATCCTTCCCTTCCACGGCAGCCTGGCAGACTTCCTCCTGATTGGCGCGGAAGGAGGAGAAGCCAAACGCTCGATGCAGCAGATCGGTGAGAGATTCATTCGTCTGCGGCTGTCACTTGCGCGGGCATTGACTCGCCATGCATCACCGGCGCGGCAGTATCCGGAACAGTCGCACGTGACTGCGGCCGTGATCGGCGTCTTGCCCACCTTGCCGACCACCTGCCGTACATACTCTTCGATTCCCGCGAGGAACGGTTCAAGCTGCGCGGCGCCCCGCTCAATGCGCTTCAGATACGCCTCCCACTGCCCCGTCATCGCCGGGACTCTTCACCTCGGGATGCACCACTTCGATCAGCCTGGATGCCTTTGTCGGTTGCTTCCAGGTTCTTGCCGCTGCGCACAATGTACTCGCGCTTCAGCAGCACCTCGATGATCGAAGCGCGCGTGGCCGGGTGTCCCAAGGCCCGTGTCCTTCATCGCGTCCGAGAGTTCTTTCTCGTCGAGCGTCTTGCCCGCCGTTTCCATCGCCGTGAGCAGCGTGGCTTCCGTGAATCGCTTGGGCGGACGCGTGGTCTTCTTGACGGCTTTCAACGCTCGAGAACATCCTGCGCCTGGCCCTCGGCAAGACCCGGCGGCAGCGACTGTCCTGCTCGTCGCCCTGTGACTTGCGCCGTCCGGCAAGATCCAGCACCTTCCAGCCGACCTGCTGAATCGCCTTGCCCGACGAGTGATAGCGATCGACCAAACCGGGCATTTACAATCGCCGTGATTACCGTCGTCACCGACCAGATATGGTCCTCATGCCACGCGCTCAGCAGGCGCGGCAGATCAGGTCGTAGATCTTCTTCTCGTCCACAGTCGGGCTGGCCGTCCCGGCGGAGTCATGGTCGGAATAATGGCGTGATGATCGGTGACTTTGGCATCGTCGACGAAGCTGCGTCCCAGCGGCCGCTCGCCCGTACCTGGCGCCAGATGTTCCCGATAAGGCCCTGCGATCGCGCGTACAATCGCGGCAGCGTTCGAGCGACATCCTGCGACAGGTGCCGGCTATCGGTGCGCGGATAGCTGATGAGCTTGTGCCGTTCGTATAGAGCCTGCGCCAGGTCCAGAGTCTTCTGCGCGCTGAACCCGAAGAGCCGGTTGGCATGGCGCTGCAACTCGGTCAAGATCGTAGAGCGGCGGCGGCGCCATGCGCTGCGTTTCGGCTTCGATGGATTCGATCGCCGCCTTCCCGGTTCGCGCCCGCGCGACGATCTGCGCTTCGCCTCCACGCCGTCAACGGCAGACGACGCCGATTTCTGCCTATCGTCGCATCCCGAACCCAGGTTCCTTTATAGGCATTCTCGCCGGCCACTGCCTGTCGGGCGGAAGGTCGGCCAGCGACTTCGAGATAATCCTCCGGCACGAAGCGCCGGATCGCCAGTTCGCGCTCCACCACCATCGCCAGCGTCGGCGTCTGCACGCGCCCCACGCGAAAGCTCGTCGCCATAGGCGAGCGTGTAGGCGCGCGAAAGATTCATGCCGACCAGCCAATCGGCCCGGCTGCGGCCTCGCGCCGCATCGGCCAGCGGATCGTAATCGCTCCCCGGTTCAGCGAGCGCGAAGCCCTTGCGGATGGCTTCCGGCGTGAGCGAGGAGATCCACAAGCGGCTGAACGGTTTCGAGCAGCCCGCCGCTTCATAGATATAGCGGAAGATCAGTTCGCCTTCGCGCCCGGCGTCCGTCGCGCAGATGACGCGTCGAAACTTCGCGGCGAAACCAGAATCTTCCGCACCGTCTCAAACTGATCTTTGGTTTTTTCGTAGACGACCAGCGGCCAGTTCGCGGCAGCATCGGCAGCAGATCGCGCCGCCAGCGCCTTCCACTCCGGCCGGATTTCATGCGGCTGCGCGAGCGCGGCCAGATGGCCGATGGCCCACGTGACCACGTAGCCGTTGCCATGCAGATACCCGTCGCCTTTTGCGTCGCGCCGAGAACGCTCGCGATATCGCGCGCGACCGAAGGCTTCTCGGCAACGACCGCGATCGTGCCGGATTCAGGTAGCGCCATTGATTAACTCCATTTTAGCGAGGTACACCCATCGTGAACGAAACTCGCTAAAATGGCTGCAAATGCCGGAATCTCTCGTAGCACCGATCCCTGGAGCCGACCATCGCGAAATCGGCGGAATTCAACTCGACATCTGTACAGCCGGGAATTGCCGGGTTAAGCGCATGATCTATCCGCCCGGTTTCCGCTGGTCCACACACATGAAGCCCGTGGCTGGGACCGAACTTTGCATGCACGGTCATGCCGGTTTCCTGGCCCGCGGACGTTTTCACGTGGAATACGCCGATGGTTGTGTGGTAGAGCTGATTGCGCCGCAGGTGATCGAGATTGCACCAGGACACGATGCGTGGGTCGAGGGTAGCGAATCGGCGGTAGTGATTGAGTTCGACTTCGAGCGCAATACGGTCGAGAAGCTTGGATTGCCCGAGCGCCACGAACACAAAAGCTAGCCCTAAGAATATTTGCCGATTTTGAATTTATTTTTTCGATTGGCACAATTGGCGTAATTTGGGCTGCGGGTATGCTCTTTGCAGCTTTGACTTGCAAACTCGCCCCAGCGAATCCAGTCCAAGAATGTCTCGTCAGAGCGGTAGACGCCGCATTTGATTGAGCCATTCCTCGGCTTTCGAAAGGTGCCAGATCAGCAAGAGGTCTTCAATCGCATCTCGGATCGTTATCGCGTCCGGAACCAGAATAAGCGCACAGTGCTGATGCTCTATGAAGCGCCGAAACCAGCCCGGCATTGTCCTCACGTCGTGGGTGACGATCACCCACTCAAGAGCCGCCTCGAGCTCCAGGATCTGTGGGTCTTTCATGCCCTCGGGAATTGCGTTCTGGGGCAACTCGAAGTCGATTTGCGGCTCGCGGAGTAGGAGACCCGCTACGACCTTCTGATTGAAATTGGCGTCTGCCAGGCGTTTACTCGGGATGGCATGGATCTGCTGCGCTTGTGCCAGCGCGGAAGGCACGCGAAATTCGACATATCGGATGAAGGCTTTGACAGCAGCGAGCCGCCCGTTGCGCGTAGCCGCGCAGTTACCACGTTGTTCCTCGATGTGAGAGAGAAAGTCGAGAATCAGCGCGGCATCGATCTGCTCGATGCAGATCTGGGAGGGCTTGATTCCAAGCCGCTTACTGGCAAAAATGAACAAGAGCCGAAAGGCGTGAGCGTAGGTCTCGCACGTGTGAGAACTGCAACCCTGCTCAATCGGCATGTGTTCGCGCAGGAAACTGGTGATCAGCGGAGCAATAGGCGTCATATTTTCTCCCCCTTGATCAACGCTTCGGCTGCGGCGGCGATGCCGGTCATCAGTTCCGGCGTTGCCTCCAGGTACCAGTAGGTATGAGCGATATCCGTGTGGCCCATGTATGTAGATAAAGCGACGAAGTGACGCGCGACCGCTTCCCGCCTCGTCGAGCACCGCTCCAGTGCCCGTGTGGCAAAGGTGTGCCTCAGGTCATGAATGCGCGGCGGGCGTGTCCGGGAGGGGGCAATGCCTGCAAGCCGACGAATCCGGCGGAAGGTGTACTCCACCATGCTGGAGGAGATCCGCCGATTTCCCGCGGACAAGAACACGTGATCATCCGTTACGGCCAACCGGCGGCGCTGTTCGAGATATTGGTCAAGGGCTTTCACGACCGTGGGGTGCAGGGGGATCAGGCGGCTTTTACCGAATTTGGTACGACGGATTTGCAGGACGCCATCGGGCAGTACATCAGCAGAATCGGAGGTCGAGCGCTTCGGAGATGCGGAGCCCTGTCGCGGCAATCAGGCCGAGCAACGTCCTGTAGACTTGACGTCGAAACGGGTATGATCTGCGAAGCCGACCAGCCCCTTCCAGGAGCTGCACAATCTCGTCCGGTGTGTAGATGTAGGGCAGGCGACGGCGCATGGGTGCATAAAACGGGTTGGTTGGCACCTCGTGGATCGGATCTTCGGCGTGCAGGAACCGGGCCAGGAGCACGACATCTCGCAGCCGAATATAGCGAGCATACGGAGAAGGAGCGTCTGTCGCCCAGTCCACTGCGGTGGCAACGCGAATATGTGTGTCGCCCCGGTCGCCAGCGAATCGGGCGAACGCGCTGAGGTTTGCTGATAGGTCTTTCAGCTTGAAGCCGAGTGTCTGGCGAAGCGAGATATAGCGTTCAACGTGAGCAATCAGCATGACGAAGCCTCCGGCCATGGCTGTGCGATCTCCGACAGGAGGCCGAAGTCCACCTTGGCATAGTGTGCTGTCGTCATGGGATCGCGATGTCGAAGTACTGCACCGACGCCGGCCAGGGACGCACCTTCACGGAGCATGGTTGTGGCGGCGGAATGCCGCAGGACGTGTGCACCATTAATGGGTGCTTTGATCCCGGCCCGAAGCAGCGCCGCGCGTACGATATGGGTAACGGCCGCTCGTGTTAGCGGGTGAAACGGAGCAAGTACGGTAGTGAATACCGCGGGTGCATGCAACGATGGCCTACCCTTATTCACATAAAGCAGAATCGCGTTACCAACCTCTTGCGGTAGTGGAAGCGATTCGTGACGACGACCTTTTCCGCAGACGCTGATTTCACTCTTGTGCCAGTCGATATCGGAGAATTTCAACTGAGCGACCTCGCTGGCACGCAACGCAAGCCGGGCTAAAAGCAAAAGCACGGCTCTATCTCGCAATTCGAAAACGTGGCCGGTGCAGGAGTCGACCACCCGCTCTACATCCTCCGCGGCGAGGAACCGGGGAACTGATGAGAGGCGCCATGAGGCGAACCCAGGAAGCGCATATTCCATGCCAGCCGGACATCGCCCAGTGGCACCGAGAAAGCGCATGAACGCACGGACGGCGACAACGATGCTCTTGGCACGCTCGATCCCGTGAGGGCGCGCTCGATCGAAGACGAAGGCCCGCAAAGCCTCCGGGGAATAAGCGCGAGTGTCATCACCAACAGCATCGAGAAGTCCCACAAGGATTCCCTGATAGACATCGAGCGTCGTCTCAGTCAGTCCACGGTGTGTGCACATCCACGAACGGAATTCTCCCAGGATGGGCCATCGTTCAGTAGCGGATGGCTCCGCTACAGGCTGCGGAAGCTCTCCTCGCAGTCGGAGGAACCGAATGAATAACGAAGCGGCCGTAATCGATTGCTGATTGGGTCCGCGCCTGTAACAAACCCTCTGCTCTTTGCTGACTGCCAATTTGCATGCTTCGAAACCCGACAGGAGGTCGTGCGCGGTGAACCCGGCGGTCAACATCCAATCTGTCCAAGCGGCTAGGGAGGTGAGACCGTTGTGGATAGAGGTCGGCTTGTAGCCGTTGAGGTGAAGCCAGTCGGCAAACGCGTCAATGTGTTCAGAAGCGGCACCGGTTCGGAGTGGCTGTCGAGTTAAAGGTGAACTTAAATGTGTTTCCAACATACTTCAGTCTCACTTTGAATGAGACCGAAGCTACCAGCGGCGATGGATGGTGCATTCGAATCGCCGGGTGCTGAACCCCTCGTTTTTATGCGGAGTCCCAAATCACCGACATGCCGGCTACAGCGTTACTTGAACGCGCTGGCTTTGCATAATCGCGGACTCCGCATAATCGGCAAAAATGGCCAACAGGCCGGCCATGGCGCGACCCGCTGGCGTGGTCAGATCCAGTGCCTCGGTCAGAGACACGAAACCAACGCCGAGGTATTCCAGTTCTTGGAGCGTCGCCAGCAGGTCTGTCACTGACCGGCCCCAGCGATCCAGTCGCCATACCAGCACCAGATCGATCTCGCGGCGGCGGGCTATCTCCAGCAGTTTCTCACGTGCTTCTCGCTTGGCCGCTCTGGAGTTGACCTCGCGAACTTGCATGGCAATCGTCCAGCCGCTCCGTACGGCATACTCGCGCATCTCCCGGTTCTGCATTGCCAGCGTCTGTTGATCAATGGTGGAAACACGAGCATAGAGGCCGGCCCGCAACATTTTCGGCTGTTTTCGTGACTGGCCAAAGACGTTATCGGATTTGCTTCTCGGAGAGGCCCGTTTTCGGCCATTTCGCAATGTCACCCGACCTTGGTCGAAGTTGATCCTTTTCGGCCAGGCAGGATTCATCATACGTCAGCCGGGATGGCAGTTGCTCGCGGTAATTCCAGGGCATCCATAACAGCTGGGTTGGCAGCCAGGTTCTGATGGTGCCGCAGCAACTCGGTCAGGTAATCGAACGAGTTAGCATGGAAAGTTGGCAGGTGTGGATCAGGCTCATGAATAGATCGCCCACCTGGGCGCCGTTCAGAGTCCGATAAAATAAGGAGTTTTTTCGATGTAAAACCGCTCGTTTTAGACTTCTTTCGACCAGGTTGTTATCCAATGGTGCCCCGGTCTGCCGCAGAAACAGAGTCAGCGGTTGCCAGTGCCGCAGCAGATAGCGAATCGCTTGCCCCAGCCCCGAGTTCGGCTCCGTCTTGTGTTCTGCCAACTGCGCCTCTAGCCACTTATGTAAACCCTCCATGATTGGCTTACTCTGCTCCTGATGGAGTTGCAGCCGCTCCTGCGGACTCAGACCGGTTTTGCGCGCCACGGCGTCAATGTGGTACACCTCGCCCAGTTGCTCCAGCACATAACGGCACCCGGCGGGGAAGTTCTCCGCGACGTCGACTATCTGCCGTCTGCCATGGTCCAGGCAATGCGCAATCATCACTTCCACCCCCTCAGATAGTTTCGAAGTGTTCCATGACAATGCGTCACACATTTGAATCGGCGGTCCTAACTCGCTGGCGCGTTGTCTCAGCACATCGGCGAGGTTTTCCCCCGCGTGTTGCCGCGCTGTGAAGTACAGTGCGATCTTTCGCTGCCCCTTTGTCGACACGATTCCGCTGGTGAAGGTGCCGGTGCGCTTGTCGCCGGGCTCGCGATTCATTTTGAGCACCTTCATCCCGGTGTCATCGTTGTGGAGCACTTCGTCCTGCGCCGCCTGCCGGATCAGTTCATCCCGCGCCGCCTTGATCAACTCGCGCGCCCTCCTCCACCATCTCCCACTGAGTCGTCGCCGGCAACGGAATGCCCAGGTGGGCTTCCAGTTGTTCGAGCCGGTTGAAAGGAACTCCGCTGCCATACTTGAGCTGCGCGACCATCGCAGTCGCCGTCTCGTCGTACTTCTCCGCTCCCACCCCTTCCGGCTCCTGGGCCGTGAACACCTGCCCGCAAGCGCCGCAGCGCAATCGTTCCAGCGAATACACCGTAGCAGCCAAGGGTGCTTGTCCTACAACCCGCACCAGCAGCTTCGGTTCCTTTTGGCCGTAGACATTGCCTTGCCCGCAATCCGGACAGCGCTCGCCGTGCTTCAGGTTCCCGTGCTGGATGTCGATCTTTTGTGCGCCACTGAATGCCTCAGCCCCGTTGCGCCCGTTGTCCCTTGGCCGGACGTGTCGAACTCTCCTCCGGCTGCAGGCCGGCATCCTTTCCTGGATCTTCCGATTTCGGCAGCACCGCATTCGTCTTTTCCGTATTTCGCGGCCGTACCAGCATCGCCGCAAGGGCGCGCAGCGCTGTTTTGACCTTCTCGCAATCGGCTTCGCTCAGCGGGGTCTCGCGCGCTCCGTCCAAGACCCGGTCCAACTCTTCCAGGTTAATCCACGGCGGCGGTTGGGGGTCATGCGACTCTCCCGAGCAGTTCCCGAAACCGCTTCTCCTTGGTCGATCGGTTCGGCACATAGCTGTTGGATTGCTTGCCGCGTCCCGTTGTCTTCCCAAGCAGGACCCAGTTGGCGGCTCGGTAACAGGTGCCCCGGAATCGCTCAGGATCCACGAAGGTCTCCAGAAGTAAATCGATGCCCGTACATCTGCTGCCAGTCTTCGGAGATTCGCACGGCCATGCGGCCGAGAACGTGGGAGGCCAAATTTTCGATACGGACCCAAGGCAGAGAGAGAAAGCGGGTGTTATATGCGATGAAGTGGATATTGCGCCGACGCGCCTCGGCGCTCCATCCGATATAACGGTCGCGACTGCCCAGGTGCCGCGGCGCCGAACTCCAGGCCAGGCATGCGACGGGACGTCCCTGTGTCCAACCAGATACTTGGCGTGCTCTCCCACCGGTTGTTGATATTTCAAATAGTGGTACTGCTCGAGCAGGCTGTTGAACAACCGCTCCTCGGGAGTACGCCGCACCTGAGCAAACTGTAAGTGTCCGATCTGGTCGATACGACCTTCGAGCGGGTTGTGTCGATTTGCACCGGCGGCGGGCATGCGCGCCGCAACGAGCGGGTTTGCCGGCACGAATTTCACGGTAGGGTCGAGGACTGGCGCGGTGTTCCGTAGGTCCAGCCTATCTGTTGGCTCCCCGTTTCCTCTGGGAGTGCCTCACTAGCCGAACCGTAAACCCGTTTCCAGTCCCCGCCGCATCAAACCCACCGTGCGGATTTCCCGCAGTGGGCTTTCCTGTTTGCTTCACTGCCAAGGTTTATGTGACGTGTGGCGCTGGGACTGGCTTTCGGGAATAACTGTCGGCCTACTCGGTAATCATTAAACAGCCCGAGTCTGCCGTAAAGCCACTCACTACTCCACCGTTTCCAGCCCATCCCCTTGCGTCCTCTGGCACGCATCAGATGCCGCCGGATCTTCTTCTCTACCCAGTCGTTTGACCATCGAGAAACATCGACTCGAATCGCCGATCCGAAAGTAGTTCACCCACCCCCGCAGGATCGGGTTGATCATCTCGATCACTTTTCCCACAGGCTGGCTGACGTTGCGTCGGAAGATCTCCCTGAGCTTTGCGAACAGCGCCGTCCGCTTCTTCAGCTTCGGCGCATAGTAAGGTCGCCACACCCGCATTACGGCTGCGAATGCGACGATATTCAAAGCCCAGGAACGAAAAACTCTCTCCCTTCGCCAGATCGACCATCCGGCTCTTGTCCTCATTGATCTCGACTCGTAGTTTCGCCAACTCCTCCCGCAGTCGCCTTTCCACCGCCTTCACCAGCCAGCCATGCCGCGGATGAGCGTCAATTAATATCACCAGATCGTCCGCAAAACGTGCATATTGGACGTTGGTGTATTTCCCGTCGCCGCGTGGTGGCGATCGCCTTTTCCAGCATCCGATCCACCTCATGTGAGGTAGAGGTTACTGAGCAACGGCGAAATCACCCCGCCTTGCGGAACGCCCTTTTCCCCAGTCGCCTTCAGCATCATCTTGAGCAAATGCATGACCGCATCATCCTGTACCCGTCGTGCCACCTTCTCTAACAGCAGATAATGCTGAACGTTATCAAAGTAGGCCCGGAGGTCAATATCAATGATTCGCGTCTTCTCTCCACAATCGCCTGAGCCACTCGGTTCACCGCTTGATGCGCTGTCCGTTTCGGCCGGTATCCATACGATCCCGATTGGAAATCAGCTTCGAAGATCGGCTCCAGAATGAGCTTGAGTGCCCCCTGAACCACACGATCGCGGATAGCCGGAATCGACAGAACGCGGACTTTCTTGCCCCCGTCCTTTGGAATCTCCTTCTTCCGCGCCCGCATGGGCCGATACGTGTGTGAGACCAGTTCATCCCGTATCTGCTCCAGAAAACCCTCCACTCCGCTTTCCTCGATGGCCTCGAACGTGACCCCGTCAATGCCCGGGTGCCCCGTCATTACTTCTTCGCCATCTGGTAGGCTTCGTGAAGCGTTTCCATCTTGCAGACATGGACGTATAGTCCCCAGAAACGCCAGGCTGGTTCCGCCTTCGCCTTGACGTATAGGCTCCGCCTCAGGTCCTGCAAACTGATGGGCGTCTTTGTCATCTCACCCTTGCCTCCCTTGTTGTTGGAACCGTTACAAACAGCAGGGCCCCTTCGCTCCACGGACATTACTCCGCTTCTCCGCTACTACGGACCCGTCCGTCACCCTCTCGCCGTTCCCCGATTTCCCGGTTTCGCCGGTTATACGGGTTCCCTGCTCCGCCGATTTCGCGACGGGGCGAGGAGGGCTTCTCCAGTTGCTCGGTGCATCCTTGTCATCGTGCTGTCGCTACCGCCCCGCCAGAGTGTTCCGCCGCATCGGTCAGATTGCGACGGTCCATGCTGCCTTCGCCCTATCAACGGGAGCTCGGCCTCTGGGGTAAAGAGTTTCGGGGCCACCTATGCGTTTACTTTCGTTACGGCCCAATGACTCGCTCACCATCCCAAGGATGGCTTTGTCGATAGACTTTCGGGATTCAGTTTCCTTCCTCCCGACTATCCAAGCTACAGGGCTCTGACTCTTGTCCTGGTGGGGTTAACTCCCACTGAATACACCAGCCTTCGCTGGACATACGCTGGTAACTCAATCTGGCCAGCTCGGTCCAGCATGAGCAACAGGCCGCGGCACACCATGTCGCGGAGTGCACCGTTGGGTTGTTTCCATTGCCACGCCTCGCAAAGGTTCTGAGACAGCCTGCGCCGGCTATCACCGGGATGCGCGGCAATCAACATCCTTATATAGAGGAAGTCTTCGGTAGTGAACACCCGGCCGCGGTACTTGAGCTCCACCATCTGACAGCAGTATGAACTGCTTTTTCCTGGAACGTAAGGTGGTGGGAATGTTTTTTTGGAACTAGTGGGGACAAAGTGGAGCACGAAACGAGGATGGCGCTTCAGCCAGTTCCGCACCTTCTCGTGCTTGTGGGTTCCATAGTTGTCCATGACCAGATGGAGCGGGATCTCACCAGGAAACTCCTGGTCCAGAGTGCGTAGAAACTTGAGAAACTCCTGATGGCGATGGCGCTGGTGGCATTGGCCGATCACCTTCCCCTGTAAGACCTCCAGGGCGGCGAATAGAATTGTGGTTCCGTTGCGCTTGTAGTCGTGGGTCATGGTCCCACAGCGGCCCTTCTTGATCGGCAAACCGGGTTGGGTGCGATCCAGCGCTTGGATTTGACTCTTCTCATCCACACACAACACGATGGCCTGCTGGGGCGGATTCAAGTACAACCCGATCACATCGGTCATTTTCTCGAGGAACTTCGGGTCGCGCGACAGCTTGAACGTCTTCACCCGATGAGGCTTCAGTTGGTGGGCCTGCCAGATATTGTTGATGGTGGACTTACTCACGCCCTGATGCTTTGCCATCGTGCGGCAACTCCAATGCGTCATACCTTCCGGTTTTGTCTGCAGGGTTGCATCCACAATACCGGCGATCTTATCGGTGTCGTAGTTGGGTTTGCGTCCGCGTCCCGGAGCAATCTCCCATAGTCCGTCCAAGCGTTGTTCTGAGAAACGTTGACGCCACAGGATCACGGTCTTGCGGTTCACCGACAACTGTTGAGCGATAGCCACGTCCGACTGTCCGTCCGCGGCGGCCAGCACAATCCGGCAGCGCAGGGCGACCTGCTGAGGAGTGCCATGGGCCGCCACCCATTGCTGAATCTGCTGCCGCTCGAGAACGGAAAGACCGCTGGACAGTGCCATGTCACAGCATAAACCTTAAACGAGGTAGCTGTCCAGTTATTTATTGGACACTGTCGCCGCAAAGTGATAATGTCCTATTTGCGCAAAGTAGAAATGTCCTATTGACACCCTTCAGGCTGGGGAGGTGCAAGAAGGACTACTCGTAATGAAACCAGAGGACCGGAATCGCCTGGTAGCGCTAAAGAAGGCGAAGGAAAAACTGATTACTCAGAAAGCTGCGGCGGAAGAATTGGGAATCACGGAAAGGCAAGTGCGACGCCTGTTGCGCGGGTTGAAGCGGCGTGGCGACAAAGTGGTGGTACACGCGCTACGTGGACTGCCATCGAACCGCAAGGTCGAAGCGGAGACCCAGCAAGAGGTGGTCGCGATCTTATCGAAGCCGGTGTATCGCGGCTTCGGGCCGACGTTGGCAGCGGAGTACCTGGCCAAGGAGCACGAGATCCAGGTCAGCCGGGAGACGGTGCGGAAATGGATGATCGAAGCCAAGTTGTGGCGAGCAGGGAAGCGGCGGACGGCAGAGCGACGGGAATGGCGGGAACGGCGAAGCCGGTTTGGTGAACTGGTGCAGTGGGACACCAGTGAGCATGACTGGCTGGAGGGGCGCGGTGATGAGATGTTGCTCATCAATATGATCGACGATGCGACCAGCCGCTGGTTCGGTCGCTTTGTAACCAGCGATTCGACGGTGGAAAACATGAATCTAGTGGAAGGGTATGTGAAAACCCATGGCCGGCCCCTGGCTTACTACACTGATAAAGCCGCTTTATTTCAAACCGCGGAAAAGACCAGACGAGACGATTCCGGGGCGGAGAAGGATCGGGCGGAATTGCCACCCACACAGATTGGCCGCGCGTTGCAGGAGCTGGGAATCACGTTAATCAAGGCCCACTCCCCGCAAGCGAAAGGACGCATAGAACGAGGATTTGCCACGGCTCAGGACCGGCTGGTGAAGGGCATGCGCGTAGCGGGCATCACGACCATCGAGCAAGCCAACCATTATCTTGAAACTGAGTTTCTGCCTTGGGTCAATGCGACTCTGGCGGTCGCGCCGGCCAATGCTGACGATGCCCATCGCCCTCTTGAGAAGCAGCACGATTTGGCAGCGATTCTGAGCCATGTGGAAACCCGCCGCGTGAACAACGATTACACCATCCAGTTTGCAGCGAAGATTTACCAGATTGGGCGCAAGGACATAAGTAGCGGATTGCGAGGCGCGGTGGTGCGCGTCGAAAAGCGGCGGGACGATTCTGTGGCAGTTCGATTCCGTGACCGGTATCTGAGCATCGCGCAATGTACGCAGCGGCCCAAAGTAATCTCAGCGAAGCCGGTCAAGACCAAATCGCAGGGAAAGGCAGCCAAGCGTAGCGACTGGAACAAAAGCTTCGACCTAAAGAAGGCGCCGAAACTGTGGCAGGCAGCCCAAAGTTCCGGTGCCCGGTCTGAGGAATCTCGATGACGGCGCGAGCTTGGCCGGGAAGATGGCGTGAACTCAAAAGAGGCCCTTTACAGGGAAGCTCTCCAAACGACCGGATTCTACGTGGTCCAGCTTGTCATCATTATAGGAGAGTATGCGCCGGTCCCTTACTCGCCGCTCCATCTCCGCCCCGATTGAATCGACACTCATCGGAGTGCGTTTTTTTAGGCATGACGGAATCTATCGGTCCGATTTGGTCTTTAAACCCTCTAAACCCGGGGCGTTCCGCCGCCTTCCGCTCGGCGGTCGGCCCCGGTAAAAGACGCGACGGAAGGAGCGCGCCCTGTTCATCGTCCGCGATGAGTTCCGGCCGGCTAATCCTTGATCAGGTTGCTCGCCAGCAGTGCCCGTCTCCACTTCACCGACACGCACAGACTAACATTCATTTCCTCTTCGCCCGGCCGAAACCGGACATTTCTACTTTGCAGAGAATAGGACATTTCTACTTTGCGTTGACAGTTATTTATTGGACACAATACTAGTGCTTAATGAGCCATCGCGAACATAGACTGTTAAAGCACGCATATTTCATGCGATGAACGCAGCCCTCATTGCACATAAACAATCACGCCTCCCTGGCTGCTGTTTCCGGCGATCGTCACGACGACCGGTTGGGGGCCTGATTGTGCGTTTGACGGGATCGTCACATCGAATTGCGTGAGTCCGGCGTTGCCTGGGGCATCGCCAGCCCAGGTTACGCTCGCGGCTTGCCCTCCAATAGTTGCACTGACCGGCAACACCAAAGATGCCGGATGAATATCGGCAATGCGGCCGTCGATACCGGTGGGATTGGTGGAACCTCCGCCCGTGCCCCAAAGCGTGATTATTGAGGTCTTGCCGGCGGGACTGGCAACTCCATTCAGCGTCGTTCCATCGTTCATCGCGATCGCCTGGCCGGTGCCTCCATTCCAGGTGTAGAGTCCGGGCGCGGCGGCTGCAATGGGAACGGGAGCCGAACCGATGGGCAGACCCTTCACGCAAACTTCCATTGTGACGGTGGTGCGTCCGGCGGTCTCGAATGGAACCTGTGCATTGATCTGACTGTCCTGCGCGAAGAAGAGCGCGGCGGGCGTGCCATCGAAGAGTACCTGGGTATCGCCAAGCTGGGTTGCCAGAACGTTGGCCGATTGAAGGGTCGCCTGGAGCGGACTGAGGGGGCCGAGACCGGAGCCGAAGATCGAAATGGTCGATCCGGGCGCAACCGGTCCGCTCTGGAGAGACGCGGCATTGGCGAAGCCCAGGGACTGCGTTAGTTCGCCGAGTTGGGGGATCGCGGGTGAGAGGCGGCGGATTCGATTGTTTCCCGTATCCGCGACGAACACGTTGCCTTGCAGATCCACCGCAACCCCGTACGGAGTTTGCAGCAGAGCTTGAGAGGCGGAGCCTCCGTCTCCTGAGAAGCCCGGATTGCCAGTGCCGGCCACAGTCGAAATGTTGCCGTCGGGGGTCACAACGCGGATAACGTTATTGCCGCTATCTGCGATGAAAATATCGCCCTTCGAATCGACGGCGCAACCGCGGGGGAGATACAAGGTGGCGTTCGAGGCCGGCCCGCCGTCACCCGAGTAGCCCGACGTTCCGGTGCCGGCGATCGTAAGAATGGTACCGTCCACAGTCACCTTACGGAGCATATGATTCCCGGTGTCGGAAATGAAGACGATGCCGCCGGGTCCGGTGCATACTCCCGTGGGCACGTTCAGTTGGGCGGTCGCGGCGCTGCTGGCGTTGCCGGATCCGGAAACGCCAGTTCCGGCGAAGGGAGCGACAGTGCCATCGGGTTTGATTTTGCGGACGCGATGATTGTCGGTGTCGGCGACAATCAAATTGCCGAACCCATCGATGGTAAGGCCGTTCGGCTTGTAGAACGAGGCCAGAGAAGCCGGTCCGCCATCGCCCGAATTGCCAGATGAACCGGTTCCCGCGAACTTTTGCAATGTCCCGTTGGGTGGCAGGCGGCGGATCTGATTATTGTCGCGATCGGAGATATAGCAGCGTGCCCGCCGAATCGAGCGCAATCGAGGTTGGGGATTGGAGAGCGTCGGTAATGTAATTGCCAGCGACGGTAGTGATAAAGCCGCTCGGCAGAACGCGGCGGACGCGATAATTACCGAAGTCCGCGATCCAGATATTGCCGCTCGCGTCCACTGCAACGCCAGTTGGAGTGTTGAGCGCGGCAGCTGGACGCCGGACCGCCGTCGCCATGGAATCCAAAAGCAACCTCGCCTATGATGGTGACAAGCGTACTGTTCGGCATGAGGCGCTGCAGGTACCCACCCGAAACTTCGATCAGGTTGCCATTAGGATCGAACGCCAGGTCGCGTCCGTTGCCGGGCACGGTGGAGATGGTTTGATTGGTGTTGAGCTTGCGCACGCGGTGATTCCCGCTATCGGCAACCCATAAAACGCCGGTGGAATCGACTACCACAGCCGTTGGCAGGTAAAGCTGGCCGGAGGACGCCGCCCAAGACAGTGCTCAGAGTGCCCGATGCCACTTTGCGGATGCGGCTGTTACCACTATCGGCGAAGTAGAGCGTCCCCGTGGAGTCGATGAACATTCCAGCGGGTGCATTGATGCGGGTCGCGGTTGCGGGCGCGCTTTCAGCATCGAAGCCGGCCACTCCGATTCCGGCGAATACGGTGGTAATTCCTTTGGGGTCGACGCGCAGGATGCGATTGCCGCCGAACTCGGAGACATACAGGTTACCCGCGGTATCCAGAGCGAGATTGCGGGGAGAGTTGAGCTTAAGCGCCGTGTTTGGATAAGTCGAGATGACGCCGGTCGCATCGATCTTCCTTATGCGGTTGTTGCCGAGGTCCGCGACGTAGAGGTTGCCCGCCGGATCGATCGTAAGCCCATACGGTTGTTGGAGTTCCGCCATAGTCGCGAGCCCACCGTCACCGGAAAAACCGGCGACTCCGTTGCCTGCGACGGTGGTAATGTTTCCGAAGGCGTCAATCTTCCGGATGCGGTTGTTGCCGGCATCCGCGACATAGATATTGCCTACCCGATCCGCACAGACTCCTTCAGCATCGGCGAGTGAGGCGAGACCCGCGGGGCCATTGTCGCCAACGGAATCGCTACCGGCTACGGTATCGATCTGATAGGAAGAGATCGCGAGGGCGGGAAGCGCGGCGAAGAGGGCAAATATCGGGAGGCATACATGCGGGAGAGGTAATACACCTAAGGAATTCGTAGGTATTCTAAGATATTTACCCATACACCCTAATTGGTGGCGGGTATATGGAGAAATTCTCACCTTCAGCCGATAAAAACGCATGAAGGTTGGAACAAACTCAATTGCACTACTGATATTCCCCGCTGTTCTGGGGGCCGCGACGCTGCATCTGAAGAATCGGGAGATGACGCCAGAGGTGAAGGGCGCTGTCCTATTGGATAGTCCGGGGCCGCGCTGGACTGCCGGACGGTCGCACATGATACTGCAGTTCCATCACGCGGTGAATGAGGAGTTGGTTCAGGAACTTAATCGGCGGGGAGCCTACGTGGTGGGTGCCGTCCCCGATTTTGGCGTAGTGGTCTCGGCCGGAGACGATTTTTCATTGGATGGGATGGCCGTCGATTGGGCCGGGAGACTCAGTATCGACGATAAGATCAGTCCGGCACTGGAGAAGTTTCGGGCGGGCGAAGAGACGTGGTTCGTCGCTGAGTTTCACCCGGATGTCGACAGGGAGGATGCACGGCGCTTAGCGAGGGCGGCTGGTTTCCGGGTTCACGAGCATCGCGACCTCATCAAGAACCACCTGTTGTTATCCGGCGACCCCGGTCGCCTGCCTGGATTGGCACAGTGGGACGAGGTCGACTACCTTTTCCCTGCATCGGAGGACCTGATCCACGGCAAACACGTGGGCCATTGCGCCGGACCGTTAACGTCGGGTGGGTTGACGCCCATGTTCGTGGTATCGGGATCGGGCTGGTCGAAGGATGCAGCCGGCGAGGTGGTACTCTCCTATTTCTTTGGAGATATTACGCCAAAGCTCGATGCGGCGCAGGCGAGACAGGAGATTGAACGCGCGTTGAATGCGTGGACTCAATACGCGCCGGTCAAGTTCGTGGCCGGGGAGAGCGCGACGGCGAATCGGACGGTGTTTATCAAGTTCGCGACCGGGGATCATGGCGACGGATTTCCCTTCGATGGCCCCGGCGGTGTGTTGGCTCACACGTTCTATCCAGCACCGCCAAATCCGGAGTCGATTGCCGGAGACATGCATCTGGACGGCGATGAAAATTGGCATATCGGAGCGGATACGGACCTTTACACGGTTGCCGTACACGAGGCGGGACACGCGCTGGGTCTGGCACATACAGACATTGCCGCGGCCGTCATGTATCCTTATTATCGATTAGGGTCGGAGATCGCCGCCGACGACATTGCGGGGATTCAGAAGATTTACGGGTCTGCGCAGCCAACTGCGGTCACCACGCCGGTAGCTACACCGCCTTTGACGCTGACGATCGCGGCGCCGGCTCCGAATTCGACAACAACAAACTCAACGCAGGCAATTTCCGGGACTACATCGGGCGCGATCGGGGCGGAGCAGATGACGTGGCAGACGGATCATGGCGCAAGTGGATCGGCCTCGGGAACGGCATCGTGGGCGATTTCGGCGATACCGCTGGTCGTGGGAAGCAACACAATCACGGTCACGGCAACAGACTCATCGAGAAAGACGGTGCAAACAGTCAGTGTGACGAGAACCGCCACGACGACGCTGCCGAAGGCTCCAGTGAATCGAACGGCACCCGTCATCAGTATAACTTCTCCGGCAGGCGGAATCGTCAACACTGCGGCGGCCACTATCGACGTCATCGGTACGGCATCCGATAATGCGGGGGTGGTGAAGGTGACGTGGCAGTGCGGAACCCTGTTGGGAACTGCCACCGGGACCACGAACTGGAAAGCGCTCGCATTGCCGCTGTTAGTGGGGAATAACACGATCGCCATCCGGGCATACGATGCCGCCGGGCAACAGTACATGGCGGAGTTTGCTGGTGATTCGGAGATGAGATGGGAGTGTTGCGCGAGGCGGAGAAACTCTTAAAAATGGCCGGTAGGCTATAACTGGCGTGCTACGATGATACTTTCATCGCAGTATCTTTCTCCTTAAAATTGAAGCGCATACATGAATCTTCGCTCGTTGTTCAGTCTGTTTTCGTCTGATCTCGCAATCGATCTTGGTACGGCCAATACGCTGGTTTTTGCGAAGGGCAAGGGCATTGTTGTCAACGAACCGTCGATTGTTGCGCTGAACAAAAACACGGGCGAAGTGGAGGCCGTGGGCAAAGAGGCAAAAGAGATGCTGGGCCGCACACCCGGTAACATCGTTGCCATTAAGCCGATGAAGGACGGCGTCATCGCGGATTTCAAAGTTACCGAGCGCATGCTGAATTACTTCATTCAGAAGGCGCATAACCGCAAGATGCTGGTGCATCCGCGCATAGTTATCGGGGTGCCCAGCGAGATAACGCAGGTGGAAAAACGCGCGGTCATGGACTCGGCTTACCGCGCAAAGGCCAGTGAAGTGCATTTGGTAGAGCAGGCGATGGTCGCGGCTATCGGCGCGGGACTGCCGATTACAGAGCCTTCAGGAAACATGGTAGTAGATATCGGCGGCGGAACAACGGATGTCGCGGTGATCTCTCTGTCGGGTATTGTCTACTCACGGTCGGTGCGCGTCGCGGGCAATGAGATGGACGATGCCATCATGCAATTCTTGAAGCGCAAGTATAACTTGCTTATCGGCGAGCGCACCGCGGAAGCGATCAAGATCGAAATCGGGTCCGCATATCCGCTCGATAAGCCGTTGACGATGGAGATCAAGGGCCGGAACCTGATTGAAGGTGTGCCGAAGACGATTACCATCGATGACGCCGAGATCCGCGAATCGTTGGCTGAATGCGTTGCAACGATCATGAATGCGATCCGCGTCGCACTGGAACGAACACCGCCCGAGTTAAGCGCGGACATTAGCGATCGCGGCATCGTGCTCACCGGCGGCGGCGCGATGCTCAAGAATCTGGATCGGCGGATTCGCGAAGAGACCGGGCTGCCGGTTTCGATCGCGGACGATCCGCTCGCGTCGGTCGTGCTGGGGACCGGCCGCATGTTGAGCGATTTCCGTCTGTTGCGTAAGATTTCGATCGATTAGCCGCCTGTCCCGGTTCGTCATGGAGAACCTGTTCAATCGCCATCGCAACTTCACCACCTTGATCCTGGTGCTGTTTGCGCAACTCATTCTTCTGGCCTATCAGGTCAAGAACGACAAAGACGTTCGCGTCATCCGGATCTGGACGGTCACCGCGGTAACGCCCATCGCGACGGTAGTCGAGGATATTCGCTCGAGCATCGCCGGGTTTTTTGAGAACTACTTCGCACTGCGCGACGTGCGCTCCGACAACAAGCGGATGCAAGACGAACTGGGCCGTCTCAAACTGGAAAATCAATTCCTGAAGACTGAGATCTCGACGGCCGATCGAGCCAAGGCACTGGCGGCTTTCGAAGCAAAATCTCCATCGAAGATGCTGGCGGCCCGCATTATCGGAACAGGCACCGGCGCAAACAACAAGATCGTATTAGTCGATCGCGGCTCGAATGCTGGAGTTCAGAAGGGTATGGGTGTCGTAACTCCGGATGGGATCATCGGCAGTGTTCTGGCGGCTTATCCGACCGCATCCCAGGTCCTGCTTGTGACTGATCCTGGTTTCGCGGCCGGAGTTATCTCAGCGGAAAAACCACGTTCGGGGTGTTCTCAAGGGCTTGGGATACGGAAAATGCCGTGTGGATTATGTCGAGAACGAAGAAAAGGTCGAACTGGGCGAGGAATTCTTCACCTCCGGCGACGATCGCGTCTTCCCCAGAGGCATGCCAGTGGGCAAAGTGACCGCCGTACACGACGGAAGCTCCGTTAAGGAAATTTTCGTATCGCCGACGGCGCTCGAAAGCGGGCCGGAGGAGGTGCTGATTATTCTGGAAGGCGTAAACCAGGTGATCGGGGAATCGCAAGTTCCCTCAAAGCAGGTTTACTTAGGTCCCGATCCTAATCCGAATCCGGCTCAAACTGCTGTGCCGAGCGCTACCATTGAAACGACAGCCGACAAAGTGATGGATAAGTACAAGCAGATCGGCGAGCAGCAAGGGCACAAATACGGCGTCAATCCGCCGGGAAGCCGCCCTATCGATTTCAACGTCAAGTTGAATCCCGAGGCGTCGAAGCCAGCGCCAACCGCGAGCCAGGGAGAAGCGGGGCAGGTTCGAACTGCGCCTGTTCCGGCAACCGCCGGGGGCGCACCCGCGGGGTCCCGGCCACCCGTCCCGGCGCCTGCAGTTACTCCGGCTGTGCCGTCCAATTCGCCGCCCCAACGTTGATGAGCTATTCTAGCGACCGTGATCTGGCCATCGACCGGGAGGCCCAGAGTTCCCGTTTCAAGACGTGGACGTTCATCGTTGTGCCGGTGTTGGCGATTCTGTTTCAGGTCTATGTTCCGCTGTTCTTGCCGTTTCTGAGCTACCTGGAACTGCCGCTGATGGTTACGATCTATTTCGCCCTGATGCGAAGATCGCAGATCCGCGGCCTGTTCATTGGCGCGCTGGTCGGGCTGGCGCAAGATTCTCTTTCGAAGAATCCGCTCGGGATGTTTGGTATCTGCAAAACCCTGGTCGGGTACTTTGCCGCGTCGATCGGCTTGAAAATCGACGTCGAGCAGCCGTTCGTACGCCTGCTGCTAAGCTTTCTCTTGTTTTGTTTCCACCAGTTCCTATATTGGGTGTTGGCGCGGGCGCTCTTAGCCCAGGCTTATCCGTTCGATTGGCGCGAAACCGCTATTCTCGCCGCGCTCAACTCCGTGGTCGGTGTATTTCTGTACCATTTTCTCGATCGACTCCGGGAAGACAGGTAATCGAGAGGGCAGTTCCGCTATCCTCGCTCTGTAACCTTCTGGAGAATAGCCTTGGCGCGTGCGGCGTATTCGGGATCGGCGGAAAGATGCTCCACTTCACGTTCAACAATATCCTTATTGCCTGTCATTAGCGCGAACTGCAGCATAATCCAGCAGCGATAGGCATCCCGTGGCGGCATCGCCTCGGCCTTCAACATCTCGCGATAGCCGTCGGTAGGTAACTGATTGCGAAGCAGCGTCATGGCGTAGAGAAGCTGTGCGCTTGGATCGGGGCTGCGGGCGGCCAGAGCGGAGGAGATCGCAAGGGTCTGCTCATACTCACCCAGCCGAAGCTGATTAACCGCAGCCTTAAGGGCAGGCCGATTGGCGGGTAGAGCCCCGATCAGTGCCTTTTCATCATCCAAGGCGACACTCTGAACCAAGTCGCGATATTTTGGATCCACGGTCACCGTGGGAGTGCTCGCGTCAGGAATCGCAAGGGCACCAGTGATAGTGGCGGGGGCCGGCCGTGCGGCATAGCGGTGTGCCGCAAAAGCGCTTATACCAATGACGAGCAGAGCGGCAGTCGCCCATGCAACCTTCTTGCGTGCGCTTGCACGGGACGGTTCCTTAGCTCCGGCTTCTTCCGCGCCCTTAGTTTGCTGGGCCCCGGTAGTTTGCTGGGCTGCGGCGCCGTGGAGAACCTGCGCCCGCTCCGACGAACAGTCGTCGCACTCCCGCAGGTGTTCGTTGAAAATTTCGCGATTCTCACCGGGATTCGCGAGAGTATAAGCTCCGGGACACAAACGGAACTCGAGAGAAGCATCTGCGAGCAGAGCCTTCCGCAGGAGCGTCAGCGCACGAAGGAGATCCCCACAGTAATGACACCGGTCCAGGTGGCTGCGCATCGATTCGTCTGGCGGAACAGTCCGCGAGACAATATTCCACAAGGCGAAAACGCGCGCCTCATGAGACGTATTGAACCCGATTTTGCGCATCTCGGGCGTGATCTGGTAGAAAGCAGCGTCAAGTTGGATCGAGATAAGACGGCCTTCTGGCGCCTGCGGATTGATAGCGGCTCGTTCGAAGACCGGAACCAGATCGTCGTCTAACGGCGGAGGCGCGCCACACAAACGGGCGATTCGCTGAATTCCGCGAGCAAAAATCGATCCGACGGCGGTGATGGGTTTATCCGCGGCTTGGGCGGCTTCGTCCCAGGAGGCGTAATCGACTACGCGCTTGCGCACAATTATCTGCTCCGGTCCGGAAAGGAGCGCGAAGATGCGGCTAGCTGGCGAAGCGCTGCCGGCAAGAGGCGGCACATAGGACGGAAGCCCATGGCCATCAGACGTATTTTCGAGTTCGGCGCAGAGGCGCAGTTTAGCTTGTGGAGCCGATCTGCGCCGGTTCTCTAAAGCAGTCCAGGCGGCGACCTCTTCCACCCATGCGCCGAGCCTATCCTCCTTGGGCCAGTCCTGACCCGTGTGCAGGAGATTGTAGAAGCAATCGTGCAGAAAGTCGATTGGCGCGGACGAATCGGAGCCGAGGTTACGGACACGCGAACTGTCGCGAACGAAGCTCTTAAAGAGTTCGGTACGCGCGCGGCGATCGCCGCTCAGCGACCGCGCGAATAGGTCGAGTTCAAGCGGTTTGGCCATAACGTGCGTTCCTATTCTACTTCGCTAGCGCACACTACGGCCATAGCTTTTGAAATTGCAAAACGGCAGGCTAACGCTCAGTAGGGAGGATAAGATGCGCAGCCAGCATACGGGTGCCAATATCCTGCCTCGTCGTAATAGCCCGCTGGGTTGCAGTATCCGGGATCATAGTAGTAATTGGGCCCGTTGTAGTAAGGAGCTACGTAAGGAACGCCGTAATAGCCGTAGAACCCGCCGCGCGGATAATATCCCCGCCCCCAATAATCTCTGCCGTGGTCGAAATCGCGACCGCCGCGATAAGAGTAAGCCGGGCCTGAGAATCCGCGACCGCCGGAGAAGCCTCGTTCTCCGCGATACGTCCCTTGTCCACCTGAATAGCCGCGTCCACCTGAATAGCTGTGTCCACCTGAATAGCCGTGTCCACCCGAATAGCTGTGTCCGGAGAAGCTGTGGCCGCCGGAAAACCCTCGTCCACCGCCGCGTTCCGCCGCCAGGGATGCTGCCGGCACGAACAGAATGAGCATTGACGCGGCGAGCAGTGCGGGTAAAGCCAATTTTCTTAACATATCCACCTCTATTTCATTGGACGCTCCCCGCCAGCCCCAAGTTTTTTTCCAAGCGGCTAATCGTAAGTTATTGCATACAAATAGCCTATACGCAACATTAGGAAATAATTAAGAAGAAATAATATTCTGCGCGCTGGTGCTTATGAGCCAGTCTTTGGTTGGCTTTGAGCACTCACATCCGCAGTTTGAAATTCACTGTTATGGTTGTCACAACCTCGACGGGAGAGCCATTGAGCAGTGTCGGCTCGTAGCGCCATTGTCTTGCAGCGTTGAGCGCGGCGGCCGCGAGATCGGGATCGGCGAGTTTGTTCATCACGGCGAGAGAGAGCAGGGTGCCATCTTTGCCGATCACGGCGTTTAGCAGAACCGTGCCCTCAATTCCTTGGGCGCGGGCGGAATCCGGATATGCGGGTTTGACCTGCCTGATCAGCTTGGTAGCCTGCACGTTACCTCCGACGCGGATTGGCGATGGAACCGAAGCGGCCTCGGTAGCTGGACGGCGAGCCTGCCCTTGGGCTACGACCTCTATCATCTCCTGAACCGAGCCCACCGAAAGCGTATGCTCGACTACCTGCCGCTGGCCCGCCGTGAGTGCAACAGCGCGACTCGAACGCGCGAAACCGCGGGCCTGAATCTCCACCGTGTAGGTACCGGCAGGTATGCCCGGCAGGTTCCAGCCGCCGAATTCGTCCGTTCGGGTCACCTCGCGATTACCCCCACTGCCGGAGGCAATTACCAGCGCACCCGGCACGCGCGCGCCGCTAATATCCGTCACGATTCCAGATACGTCCGCTTGGCCAGCGGGTACCTGAGCGCGTATCAAAACAAGGGGGCCTATCACTACCAAGCCGGCAAGCGCAACGGCGATCCGGGCGCTCGTGCCGGACGAACGCCGGTCGACTCCCAGCCGGAGAAGATTCTTAATGCGTCGTTCGAAATTGGAAAGAATGGAAAGCTCCATGATTGGTTCTCCTTTATTGGGAAGAGCTGTGGCAAGGTTTAGAAGTTCAGTGGCGTACTCGCTCGCGCGAATGCCACCGCGAAGTACTGCGTCGTCACAAGCGCACTCGCGCTCGTGAGCGGCCCGGCTACGCGCCAGCCAGGCAAAGGGATGGAACCACCAGGCGGCGCACACCAGTTCGGCTAGCCAGTGCGAGAGCCAGTCGAAGCGGCGGATGTGTTCTCTCTCGTGTTCCAGAACGCCGCGGAGGCATGCTGAAGTCCAGTGAGTCGCGCATGTAGGGAGAAGGATCAGAGGCTCAACGATGCCCCAGGCGAGCGGCGTGCGAATTTCAGGCGAAATACGCAGCGGAGGTCCAGACTCCGAGGCGAGGAAGTCCGGCACCGGCCGGGAGCGCAGGACAATGCCTCTCATCCTGAACACCGCTCGGGCTCGGCGGATGCACAGCGTCAGAGAGCCCACGAGCCATAACAATGCGATAACCACAGAGCCGTGAACGCGAAAATTCCAAGTTGCGGGCAACCGAGTGGAAATCGATAGACCGGGCGTCTGGGGAGATGACGTGATGGCATTTAGCGTTGCTGGTAAGCGCAGCCCGAGTTTCACCGGAGGAGCACGCCGCGCAAGGGGCAGTAGCGCCGGAATCAGGAGAAACGACGCGAGGCAGGACAGCCATAGGGAGTGGCGCAAGGCGGCGGACCGGCGGTACAGCAGCAGCGTCACTATCCAGATCGCCAGGGTACCGGCAGAGGTTTTCCAGATACATTCCCAGACGCCATTCATCGCCCTTGCCTCCTGGCCCGGCCGATCAAAGTGTGCAGGCGATCGAGTTCGTCCGGTGAAAGCGAGCTGGACGAGTCGTCGAGCAGAGTGGATACCGCTTGTTCCACGGAGCCATCGAAGAAAGTGTCGATAACGTGGCGGAGTGCGGAGCGGCGGGCGCGGTCGGGTGTGATGGTGGGGGAGTAGCGGTATGGAAGAGAGCCGAGTTCGTGCCGGATATGTCCCTTCTCTTCGAGAATGCGCAACGTAGCGCGGACGGCGGAATAAGTGGGAGGATCGGGCAAGGCTTCGTGGACGCCGCCGGCGGTCGCACTCTTGGTGCGATAAAGAATATCCATAATCTGGCGTTCGCGCTTACTGAGCGTCAGCGGGCTTCGGGGCTTGGCTGCCATGCTAAATTTTCAGCACCTGCTGAAAATTTAGCACTGAACTTGGATTGCGTCAAGCGTTTTCTTGAGGCGTTTTGGGTGATCGGGCAGGCATAAATAGAAGCTTCCCAAATAACATACACTTGAGGTAAGCTGCATAGATACCTCATCATGGAGCAGGCGGGCGCTGATACGCAGGATGTCGCGGGAATAGCTGAATCGGGTTCGCTTGTCGTGTCATCTCCGGTAGAGGACGGGCTCGCGAACCTGCCGCCCGGGATCGATATGACGGTCCCGAGGCACACGATGGAGACGTCCTACGCGCGCTTCGAGTCGCTGCGAGAATCGGTGCAAAACGTGCGCGCGTCGGTCTATAAACGGGGCATTTGGCCGCTCTACGATTCAATGAGATCAGAAGCGGGAGCGGCTCACAGGAAAGAGAATTTGGAAACGCGATGAAAATACTGGTAGCCTATTACTCTCTATACGGACATATGCTCGAGATGGCGCACGCAGTAGCTGAAGGAGCGCGTCAAGTCTCTGGTACGGATGTCCGGTTGCGCCGCATGCAGGAGTTCGACGCGGTAGACAAGATCATCGATGGGAACGATCATATGCGGCAGATCCGCGAACGTCAGCGAACGATTCCGGTTTGTACGCTTGAGGATCTGCGGGAAGCAGACGGAGTGCTGCTCGGATCGCCGACGCGCTTTGGCAACATGGTTGCTCAAATGAAACAGCTTATCGATTCCGCCGGGTCGCTATGGCTGAAGGGGGAGATGGAGGGTAAACCCGCGAGCGTCTTCACATCCACCGCGAGTACGCATGGAGGACAGGAGACAACGTCTGCTGACAATGATGGTCCCCTTAATCCACCTTGGGATGATTATCGTTGGCGTGCCCTATAGTTATGAAGGTATGATTCACACCGATGCGAGAGGCGGAACGCCGTACGGGGCCAGCACGATTGCGGGCGCGATGGGGGAACTTCAGCCCAAGCCCGAGGATCTCAAGCTGGCTCGGATGCAAGGGCATCGATTAGCCATGATCACGACCAAGTTAAGGGTTTAGCAGGGCAGGGTGAAAATTGCCGTGGAAACGAATTGGTATTATACGCCTCACAATTCACGAAGCAAGCCGTTAGTTTACGTCAAAAATTTGCGTTAAAATCGAAAATTGGACGGAATACCGTTGCGAACTATTCTAGTTGTGGACGATGAGCGGGACATATTGAGTTTAATCGAGACCGCGCTGAGTCGCGAAGGGCACACGGCGCTTCTGGCGAACAGCGGAGATGCGGCGCTTGAACTTTTCCAGCGCTCGCAGATTCCGATCGACTTGTTGTTGACCGACGTCGTTATGCCAGGTATGAGCGGTCCCATGCTGGCGGATCGGTTGTTGTCGATTCAGCCTGGCTTGCCGGTATTGTTCATCTCGGGTTATGACGATAGCCAAGTGGTGCAGCGCTATGTTCTGAACAAGGGATTTGCATTTCTACCCAAACCATTCGACGTCGTGGCACTCTGCCGGAAGGTCAACGAGTTACTCCCGGCTCCGCCTATCGGCAACAAATCTCAAACGGCGTGACCAAGGGAACGGATACGTTAATCGCCCGGACCTATAGGGTCCAGGGACGCGTACAGGGTGTCGGGTTCCGGTTTTTCGTCCAACAGAACGCGGAAGCGCTGGGAGTCAGTGGATACGTTCGCAACGAAGACGACGGCGGGGTATTCATTTACGCTGTTGGCGATCCACTTTCAATAGCGCGTCTGGCAGGCGCGATCCATACGGGTCCGCGATTTTCTGAAGTGCGCACGGTAGAGGAGAAGGAAGCCGCGATCCGGGAATTTAGTTCCTTCCGCATCCAACCGTGATCCAGAGTTGCGTCGTCAGCCCGCCGCGAACATGGCAAGATGGAAGTTCTCCGCAAATCAAAATGGATAATCTCAAAACACTGATCCGCGAAGTCCCCGATTTTCCGAAGAAGGGCATCCTTTTCTACGACATCACGACTCTGCTGAAAGACCGAGATGGCCTGCGAGGAGTAATCGACGGATTGAAGAGCCACTATAGCTGGCAAGGGCGTGGACGTCGTGGTGGGTATTGAGGCGCGCGGCTTCATCTTCGCGCCGGCCCTGGCTTACGCGCTCAATGCCGGGTTCGTGCCGGTGCGCAAGCCGAAGAAACTGCCTTCGGAATGCGCCCGCATCACCTACGATCTGGAGTACGGCACCGACAGCCTGGAAATGCATCGGGACGGGATTTTCCCCGGTTGCCGGGTGCTGATTGTCGATGACCTGCTCGCGACAGGAGGCACCGCGAAAGCTGCCACCCGGCTCGTGGAGGAACTGGGCGGCACGGTGACAGGAATCGCCTGCGTGGTCGAGTTGACGTTTCTTGCGGGACGAGAAAAGCTGAAGGGCTATGACGTATTCTCGTTGCTGCAATACGACAAATAATCCCGTCCCGTTATGACTGCGGAAGCGCGGGTTCGCGCGTTTGCCAAGCTCAATCTCGATCTTCGGGTACTCTACAAGCGGGCGGACGGATATCACGAACTCCGTAGCATTTTCCAGACGATATCTCTAGCCGATGAGATCGGCATCCGCTTTCACAAAACGCGGAGAACAGAGATCCGGACGACGGGCAATATCGAGATTCCCGACAATCTGATGGTCCTCGCTGCGCAATTGTGCCTGGAAGAAATGAAGGTTGCCGGGACGGTCGAGCTCGAACTCGAAAAGCGCATCCCGATGGGGGCGGGACTGGGCGGCGGGTCATCCGATGCGGCAGCGGTGTTGCTGGCGCTGCCCGCGCTTGCCGGGAAGCGGATCGCTATCGAGCGGCTGATTCCGCTCGCGGCGAAACTCGGTAGCGACGTCCCGTTTTTTCTATTGGGCGGAACCGCGGCTGGTCCTGGGACGCGGCGAAGAACTATATCCGCTACCGGACGCTCACGGCCGGCATGTGTTGGTGATCTCTCCGGATATCCATGTCTCTACAGCGGAAGCGTATCGCGCGCTCAGTGGCCGGCTCGCGGCATCCTCGGCGGAGGCGCCGTCGGTGAAAGCGAAGTTGATTGATTTTCAGGCGACACTGTTTCCGGGGGGCGAGGCAAGTGCGCCAGTCAATGATTTTGAGCAGGTGGTTTTCGAGCAGCATCCCCGGTTGAAAGCCATCCGCAACCGGCTCTTGCGTGCGGGCGCGGCTACGGCGTTGATGACCGGCAGCGGATCTTCGATCTTTGGCATCTTCCCCAATCGGGCGGCTCTGGTTGCTGCCCGCATGCTGTTCGATAAGGATCAGGTGTTTGCGGTGCGGTATGTGACCGCCTCGGCGTACCGGTCGTCACCGTTGAAGAGTCGCTAAGGGATTTAAGCCGTACACTTGGCAGAGTAGTTGCTGAGGACAGCTTATGGAATGGACTCCGGGCGGTACGAGTGAGGATATCGAAGATCGTCGGGATGAAAGCGGAGGCGGCGGAGGCGGCGGTGGGGGGTTCGGCTTCGGCGGGGGAGGGTTTGGCGGAATCCACCTCGGCATCGGGGGTACGCTTGTACTCCTGGTATTGAGTCTCTTCTTCCACAGCAACTTATTTCAGTTCTTTTCCGGCGCGCCCACTGATAGCGCCCCTACATCTCACCCGGATCAGGCCCGCGATGCGCAGGAAAAGCCCGAAGTCCAGTTCGTTTCGTTCATATTGGACGATGTACAGAACAACTGGGACAAGGTTCTTCCCGCGCAAACCAACGTCCCCTATAGGCACGCCAAGCTGGACCTGTACCGTGACGCTTACCCGTCGGCCTGTGGAGAAGCCGAAACCGCTATAGGTCCGTTCTACTGTCCCGGTGACCAGAAGGTGTACCTGGACCTCGGCTTCTTCGATGAGTTGAGGAGCCGCTTTGGCGCCCCTGGTGAGTTTGCGCAGGCCTATGTGATTGCCCATGAGATCGGTCATCACGTGCAGAAACTGCTGGGAATAGAATCGAGAATGCATCGGCTGCAAGAGGCAAACCCGAGAGCGCAGAATCAGATCTCCGTTCAGATAGAATTGCAGGCCGACTGTCTCGCCGGAGTCTGGGGCAACTCCACTGAACAACGTAAGATTGTCGATCAGGCGGATGTTGAGGCTGGTTTGCAGGCGGCAGCCGCAGTGGGTGACGACCGGCTCCAGCGTGCCGCGCGAGGAACCGTTAATCCCGAAACGTTTACCCACGGTTCGTCGGCGCAGCGCGTTGCGGCGTTTAGGAAAGGTCTGGATTCGGGCAAAGTCTCCGCGTGCGGAGCATCTCCGCAGTAAACTCAGCGCCTGGTGCGCCTGGTTGGGAATCTTGACGATTGCGTCAGTCCGTTCCTGCGTAGTCGGTCAGCCCAAGAGCACCCCAAATCCAGGCGCCTTCATCGGAGCATAGGACCACGTCTCAAATAGCTGCTGCTTCCGATCGAGCGATGAACCGAGATCCAGCAGGTAGAATCTACGTCTTTCCAGTCCGAGTGCTGGTCAGCCCGCCTCTCTCACCAAGTCTTAAAGAGCAACTCAGCGTCGGAGCGGCGCACGTAGTTGGCATCGAGACTAGCGGGATCACAGGATTCGCCGGCTGCGAGCCGCTCTTCGGCGATAAACGCAATCACCGCTGCCAGCGCGCGGGGAGCAGTGATCTTGGGCGCGTTTGCAAATCGCGAAACAGTTAACGCGGCTTCGAACGGCTCCAGGTTTTGCGATATGAATTCGAGATGTTCTTCTGGGAGCCGCGCGAGGAATTCGGGGAATTTGCAAACCGTTTCAGGTAGAATTGCCGCGCCGCTTGCGTCGAAGAGAGCGGCATAGACTTCACCGCGGCGCGCGTCGATCATCGTGGCGCGTAGGTTTGCCGACCCGAATCTTACCAGAGCCTGCAGATTCGATACGGCGAACCCAGGTTTTCCCGTCGCTTCCGCGAGGCCTTTCACACACGCCAGACCGATGCGCACACCCGTAAACGATCCGGGGCCGGATGCGGCAGCGAATGCATCCACATCCGCGAGTTGCACGGACGCCCTCCGCAAGAGCCGTTCAATCTGCTGAAAGATGATGCTGCCAAAGCCATCTGGTCCATGAAGAAGTATCTCCTCGCTACCGATCGCTATGCTGCCGAACTCCGCGGTCGTATCGATAGCGAGGATCACCGGTTCAGTTGATAGTTCCGGTCGGCCACATAGACTTTCCCGTAACCATTCATCCCGATCACGCGCACGTGCAATCCGGCGGGAAAGCGCGACGCGATATTTGGCGGAATGCTGAAAATGCCGTCGGGTCCCGTGCCGATCACTCGGTAGCCTTGGCCATCAGCGGTGACCTCGCCCGTCCAGAGATACATCATCTTCTTGTTGGCTTTGGTTTCCTTCTTGAGCTTCACTTTGTAGGGCGGCTGAACCGTCAAAGACAGCGTATCGTCGGCAGGCTGCTCGATATCGAACGGCACCTTGTCGGGAATGCCTTCCACTTCTTGCATGACGATCTCCCAGGATTCGAATTTGTAGCTCTTCAGCATGCCTGCCTTGTGGCCTTCGCGAGAAATGTGCAGCACCCAATCGTGTGCATTATCCGGTGGCGAGCCTTGGAATTCTTCGCTCTTGAAGTCCTTCAATTCGGTGCGCTCGCCGTCAATGGGATTGATCCAGGCAACGTCCCACTTGTGTTTGTCATCGAGGTGAACGTCCACGGGCCCTGGCTTCTCCACATAGATGATGTATTCGACGGTCGGCAGGCACATGCCGCGTCCGCCATCGACGTCGAAGAACGGTTCGAGGTCCCAGTGGCGCGTACCGGCGGCGAATTGATTCCAGATTTCCATGGCGCGCGCGGCTTCCTCGTTGGGGATGGTCGCTTCGGGATATTGGCCGCTCATCCATGCGTTCCAGAGGCGCTTGCGGAAGGTGGCGGCATCATCGCCGCCGAAGTCGTTGACCTGCGGCGCCGCGTAGATCTGGTGCTCAATCGCGCCGACTTGTGGGTCGGCTGAGCGATACGTGATGTACTTCATCCAGTGGTCGTCAAATAGCGGCGCGGAGGTGTTCACAGTTCCGCTCGATGCGGGATGGTGATAGGCGTCTAGTTCGTCCAGATAGCCGGCGATCTCTTTCATAAGTTCGCGGCCGTTGGTGTAGGTTTCGAACTGGTCTACGCCTTGCCAAGTCATATTCAGACCGCCGTAGCGCGCGACGGCATACTGCACGAAACGGCGGCGCTGGGTGTGCTCTTGGAACAGCTTGGTAAAGACATTACCAGGGCCCGCGAGCGACAGGTCGATGGCGATACCCTGCTTATTGGCGGCGAACAACTTGTCGTCAATGGCGTGGAAGATGGAGGGGTCGAAGTCTTCGGGATTCCTGAAAGCTCTTGCTACTTCAGGTTCGAGCAGTGTGACACGGAAGTGGTTGAACTTCTGTTTGGCGCGCGTGGCTGCAAGTTGGGCGAACTGCTCGGGAGACAGTGCCGCGAGATGCGGAATCGCCTGGCCCATCCATAGATGAGGGGTCTTCAGGCTGTTGTAGGCGAAGGGTCCGGAATTGGCGAAATGATGAACATTGGCCGCTTCCACGAAACCTGGCGCGGAAGACTCGGTGGCGGTGAAGTTAACTTGCTTGTCATTCCACGAGGCGATGTTGCTCGTAACGTGTCCGGCCCAAGCGCCGGTTTCGTTGGGAGTGAAGCGGATGCGCATGGTCGTACCGCCGTCCCAGAAGCCAGGGATGGCAAATGTCTTGGCGCGGGGAGAGCGGAATTCCATCCGGAGTTCCACATCGCGGTAAGGCGTAGGATGCGCGCCGGCATCCGCTCCGGTCAATTCGAATGAAATCTCACAGGTTGAGAAGATTGGCGTCGCTGCGCAAACCGTTTGCGCATCGGCGGAAGACGAGAGTGCCACAATATGGCAAGAGAGAGTAACAACAGCCGCATCGCTTTTTATTTTTTCACATCTTGACAGATCCAATGGCCGATGTTAATTTATACGCAGGTCGCGAATTTATAAGCATGGCTGCAAAGTCACCGAATCCCGAACCCGCAGTGAGCCGCCGCGAGCGCCAGATCATGGATGTTCTGTACGCGCGCGGTAAGGCCAGCGCCAATGAGATCCAGGAGGCGCTTCCTGGGACGCCGAGCAACTCCACGGTGCGCACCATTCTGCGGGTGCTGGAGCGCAAGGGACTGGTCCGCCACATTGAGGAAGGCCTGCGGTATCTATTTCTTCCGGTTGTGCCCCGTTCGGCAGCGCGCAAATCGGCTCTGCAGCGCGAAATGCGCACGTTTTTCGACGGGTCCGCAAAAGAGGCTGTCGCCGCATTTCTCGATCCCGGCGCGTTCTCACTAACCAGAGAGGATTTGGACGAATTGTCACAAATGCTCGAAAAGGCCCGCAAGGAGTCAAAATGAATCACACTTTTTTCTTAATCACGTCGATTTCCTCGATTTCCGCGAAGGTTGCGCTCCTCGGAGCAATCGTCTGGCTACAACTCTACTTTCTGCGCCGCGGCCCGGCAAAGCTACGCAACGCGCTTTGCGCGGTTTCACTCATCGCAATCGTGCTTTTGGTGGCCGCCGAGGTTCTCGTTCCGGGGTGGCTGGTGAAGGGTCCGGCGATTCTTGTATCGATGGACGCGGCCAGCCAAACCGCGGCTTCCTCTGCTGCCCGGGTGACGTTTTCGTGGCTGACGCTCGTGTGGATTGCCGGTTTCGCAGTCATGCTGGCGCGGGCAATTGCGGGACGAGCAGCATTGTCCAGCCTGCGTCGCAGGTCTACACTTCGAGAGCGAGTGGAAGGTATCGAGGTCCGGATGGCCGATGTGCAGATTCCGCTCCTCTGCGGCGTACTCCGTCCGGCGATCCTCGTTCCGCGCGCGGCGAGCGAATGGACGGATGAGCAACGGCGCATGGTTCTGGCACATGAATTGACACACTTCCGGCTGGGCGACCATTGGACCAATCTGCTGGCGCAGGTGGTTCGTACCGCGCTCTGGTTCCATCCAGTCGGGTGGTGGCTCGCGGCGCGATTGTCGCGGGAGCAGGAGTTGACCTGCGATGAAGCGGTGGTCGGCAGCGGAATCGCGGCGCAGGATTATGCCGCCTTCCTGCTGGAATCGGTACGGACGTTGCGTTCGCGCGAGATGTTCTGCTGCGCCATGGCAGGATCGGGGGCGAGTTCTCTCAAGTACCGCTTCGCCAATTTGCTGGACGCGCGCCGGCGCCCTTTGACGCGGCCCATGGCAGCTTCGCTTGCCTTCTTCGTAGTGGCGGCGCTTGGCGTGATGGCAGTGGGTCCATTGTGGTCGCAGGTGTACAAAGCCGGCGGGGACGTGACTCCCCCAAAGGTTCTCCACCAAAGTCGATCCCGAATACACGCAGGAAGCCAGAGACGCGAAGATTTCGGGCCCGGTGTTTCTGACCATTACGGTGACCGCGGAAGGCAAGGCAGATAACATCGAAGTCGTCAAGAGCCTTGATCCAGGACTCGATCAGAAGGCAGTCGAGGCGATTTCGCAATGGACCTTTCAGCCGGGTACCAAGGACGGGAAGGCGGTCGCCGTGCTGGCCAATATCGAGATCAATTTCCGGTTGCAGTAGCGGGTGGGTGTGGTGCATCGCGATGTCTAGTGTAGGGGGCGGCGAATCAGGCCGCTATTTCTCCAGAAAGGCAAGACACTGACCCTGAAGTCGCCGGCAGCTTGCTGTGGCGATGCGGAAGTCTATGCTCGGCTGATGTCCCTGCGCATCCTCGAAGGCAAATGTTGGTCAACTCATCAAGGGCCTTCGCCAGACCGTGACCAAACGCAAGTTAATACGTGCTCGCGTAATGACGAATACCTGACTCAGGGATTGCCTATTGCCACCGGTTCGGCGGGTAGCGATCCTGGGAGCCCAACTCTGTTGGCGATTTGCCTGGTTCTCGACTCTCTAACGCTTGCGAACTTCCAATTGCACGGGATGCGCGATTGCGTTTACTTCGGGATCGTAGTATTCGTAGACTCGCGACTGGAACGTTCGCGCGCGAATGGGATACTTCGCGCGCAGGCGAAAATGCAGCGTGACCGTGTCGCGCGGCGCGATCGAGTCGAAGTAGAGAATCGCTTGCGTCGCCGTCAGGCTGAATTTCTCCAGACGACCGCTTTTGTGGCCCGCTGTCTTTTCCTGATAAGCCTGCAGGTCTTCGCTCAGCAGATCGAAGCCGGGAGGGATGCCGAGATCGACCATCACCATGTTGGCGGACTTGGTCAGATTGTTCCTGACCGTGGCGGTGGCGGTGGCGATATCGTCCTGCGCCAGCCGCGTGCGGTCGTAGGTCACGTCGATGGAGAGCGGCTCGCTTGCCGGCTTTTCCTCCCAGGCACGAAATAGCGTCCCACGATCTGATAAGCGAGGCCGCCCTTCCCCTCGAAGCTGGATCGCGACTGTCTTGGCCGCCTTCGCATCGACGTTCTTGAAGACGAACTGATGGAGCAAATCGTTGTTCTCCGGCGTCAGCGTCGAGTTTCTCCACGGGCTTGCCATTGAGCGAGATCTCAACCGTGCCGCGCACGTCGGCTGCGCCTTTTCGGTGGCGAGCAGCAGCGCGCGCAGCGCCATGATGGTGGCTTGCGTCGTGCCCCAGGTGCCGGACGCGTCCTTCTTCGACGCGATGTAGCTGAGAGCCTTGCGCGCAGTGCCCGATGCTTCGCCCCATTTGAGCAGCGCCTGCACGGCGAGGCCGGTGGTCTCGACTGCGGCGCTCGCGCCGGTGGCGTAGACACTGGTCTCTTCCGCAGTCCACCAGACCTGGTCGTCTTTCTCGGTGCGCGCATCCAGCAGCAGTTGCATCGCCTGACGGGTAAAGTCGCGAGTCTTTGTCTAGTCGGCAGCGAAGTTGGCGAGCGACGGCGAGCGTGTAGGTATCGATCTTGCCGTTCAGGTGGTTGTCGACGAATTGCTTCGCCTTCTCGACCGCGGGTCCTTGATAGCCGGTATTCTCGAGCGACCACGCGAGTAGGCAGTAATCCGCAGCACGTCGGAGTTGTAGCGATTGGTGGCGCCTTCGTTGATGAATGACTGTGTCGGGCTTCCAACTGCCGTCCGCCTGTTGCTGCGCGGCCAGCCACTGCTGGGTGCGCTGCGATCAGTTCGGGATCGACGTCGTGAACCTTCGACATGTCGTAGAATTCCATCAGGCCGTAGGAGGTGAGAATCTTGTTGGCCGGCGCGTTGCCGAACCACGAGAAGCCGCCGCCGGGAACTTCGAAAGTCAGCAGCCGTTGATAGCCATTGGCGATGAAGCCTTCGGCTTTGGCATGCACCTCGGGCGTCAGCTTTTTGGTGCGCTTCATGTAATCGAGCGCCAGCACATTGGGATAAGTGCTGGACGAAGTCTGCTCGAAGCAGCCGCCCGGCATGCGCAGGATGCGTCCATGCCTTCGATCACCTGGCTCAGCGGGCCGGGATACAGGCGCACGAAGATCTTGCTGGCGTCGGGACATGAGTTGCGCGGGAAGGTCAATCTGGTGCTGCACGGTAGTTTCCAGGCGGCCGTTGAAGACCATGCGTCTGCTCGCGTCCATTAGGAATGACTTCGATTTCGCGCACGACGATATCGCGCGCGTCTCGCTCCGCCGTTCATGCGCGCGGCGAGCGTCAGTTTGAATTTGCCGATGCGCTTGGCTTCGATGGTGAATTGCGATCCGCCGACGCGGCCGGAATCCACCGACGATCGTCTTTTCGGCGGTGTCGTCGACCAGCGAGAACCAGTCGTCCGTTTGCAGTTTCAGAGTTCACCTCGCCGCGTGCGCCCGAGTAGTTGTAGATGGCCACGGGGATCGAGACGCGGTCGCCTTGCGTGAGCGTGACCGGCAGGTCGAGATCGACGAAGAAATCCTGAAAAACCTTCAGGCTCGATGTGCCGCTGCCCAGCGCGCCGTGCGGGGTGGAGGCAATCATCGCCATGCGCCAGGTGGTGATGGAGTCGGCCATGGGAATGACGATGCTGGCCGCGCCGTTCTGATCCGTGATGATTTCCGGGTTGATGTAGAGCGCCTCCGGGAAGTAGCGATCGTACGCGCGGGGCCGCAGGCTCGACGTTGCCGGTGATTGGCATTTTAAGCGCGGCGTCGCTTGCGAACGCAGTTTCGCATTCGCAACCGGCGCATTGAGCGCCATCGCCATGCGGCGGCTGCAGAGCCGCGAATTGCTCGAGGCGGCGGAAATTACGCTCCCATGCGGATCGCGCCGCCAGGTACGCCGCCAACAATACCGCCAAGAACACCGCCCGCGCCGCCCCCAGCCTCCTCCCGCAAAGGCAGTCTGGACTTGCCACCGACTATCTGATCCACTGAGCCAACCGCCAGAACAGCGGAAAGCACCGCGCGATCCCGCGACTTTAAGACTGAATTTGTGCGAGGCAAGTCTGAAACCCCGCGGAGGATAGCTGGACATCGTAGTCGCCTGCGGGTACCCAGCCAGAGTGAACTGCCCGCTTGCATCTGATTTGCCCGTGCGCATTGCGCCCGTGGCGAATGCGCGCGCTGTCACGATCGCTCCCTCCACGCCTGCCCCCGACGCATCCCTGACGGTCCCGCAATTTCCGCGCGACCATTGAACGGGCCGCGATCATGCTCGATATCTGATCTCGACAGTGCCCGCGGTCGGACGCGCCATCACTTTGCTGGTGCGTACTTGTAGAGCGGTAACGAGGTCGTCAGCAGTGTCGAATTGCTCGTCTGGGCCGGCGCTGCGCAACAGGTAAACGTTCCGGTGAATCCCACTGAGGATGCTCGACACGCAGTTCGGTATCCCAGGCATCGAGCATCGGTGCCTGGGCAGCGACCTTGATCAGGTCGCCGCTGATCAACGCGCGAGAGCTTCTCGCAAAGCTGCCGCGCCTGCGAGTGGAAGCGCGTGTTGTAGCGCACGGCGTATTCGGCGTACTTCGTCATGCGGAACAGTCCGGCCGATTTCGGTTTCGAACTTATTGACATTCACCATCTCGGTCGCGGCGAACAAGGCGCGAGCCGCACGATCCCGCTGCAGCGTTTTAGTCTGTTCCACGGGCACGACAATGTCCGGCATACCGAAGCGAATGAATTTCATAGCGCGGCTTCATCACCTCCTGTTCGAGATAGAAGAAAACTTTGGCGAAACCCGGTTGTTTTTCAGCGAGCGCGAAAACGGCCTCATCCACCACTTGCAATCCCAGCGCCGCCTGCACTCCTTCGCCTTTGGAATTGGTTACGCGAAAGCGGACGCGCGCTTCATCGCCGGGCTTGTAGACTGGCGAGTCCGCGGTGGCATCGATCTTGAGCTCATCCGCGGGCTGCACGAATATCAACCGGTGATCGGCGACCGGACGGGCATCGCGGCTGAAAAGATAAGCGTTGACGTCGAGAGTGCCGGCGAGATCCGGCGTCGCGGTCAGGTTCAGTTCGGCCCGGCCGTTCACGATATCGAGATCGCGCGTCAGTACCGTTTGACCATCCTTGACGATGTCCACGTAGGCTGTGCCGCGCTGGTTGGTTGAGAAGACGCTCAATTGGATGTGATCTCCGGCGCGATAGACGGCGCGTGCCGTGCGAAGCAGAATCTGCTCCAGACCGTCGCGCGCCTGCAGTTGAATCGATGCCGACGCGCGGTTGCCCTCCTTGTCGCTGGCGTCGATCTTGATAGCCTCGCCTGCAGGTGCGCTTTTCGATCGAATCACGGCAACTCCGCCATCATCGGTGGTAGCTGTCTGATCGGCATTTCCCGCGGCGCGGACCTTGATCTCGGCGCCGGCGGGCTGTGCCGTCGGGATAGGAGGTCAGGATAAAAACCTGGTTTTCAAGATTGGGGATAAGTGTACCTCCCTCCGGAACAGCGGTAATGATCAGCGGCGAGTCGCTGACAGTGATCGGCTCGCCGCGGGTTTCCGAATGACCCGCGGAGTCCTTCACCGTGGCCTCGATCAAGACGCGAGCCGCGCCCTGACTGAGAGGCCGGCCGGCGAAGTAGCCGGGCAACTGGATGTCGAACTGATAAGCGCCATCGTGATCGGTTTTCCCGCTGACGGAGCCCGCATCAAAGCCAGCGACGTCCATGCCGGAGGCTTTGACGGTGATGCCTGCACCGTCTACTGCTTTGCCGAAGAAGTAGTTCGCGCGGAGGGTTCCAGTGACATGATCGCCAGGCCGGTAACCGTGCCTGGTCTTGGCGCCTTGTTTTGCGCCGCAAAATCCACCGCGACCTTGAACTTCGGCAGCACATAGCGTTCGACATTCAGCGCGATCTCCGCAGTCTTGACAGGTTCGGCTTGACCGGGTCCATCAAGGCGCGAAGATGGTAAGTCCCGAGATTCACTTCGTCGGCGAGCGCGAATTCGGCGGAGGCGATACCGAACTTATCGGTCTGGGTGACTTTCTTGAAGACCTTGTTGCCGCGCGAATCTTCCAGTTCAAAGATCAGCTTGCGTCCGTTGACCGCTTCATGACTTGAACGATCGAGGCCAACGCGCGTACATGGATCGTCTGACCTGGCTGATAAAGCGGCTTTTCAGTCGTGAGCAGTAGCGACACTTTATCTTCCAGTCTGATCTGCTGCGTGAATCGGCGCCACCGATGGGAGTGTCAACGACGTAGCGCAGCGGATAACTGCCCACCACGCCGGCAGGGAAACGGAACTGCGCTTCGGTTGTCCCCCGCGCATTGAGGCGTCCGGCGAAAAGCGTGCGAGTTCTCTGGCTGGGAGCGGCTAAATCGATGCGCACGGAACTCAGGCCCGGGATAACTGCGTTATTTGAATCCGTCACGATAATCCGAACCGCGGCGGGAGCGCCAGTCATATACGATTGCTGCCCAAGAATATGAACCACGGGAATGCGCAGTATCCGCGAGATTGATTCGGTTCGCTGCACCACCGTGCCATCCTTGTGGTCGTCAGGCGCAAAGCGATAGCGCAGGCGGTGCCATACGAGATCATCGGTGCTCATGGGTTTGGTGAGCGGGACATCGGTCTGCCACCGTGAACCTGCAATACCAGCCGCATCAACAGCCGTGACCCGCCGTTCGGTTCGGCCCAGAATGGCATCTTCAGGATCAAGAACTTCGACGATAAGTTGTCCGGCACCGCTGAGCGGCGCGCGGAAAAGAATGCTCGCGTGAAGATTGCCGTGCGAGTAAGTGGCGATAGCCGATTCGCCGTTCGCCGGCGAAGCGCCTTGGAAGGATTCAAGGATCACCGCCGGAGCGATGACCAGTAGGATTGCGGAACAGCCAGAGTCTCGTCATGATGCGTCTCCGTGAAAGTACGTATCAGCGCCTGTCAAACTTACTCCGGAGGTACTGGGGATTAGACAACGGAAATCGTCCAATAGTTTCCCGCCAGACTTCTGGCGTTTGCGGCGCTTCCATTGAAGAGATGCCACGAGGGCGCCATTCCTTGCAGCCCAAATTGTGAGCGCTGGCCGCCGGCGGGGCGGCGGACAGGGGTGATGACGCAAAGGCGCCGTTTTCCGATTGGCGTTGTGAAATGAGCCAGGACGGTTGGCGATTTTGCGGCCATGGCTGTCCGGCGGTGACGCAAACACCGGGTTTTTGTAGCGCCACTGCGCGGGGGCGAACTGCAATTTTACGGAACAGAGCCAGTCTTCCGTGGTGACACTGTGCGGCGGTGACGCAAACACCGGGTTTTTGCAGCGCCACTGCGCGGGCGCGAGCCGCGATTTTACGGAATAGAGCCAGTCTCCCGTGGTGAGATTGCGGCGGCGGTGAGAAGGTGTGAATCTTTCCTTTTTTGCGGCGAACGACAGGAAATTAGGCGAAAATAAGGCGAATACGCATCGCCCCTCAAAACTGCCGTTGCGATAGCCGGTGTCATAGACATGTCTATAGGTCGCACAAGTATAAATACTGAGTAGGACGCAAAAACCGCAGCTCGGCCTTTTTCGGAACGATATTGACACCAGCCGACGACCCTTAGTCGTAGCCAGTCAATAATATTCGTTGCGGGCCACAATGTTATCTCTATGTTGTTGTTTTTCATTGCTTTTATTTTGCAAATTGAGGTCTCCAGCAGAGTCGCTGACTGCGCCGCGTTGTCTGCCAACGCGTGCCATTTCGCGTATTGTTTCATTTTGCCAAACCCCTTAGGTAGGTGTGCGTGAAATTAACTTGGTTTTTAAGCAGCATCAGGAAATTCTGCCACCTGGCCCCGCGGGCGATAAACAGTTTGCCCCTCCTCAGTGGCCATCTTCTCTTTGAGTCGAGCCATGGCATGGTAGCCCGCATTGATTTCTATCAACTTACTCTGTTTGTTTCCGCAGCATGCCACCCGCTGCTCGCATCCTTTACAGTCGGCCATCTCCGCCTGATATTTTTCAAAGCGCTGCCCGCCAGCGCCCGTCGCCACTCCCACACATTGCAGAGTCTTTCCCGCCGGACAGATCGCGCACTTATTCGCCGGCTTGAGCTTAAACCCATTTGACCCATAGGTCACTACTGCTTGGTTTTCCCGCAGGAACGGATGCCGGTTTTCCGTGGTGAGACTGTGCGGCGGTGACGCAAACACCCGGGTTTTTGCAGCGCCACTGCGTGGGCGCGAGATGCGATTTTACGGAACGGAGCCAGTCTCCCGTGGTGAGACTGTGCGGCGGTGACGCAAACACCGGGTTTTTGCAGCGCCACTGCGTGGGCGCGAGCTGCGATTTTACGGAACGGACCCAGTTTTCCGTGGTGAGACTGTGCGGCGGTGACGCAAACACCTGGTTTTTGCAGCGCCACTGCGCGGGGGCGAACTGCAATTTTACGGAACGGAGCCAGTTTTCCGTGGTGAGACTGTGCGGCGGTGACGCAAAGGCACCGTTTTTCGATCGGGATTGTTTGAGGATCCGGCCAATAGGTGCCCATGGGACGTGAATAAGAAAATCCAACCCATTTGTGGCGGAGATGACGCAAACGGCCTTCTTTGAGCCGGTGAGCTGGGGCTCGGTATTGTTTTTCTTGCCCAAGCAGCGTATTTCCACGATTTCGACAATTCATATGCGCAGACGTTTCCTTCCTATTCTCAGACTACAATTTAGGCCGCCGGTTCTGGTGCCGAAGCGCGCGCATGTGATTGAAGCGTTTGAAACTAAATAGTTGAAGAGCGTGTGATTGGTACAACCCAATCTGGCGATGGGGCTGGCCGCCGCCGGACGCTAACGAAAAAAAGAGGGACAACGAAACGAACCCATTCGAGCGGAAACGTTTTCGTCACCCGGTCCGTATTCGGCGCCCAAATCGGTCGGGAGTAACGCAAGCGGCCATGAGCCGTGATGCGGCTCGGGTTGTGGACGAAGCGAAGGGCGATTGACAGGAATGTCGAGCTAAGCTCAAGGCAGCTCACATAGACGCGAAGCTCTCAGAATTCGCACATTGCCATTGGCGGAGCGCGGTGTCGAGTATCGATGGCTGCTTACATGATGGGGCTCGCCAGTGAGCCTCGTGATTGGCCAAGCGTAAGCTCAGGCGGACGGCGTCGCTGGCGGCAGCGCGGCGATTCGCCCGGTCGGAGCGAGAAACGCCGGCCAGCCGGTCCCGAAGCGCAGATACGGCAAGGCAAACTCTGGCAGCAGCGACAAAGTGCGTTTGCAACAGCAGCACAGGTATCGCCGAACGCGGATCGTGCCGTCAAACGCGAGATCCACCAATGTGCGCGTGTAGAAGCCGTGAGCCCTCAAAGGACGATGGGCTTCACACTGCGGACAGTGATCCGGACAGTAACGATCGGGATCGGAAAGCTCTTCAGAATACCGCTGGATCGAGCCAGCAAAGCGGTGTAGGATTTGCATAGACCTCCTTCCGGGAGTCGGCAGACTCCCGCTTGGATCTGCGGAGGGTTCTCACGGTTCGAAAGGCGAGGGCCCTCCGATTTCCGTCCACATCCTACAGCCATTCGGCTTCTCGGGGGACTTTGGCCGCGGATTCCGAGGACCATGATAGGATTGGTGTTAGCGTGAGGGACGCATCCGGTCCGCGGAAAGGGTAGAAGCCCACCTTTCAGTTTCGAGTCTCAGCAGCCTTCTTTCAGCCCGATTATGCGGACGCCGGGCGGTTCGATGAAAGGAGGTCGCTATGTCGACCGAACCAAACGGGCCCCGCAGCCTCTTCCGGATCGTCCCAATCTCCGCCATCTGAGGGATCAAGCCAAGGACCTGCTCAGAGCAGCCAAGGTGGCATCGCTCGCTGATGCGCAGTTCCAGATCGCACGCCTCTACGGGTTTGCGAGTTGGCCCAAGCTCAAGGCGCATGTAGAGTCATTCGAGGAGGTCGGGCAACTCAAGCAGGCGATTGACACTAACGACATCGCGCGCGTCCAAACCATGATGACGCGCAACCCGGCGCTGCACCGAGCGCCGATTGGCTACGGCAATGATGGGCCACTCACGTGGGTTGCCGAATGCCGCGTGCCCTGGGAGCCCCCGGGTCCCGTGAGACTAGCCATGGCGGAATGGATGATCGCGCACGGGTCGGACGTGCACCAAGGGGGCGACGGACCCCTGATGCGGGCGGCGCTCAACGCATATCGGATCCCGATGATGGAGCTTCTGGTATCGCACGGCGCGAATGTGAACGCATGGTGGCACGGACATTTCCCCATCATCTTTGCCCCCTGCGAGTCACTGGACCCGGCCGCTCTTGAATGGCTTCTCGATCATGGCGCGAATCCGAACTGTCGCGACCATGGATACGAGATAGGCGGCCACGCATATCCAGGTACGGCTCTCGACTATCTCATTGCGGGATACGTACGTTCCCTGGAACGGCTGAGCGCCTGCATCGACATTCTCTTACAGGCCGGCGGGGAGACCAGGTACAACATGCCGGCTGTGCTGGCAGTGCTCCGCGGGCGGCTAGATGATTTGGCAAGACTGATGGACGCCGAGCCTGGAGTCGTGAATCAATCTTTCCCAGAACTCGATTGCGGCCAAAGCGGCGGACGGTCTCTTTTGCTAAAAGGAGGAACGCTTTTGCATGTGGCCGCGGAATACGGCAACGTTGTAGCCGCCACTCTCCTCCTCGACCGTGGGGCCAACGTCAATGCCCGCGCAACGGTCGATGAGGCTGGCATCGGCGGGCAAACGCCAATCTTCCATGCGGTGACGCAGTTCGACGATCACGCCCTGCCGACAACACAGTTACTCCTGGAACGCGGCGCCGATCTCAGCCTTCGCGTGAAGATTCCCGGGAGCTACGAGCGGCCGGGCGAGATCGTGGAATGTACGCCCTTGGGATACGCGCTGCTGTTTGGCGGCGACAGCCAAAGGAGAACAGTTACACTCCTTAGGGAATGGGGCGCTGCGGAGTAAGCGTGGCGGAGATCGCTGGGGACGCCTTCGAGGCGGGACATTTACGGACGCGTCCCTGCTCTCGTTCGAGTATCGGCTAACGGTCTGTGCTGCCGACCGCGATTCCGTACAGACAGAGAGGCATTCTGCAACTCAAATTCAAGATCACCTCCGACGCACGATCGCCTCCAGCCCCCTCGCAACTCAATTTGAGAAAAGCGGCCGGCTATGAGGGACAAAATCGCGGCCGGTTACACCATTTTGACGAGAGACGGGATTCCGCCCAGCGACCGGCCGGCCACCTTGTCGGCGAGTACAGGCGAATGCTGAACGAGTGTCGCGTGGTTGACGACTAAACCAGCAAGCTCCCTTTGAGGCCAATCGCTTTGAGAGAAAACTCGGGCTGATGATAACGATTCCGTTTGTGCAACGTGCAAGACCGTCATCAATCGGTATCGTGACATCAGATCCGGCAAGCGTTGAAAGTGTTCTCGCCTGGACCTCTCGCCTCCAGCAACGCACGGCATATTTAATCGTCGAGAATTCGGTTTCGGAGCGCACGAATTCGTATCTTCTCAATAAACCGGGGTTGGTTACGTAGGCGCCCACGAAGAACTGAGATCCATCGTTTCAGCTCGTTGTTTGATCAGTTCGGCCAATGATGGCATCCGCCTCGCGCCGCAGACTCGGTCCCGAATGTATTGAAAGAAGTTCACTCCGAGTTTTCTGGCTGTGCTGAGCAGCGTTTCCATTGCGTCCCAAGTCTGAGCGCCCGCTGCCGAACGCGGGCCGTAGCTCACCACGCGCTTTCTGACGCGTGTTCGCGCATCCAACTCCGCCGGGTTATTGTGCAGTGGAATCTCGGGATGTTCCAGCACCCTCAGCAAGTACGTCTTATCGGCTTTGGTTTTGGCGATCCGCTGATCCAGTCCATCGTAACCCGTCACTGTAGAAAATAGTTCGTCGAATTGCTCTCGCAACTGCGCCGGCCGTTCCTTGGTGGGAGCCTGCTGGTAGGCGCGCAGTTGTTTGTAGAAATCCCAGTAGCGTTTGCGAAACGCTTCCAGCCATTCACGATGTCGCGGCACGCACGGCGCCATGCTCTGATAATGCCGCCCGTCGTGAACCCAGCATAAGGCTAGCTCGTCAGCCACGAGTTGGAACTGCTTGGCATTGTCACATACTAAAAGGCGCACATGCCCGCTTTCGGCATGATACGCCGAAAGAGCCGCTGCCTCTATAATCCGGTGGCGGGCCCCTGAGGCCAGATCTGGAATCTGCTCCGTCAGCCTTCGCTGCAACTCCTCCTGGCTCCAGTCCTGATGGAACGGCAACTGCCCCACTCGCTCTAAAACCCGCTGCGATATCCCAAACTGGAGCATCAAGCCCAAGGCCTCCTCATTGAGGCGGAATATCCGCTCGCGCCCATTACGCAGCACGTCGATTATGGTCAGCCGATCTTTCCGGGCAGTCGTGAAGTAAGCTCCGTACAGCGGATTGCAGATGACTTGGCAGTGCTGGTTTACACCATTCACACGCGTGCCCGTGTCATCCATGTGGTGCCACGCGCTGCTATTCAATCCGGCTTCCACGATTGCTCGCTTTTCCTCCTGGAGTTCCGGGTATGCGCCCGTGAGCCACGCCGATATTTGGCCGCTGGAGATCACGATGCCCAGATTTTCCAACAGATCCGCGATCTTGGGCTCGGTCATATTGCACAAATGAGAAAACAGCACGCACAGGCTCTTCAGATTGGGACCGAATTCACCGCGGTAGCCAGCCGGCAGCGGCGCCAGGTAGGTTCCGCCTGTTGAGGCCGCGTAATACTTCTCCTTGCGAAACTTCACATTATCCGTAACGAAGCGTAACTCTTGCACCACCACCTCTTCGTAGCCCTTGAACTCGGCATCCGGTGGAAGGGATGTCCGGTCTACTTTCAGTACCTCTTCCCGGTCTGCCCGACCCGGTCCAGCTTGCTCGCTTGGTGCGCTGGTTCGTTTCCGAACGCTCCCCTCGCTCTTTTTCTCGATGACTGTGAGGCCGCCGCCGAACTGTCTTTGGACCGGTCCCCTTTGCCCCCTCCACCTTTGCGGCGGTTAAGTTGCTCTCGCAAATACAGGTTCTCAGCGTGGGCTTTGCGCAGATCCGCCGTCAGTGATTCGATCAGGTTCAGCAACAACCGGATGCATTCGCGGGCACGCTCGTCCTGGATGCCGGCCAGATCAACCTTCTGGAGAATCTGATCGACTGCGCTGATTCCAGCTTGGCTGTCACTCATCCAGTTCAGCTTAGAACAGCTGCAGCGATTTGTCCAGCGAAATCGAACAACAACAACCAAAAATGTTACAGGCTCCGCTTACGTCTTTAGCATCCGCTTCCGGGGTCCGCCGATGAACCTCCACGATTTATTGAGAAGATAAGACGAATTTCACCTATTGGCGAGAGAGTGAGCAGGCGCTGCGGTTTCAGCAGATCTTTTCGCCGGCCGTAATTCGAATGCCTACCGATTGCCGGACCTTGACAACGCCACGCGGAATTATGGCGTCACGCTAGGGCAGGTGGCGGCACGCGCAACCAATGCACCGGAGTTGCAGAAGGCATCGCTGGTCATGAGAGCGCAAAGCTATCGGCGCAGGATGTTTGCCGAATTCGAAAAAGTGAGGAAGTTATTGTTACCGTGAACGCTCTGGTCAAGTCTATTACGGTTCCAGAGAAGGATCTTATTAACCGCATCGGGGAACAGGGTGTGGATCCTGATGCTGGACAAATCTTCGAGAAATCTGATAGAACAAGCTGTCGAAGGCTGTCCAAACAAGGAGGTGGGATGCCCAAGATGGTGATTGAGGTTCCGGATGAGTTTGCTGAGGTGGGAAAGGCGATGGCCGAACATTTGTCTATGCTGCAGCGGACTGTGGATCGGCTGGGTGGAGGGAAGGCGGTGGATTATGCAGCCGTGGAAGAGGCGATCGCAAAGGGGGCGGCCAGGACAGAATTAGCAGCCCACGGCGCAATCCGGAACAATCTGGACATTGATGTTCCAGCAGTGGTGATTGGTGGGGTGCGGTACACGCGAGTGGGACGGTGTGAGGGGGCTTATCACACGATGGTGGGTTCGGTATCGGTGGAGCGATCATTATACCGGCAATCGGGAGAGCGAGGTGGACAGCCAGGGGGCAGGGTGGTGGACGCGGTGAGCTTGCGCGCGGGAGTGGTGGGGGACGGGTGGTTGCCGCAGACGGCGCGGGCGATGAGCTATGCCGTGCAGCAAGGCACCTCGCGGGAAGCGGAGAAGATGGCGCAAGAGTTTAGACGGCTGCCATATTCGCGTGCCAGTTTCGAGCGGGTGACGCACATGGTGGGCGCACTGGCGGTAGACAGATCACCAAGATATCGAGGACGCTCTGATCGAGGCCGTGGAAGTGCCTGAGGGGGCATCTTTGGTGAGTGTGTCGCTAGATCGGGTGAGTGTGCCGATGGAAGAACCGCGGCCGCGACCGGTAGGGCGACCGAAAAAGGGAGCGGCCAAGAGGCCGGTGGAACGTAATTTCCGAATGGCCTATTGCGGCACGGTGACACTGCATGACCAAGACGGCCACGGCCGATATACCATCCGTTATGGATGCATGCCGGAGGGAGATATCGTGGGCTTGCGCGATCGCATGGTGGCGGATGTGGCGACGCTACGGAGTAAGCGGCCGGACCTGAAAATTGAGCTGCTGTGCGACGGAGCCCCGGAGATGTGGAATCTGCTGGAGGCAGGCTTCCGGCCAAAATTTGGAGACGAACTCCACCATCTTGTAGATTTCTATCACACGACGGAAAAACTCAGCGCTGCCACGCATGCGCTGGAGGATTCGGCGGCTGCGGCTGGCGAACGGCTGGGGGGCTGGAAGCAAGCCCTACTCCACCGCAGCCGCGCGGCGGCCGACATTCTCAAGGAACTGATCGACTCGGGGCGCGATGAAGGTGTAGGCATAGACCACCCAGTCCATGAAGCGATCACGTATCTACAAAACCATGGTTGCGAAACGGATCGCATGAATTACGCCCGAGCGCGCCGACTTGGATTGGCGCTTGGTACCGGCAATGTCGAGGCAACCTGTAAGAGTTTGTTTGAAATGCGGATGAAGCGATGTGGGGCGCGCTGGAAGGAGGACACAGGCCAACACATCGTGCAGCTCCGAGCTTTCGCACTCAGTGACCGTTGGGAGCCTGCTATAGAATTGACACTTCGTCCGCTACGGATGGCTGTTCGCGCAGCTTAATGTCCACGATGAGAGCCACACCCAGACAACCTGCCGGCCGAGGTTCGAGCTGACTACTACCGCGAGATGAGGCATTGCCTCCCTTCCCGAGAGTGACGAGATGCTGCGCATTCTCCGGGCTATGCAGTTTCTGACCCTCCTGATTCATCAGGCTCCGGCTCGTATCGCGACAGAGCGCGAGCAGTTAGACCTGAAGCTCGACAGTTGTGTCTCGGCGTTGGCAACTATCGAGAGCCGGCTCGAAGCTTTGCCCGGAGGAGTCTCAAGCAAGATCGGACCAGAACAAGTCGCTGCCCGGATCAACGAGAGTCTGCGCCGGCAATTCGTTGAGACCACGATTCCCCAGACCGGTGCGGCCTTGGCCGTCGCCGCTGCCCAGCTCCAGCGAAGCGTTGCTGAGTTTGTAAGGGCGGCAAGTGAAATCAACAACAAATACGACGGCGCCGCCACCGCAGCGCGTGCTGCCGTTCAAAGTATCGAATCGGCGATCAATTCAGCAACACGTACAGCGAGAGAAGCGACGGCGAAGCTGTCGCAGACGCTGCATGGACCTTCATTGGTGGATTCTGACCATCGGGGCAGTCGTTGTATTTTTCCTGGGTTGGATAAGCAAGGGCATATTTCCCTTAAGCGCACGGCATGTTGACCATCCGCGCCATGACGGACGGCAAAGGGTATTCTGCGCGACACCTGGAGCACAACGACTATTACGCCGAAGGCGAGCGCGTGATCGGAGAATGGTTCGGGCGCGGCGCGGAAGTCCTGGCTTTGGGTGGCGCGGTCATGAGTGAAGTATTCGAGGCTGTTCGCCAGGGACTCGATCCTAGTACCCATAATTTCCTACGTGTTCGTAAGAGCGCCGACCGTGTGGCCGCTGACGGCACAAAGCTGACGCAAGGACGCAGCTTGTACGACTTCACTATCTCGGCGCCCAAGTCGGTGTCACTGATGGCCATCCTCGGAGAAGATCACCTGCTGGTTGAGGCTCACCGGACAGCGGTGAGAGAGGCGCTGAACGAGTTGGAGACCTATGCGTCGGCTCGGATTCGACAGCGCGGCGCCAATGCGGACCGTGCTACCGGGAACTTGGTTATGGCTGTTTATTATCACGACACCAGCCGTGAGCTGGACCCACAAATTCACACCCACGCAGTCGCCGCGAACCTGACATTCGATGGCGTCGAGGGCCGGTGGAAGGCGCTTCAGGCATCGGACATTTACGAGCGCCGTGCCTATTTAACAGAAGTCTACCGTAATGTGCTCGCACGCGAAGTCCGCGCTTTCGGATATGAGATAGACAATCGGCGTGACTCGAAAGGCCGCGACTCCGGTTTCGAGATTCGCGGGGTTTCCCAAGAACTGCTCGAAAAGTTCAGCCAACGGAGTCATCAGCGCGACCGCGCGATCGAAGAGTTCGTCACGAAGAGCGGGCGCCGGCCGACCGACAATGAGGTCGCAGTCCTGGTTAGGGAATCGCGCGCCGATAAGTCTGTCCTGAAATCTCAACCGGTGAGTTGCGGGAAAACAGCGGGCAAGGGTGACCATAGAGGATCAGCGGATTCTCGCCGCAGTTCGGAATAGCCGTGCGCTCACGGGACAGGCGGTCGAAGCGAGCAAGCCGCACTGGAACATGCGAAAGCAGCATATCTTCGAACGTCTTTCGGTGGCCGCGGACCATGAAGTGTTGACAGAAGCTGTGCGCCACGGCCGGGGGCGAATCCGCCTTGAAAATTTGAAGGGCGAACTGGCGCTGCAGGAATCGACTGGGCACGTCCTCCGTAGACGGCCGAGAAATTGCCACTGAAGAAGGCCTGGAACGGGAGCGCGGCATGATCGCCACAATTAACCGAGGTCTCGGTTCATTCGAACCCCTCGGTCATGACCGAGTTTTCCTCGCCTCCGACCTGCTTCGGCCTGAACAGAAATGCGCGATCGAATCTGTCCTGAAATCCCGAGACCGGGCGGTGAGCATCAGCGGCGCAGCGGGTACGGGGAAGACGGCAACGCTGAAGGAACTGCGACGTGCCCTCTGCGAAGCCGGACACGAGGTCCTGGCCGTGGCACCAACAATGAGCGCGGTAGAAGAACTGCAAAAGGTCGGGTTCGCGAACACCGTCACGCTTGAACGGCTTCTCCAGGACCGGAACATGAGCGAAGGCTCAACAAACCCGTCGCCATTCTGGACGAAGCCGGAATGGTTTCAGCACGACAAATGGCCGATTTCCTTCGTCTCGCGGAAACGCGCTCACTACGGATTGTTTTCAGCGGCGATACGAAACAGACCCAGAGCGTCGAGGCTGGCGACGCGCTGCGAATTCTGGAGAAAGAGTCAAAGTTGAAGACTTTCGCGCTCACCCAAGTGCAGCGGCAGACAGAGAAGGAATATCGTGACGCGATCCAGGAACTACGGCACCATCCCGAGCGAGGGTTCGCGAAGTTGGATGCAATCGGGGCCGTGAGGGAGGTCGCGTTCGCGAACCGGGCACAGGCCGTTGCAGAAGCATATGCGGAGCGTGGAGACCGGACCTCGCTCGTGGTCTGTGCGACTCACGACGAGATCGATCGGGTTACGGAAGCAATACGTGGTCAACGCAAGAAATCGGGCGAACTCGGCCAAGGCATCGGTCTCGAGCGCCGCGTTTCGCTTGGTTGGACGGTGGCGCAGAAAATGGACTACCAGAAACTTCCGGCCTGGCCAGATCCTGGAATTTCACGGGGTGGTCAAAGACATCGCGAAGCACGAAGCGACGGAAGTCGTCCGCGTGGACAACGACGGGGTTCGTGGTACGCACGGCTGCAGGGATCGAACGGACGCTGACCGGCAAACAATCCAAGAGTTTCGACGTTATAGAGGCGAAGCCGATTGATATCTCTCCGGGAGATCGGCTTCTGCTGACTGCCAATCGCCGTGAGCAAGGACTACGGACCACTAACGGCGAACTCGTGACGGTTATTCTGTCCGCTCTGGATGCGCATTCGGATCGAGTCTGTCAATACTTGCGCGAAGCCCTGCATTTCGGTCGCAGTGTATGCGGAATACACGAAGCGAGCACTTCCGAGCACGGTTTGGAATCGGGACATGCTGAATTTCGGTTGGAAACACTCGTAACGGCCACAGGGATGCGGGTTTCTCGTCAACTTGATCGCGTTCTTAACCAACCATCGATCTGCCTGTTGTCCAGCTACAAGTGGAGCCTCGTTCATATGCGGTTGCACGCATCTTGCTGATGCCTGAGCTGAAGCCTGGATCAATTTCTGAAGCGCTGGACCGCAGCCGAGCGGAAACAGGCCAATATCGAGGAGTTGGAGCAGGAGGAGTTGTCGCTGGATCTGCTGGCCGAGGAAGTCGGGAAAGACCTCGATCCGTTCGACCTTATCTGCCATGTCGCTTTCGATCAGCCGCCGCTTACGCGCAGAGAACGTGCTGAAAACGTGCGCAAGCGCAACGTGTTCACCAAATACGGTGCTCAGGCCTGCGCAGTGCTCGAAGCGCTCCTCCAGAAATACCAGGATCAGGGTGTCCTTAATCTCGATGACCCGAAGGTGCTCCAGATACCGCCCTTCACTACCATGGGGACACCAATGCAGCTGATCAAGGAATTCGGAACGCGGCAGGATTACGAGCAGGCCGTACACGAGATGCAATCGGCCCTTTACGAGAAGGCTTCATAAACCATGTCCGTTCGCACAACTGTTAAGTCCATCCAAGACATCATGCGCCAGGATAGCGGCGTCGATGGCGACGCGCAGCGCATATCCCAACTCTGCTGGATGTTCTTCCTCAAAATCATTGACGACCAGGACCAGCAGCTGGAGCTGATGCAGGACGACTACAAATCCCCGATTCCAAAGGCGCTGCAATGGCGCAGTTGGGCTGCCAATCCGGAGGGCATTACTGGCGATGAATTGCTAGACTTCGCGAATGCCGAACTCTTCCCAAGACTTAAAGAGCTAAGCGTCGGCGGCAAGCAGGGCGACCGCAAGCGCGTCGTGCGCGACGTTTTTGAGGACGCCTATAACTAAATGAAGTCCGGGCAGCTAATGCGCCAGGTCATCAACAAATCAACGAAGTCGATTTTAATAACCTTGCCGAACGTCAGCATTTCGGCGACATCTACGAGCAAATTCTCACCGACCTTCCAGCGCCGGTAATGCCGGCGAATATTACACGCCACGCGCGGTCACCGCGTTCATGGTGAATCGTATCGATCCGAGACCCGGAGAGCTATTGCTCGACCCTGCCTGTGGTACGGGCGGCTTTCTTACGTGTGCGCTCCGGCACATGCGCGACCGCTATGTGAAAACGACCAAGGACGAGCAGACCATTATGCGGGAGTTGCTTTTTTTCACAGGCGCGGAGCGCCTACTGCATCTGAGTGTGTTCAATGAACCCTTCCCGGACGTTGTCCTGTTCGACAGTACCGTTAATCGGGAACTGTCGATGTGCGGCGCGGGTTCAGTCTTGCCGTACAGGCCGACCCTCCGCTGGTTATTCGTGCGCCCTTCTCAGCTCGTGTTGGAAGACTATGCAAGTTCATCGCCCAGAGCGGCACGGCACGCATTGACGGCAAGAGTACCATCGACAGCGTCTAGCCCGCCGCGACGGTCGGAGCAAACTGAGAGGGGACCGTCAGAACGTGAACCGAGAAGCTACGATCAAGATCACGCAACCTGAGCCGATTGTGATCGACTTCATTCCTCGGCACAATTCCAAGCAGGAGGACCGTTCGATGACGGACATGCAAAAGACGAGCGCGCTTCCCGAGCCGATAGTCAAGCCGCGAAAGAAGGCGAGATGAGCGCGCGGATGCAATGATCGAGGCCATCGTGGACGCCATCGTAAAGCGCCTTAACGGCAACCAAGCTGCTTCGACACGGCCGAGGTTCTTGACGGTAGAAGCCGCCGCGGAATACCTCTCCCGGACGTCCAACGCCGTTCGCCACCTCATCAACCAGGGCAGGATCCCGGCCGTCAAGTTGGATCCGTTGCCGATAGGTATTCCGCACTGCTTAACGCTCTCCCGGACCACCTGAAGGCCATGTTTGTCGTCGGGTACCACGTGGGCAACCGCGCAGGAGAACTCAAGAAATTGAAGTGGCACCAAGTCGACCTGAAGGGCGGCGAGATTCGGCTCAACCGGAAACAGACCAAAGGAAAGAAAAACCGGACCCTCCCGATCTACGGGGACATGGCATCCTGGCTCGGGATGCAGAAGACGCAGCGGGACGAATTCTGGCCTGATTGCGAACTCGTATTCCATTACCTCGGAAAACCGGTCGGCAGCCACATAAAGGGCTGGAACCGCGCGTGTGAGTCTGCCGGACTTGCTGGGCTGCATTTCCATGACCTCAGGCGATCCGCTGTCCGAAACCTCGAGCGCTCCGGCGTTCCGCGAAGGATTGCCATGTCGATCACCGGCCACAAGACCGAGTCAATCTATCAGCGATATGACATTGTGAGCCAGCAGGACATGTCCATCGCTCGCGAGAAAATGAATCGGTTTTTCGAGTCTCAACAGCCTCCGGTAGTTACAAGTTCGGTTACAACGAAGGAGCGGACAAATTGAAAGTTATTGAAAACATTGGGGTGGGTGGAGGGATTCGAACCCTCGGCCACCGGAACCACAATCGGATTCCGGGGTTGTTAGGGGGCGGTGGTGGGCGTTAACCCTTTGAAAAACATAGCGCTGCCCCGTGGGCTCCGGTGACAAACCGGGACCATAAGCTACAGATAAGCTACAGTCCGTGTCTGGAGGACATACGGTCTGAAGCATCCCGACCACGCGGTCGAGAAGTCCGAGCTGTGAAGTGCGGGAGATGGCACAGCTTTGGTACATTGCAGAAGGGCTCGGAGAATTGCCAACGCAATGAAGAGACTAAAACAACTGATGCGGGAGGACCCGTGAGCACCTTCGAGCCGAGGTTGGATATACTCCCAAGACCCAACGTGAGTTGTGGGCGGAGTTGGACGCCGTGCCGTCCGACTTCGTACTTTACGGAGGAACTGCCCTCGCCTTGCAGCTTGGACATCGGGCGTCTGAAGATTTCGATTTTTTCTCTTCCGCCGGGTTCGAGCCCGACCATCTGCAATCCTGCCTACCGTTCTTTCGCGGCCTTGACAAGGACGAGCAATCGCTCTGGGTGCATCGAAAGCGAGACAATCTCGAGGCGTTCGTTGCCTGCGGCAGCGGAACAGTCAAGGTTACCTTCTTCGGGGGGATGAGCAATCTACGTCGCGTACAGGATCCACGGCGACCGGTTGGGTCGCGGGTGCAAGTTGCTTCTCTAATCGATCTGGCGGGTATGAAAATGCGGGTGATCCAAATGCGAGGAGTTGGAAAGACTCACGTGGACATTCATGCCTTAGCGTCCAACGGCGTTGATGTCTCTACTGCGCTGGCGGCAGGAAGGGCGATCGACTCCCGGTTCAATCCGGAAATCAGCGTGCGCGCATTGCAGTTCTATGGTGATGGCAACCTGAGCCGCGTACCGATTGGGATGCAGCAAGATCTGATACGCTGGGCGCAGGCGGTGGAATTGGCGCAACTTCCAGACTTGCACTCTCGCCGCGGCCTGACATCACAGGGGATGAGTCGATGACGATCGTGGAGCCCTACCCGGCTGAACTATTACAAATCGCCCGCAAGGTGGTCTGGTACGATGCACCGGAACAGACCCTGAGGGACGTCAACACGTTTCTTGCCCACCTGATGGTTTATGGAGCCCCGGACGACGTAGCCGTGGCAGAACGGTACATTTCACAAGAAGAATTCCGTAAGGCATTGGAAAGTGCACCGGCGGGAGTCTTTACAGACCAAGCATGGATTCGTTGGCACAAACATTTTGGGATGCTGCCGGTTCCACCGCTTCCACGGCGTTGCTTCCCAGATGGCTCAACTGGCCCCGAGCCGGGTCATTTCTTTGGTCGATAATTCCAGGTTTTCGCTTTCCCCTAAAAGCGCCTATTTTGATCAGTCCGCGAAATTGCCTGCCGCACAAATCTGATGTGCCCAAGGGATCGGAATGGTTTCCAAGGGGGCCCCAATCCTCTTTCGTCTATTCCTAATGTTTACAACAAACTGGGGAATCTGCTTTTCCTCAAATAGCAACCCCAGCGATTCGCACAGCGGATAAGCGGCGATCGATGGCCCTCGCTTCAAAACATTTTCGGTCGATTCTGATCAACACACGATAAAGCAATTCCCCCGCCAAACCTCCCGGCTTAGTTCAATCCATTTTTAGCTCACCCTCGCGGCGATCGATGTCCGGCTTCCGGCGAAAGTTGTGGGCCCGACGCCAAGCTAAAAATGCTCTGCAAAATGCGGA
>CAVYEV010000055.1:0-33150 GCA_963767545.1 Terriglobia bacterium
CGGTTACTACCCCGCGTAACCTGGGATGCTCCTTGGTAGGAGGCGTCACCGCAGGTCTTTGATATTAGAATATTGTTCTCGACTGGCTCTTCCCCGGAAGTGTGCCTATTTTCTTTGTTCGGGGTGGCCATGTGGGTTTGACAATTAGTTTTCACCCTATGGGAATCGCCGTTTCCATGGAGTTCGCAGCCGATTACGTGGGATAACCGGCTAGGCCGATTGTGGTGGATAATACAAGGCTAAGTAACAGTTACAACTTCACACTGGATTGAGCACAGCATTATGAGCCGTCCATCAATGAGTTTGTGATCCCGCGACCGGGCTGGCCGGGCGCGTAATTGTTCCGCAGAAAGAAGCCCACGGCAAAAAGAAGCCCACGGCGATTTCCGGACGTTTATGACCGGCTCACCGCTGACAGCTCAAGGGATTCGGAACGGTGGCCGCCGAGTATTCAAAATCACGGTGACCCACCGCCGGGGTAACCTGCCAGCCGGCATTTCGAGCAGCCTTGCCAGGGGAAGATGCCAGCGCGCGAAGGGATCAGTAAACGTACAGCACAGGAGTTTTCAGTTTGGCCGGCGGCTGCAAGGATTGCTTCCCGGACGGCATCGGTGCCACACGCTTCAACGATTACCTCGCCAAGAGCTTCCAACGTATCGACGGTCGGGATCTGATCGATCTCCTTTAGGGACTCTAGTTCCGGGAAATTCTTTCTCAGCAGTAGCCGCAGAAATCTGCGCGCCTCCTCCACCCGGCCTTCAACTGGCTTCCACCTTCCATTCGGCCTTTCGCCGCAGCCTCGTCCCGCTCCTCTTGCACCAGGCTGGATCCATCCCAAATGGCCCGTATCAAACCCATTTCTCTACCTCCTAACATCTCCTTCAGCGAATCTCTATCATAACGAATGCTTCCCACTGTCAAGAACCGTCCCATCGATTCTTCATCGCCCTGACGCGCTATCATGACCGCTATCCTGCGCACCTGCTCATCGCTCGACTTCATGAGCAGAGCCCAAGGCAGGAGCCTCGGTTCTCGGTCTCCAGCACCAGTGTCGGATCGATTTCCCACAATCGCATCACCCGGAACGGATGCTCCGTGAGGGTTTTCCCGATGTTGTAGTGTCCTGCCTCCTCGATCGCCGCAGGCACTCCTTGAGGGCGCAGGAGAACGAGCACCGACTCCACCGGCATCTGATGCTGCCATGCCAGGCTTCCGCCATATCGCGCCATATCGCGCGGCAAATCCCGGTAGTAATTGGACTGAAACTCGACGTGGAAAATGATGGGGTCCGCAGCGCCGGTGCGAATTACCGCGACATAATCCGGCAGTACCACGACGGAGCAGTTTCTGGACGAAGCGGGGGATGTCCGCGGCGATGCCAGGAGGCCCATGCCGAGTAACCGCAGAAGCAGGTCGGGCGCTTCATCCGCAAGGTCCTTCAGGATGCGGTCGAAAGGTTTGTTGATTCCAGCGTCTCTCGATCGCACATGTTGCGAGGGTACATCTTGCGAGGGCACATCTTGTGGTAGGACCGGCGGTGGATTTTCTCAAAGGATCTCTTTGCGCTATCAAGCCCGGCGCAGCAGCCCAGCGCAATCTTTATATCTTGTAAACGCTTGTAAAAGCTGGCGCTATTCGTTGACACTACCCCCGTTTTCAGATGCACTAATCTATAAGGTCCCAGTGAAACGTCTTGTCCGGCTTCTTGTTATATCGCTCCTGGGTCCGCTTCAGTTGGGCGCCGCCCTGTTCAGCGGATCCGTTCGCGCAGCAGATCATTTTATTCCCGGCGCGACTGTAACTGCGCGTCAAGGAACAGTCAAAGTAGTCGCTTACACCGACGAATCCGGGCAGTACTCGCTCGTGGTGACTCCCGGAACCTGGGAGATCGATAGAGATGATGGGCTTCATCCCCCAGATCGCGCAGATCTCCGGAGATAACGATTCCGTCCGTGAATGGGCTCTCGAAATGCCGCGCATCGGCGAGCCCACGCCCGCCGCACCGTCGACGATAGCCCCTCCCCCGGCGCCCGCTCCTTCCGCGCCCGCGCCACCCGCGCCCGCAACATCCGCGCCCGCACCGGCGAAGACGCGGAAAACTCCCAAGCCGGTCCTCGCCGCACCCGCTCGGGACATCCCGGCGTACCGCAGCGCCCCGCCGGATTCCAGAACGCTTCCATCAAAGCGACCGAACAGGGGCAACAGGCTCTCTCCGATGCGGCCGCGCGCCCGCAGCCGCTCCTTTACCCGGAGAATCCGAGAAACTCTGCTGGTCAACGGCAGCACCAGCGGCGGACTCGCGGCGGCGAGCGACGACGAAGCCCGCCGTCAACGGTTCAATCAATCGCGAGGCGGCGACGGCGGCAATCCCTCGCTGTTCGCGTCCGGCTACGGCGGCGATGCCGGCGGACCCGGAATGCCCCCCGGAATGAGCAACGGTTCGGGCGATAGCCTCGGACTTGGCGGCTTCGGCGTCAGCGCGATCGCCGGCGGATTGGAGCCGATTCGGGTGGCATGCCCGGCATGGATAACGGCGGGCGTGGCGGACGCGGCGGCGGTGGTCCCGGTGGCGGCCAGCTGGCGGGCGCGGTGGACCGGGTGGGCGTGGAGGCCCTGGCCGCGGGCCATATCAGGGGCGGTACAACAGTTTCGGCAACCGCCACCGTAAAGGCGCGGACCTCAGCGGGTCTGTCTTCGTCAATCTAAACAACTCCGCCTTGAACGCCGCGCCCTTTTCCTTAAACGGCAAAGCGGCAGCGAAGCCTTCCTACGATCAGGCTCGCTTCGGCCTGAATATCGGCGGACCGCTCATCATTCCGAAACTCGTCAACCTCCCGAACTGGAGCTTCAACGTCTCCTATTCAGGCACGGTTAGCCGCAATCCTACGAACCTGGTCTCTTCCCTGCCAACCGTGGCCGAACGCGTCGGCGACTTTTCGGCGATCTCGAACTCAATCTACAATCCCCTGAGCGGCGCTGCCTTTCCGGGCAATATCATCCCGCTCTCCCGCATCAATTCGGCGTCCCTAGGTCTGCTCAATTACTTTCCGTTGCCCACTTACACCGGTGTCGTGCAGAACTATCGCCTCGAAAACTCGTATCCGAATAACAACCAGAACATTGGCGTTCGTCTCAATGCCCCGCTCTCGAAGAAGGATCGGCTCACCTTCAATGTCCAGACGCAGACCCGCGATTCGCAGAACGAACAGCTCTTCGGATTTCGCGACACTTCAGCGGGTACGGCCTGAGCGCCTCGGTCGGCTGGAGCCACAGCTTCGCGCCGCGCTTCAACAACAGCGCCACTCTCACCTTCAGCCGCAATATACAGCAAGAGCGCGCCGTTCTTCGCGTACACGCAGAACATCGTCGGGGGAGTTGGGGATCGCGGGGCCCTCGCAGGATCCCATCGACTACGGACCGCCCAGCCTCTCTTTCACCAATTTCGGCGGCCTGTCCGATGGCACTGCTTCCGTCAGCCGCGCCTCAGACCATGAATTTCACCGACGGCGTGACTTACGTGATCAAGAGGCGCACAATCTTACCTTCGGCTATCTCTACCGGCGTCTGCAGCAGAACACCCTCTCGTATCCGAACGCGCGCGGATCGTTCAGCTTCAGCGGCCTGCTCACCAGTGAAATCAATGCCAACGGCAGCCGGTTCGGGCACCGGTTTCGATTTTGCCGATTTTCTGCTCGGGCCTGCCGCAATCGAGTTCCTGCGCTTCGGCAGCAACAACAACTATTTCCGCGGCTGGGCCGACGAGCGCGTATCGCGCAGGACGACTGGCGCATCAGCCGCGGTCTCTCGTTCAATCTGGGTATCCGCTACGAGTACTTCTGCGCCCTACACCGAACTGTACGGACATCTGGCGAATCTGGACGTGAACCCGCTGTTCACCCAGTGGCGGTGGTCACGTCGGGGCAAACAGCGCCCTACTCCGGCAGCGTTCCGAGCAGCCTGGTGCGTCCGGACGATAACAACTTTTCGCCGCGCTTCGGCTTCGCTTACCGGCCCTTCAAGAAGAAGAGCACCGTCGTCCGCGGAGGCTACAGCATTTTCTACAGCGGCTCGGCTTACGGGCAGATCGCGTCTCAGATGGCTTCGCAGCCGCCGTTCGCGCAAAGCGCCTCGCTTAGCACCAGCACTGCCTATCCTCTGACGCTGCAGAATGGCTTCCCGGTCATCGCGAACCAGACGATCACCAACAGCTTCGCCATCGATCCCAACTACCGACTCGCATACGCGCAGACCTGGGTCTTCGCGGTCCAGCAACACGCTGCCGCACGGCCTGCTGATGGAACTCGAATACATCGGCACCAAAGGAACGCGACCTCGGGCTCGTGGATCAGCCCAACCGTGCATCCCCGGCGCATCGCTGCTCAATCCGCAGACTCAGTTGCCCATCGCCAACGCGACTTCGTTCAATTACCAGAGCTCGAGCGCCAATTCGAGCTACAACGCCGGACAGGTGCGGCTCACTCGGCGTTTCAAGCGCGGCATTGTCGTTCGTCGCGCTCTACACTTACTCGAAATCGATCGATGACGCCTCGAGCTTCAGCGGACCCGGCGGCACGACCGTCCAATTCATCAATGACCTGCGCGCTCGAGCGCGGCCTCTCGACCTTCGATCAGCGCCATAAGTCTGCAGCCTGACTTTCCTCTTCTCCTCTCCCGTGGGTGTGCATGGCATGCATGCGCAACAGCGGATGGAAGACCAAGGCGCTTACCGGCTGGTCCTTTCGCGGAACTTTCACCGCAAACACCGGCACACCGCTGACCGCGCGTGTCGCCGGCAATCTGTCCAACACCGGCGGTACCGCGGCATTCGGCACCGGACGCGCGCAAGCCACTGGCGAGAGTATCGATGCGGGACAACTATCCGTATTTCAACCTTGGCGCATTCACCACGCCGCTGCCCGGCACTTATGGCAATGCGGGCCGCGATACCATTCCGGGGCCGTTCGTGACGTCGTTCAACGCGTCGCTCAACCGCGCGTTCCGTCTCGGCGAATCGCGGCGGCAGCTGCAACTGCGGCTCAGCGCCAACAACGCCCTCAATCACGTTCAGATCACCGGCTTCGGAACAACGGTCAATTCCTCGACTTACGGCCTGCCGACCGCCGCGTCCGCCACCCGCACAGTCTCGCTATCCTGAGGTTCAGCTTCTAAATGCGTCCTCCGATCCTATTGAGCCGCGTGCGTAAGCAAGCTGTACTCGCATGCGCAGCAGCGCTCCTGCTGGCCCTTTCGATGCCGGGCAAAATCCCCAGCAATCCGACGGCACGATCCCAAAGTTCAGCTCCACCAGCAATCTGGTCATCGTCGACGTCACGGTGAAAGACAAGTCCGGCAAACCGATCGAGAACCTCAAGCCGACGATTTCATCGTCACTCGAAGACGGCAAGCCGCAGAAGATCTCAGTCTTCGAATATCAGAAGCTGACCAACATGCCGGAGCCGCCGCCGCCCCTCACCTTGAGCGACCAGACGAAGCTTCCCGAAGCGCCCAAGACCACCATCACCGCCGAAACACCCGGACAGATCCAGTATCACGACAAGCGCCTCTGGTCTTCTTCTTCGATTTCTCTTCCATGGGAATCCCCGAGCAACTGCGCGCCCAGGATGCCGCGCTCGATTATCTCAACAACCAAGATCACCAAAGACGATATGGTCGCGATCATGCTCTACACGAGCCGCATCAACGTGCTGACCGACTTCACCGGCGACCGCGATCTGCTGACAGGCATCATCAAAGGACTGCCCATCGGCGAAATGCGCGAACTGGCGGGTCTCGCCGATGACGCGGCGACGATAATAGCGAGGACACCGGCGCGGCGTTCGTCGCCGACGAGACCGAGTTCAATATCTTCAACACCGACCAGAAGCTGCAGCGGCCATCGAGCAGGCCTCCAAGCATGCTGGCTGCGCTTCCGGAAAAGAAAGCGCTCATCTACTTTTCGGCGGCGTGAGCAAGACCGGCGTGGATAATCAGGCGCAGCTGGAGGCTATCGATCAACGCGGCATCTAAAGCCAACGTGGCCATTCTACCCTATCGACACCCGCGGCCTGATGGCGGACCCTCCCGGCGGCGGCGCCAGCAAAGGCGGTTCGCGCGGCTCCGGCATTTTCACCGGCTCGGTCTATAACTCGCAGCGCGCCAGACATCAACGATTCGCAGGAGACGCTCGTCACGCTGGCCGCCGATACCGGCGGCAAGGCCTTTCTCGACAGCAACGATATCACGGCCGGAATTATCCAGGCTCAGCAGGAGCATTCGCAGCTATTACCTCCTCGGCTACTACAGCTCCAACGGCGCTCATGGACGGCAAGTATCGTAAGATCTCCGTCAAGCTGAGCAACCAAACTCGACGCCGAAGCTTGAACATCGCCAGGGGTACTACGCGGGCAAAGTTTGGGGCAAGATGAGCGGTCAGGACAAGGAACAGCAACTGAAGGAAGCCATCTCCGCGGGCGAACCGGTTACCGATATTCCGCTCGAGCTTGCAGATCGATTATTTCCGCATCAGCCCGACAAGCTACTTCGTGCCGGTCTCAATCAAGGTTCCCGGCTCGGTGGTGGCGCTGGCGATTCAAAAGGCGACGCCGGCTTCACGCAGTTCGACTTTCTCGGCCAGATTCAGGACGAGCAGCACGCCGTCGCGGGCAACGTACGCGACACCGTGAAGATCAAGCTCGATTCGGATAAGGCGGGCAACGTCTCTCGCAAGAGCTTTCAATATGACGCGGGATTCACGCTCGAGCCCGGGCAGCTATCGCATGAAGTTTCTGCTGCGCGAAAACATCACCGGCAAAATGGGAACCTTCGAATCCCGATTCACCATCCCCGATCTCAGCGCCGATACGTCCGGCCTGAAACTCAGTTCGGTAATCTGGAGCAACACCGCGCGAGCATCTCAAAGCCGCGGCCGGAAGCTGCGGAGAAGATCTCCCGAAAAGAGGCTTACTGCCAACCCCCTCGTAGTCGGTGAGGAGAAGTTGATTCCAAACATCACGCAAGTCTTCCGGCGAAGTCAGAATCTCTATGTGAACTTCGACGTGTATGACGCGCGCCCCGACCCTGCTAATACATACTGCCCGGCGTGTCAAAGTCAGCATGAGCCTTTTCGACCCGAAGGGAGCGAAAGCATTTGAGATCGGGCCGCTCGAAGCGACCCAACTCGCCGAGACGCGGCCCGAAGCCGTTCCCGTCCAGTTCCAGGTCCCGCTGAAGGACCTGGCGCCCGGCCGGTATACGTGCCAGATCAATGCCGTGGACGAAGTCGGCCGTAAATTCGCCTTCCCCCGTGCCGCGCTCGTCATCCGCTAGTCTACTTTAGGCGGTAACTTAAGTCTTCTCGAAATCGGTTGATCAAACTTCGTCTGATCGCCGAATTGAACGCCGCTCACACCAAAAGAATTCGCTTTCTTATACCAGCGGAGTGGGTGTTTGACTTGAAAATTCGAAAGCACAATTTGCAGGGATGATTTGGTGCTGTGCCTTTTCGGTACGATCGAGCGTCTTCTTGAGTAGAAGGGCTTTCCGGGAAGAGCCTGCTCCACCGGGGGTCCGCGCGCTTAGCCAGGATAAGGATGCGAAGACCTTTCGGATGATCGTCCGTTCCCGCGTCGCCGTGCGACGATACCCACGCACCGCCGCAATATCTTGAGCTTCTGAGACGCCTATCGAGCATTGGAACATTCATTGGCAGCAGCGCGGAAGTTGGAGCCGGATGAGGATGACGAGCGCGGGGTGGTCTTGGATATCGACCACTTCATCCAAGGAACGCATCAGGCATGCTTTGTTGCCGACCTTCGTGGAAATCCGCTGGCGCTGCCACCAGCGTGTGTACGTGGTCTGGCGAGATCCGCCCCGCGTATGATCGCTAACTCCCGCGAACGATACACCGCCGAATCAGATCGCGCGCACGCTCTTCGTTAACCAGAGCAGGTGATACTTCAGGTCGTAGACCGCATGCGCGCTATGCCTGTATTCCGCCATTCTCCCTATTTGTCGCGGGGAAGCGGCGCTGACTGCCTGAAAGGTGGTGGCATTAGGCCGGGCTTAGGGGCTGAGGCATTGACAAAATGCTCTTACATTGGCCTAGATTAGCGATTATGGGGTCCAGGCACAGACAACTCGCTGCTGGTTGAGTAGATGCTCGCCAACATGCGGCATTTCCGCCACGGCACTACAGCGCACCAACAATCCCATGGCGGTAAATCTGCCTTGCCTTTACGGCTCAAGTAATTGCTGGAAGCCTGCCTGCGGCTTCTGCGAGAGTAAACCTCTGTCCCTCAGCCTGTATCAGCCCGGTCCATGGCTCTTCCGGCGGAAGGAATCCGACTAGAAGACAAAAACCAAGCTTCAGATCTGCCGAATTGCCGCCGTTTTTCCCCTTTCAGAGCGGCAAGTAGTTCCCGAATCCATTCTCTGCTGGCTGGGTGGACATAATCTTAATCTTGCCGGTATCGGCCGTAAAGTCTTGTGCGCTAGGGATCGGCAGCTAACATCGCCCATTACACTGAGTCCGCCAGGAGCTAGCGTCGCTGTTACCCAGAGATCGGAGCGCCGAGCAAAGCGGGGTCCAAGCGGCTTCATTCCTTTCTTCAAAAAATGTCTCCCGTCTTCTCACTTCGATCCTTCTTCACTGCTTCCCGTAGCGTTTAATGAAGTTCGTATCGAACTTGCCGGCCACGAAATCGGCATCCACCAGAATCTTCTGATGCAGCGGGATTGACGTGTGAATGCCTTCAACGATAAACATACTCAAAGCGCGTCGCATCCGCTGGATGGCTTCCTTACGATCGCATCCGTGGGTAATTAACTTCGCAACGAGCGAGTCATAATACGGCGGGATCACACCGTCGGTGTAAGCATGCGTGTCCACGCGAACGCCGATTCCGCCGGGAAGATTCAGCCCTGTGATCCGGCCGGGACTCGGAGTAAACGTATCGGGATTCTCCGCGTTGATGCGGCATTCGATCGCGTGCCCCGTGCGCTTGACCGGCAGATCCAGAAAGTCCGCAAGCCTCTGGCCCGCCGCGATGCGGATCTGAGCCTTCACCAGGTCGATCCCGGTCACCATCTCGGTGACCGGATGCTCCACTTGAATGCGCGCGTTCACTTCAATGAAATACAGGCGTCCGGTCTCGTCCATCAGGAACTCCACCGTGCCCGCGTTACTGTAACCGATCGCCGAAAGGGCATTCTTCAACGCTTCGCTGACGCTATAGCGCATCTCGGGCGTAAGCGCCGGCGAAGGCGATTCTTCGAGTAGCTTCTGATGCCTCCGCTGGATGCTGCACTCGCGTTCGCCAAGCACTTCCACATTGCCGTGCTGGTCGGCGAGAATCTGGAACTCGATGTGGCGTGGCGCTGTGATGAATTTTTCGAGATAAACGTCTTCGGAACTGAACGCCGCGCCCGCTTCGTTCTGTGCCTGCGAGAGCAAACCAGGAAGCTCTTCGAGATTCTGCACGACGCGCATCCCTCGCCCGCCGCCACCCGCCGAAGCTTTCAGAATGACCGGTAAACCAATCTGCCCTGCCAGTTCAACCGCTTCTTCGGGACTGTGCAACACGCCGCTCGACCCAGGAAGAATTGGCACTCCGTGATCGCTCATGATAGCGCGCGCGCGCTCCTTGATGCCCATTTCGCGAATCACCTTCGGGCTCGGACCGATGAAGGTGATACCCGATGTTTCACAGACCTCAGCGAAGCCGGCATTCTCGCTCAGGAAGCCGTAGCCGGGATGGATCGCGTCTGTATTGGTGATTTCCGCGGCACTGATGATGCTTGGAATATCCAGGTAGCTACGCGCGCTCTTCGCAGGTCCAATACAGATCGCTTCGTCGGCGAAACGCACCGGCAAAGTGTAGCGGTCCGCCTCGGAGTAGACGGCCACAGTAGGGATGCCGAGTTCCTTGCAGGCGCAGATCACGCGCAAAGCAATCTCGCCCCGGTTGGCAATGAGGATTTTCTTAAACGGGACGGATGACAAACAGGGCTTCTCCGTACTCGACCGGTTGTCCGTTAGGGACCAGCTTAGCTTCGATGACTCCGGCAATTTCGGCTTCGATCTCATTCATCAGCTTCATCGACTCGATGATGCACAGGACCTTGCCGGGCTGTACCGACTCTCCGACGCGAACGAAAGGAGGTGTTCCCGGCGCGGAGCCTTCATAAAAAGTGCCGACGATAGGACTCTTCACCAACACCGTTCCGTCATTCGGCGGCCCCGGCGCTTTGTCGCCGGCACGCGAGGCGAACGGCGAACTCGACGCGGGCACGGTTACCGATGCAGGCGAAGCCGAAACCGCCGATTCCGAAGCTGGCGGATTCACTTGTACGGGATGGTAGGTTGGAGAGGTCGTGTATAGTTCCGCTGGCAAGGAGAGCCGGATACGGACACGATCGTCCCCCTTTTGCACTTCGAGTTCCGCAACACCAGTTTCTGAGGCAAGCTTGATCAGCTCGCGAATTTCGTCTAAAGTCATTGCAATCACTTAGGTTAACAGGTAATGCCAAGATGAGTCACAAGAACGGTAGCGGGCTCGTAACAGGCCGGTATGGTTTTCCGGCCGGGGGTCGGCCGGGGGTGCCTGTGAATTAAAGGCCGACAACACGGCACACCCGAACGGACCTATCATTGAAGTAGGATGTACTCGGGTCTTATCTGCGGCCTGCTCTTGATGTTTGCAGGGGACCTGCATCAAGCGGTGCGTTCGGGCAATCTGCCAGCCGCACAGGCCATCCTCACCTCCGGCGCGGACCCCAACGTGCGTGACGATTTCGGCGCAACGGCTTTACACGACGCCGTCTGGAGCGGTCACGCGGACTTGGTACGGCTGCTACTCGAAAATCGCGCCGACCCCAACCTCCGCCACGCCGAAGCGGGTTCCACGCCGCTGCACTACGCGGCCATCAAAGGAAATACCGTCATCGCCGCTCTGTTGCTCGATCATGGCGCGGACATCAAAGCCGTGGACCGGGATGGTAGCACCGCGCTGCATCTCGCCGCCGCGCGCGGGTACATCGATGTGGTCCGGTTGCTGCTTGAACGCAAGGCTCCCATCGATCGGAAGGACCGCAGCGGCTCGACTCCTCTCGACGTTGCAGCCTGGAAGGGATATCGCGAGACTGCCGCCGCTCTGATCGCCGCGGGCTCGGATATCAACTCGGTGAACCATGAGAACGGCGCAACTCCGCTGAACGATGCCGCCACGCATGGCTTCGCCGACGTGGTCGAGCTTCTACTCTCCTCCGGCGCAAATTCCGCAATTCGCGACAATACAGGCGCAACGCCGCTTGAAAATGCCGCCAGATTCCTGCACTCCGACTGTGTGAAATTGCTTCTCGGGAAATCGGAGCCGGCGGCATCGTCGCGTCCAGATTCGCCCGAAACCAGCCTCCTCGAAGAAGCCGTGCTGAGGGGACAGACCGATGTGGTCGAGATGCTCCTCTCGCGCGGGGCTAATGTCAACGTGCGCTGCAAGTCGGGTTCGACGCCGCTGCACGACGCCGCTCTGAAAGGCCAGCAGCGCATTGCAGTATTACTGCTCGATGCGGGCGCCGATGTAAATGCGCGCAACAGTTATGGAGCCACTCCGCTGCACGATGCCGCGCTAGCCGGGGAACGCGACATCGTGATGCTGCTGCTTTCGAGAGGCGCGCAGATAAATGCACGGGAAACCGATTCCGGGTCCACGCCGCTCTACAGCGCGGCATCGATGGGCCGGGAGGCGGTCGTGCGTTTGTTGATCGACAAGGGCGCGGACCCCAATCTGAGCAATAAAGCCGGTTCGACCCCGCTGCACGCCGCCCTCGAGAATGGCTTCAACCCTGTCGCTCAAATTTTGAAGGCGAGCGGGGAAAAAAATATGGCCGCCTCCGCCGGTACGGCGATTAGCTTAACCGCTACTCCATCGAAGTAGTACTAATTTGCGCCCAGTCTCTAAAGTATTTCCGATACTCCTCCGATACTAGGGTGAGTTCATTATGGGCCAAATAAAAATCATACTTGCCGATCCGCATCCGCTCTTCCGGGAGGGTACCCGATTACTTCTCTCGCAGAACCCCGATCTCGATGTCGTCGCCGCGGTAGAAAGTGCCGAGGCAGTGCCCGCATTGCTGGAGGGGGCTGATGCCAGAATCGTCCTGATGGAGGCAGTCATGCCGGGATGCAGCCCGATGCAAACCGCACGATTAATACGCCGGGACTTTCCCAATACCCGGGTGGCGATTCTGACTGCCTATGCAGAGGAAGACTATCTGATCGATGCGCTGGATGCCGGCGTATCCGGATATATTCTCAAGGAAAGCAGCCCAGCCGACCTGATGACGGCGCTGATCGAAATCGATCACGGCGGAACTTGGGTGAGCCCTCGAATGTTATCCCGTCTCGTGCAGGATTACCGCAGGCGCGGAGGCGTTCACGCCATGCCACAGACGCGTTCCGCGAGTCTCACCCCGCGCGAAAAGGAAGTACTCAAGCTCTTGGCTGAGGGGTTCCGCGTAAAAGACGTCGCGAGTAGTTTGAAACTAAGCGCCAAGACAATCGAGGCGCATAAGTTCAATCTCATGCGCAAGTTGGATATCCATAATAAGGCGCAACTGGTGCAGTACGCTTTCCAAAAGAAGATTATTCCGCTCCACTGTGTGGCGTAAGTTCGTGGCCCTGTAAACTCCGCGAACTCCCAGTACCGTGAGTATATGGACGGGATGTCGGGGGTTGGCGTAAGATGTACGCAGGCTGAAGCTCTTGGCAAGAGCCCCAGGCCGTCAAAGCTAGCGGCGATTCGGTACGAACCGCAGCCAAACTTTGATCAAGTTCAAGAGTTTGAACTTAATGCGTACTACGAGATAAATGCGCATAACGCATCACCCCTTTCGGCCCATGGATTGGGGTAAGGCCCGGGCTCCTACCCGGGCTTTTCCTTTGGAGCCCCGTAGCTCCTTAGGGAAACTTGCCTCTTATCCGTCTATCGGCCGCTTACTTGGATAATCGGCAGTTGTCAGGAAACTTGAGATGGCGATCAAGACTTTCCGGAGGCTGACACGTCTCCGTCATGTAGACCCGCCGCAAGCCCCTGTAAACAAAACGCAAGCAGCCTTCTCTTTCTATTCCGGTGAAACCGCGCTACAATAGGGTTGTCGGTGGCGGACTCTTGGAGTGGGCGAAAGCCCACTTTTTTATTGACGTAAAGGTTTTCGCGTGAGGCAGAACGTAGTTGCCAAGATCGAAGAGATCGCGCAAAAGGCGGCATCGTCCGACGGCCTGGAGGTCGTCGAAGTGGAACTAAAGGGTTCCGGCCGCAACCATATGCTGCGCATTTATATTGACAAGCCGGAAGGAGTTACCCATGCGGACTGTGAGTCCGTGTCACTCCATGTCGGGAGTGCCTTGGATGCGGAGGACCTCATTCCCGGCCACTTCACCCTGGAGGTCAGTTCTCCTGGCGTTGAGCGAAAGCTTAAGAAGTGGAAGGACTTCGAACGATTTCAGGGACAGCGCATAAAAGTGGTACTTCGCGAACCGCTGGAAGGCGTCAAACACTTCGATGGAGTCCTGCTCTCAGCGCGAGACGGCGCCCTCGAAATGGAGCTCGCAGTCGGCAAGCGAGTTGAGTTTACGTTTGAGCAGGTCGACCGGGCCAATCTGAAGTTCGAGTGGTAGCCCTCCGGATATTCAGCCAAGAAAAACAATAGGGGATAACGCTTCGTGGAAAGCATCTTTCAATCTATCGAGATACTGAGCAAGGAAAAGGGCATCGCCAGCCAGATCGTTATGGATGCGGTGAAGGATGCCATGCTCATAGCCGCCCGTAAGCATTTCCGGACCAATGAAGACTATGTGGCCGATATCGATGAAAAGAGCGGCTCCCTCAAACTGTTCGCGGTAAAGAAGGTAGTTGAAGAGGTTGCCGATCCGGCGAAAGAGATGCTCTTGCGCGAGGCGGTGCGCATCGATCCGGCCGCCGAGATCGGCGCCGACGTGCGCATTCCGAAGCCCACCGACGCTTTGGGGCGCATCTCCGCGCAGACCGCCAAACAGGTGATTTTCCAAAAGGTCCGTGAAGCCGAGCGGGAAACGGTATTTCAGGAATATTCGGGCCGCGCGGGTGAATTGGTTCATTGCACGGTCAAACGGATCGAAGGGCCGGATCTGATTCTCGATCTCGGAAAGACCGAAGCGCGTCTGCCCAAGAAAGAGCAGTCCCGCCTGGAGAACTTCGGCGTCGGCGATCGCGTGCGCTGCGTGATCAAAATCGTTGACAAGGCCGCCAAGGGTCCGGGAGTGGTGGTATCGCGAGCCGATCCGGAACTGGTGAAGCGGCTCTTTGAGCAGGAAGTGCCCGAAATCTACGACGGCACGGTAATTATCAAAGGCTGCGCCCGTGAGGCGGGAGAACGCACCAAGATCGCGGTCTTCAGCCGCGACCGGGATGTCGATTGTGTCGGCGCTTGCGTAGGGATGAAGGGTATGCGCGTACAATCGATCATCCGCGAATTGCGCGGCGAGAAGATCGACATCATCGAATTCTCGGAGGACTCGGTGCAGTTTGCAACTCACGCGCTCAGCCCGGCGAAAATCAGCCGGGTGACGGTAGTGGATCCCGGCGAGAAGCACATGGAAGTAATTGTCGACGACTCGCAGTTGTCGTTGGCCATCGGCAAGAAGGGCCAGAACGTTCGCCTGGCAGCGAAATTGCTCGCGTGGAAGATTGACATTAAGAGCGAGGAAGAGAAGCGCCAGGAAGTCGAGTCCTTGATGGAGGCGTTGGTAGTTCCGGGAGACCCGATCTCTGCTCTGTTCGAATTTGGTCTTACAGACGATTTGGCGGCGAAGTTGGCGCTGGCCGGAATCGGCACCATTGAGCAGTTAGGTAGCATGACGCCTGAGCAACTGGAAGAAATTCCAGGTGTCGGCGCCGAAGTGGAAACTATCCAGACCGCTGTCAATAATTATTACGGACAATTCGAGGAGACTCCTGCGGAAGCTCCGGGCGAGACTGCCAAAGAGCCCGGGCCGGAAGAGGTCGTTTCCGATGTTGAAGCCAGTGACGATGTTGACGCTAGTGAAGCGGCGGCCAACAGCAACACTCCGGAAGTCGCTGGAGCTGTTGAAAGCAATGCAGCGCCGGAATCGGCCGCCGAAACCGAGGTCGTCTCAGAACTGGCCCCAGTCGACTCTGGTAACATAAGTTCTTCCGCTTCCGGCGAAGAACATGTCGCGGAAGAGGGCAGCTCAAGCCGCCAATCCAGCGAAAACAGAAGCCCTGAGGAATAAGAAGCAAACGTTCGTTTATGAAGAAGATTCGCATCAACGAGCTGGCACGCGACCTCGAGATTAAGGCAAATTTGATCCTCGACCTACTGCCGGAACTGGGCGTCACGGAGAAGAAGACCCACTCCAGCTCGATCGACGAGGATGTGGCAGAGAAGTTGCGCCTGCGTTTCGCTGGGAGCGATTACGTTCCCCGTAGCAACGGAAGCGGCGCTGGCTCGGCGCTAGACGAGCCGGAGTTCGAAGAGCACGAGCAAGAGGATGAGCGCGAAGAGGAAGCAATCTCCGCGGAGCGGACGCCTGCCGCGCTAGAAGAACCGTCCGAAACCTTAACTCCAGCCGAGGAAGCGCAGGTGCCAGCACACGAAGCGCCCCCTGAACCGGTAGTCGCGCGCCCCGTTCCCCGGATGCCGATCCGGCCGCCACTCGGCCCCCGTCCGATGCCTCAAGCTCCCGCGCCTGCTCCTCCGGCTTCGGCAGCGCCGGCGGCTCCGCCGATCCAAGCCGATCAGCCCGTAGCTCCGCCGGTACAAGCTATGCCTGGGCCTGCTCCGCCCCGTCCGATGCCGTCTGCTCCGTCGCGGCCTGCGGCGCCGCCGGTTCGGCCTTTGCCGCAGGCTCGTCCGGGCCAAGTCTTATCCGGACCACGCGCTCCATTCCCAGGCGGTCTTTCGACTCCTTCCGCGCCTCCCGGAACGCCAATCTCGCGTCCCTCGCCAGGGATGCGACAGTCTCCTCCGCCGCAGCGTACTGCGCCGCCACAGCGTCCCATATCGCGTCCTCAAGGACCAGTGCTCATACGGCAGGCGGCTCCCGGATCCCCCCGTCCTGCCAATGCCCCATTAGCCGGTCAGCCCGCGGCGCGTCCCGTGGTACCGCCGCGCCCGGATTTGGAGCGGCGGATTCGCGCCGCGGCTCCCCCTGCGGCGGCAACTCCCGGCACTCCCGCGCCGCGTCCTCCGCAACAGTCTCGTCCGCCCGCTTCGCCGGTTCCCGGACAACCTATTTATCGAGGACCCATTCGCCCCGGACAGCCTATAGTCGCGCGCGGTCCCGATAACCGCGGACCAGTATCTCCGCAACGGCCCGGTCTGCCTCCGCAACGTCCTGGCGGACCGCGTCCCATGCATCCGGTTTCGCGCCCCGGAATGATTGCTCCCGGTACCGCACCCCCCGCACCGGAGCAGCAGCGCCGTCCGGGCGACAACCGCCGTCGCACCGCCAAGGATCGCCAATTCGATCATGAAGAGAAGGTGCTCCGGCCGACACGCCGCGAAACACCCTCCGGACCTCCTCCGATCAGCCGCGAGATCACCATCTCCGAAGGCATTACCGTCAAGGAGCTTTCCGAGAAGCTGGACGTGAAGGCGAATTTCGTTATCAAGAAGCTGGTGGATCGCGGTATTTTCGCTACCATCAACCAGACGCTCGACGCGACCATGGCCACCACTCTGGCGCGCGAATTCGGGGCATCCACAGCTACCGTCAGCTTCGAAGAAGAATCCCGCCAGGAAGTGGAAGAAGCGCAGGTAGAGAAGGATCAGCTCAAGCGCGCGCCGGTGGTCACTATTATGGGCCACGTGGATCACGGAAAGACGTCGCTCCTCGACGCCATCCGCCACGCGAACGTCGCGGAGAAGGAAGCCGGCGGCATCACCCAGCATATCGGCGCTTATCAGGTAGAGCAGAGTGGCCGAAAGATCGTCTTCATCGATACTCCCGGCCATGAAGCGTTTACCCGTATGCGCTCACGCGGCGCTAAGGTCACCGACATCGTGATCCTGGTGGTAGCGGCCGATGATGGCGTCATGCCACAGACGCTCGAAGCGATCGATCACGCGAAAGCCGCGAAGGTTCCGATCATTGTCGCCATCAACAAGATCGACAAGCCGAACGCGCAGCCGGACCGTATCAAACAACAGCTTTCCGATCGCGGTCTGCTGGCCGAAGATTGGGGGGGCGATACCGTTATGGTCCCGCTCTCCGCGAAGACCAAGGAAAATCTAGATCTTCTGCTAGAAATGGTGATCCTGGTAGCCGATCTCCAGGATCTTAGGGCGAACCCGGAACGGCCAGCCATGGGCAGCGTACTCGAAGCCAAACTCGACCGCGGTCGTGGACCGGTTGCAACCGTACTGGTGCGCAACGGCACGTTGCATGTCGGCGATTTCTTCATCTGCGGGTCGGTGTTCGGCAAAGTCCGCGCGCTGATAAGCGATCGCGGCGAACCGATTCGCGAAGCCGAGCCTTCGACTCCGGTCGAGGTGCTGGGTCTCGATACCATTCCGGATGCCGGCGATAGCTTCCAGGTGGTCACCGATACGGCCAAAGCGAAGCAGATCGTCATGTATCGCGAGAGCAAGGCGCGCGAAGTGGCGATGGCCAAGAACGGGCCGACTGACGCTCGAACAGTTCCACAAACAGATGGCAGCCGGAGAAGTCAAGGAGCTGCCCATCATTCTGAAGGCGGACGTTGGCGGCTCGGCCGAAGTCCTGACCGATACCCTGAACAAGCTTTCCACCGAGAAGATCCGGGTTCGGGTCTTGCACTCGGGCGTCGGCGCTATAAATGAATCGGACGTGCTGCTCGCGTCCGCGTCCAACGCCATTGTTATCGGCTTCAATGTGCGTCCGGAACGTAACGCCGCCGCGCTCGCCGAGCAGGAAAAGGTCGACATCCGCCTGCACACCATCATTTACAACCTGACGGACGAGATTAAGCTCGCTATGACAGGGCTGCTGTCTCCGGTGTTCAAGGAAGTGTACAAGGGCAAGGCCGAGGTGCGCGAAGTATTCCGTGTCACCAAAGTCGGGATGGTTGCCGGCTGTTTCGTCAACGAGGGCAACATTACCAAAGACTGCCAGCTTCGCCTGCTGCGCGACAATATCGTGGTTCACACCGGCAGGGTGGGCTCGCTGCGCCGCTTCAAAGACGACGTCAGCCGAGGTTCGCGCCGGACAAGAATGCGGTATCGTGATCGAAAACTTCTCCGACATCAAGTCCGGGGATGTGATCGAGGCATTTGTCACCGAAAAACTGGCTGTCGATCTCGGGACGGCTGGGAAGAGCGCTTAGCCGGCTCGCTGGATTGTCCACGTGGCGTCGGTAGGGGTTCTGATCTTGGAGTTGCGCATGGAACACTGCCACTCGCTGAAAGATAAGCGGCAGGTAGTGAAAAGCTTGAAAGATCGGCTGCGAGGGAAATTCAACGTAGCCGTTTCCGAGATCGAGGACCAGGAAGTCTGGCAGAGCGCGGTGATTGCCGCAGCTACGGTTTCGCCGCATCGGGGACACGCGGAACAGGTCCTGCAGCGGGTCGAGGAAGAGGCCGCAAGCGTCCTCGGACCGATGCTGATCCGAGCCGGAGTAGAGTGGTTATCGTAAGCCTGGTCTCAAGCCATGGATGCCCATCGTACAGGACGTGTCTCCGAAGCGTTCGCGAGGAATTAGCCGAAATCATCGGATTCGAGATGGCGGACCCACGCCTGATCGACGTGGTTGTCACCGAGGTGCACGTGTCGCCCGACATGCGGCATGCGCACATCAAAGTCGGCTTGGACCCCAGTAACCCCCAGCCGGATACGACACCGGTCAAGGCGCTCAAGGCGCTCGACCACGCCTCCAACTACTTGCGTCACGAATTGGCCACTCGACTGGGTCTGCGCCATACCCCGGAACTGCACTTCGCCATTGACGAGCATCCCGAAGCGCCGGAGCGTATCGAACTCCTGCTCAAGCGCGCCCGCAGGTCCCGCGGGACGGAAAGCTAACCGCGCAATGGCGGCAAAGGCCTTTCGGGGCTCCCGGCAACTCACTTTGTCTCGCCGATTATTAATTTTTCGCATACACCCCTTGCGCGCTGTGATAGCTTTGTTGTTATCGTTCGCCCCTATGCTGAATGCCGAGTTGCTTCGAATGGAAGCCAGTGTGGAGGCGATGGGGTCGGCTTACTCGATCGTGGCCTACGACGAAGACCGGTACCTTATGCAAGCCGCAGTCGATGCCGCCTTCGATGAGGTGCGGCGGCTGGATGAATTGTTGTCGAATTACAAGCCCGCGAGCGAGTTGAGTAAGATCAACCGGCTGGCGGCCGATCGGCCAGTGGTGGTGTCGCAGGAGGTGTTTGACTTGCTCTCGGCGTGTCTCGAATACAGCCGCCTGAGCGACGGCGCCTTCGACATCACGGTCGGCCGACTGATGAAGGTGTGGGGGTTCTACAAGGGTTCCGGGCATCTACCCAGGCCGGGCGAAGTGCAGGAGGCTCTGAAAACGGTCGGTTGGCGGAACGTGCGGCTGGACCCGGTGCACCGGACAGTGTTTTTCACCCAAAAGGGAGTCGAAATTGACCCCGGCGGGATCGGAAAGGGATATGCAGTCGATCGAATGGTCAAAATCTGAAGCAAAAGGGCATTCGCATCCGCTCTGGTCACCGCCGCGGGCAGCAGCATCTATGGCTTCGGCGCTCCTCCCGGCGAGAGCCGGATGGCCCGTCGATATCCGAAATCCCTTCGACGAGAGCAAGCCAGAGACGGAAGTGATCCTGAAGGACAGTCCATGTCGACGTCCGGCAGTTACGAGAAGTTCTTCACCGCGGACGGCAAGATCTACAGCCACATCATGGACCCCCGTACCGGATTCCCGGCAAAGGGAATGATTTCGGTCTCGGTGATCGCCTCCGCGCACGATCGACAGCGAGGCCTGGACCAAGCCTTTCTTTATCAATGGGCGCGACTGGGCGTCCAAACATCAGCCTCCTGGAATTCGCGTTTTCCTCTGCGAGGAAGAAAGATCATTCATGCGCGTGGCTCCAATGACGAGTCGTTTTCTCGATGCCTGCCGGCGCCGCCCACCGACGTGCGTCCCGTCTGGTTCATGCGCCAGGCCGGGCGGTACCTCAAGCAGTATCGCGAGATCCGATCAAAGCACGGGATACTCGAAATGTGCATGCGGCCGGACCTTGCCGCCGCCGTCACGCTGCAGCCGGTGGAGATACTGGATGTCGATGCCGCCGATAATCTTCGCCGATCTGCTGTTGCCCGTTGATACCGATGGGACTGAAGCTGGCGTATGCCACCGGCGAAGGTCCGATCATCGACAACCCGGTGCGCACCACTGATGACGTGGATTCGCTTTCCACGGCGAATACGGACGACCTCGGCTATGTCGGCGAAGCGATCCAGATGGTGACTCGCGCGCTCAACGGCCGGGTTCCCGTGATCGGTTTTGTCGGCGCGCCGTTCACCATGGCGAGTTATATGGTGGAGGGCGGTTCGCACGCGCAACTTCGTCCAGACCAAGCGGCTGATGTATCGCGATGAGACGCATGTGGCGCCGGCTGATGGGCAAGATCGTGGACGTGCTCGCGCCATTTGCCGCGCAGCAGGTGGCGGCCGGAGCGCGCTGCATCCAGGTGTTCGATAGCTGGGTCGGAGCGCTGGGCGCGGACGATTATGTCCGCTACGCCGCGCCGTACTCGCGCGCGCTGATCGAACGCATCCGTTCGAACGGCGTGCCGGTGATTCACTTCGGCACCGGCGCATCGGGCTACTTCCGCGAGCTTCATGCGGCTGGCGGAGACGTGATGGGCGTCGACTGGCGAATCAATATCGACCAGGCCTGGATGGACATCAGCTACCGCGCGGCGATTCAGGGCAATCTCGATCCGGTGGTGCTCTTCGCCCCTGGCCGAACTGAAGGTGCGCGTTCAGGAATTGCTGCGCCGCACCGGAACGCGTCCCGGCCATATCTTCAACCTGGGCCACGGCATTTTCCGGAGACGCCAGTCGATCACGTAAAGGCTGTAGTCCAGATGGTGCGCGAGTTCAAGCCATAACGTGATCGTCATCGCAGGCGGCGGACTGTCCGGCCTTACCGCCGCGTTCTATCTCAAGCGCGCGGGAGTCCCCTTCCGCCTCTTCGAACCGCAGCCCCGCCTCGGCGGCGTGATGCTGACTGAATGCGTGCATGTGAGCGATACCGGCTTCACCGTTGAAGCGGGACCGGACAGTTGGCTGACGTCGAAGCCGTGGGCCGATGGAACTGCTGCGCGACTGCGGTCTCGCGGACCAGGTAATCGGCTGCAAAGAGGAGAATCGCAAGACGTGGATCTGGCGCGGCGGGCGTCTGATCCGTTATCCCGAAGGGTTCCAGTTGATGGTGCCGACATCGGCGATGGCCGTGCTGCGCAGTCCGCTCCTCAGCTTCCGCGCCAAAATCAAGATGGCGGCCGAATGGTTCAGAGGCCCCATGAATCGCGCGGCCTGGAGATCGATCCGTGGCCGAGTTCGTCGGCGATCACTTCGGGCAGGAAGCTGTCGACTATCTCGCCGAGCCGTTGCTCTCCGGCATCTACGGCGGCGATCCCGCACTGCTCAGCGCCGAATCGGTGTTGCCCAAATTCGTGGAACTCGAGCGCAAGTACGGCAGCGTCGCGCGTGGCGTACGCAAGGAGACCGTCGAAGGTTACCGGTCCAGCGTTCCAGGCTCTCCGCGGCGGCTTCGGACAGTTGGTCGAGCGCCTGTCGGTTCCGTATGAACAGGCGCGGTATCGAAGCCATTGAGGCGGGCCGCGTTCGTGTTGGCGGCGAATGGATCGAAGCGTCGCAAGTCATCCTAGCCTGCGGCGCTCCAAGCTCGGCGGCAGCGCTGCAAAGTGCGGACCCGGAGTTATCGGCGCTCCTGCGAGGCATCCAATACTCATCGGTGACGGTAGTCGCGCTCGGATATCGACGGGAGCAGATCCACCATCCGCTCGACGGTTTCGGCTTTCTGGTGCCAAAGAAAGAGCGCGAGCGAATGACTGCCTGCACCTGGGTCAGTTCCAAGTGGGACCATCGCGCCCCGCCGGATCATGTGCTCTTCCGCTGCTTCATCGGCGACACAGATCCCGGAGCGGCTGAAGAGGCTCTGAAAGGTCTCCGCACTTATATGGGAGTGACCGCCGAGCCGCTGTTCACGAGGGTTTACCCATGGCCTGATTCGATGGCCCAGTATCACGTGGGGCATCGCCAACGGATCGCCGAGATCGAGGCACGCGCCGCGCGGCATCCTGGACTGCACCTTCTGGGCAATGCGTACCACGGCATCGGCATTCCCGACTGCATCAGGGAAGCTAAGCGCTGCGTCTTAGAACGCGTCGTGGTCTAAACGGCTAGCGCCGGCTGAGTCTCTCAAAAAAATCATTTGGCATTGAGCTCGAACAGCTCTAACGCGCTAGTGTACAAGATGTGGAACGGAAGCGGAAATGCGCAGATTTCCGCTGTCACGTTATCTGGCGGCGGTCTGCTGAACAACGGTGTCGCTTATAGCGTGATTGGATGTGCTGGGTGTAGCACGGATGTCCGCAGCGTAATTCTGGATGCCGCCAACAATACGTGGTACTACGGTACGGCCCCTGACGGCGGGAATGGTGATTTCGGTACAGTCGTTTCAACGATGTGACTCATACTGCAACAATCACACGGCTCAAAACCGGTGTTCGGCCCACGGCCTGACGTTTGATCTTTTTACGAATAATCTGTTCGCCAGCAGCGGAAACAACATAGAGCAACTCGATGCAGCCGGCAACGTGCTCTCAACAGTCACAGGGCCCGGTAGCTTCGATCAGGCCGCTGTAGACGGGCAGGGGCACTTGTTCGTCGCTTCAAAGAGTGGGTTTCTAGAATTCGTCGACTACGATGCGACAAAACTGATCGGCGCCGCCGGCAATTTTACGGTCTCACCGTTCTTGGCTGACAGCCTCGACGATATCGCACCGCTGTCGGGCATCGGAGCACCACAGGTACCGGAGCCGAGTTCGATGATCTTGCTCGGGACGGCACTAGCACTGGGTGCGCTTCACTTGCGAAGGCGCTTGGCATGAACGAGAACAACTACGGCCTCCAGGATGTTATGCGGTGCTCTCGATGGCTAGGTCGAGGCTCGCTCGAACGGCTGTTCATATGAACGGATTGTGAGTAAGTACGAGTGTATTACTCACCTTTATCAAAACGGCACCTCCAGCGTGTCCAAACCGACCTTGGTCCACCTATTACTGGCAAGTCCGCACCTGGATCGCGTATTTCCGCTTTCCGCGCTCTGTCGAGGCACCACTACATACTGGACAAACGTTGACTTCGACGACTTCGACCGGCGCTTTCACTGACTGATTCGGCTCAAAAAGGCCGGTGAAAAATTCTTGCCAGCTTGCGCCCAGATGGCTTGGGATTTGGCTTATGAGTTCCTGTCGAAAACGGGCCGCGATCGCGCAATTTTTTATGGTATCCGGATTCGGATCCGAAGGTCAGGCAATCGCTTTGGCGCAAGGATTGGGACCCGCAACCTTAGACGCAGCCTGGCCCCACTTGACCTACCTTGCCATCTATCGATTACAAGTCCGCAGCCAAGAATAGGAATACCGCGGGAAACCAATTCAGTCCCAGTCAATCGATTTTGGTATCGACTAGCTCATATAGTATGTGTGTTGGCGTGAGTCTCCTCTGCCCTCGACTCGCCACTTTCAGCCCCGGAATAGAGGGCTGCAACCAAGTATTATGTGCAGCGCTCTCTTTCCGAGGTGAAATGCCGGCAAACCGATGGTGATTTTAGTCAAGCGTGCAATTGCTTCGCTCGGTCGATTCATCCGTGGCAGCGCCTTAGCGCTGGCGATGGCCAGAAAGAACACAATCACACCCACGATTAAGCTGTTCGCGAAGCGGCCGGTGTTCCCCGTGTAACCGTAAACCCAAGGCGACGCGAAAGTCCACATGCCAAGAGCGCAGTTGATCCAACTTACCCAAGACATCAAAGGCGGGCTCGCAAGTCGAATAATTGCGAAAATGACGATCAACGCCCCTACAATCCAGTTGTTCCATGCATTTGGCATTGTGTACGCCCCGTACACCCAAGCCGACACAAACAGCCAGATACCAGCCAGCAAATTGATCGTGCTTGTAGTTTTTATTTTTTCGGATTTCATCAACGATGTTGATGTCATTGTGGTTTACCTCTGCTTTAATTATCGGATCGGTTCACAACATTTGCCGTGACAATTGTCACTTGCCTCGGCTATGATTTGGTTATGTAAACTCAATTATGTGACAGGAAGAACGGGAAATCGAGCACGCATTCAGGTAGGGGTATTCGATAAGAGGAGGAGCAACGCTGCCATTCACAAAGCGGAACATTTACCAGGCGGGGATCGGAAGATTCTCCGATCCGTCTCGCTGCTGCCAATCGACTTTGTCAAGACTGTTCAAAAACTCCTCAATGGGGATTTGAGCATCGGCACAGGCTCGCTCCAGAGTGCGTGCGTCGCCCAAGCCATTCGAGATGTTCAGCCACTTCAATATCGTTCCCGAACTCGGCAATGCTGCAACTAAATCGGACAAAGTTGTGTTCGGGTCGATATTCATAAAGTGGCAAGTAGACCCGTGGTCTGCTCAAGGGGTTCACCCAGAACTAGCGTCTCCTGATTAGAACATCTTTTCCAGATTATCACGTTTCGTCGAAATTATGCGCTTTTTGATACGTCCGCGAGGTTTACGGGAGCTCTCGCGTTAAGCGGCGCTAAGGCGTTGCGCCGTTCAGAAATCCAACAGCGTTTTTCAACCGCGTCCTTCTCGAAGAGCTTGCTCAGCGCGGAACCAGTCTTCTTCCGGCGAGCCATAGGGACACCCGCGTTCCTCCCAATATAGGTAAGCTTGCAGTCCGATCGATGGCCGGATCGGGTTGTCCGTCAGACGAATTCAGGACAGGTCCCGGATACCTCCTCAGGACGTGCCGATTCTACGCCCTGCCCATCATGGGATCGTTTCTCTTTGTCGTGGTCGTGGGCCGGGTTCTTCGGATCGTCGGACGTTCCGGTGTCTATCTTATATTCGGCGTTGCTTTTGTAGCTGCTGGCATAGCAATATACTCCATCAAGTGAGAATCAGGCGATTACCGCCGGAGCGATAACGCCTGAAACCATGATGCCCATTTGACGAATAATATTCCGTGATTTTGGTCACGCGAGATCCAAAGAAATTTCCGGTGGCGCAGGTGGAATGCGCCGGCGAAATCGCGAAGAGCCTGAATATTCGGTACCATGACAAGCCTTTTGCCATGAAGCTCGATGAGCCTCGTTTCATGCAGATGCGACAGAGAACGAGATACCACTTCACGGACGGACCCGATCCGGCTGGCGATTTCCGGCCGGGTAAGAGTAAGCTCAAACACAAAGCCTTCTCCAGAGCGAACGGCGCGATCCTGAACCACCGTGAGAAGAATAAAGCCAGGCGCTGATCTACGTTCCGGAGAGCCAGGGATTCGATTAGTTCGCACAGTGACGGACCTGATGGCTCAAAACCCGGGCAACATTCCAAAGCAGTTCCGGATGCTCCCGACAGATTTGATGTATATCCTTGTGATGGATGCAGAGGACCACAGAGGCGGTGTCTGCAATCACCGTGCTGAAATACCTTCCCCCATTGAATACAGGCACCTCGGAAAGCGTCGCGCCGGAGCGCTCCGTTGACAAAACCTGTTCCCGCCCTTCGATATTTTGTCGGATTGAGCGGAGTTCTCCTTCCGATGACAACAAACAGCCCGGCGGCATTCTCGTGTTCTGAATAGAGCATCTCCCCCGGTTCAGCCGCCGAACTGTGGCCCGGGCCGCCGTTTTCTGCAATACCTCTTCTGGTAATCCGGCGAATAATTTCGTCTGGCGAAGCGATTCGATTTTATCGACGTGGGGTCGGTCTTTTTCCGGGGGCATAATGGCGAGCCCGGGCGCGGTCTTTGGCGTGCTATCCTCTCCGCGAGCTTGGCAGGAGCATCGGCGGCTGACCGGCAAAAATGTTCAGGCTTGAAGTGGACCGGCCAAAATGCCAGTCCATTTGACGGTAACATCAAAAACGCCTTCTGTACGTTCTTCGGCGGACTCAAATTGCCCCGCTGATTCGAAGTGTTTCATTCGATACTCTTCCGTTTAAAAGGAAGATAGCTGGCGGCTTGACTAGAGTCTATATAGGCCGATATACAGAGCGTTTCAAGTAGGTATTTCGACGATAACATCCCCGCTACATCGCTCACTGTGCAATCGTTCCGCCAAGGCGCACCCCGAAGAGTATAGAATGTTCAACGCGACCATGGAACCTTAGGTGTCGCATTCTGCGCGACGGTGCTTAGAACCGAGCACCTATGCGCCAACAATGGAATCGTACGAAACATACCAAATAATTCGGCGCGCTAAACTGGAATCTTCACCCTACCTCGTGCACCTAACTAACTTAATGCGCAAGTTCGCCCTTACCATGTTGGCTGTCTCATCTCTCTGGGCGCAGGGCGATTCGAATCACGTCCGGTGGACGTTCGCAGTTTCCGCTACACCAGACGGCCAAGCGCTTGGGAGGCTGAACGGCTCGATCGATTCCGGCTGGCACCTGTACTCCATCACGACTCCTCCCGGACCGATTCCGACCACGATCCGGCTGGCCGACAACCCGGCTGTGCAATCGCTCATGGTCTATCAACCCAAACCCGAGCGGAAGTTCGATCCAAACTTCAACGCCGACACCGAGACCTACACGGATAAAGTCGATTCCTTATTGAAGATCAAGCTGACCAAACCGCGTCGGGTGACTTGGACTGTCGCTGATGCCGCGCTATCAGGTGTGCAGCGCCACGCAATGCATCCCGCCGATTACTAAACAAGTGCGCAGGCAAAGGTCACGATTGCTACCGCGGTCGCGCGAATGTCGATCCCGCCAGGCTACACCGAGGCCCGGCCAAGTGCGCCAGTCTGCTGCCGGAATCCGACACATCCCTCCTCGCCTTTCTCGGAGTGGCGTTCGGATTCGGGCTCGCGTCGATCTTCACGCCATGCGTCTTCCCGATGATCCCGATCACGATGTCATTCTTCCTGAATAAGCAGGGAGCATCACGAACGGCGCAATCGTCACGCAGGCGGGGATTTTCTGTGGCGGAATCGTTGTGCTTTTCACCGCGCTCGGCCTGATTGTAACCTCGATTCTCGGGCCTTTCGGCGTCGTACAACTGGGTTCGAACGTCTGGGTGAACGCAGTCATCGCGACAGTATTCCTGCTGTTCGGATTGAGCCTCTGGGAGCCTTCGAGATTACCTTGCCGTCGGGCCTGCTGACCACGCTCAACCAGAAATCGGAACAGGGCGGGACGCTCGGCACACTGCTCATGGGATTGACCTTCGCTCTGGCCTCCTTCGCCTGCGTCGGACCATTCATGGGACGCTGCTCGCCGCATCCGTTCAGGGCGGCGGCGCGCGTCCGGTTCTCGGAATGCTGGTGTTCGCCGCCGGACTTGCTCTTCCTTTCTTCTTGCTGGCACTCTTTCCGCAATACCTGAAGAAGATGCCCCGCAGCGGCGGTTGGCTCGCGCGAGTCAAGGTCGTGATGGGCTTCGTCGATCATTGCCGCGAGCTTCAAATATCTGGCCGCCATCGACCAGGTGATGCAATGGAACGGGGTCACGCGCGAACGATTCCTTGCAATTTGGGTGGTTCTGTTCGCCATGGCCGGGCTGTATCTGCTCGGATTCCTGCCGCTCGAAGGCGTCAATCGCGACGAGAAGATCGGGTCTGGGACGACTTGCTGACCGGAATGGCGTTTCTGGCATTCGCTCTGTCGCTGATTCCCGGAATGTTCGGCGCTCATCTGGGCGAAGTCGGAGACTATCGTGCCGCCACCCACAGCGGCACAGGCGCGCTCGGCGGCGCGAGCGGGGAACCGGCCCTCGTCTGGATGAAGAACGATCTTGCGGGAGCGCTCGATCGGGCGCGCAAAGAAAAGAAACTCGTGCTGGTCAACTTCACAGGCTATGCGTGCACCAACTGCCACTGGATGAAGGCCAACATGTTCACCCGGCCGGAGATCGCGGCGTAATGAAGGACATGGTTCTCGTCGACCTCTATACCGACGGGTACGATGCGGCATCGCAAGCCAATCAGGCCCTCGAAAACGGCGAGTTCCACACCATCGCCATTCCGTTTTACGTCATCTACGATCCCAATAAGAAAGTCGTCGCCACATTCCCTTCGCTCACTCGCGATCCTGCAAAGTATCTGGCGTTCCTGAACACCAAAGCTCCCGAAACGGCGCAGGTCCTGCGGCTGCTCAGTCTGCCTTTCAAGACTCTCGATGGAGCCGCGTTCGATTCCGCGGCACTCCGGGAAAAGTGGTCGTGGTCAACTTCTGGGCGACCTGGTGCGTCCCTTGCCGGAAGGAGATCCCCAGCTTCAACCAAATGAACAAAGAACTCGGGGCGCGAGGGGTCGTGGTCGTCGGCGTTTCGCTCGACGAGGACGGCGCGGAAGCCGTGAAACCATTCCTTGCAAAAAATCCCATGGATTATCAAGTCGCCTTGGGCGCGGATGCGGCCAAGGACAAATATCAGGTCGGCGCTCTTCCCACCACGCTCGTGATGGACCGGAATGGAAAAATAGTTCAAAAATTTGAAGGCTTCACGAATCCGGAAGACATCGAAAAGGTAGTGAAGCAGGCCTTATAGCGCATGAACGAGGCGCATAGGGTCGTCATAATCGGCGGGGGTTTCGGCGGATTGTACGCCGCCAAAGCATTCCGCAAATTGCCGGTTGATCTCACGGTGATCGATCGGCGCAATTATCATCTTTTTCAGCCGCTGCTCTACCAGGTCGCAACCGGAGCGCTTTCGCCGGGTGAAATAGCGTCGCCCATTCGCCACGTTCTCTATAAACAGCGGAACACGCGCGTGCTGATGGGCGAAGTTACCGACATCGACGCGGCCGCGAAAGAAGTCGTTCTGCGCAGTGGGACCTGCTACCCATACGACACGCTCATTGTGGCTACCGGCGCCACGCACCATTATTTCGGCCATCCCGAGTGGGCACAGTTCGCGCCTGGGCTCAAAACTGTGGAAGATGCGACCGAGATGCGCGGCAAAATCCTGCTGGCGTTCGAGTGCGCCGAAATCGAGCACGATCCGGACAAGCGGCGCGCGTGGCTGACCTTTGTTGTGGTCGGAGGCGGACCGACTGGAGTCGAACTCGCCGGCGCGCTCGGCGAGATCGCCAACGATACGTTGAAACATGATTTTCGCAGCATCAATCCAAAGGAGGCGCGGATCTTTCTGATCGAAGGAGAAGATCGCGTTCTGCCGCCCTTTCCGCCGGATCTATCCGATCATGCGGAAAATCACTGCTGCAACTGAACGTCCAAGTGCGAGTGAATGCGCGCGTGACCGCGGTGGGCGCCGATGGCGTGACGGTAAGTTCCACCGGCCCTAACGGAACAAGGACGAAAAAATTCCTGCTAAAACTATCCTTTGGGCCGCAGGCGTGCACGCCTCGCCGCTCGGCCAGGTGCTGCACGATCGCGCCGGAGCGCCGCTCGACAAAGCCGGACGCGTGGTAGTCAATCCCGATCTCTCCATCCCGGGCCATCCTGAGATCCTGGTCATCGGCGATCTCGCCAGCTATATGCAGAATGGCAAGCCGCTACCCGGCGTCGCGCAGGTCGCGATGCAGATGGGCGAATACGCTGTGAAATTGATGCGCGCCAGACTGCAAGGCCGGACCCTTCCCCCGTTCCGCTATTTCGATAAAGGCAATCTGGCTGCGATCGGCCGCGCGGCCGCGGTCGCACAGATCGGGAAGGTTCACCTATGGGGATGGGTGGCGTGGTTCATCTGGCTGTTCGTCCACATCCTCTACTTGATCGGTTTCGACAACCGCCTGGTCGTCATGATGGAATGGGCGTACGACTACTTCACTCATAATCGGGGGGCGCGGCTGATTACAGGCCGCGACGGGCAACGAAACTGTCGACGAAACTGAAGGGATGGCCCAATCATGAACGGAATTGTTCTGACGCACGGCGCAGGATCGAATGCGGATGCGCCGTTGCTGGTCGCGCTGGCGGCAGCTTTCGAAGCTGCCGGATGGAAGGCCGCCGCTACGATCTGCCCTACCGGCAGGCGCGTCCCCAAGGTCCGCCGTTTCCCGCGCAATCCGCGGCGGATCGCGCCGGACTGGCGGAGGCTGTGGCGGAGATGCGAACGCTGTTGACGGAAAAGTGGCTGTCGGCGGGCATTCCTATGGCGGCCGCCAGGCGAGCATGCTGGCCGCCGAACAAACCGGATGATTGACGCACTGCTGCTGCTCTCCTATCCGCTTCATCCGCCCCGAAAGCCGGAGCAGCTCCGTAACGGCCATTTCCCCGAGTGGCGGACGCCGGCGCTGTTCGTCCATGGCACGCGAGATCCGTTCGCGACCACTGAAGAATTACGGACAGCAGTATCCGAAATACCAGCCGCCACTCAAATCCTGTCCCTCGAACGCGCTGGCCACGATCTGAAAGGCGCCGACGCAAAGGTGGTGGTCGCGGAGTTTGTGCGAATTTTGTGAGTGAAGCCGAATCAGGATAACGGAAGGACGTGTATGTTTGCCGCCTCCCTGAGCATATTCTCATTGAAGAATGAGCCTGAACTGAAGTGAGGCGTGCCGGTAGCTGAGAACTCCTTTCTTTTTTATTTTTGAGAGAAGAGGACCTGTAGTCGGCGCGGTGGAAATGTGGGAATCGCAGCAGCGATTTCCAAGGGCGGTGGAAAGTGAGGGAAACCTGTTTTTGGTTTTCCTCACTTTCCATCCAACCGTCATTTCCACGGCGCTCCGGGTTCTGTATGTCTTTGGTCGTCCTCATGCGCTGCATCTCGCGATGCTCGTCAGTAATCGCTTTTTGGCCTGTTGCATTGCAATGGCAGCTTCTGTGTCGGACTGCTTCTGTTCGAAGCTTGTCGCGTCGGCCATGCTCACCCCGGGGCGCAGAAGGCTCTCGCATTGAGGTGTCTGACTCAAGATTTCGAAGGGGGTCGCCCATTTCCGATAGAGTCGCTGTCGCTTGCCATTGGGTTGTTCGACAACCTCGGCAACCGCGCAGGGCCAGTGGAAGATGATATAGGGATTCAGATGCTCGCGATGGAATTGATCGACCGCCTCCGCATGTGACGCGGCGATATGGCTGAACCCCATGTGTTTGCGGATGATCACTCCGTTCTTGCACTCGACAAGACCGTTGTCTCCCGTGCGGCGAGCGCGCGATTTGGTCTGTTGGATCAACAACTTGTCCAGCAACCGCGCCACGGTATAATTGATGAACTCGCTGCCATTGTCGGAATGAAACCCGCGGATGGTGAACGGAAACTGTTCCAACAACTGCTCCAGCAGCGGAATCAGCCAGCGCTCCGAGATCTGCGGAGTAGCAGCCACAATCTCCCACTGCGTCACTTCATCGACGGCATTGATGTGATAAATCCCTTTCACACCGTCCTTGTCGCCCTGATGTACGGTGTCGATGCGCAGATATCCGGGGCGACCCTGCGGCCTCGGCTTGCGCCGCTCTCCGATGGGGATCGGCGTGGGCCTGGTTGGCTGGTAGCTGGTGTTCTTTTTGCGGTAGCCCTCCGAGTTGCGGAAACGGTAGAGATGAGCTACCGAAATGCCTGCCAGTCGCTGGTAAACTGCCTGACCGTACTCGGTGTGCTCGCGCTCCAGTATCCGTTTTGTCGCTGGCCCACTCAGGTTGCCGTGGCTCTTGTCCACATAAGCCAGCAGTTCCACGTCCGCCTTGGTATAAAGCTTTGCGAACTTCCTTCGCTGGTACGGTGCGGCTTTCACGTGGCCGGTGCTTGCATACCCTCCGATCAGTCGCGTGACCTGCGCTCGGCTCAGGCCTGTCATCCGGCCCACATACAGCCGCACCAGCCCTTTTTCGCTTTTGCCTAGGCTCGCGTACTGATGCCGCAACAGCGTCCGTTCCGTCCAGGCATACACTTCCTCGCGTCGCTGTCCGGCAAATCGCACCTCGCCGCTGCCTGCCAGAAACGCCCGGATCTGCTCCAGGCTTGTCGCTTCCGAATCGTCCATGCTGATGATCAATCCCAGCATCACCCTGGCGATGTTCATTCCTGTTCATCTACCATGAAAGCGATGCGCACCGCACTTCTGCTCCTTTTTCTCGCTCCAGGTTCTGGCTGCGCCAAAGCTCCTCCTCAACACACGGGACCTCGATCGTATCCATAAAACCGTACAGCCGCGGAGCCATGGGCGAAAGATATTGCGCAGCAGCTCATACAATCCGCGGATGCGTGGCCGGAAAGTCACGTCCGCCAATACGGACTTACCAAATTTGAAGTGCCGCAACAGGGCGAAACAGACGGATGGTCGCATGATTACGTTTGCCCCGTCCATGGCGTGCGGCTGAAGCAGAGCGCCGGCAAGAACGTTCCCCTGTGGATGGCAAAGACTATCATGGCTGGCCGGTCAACAACGTCGTCTACATGCAGCGCAACGACGACATTGCGAGCGCGGCGCGCGACCTCGGTCTCGCCTTTCAATTGACAGGTAAGCCGGCGTACGCGGAAAAGGCTCGGCGCATCTTCAGCGCCTACGCGGAGATCTATCTCAAGCTGCCGATCCATGATAATCAGAACCGGCTCGACGCCCAGAGCGAGCGCACATTGTGATGTCGCAGACTCTCTCCGAGGCCAAATGGCTGGTGCCGCTCGCATTCGGGTACGATCTCCTGCGCGATGTGATGCCGGGCGAAGAACGCGAGAACACTCGGAGTCGAAGGTTCTGCGTCCGGCCGCGAAGGATAGAGGGTTACGATGCGGGTCAGAGCAACTGGCGATGCCTCGCACGATGCCGCATTACTCGCGGTAGGTTTGCTCACCGCCGATGGGATTTGATTCATCTCGCAGTGGAAGGGCCGAGCGGAGTCGATTTCCAATCGCGCGAAGCATCACGCCCGACGGCCCATGGTTGCGAAGGGTCGTGGGGCTACCATTTCTTCGCGCTATCTCCGCTGTTGCTGACCCTCGAGATGACCCGG
>CAVYEV010000056.1:0-67175 GCA_963767545.1 Terriglobia bacterium
CTTGATTGAAACTTCGGGCGCGCCTACCGTTAGGATCGATACGGCAGCCGCGAAGGCAGACCTTGTTGCGTTGCGGAACCCTTCACTAACCCATGAAGAGGCTTTGAAGATCGCTCAAATGCCGGGAAATCAGGGCGCCATCCGAAAAGAAAACGAGTTCGGGATTCCGGTAACCGACGATCTTTTTGCCAGTGCGCTCGTGGCCGCGGCTCAGGGCCGAAAAGTTGACGATGAGCGGGAGGCATCGCTCTACTTCGATCTAGTCAAGCCGAAAATCAATATTCTACTGGCACTCGTTGCGGAAATCGACGCGGATCCTCAGGCCTTTTGAGGAATCGATCGGGAAACGCATTGCTCTGTTTACTCCGCAAGGCTCGGAGCTCCGCCTGCAAGGTTACATCCTCGCCGGCGGCGACGGCGGGGGGTACACGTTTGGCGACACGAAGTTCTATCTGAACCTTCTCTTCAACGACGACATTGCTGTGGCCAGGACCGTTACAACGCACGAACTTTATCATGCCGTGCAAGGGAATTTCAAACGCTACCGAGAGCATACAGTCGAGGCGTCCGCCCAGCCTCTGACCCGCGAGCAGCTGGCATGCGCCAGTACCGCGCACTTCCTCGCGAAGCTCTATAGAAGAGGGCTCGGCGATGCTGGTTGAGAACCCTTCGAGTTTGGCTCAATCCCATTCTGAGAGCGCCGCCAGGCAGATGACTGATATCAGAGAAGGGCTAGCCCACTTACACGACAGCGCCACGCTGCTCGGACTCTCCGTGGCAGGACTCCAAGCGATGCCGGCCGTTCCATTCGACGACGTGTACGCGGTTGGGTTCCTTGGTCACGGAGTTCTCTACGACATCGGTTATGCGGTGGCAAAGGCGATTGCGGAAAACGACGGACCGCAAGGTCTTGCCGCATTCCTCAGACAACCTTCGCATCAGTTTTTATTGCGCTACACACGAGCTACCCCGCGTATGGGGCCGATAAGGACCATCCGCGGCTCGGACCGAAAACGATAAAGGCGCTTAACGGACTGGCGCGCGGATGTAAGATGATTCAAGCAAGGAGACGACATATGCCCAAAAGCACGCCGGAACAGAACAAAACAATTGTCCTGAAGGCATTCGATCTGCTCTTCAACAAACGGGACTATGAGGCAGCAGAGCCTCACTGGTCTACCCACTACATCCAGCACAGCGCGCACATAGAGCCCGGTCGCGAAGGCCTATTCAATCTCATTAAAAGCATTCCTTCCACGTTGAGGTATGAGGCCGGCGCGATCGTCGCCGATGGGGACTTTGTAATCGTACATGGACGATTCTCGGGCTTTGGGGGGCCTCGCAGCTGGATCGCCGCCGACATACTCCGTATTGAGGACGGCATCCTGGCGGAGCACTGGGACGTTCTTCAGGATGAGGCGACTGAAGAAGAATCAAAAAGCAAGGCTCCGATGTTCGGCAGTAGCTTTCCAGGTTTTTGAGGCGAGGAAGCTGCTTAACGGTGGCACGATGGCGCGCAATCCGGACGGACTATGGAAACCAACTCTCTTAGCAACGATGCCCTTCAACGTGTCTTTCTGACGGCGCTTCTGCTGACCGGAAGTCCGGTGGGAGCCGAGCGTGCAGTCCTGGAGGGAATCGCGCACTCGAACGGAACCCATGTTTCGAGCGAGGCCGTCTTCCACGCGACTCTGCGGTTTATAGCCACGGTCTCGGAAAGGCCGCAGAAGCCACGGACCAACCTATCCAAACCTCCCCGGAACTCCTCGGAGTCATGCTTTTGCCTCCGGAGTTTGCCGCCGTCTTTGTCTTGCGCTTGCTTCTTGGATTGTCCATAAGCCAATGCTCATCGTTGCTATCGATAGACGCTCGCCAGGTCGAGCGGAAAACTGCCTCCGCCGTGCGCGCTTTGGCCGCGTTGCCCGGGTCGCAAAGCGACTGCCCCTCCAGTCCGTGGGAACCCGGGACGTCTGATAAGTGCTGTGAGTAACTTTGAGGTCAGCCAAGGCAAAACGCAGCGTAACGAATCGCAATCTGGTAACGTTGGCAGGAAACGGCGTTCTGGGAAGTTGATTCTCACTAGTCGCCCAAGCTGCAGCTGACGCCGACGTCCGCTTATTGATCTGGCATAGGGTGAGAGTTCGAGCAGGCCGCCTATCCGGCGGCCTCGGTTTGCCTCGGCTGAAAGCTGTGCAAGTACTCAACGGCGCGTTGCGCGTGGGCAGCGGTTTGAAAGATGGCCCGGTGATCGTTCTCCAAAACCTGGAGCCACGTAGCGATGTACGATGCGTGATCTTCCTGGACTTCCGGTGTGATTTCGAGGTCGGCGCAAAGGAACGCCGCGCCCATTTCGGCGACGAGTTCTTCGCGGGCATAACCTTCGTCGCCCCAGACTTTGCGGCCAAAGTCGCGATTGAGTCGCGACGGATGTTTCGTGCGGTGGATGCTTTCGTGCGCCAAAGTGGCGTAGAAGCTTTCGGCATCGCGGAAGCTCTCAACGGGCGGTAGTTGGATGTAGTCCGCTTCCTGTGCGTAGTAGGCTCGGCCTCCGCGATACCGGACGTCGGCTTGAGTGGCGGCGAAGAATGCATCGGCGTGCTCGATACGTTGAATGTTCGTGAACCTCGGCTCGGGCTTAGCGTAGTAGTGCTCGGGCAGGCCTTGGATTTGCTCGACATTGAACACTGTGTAGCCCTTGAGGAAAGGGATCTCGCGATCGATCTCTTGCCCTTCGGAGTCTTCTTCAGTTCGGTGAAAGTATTGGCGTAGACCACCAGCGAGCCCTTCTCGCTCTTGCGGACGTGTGCATTCAGCGCGAGGGCTTGTCGGAACGTCATCCAGCTTGGCGAAGTGAAGCCATGCTCAACGGATGCGCCCCACAGCATTAGGATGTTGATGCCGGAGTACGGCGTACCATTGTGGCGCAATGGCCGACTGATACGCGCGGCGGCGTTTTCTCCGCTCCAAGGTTTAATCCAAGGTCGGACGCCCTGTTGGAGTGAGGCGATGATCTTTGTGGTGACGCGGGTGTAAATATCTTGCCGTTCTGCGTTCTGCATTGTCTGTTCCTTTCTGGCGTCGCGATTTCTCATGACGCGAACATGGAAAGGGCCGGGCGGAGGAAGTGCGTTGTCACCGCAGGGAAACGGCAACACGGGAGCCGCTAGCCGATCTTTGGGAGGCGCGGCGAATGGAGCGGGCCAGCCGTTGACAGCGCACGCCGCTCGGGCATGATCGCGTCCAGTTATGAGGAACCGCGTGCCGGAAGGGACAAGATTTGCAGAAGGCGGCGAGATGTTCACCGCCAACCGCTGCGGGCTCGTCGAACTCTACGAGGCTTTTCCGGCTTTGGGAACCGCTGAGATGGAGATCAAGCCAGACGCGGATTCAATGGCCGCCGCAACATCGGTGGGGAGTTCTTCGGCACGTTGGAGTGCGTCACGGATACGGGCCACTTCCAGCTCTCGTGCCGCAAGTTGCCCTGCGGGCTCCCCGGATCGCTTGGCCGTAGCAAACGCCCGTTCGTGACTCGCCAGCATTTGACGAAAGATCGGCGAGGCACTTTTCTTGGGCTGAGCGTGAGCGCAACCGAGACAGACAAGTCCTCTTGGGCAATGTTCGCCAGTCGGCAGGGCACAGAGATGCGTACCCATGTCGCGCATGCTGCAACTCCGTTCGAAGGCGGCCCATTCCTCTGCAGTCGGATTCTTCAAGCTGTCAATGCCGTGGAAGGCATTGTATGCTCCGCGAACCGCCTTTCGATACTCTTCCACAAGGTTGCGAGGATAGAGTTTGGCGTAGACCATGACTGTATCGATGGTGGCGTGGCCTAATAGTGCCTGGATGACATGGACGGGCGTATTGTTGTTCAGGTGCTCCGATGCAAAAACGCGGCGGCAATAGTGGGGACGAACAACCAACGGCGTCCCGTCGGATCGCCTGACGCCGCTGGCAACGGATATGCCTTGAGGCGCCCCCGGATCGTTTGGATGCCGATTGGGCTCGGATGTTTGGCGCCCTGTAGCAGGTACGGACCAGTAGGCCGGGGACGACGCTCGTTGTGGTCCCAATGATTGCAGAACGGTACCTCCGTTGAGCCATAGAAGTTCTTCACGTGCCGAAGAATCTCAGCGAGAACGCGTCCTAGTCCGTCGCCAATCGGAATCACCCGCGCCCGATCGAACTTGGACGGTTTGATGTGCAGCATGTAGTACAGGCTGCCATCTGGGAGACGTCGTTTGAGGATATCGAGTGCTGTAAGTTCGCTGGCTTCTTCGATCCGCAAGCCACTCTGGAGCAGCAGTTCAAGCAATGCCCAATCCCAGAAGGCGGCCGCCTCGGTCGCCTTGGCCGATGAATCCGCCGGTGCGTTCCTAAGCGCCGTCTGCGATTCGCGCCATGTTCGGCTCGCATGTGATCGCAGGTTGGGCATTTCGCGTTCCAGGTCCAGAATCGTCGCGGTTGTTCGGGCTATTTGTTGCTTGCGGGCCTTTTCGAATCCGATGTTGATCAGATCGTGGCGCGTCAGCGGAACGGTTCTCGGCGCGAAACCTGCAAAGGGAGAATCGGGTTCAGTTGCCCAGGTGCAGATGTCGGAGAAGAAGGTCCTTACATCGATCAACCATGCATGTGCGGTGATTCGAGTGGCGTCGTCAGCCTCTCGTCCGCGACGGACTTCCCGAGCCCGTTCTATCGCGCATGGAATGTACGAACGCGCCTGCCTTGGCGATATCTCCGCCGAACTGCTGACCTCGGGGTAGCGTTGAGCAAGAAACTGCCAGAAATGTGCGAGCGCAATTACTTTGTGGCGGCGTGTGACATATACATCGCTAATGCGTGTTTCATAGGTCGCCAGATACAGAGCCGTCACTTCTCGAAAACGCTCTGGGATATCCGCGATCTCGACCAGTTCGTGGACTGACTTCTGACCGCGTCGGTTCTTTCTGCTGGAGCCGCGCTGCGGAGTGCGATCGAACACGCCAAGCGAGCAGAGCGCTGCATCCAGGACGTCGGTCCCTCTTTCATCGGACGGTAGCCGCTGCAGATCCGTGTCCGTGATCTCCGAAAGCCGCTGATATCCTTGAGCCAACATCAGACGTAGACCACTCCGGCCGGCCCTGTCGCGGCTGCGTGCGCTCGCCCACGACAGTTTGTCGAGCGCGCCGACAAGGCGTTCATGTTCCTTGAACAGAGAATCGCTTTCTCGAAGACGCAGCACCCAGTTCGTCAGATAAACGTCTTTTGTCCATTCCCAACTGGGGATTATCAGACGGGTTATGACCATCACTCGTGGCCCCCAGGACCAGTAGTTGGGTGGTGAGGGGCGATTCTCTCCGACCATCCATTTCTTCCAAACTGTGGTTTCAAAAGCCGTCCAGCGCTCTTGCAAGGTCCTACCGGAACAGCCGTCGAACGCTTTTACGAACTGCTCACAAGCCGACAGAGCATTCCGTTTGTCGTAGGCCTGGCCGTACTCGGCGACGCGAAACCGCATTGTGTCGACGGCCCCATTCAGCTTCGCGACGAGTTCCTGGCGATTGTAACGAGCCCCAGTCGCTGCCTTCACGAGGATTCTCCGGCCAGCAGCAGACTTGATGCCACAGCTTTGTCCAACTCTTCAATCGTTGTTGGATCGTAGGAGAAGGCGTATTTCGATGCCGGAGCGGTTGACTTCGCATCCGCAGGGATTGCTTCCTTATCCAGCGAAAACTTCACCGCGGCCACGGCGTTAACCATCGCCGTTTGGTCGGCGTGCATATAGAGGTCGGCAGTGGTGCTGATGTGCGCGTGGCCAAGCAGATCCTGCGCAGCTTTCAGATTGCCGGTCACCTCCAGGACAGTCTGAGCAAGTAGGTGTCGGAACATGTGCGCATGCACTCGTACACCAACCTTGCGACTAACGTAGCGCAGCGAGGCTTCAAACGCAGCATAGGTCAACGGCTCGCCGCTTCCGCGCCGGAGGCCAATCCACAGCGCTTTCGAGTCATCAACTGCTGTTCGCTCGCTATCGAGATACTTGCGAAGAAGCGGCCAGAAATCGTCTGTCACTGGAACGCGATGCTCGTCTCTCGCTCCTTTCAGGCGAACGGTGATCATGCTTCGGCTTTGATCAAGATCAGCGAGCGTCATACCGAGGATGCCGTGTCCACCTGGGCCATCTTTCCAATCGCCAATTCGCTGTCCGGTGCGCAAGAGAAGGGTGAGGATACCTTTGTCACGCCACGAACGCGCTCCCTCGATCAGTCGTTGGGCTGTGGCTGGATCGATCTGCGCAGGAATTTGCCGCGGTACTCGTCGCCGGAACTCAGAGGCTCGACCGCGCATTGTCGGCATCACGGCCTGTCATCCCGTGACGGCGGTTGGCGATCTCAGTCGAGATTGGATTGGTGCGTTGAAGCCATGGTCCCGCGCCCGCTTCATCATCGCGGCGAATAAGGAAACCGAAGTAGGAAGCCAACACGCTGAGCCGATGGTTCACCGTCCGAGGCAGCCGCTTCGTCCCGGTTCGGACCGTACCGGCAAAGCCGCCTTTGGGGCTGTTGCCGAAATCAGCAATGTATTGCCCGGCAACGTGCCGAGTAACGTCATCGGCGTCGATGCCCGACTGGTACAACCATCCGAGGAAATCCGCGAGCCCGACTGCGTATGAGTGAAGCGTATACGATGATCGCCCTCGAATCTCAGATGTTCGAGGAACTCGTTGGCCTCGGCCGCAGGAAACCCAAGTGGATCGAGGATGCGGATGTGACGTGCCGTTGGCCGGCTTTTGCAAGAGGAAGGTTTCGGTGGCCATTAGTCTCCTGGTCGCGGCCAGCGCTCCCGGCGCGGCGCATTGTTTTGGCGGCTAACTCCAGTCGGGCTACGCCCTCTTTCCGTCAGCCGCCAAAACAATACCAGTTCCCCGGCTCCGCCGGTCAAGGTGGATTCTAGATTAGCGTTCTCTAATTAACTAGGCATATCGGTAGTAGCCTCGTCCATCTTGTATTTCCAGCGGAAGACCACAGGCATTGCGTTAACTTCGCGAAAGTAGAGGTGGATTCGATCGACGAGTTCTTGTTTGGTTGTTACCCGAATCTCTCGCAACATCGTACGAGTCATCTTGCTGAAGAGGTTCTCCACGAGATTCAGCCAGGACCGTGCTTAGGCAGGAACACGAACTGAAATCTTTGAGGCCGGGTCGCAAGATAGCGCTGGGTTTCTTTTGAGATGTGGGCCGGTGATTGTCCAGAATTAATCGCAACGTTTGCGTCGCCGGGTAGTGGCCGTCCAGTTTGGTCAAGAACTCGATGAAGTCGCTGCTTTTGTGGGTGTTTTTCACGATCTCAGTGACTGAGCCGGTGTGGAGATCGATGCCTGCCAGCAGCGAGACCGTTCCCAGGCGTTTGTATTCGTAATCCCGCAAGTGGCTGGCATGCAGCCCCGGCACCGGCGGTCGGTCTGTCGTGGTAACCGAGAGCGCCTGGATGCCGGGTTTCTCGTCGTAGGATACGGTCACAATACTCGGCTCTCGGATCACTCCGGTCACCAACCCCTGATTGACGATCTCCACTTCTTTGTAAACATGCAGTACGGCGGCCATCTTCTCCGCGAACTCCGGGTCGCGACGTTCGACATAATAACGAACCCGGTGCGGACGGAGTTCTGCCTGCGTCAGAATCTTGTGTAGTTTCGAGCGGCTCAACCGCGTCAGTTCCGCATGACCACTGGCGGCCGCTTCGCGCCGAACGTGTCCGGTGAGGAGTTTGTAGGTCCACAGTTCCTGGGCATAGCCTAGATCTTTCGGTTTCTGACAGGCCAAATTCTGCACCCACGCGATGGACTCATCCGATAGCCGACGGGGCTTTCCAGAACAAGGCAGTGCTCCCAAAGCCGCCTCCACGCCGAAGCGCAGATACTTGCGGATGCAAAGCACGACACTATTTCGGTTCACCTGCCGTGCGGCTGCATTAGCCATATCGGGGACCCCATTGGCGGCATCCAGCAATATGGCGGCACGAATCGTCCGACGAGTCTGTTCCGTGCGGGACCGTCGGATCACCTCCAGACGAATACGGTCATCAGCAGATAACATGAGCGGTCTGGGTCTGCCGGGCCGGGCCATGCTCTATTAAAACATTTCCGCCCCAGAATGTCTAGTTAATTAGAGAACGATCATCTAGGAATCTCGCGATAATCTATCGAAGACGTAAGCGGTCCTGAAGCCATACAGGCGGGTCTGCTCGTCTTCGTCCTGCCTCTCTTCAGTGCGTTTCTTAACGATCATGGGCGCGAAGATCGCGATCCCTTTTTCGCCCTTGTTTACGAAGCGCTTCATCTTGCGCCACGTGTGGAAGCCTGCGACGTTGGTAGCTTCCGGCTTCTGCATCGCGATTAGCAAAACGTTGCCCCAGCTGTACCGGTGGAAGCGTCCCATGGTGCTGAGATAAGCCTTCAGCGCATCGCTGTGACCGGCTTCGAGTGCTACCGCCAGTTTCGTCAGTGCTTCGTCGCAGAGTTGTTTCAAGTTGTCGGTGTTCATCGTCGTTTCCTCTCTGAGCGGGTTTTCTTTCAAGCGCATATGCGCTGCTGCTTGTGGTCTCCTGGCTCTGTGCCCTAGAAGGGCACGTCGGGCGGACTGGCCTGATCGGCCTCGGCGGGGTCCGGTTCCTGGCGGCGTTCAGCGCGATCGAGCTTGAGGATGGATTCGGTGCGAACTTCCCAGATCCGGTGCGTTATTTGACGATGAAATTTTCAATTTCCTTCGTCTTCCGGTTCTCATTCATCCGGGAGGCGGCGAGCCGGGAATCGAGGAAGTTCAGCGACCGGGAAAAATCGTCTCGGACCCTGGCTTTGTTTCGGGAATAGTAGTCGTGAACGAATTGCGTGAGGAAATACTTGATCTCAGGAGCCTGCGGCTTGTATTCCATGCTCGCGTATTCCAGCGGCTCCGCACGGCCCACATCGTCGATCCGAATCACCAGTGGCTTGAAATTCTTGAACAACGAATACGTTTTGAAATTCAGCGCAAGGGCGCCGACCGACACAACAGAAAGGCACAGGACCGTGATCCGCAGGTACGTGTTCGTGACCAGCGCGGAGCCAAACTGTTCCATGTATTGCTGCTTCGCCGCGTTGAAGTCCTTCGCGGGCGGTGGCAGAAGTAAGTTCGGATCCGTCATCTTGATGTTTACCCCCACCATGCAATTACCGGCAGTGCGTGATCGCCTGACCAGCCCGAGAAGATCGATGAGACCAGGCTGGGAACCTTCAGAACGCCCCAAATAAACGCGATCCCCATCAGCATGATCTGGAGGAACAACCCGGCGATATTCGCAGCATCGTACGGCGGCTGGTGAACGCTGAAGAAGTTGAGCATCATTTCGCCGTACACGTAGACGAATGCATTTCCGATGACCGGGTAGAAGGCGTATTGAACGATGGCCTTGAACCATCCCCAGAACATCCATTCCATTTGCGGGACCAGGAAAAACGGAATAAGTATCGGGCCTACCAACACGCAGACCGCGACTGCGACGAAGCCGTATGAAATCACGGCGAGTATGGCGGCCTGGGCGAACGAAAGAACAATCACCGTCGCGTAATACCGCCCCACCTGCATCACGTCGAGAATCGACGGACCACTCGGCGAGTCCATCTCTTCATACACTTCTGCCAGCTTTTTGCTGACGTCCTCAGTGCTATTGGCCTCGATCTGTGCCGCCAGATTCGCGCCTTGATCCGTAATCAGCTTATGGAAGCTCAGCCCCACCCCGGGCATCGGATTCGAGTAGTAGGTGAGCATCGCGTACGTGAACGCGATGCTCATCAATAACCCAGCGAATTTGTCGAACCGCACCGGGGCGCCAGATGCGCTTCCGAGTGCAATTTGTGCCCCGGTCCAGGCAATTAGAATCAATGCCAAGCCCTTGAAAAGATTGAAGCCAAGGGTGACGAAGATGTCCGAGTGCGCGGTCAGAAGTTCGGTTGTCGCCTGGGTTAACCAGACGTAGTAGCTGTCAGTTTCCCAAGTTGTCTTATCCTTTTATGGCAGACGATAAGTAGTGATCACCGTGGTGGCACCGGTCAGGTGTTGGGAGTCAATAGCGGGAGCATTTTGGCGCAGCGCGATGTCGTTGTTGAGGCTTTGCACCTCGGAATCCCGGTTAGACTTTGCCTCGACCATTTGGTGGTCGAGCAGCGATGCCAGCAGTTTGTTCGTGTCCTGACTGTTGCGGTCGGCGATAATCCCGGAAGCGTTGATTTTGTTCAAAACCCCGACCTCTGTATTGAAATCGGGATCATCGGATAGCGAGTCGTCTTCTAAGGAATCGATGGCGCTCTCCACCGCGGAGCGCATGCCCCGTATCTGACCCAGCTGATTTAGAGAGTTTACGGTGATGCCGTCGGACAGCTCTACAGTCGAGTAGTTTCGCGCGATAAAGTCCTGTTGGCTCGCGCATTCATCGTACTCCAAACGGGTGAATACGTTTGGAGCCTCGTCACTGCCTGAAGATAACCATTAAGCGCTCCGAAACCGCTGTTAACCGCGCTCACCCATCCATCGGTTGAACCGTAGGTATTTGTCGCGCTCGGAAAAGCCCAGGGGCTTAGGACCGCCTTCCATCGCGTTTTCGAAGTGATCATCTTGGCGTTCCGTACCATCTGGTTGTACTGGTTGGTGACCATTTCGTAGGTCGAAACAAGTTGCGCATATTGCCTCTCCAGTTGTGACAACTGCGACACCAGTTCTCCGTAACTGGTTGGGTCAAAAACGATGTCGCCGAACCGAAAATCGCAAACAATGGGACACTCCCTGCAACGAGTGTCGCGGCCACAGCGATAAGTTTCTTTTTCACGTGTTGATTACCTCTATCTTTGTGTCGGGTCGTGAGAATCTTTGTGTAACGGGGACAAAACGCTAGTGCGCGGCGCGAGCATTTCGGTGATGACGCCGGCAATCATCACCGCAAAAAACATCCAAAACAACAGGTAAAGAAAGAACCGGACGCCTCGAAAAGCTTTCACCGAGCGAGGCCGAAGAAGGGACAGACCGTTTAGCATTCCATTTGGGTGTGGCTACTTTGGAACGACGGCCAAGTAGGCGTAAATTCAATAGGTTGAGAGCATTTGACCCGTCTTTGGCAAGCGCTTAAACCGGGGATATCGGAATAACCCCTGTTTTTGGATCAATCCTGGCGCGTGGACTCTGCGAGTTTGGCTTGGTGACGGAGGATGGTTTTCGAGAGTTTGTCGAGACGATTGAGCAGGTTTTTCAACTTGCGGTATTGCTGCGCCGCGGCCCTATACAGCGGTGCCGCTTCCGGTGAAAGTTTAACGTTGACCGTTTTACCGTTGGCTTTGTAGGTAAGCTCGAAGTACGGCCCGTGGCGCTTGGTGGCATCGGAGGCACAGGCGCACTGGGCTTTGCCGCACTTCATCATCCGCTTCAGAACTGTACCTTTGCAGAAATAGTCGATCTGTTCCAGTCCTCGTCTGAGTTCCAGAAAGCGTTGCGTGTGGCGCTCCAGGGAGGAATTCCGCGCAGCGGGGCGGACTTTGCTCTTCGAAACAGAAACGCGTGACATTGTCTTACGGTGATATTACCGTAAGAGCATGGCATCTGCAACTTGTTTCCCTGTTGATACCAGACCTGCATTTGTTGAGTTCTCGCTACTGGAGTCCTGGCTGGCATCCGCCACTGCCCTTCAACTCCCTCTCCACCAGATTGAATCCCAACAGCAGGAAAAAGGCCGCGAGGTCCAACGCCTACTCCTCCAAGCCCATTTGCAGCATCGCGGCAACGGGGATATCGGGCCGGCCTTGCAACTGGAACAGACCGACGGAACGGCGCTCTACTCTCACCGCCGTCTAAGTACCCGATCCCTGACTACCGTCTTTGGAACCGTGGAACTCGTCCGCATGGGCTACTCCCGCCCCGGCGCGCCCGGCATCTTCCCCCTGGACCGGGCGCTGACTCTGCCTGCCCGTTCGTTCTCCTACGAACTCCAGCGGCGCCTGGTCAAAGCCGCCGTGCAGAATCCTTTCCTCGATTCGGTCCAAACCATAGCCGACCTGACCGGCGTTTCCGTCTCCAAACGCAGCCTGGAGCAGATCCTGCCGGACGCGGCACAAGACTTTGACACTTTCTACCGGCAGCGTTCGCCGGCACCAGCCACCGGCACCATCCTGGTGGCCGCCGTCGATTGCAAGGGTATTCCCATGGTTAAGCCGCCCGGCGCGCAACCAACCCCGCGGTTGACGAAAGGTCAGAAGGCCAACAAGAAGCGCATGGCCACGGTCGCGGCGGTCTTCACCCGTACGCCTTGGGTGCGTACTCCACAACATGTCGTGGAAAGCTTGTTCCGCATCTCCCACCCGACTCCGAAGAATGCACCGATGCCGCCGCGTCCGGAGAATAAACGTGTATGGGCCAGTCTGCTCAAGGGCAAGAATGCTGTCATTCAGGAGGTGGCCGAAGAGATGGAACGTCGTGATCCATCCGCATTAAAAACCCGCGTCGCCCTGACCGATGGCGAGCGAGCGCTACAGATTCGAGTCGACCGCAAGCTGAGAGTCACCCTGATTCTGGACCTGATGCACGCTCTGGAGAAACTGTGGAAAGCCGCCTATGTCTTCCATGCAGAGGGCAGCCTGGAGGCCGAACTCTGGGTCCTGGACCGCGCTCTACGAATCCTGCTCGGTGATGTCGGTCAGGTTGTCAAGGGGATTCGTCAAAGTATCACCAAACGCGGTCTGTGCGGGGCCGGGAGCAAAACACTGCGGGGAGTCGCCGACTACCTTTACCGAAACCGCACCCGCATGCGCTATGACGAATACCTCGCCAACGGCTGGCCGATCGCCAGTGGACCGGTCGAAGGCGCGTGCAAAAACCTGATCAAAGACCGGATGGAGCGTTCCGGCATGCGCTGGACCGAGCAGATGGCTGAAGCCATCGTCCAGTTGAGAGCCATCTGCCTCTCCGGCGACTTTGATCACTACTGGCAATTCCACATCGCGCAGGATCAGCGCCGCCTATACCCCGCCCCATGGAGCGTCGTTCCAAAGTAGCCACACCCATTCCATTTCTCCTATTGCCGGTGTCGGCCGTTTTCCCGGTCTGCGCAGAACGAAAACAGCAGCTAAAAAACCGAAAACAATCACGAGTGAATATGCGAATTCGAGATCAGGTCCGGCGGGAACTTTCGATTCGATCAGATCGGAACCGGCGAACATCGACATGCCAATCGCGAGCAAGCCGATGGCCTGCCCACGCCGCGCTCTTGTCACCATTTCTGAAAGTAACTTCAGCGTCATAAATCCCCCGGCACTCGGTGACGATCGTAAGCTGGCACCATCAAGTCGTCTTGAGATAGATCTTGATGCGGTGGCCTTCCCGGATGGTAATGGTCGGAAGAATGTTAAAGAACCGGTCCAGAATCCGAAGGGAGGATTGCGACAGACTCGTGGCGACTCCCTCGCGGTATGCGTCAACACCATTTGTACTCGTTCCGTAATTTGCGCCAGCTTGCTCGATCCCGGCAATCGCGCCGATCGCGAGACTGACGCCGAAGATCTGCAAGTAATGGTGATTGACTTGATCGCGCAAGCCGGTCTCTCCGATCTGATTCAAACCATGAAAATGGTCGAGACTAATGGAATAGCCGTCGGGCATGATCATCCGATGGAACGAGACTGCGAGGCGCTCCTGGCCTAAACTGTTGACCTTCTGGACCTCGCCAAGGACGCGACTACCCTTAGGAATCAGAAGCTGCTGGTGATCATGGGAGTACACATTTGTCGTTACCATCCGGCCCGACAAAGCTCCCGTTGAGGCGGTTGGTGAGCACTGTCTCCAACACCGTTCCCTCGAACAGCCGGTAATTCTTACCATCTGGCTCCCGTAGGCCAGCGTCATCGGCCGGCACCTTTGGATTGGTTTTATGGTCGGTCCCAACTCCCCGCGGCAGGGCTACGGCTTCGGTTGTGGTGTTGGGTGCCGTTTGGCGAACTTCCGGAGCGACAGCAGACGACGTTGTGTTTTGGGGCAACTCCGCGGTCGCAGCCCCGGCACCCGCGACTTCACTCGACATCGGCTCCTTCCTATATGTAAGAGCCAAGTTGGACCTGAAGAGGCTGTTGAATTCCCTTTTCTTCCGTTCGGTTTCCATCGCGATCCGTTGCGCTTCCTCCGGAGAGAGCGTCGGTGCCGCCACCGGCTGTGGCGGACCCGATTCATATGCGTTTTGGTAAGGATTCGACTGGCCTGGGATCGCGGACTGAGCATTAGCGGCGGCGGTCACCGCATCCGTTTTGGCTTGCTCCAAACGCTGTCTTTCCGCCGCCAATTTCCGCGCTTCTTCATCGACCATGGCCTTGTACTGGTCAATCTGATGCTGATTCGGCGGAGCCGCGCTCTGGCCTGAAGTGGCGACCGCCTGCGTCTTCACCTTGGGCGCCCCCGAGCTGGAGAATGCGATAACCAGGATCATGATGCTCGCGATTGCGACGATGATCCAGGTCTGGGCATTCTTCGGGATGATGCCCGGCGCCTTTGGTGCTCGATTTTGAATCTCCGGCGCGCTACTCATCGGGATACTGGCATTTGGGTCTGTCACGTCTTGACTCCTGTCGGGAAAATGCCGGCCGCTTTTCCCAATCGCCAGATACCCGCTGTCTAGGATTTTGTCCACGACGTAAGTTCCGTTGTGAAACTGAAAGTTGATCAGGTTGGGCTTTCCTTCTTTCACCTCGTACAGTGCCGGCGTTTCCTCGGGGTTTGCCTGAATGTACGTGCAGCGGTCATCGTGGAATATCGCCGTCACGGCAAAAGGCTTTTTCTCGCGCTCGAAGCGATACGTAAACTTCATTCGGGTCGGATAGTCGCTACGAAAGGCGCTTATCTGAGAGTCGATCGACGATTGTGCCGCCTGGCGTGCACTTCGCGCTTGAGCTTGCGCGATCTCGGCCTGCTGGCGGAAGTCGTCAATTTGTTGGGCTGGGACAAACTCCGGCGCTCCAGCCAGCGCGGACATCATTGTGTCGTCGCGTAGTTCAACGAACAGCTTAAGGTCAGGGTCGCCGTCGGACGTTTCAGTGAGCACGAAGGAATATACGTTACCGCTGGCCGCCACTAAGTTGAGGTTGGTCCTACTGCCCTCCTTGGGTGTACTTCAAATTTATTATGTGAAGTTACGCGGCAGCCTTAAGAGACGTTGAGCGCCGTTCCCAGAAATCCTCAAAGCGTCCACTGAGTTTAGAGCAGCGCAGAGCGATGATGGCGTTGCGCCGCAGACGGTCCAGTGCATGCCAGCCCGCTTGAGCCGGGTGCCGATCGCTACTTTGCATCCGGCCTCCAGGACGCCAGTGGAGGTGCATAAACCCTGTGTGGTGAAACTTCGGATAGCGCATGCGACGACGGTTCCGAATGATGTAGATGGCACATTTTGCCGCTTCATTGGACGGTGCCGATATGGGGCCGGAGCGCTTTGAAGATGGATTGCAGCTTGCCCTCATCCAGTTCGGCACACCGCCGTAGCCCATGGTTGCTTCCGCGCTAGCTGCGCCAAGGATCGCTGAGCTTCGGTGCAAAGCATCTTTGGCATGAAAGCGATCGAGGATCTGGATGGCTTTAGGGAACAGTTCCGTGGCGGTGTTCCAGATCCAGGTAGAACCATCGCCCAGCACCACGCAACGGGCGCCTGGGTGAAGCCTCGCCGCGTGGCTTCACGCGGCACGCGCTCGGCGAACTCGGACCGTCGGGACTGGTATCCAAAGCGGCGGCGCTTTCAATCGCGGCCGAATAGGTTATCGATCCGGGATCCCGCACCGGCTTGTCCTCCTCATCCCGCGATTCCGCGGTCCACAGCGTGACAACCTTGGCCTCGCGGGTTTTGGCGGAACCGTCCGGCTGCTTGCCCGCACGGCCCGCCACTTCGGCGGGACGCATCGGTACACCGGTGCCGTCCATCCCCAGATACATGGTCGGAGCCACTTCGCCCATTCGTCTCCACGCAGACGCGTTCATCGGCGGCGATCTCGGTGCCCAGCGCTTCGGCGGCTCGTTCCACTTGACTGACGCTGACTTCGACCCCTGCCAACTCGTGCAGCAAGCGCGCTGCTCTCCTCAAAGCTCACCAGTGCCGCGGTGCTGCCTGTCATGCGCAGAACTCCAGGTGTGAGCGAAAACATCTCCAGCCCAGAGCCGGTCGCGCGGGCAGAATCCACCTTGGCATTTCGCACAGCGATAGTAGGCCCGTTCCAGATGCAGAGGCCCCAGTACGCTTTCAAACGTCTTTTCGTGACGGCCATCGATACTGTGCTGGTTCTCCGCAGGAGCAGGACAGTTCCGGGCCGGCATGATCGGAAGTATCGGCGTTCAGCCGTTGTTCGAGTGCGCGCGCGGCCAATCGCAGAGCCTGTTGCCGCGCCGCCATTTCCACGGCTTCAAAATCCAGATCGGCAACCGCCTGAGGACCTAAGAGAGTTTCGATTTCCTTCGCGATTTCGTCTTGAAGATTGGCTTGGAGCCCCCTTTTTGGGCCTCTCCGGAGGAGGCCGGGACATCCGCCAATTGACTGTCGGCCCATAGTTCGCATGCCTTCCACAACGCATCGACACGGCCGCGAAACTGACGGCCAGTATCGATCTGTTGCCGGACCAGATCGGCCTGTTCCGCCGTGAGAAAGCGCGATCGTGTCTTGCCTGCCAACGGCAAGCGTGAGGCTGTAGTAGGGACCGTGGCGCGCCTTTGGATCTTGCGCACAAGCACAACCTGGTTTGCTGCACTTGACGGTGCGTTCAGATAGGGAGCCGCGGCGCATGGGCCTGACATCGGCTATCTCTGTGGCGAGTTGGCGGACTTGCGGCGGGACACCGGGAGGAGCGGAAGTGGTCATGAATATATCTTACGGCTAATTAAGCCGTAAGAAAAGGGCCTACAATCAGGCCATCCAAAGAAGCCCCATTCTGCTGGTGTGCACCCGCCCTCCTTGGCTGGCTTGACATACGCGAAGTTTTGGGCGCCATTGACAACCCAGTATTCCTTGTCTCCACAAACGAAGTCCATGATCTGTTCGTTCTTGGGAAGAACGATCAACGTCGTGAATCTGAGCCGCGTCTTGACAAGGATGACGTCGCGGTCGCTATACTGCACGATCCGCGCCGCACCGCTGGGCTCCACCGCCGCGGTAGTCGGCTTTTCTGGTTTTGCTGATGCAGTCGTCTTGTCCGGCGGCACGGTGGCGGCCAACAGTGGACCACAGCAGAGAAGAGAGGTGGTGAAGAATGAGTGAGGGATTTTCGTCATAATTTCCTTTCCAAATCGAGCCTTTCCTGGCGCGGACCGTTTTCCGAAGGAGTGAGCGTCTCTGCATCACCAACTCGCTGCTGCGCGGCGAGGAATTCCAGTCCGCGCTCGAATCCGAGCCGTTCAAACGCCAGTCGTTTCCGATCGTTGTCGTACGGCGAATTGGTGTAGATCCAATAATCCTTCGAAGCGACGTTAAGCTGCACCACCTTGGACGAGATCTGGCCGTTTGATCAGCATTTGCTTCTTTGGCGTCAGGCCTGCGATCAGTTCCGCTTCCTTGTCGTTCAGGTGAAACAACGCTTTGTACTGGCCTTTATCCATCCGGGGATTCGCCAGGAAGATAAGCGTTCCGCAGCTCTCTGCGATCACCTGAAGCATCTCGTTCCGGGTGAGATCGGCGCTGGACTGTGTCGCAAGGATGATGGCGGCGTTGCGTTTGCGCCAGGTCTTCATGGCTTCGATGATGTAGTCCTTGATCGTGGGATTGCGAAAGAAGCGCCAGGCCTCATCCAGAAGAAAAATCTTGAAGGTCGTCGCCAGGGCGGGATCGTAGATCGCCGGCATTCGCGCGGTGCAAGAATATAGAACAACAGGGGCTCGAGGATTTGCGGAAACTTGTCCAGGCCCTCGAAGTCGAACGTTTGGAACTGCGCAAGCGTTAGATTATCTTCGACGTTGTCGAAGAGGTTCCCGTATTGGCCGCCTTGAACCCACCGTCGCAAGATGTGATTCCAGATGCTTCGGGAGAATATTCAGCAACGTGATTAATCGGCGCTGCGCAGGATCGACGTGGTACATGCTCGCGATCTGGGAGTACAGTTCGCGCTCGTCCTGGTCGGCCATCCGGTAAGGTGCCCGGAAGATTCGATCAGCACTTTCACGAACGAAAACAGGAAATGAAGGTTCTCTTCTGACGGCGGAAGGCTGAAGGGATTGATCGAAAAAGCATGCGCTCGATGCCGAGTCGGCATGTAGCTGCCGCCGAAAAGCTGGGTCAGCATCTCGATACGAGCCGCCTAGATCGAAGATCACGGTCCGGGGCACGTATTTCTGTGCATGAGTGAGCAGGAAATTACAGGTGAAGGATTTGCCGGTTCCCGTCATCCCCAGCATGAGCGTGTGCGGGATGTCGTGGTAATGGAGATTCAGATAGTAGGGCGTGCTTTGGTTGGTTTCCAAAGCCGCCAGATATTCGGCATCGAGATGCCCGTTCCACTGCTCGCCCATTCTGCGGGGTAAACAGGAACGAGAAATCGGCATAGTTGCTGTTGAGGATGTAGTTGAAGCGCAGGTTATAGCGATAGTTTGCCGGCAGAGCGGCAAGAAATGCATTCAATAGGTTATAGTGCTCCTCGAACAGCATAGCATCCTGAGATGCGAACACCTTGAAAGCGGCCGCAACCGAACGCTCCAGCCCGGTGCTGGTCTTTGTCATAGAGCACGACTGTTAAGGAAAACTGGCCAAAGTATTCGCTCCGTAGCTCCATCTCCGTGAGGCACGCGCCCAGCTCGCCGACCATCGCGCTCGCCGAATCGTCAACGAGGGTTTGCTCCGGAGTCTGCGGCCCTCCGCTGAGATTCACATAGCTCATCATGCTGGTTTTCGAGTTGTGGAAATGCCGGCGCTTGCTCTGGATCATCTTCCGCATGTCGAAAGTTCTCAACACGTTTGAACTCGGTCGCGATAATGCACTCGGACGGCAGCTCCTGGAGGTGCCTGAGTATATTGGGCTGCGTCTTGGCGGGCGGATCTTTCAGCGTGAGGACCTTGACATAGTAATCGCCCAGGCGTAGAAATCCACGGTGACATTCGATCGGCGAATCACAGACGAAGAAGTCGAGGAACGTGTCGTACTGAAGTCCTAACTGGTCGGACCGATCGTGATCGAAATTCAGCAGACGCCGGAAAAAGCTAAAACCTTCCGCCTTGTCTGCCAACTGCACTGGCACGTAGTCCTGAAGCTGGATGATGAAGCTCCGGACCTTATTGAGGAGCGTTCGTTGCCCGCGGTTGATAAAGTCCTCGATCAGCAGGACCGATTTCCGCGTCGAAAACAGCGAAAGAAACGTGCCCGGTTGCCGGGTGACCATTCGTAACTTCTCGGCCGCGCTGAGTCCGTAACGCGATCCCTCATAGAGGATCACGAAAAAGGCCTCAACCGAATACAATTCGGACGCCTTTCCTCCCAGGTATTCCGATCGGCTGAGCACGGCTTCACGTACTATCGGGTTTTCATAAACGTCGCTCACCGGTATTGAGGTGCCGTTCCGCTTCAGGAGATATTGGTAGATTCGAAACGCTGGATCAAAGGATCGAACGCAGGCTTCGAACCGGCGGGTCACCTCATTGAGGTCTACTGGGTCAAGGCATTCGTAATCCCGGCCCTGGATCTTAACGACCACCCCCACTTCGCCGCTCTTGGTCAGGAACACGTGGTCGTCGACGAATCCGAACAGATTCACCAGCGCGTTCACTGACCCGGAATCCTGGTAATCCTTAACGATTCGCGACAGTTTGACCATTCGGTATTCGCTCCAGTTGATAGAAATCCCGCTTCAGCGAGTGCGAGAGTACAAATCGGGGAGCGGTCATAGAACTGGATTCTCGCGGAGTTGTCCAGATTGAGTTGGCGATACCTCTGCGACTCAACAATAGCGTCAACGAACAAAGGATAAGTCCAAGGTTCGTCTATTCCCTGTTTACGCCACGCGGCGATCACGTCAGTTGCTGCCTCGTCCGCTGTGGCAAAGCCCTCCTCCGCAAGCTGCTGAAGGATTGTGGTCTTGCCCGCCCCAGGTGGACCGGTGAGTATGAATCGATCAACCATAACTACTTGCTCCACGATAATCCCAAACGCGATCGTCGAAAACGGCGAAGGTCTCAGCCCAGGACAGAGTCATCGTTCCGGTGTCTCACGAAGGGTGCGTTTCGGGACTCGCGGCCAAACATGAAAAAAGCTTGAGTGTGTCGGGAGACCATAACCCGAACTCAGCCCCTGCGACGTCGCCGCCAAACCGGGGTGAGACTAAACGAAGGCGCGTACATGGCAACTTTAGATTGGTCCGATTGTCCCTTGGTTGAAATCATTTCTGGCAAGGTCAGCGGCGCACCATTGCTTAAGAACACCCGCTTGGCGGTGGATGCCATCACCGGAAACTATGATGCTTTCCGCGATGAGGGATTATCACCGGACGCGGCAATCACGGGCTTGAAAATTGGCGCAAAGGTCATGCCGATTCAATATAGTGATTTCACTATATCGCGTCAAAGGCTTTGTGGAATTCGGACGCTGTAACTTCAGGGGCGGCGCTTTTTGGGATCGCTTCGAATGGAGAAGGCGCGCCAGAACGCCTTGGCAACGCCTTCCGCAAGATTCTCCGGAGCTGGGCTGGTCTTTTCGGAGATGTGCCGGTACATCATTGGACCGATCAGCAGCGCGAGTCCGAGCGACGTGTCGAGGTCGGCGGGAAACCGGCCCTGTGCGATACCGCGTTGCATCAGCTCCAGCGCTTTGGCCCGGCTCGGTTCCATCACACGAGCGCGCCAGGCTTTCCCGAATTCCTTATTGCGAACGGCATAAGCGACAAGATGCGGCATCAGCCGGTCGCGCAGGGCGGATAGCTCCTCGGGTGGCTTGTGGTTCAGGAAATCGATGAGGTCCTGCAGAAGATCGCCGGAATAGAACTGAGGCGATTCCCGATCGAGTCCACTTACCCTACCGAGGGCCTCAAGCGCAAGCGCATCCTTATCCGCCCAGTGCTTATAAATGGTGGCCTTGCTGACTCCGGACTGGGCTGCGATAGAGTCGACGCTGGTGCCTTCAATTCCATTGGTGGCGAACAATTCAAGAGCCGCGTCAAGAACCTGATCGTGCGCACGGATGCTTCTGGGTCTTTGCAGTTTGGGTTGCGTGGCAGCTGGTTTCCGCTTCAAATCTCGATCCTGGAGAAACAATATGTGCCGAGCGCCAGGAACAACACGGCAGAGGCCGACAGGACCGCGATGTCGAGCGCCGGTCCGAAGTGCGATGCATTGATGAGCGCTCCGCGAATGCCATCGATACCGTAAGAGAGCGGGTCGAGGCTGGTCAGCAAGGCGAGCGCTTTCGGCAGATTGGTCAAGGGAAACAGCGCGCCTGAAAGGAAGAAGATCGGCATGACCAGAAAGTTCATGATCAACTGAAAGCCTTGCATGTCCTTTAGCACCGATCCAATGGCGGTTCCCAACGCGCTGAATACCACCGCGATCAGCAGCATGAATATCCAGGCCTCGGGGAGTTCGACGATGCTGTGGGGCCGGAACCCGGCGATCAGGCAGACAATCATCACGAGAGTGCCTTGAATGACAGCCACGGTCGCGCCGCCGAGGATTCGGCCAATCATGATGCGGCTGCGCGGCACCGGCGCCACGAGCGTTTCCTTAAGGAATCCGAACTGCCGGTCCCACAGCAGCGCGACTCCGGAAAAGATGGAGGAGAAAAGCACGCTCATGCCGACGACGCCCGGCGCAACAAACTGAAGATAGCTTCCGCTGCCGGCCTTTTGAAAGACCGGACTAAGACCGAAGCCAAGGATCAGAAGGTAGAGCATGGGCTGCCCCAGCGAAACCACGATCTGTACAGGCGAACGCGTGTAGCGTTTCACCTCTCGAAGCCAAAGTGCGTATATTGCCGGCATGATTATCTCCTCAATTGCACGAACTGGCGCATCTGATCCGCGGAACTGGCGCTTTCGTCGCGCACCGTGGAACCGGTGAGGGCGAGGAATGCCTGCTCCAGCGTTTCGCTGTTGGTCTGATTCTTGATTTCCGCGGGCGTGCCTTGGGCTACGATCTTGCCGTGGTCGATCACGGCGATGCGCTTGGCAACGCGGTCCGCCTCTTCCATATAGTGAGTGGTCAGAAACACGGTCACACCTTCGGTTTCGTTCAAGTGTTTGACGTGAGTCCAGAGCTGGTTGCGGCTTTGGGGATCGAGTCCGAGCGTGGGCTCGTCGAGGAAGAGGATTTTGGGAGTGTGAAGAAATCCGCGCGCGATTTCGAGGCGGCGTTTCATGCCGCCGGAAAACTTCTTCACCTGCGTATCGCGGCGATCCCAGAGTTCGAATAGCTTAAGCAGAATCTCGGTCCGCTCCGCGCGTGCCCGGCGCGGGACGTGATAGAGAACTCCGTGGAGGTCCATGTTTTCGTATGCGGTCAAATCTCCATCGAGGCTGGGGTCCTGGAATACAATGCCGAAACACTGGCGTACCTGAGATTGATGACTACCGGGGTTGAGCCCATTGATTGTGATGGAGCCGGAGGTCGGTTTGAGGAGCGTGGTGAGCATTTTGATGGTGGTGGTCTTGCCCGCTCCATTGGGGCCCAGAAAGGCGAAGATTTCGCCTTCTTGGACGTGGAATGAGATGTTATCGACGGCTTTGATAGCGCCGAAGGATTTCACGAGATTCTGGACGGTGATCATGGAAGCACCATTGAAGGATACTAAACGGTTCAGTTTAGTTTGTCAAGCGCGAAAATTATTTTACTTGGCGACGGTCGAGACGCACTTCAGGCTTGCGAGATAGTCCTTGCTGAAGAGCGGCACGGCGGAATCAACGGTGAAGGCAAAGGGTAAGGGATGGTCTACTTTACCAGAACGCGTGTCCCAGATGAAGTCCGAACTTGATCCATGCGTACTAACGGTGTCGGCGTCGCTAAAGAAGTGGAACACACCCCAAAGCCCCGCACGTATCGGTCAAAGGAACGGGCTTGCCGCCGATCTTCAGTGTCACTTTGAAGCTCTTCGTAGCACCAGCGCCTGGCCACACGAAATCCTTCTGTCCGCCGCCCTCGATCGTGGTGGTCTCGCCGTTCACGGCAATCTCGAACGAATCGACGGTATCGGACTTATGTGGCCGCAACGAATAGCGGAAGTTTGGCTCGGCGCTGGAATCCCCGTACACCGCGCGCGAGAATTTCACAGACTGATTGAAGAATTTGAGAAATGCGGGGTTTACTTCTATCGGAGCATTAGGCGCGGGAACGCATTCGCCGCCGGCGCATTGGACGACAGATTTCAGTGCACTATCGTAGAACGTCCATAGCCGACCTACTTTGGGCTTGAAAATATCCGTGACTTCGGCAATGTCGCGTCGTCTTTCGACTGCGGATTGAACGGGAACTTTTTCGTTATAGGTCTCAGCGAGGAGCAGAATCCTGCGCCTTGTTTATTCAAATTCGCTGCGCGTGTCCTTGACCAAAGCTTCCGCATCGTGATCGGCTTGAGCATGAGTTCTTCAACCACGGCCTCCATATGCTCGCCATCGACGGGAAGGCTCGTCAGATCGTTTTCGTAACTTGCCGCGCCGCTTGCGCATCATCGCGAGTGGCCTTCTCGGTCGCGGGATCGGGCCGGGATTCATCTGCGCCGCTTGCATCGACCGTTGCCTGTAGTTTCAACAGCGAATTATTATAGGGTTGCACCCGGGTACCTACGTACTGCTGCACGCCCGATGGCGGTTCCACGTTTTGGACCGACTTGAAAAGCGGCCCCGACGCCATCGGTAGGTCGATGGCAGTGTTCTGTGAAGTCCACCATAGCAGTGCGAAGATCGGCGCAGAACTGCTGGTTAGTGTGTTCAGTTTCGCAGATGCGTCTTTCAGGCGGCGTACGGGAGCACTTTGCTGGTTGTCAACACGGTGCGCCACTGCTTGATATAGCCCTTCTGATACAGGTCGAAGATGTCCTGTTGCATCGCTTGTTTATCGGCCGATTTCGAAGGGTAATTACCCAGCACCCACTCTCGCCGCCGAACGCGGCGCCGCGAATCTCCTTCAGCATGAAGTCCCGCGCCTTTTTGGTGTAGGCAAACAGGACTTGGTACATGCTCACCACAGTGTCCGAAGTACCAGGAAATCGCTATTGAAGTTAACGGAATGGACCCTGCCGCGCGGCCTTGTCAAGAAGGTTTGGTAGACGCAGCTCGACACCGGAAAAGCCCGAGAGATACAGACGGGTGTGCTCGATGGCGTCCGTATCCGCCTTGCTCTTGTAGGGATCGCCATTGGGCAAATCGTGCGCATAGTAATCGAACTGGCGCTTCGCGAGATCGATGCGATCCTTGCCGATCTCCGCCTCTCGATTCGCGTCCCAGCGCGCAAGCAGAAGATCACCCAAGAAGGGTTGCAGGCTTTTGTCGGAGGATGTGCGCTTGGATTCGCTTGTAGTCAGAAGATATCCTTTGAGCGTGTTGTAGGCGTATGAGTAGTCGTCTTTCTGACCCGGCATCGCGGGCGTACGCTGCATGAAATTCAGCAGGCCGGCCTGCGTCTGGCCAAAGAGCATCGCGCGGAATTTCTGGTAATAGAGGCGGCGCACTTCAGGGTACATGTTGCTGCCTTGATATAGCCCAAAACGCATGAGCAAGGGGGTGCTATCGTTCTCGTAGCCATCGATCCTCTGCAGAACCGCTCGGAGACTCTCAAGATTCTGCAGAGAATCGAGCGGAGCGATAGCGCCGGCCTGCAGTTCGCGCGAAGGGATCGCGTTCGCCGCGGTAAGCGCGTCCGTTTCTAGCGAGTGGTTCTTGATGTACGACACGAGGAAGAAAATCGCGAGAATCAGCGAAAGCGCGCTGGCCGCAATCAGCAAGCCGCGCCGCAACGCGCTGACCTTCGTGCTCGCGCCGCTGGCGGACATAGCCGTGGTATCGCGAAGAATGACATCGTTGAAGAGGCGCCCGAGAAACATCCACTGCGGTACTTTACGCGTGGCAGCGGCGGGTTGCGCGACGGACTGCTGAGCCACTGTCTCGGCCTGCTTGCCAACGCGGAACATTCCGGTGGCGCCGCTCGAACGCTCGGCTTCTGCGCGCTGCGGCTGACCGGTTAAAAGCGGCGCAGCTTCGCTCACTGCAATGGGCCGCACACCGGAGAAATAGAAACCGCGGAGAAACGGGCTGGCGCTAAGCTGGCTTGGCCGGCAGACATTCACCATGAACTGCACCACGCCGCTGCGCAGTTTGCGCAGTTCACGCGGGAATTCGTACGCACCACAGACCTTCTCGAGATCGTTATCACGGGGAGGGAATACGGTTCGCTTGTCGCACAGCGAGAAGAAAAGATTATCGAAGTATCCGGTCAAACGACGCGTTTCATCGTCCGCATACACGCCGGCCTGCTGCGCGGAACGGATCGCAATTGTTGCGCCGAAAACCTGGGATGCCTCTTCGTTCGAGAACGTGCGCACGAAATCGGTGAAGAACGGCAGGCGGTCGGTCTTGGTGAACAGGATATAGACCGGGAAGCTGATACCGAGCGTCTGGGAAATATCGGAGAGGCGCGCCTGCAGATAACGCGAAGCAGCCGCAATGGCATCCGTCGCGCCCTGCTGAGCAAAAGATTCGAGACTAACGCAGAGCAGCACGGCGCGAGGCGATTGCGAGCCGCCTTTCAGCGACTTCAACTTTCCGGGCTGCAGACGCCGGACGAGACGCATCCAGTTGCCGGGATCGCCGATGATCCCGCCGCCGGCTTCGACGAGCGCAGTCCCGCGGGCAAACCAGAGGTTGGCCGATCGCGTGGGAGCGATCGCATTGTCCTGGTACAAGTGACCGGCGAGGTGCTCGGCCTCGATGCCGGAATTGACGACGCTACTGGTCTTTGCGGTAGAGCGGTCGCCGATCACGAAGACGAGGGGAAGATTGGCGATAGTCACGCCAGCGTTGGCATGGGCGAGACGGCGGTCGGCCTCGCGAACCAAGGTGTCGATCTCGGAGTCGCCGCCGGTTTCCTGGGCTGCGCCAGTTGACGCGCCGGGGGCCGCGGGTGAAGGTGCCTGATCCTGCCTGCTCTGGAAATAGGAAATGGCCGCGGCAGCTATCAAGCCGATCACCACCATGATGCCCTCGAAGATGTAGAGTTCAGCGCCTTTAAGATGGAGTGCCAGTCCTCCGGCAACACCGATGATTGCGCCGATGCCGATCGCGGCTCCGCTTGCCCAATCGATCTTCATAGCCGGGTCTCCGTAACCTGAGCGTGCGGTGCCAGGGACGCGCTCTGTTGCAGGCTGTCAATACCTTTGCCCAACATCATATGGAACACGATGAAAAGCGCAATCGTCAGGATCGCGCAGCCGATCGCCACGAACATGAGTGCGCGCGCGACGCGATCGCCAGACGCCTGGCGGACCTGCTCCACCGGAGGCTGGCTGTCCGGCGACAGAATGGCCGGCGTCTGGCGGATGCGATGCAGCTTGTCCGCGGTCTGCTGCATGATCCCGCGCAGATCTCCGCTGCCGCCCAGGCTGTATTTTCCCGCGTAACCCAATAGCAGGCAGAGGTAATAAACCTCGAGGAGATCGGCAAGCTGGGCTGAATCGGTGCGCGTCAACAGCTTCTGAAGATTCTGAAAGAAGATCTCGCCGGCCATATGATGTCCGTACCGTTCTTCTTGCAAAGGTTGGCGAGGCCAGTCCGCGAAAATCGGGTGCCTCAGATTGAGAATCGATTCGTCGAGGAAAGCGATTACGGCGAAGGTCGCGAGTTCAATGTCTTCTTGCGAGTATCCCCGATTGCGGGCCTCGTTGTCCGCGGCCGCGACCGCTGCCCAGATCTGCGCGCGGAAAGTGGCGGCATCGGCGACTGCCTGGCGATTGGAGCGCAGCCGCTCGCCAACGGTAATCAATTCTTGAAATACCAAAGCGAGATTCTCAGTGCGCTGCTGTGGCTGTGGACTCATCTGACTCGCCTCATTATCTTTCCTGGCCTCATTAGCTTTCTAGGATAACCAGTAATTCGACATCGGGATCGGGCAGTTCGCCGGGAACATAGAGACCGATGCGGCGAGTCTGCAACAGGTGATCCCAGCACGGTCCGGACTTGTTCACACTGAAATATTGGAAGTCGATCTTGTTGGGGATCGCCGAAGGGGGCACCGGCAGGTGCGTCAACCCGAGTCCGGGAAGCGCTCGCTTGACCAACTCAGGGACGAAGGCCTTGGAACAGAGCTTTACCAGCTTAGGCGTTTGCGCAATGGTCTGGACTTCTCCGGCCTTGCAGCGCATCGCGAAGATCCATCGCGATGGATTGAGACAACGCTGGTCGGTGACTTCGGCTTCGTAGAAATAATCGGCGCGCTTGACGAGCGGAATGGCGATGAACTGAGTCGGAATGATGGTTTCGAGGTGCCGGCGAATATGATCGTCGAGCGTCGCAAAGCAGCGGTCCAGGTTTTCGTGATCGTAGAGCGGCAGTTCCCGCGGATGAGAGTCCAACGCGAAAGTGCAGAGCGCTCCGCCCAGCCGCAGCATCTCGGTGAACAGTTCCTCGGGATGGCCGCGCTTGGTGAAGAAATGATGCCGCAGCGGAGCGAGCGCGGAATTCACGGTGTGGAGCAGCCAGAAGTTGGCGATCTCGCGAGTGGAAAATTCCGACCAAGAGCGCTTGGCGGTGGATTCCGTGCGCGAGAACGTGGCGCTTTTCTCTTCCAGTATTTCCACGAGACGCTGCAGAATGTCCATTAAATGAGGGCTCGCGGAAATCTGCAGACACGGGGGAATGTAAGATGGATCGAAAATGAAGTGTCCCGCGCCATCGCGCATGATACGGGCGATAGGCATGGAGAGGTCCTCCCGCCGGGCTTCCGTATCCATACGAAGTTCGATGTTCTTGACACCGAGATTCACCGGCTTTTCGTCGCGTCCGGTGGTTTCGTCATGCAGGGTGAATGTCTGGCTGCGATAACGCGCGCGAACGCCGTTGGCTGTACCGGAGGTGATGCAATTCAGGCCATCCGGCCGGCGCGCCGGGACAGAGAGAAACACGGTCAACGATTCGCGGGTGGGTGGGAACAGGTCGGCAATGTTGCGCGCGGGCGGCAGCGGGTCGGCGTCCGGCATATCGAAGGACAGGCCGTCAGAGTAAATGCCTCGCGCGTGCACGATCGATAGGGTGCCGTTCTGCAGCGCTTCGGGATCAAGCTGACACGCAATGATCCCGTAAGCCCCGAACCAGACCGTGGAGGTGGCGAAGCGGATTGAATCCTCGAAATAGCGGTTCTGGACTTGAAAATGATGCGGACCAAGGTACATCCCCTCTGACCACACCACTCGTGAAAGATATTTCATCCCCTATCCCGTCCGGCTCCAGATGCTATGGGGAGCTTCTGTATTCTAACGCCGTCAATGTAACATATCATCCAGCGGATGTGGCGCTCGCGGCCCTGCTGATACGCCGGCTTCTGCGACAATCGCCGCCCTGACTCGCTTATATCAGTCGCCAAGCTGGGTGTGCTGTCGTGCCCCGTGCCTTCGCCATAATCATGATGTGCTCAAGCTGCAAGTAGGCTTCGAGTTCAGAGCGCTCCTCGGCGGAGATGCTACCGTCCCCGGAGTGTTCGACCAATTCCGCGACGCGTTGTTGAACACTGTCGGAAGGATGGAACGCAACCACTGCCGCCGGCGTTGTGCATGCGGCGATATAGTCGATGATCTCGTCGTATGATTCGGTCACGCTCATCGTTTCCTTTCAGCATACTGCCGAACGAATCGGCGCAACGCGCGGAGATGCTTGACCTTGCCACTTGGGACTGTTAGCATCGCAAATATTCAGGAGTATTGGAGGTTTCTATGTCGCGCCTCAGTGTCTCGTTAGTGCTCTTTGCATGCCTGCTTCGTGCTCAGGAGTTCCGGTCGACGTTGTCCGGCCGCATTACGGACCCTAGCGGAGGTGTTGTTCCCAACGCGAAAGTGTCGGTCAGCGAAACGGAGACCAATAGCCGGTACAATACCGTATCCAACAGCGACGGATTGTATACTTTCCCGTTGCTTTTGCCCGGCAGATATGCGGTCTCAGTGGAGGCATCGGGCTTCAAGAAGTATTCGCAGACGGGGATCGAAATCGGCACCAATACCCGGGTGGCGCAAGACATCGCGCTCTCGATCGGCAGTTCCAGCGAAGTGGTCACGGTAACCGCCGATGCGGCTCCGCTCGAAACCCTGAAAGCGTCGGCGGGACAGGTGATCACGTCGGCGGAACTGGCGAACCTGCCGCTCGACGGGCACACGGCTCTCGACGTTGAGTTCTACGGCTTCGGCGTCATCTCGCAAGGTAATCGCGATGGTAACGGACCGGCATCAAACGGGGGTCTGGGGGCGCTTTCAATGGGTGGCGCTCCATCGGGATCGAACGAAATGCTGCTCGATGGAGTGCCGAACATCGGGACACAAGGCACTACCGGGCGCCGGCCGGCATTTCTGCCGCCGCCGGACGGAGTGGCCGAGGTAAAGACGGAAGCGTTCAACATGGATGCTGCGGCGGGAGGAGCAGGCGGAGGCACCGTCGAAATGGTCACCAAAGGCGGAACAAATCAACTTCACTTCGCGCTTTCGGAGTACAACAACAACTCGGCGCTGCAGGCAACACCGTTTTTCGTGAATGCGACGAGCGGCGGGCAGAAGGCGCTATCGATAACCAATCAATGGGCGGCGACCGTCGGCGGTCCGATCCGGATACCGAAGGTGATCAATGGCAAGGACAAGCTGTTTTTCTTCTTCTCTTATGAGGGCGAAACCAGCAACGGCCCGACGCCCGCTTTCGGAACGGTTCCTACCGCGGCGGAACGGCAGGGCGACTTCTCGCATCTCCTCTCGTTGAACAACTCGACCAAGAACTATACGTTGTTCGACCCGAATACGGGAGTGCAGAACGGCAGTGTCATTACGCGCCAGCCCTTCCCTAACAACATGATTCCGATGAGCCGGCTGAATCCGATCGCGGAGGACTTCCTCAACAATTACATTCCGCTGCCCAATCGCGCCGGCGTTTACGACGATACCAACAACTACGGCGCGAACGAGCCAGTGAAGAATCCGTACCATTTCTTCTCGGGGCGCGCGGATGTCAATATGGGTCAGCGCGACAAGCTGACGATCCTCGGCCGCAGAGCCTCTATCAACAAATGGCAACGACATCTTCCAGAACATCGCGTATCTGAATCACGGTTTGGGCCGCGATCTTTGGGGCGGCATGGTGGATGAGATCCACACGTTTGCGCCGACGTTTATCAGCGATTTCCGCTTTGGCTTCAACCGCTACGATGCCTTCTATTATCAGGCTATCAAGGACCGTGGCCAGGGCTTTCGGGAGCGGCCCCTACAATCCGACGCAACTGGGGTTTCCGGCGTACATGGCCACGAACGCAACCGTGTTGCAGATGCCTGCAATTCACCTTTAGCGACGGCTACACGGGCAACGGGAATAACGGCGGGCACTACACGAACCAACCCTATAACGTTTATCAGCTCTTTAACTCGCTACACCAAAGTGGCGGGAGCGCATACGCTGAAGTTCGGCGGAGAGGTCCGGCTGCAGGACTTCACCAATATCAACTGGGCGGATTCGACTGGCCTGTTCACTTTCGATACTGGGACGTGGGTAAAGGCGAACAGCAACGCATCGGCTCCCACGCTGGGCGGTTCTATGGCGGAATTCCTCCTGGGTCTTCCCACCAGCGGAAGCTACGCGGTGAATTCGCCATCGAAGGGGGATGCCTATTACAGCGCGCTGTTTCTTCAAGACGATTGTCATGTCGCGGCCGAATCTGACGCTCAATCTCGGTCTGCGCTGGGAAAAAGATCACGCCTACAACCGAGAGCCACAATCGCCAGGTGATCGGCTTCAACGCCGACCGCGGTAAACCAGGTGACTCAACCAGCCGAAGCCGCGTACGCCAAGAACCCGATCCCGCAACTTCCAGCGAGCCAATTTCTGCCCACGGGCGGGCTGATCTTCGCAAGCTCAAGCAATCGAGACGCATACTCGACTTCGAATAAGGCGTTCGCCCCGCGCATTGGCGTTGCCTGGCGCCCGCGGCGCTGCACAACAAGACCGTCATCCGATCCGGTTTTGGAATCTTCTATTTCAATTACGGCACAGTTACCCCCAGCAGCCGGGATTTAGCGCAACGACCAACTACGTCGCCACCAATAACAGTTATCTGACACCGGCGACCACGCTTTGAGCAATCCGTTTCCCGGGCGGAATTTCTCAGCCCGTCGGGAGTTCGCAGGGCATTAATACTTATCTTGGCCAGAGCATGACGTTCAACAATCCTCACTTCGCAAATGAATACAGACTGCGCTGGGATTTCGACATACAGCAGCAACTCAGCAAGGACATGACGCTTGAAGTCGGCTATATCGGAAACCACGCCGTCCATCTCCCCACCAACTACAACCTCGGTTCGCTGCCCGCGCAATACCTGAGCACGTCGCCCGTTCGCGACAACGCCACCATCGCCGCATTGGGCGCCATCGTTCCCAATCCCTTTGCCGGACTTCTTCCGGGCCAAAGCCTCAACGGGTCGACCACGTCGGTTTCCAATCTGTTGAAGCCGTACCCGGAATTCAGCGGCGTGACGGTGAACACTCTGGGCAACGGCGATTCGTACTTCAACCAGCTTGCCATCAAGCTGCAGAAGCGCCTGACGAACGGCGTCGAGTTCTTCCTGAACTTCTCGCACTCCCGGTTGATGGACCACACCAATTATCTCAACGCCGGTTCGCCGGTACTCGAAAAGCGCGTCGCATCGGACGATCGTCCCAATTACCTGGTTTTTAGCACGCTTTACGATATCCCGGCCGGAAAGGGACGTCGCTTTTTATCGAACTCGAACCGCGTTACGGAGTTCCTGTTGGGCGGATGGCAAGTGGCAGGCGAATACACTTATTATCAAGGCGCTCCACTCGGTTGGGGCAACGTGATTTACAACGGCGCTCCATTGAACTACAACGCCCATTCCGCCAGCGGACCGTCATTCAACACAGCGGCATTCAATACGACATCAAGCCAGCAGCTTTCGAGCAACTATCGAACGTTCCCGTCTCAGTTCAATACGCTGCGCATCGACAGCATGAATAACATCAACGTGAACATGACGAAGACGTTCACGATTCATGAGAATCTGAAGCTGCAGTTCCGGACCGAGTCGTTTAACCTCTGCAACCGTCCGCTGTTCGAGTCGCCTAATCTGACACCGACGAGTTCGACATTTGGATATATCACGAGCCAAACCAACTCGCCGCGAGCGATCCAGCTCGCGTTGCGGCTGACTTATTGAGAGACTCGTTGTGGTCGGCAGGGCTCTGGTGTCATGATGGTTCGACGAGGAAGATCATGGGACTCGAGAGCAGCTACCGGCTGCTAGACGTATTGCGGGACGATGGCATTCGGACGTATCGTGCGATTGAGATCGCGTCAGGTCTGGGCGTCCAGGTGCATCTCTTCACGCAGCCCAACTCCGAATCGGACAGCGCACTCTTTAAGGCACTCCGGGCCTTACCGGCAAGCAAGCGGCGCGTTTTACTGGAGATCGGCATTGAGGGCGACGCTCCGTACGTGATCACCGAAGCGCTTCCCGACAACGTGACAGCGCGCGAGTGGCTAAAGAAACTGGCAGGGGTGGAGTCCAAACCGGCCGATCCGGTCGTATTGGCCGGTACCTGGAAAACCGGCACGCCGATGCCGGAAGAACTGCTCAAAGCGATCCATCCGCCGGCACCGCCACGCCCGCCTGCCCCAGAGCCGGCGGCTAAGACGACGGACTTGCCGGTCGACTACACGCGAGTGATGAAGGCGCCGATGGTGGCGATCGATATGACCCCGGTGCCTCCACCAGTTCCTAAGGCACCGCCCAGCGCTCCAAGCGACTTTACGCGCGTGTTCCAGGCGGTCGATTCTCCGGCAAGTCCGCCCCCTTCACCTGCGCCACCTGTCGCGCCGGAAGCTCCGGTACCGGAAGCTCCGGTAAAGGAACCGGGCGAGTTTACTCGCATGTTCCAGGCAATGCAACCTGCGCCTCCTCGCTCCCCCGACTGCCCCGCTTCCTGCCGCGCCCCCAACGCCACCACAAGCCGTCGTCGCAGAGCCCGCACCGCACGGAGCGGACGAGTTCGCACGATTATTCCAATCGGCTCCCCCCGTCACCCCTCCGCCCACCGTTCCCGAGGCGCCACGCGTTGCGGATGCTGCGCAGAAGGAACCCGGCGAATTCACGCGGATGTTCCAAACCGCGGGCCCCGCCGTACCGCAGCAACCGGTCGCCCCGCCGCCTCCTCTGGTTCCAGCGGCTTCGCACGCCGAGCCCGGCGAGTTTACGAGAATGTTCCAGGCGGGCAAACCCGCGGAACTGCCGCCACCCGGGGCGAGAACCGCGGCCTCTGATTCGCGACAACCTCCCGTTGACCCGGCGGCGTCTGTACCAAAGCCTCCTGAGGAAACTACTCGTCTGTTTCAACCGATTGCACCTTCCGCCGCTCCGCCTTTCGCACCCGAATCGCCGCTTGCCCCCAAGCCACCCGGCGAATTTACCCGCACATTCCTTGCACCCAAGCCGCCCGATTCGCTTTCCACCCCGCCGCCGCCCAAGTCCACGCTGGAGGCGTCCAGCGAGTTTGCCCGCTACTTCGAATCGCCGATGCGTCCTTCGTCTGCGGGAGATGGGCGGATGCCGCCTGCGCCGCCGCCGCAGGTCAAGCCCGCACAGGCGGGAGGATTCACCCAAATGTTTGGCGACCCCAATCGGCCCGCGGCTCCCCCGCCCAAGCCGCTCGGGTCCGTCGGATCGGCGACCGGTGTTTTCTCTTCTCACACTCCGCAATCGCCCATGCGGCCGCAGTCAAAGGCACCGGGTCCTGGAGAATTCACCAGGATGATGTCGGCATCTGCCCTCCCGACGCTCGGTCAGCCATCCCCTGCGTCCGCCACGCCCCCGGCGCAGCCACGGAAGAAGTCGATGCTACCTCTCTACATCGGTCTTGGAGGCGTAGTGGTGGTGATTATCCTGATCTTCGTATTTTTTGCGCTGCGGCATTAGCGCATGAGGAGCGGCGCATTCCACCGCGACAATGAACTCATCGCTCAATTAGTGTCCGAAAAAGGACGACTTTCTCAGTATTATCTCGGCGCGATCGGGCGCTCCGTCTAACTCCGCATGCGTAGTAGGAAGTATATCCCTGCCAGTGCGAACACGGCATCGGGCGCCCAGGCGGCGACTACGGGATCCAATTGATTCACGTTGCCGAGTTGCTCGAACAGCCGGTCGATACCGATATACGACATCGCAATCCCGATACTGACGCCAATGCCGGCCATCGCGCCGCGGTTTCCGACGAGGAATCCGAAAGGAATCGCGAGCATGGCCATGATCAGTGCAAACGCTGGCACGGCGAATTTCTTGTAGTACTGCACTCGCAACCGCACTGTGTCGTAGCCGCGCTGTTTCAGATCGCGGATGTAGTTCTTGAGCTCTCTATAGTTCATCTGCTTGTCTTGCGTGACTCTCGGTCAGGAACCACTCGGGCGTCTCGGTGAGTTGCGGAAAAGTCGCGGTCTGGAAGGTCTTGTAGTCTTTGTCGACGATCCCGTCGAGGGTTTTGGAGCGGCCGTTACAGAAGACCCAGGTTTTCTGCTCAGGATGCCATTCGGCACGTTCGGCCGAGATCTCGCCGCGCAGGTCGAAGGTGTTAGGATCGAGTTCGAACACATAGACGCCCAGCATCACCTTTTTCTGCGCATCGAAATACCTGTAGTAGTAGATCCGCGAACCCTGGCCGAAAATCCACTTCTGTTCGGGATGTAGATAGCTCTGCGTCTGCCGGTGCTTTGATCTCGTCGCGCAGGCGGTCCTGTTTGAGATTGGCGCCGGGAACCCAATAGTGATCGAAGGCAAACAGGCCCGCGCTCAAGCAGCACGCTGCCCATCAGCACGGGCATGCCGAGACGCATCAGACTCACGCCGCAAGCTTTGAACGCGGTTACTTCGTTGTTCTTGGTGAGGATTCCGAACGTCACCAGCGCCGCCACCAGGACGCTGATGGGCAGCAGCCAGTAGATCAATTGCGGGCTGAGGAAAAACAGGTAAGCGAAAACGTGCGACATGGGAATCCGATTCTTCACGATGTCGCCCAATAAATCGAAAAAGTTGAAAATATCGGTGAGCAGCACCAGCGCCGAAAGAATTACGACGAAATAAAACGCAAATCCGGTGAGGATATAGCTGTCCACGAGCGAGAACACGCTGAACCGGGAACTTATGGATCGCGAAGCCGCCGCCGGCGTCACTGAGAGAGGCTTCGCAACTGCGCGAAATATGCGCGTGAACCAGTTGAGAACCGATCCCATAATGTCGGTATCGCCGGGCCGCTCCAGGCGAAACCAGAAGATCAGCCCCGCGATTCCGAAGACCGCGTTCGGCAGCCATAGCGCCAGTTCCACCGGCAGTGTACGCTGTTTGGCTAGCCCGACCAGAGCAATGAAAGAAAGAAAATAGCAGAAGAAGGCCAGGAAAATCGCCCAGATGTAGCCTCCGGACTTTCCGCCTTTACGCGATGAAGATCCGAGCGGAATCCCCACCATTCCGAGAAAGATGCACGCGAAAGGCAGAGCCAGCCGCTTCTGCAGTTCGATACGCGATTCGACGCTCTCTTCCGTATTATGCGGCTTCGTGAGCGTATAGAGCACCAGCTCGGGGGTAAGCATCTCGGTAAAGGGGCGTTGGGCGGTCTGCTTTTTCTCCGCGGCATCGATTGCCTGTTCGCCACGCGGCATGTAGCTGGTATAGTCGACTCCGTCCTTTGCAAGCTCGTGCGTAGTCGCGCCGCGTAACGAAAGCTGAAGCCGTTTGTTGGGCACATCGGGAATGGCCAAAGCTTCGCGCGCCGTGGTGACACGCGGTCCCTCGGCTTGCTGCTTAAGGCCTTGCGTCCGCTGCTCCGGCGGCGTCAAATCGGCCAGAAAAATGTTGCGCCATACCACCACCGGACCGGGTCTGATGTCACCGATATACAGAATGGTATTCTGGAACTGCTCGTCGAAAACGCGAGGCTGTATCTCGGCGGTGAGCTGCGATGCAATCAGTCTCTTGGCAACCCGGGTGGCGTCGCGAATGGAGAGCGGAGTCAGCCACAGATAGGCGATTCCGCAGACCACAGTGGCCAGAAACGCGAAAAGCATTACCGGCGGAATTACACGATAACTGGGGATACCGGCGGCGCGCATGGCGATAATCTCGCCATCGCCCGCGAGGCGCCCCAAGCCGACCAGAATGCCAACCAGCACACCGAACGGAATGCTCATCGGAAGAACCTGAGGCAGCGCCAGCGCGAAGAGTTTCAGAACCACCTGAGGAGTTGCCGAACTCCGCACCAATTGCTCGAAGAGCTTGCTCGCGACCTGCTGCAGAAAGATGATGAAGGTCGTGAGGAAGATGCCTAAGATTGCACTCGTCAGGATCTCGCGAAAAACGTAGCGGCTGAGAATCCTCATGGGAGCGGAAGACGTTAATTCGGGCGCAGGCACAATGGGCAGTTTGGGCTGCTCGTCTTCCATGCGCACGAGTTCCAGATCGTCGATCAGAAGCGATGGCGCGACCACACTGGTTTCCGCCGTCTCACGCCGGCTCCCAGCAAGGCGAACATTTGACCGTTTTCGAGGTAATTGAAAACGTTGCTGTCGTCGCCTGCCGCCACGATGTCCTTCAGCGACCGGACGTTCAGCGCACGGAACCTGAGACCGCGCACCATTTCTTCCTGTCCGTCCTGATAGATGCGGTAGACCCGCAACGGCAGGCTGACGGGACGCGAACCACCGGATCGCACCGAGCCACCTGACAGACGCCGAGCCTCGGCGGGGCTCGCGGAAGAGGGAAAATCCATCTTGCGGACAATCATGCCGAACGGTTTGTCCCGCTGTTTCAGCATATCGATGAGCTTAGCCTTCAGCGCGGCCGGCGTGACGGCTTCCCGCGATTGTACGATCAGATTTGTCATGCCGGCGACGCTGGTGCCGAAGTTACCCTGCAACCGCGCCCGGCCATTTGTCGACGGGTGATCCGCGCACCGGTTGACGCGTCAGCAGATAATTCTTCAGCACTCCGTTCTCGACAAGGGTTAAGGGTTTGGTTTCCACACCGTCCTCGTCGATCTGCATCGTTCCGAACAGGCGCTGTCCCTTCCATTCCTTTAGCGTTGGATCGTCGACCACGGAGAATGTGTCCGGCAAAATGCGGCTGCCCGCTCTTCCTTCAAGCTCGCTCGCGGCGATACCGCCGGGACCGCCAGGGTCCAAAACCGGTTTTCGCGCGAGCGCCAGATTGTGGCCCAGCAACTCGGCAAAGATCTGCGCCGCCGCACGTCCCTCAAACAGGACTGGCCCGGAATAATCGTCCGCGCGCGGAGCCGACGTCATGGCCGTGACGGTTGTGCCAAGCTCCTGAATGGCCTGCAAGAGTTCTCCGTTTGTAGGCAAACCATTAGGGTCCAGGCTTTCGAAAATGACGGCGTCGCGCAGGGTCATGCCATCCTTGCACTGCGCCGAGGTACGCAACTTAATTTCGCTTTCCCGTTCCGGAAGGCGAAGTTCCCCGCCTTCCGAGGTAACCATTCGGCGAGCGCCATCGAGAGCCTGGTACTCGATGGTCGATCCCAGAAGTTGAGGAAATTTCAAGAACGCCGAGGAAAGCTCTTTCAATCGCGTGGTCCAGAACTGCAGATCGATCCTGGACGACGTCACGTCCTGCAACAGAACCGCCTGTTTGGCCGCGCTGAAATCGGCCAGTTCCTCGGTAACCGACACATTCTTTAACGCAGAGCGCTTTCGGGAGATGGCCTCGAGCGCCGATTTGTATGAAGCATCGGTAGCGAGCCAGAAAGCGCGCCGGAGCGCCGCGTAATCGTTATCGAGAGGGAAACTCGCGCCGGAACGCCCGGCATATCCCGTCCGGCTGCCGACGTAGTTGGTGTTGTCGAACTGCGGGCTGCCCACGCGAACCTGCACGCGCGGAACCCGAATGTCGCCTTGCTCGGCTGTCACAATTCCGCCGAGCATCGCCGTGACCTGCACGCGGTGTCCATCTTCGACGGAGTATTCGATGTAATAAGGCTTATCGAGTGCGTTAAACTCCAGCGTCATGGAGCGCTGCAATTCGTCGCGCATGGCCTTCAGCAACACATCCTCCGCCGCACAGGCCAACGGCACCAGGTTTAAGGACGCGATCGCACCCGCAATCAACCACGCCCGGCTCATTGTCCCGCTCCCGAGGATGTTGCCATGGGCGGCGGCGGCAGGATCGGCGGCCGGTTTTGAGACTTTTCCATTTTTTCGATTTCGATCTCCGATACCAGAATCGCCGGCGACACGACCGCCACCGGCACGAACCCGGATTCGGCTCCGCAATAGCCGTTGAATACTTCCGTCCGGTCGGACGTCGCCAGGATCTTATTGAAGCTGGCAAGCGGAGTTCCGACCATGTCCGCGCCTCGGATCAGCTCGTCCGGACGGCCGTCGCGGTAAATGCGATAGACGATTACCGGGATCACCTTGAATGCCTGCATCCCCGCGCGCTGTGTGGTGGTGTAGCCACTGGTGATGTCCTGGAACAACAGTCCATATGGCTTACGCTGTTTGCGCAATTCAGCGATCAGCATCTCGCGCAGTTTCGCGTCAGGCACGGAATTGTCGCTCTTCACAATCAGATTGGACTGCCGCGAGACCACCTCGTACCCCGGCTGGCGGCGGCCATGCCCGTTCGACGAACCGAAACCATCGATCGGCGTGCGCGACATCAGGAACGACTTCAGGATACCTTTGTCGACTGCGGTGACCGGTTGGGCCGCGACGCCTTCATCGTCGTAGGAGAAGAAGCCATTGAGGTCCACGCCGGCGATCTGCTTCACAGTCGGATCGAACACCACGGAAAGGAACGTAGGCAGAACCTGCTCGCCGACGCTCTTGGTGAACGTCTGGCCTTCGCTCTCGTTTTTTTGGCGGTGCCCTTCGATGCGATGGCCAAAGATCTCATGGAAGAATACGCCGGACGCTCGCCCGGAGAAAATCGCCGGCCCAACGTAAGGCTCAGCGACAGGCGCGTCAATCAGCGACTCCACCTCTTTCGCCAGCTTTTCAGCGCCAGCCAGCATGTCCGCTTCAGATGGCAGACGGGACGCATCCGCAGCGTCGTAGATCACGTTGTTGCCGAGGTTCATGCCGTCTTCGGCGCGAGTGGAGGCGGAAATCATGACGCGCGAGAATCCCCGGCCATGCTGCAGGCGAGTGCCTTCCGAGTTGACGAAAAAGCGCTCGTCGGTCTGGACCTGGATACTCACGCTGGAACTCAAGATTTTCGGATGGGTCTTGAAAACAGCCGATAATGCGCGCATGCGCGCGCTCCACATCTCGGAAGCGAATTTGGCATGCTCGACGGGCTCGACACTTGAAGCGACGGGGGCAGGCGAGAAATCATCCGATTTATCCTGGGCCGCGACCTTCACCTGTTGGCTGGTCTTGATTTTAATCAACCGTTCGGCGGCTGCACGATAAGCGCGATCGGTTTCGAACCAGGCGAGTTGTTTGAGCGCCGCCGTTCCTCCGTCAATGGGGACCGCGACCGCGGAGGAGTATTGCGGCGCGGCACCGCCAATCAGGTGATAATTGTCCAGTTTCGGACTGCCAACGCGCAAGCCAACATCCAGCACTCGATTGTGCGAATCGTTACGGGCGGTAATGTCGCCCAAGGTCGCGCCGACCACGTGCGAATCGACGTCGGTGACCTCATAGGAGATGAAATAAGCCGCGGGATCGGCTTTCTCCTTAAGAATACGGAAGTTACGGTCCAGTTCAGACGCAAGAGTATCGAGCAGAGGGCTCGGGGGCGCAGCCAGAAGACATGGCTGTAGCAGGATCAGGCCAATAATAAAGGGCTTCATCTGTTCTTCCAATGTAACAGTCCCGCGGGACTGTTATCCGATTGGCCGTTACCGGAGCCATACTTGGGCGCGAATACGTGCGGCAGGCAGTATACAAAGTCTCGACCAATCCTAATACCGAGATTTACTATGCCGAGCTACTGCAGTTTGGCGCGCCAGACCTGCGAATAGAATTCCGATAGGGTCATTACCACGCGATCGCGCGCCACGGATAGACCGATGTAGCGGGGCGCACGATCCATCAGCAGCAGAGGCGACCGGTGCGCGGTATGGAAGTGCTGAATGGATACCGGATCGCCTGCCGGTTTTCCTGCTTTTCCCTCCCACTGGCGAGCCCACAAACAACGGAAATCGTCACGCCGGTCGAAGTAATAGATCCAGCGGCCGCCAGGCGACCACGCCGCTTCCTCCGCGTTTCCATTGCGAGGCGTCAAGGAAACCCACTCTCTCTCGTCGGACGAGCTGAGGCTGTGAAAGGGACACACAAAAAGTTGGCGTCCTTCAAGGCCCCGATCAAGACTAAATACCACCCACCGGCCATCCGGTGAAAGCCTCGCCGCGAGCGCGGGATGGTAAGGGTGCCGGATTATTTCACGCTTCTCGCCGGTGGTTGTGTCGAGCACGCCGATGCGCGTGACGGCGCTGCCGTTTTCATAGAGAATCAGGCTGCCGTCAAATGAGACGGAAGTCGGCCCCCCGCAGTCGTCGCACACTCGAACGCTTCTTCCATCGAGCAGACCGGTGCGATAGATCGCCTGCTGCGTTCCTTTTGCGCCCTCCATAATCCGGCGGAAAGCGTAACGCCCGTCACCTGAAAGCTTGACGCGATTGCTCGGGGCCGCCGGCCCGGGCAGAGGCTCCTCGCTGCCGCTTGTATAATCTCGCGAATAAACTGTTGTGTGGCCATTCCGTATTCCCAGAAACACCGTCACGCATCCATCGAACGATATCGAGGGCATGAGATGTTCGAATGGGCCTCTGGTAAGTTGTTCGAGTGGACCGCGAACCTCGGCTGCTTCCGCATTTACCGGGAGATTCCAGACCTGAACATCCGCTTTGGCGCGCGCGAACGCCGCGCGGGAACCGGCAATGGCGGGATGTAGATCGCGCCAGCCGTTCCCGTCGGCTTTCTCTCCCGGAGAGACAGGATAAGGATCTCCCGCGATTTTCCACGTGCGTCGTGAAATCGGCAGAATCCAGAAGCCGGACACGCCTTTCTGATTGGCGGCGAAGAGCAGCCCATCCCGAAGCCACTGGAACGACGTCGAGCGCAAGGAAGAGACGTGAGGATCGATGTGGTTTCGCTCAAGCGCCGCGAAAGCGCCGGTCTTTATCGCGGCCGATCCATCCTCGGGCGCAACCCAAAAGTCATGGCTCTCCGCCGCCCCGCCATTTGCGCGGCGAGTACCACAGAAGAGAACAAACCGGCCATCGGGCGTCCAAACCGGGTTGTGCGCGTCCTCGAAGTCGCGAGCGATGCGGTACGGCTCTTTGCCCTCATCCAGGCTGACTCGCCAGATACTGCCAAATCGCGTATAAGGATCGGCGATCCAGTACAAAAGCGACTTCCCCGCCGTCGCGAATCTGGGGCTTCGTCCGAACGGGACGAGGAACTCTTCGGAGCCCCCAAGGGCCGGGATAACGTAAATCCCCCTGGGCTCGCGCTCGGAGTGGAACGCGATCAATTTGCCATCGGGAGAGAAGGCTGGATCGCTATCGTCCGCCGTTCCCGAACTGCGCCTCACCGGCGAACCGGCTTTATCCTGTAGCCAGATGTGCAATAAGCCATTGCCATCGCGGTCAGAGGCATATGCGACTTGATCGGTGACCGGCGACAACGCTGGGTATGCGGCAAACTCCCCGGAAGATGAAATCTGGTATGACGATTCGAGAGACGTCTTTCCCCGCGGAGCCCCGTGAAAAAGGGGGACCCGATGGAGAAAAAGCCAGCCGGCTGCCAGGACCGACGCAGTAGCGACACCGCAGATTAAAGCGGTCCGCAGGAGGATATCCCGAGGCCTTCCTAGTTGTCCCTGAGCCGGCAATCGGTTTAACCCGCCGGCGAAATCCTGCGCTGAGGAATAACGGTTCGCGGGCGCCTTCTCGAGAGCCTTCAATAGCACGGAATCAAGTTCCCTGGGCAGTTCGGGACACACGCGGCTCGGAGCGATCGGGCGCTGCTTCAACACGGCGAGAGACAGCTCGTTGGGATTTCTTGTGCGCAATTGATACGGCAGTCTGCCTGTGGCCAGTTCGTAGAGAATCACGCCCAAAGAATAGATATCGGAAGCCGGTCCGGTGGCTACTCCTTGGATCTGTTCAGGGCTGGCATAAGAAGGAGTGAACTTTTGATCGATGGTCGCGGTAGCGTCGGGATCGGATTCAAAGAGCTTGGAGATGCCGAAATCGAGGAGCTTGATTCGCTGGTCGGACGTAACCAGAATATTCGCCGGTTTTAAATCGCGATGAATGATTGAGCGCTCGTGCGCAAATGCAACCGCCTGTAACACCTGTTTGAAAAGCGAGAGACGTTCGCTCAGGGAAATCGACCGCTCGGTGCAGAACTTAGTCAGAGTCTTCCCTTCGACGAACTCCATAACCAGGTAAGGAAGCCCGCTTGGCGTGTTTCCCCAACTGAACATCCTCGCGATGTTCGGATGATTGAGTTGCGCTAGAATGCGCCGCTCGGTTGAGAACTGCCGCATGCGCGCCTCGTCCCAATCGGCAAATCGAAGCACTTTGATAGCTACGTTCGCAGGCTCCTCGCCGCTTTCCCGAAAGGCTCGAAAAACAATACTCGATCCGCCCCGCCCGAGTTCCTGGGCGATCCGATATCCCCCGATATGTTCCGGTGTGGTCGCGCCCAGCGAAGCGACGAATTCGCGAATGGATTTTGAGCCCAGCGAATCGCTGTTCGGATCGGACGGATGCGCCTCCGCGAGAAGCGCTTTCAGTTCCTCGGAGATCGCGGGCTCCTCGCGATCGAGCCGCTCCAGCAGTTTCTCGCGATCCGCGGGATTCAGATCGAGAGCCTCGCCGAACAACTGCTTGAGGCGAACCCACCCCTGCGGTGTCACGACCTGCCGTGTCGCAAACGCAGTTGTAGCCAGGCGCGAGCCATCATCCAATCCCGTTTCACGGTGCGGCTCGACAGCTTGAGAATTGCGGCAATTTCGTCCACGGTCAGACCTGCGAACACCCGCATCTCCACGATGCGCGCCTGCCGCGCATCCATTCGCTCCAGATCTCTCATGGCTTCATCCAAAATCAGCAGGTCCAGATTTGGGCTGATTGACGCGAGATTTTCTTCAAGGGTTACCCGGAAAGGAAAGTCTCCCTTATTATGACGCCGGCGTCTTCTCGCATAATCGATCAAGACCTGACGCATGACGCGAGAGGCCAGCGCAAGAAACTGATCTTTGGCGTGGCCACTGGCATGATTGGCCATCCGCAGGTAAACCTCGTGGACCAGTGCCGTGGGTTGAAACGTATGGTCGGGACGCTCGCGCGCGAGGTGAGCCCGGGCCATTCTCCGCAACTCGCCATACAGCATGGAGAGAAGCGCCGTGGGGTCTTCCGGGGGCGTGTCACAGCTTGGCCCGATTAGGTCCATGGAATAGAGGGTATCAGAAACGGACACCGCTGATCTAAGGCACGCGAGGCAATGGCGGGCACGTATCGGTGTTGAGGTAGCGGCGGCATTCATCGGGGGTCAGGTCCCGAGTGATGCGAGAACGGACAAGGTTCATGAGTTCGAGCTGGTCAATGACGTTGACCTGCACGGTGCCTGTAACAGCCTAGATGCAACAGAACCCCATTCTTCCAACCGCCGTCCGATGCACAACGAACCACGGGCCCTGAGTTTACGGCTGCAGCCAGACTCGTCGCCGCCGCGCACGAGGAAAGGACTGTACGGCGTGTGATCATGCTCCGGTAGTGTCGGTGTACCCGGTAAATCCAGGGCCGCCTGCTGCCACGTATCCATGACTCGCGCCGTTTGCTTCCGGACTCACCCAATAGGAATGCAACTCGCCGCCGTTTACCTGAAAACGAAATTTCACCGGCTTGCCGGTTAGCGCCTTTAGGGTCTTAGAAGATTTCCACGTGATGACTTGTTTGGTCTCGCTCCCGTTCACCGGAACGCAATTCTTCGCCGAATAGGCATCGAGGACACGACCTTCCGCATCCAGAACTCCCGCTCGCAGCTCGCCACCCTTGGCGCTGTAGTTCGCAAAAAGGTGTTCCCCCCGGAACGTCACCGCTTTCGTCGTGACGGAGCCGGGGCCATCGAGCGAGGTAAATCCATCGCGACGCAGAATCGCGAGGCCCGTACTCGAACCGGCATACGACCCGCCTTCCTGCGCCGGGGAGATGCCGGAAAATGCGGCGTAATAGAAGCGGATCTCGTCGCCGACAATCAGGCAGCATCCGCCCGCTGAATGCAAATAGCCGCGATTCCACGTGCCGGGCTCGCGCGAACATGCGATGAAAGCCGTGCGGTCGGGACGTTCGAATTCGATTCCGTCGCGGCTGAATCCAACGTGCAGGTCATTGGTCTTCGGGACGCCGTTTTTGTATGCCACGTCGTTCGGAGGACCAAGATACATTCCGAAAAGTCCCAGCATGCGGCTTTCGTAAGCGACGCAATCGACTTTGTACACTTCGGGTTTCTGTTTCAATACCGGATCCGGCAAGTCCTTGTCGTCACGTGCCAGCCAGTCGTGAACATCTTCGGGAGTCCAGGGCGCTCCGGCGATAAAGTCCAAAGTCTCGCGATAGCTTCGCGCACGGCCCAAGCCTTTGCGGCCTTTGCGGATACTGAAGACCCACATGTTGCGGAAGGGATTGTAAAAGAAGCCGGAATTGTCGCCGCAGCCGCCCGTCACGGCGCGCTTGGTCCAGTGGATTCCGTCAGGCGAAGTGAAGACGTTCCCAGATGCCATCCGTTCGCCTTTCGCCAACGGCTCGTCAGGCGTCTTACGCGGCCATGAACCCGTGCCACGCTGGATATAGGCGAACATTTTGAAGCGCTCGTTCGGGTCTTTCGCTTCATGATCCAGCCAGACCGTCGTGCCGTTGCGCATATAGTTGTGGATCGGCGCCATGGTGCGGTTCGTCCCGGGCACCACATCCAGATTGGGACGTTTGAAATGAATGCCGTCCTCACTGGTCGCGTAGCCGAAGCCATCGTCGTAGCCGGCGATGTACCAGATCTTGTAAAGACGGTCCTTCGGGTCGAACCACACGCCGTCGCTGAAGGGCGCCGCTGCCGGCATCACGCCGTTATTCATCTCCACTGCCGTCTCGGGTTTGAGCACCGGGCTCGCGGGATGATTCTTTGGTTTGTGGAACGTGCGTTTGAGTGTGTTCGCTTCGATGTCGAAATCGTCCACGAAAAGTTGGCGACCCACGTCGATGGAAATGGGCGCTGTCGAATCTGCGGTCAACAAAGGCGCCGCGGCCGCTGTGATCAGAAAGTCTCGTCGTCTCATTCGTTATTGTTTCTCAAGCGAAATTTACCAGCTCAGGCGTAAGGCAAACTGGACTACGCGACCGTTGGTTGACTGGCCTTGGTTAATCTTGCCAAACGACGCGTTGTAGTACTGCGCCAGAACCGCCTCGCGCGTGCCGTTCACGAAATTGCCGGGGCCGTGAAATAGGGAATTGGCCCTGCCAGAGACATGCCTTTGGCGGTAACCGGCGGATTACCGCTGAAAACTGCCGACGCCGTGCCCTTATAAGGCTTGCGTGATTCAATGCGTTGTACGCCTCTACCCGGAACTGGATACGCTTGGCATGGTTTTCAAACGGGAAAAAGTTCTTCATCAGCGATCCGTCGAGCGTCTGTATCCAGTGGTTGCGGGCGTAGTTCAGAGTCCGTGGCGCGTTTCCGAGCTGATTGTAAGCTGGGAACGAGAATGCCGCAGGGTTGATGTACGGTACCGTATTCGCGACCGACTTGTTCCACAGCGGATGATGACCGGCACCCCGGGGATGATGTCGGGCCGCACGATCTCGTGCAGTCCGACGCTGCTCGGGTAAGCGGGGAACCCGTTCAATGCGCCCAAAACTACAGTGAGGCGATAGCCGCTGCGCAAAGTCTCGATGCCGTTCAATTGCCAGCCGCCGCGATCGCGTTCACCAACCGGCCTGCATGCCCCAGAATCGGTTTACCCTTGCCGATGGGCAGTTCCCAATTGGCGACGAGGTTGAACCGATGACGAACGTCGTAATTCGAAACCGACCGGTTCCATTGCCAGGTTATTCGCAGCCTGCATATAGGTAGCGCCAAATGTACCGACACTCGCTCCGTCCAGGTTCGAATCCGACGTATTGTCGATCGACTTGGCCCATCTGTAATTGACCGGAAGCCAAGGGCTTGCGAGAAGTGACGGTCGATCTCGGCCGAGCCGGCGTGATAGATGGAGTTGCTGGTGGTGCTGCCAGCGAGCAGAATATCGTTGAGAGTCGGATACGGCCGGGCCAGTTCGCTGCAGAGTCACCGACAAGGGCGCGCCGTTGGTCGTCACGCGGTCGAACGGGTCGGGCACCGATGACGTCGGATCCCCGCCAATGCCGCCGGGAGCACTGGAATTGCCCGCGTTCGTGGTGTTCTGCCAAATAATAGATGCCGTTCAGGTAACCCGTGTCGCCCATCAGGTTGAATTGCTGACGGCGCGTATCCACCCCCATGGTCAGGTGTGTTTGCCGATATTCATCGTGAGGTCGTCGGCCACCTGCGCCTGGTTTTCGCGCGGTCACGCGTAACGCGTCGGTGTTGTTGACTCCCAAGCTCCCCATCGTGTTCACGCCCGCGAATACCGGCATGCCCCAGTTCGACGTGCTCGGCAGATTGTAATAATCGTGCGTGTAGCTCTTGGTGTTTCCATCGTAAGGCAGCGCGTTGTTGTAGTTCCCGTACATGTAAATTGGCGCGAAATTCATTCACGATACGAGGAGACAGCACGCTGGTGAAGGTGAGTGCGGGCTGCCGGGCATGACTGATGATGGTGGAGTACGCGACCGGGAACAGCGACTTCGTATAACCGAAGTTGTCGTTATTGATCGGAATCTCCGTGTAGCGCGCCGAAAAGCGATGCTGCAGCGTTGAACGTATGATCGATCTTGGTATTCCATCGATTGTCCGACGCGCTGTTTCCCTGCAAGCCGAGAAAATTCTGACCCGAGCTGTTATATGGCATGTTCGGTAGCGGCAGTGTAGAGAGCACTTTCTGCATCGTCTTATCGAGATACTGCGTTGGAATCACATGACCTACTTCCGAGGCGAGCAGGAGGCGCACATCAACGGGTAAAGGGACGAGCTGGTCGACCGGTTGATCGGAAGTAACTGCTGACAGTTGGATTCCGACGGGGCGCAAGTGAACTGCTGGTAGAGCAACGGCGGCTTCGCGCCCGAACTGTTGACCCATTCATCGCGAAGGTCGCCGTTGCGCTCCGCTTGAGTAGGAACGAAGGCCAGCATCTGGCTGATGTTGCTCCACCGCCGCGGTTCGATCGGAAGAAGAACGTTTTCTGCCGTCCATTGTAGATCTTCGGCAGGAGCACCGGACACCTACGGTCACGCCTAGTTGGTTCATGTGATTGTCCGCTGGGAGCACAGAATTGAAGGTGCATGCCCCGCTCTTCGAAACCATGATCAGCGCGCCGCTGCCGATTGACTCATACTGCGCGGAATAGTGTCGATAATGATCTTCAACTCCTGCACGGAATCGGTGCTGAGCGTGATGGCCGCCTTGCCGTAAAACATGCTGGTCGTGTTGCCGCCATCGACTTAATAGCCGGTACTGCGTGGTCGTCCGCCGCCGACGCTTACACCCGCACCCGGCGACATCGGGGTCAAGCTCTTGGTGACTTCGCCGCCTTGCGTCTCGCCGCCGACTCCGGGCACGGTGGCGAGCAACAATAGCGCGCCGCGACCCTGGACCGGCAGGTCTTCCATTTCCTTTGTGCTGATCGTGGTGCCGAGCATGCCGTTCTCGGTGATGACCACTGGCGCTACGCCTTGAACCTCGACGGTCTGCTTGGAGTCGCCGGGCACCAGCATGAGATTGATGCGGGCAGTGGCCGAACTGTCGAGTTTCAAGGAGGCTGACTTTTCCACTTTGAAACCGGGCGCGTTCGCCGATACCGTGTAATGAAAAGCTTGTAGCAAAGGGACCGTATAGTAACCGTCGGAGTTCGACGTGGTGGGATACTCGACCCCGGTTCCAACAGCGGTGACTATCACGATTGCGCCTGCCACGATGGCGTTCGATTGGCGGTGATCAGACCGGTAACGGTTGAGGTTGTTTGTGATTGCAAGGGCGCAGTCACGAACAACAACACGCAGACAAAATTCCGATAACCATCTTCAACATGGAGAACAAACAACTGTTATATCAGCAATGAAATCGTATGCTCGTTGAAGGCATAAAGTCAATATCAATTTGCGACTCTGCAGCAACCGTTGACTTCGTGAAATCCGCGCAATGCTTTACGGTGCCGGGCCTTCCCTGTTGCCGAATGGCGCTAGCACAGCGGCAATGGTCCAGAGACCGATCTGGTTATCACGGTTGACGTATCGTAGCCAGTGGAAGCGGCAGTAACATCTATTGACCGAAACGGACAGAAGGGCAATTGACAAGTTCGCCCAAAAACAGTCATAATCTGATGTATCAGGACCCACGCCCCATGAATCGACGAGAATTCACTCAAATGGTTGCATAATATCACCTGTTCTTCCAACACAATCCATTCGACATAAAGTGGGGCAACATGACCTGGGGCCATGCCGTCAGCCCGGACATGATCCATTGGAAACAGATGGGCTGCGCCATCGAGCCGGACGCAAAGGGCACGATCTTTTCCGGTTCCGGAGTGGTCGAACGAAGATAACACCGCGGGCCTGCAGAAGGGTTCCGAGAAAACTCTCATCAACATCTACACCGCGGCCGGCGGCACCTCGCCTGAATCGCAAGGTCAACCCTACACGCAAAATCTGGCCTACAGCAATGATCGCGGCCGGACCTGGACGAAGTATGCGAACAACCCGGTAGTCCCGCACATGATGGCGAACAACCGCGATCCCAAAGTGGTTTGGCACGCTCCGACCAAGAAGTGGATCATGGTTCTTTTCCTAGACGGGAATCTGTTCCGCTTCCTCAGTTCGCCCGATCTGAAGTCGTGGACCACACTGCACGACATCGTAGTTCCCAAACGGCAATGAATGTCCTGACTTCTTCGAGAGAGCCGTCGAAGGAGAGCCAGGAGTCACGAAGTGGGTTTGGACCTGCGCCAATGACCGGTACCTGATCGGCACTTTCGACGGCAAGCGGTTTTACCCTGAAGTGATGACCAACCAGGGGACGGTCGGCGGCAACTACTATGCGGTGCAGACTTACAGCGGCCTACCGAATGGCCGTCGCGTCCAACTCTCCTGGATGAAGGGCGGGCAGCACCCGGGGATGCCTTTCAATCAGCAGATGAGCTTTCTGTACGAATTGAAGGTTCGGCGAATAGGCACCACGCTCAAAATTTGCGCGCTGCCCGTGCGCGAGATCGAGTCGATTCGACATGCCCCCAAAACGTGGTCCGACCTGGAACTGAAGCCGGGTGACGATCCGCTATCGGAAATGTCCGGAGATCTGTGGGATATTGACACCGAGATCGAGCCGGGAAACGCCAGCGAGTTTGGCTTCCTAATCCGCGGACGCAAGGTTTGCTATACCGTGAAGACGCCGAAGGAACACCGGCTGAACAACGGCGAACTGAACATCGGGATGAACCCGCAAGCCAAGTCGCTGAAGTTGCGAATTCTGGTCGGCCGGACTACTGTCGAAGCGTTTGGCAACGATGGCGAGATGGTGATGCCGGCATGTTTCCTACCCAAGGACGACGACCTCACCTTGAAACTATTCGCAAGCGGCGGCACCGCGCGAATCGTTTCACTCAAGATACATAAGCTGAAGTCGGCTTGGAAAGAGGCGTAAACTTGCAAAGGCAAATCTTGCTGGCCATTACCGGAACGGCGTTGCTGTCCGGGCAAATCCAGATAAAGCCGGACCCCGCGGAATACAAACCGTCCGAGGTGGCGAGATACCTCGTTTAAGGTTTATGCTGTGACATGGCACTGTCCAGCGGTCTTTCCGTTCTCGAGCGGCAGCAGATTCAGCAATGGGCGGCGGCCCATGGCACTCCTCAGCAGGTCGCCCTGCGCTGCCGGATTGTGCTGGCCGCCGCGGACGGACAGTCGGACGTGGCTATCGCTCAACAGTTGTCGGTGAACCGCAAGACCGTCATCCTGTGGCGGCAACGCTTCTCAGAACAACGCTTGGACGGACTATGGGAGATTGCTCCGGGACGCGGACGGAAACCCAACTACGACACCGATAAGATCGCCGGTATTGTGGATGCAACCCTGCAGACAAAACCGGAAGGCATGACGCATTGGAGTTGCCGCACGATGGCAAAGCATCAGGGCGTGAGTAAGTCCACCATCAACAATATCTGGCAGGCCCACCAGCTCAAGCCTCATCGGGTGAAGACGTTCAAGCTGTCGCGCGACCCGAAGTTCCTCGAGAAAATGACCGACGTGATCGGGTTGTACTTGAATCCGCCCCAGCAGGCCATCGTGTTGTGTGTGGATGAGAAGAGTCAAATCCAAGCGCTGGATCGCACCCAACCCGGTTTGCCGATCAAGAAGGGCCGCTGTGGGACCATGACCCACGACTACAAGCGCAACGGAACCACGACTCTATTCGCCGCCCTGGAGGTCTTACAGGGGAAGGTGATCGGCCAATGCCACCAGCGCCATCGCCATCAGGAGTTTCTCAAGTTTCTACGCACTCTGGACCAGGAGTTTGCTGGTGAGATCCCGCTCCATCTGGTCATGGACAACTATGGAACCCATACGCACGAGAAGGTGCGGAACTGGCTGAAGCGCCACCCTCGTTTCGTTCTCCACTTTGTCCCCACCAGTTCCAGTTGGCTGAATCTGGTCGAGCGTTGGTTCGGCCACTTGGATCAAAAGGCAATCCGGAGGGGCATATTCCGCAGCGTGGAGGATCTGAAGGCGTCCATCGACGCATTCCTCACGGCATGGAACAAAGATCCAAAGCCGTTCGTGTGGACCGCGACGGTAGAATCCATCATGGAGAAACTCTCCCGTTGCCGACGGACCCTGGAGAAGATCCAACCCGGCTGCACCAGTCCCCGAAGCCGAAAACGGAAGAAATAGCTGTCCATCTATTTCGTGGACACCACACTAGTATCTCTTCGCAGTCCTCCTCGCACTTCAACGTATACTCATTGCATGAATCGTCTGGAAGAGCTTCGGCGACGCCATGCAGCGGCCGAAGAGGGTGGTGGCCCGGAGAGACGCGAGCGGCAGCATCGTGAAGGCAAGTTGTCGGCGCGTGAGCGTGTCGATCTGCTGCTCGATGAAGGCACGTTTGAGGAGATGGATAAGCTGGTCACCCACCGCTGCCGCGATTTTGGAATGGATGAACAGATTGTCCCCGGTGATGGATTCGTCACCGGCTACGGGCGCATCAATGGCCGGCTCGCGTATGTGTTTGCGCAGGACTTCACCGTCTTCGGCGGGTCTCTCTCGGAATCGAACGCACAGAAAATCTGCAAGATTATGGATCTTGCACTCAAGATGGGCGCGCCCATCATCGGGCTCAATGACTCCGGAGGCGCGCGCATCCAGGAAGGCGTGGTTTCGCTCGCCGGTTACGCCGACATTTTCCTGCGCAACACCCTGGCGAGCGGCGTCGTGCCGCAGATCTCCGCGATCATGGGTCCGTGCGCCGGCGGCGCAGTGTACTCGCCCGCCATCACAGACTTCGTCTTAATGGTCGAAGGCGCAAGCTACATGTTCGTGACCGGTCCTGATGTCATCAAGACCGTGACTCACGAGGACGTCACAAAGGAGGCTTTAGGCGGTTCGATGACTCACAACTCTGTCAGCGGCGTGGGCCACTTTATCGCTCCCGATGATGGCGGATGCATTCGCATGATCCGCGAATTGATGACGTTTCTTCCTCAAAACAATCGCGAGGACCCGCCGCGCAAGCCAACCAACGATCCCGCCGATCGCCAGGACAAAGAACTCGATTCCATTGTTCCGGCCGAATCAAGTGTTCCCTATGATGTGAAAGACGTGATCCGCCGCGTTGTTGACGACAGCTACTTCTTCGAAGTTCATGAGTATTTCGCCCTGAACATCGTCGTTGGATTTGCGCGCCTCGATGGGCGTCCCGTGGGCATTGTGGCAAATCAGCCGGCGTTTCTGGCGGGATGCCTCGACATCAGTTCGTCGGTGAAGGGCGCGCGATTCGTGCGCTTCTGTGACGCTTTCAACATTCCGCTGATTACTTTCGAAGATGTTCCCGGGTTCTTACCCGGAACCGAACAGGAATTCGGCGGGATCATCCGTCATGGGGCCAAACTGCTTTACGCTTTTGCCGAGGCAACCGTCCCGAAGATCACCGTTATTGCGCGCAAGGCATACGGAGGCGCCTACTGCGTCATGGGATCGAAGCACCTCCGCACAGACGTCAACTTCGCATGGCCCAGCGCCGAGGTTGCCGTTATGGGCGCTGAAGGGGCGGTCAACATCATCTACCGGCGCGAGCTCGCTGAAAACGGCGCCGGTACCCGCGAGACCCGAATCGCCGAGTATCGCGATCGTTTCGCCAGTCCCTTTGTGGCCGCCGAACGCGGTTATATCGATGACGTCATCGAGCCGCACGAGACGCGACCGCGCCTCATCCGCGCTCTGCGCATGTTGGAAAACAAAGTCGACACCATGCCAAGGAAGAAGCATGGCAACATCCCTTTGTGAGGTCAAACATGTTGACCAGCTCGATAGAAATGTTTGCCGACTGTCCAAGAGTTGAATAGACTACGACTAGGTCTATGACCGCTTGAAGCAGTTCCTTTTATAACCGAATTTACGACGAGCAGCCTTGCGATCTAACTTCCAGGCGATCTTGACGCGATCACGATTCATCCGGCGATTCCAGGCCTTCGCTTCCCGGCCCAGAGTTTGAGACCGGGGATTCTTCGGTGGCCTAGACATTGGCGCGAGAAAATCGGGTTTGACCTTTGATCCGGAATGAGAACTCATCGAATCCTGCTCCCAATGCATTGGTTAGAGATCGGAGCCGGTCGGCCCGGGCACCTTCCATTCCCAAATCCAGATCCTTGGTTGTCCGGTGAGTCCGGCAGGGCTAGGCGCCTCTCTCCGGCGTGTCGGCATTGGCCACTCGTTCCAGAAACTCGTGCCCGCAAAACAGACACCGGTACTTCCGGGTAATGCCCCGGCCAACGATGCGCTGCCACCACGTCCGATGCATCCTCGCCAATGCTTGAGAGCTGCACGCCGGGCAGCGCTTTTCCTCCGTAGTGTCGTCGTGCATCTAACTAGACCTATCAGAAAACAGGACCTCGTGGCGAAGGGAGCCTCAGAACAGGGTGTTTTTTGGCCCTCTTCTTACGGCAATAAGAGCTGTTCGACATATTCATGACCACTTCCGCTCCTCCGATGTCCGGCCGCAAGTCTGCCAACTCGCCACGGAGTTAGCGGATGCCAAGCCCATGCTTCGCGGATCCCTAAGCTCGACACGGTCCCTACTGCAGCCTCACGCATGCCGTAAGGGGGCAAGACGCACTCGCGCTTCCTCAAAGCGGAGCAGGCCGGTCTGGTCGGCAACAGTTCGATGCGGGCCGCCAGTTTCCCGGTCGTCGGATGCATTGTGGGAGGCCTGCGAACATTGGACAGACGATCAATTGGCGAATGTTTCTGCCTCCTCCGGAGAGGCTAAAAATGGGGGCTCCAAGCGAATCTCCAAGACGAAATCGTCCAGGAAATCGAGATTCTGCGGTTGGCCGCGCGCGCACTCGAACAACGGCTGAACGCCGATATTTCCGATTATGCCGGCGATCCGGGGCCGCTTGTTCCGCCGGTTAGGAAAGTGGTTTGGTTCCTCTGCCGCAATCTACCCATCTCCGCGGCCGCCGCGATAGGTCGCGGAGTGTATCTCGCGAATGCACCGCCACGTTTCGAGATGCTATTGCTAACGGGCGTTCCGACAATGGCGTTGTTGCTGGCCGCGGTTGGGATTTACGGAATAATCAGCTACTCGGTGTCTCGCCGGACATATGAGATCGGTACTCGTGTGTCGCTGAGAGCCATCCCGGCCGATGTGCCGCGCACGGTGATACGCCTGGAGTGGTGCCCGCCTTCGCAGGCTTGACTACGGAGATGATGGGTGCTCTGATGCTTACGAGGCTGATGACCAGACTGCCCTACGGCATTCGGCCGACCGACCCGATCAGGTTCAGCGGCGGCATAGTGCTCGTATTGGTGGCGCTACTTGCAACCATGTGCCCGCGCGACGCTCAACGCGGATAGATCCGATGCCGGCGTTATACGGCGAATAACTGAGGCAATTAGAACCTTAGTACCAGCGGAAATGTGACTTTGTGTCTATTGTTTGTTATGAATGAACCGCCGATCATAGGGATATGATTAACGAGCGCCGCAGAGCGAAACGATTTCCACTTCGGAGAGAAGCCCGCTACACCATATTGGAGCCGAACAGGAGACATCCGCCAGTAGGCACCGAGACCGTCGATATGAGCAGCAAAGGCCTCTGCCTACGTTGCGCCGATGCACCGGAATTAGGTTCGCGTGTCGATGTCACCGTAAGCTGGCCCGCATCCCTGGAAAATGGGTGCCGGTTGAAGATGGTCGCGCGCGGTAAGGTTGTGTGGCGGTCAAAGGACGCGGTGGGCGTGGTAATGGAAAGGCACGAGTTTCGCACAATGGGGAAAGACTTCGGAGCGCAGCCTTCGCAGCCGGTGGGTTGACCAGGGTACTGGGCCGCAGTGGAGGGCGGCTCAGGCCAGAAGGCAGTTGCCACTCGGCTCAGCCGCTGCTGTACACTCTTACTCAGTATGATTCGTCGCTTTATTTCCATCGCCGCCCTTCTCTGTTCTCCGTTGATCGCCGAAGTCAAACTTCCGGCGATAATTTCCGATCACATGCTCCTCCAGCAACAAATGCCGGTGCGCATCTGGGGCAAGGCATCGCCCGGCGAAAAGATTGCATTGGAGATTAATGGACAGCGCGCCTCGGCTGTGGCGGACGGCGCGGGCGCGTGGGAAGCATTTCTGCCGCCGATGAGTGCGGGTGGACCGTACGATATGACCATTCACGGCGCCAACGAACTAAACGTTCATGATGTGCTGGTGGGCGAAGTATGGGTCGGCTCGGGACAGTCGAACATGGAATTGCCGATGACTCGCGTCAACGACTCGGACGCGGAGATTGCCGCGGCCAATTTCCCGCAGATCCGGCTGTTCACGGTAAAGAAGAAAGTTTCGGACGCTCCGCTCGACGATGTGGTTGGTTCGTGGAGTCCGTGTACGCCGGAAGCAGTAAAGAACTTCTCCGCCGTGGGATATTTCTTCTCGCGCTACATCCACCAGAACCGGCACGTTGCGGTCGGCTTCATTCATTCCTCATGGGGTGGAACGCCCGCGGAATCGTGGACGGTTCGCCCGGTGCTGGAGGCCAATCCGCTACTCAAGCCCATCCTCGACGAGTGGGATCAGACGCTCACCGCGTATCCAGCGGCGAACCAGAAATATGAACAGCAGCTCGCGGACTGGAAAGTAAAAGCGGCCGCGGCGAAGGCGGACGGCAAACCTCTGCCGCGTGCGCCGGGAGCGCCGGCCGGTCCAGGCCACCCAAACACGCCGGGCGGATTGTGGAATGGAATGATCGCACCCATTACGCCTTACGCCATACGCGGCGCGCTATGGTATCAAGGCGAATCGAACGCCAATACGAAGCACGCGTATCAGTACCGTTATCTATTCAGCGCGATGATCGAGGACTGGCGTCGCGAATGGGCGCAGGGCGATTTCCCGTTCCTCTTCGTCCAATTGGCGAACTTCCAATCGAACGGGACCTGGCCGGTGTTGCGTGAATCGCAAACGGATACGCTCGAGTTGCGCAATACAGGCATGGCGGTCATCGACGATATCGGCGAGCCGAAGGATATTCATCCCAAGAACAAGCAGGAAGTCGGAAGGCGCTTGGGGCTGGCGGCAAGGGCGATCGCGTACGGCGAGAAAATTGAATATTCCGGCCCCCTGTTCCGCCAGTTAACGCGATCGGATAACGCTCTGCGGATCTTTTTCGACCACACAGGCGACGGGCTTGACTCGCGCGGCGGCGATAAATTGCTCGGTTTCGAGATTGCCGGCAAGGACGGAAACTTCGTGCCGGCCGACGCTCGTATCGACGGTGAGACGGTCGTGGTGATGAGCGAGCAGGTGACGGACCCGCAGAAGGTCCGATATGCCTGGGCCGACGATCCGAAGTGCACGCTGGAAAATAAAGATGGCCTGCAGGCGAGTCCGTTCCGCGCGGAACTGAAATAGCTGCCCTCTTACACAGATATTCCGGCCCGAGCCTATGATGGTTCAATGACTGCGCCCTTCGTAGAAGAATGCCTGTCTGTATTGACGCGAACACCCGCGACGCTCGACGCGCTGCTGCGCGATTTACCGGAGGCCTGGACGGCGGCTACCGAGGGTCCCGGCACGTGGAGCCCCTACGTTGTAATTGGCCACCTGATCCACGGTGAGAGGGCCGACTGGATGCCTCGGGTGGGCATAATCCTGGAGCATGGCGCTCGCCGCCCGTTTGATCCCTTTGACCGCGAGGCACAGTTCCGCGAAAGCGACGGGAAATCGCTTCCCGTTCTGCTCGATGCATTCAGAGAGTTGCGCCGTGATAATCTGGCGCAGCTCCGCGAGCTGAACCTGCAGCCAGCGCAACTTGAACTGAAGGGGACACACCCGGCACTGGGCCCGGTAACTTTGCGGCAGCTTCTTGCCACATGGACGGCGCACGATCTGGCGCATATTCTGCAAGTGAGCCGCGTCATGGCCAAACGTTATAAAAAGGAAGTGGGTCCCTGGGCGGAGTATCTGTCGGTAATGAAATAATACGTCCCGTGAAACCGATTTCCCACGGGGTACGTCATCTTGCGCGATTGTATATCGTATTCTAAGGAAAGGCCGGATGTTGTCGGTTGGAAGGAGACGCAAATGGGCAGAGTGGCTGTAGTGCTGTTGCTGTGCGCCATTGTCGCGTCCGCCGAGGACAAAAAAGATAAGAAAAAAGATCCCGAGGCGATTGGCTCTCGTAAGGTCGATAGCGGCATCAACTTCTATTCCATAGAGAAGGAAATCGCGCTGGGCAAGCAGTTGGCTATCGAAGTTCAGCGCCAGGCGAAGTTGCTTGACGAACCCTCCATAGTCGAGTACATCAACCGTCTCACTCAGAATCTGGCCCGTAATTCCGACGTGAAGTTTCCGATTACGGTTCAAGTCATCGACGACGATATTGTTAACGCCTTTACCCTGCCGGGCGGATTTCTCTTCGTAAACACAGGATTAATCCGGCTGAGCGAGTCCGAATCTGAGTTGGCATCGGCGATCTCGCACGAACTCGGCCACGTTGCCGCCCGCCATTACACCCGCCAGGCGAGCCGTGGAGAACTCCTGAACGGTGCCACCATTCCGCTGATCTTCCTCGGGGGCATTCCGGGTATGGCCGCGAGGGAAGTCGCAAACGTTGGGCTCCCGGCCGGGATGTTCAAGTTCTCCCGCGATTTCGAGACAGAAGCCGATCTGCTCGGCATCCAGTACCTTTATAAAACCGGTTACGACCCGACTTCCGCTATCGATATGTTCGAACGCGTCGAAGCGGCTCAACGCAAGCATCCCGGTACGGTATCGCAACTCTTTAATACGCATCCGCTGACTACCGACCGCATCGCCAGGACGCAGCAGAACATCCAGCACAATCTACCCCCAAAGCCCGAGTACGTGGTCAATACGTCGGAATACGAGGACATCCGCGCCCGCCTTGTCACGTTGCAGGAGCGCCGCAAAATCAGGGAGCAGGTTGTCCCTTCGCTGCTGAACGCGGCTAAGCCTGGTGATGCGAAGGACGATCGTCCAGACGCTGAAGCGTCCGGAATAGCGGATGAAGTCCTTGTAACCTTACCTGTGGACCTTGCGTATCCAACTGTAGCCATTTCCGCACAGTACGGGCTTATAATGAATCAGGAGATTTTCTAATGAGGACGTTCAGCTTTCGTGGAGGCGCTGGACTGGCGCTGGTCGCATGCCTCGCGTCAGTGACTTTTGTCCCCTCCGGTTTCGCCGAAGACAAGAAGAAGGACCCTGACGAAATCGGTAATCGGGATGTTGGCAAAGGTGTTAACTTCTACTCCCTCGACAAGGAAATCGCGCTGGGCAAGGGCTTGGCCCAGGAGGTTGAGCGCCAGGCGAAAATTGTGGACGATCCCATTGTCGCCGAGTACGTGAACCGCCTCGGACAGAACCTGGTTCGCAATTCCGATGCCAAGGTTCCCTTCACGATCAAAGTCATCCAGTCCGAAGAAGTGAACGCGTTCGCGCTGCCGGGCGGATTTTTCTTCGTGAACTCGGGCCTGATTCTGAAAGCGGACAACGAAGCCGAACTGGCGGGGGTGATGGCGCATGAGATCGCCCATGTTGCCGCCCGTCATGGCACGCGCCAGGCGACGCGCGGGCAGCTCATCAATTACGGCAGTATTCCATTGATCTTTCTCGGCGGCTGGGGAGGCTACGCGATCCGCCAGGGTGCCAGCCTGTTGATCCCCATCAGCTTCCTTAGCTTCTCGCGCGGATTCGAAAGCGAGGCGGACCTGCTCGGTCTTGAGTACATGTATAAGGCCGGCTACGATCCCGAGTCGTTTGTCGATTTCTTCGAAAAAATTCAGACGCTTGAGAAGAAGAAGCCCGGAACCATGTCCAAGGTCTTCTCCACTCATCCGATGACGGATGATCGTATCAAAGCCGCCCAGCGCAATATCGAGCGCTATCTGAAAGCCAAGCCCGAGTACGTGCTGACCACGTCCGAGTTCAATGACGTGAAAGGCCGCTTGTACGCGCTTGAGAATCACCGCAAAGTGGACGATTCGAAGGATTCGAGCCGTCCGCGTCTGCGCCGCAATCCAAGTGCCGGAAGCGGTCCGATCGACGACAATAGCGGCGACGATACCAAGCAAAAGACCGATTCCGATGAACGTCCCACTCTGAAGCGGCGCGACAATTAGTCCTTGGATGCGTGGTAAGTGCCGATATCCAAATCGTCTCCAATGAGAATAGTGAGCCAACAGCCGTCATTTTGACCTTTGGCGCGAGATCGCATCAGCGCGGAAAAAGATGAAGACTCGCCTTCTGGCCGCTAAGCAGTGCCAGGATGGGGTCTCTTTCGAGTCCGCCGTTGAGAAGCTTGGAATTTGATTCCGCAGCCTTTCGAAGATTTCGCAAGGTTGGGTAGCGCCGGATCGGCAGGCCTTCGAGTGATTCACCTGATTCGAGAGATCTAACACGATCCGTTTACAGGTACCGGTAAGCCTGAGCCCCTTCGGCACGAACTCAGTGGATGTTGGTCGACCCGGATTAATCAAGAACATCGGCTTGTGTATCAGGTGAAGCCGGAGAAGATTCGCATTCTGCGCGGCGATACCACTACTGAACAGCGGAACGCTCACTCGTCTCGGGAGGACCAGGGCGGAAATCTGGCTGGCCTTCTCACCAACCCCGCATATCCGGCGCCTTGACAAGGGTTAAGATAAAACGGAAGCGTTGTAACGGAGGGTTGTAGATGAAGGTAACAGTAATCGGCACGGGTTACGTAGGAACGGTCACCGGTGTGTGTCTCGCCTACCTCGGCCATGATGTGGCATGTGTCGATCTGGACGAATCGAAGATAAGCCGCTTGCAGAAGGGCGATATTCCGATTTACGAGCCGTTTCTGGCGGAGTTGCTGCCCTTGGCCGCGCAGCACGGAAGCATTGAGTTCACAACCGATCTGGCGCGCGCTGTCGCGCCGAGCGACGTCATCTTCATCGCGGTCGGAACGCCTTCCAAACCGTCCGGAGAGGCTGATTTGAGTTACCTGGAAGCGGCGGCGCGGAGCGTCGGCGCGGCGCTGGACGACGAGCGTTTTCACGTGGTGGTCAATAAGTCCACCGTTCCGGTCGGGTCTGGAAACCTGGTCGAAGCCCTGGTCCGCGAAGGCGTACGGGAATCACGCGGCAGTGACGATGGCGTCGAATTCGGTGTCGCCAGTAATCCCGAATTTCTGCGGGAAGGCTCGGCCATCGCGGATTCGCTTTTTGCCGACCGCATCGTTGTCGGCACGGAAGATCCGAAGACCCTGCAAATTATGCGGGAGCTGTACCGGCCATTGGTCGAACAGACTTTCACGCCGCCGCCGTTCATGCACCGGCCGTCGCGACTCACTCGCACGCCGCTCGTGACTACCACAATTACCAGCGCGGAGATGATCAAGTACGCCTCGAATGCTTTCCTCGCGATGAAGATTGGCTTCTCCAATGAGATGGCGAATATCTGTGAGCGGGTCGGCGCGGACATCACGGAAGTCATGTCTGGTATCGGTCTCGATTCCCGCATCGGTACATCCTTCCTCAATGCTGGCATTGGCTGGGGTGGAAGCTGCTTCGGGAAGGATGTCCGTTCACTGTTGCACACGGCGCAAGAATACGGCTGCCAGACAAAATTGCTGCAAGCTTCGCTTGAAGTCAATCAATGCCAGCGGCAGCTGGTTATACAGAAATTGCAAGAGAAGCTCTTTATTCTTAAGGGCCGGACGATCGGTCTTTTAGGCTTGGCCTTTAAAGCCAACACCGACGATCTTCGAGATGCCCCCAGCCTGCAGATAGCGGAACGTCTCGTGCAACTCGGTGCCCGCGTCCGGGCCTATCGATCCGATCGCGATGGAAGTCTGCAAGGCCCAGAATCCGAACCTGCGCATCACCTACTGCCAAGATGCACTGTCCGTAGCCGATAAAGCGGATGCGCTGGTTTTGGTGACCGAATGGCCGGAGTTCCGCGACCTGCCCTTAGCCACGCTTGTGCAGCGGATGGCGCACGCCGTTATGATCGACGGGCGTAACTTATTTTCTCCCGAGGAGGCGCGCCGGGCCGGGTTTGACTACACCGGAATCGGGCGCGCTCCGCAACGTCAAAATGGCGTCCTGGAACCTTTGGAAGACGTTGCAACCATGTGACTTACGCCGTCTCCACACGCCGCATACTTTACATAGAAAAATTGAATTGGACGGCCTCTCCATTGCTCCCTACACTGGTGAACAGTAGGATCGGAGATCTGCAGGTGTCTTTACAGAAGAAACAGCAAGAAGTCTCCAAGTACGATTCGGGGCAAAACGACGTGAGCACACAAACTTTAGGGGTTGAATCTTCGGTGGCGCAGATCGCGCTGCTGCATCGTATCAGCGGGATTGTAAGTTCTAACCAGGAACTGCGAGTCGATGCTGAATGAACTGGTCGGACTGATCGTGCAGGTGACCGATTGCGACGCGTGCCTGGTGTATCTTGCCGATCATGCCAGCGGCGAAGTGGTTCTGCGCGCATCGCAGTTGCCGCACGATGCGGAAATCGGCAATCTTCGTTTGAAAATGGGAGAAGGCGTCACAGGTTGGGTGGCGGTCCATCAGTCCGTGGTCGCCTTGTCAGGGCACGCCTCGATGGATACCCGATTTAAAGCTTTCCAGGCGCTCCCGGAAGATACTTACGAGGCGTTCCTTTCGGTTCCGCTGGTCTCTTCCGGCGAACTGATCGGCGTCATCAACGTCCATCACCGGGACCCGCATCAGCACCGTGCGGACGAAATCGCTCTGGTGACCTTTATCGGCGAACAGATGGGCGGCGCGATCGCCAAGTCCCGGTTGGCCGAACAATCGCACGAGCGCGGTGAAGCGCATGGAGACGCTGGCCGCGGTTGCGCAGCGCGATCTCCGCCGAAAACTATCTCGACCGGATATTGCAGGCCATTTCCGAAATGGTTGCGGAGACCATGGATTCCGCCGGTTTGCTCGATCATGCTGGTGGATGAAGAGAAGCGGGAGCTTGGTGATCAGCGCTGCGCGCTGCTCGTCTCCCGATTACCTGCACAAGATGCCGATGAAGATCGAAGATTCGCTAATCGGAGCAAGTGGTGCGCGAGGCGAAGCCCATCATCGTGCCCAACGTTCTGGCGGAGAAGCGGTATCGCTATCCGGAACTCGCGCGCAAGAATGGACTGGCGTCGTTGCTGTCCGCGCCCATGATCTCACGCGATAAGGTGATCGGCACCGATCAATATCTATACCGCGGAGCAGCGCATCGTTCACTGAAGATGAAATCGATTTCGTGAAAGCGGTCGCCGGGCAGGCCGCGATCGCCATCGAGAACGCGCGCCTGATGTCGGAAACGCTGGAGATGAAGCGCACGCTCGAAGCGCGCAAGCTGATCGAGCGCGCGAAGGGCATTCTGCAGTACAAGCACGCGCTCACCGAAGAAGAAGCTTATCTGCGGCTGCGCAATGAGAGCCGCCGTCTGCGCCGTCCGATGCGGGATCTGGCGGAAGCCGTGATCCTGGCCGACGACCTCAACAAGAAGGGCGTCGGAGAAGGCAATCGCCTCGTCCCGCCGCTTCGTAAGGGAAAAGAAGAAGAAACCGAAGACGAACCTCTGATGTAGCGTGGTCGAATTGCTGCGGGCTGGATGTGCGTGTAGATGCTAGCCTGCACATATGCTGCATTACGACGCAATCGTCATTGGCACCGGACAAGCCGGTCCATCTCTGGCCGCAAAACTCGCCGGAGCGGGCCGGCAGAGGTCGCGATCATCGAGCGCAAACTGTTCGGCGGGACGTGTGTCAACACCGGCTGCATCCCTACCAAGACTCTGGTGGCCAGCGCCTATGCGGCGCATATGGCGCGTCGCGCTGCAGATTACGGCGTCGTCATCCCGGGCCCCGTGTCTGTCGATATGCGCGCCGTCAAAGCGCGTAAGGACCAGATTTCCGGGAAATCGCGCAATAGCGTCGAGAACTGGCTGAAGGGCCTCGAGAACTGCACCGTCTACGAAGGGCACGCGCGGTTTGAATCGCGCGAATCAGGTTCGCGTCGGCGAGCAACTGCTGACAGCGGAGCGGATCTTCATCAATGTGGGTGGCCGGGCCATCGTCCCCGATATGCCCGGGCTTCGAGAGTCCCTTACTTCACCAACAGCTCTATGATGCACGTGGATTTCCTGCCGCGACACTGGTAGTGATCGGGGGCAGCTATATCGGGCTCGAGTTCGGACAAATGTACCGCCGCTTCGGCAGCGAAGTAACGATCGTCGAAAAGGGGCCGCGTCTGCTTCAGCATGAGGATGAAGACGTGTCGGCGGCAATCGAAGAGATCCTGGAAGCGAGGGGATCGCGATCGAGCTGAACTCCGAGTGCATCCACTTCGCGAGCCGGGGAGGCGATGCCGCGGCGAAGTTCGACTGCTCCGGGCCAGGCAGGGAGGCCTGGGCTCCCACATCCTGCTGCGGTTGGGGCGCCCTAATACCGGCGATCTGGGACTCGATAAGGCAGGCGTCGGGTAGACGAGCACGGCTACATCGCCGTCGACGACGAGTTGCGCTCGAGCGTGCCCGGCATCTGGGCGCTGGGCGACTGTAACGGACGAGGCGCATTCACCCACACCTCTTACAACGACTACGAGATCGTGGCGGCCAATCTTCTCGAAAATGGGCATCGGCGCGTCAGCGACCGCATTACAGCGTACGCTCTTTATATCGACCCGCCATTGGGTCGGGCTGGAATGACCGATACCGAGGTTCGCCGGCGTCGGGCGCCAGCGTTGATCGGGCAGCGTCCCATGACGCGAGTCGGGCCGGGCCGAGGAAAAGGGCGAGACGCAGGGGTTCATGAAGGTGACGGTGGACGCGGAAAGCAAGGAGATTCTCGGCGCGGCAATACTCGGGACCGGCGGCGACGAAGCCATCCACTGCGTCCTGGACGTGATGTATTCGAAACAGCCCTACACAACGCTGCAACATGCCGTGCACATCCACCCCACCGTCGCCGAGTTGATTCCGACGATCCTGGGCGAATTGAAACCGCTGTAGCTGCGGCACTTCTATCTGTTTGCTAGCTTATTTAGATGAATCCCTACGCCTCTTATTTGGGCGAAAACGATGCATTATCGGTCATCGCGGTGACCGCCGAAAAATTAACGGCTATTCTAAGTGAGCTTTTCGAAGAGCGGATCAACCGGACACCCGCGCCGGGCAAATGGAGCATCCGCGAGATCCTGTGTCATCTGGCCGATTGCGAGGTGGTGTTTGCGTTCCGCATCCGGCAGACTCTGTCACAATCGCATCACGTAATCCAGCCATTCGACCAGGACGGCTGGGCACAAACCTATTCCGCCTAAGTGCCCAAGCCGCGCTCGCGACATTTTCGGCAGTGCGGGAGTGGAAAATAGGGCTCTTGCGCAGCCTTCCGTCCGACGCGTTCGCGAGATCGATTACCCATTCCGAGCGAGGCGACATGAGGCTGCGGCCGGAAAAGCAGGCCCGCCGGCGTGTACCCGTTGCGCGACAAAACATGGTGAATCAGGAAGCGGTGAATCCGGCCGTTTCCGCTTAAACGGATGAATAAAGATAAACCCGAAGGCGGCAGCCGCGGCGGCCGGGTCGACTTCCGATTCATAGAGCCGGCCCATCAGCCGCATCCCGATCTCCTACAGCATTTTCCAATTGAAAGATGAGCATGAAACGGTGTCGCGTTTCTGATATAGAGGGATTCTGAAGAGTGACGAGAAGGAGGCCGCGGCGCGGCCGACTTCCTTTCTTGGTTTTTGGTTTTGAAATGAGGAAACTGGCGATGGTCGCGAGCCCCGCGCGGGAAAGTGGGAAACCTGGTTTTGGTTTTCCACTTTCCCGTCCGGGGCGAAGCCAGGCTGTGGGAATGTGGAAATCTCGCGTGGTTGGCGAGATTTCCAAGGGCCGGTGGGAAGGGTGGGAAACCTGCTTTCGGTTTCCCATGCTTTCCATCGGCCCGTCATTTCCACAGCCCTTTGCGGTTGGCTTTAGATAAAGCGCGGTGGGATCGGCGATTCGCTTTTGCAGCGCCTTAAAAGAGCGGCTTTGGCCGAACTCATCTTCTTGGCGCAATCGGTGTCGCTCATCGCGGACGCAACGGCACCCATCTGCTCGAAGGTGGTTGCCGGTTGAGATAGCTCGCGGCTCCGGCAATGATTTCAGCTTCTCGTATGGAGTAGAGTAGTCCTCGGCCGGGTAGCGCCGTTGGCGCTTGCCGCGCGCATCCAGGCTGACCGTCGCAAATCCGCATGGCCGGTGGTAGTTGAGGTACGGATTCAGAAATGCGGTATAGAACTTCTGCAGCGCTTCGGCATGCTCGCTGGCAATGTGACCGTACCCGATGAGCTTGCGCACAATGGCGCCGTTCTTGCCCTCCACCAGCGCGTTGTCCTGCGTGCGGCTGGCGCGGCTCTTGGTGAATTCGATGAGCAGCTTTTCCAGCAACTCCGCCACCCTGCGGTTGATAAACTCCGAACCGTTGTCGGAATGAAAGCCCAGAATCCCAAAAGGAAATTGCTGCAGCATTGCTTCCAGCACCGGAATCAGGAATTGCTCGCTGATCTTGCTGACGCAGCCGACCACCTGCCATTGCGTCACCGTGTCGACGGCATTGATATGATACACGCCCTTGGCCCCGTCCCAGTCGCCTGATGGACCGTGTCCACGCGCAGAAATCCCGGCCCGCCTTGTGGGTCCGGTCTGCGCCGCTCGGCAATCGATACCGCATTCGGGCGCGTGGGCTCGAACACTGCCGCGTGCTTGCCATAGGGTGCGCTTTGGCGCAGGTTGTACAGGTGGGAAACCGAGATCCCGGCCAGCCGTTCAAACTCCGGTTTGTCGAACTCTTGGTACTCGCGTTCCAGAATCCGTCGCGTTGCCGGCCCGCTCAAGCGTTCGTGTGCGCGATCCACCCCAGCCAAAAGCACGATATCGGCATTCGTATAGCTGCGGACGAACTTGTGCCGGCGATAGACCGTCTCCTGGACGAGCCCCGTGTCCAGATACGCCCGGATCAGTCTGGTAATTTGCGCCGGACTCAACCCCGTCATTTTCCCAATGTAGGCGCGAACCCAGCCGCGCTCCTTCTTGCTCAGTCCCGCATACTGTTGCGCTACCAGAACGCGTTCTGTCCAGCCATACACCTGCGTTCGCTCGCGACCGGCGAACTCGATCTCCCCGCTCGATCCGAGAAACTCCCGAATTTGTTCCTGGCTTAAGTATTCGGCATTCCGCATCTGCACTTGCATCCGGCCGCGGCATGTCTATCCCGTCACTTCCAGTTTCATGCTCATCTTGTATTGGAAACAACTCCCGTTTCATGCTCATCCTGTATTGGATAATTCTCTACCGTCATGTTAGTCGTCTCGTGTGCTATAGTATCTTCGTAACCAAATCGAGAAGAAGAGAAGACAAGGAGTAGCAACCTTTAGATGGCACTGGCGACGGAACATAAGCAACAGATTTTGGCCAATAATCGGGTCCATAAGTCCGATACGGGCTCGCCAGAAGTGCAGATTGCCATCCTGAGCGGTAGGCTATTGCAGCTTAACGAGCATTTCAAGACGCATAAAAATGACCGATTCATCGCGGCGCGGGCTGCTGACTATTGTGGCTAAGCGTCGACGGCTCCTGACGTATTTGAAGAACGTGAATCCCGAGCGCTACAAGGCCGTTCTTCAAAAGCTGGCAATTCGCCACTGATCGCAGGTTCACTCTTACCGGGCGGATGTTGTACAGGCCGTCCACGTTAACAGTACCCTTGCCGCCATCTGACGGCTGTCCCTCCTGTCCCACTTCCCCTCGTTTACAGAAATGCCGGTTTACCCGGCGGAATGGACTTTTGACGGGGAACGTAACCCGATCATCAGAAACAATGAAACAGACATTTGAAATTGATCTCGATGGCCGCCTGATTTCGATCGAAACGGGCCACATCGCGAAACAGGCGGGCGGCTCCGTGGTCGTTCGCTCCGGCGATTCAGTCGTGCTGGTCACGGCCTGCGCAGCCGAAAATCCCAAGCCTGGCCAAGGCTTTTTCCCGCTTACGGTGGATTACCGTGAGTACACTTATGCAGCCGGCAAAATCCCCGGCGGCTTTATCAAGC
>CAVYEV010000057.1:0-17026 GCA_963767545.1 Terriglobia bacterium
TTATCGTGTGCGTGGGATTTTTTTCCGAGGCCGAAGGAAACGCGCTCGCGTCCACTACATATAAGTTCGGCACGTCATGCGCCTGGCAATACTGATTGAGAATTGACCGCTTCGCGTCCGATCCCATCCGGCATCCGCCGATTTCGTGATTCGTTACCGGCACTTCGCTGACGCTCAGGATCTGCGACTTGCTCGACGTCAGAATCCGCCGGCCCCAGTCCTGCATCGCGCGAAACCGCTTCCAATCGTTCTCGGCGAGCTTCCAGTGACGGCGCGCACTCGGCAGGCCGAAACGATCCTTTATCTCGTAATCGAGATCGACATAGCTTTCCATATTGGGCGTCATCTCCATATACCCCGTAAACGTGATGTACGCGGGATAATGCGCCTTCACCGATTCCTTATAAGCCGCGCCCATGCCCTTCATGCTGCGCGCCCATCCGGCTGCGCGATGATTCTGATAATTGAATTGGTAACCGAAGCTGCGCGGATAATCTCGCGCGCGGTCATGCATAAACGAGGGGATATAGGCGTGGTCCAGAAAGCCCTCGTCGTTCACCGCCGGCTGCCCGATGCGATCTTCGAGAAAAGCCGCGATCCCGCAAGTGATATGCGGGATAAAATTGCGTCCGAGTTCGCCGCTCGAATTTGCCAGGCCCGTGGGGAACCGCGGCGATTTCGACATCAGCAGCAGCGCCACGCTTTGCGCACAGGCGCAGGCGACAACCGCCACGCGTCCGCGCGCCACGCCCTCCTCTCGCGTTTCCCGGTCGAAGTAGCGCACCTCGCTGATCTTCGGAGCGTCGGCCGCGACCGCCAGTTCGTGTACGATGCTGTTCGGCCGGATAGTGAGAGCTTTGCCGGCGCGAATCGCGGGATACATCTGCACATCGGCGGAATTGTACTTCGCAACCACATCGCAGCCCGCCATGCAATTGCCGCAGAAGTGGCACGCCGGCCGCGTGCGCGAGGCGCGGCTCAGCGTAGATTTGCGGACGTGAATCACATTCACTCCGATCTTCGCCGCGCCCGCCTGGATGATCTTATCCGTGCATTTCATGGGTACCGGCGGCAAAAAAACACCATCGGGCAGATCCTCCAGATGATCCGGATTGCCGCACACTCCCACTTCTCTCTCGATGCGTTCGTAGTAGGGCGCCATGTCCGCGTAACTGACAGGCCAGTCTTCGCCTGCTCCATCGTGTTGGCGGCCTTTGAAATCCCGCTGGCTCATGCGCAGCGCGACCGCGTTCCACAGCAACGTCTTGCCGCCGACCCCGCGGGACCGTTCACTATCCATGCCCGGTTTGCCAGGTTTCATCACCGGAATGGACCTGTTGGGAAATTGGAACGGGAGTCCGTGAGTGTTGAAATCGGTGCGCGTGTCGATCTTCGGTCCGCCTTCGAGTACAAGGACGTCGGCGCCGGCCCGTGCAAGTTGCGCCGAGAGGGTCCCGCCACCGGCGCCGGAGCCGATGACCACCACGTCGTAAATCTTATCTGGCATGGCTTAAGTTCTACCGCGAATGACGTCGACGGAGCAAGTGCCCTGCATCAACCGCGCCGCCCACATCGACGCGCCATCACTACCGCAATCTACAATGTATCTAGTGAGCGCTACTCTCGACGAACAGATTACATATCTAAAGAAAGGCCTTGCCGAGTTGATTCGCGAAGAGGATCTCCGCGAGCGGATCGCCAAGAAGGGCAAACCCCTGCGCGTGAAAGCCGGCTTCGACGCCACCGCGCCGGACCTTCACCTGGGACACACCGTGCTTCTCCGCAAAATGAAGCACTTCCAGGATCTCGGCCACACCGTCATCTTCCTCATTGGCGATACTACCGCCATGATCGGCGATCCCTCGGGCCGCAACGTTACGCGTCCCCCGCTCTCGCGCGAGGAGATCGCAATCAACGCGGAGACTTACAAGCAGCAGGTATTTAAGATCCTCGATCCGGAAAAGACCGAGATTCGCTTCAACAGCCAATGGCTGGAGCAAATGCGCTTCGACGACATGATCCGGCTGTGCTCTCGCTATACCCTCGCCCGCATTCTGGAACGCGACGATTTCGCGAAACGCTACTCCGAAGGCACTCCGATCTCCGTGCACGAGTTGCTTTATCCCCTGGCCCAAGGCTATGATTCGGTGGCGCTCGAGTGCGACGTCGAGATGGGCGGCACCGATCAGAAGTTCAATCTGCTGGTCGGCCGGGAACTGCAGAAGGACTATGGCCAGCCGCAGCAGATCGTGGCCACCGTCCCTATTCTCGAAGGCATCGACGGCGAAAAGAAAATGTCCAAGTCGCTGGGGAACTACATCGGAATCACCGAACCCCCGGAGGTCATGTTCCGCAAAGTCATGCAGATTAGCGACGATCTCATGTATCGCTACTACGAACTGCTGACAGATCGAAGTCTCCAGGACATCGCGGCCATGCGTGCGAAGATCGCGGCCGGCGCGCTGCACCCCATGGAAGCGAAAATGGAACTCGGCCGGTCCATCGTCACTGATTTCCACTCGGCTTCCGATGCGCGCGAGGCCCAGGAGACCTTCACTCGCGTCGTGCGGAAAAAGGAAGTGCCTGACGAATATCGCGATCGTTCCCATGCCGGATGGCTTGAGTGTCGCCGATGGAATTCGTGTGGACAAGCTGCTCGCGCGCATCGGCTTGGCTGAGTCGGGCAGCGATGCTGTCCGTAAGCTCAAAGCCGGCGCGGTTCATGTGAACGGGACCCGCATAACCGAACCCGTGTATTCCGGCGCATCCGGCGATTTGCTGATCCAGGTAGGAAAGAACTGGCGCAGGGTGAAGGGATAGGCAACGACCTCCCAATGTTGGCCATTCGGGATAATCTGCGGCTCTCCGTCGATTCCATCCGCGCGCACAAACTCCGCGCGGCTCTGACGGTTCTGGGCCTGACCATGGGCGTAGCCACGCTGATCACCGTCATGACCATCGTGCAAGGCGCCAACATTTACGTGGAGCAGAAGATCGCGAATCTCGGCACGAACGTCTTCCGCGTTGCCAGAACGCCTTTCGCGGTGGTGGACTTCACGGTGGTGGTGAAGGCGCTCAAAAACAAGTTCATCACTACCGACGATCTCGCCGCTGTCGCCGCGCAGTGCAACGCCTGCCGCAACGTAGGCGCGTCGATCAACACTTCCATATCGCTGAACTATCAGAACAAACAGGTTGACGACGCCACGCTCTACGGCTACACGCCCAACATGGTGGATATCGACACTCGAAACCTGGACCAGGGGCGCTACTTCACGGAATCCGAAGATCGCCATGCGGCCGCCGTCTGCCTCATCGGCTCATCCATGGCGCAAACGTTCTTCCCTGGCGTCAGCCCGCTGGGACACACCATCCGCGCCGCCAACAAGGAGTTCAGGGTGATCGGAACATTCGAGCGGATCGGATCGGTGCTGGGGCAGGACCAGGACAACTTTCTTATCATCCCGCTCACCACCTATTTGAAATTTCGCGGCTCACGCAACAGTCTTACGCTTGAAATTAAGGCGACCGGAGGCGATAAGCTGTTCGAAGCGGCTCAAGATGAGGTCCGTATCATTCTGCGAGCCAGGCGTCATGACAGGCTCAACATGGACGACGATTTCTTCATCGGCACAGCGCAGAGCTATATTGCTTTGTGGCAGAGCATCAGTGGATCCTTTTTCGCGGTCTTCGTGATGGTGAGTTCCATCTCGGCGATCGTCGGCGGCATCGTCATCATGAACGTCATGCTGGTCAGCGTCACCGAACGCACCAAGGAGGTCGGCGTGCGTCGCGCGCTAGGCGCAACGAAATCGGACATTCTGCGGCAATTTCTCACGGAGAGCGTAATCCAATGCCTCATCGGCGGCGCGATCGGCATCTTCATTGGGTTTGCCTGCGCTCTGGCCCTGCGCACCTACACGTCCTTCCCGGCGTCGGTCCAGACCTGGGTGGCGCTCCTCGGCGTCGTGCTGAGTTCAATTATCGGACTGTTTTTCGGTATTTATCCGGCTACCAAGGCGGCGGGCCTCGATCCCGTTGCCGCCCTCAGGGCTGAGAACGGCTGACAGTGAGCACGCGGACTGAAATAGATGACAAGGCATGAGGCGCTCGAAAACATGGCCGTCGCGTTCGACACCATTCGCGCGCGCAAAGTCCGGTCCGGTCTCACGATCCTGGGTATCGTAATTGGCGTGACCTCCGTGATCGCCGTAGCCTCGATTATCGACGGCCTGAACGGCATGATTAAGGAACGCGTCGAAAAGATGGGCTCCCGGACTCTGTTTCTGACACGCTTCCCGGCTGGCACCGGACCCGGGCGCCTGCCGCAGAAGATCCGTATTCGCAAGTACCTGCAGGACGACGATGCTCCTTTCATCGAGCAGAGTTGTCCCGCGGTGGCCTACGCCACTGTCTTCGCGAACCGCATTAACTTTGGACAGGCTACCGATACCATCCGCTTCGGTGACGCGCATGTCGAACGCTTCTTCCTGCGCGGCGTGGAGCCTCAGTACATCGATGCGCTACCGCTCTTCGGCATCGCCGAAGGCCGCTTCATTTCCGCCTACGACGAAGAGCACGCGCGCGACGTGATCGTGATCGGACAGGCGATTGCCACTTCGCTGTTTCCCCTGCTCGACCCGATCGGCAAGCAGGTGCGTCTCGATGGCAGGCTGTATGAAGTAGTCGGCGTTTTCCAGCCCGATACGGGTCTGTTCTCCAGCTTCGGGGTCGATCAATTTGCCTGCATCCCCATGAGCAACTTCCGCAAGAGCTTTCCCGATCTCCCGGAGCGCTTCCTCGCCGTCGCGGGCAAAGAGGGGTACACCATGGACACAGTCCGCGGCCAGGTGGAAGAGGCCATGCGGCGCAAACGCCACGTTCCCTACAACAAAGAAGACGATTTCGAGATCACCGATCCGGATTTTCTCAGCAATCTCTGGAACCAGCTCACCGGCGCTCTGGTCCTCCTGACCAGCATCATCAGCTCCATCGGATTACTGGTGGGCGGTATCGGCGTGATGAATATTATGCTGATTTCCGTGACCGAACGGACCAGCGAGATCGGGATACGAAAGGCAATCGGCGCCCGCAAAGCGGATATCCGGGTTCAGTTTCTGTTGGAGGCAGTGACGCTATCCGGCATCGGCGGAATCGTAGGGATTCTGTTGGGAGCCTTGATCGCGCTCCTCGTACGCACTGCGCTCCCGTCGATCCCCGCCGTGGTGTCGCTGTTATGGGTGACTCTCGGCGTGGCGATCTCGGTCGGTGTCGGCCTGTTCTTCGGCTATTATCCGGCGAATCGGGCGGCAAACCTCGATCCCATTGTGTGCCTGCGGTATGAGTGAACCTGGACCCCGTTACACTAACGACTCGCTCGAATGAATCCCCGCCGATTGCAGAGTTGTAGCCAGTTTCTCGAGCGCCGTCTTGTGGATCTGGGAGACGCGACTTTCGTTGATACCCAACATCTCTCCGATTTCGCGCATCGTCATCTCGCCCGCGTAGTAAAGGGAGACAATCTTCTGGTATCGCTCCGGCAAGGACTTCAGCGCGTGGTTGAGAACCGTGCTGAGTTCCTGTTGGACGTACATGGCATCGGGCTGTGTATCCGATCCCGCCGCGAACTCGGGAGTGGTCTGGTTTTCATCGTCGTCGCGCCGCGATGAGGCTGAGAGCAGACCTACCATGCGAAGCTCCACTGCAATCTGACGCCAGCGGTCCACCTGAACGCCCATCTTGCCCGCAATGGTCTCGTCGTTCGGACCATCGGAGGACATTGCGGCCAGTTCGTGAGTAATCGCTTCGAGTTGCTTATGACGGCGCCGGAGATCGCGGCTGGCCCAGTCGAGTTGCCGCAAGCTATCGAGCATGGCGCCCTTGATGCGGTGCTTGGCATAGCTCTTGAACAGAATGTGTTTTTTCTCGTCGAACTTGGCCGCGCCATCGATAAGGCCAAGAACGCCCGCGTGAATCAGGTCGTCCAGGTCCGCATGTACGGGAAGGCTCTCGTACAGCCGGATGGCGATCGCTTTCACCAGCGGCAGATGCTCCATGATGAGCTTGTCTCGATCTTCGTTTTTGCCTGGTCGATTCTTGTTTTCTTTTTTGGACACACGGGTGGCGCGCATGTTATTCGGTTCCTTTTCTTTGCCGGATCTTCCGGGCTTGACATCGCCCGGCGATCAGGTAAATTGCATGCGTCGCGCCAAATATTCCGGCCTGATTACGGCCATAGGAAGTTAGAACTAAGTAGTTGCGTTTTCAGCGAGGTAAACACCTTAGAGGAAACTAAGGCCGGGCGGGTTCGCTAAGGTGTGTTCCGAAGCGAGTTTCAGAATGGAACGCGCGTGTTCCGGACCGGATCACCAGCCGGCGGCGCGAGCTATCAGGGTCTTGATTGCGAGTCCACCAAGGAGGATCAGGACCGCCAAACGGAACTGCCCGTGAAGCACAAAGCATGCGGTCACGGCGAGTAATCCGTAGATCGCCATCACAATCGCGAAACGGTTGTTCATGCCATCCTGATTATTGCAGTCAAAGCCAATACTTCCCGTTCTTGCGGCTCTGTTCATCGCCGGTTATTTCTTCGCCTTCTCCTACGACGGCCTTCGCAGCTACTTCACTTTCGACGATGGCATGAACATGGTATTCCTCCATCGTATTTTGGAAGTGTCGATCTGGACCAACATTCTGAACGTATTGAAGGTTTTCACCAAGGCCTACCGGCCTCTCGGCGGCCTCTTCTATCGCGCCGCGTATTACTGCTTTGGGTTCCACCCGCTGCCTTTCAGAGTTGCGGCCTACCTCGTTCTGCTGATAAACATCGCGCTCGCGTACCGGATGGCCAGGGCATTGGGCGCGACGCGCGAAGCTTCCGCGCTCTCGACGCTGCTGTTCTGTTACAACGCCGCGATGCTTGATCTGTACTACAGCACGGGCACGATCTACGACCTCTTGTGCTTCTCCCTTTATATCGGCGCACTGCTGGTCTACATACGCGGGCGGTCGGAAAACCGGCAATTGAGTGGGCGCACCATGGTGCTGGTAGCGGTCCTCTATGCGGCCGCTCTTGATGCCAAAGAGATGGCCGTGACATTTCCCGTGAGTCTGCTCCTCTACGAAGGGCTTTATCATTATCCGGATTTCAGATCACGATCGTGGATTGTGCGCACTGGAACGTTCTTGGCCGCGGTCGGACTCATGACCGGGATCTTCTTGAAGGTGAAGGTCGCCGATCTTTCGGGCAACCAGTTCTACCACATCACACCGTCGCTTTCGTTCATTCTCTCCGGCATGGGTGGTTACTTGCAGAAACTACTGTATCTCCCGCCAGACTCTCTAAGCGCCTGGACGATTGCGGGAATCTTTGCTTGTCTTCTCCTCGCCAGCGCGGCATTGCGAAACCGCGCGGCAATATACGGAACCTTGTTCTTCGCCATTGGTTTGTTTCCAGTGGCGATCATTCCGCCGCGCGGCGCATATGCGGCTTATGTTGCGTACCCTGGGCTCACACTGGCGCTCGGAGCGATCCTCGCATCTGCCAGATCCCTGCTGCTACGAAGGATCGCGAACGAGAGACTGCAAACCGCCAGCAGCGTGGCGCTGTTTCTGTTAATCGCGGTGGTGTCGATCAAAGCTTTTGCTTATCCGAGACGGGTCCTGATGGGCAACGCGCTTTGGGACCAGATCCCACGCCGCGACATAATGGAGCAATTCAAGCGTGAGATTCCCGAGTTGCCGCCCAGCGGAAGGATCTTGATCCTCGACGATCCGTGGGGACCGGAATGGGGCATCATGTTCCTCGCCCGCCTTCTATATCATGATCCGAATCTGTGGGTGGATCACTTGAAGAATACGGATAACCCGGAGGACCGAGATAACTACGACTTATTAGTTACCTACAAGCCGCCGCTCCTGCGCTTCGGATGGGCAACTCTCCCACGCATGCGGATGAAGTGGGAGATCCGCCCGAGCATCCGCCAGGAGGGTGCACTGATCATCTCCGGGCCGACAGAGAAGAGGGCGATTCGCAACGTAGACTTCTCTCCATCTGCCGCCCGGCCCGGAGACTCGGTAACAGTCACCGTGCCGGGATTATCGGATATTGAGATCGATGCGATTTATCGCCTTTCATCCAATGGAAAATCGGCAACCCACATCGTAGAAAACTGGTGTACGCTCGACTCCAAAGGCGTCTGCACCGTAACTGCGCCCCGTTTGAGGCCGGGCGGAACTTTGTCGCTCGACTGGATTCGCCCGGCCAAAGGCAAGTGGATTTTCACGAAAGCAAATCTCAAGGTGCAACCCTAGAACTCAATTCGCAATCCCGAACGAAAGGCCCGCGCCCCCGAAGGATCGAGCGGACTGGAAGCTCCTGAAACATTCGATGCGCCTCCAACGCTGCTAATGACTCCCACATTACCCGCCTGGGTGATATTCATGTTCGGGTCGGAGTAGTTCGGATGGTTCAGAACGTTAACGGCAGTCAGTTCGACTCGAATCCGTATGTGCTCCTTCTCCACCAGCGATTTGAAAATACCGGCATCCCAGACGTGGAGCGAGGGTCCAAAAATGACGCCCGGCGCGCACGTACCGAACTGGCCCGGACTCGGCGCGGAAAACGCCGCGGCATTGAACCAACCGTTAATGCTGCGCTGGCTGGAAGGCAGATTTCCATTGGCCAGACAATTAGGCCGAATAGTGGTTGTTGCCGGGGCTGCGGCAGTCGTGTAAACAGTGCCGGTCGGATCGGGACCAGTCCACAAGGGCGTCAGGAAACGGCCCGAGTGATAGGTGTAAATGATAGAAGTCGACCAGTTACCCGCAAGCGTATTCAGCCACGCATTGGCGTGCGACATATAGCGCTTGCCCTTGCCGACGGGAAGTTCCCAGATGATATTGCCTGTAACTGCGTTCTTTGGAATGTCCACCCAGGGACCAACCTCGCGTTTGCGATCATACGCATTCTCGGGAGCTTGTCCACGCTCAAGGTCGCCGATATCGCGAGCGTGCGTATATGACAGTTGGTAAGTTAGTCCCTTACCTCCCCGCCGCTTGACTTCCCCAGTCAAGCCGTTGTACTGATGTCCCGCTCCATTGGTCAAATAGTTAATCGCGGGGTAAGTCGGAAACAGACGAGGCTTGTTGATAAACAACGCCGTGCTCGGCAGCGGCTGGTTGATGTTGTAGTTATAATCTCCGTGTCTCGTATTTGTTCCAACATAAGAGACGCGAAACGCCGTATTTCCCATTTGCCGTTCGGCCGTGAAGTTATATTGCATGCTGTACGGAATCTTGATATTTGGGTTTACCGCGGTCGGCAGTGTGACTGTCGAAGGACCCGACGTGTTGCCGGCCGGGTAGACCAACGGAAGGATCACATTCGGATTGGTCGTGGGATTCGTGTATGCGGGCTGATCGATCGCGTACGGAACACTATTGCTGGCCGCGGTCTCGGGCACTATATCGTAGAAAATACCGAAGCCTGCGCGGAAAACTGTATTGTTGCCAAATGGACGCCAGGCGACGCCAACTCTCGGTGCGAAGTTATTCTTATCGGTGCGGATCAACGAGTTCGGCAGCCCCGCCTGCGATGCACTCTCGAGCCCGACATAACTCAGCGGCAGCAATGAACTGACCTTCGACATACTGCCGTCGGGAATGACGATCTTACCTGTGCCGATGTCGAAGATAGAATTGATTCCGTCCTGGTTGACCGCAGACGGATGAAGTTCGTAACGGAGTCCGAGATCGAGTGTGAGGCTCGGCATTACCTTGAACTCCTCCGTGACGAAGAAATCGTAGGACCATCGAAGTTCGCGGTCGACAAAGTTCGGGAAAGAGCGTGCGCTGGTTGTCGGAATGCCCAGCAGGAAGTCCGAGTACGGAAAGCCGGTAAACCGATTTGAGAAAGTAACGCTCCCGAATAAGTTCGTCGGAGCTGTGCCGTCCGCATAGTAAGTCCGGTTGATCACAAAACCCGCCTTCACGGTGTGACGGCCCTTGTACCAACTAAGATTGTCCTGGAACTGGAATACCTGATTCTTGAAACCAGGATGCCGCCAGACCTGCTGCGTCAAGGCCTGCAACCCGAGACCTGTCCAGTTGACCTGGAGAATTCCCGCGATTGACGGCAGATTCGGAGCGAGTCCCGTAAGTCCCAGTTCCGAGACGACCGTGGGACCGTCCTGCGCGCCGTTCCGCGGTTGATCGTTGTACGCCACGCCCCAGCGGAATTCGTTGAGAAGGTTCGGGCGGAACATATGGCTGTATGAAACATTGGCGCCCTGATTCTCCCGCACATTCTGGATACGCCCAATAGTCGGCAGATTATCGTCCCAACCGCGCGAGTATTGCTTTGCCCAGGTAAAGCGTCCGAAAAGAAAGTCGCGATCGGAGAAGCGGTGGTCGAGGCGCGTGGTCCAGTAAGCGGACGGATCGTAGGGGCGTGACAGTAACTGGCGGTAATTCTGCGACTGCAGTGCGGTAGCGCTCCCCGCATTGGGCAGCGGATAGAACAGTTGCTGAATCTTCTGCGCTACCGGATTCAATCGCGCCGCCGGAATAATATTGCCGGCGAAAGGAGCATTGCCGGCAAACGGATCCTTGATTACCGTAGCCGGCAGAAGCGCCGAGAAGTCGCCGTTACGCCAACTCGCGAGCGGCACGGTCGGATTGACCAGATCGTGTACAGCGCTGCCTCGGCTCGTCTCGTAGGAGAAGAAGAAAAATGTCCGGTCTCTTCCGCTGTAGAGCCGTGGTATCGTAACCGGGCCGCCAATAGTAGCGCCGGGACTGTGAGTGATTCCGGCGCTCCCCGAAGTAGCGAACGGATTTCGCGAAACCATGGCGGGCGTCTGGTAGTAGTCGAAGCCGCTGCCATGAAACTCGTTGCTTCCGGACTTCGAAACCACCGTCACTTGGCCGAGCCCGCCGAACTCAGCCGTGTTGTTGGCCATATCCACGCGCACCTCCGCCATGCTCTCGACGTAGTTCACAAGCGGCGTAATCTGCGTGCCGTCGCGCCCGTTGCTGATGGTGATGCCGTCCACCGATGCATCGGACTGATTATTCCGGCTGCCCGAGAAGCGCCGCGTGGCCGTGGAACTGGCCGCGGTGACGATTCCCGGATTCTGCCCGACAAAGTCCCACAACGAGCGCTGATTCAGCGGCAGGTTCTTGATGGTCTCGGCAGTCTTGGTATCGCTGATGCGCGCCTTCTCGGTCTCGATCAGCGCCGCGGTACCTTGCACTTCCACCGTCGTCGCCACATCGCCGATCTGCAGATGAATGTCGAGGCGGCGCAGTTCCTGGTTGGCGATACTTACACCTTTTTCGACAAAAGCCTTGAACCCGGGCGCCTCCGCGCGTATGTCGTACTGACCTTCGATCAGTTGACTTACCGTGAAGTAACCGGCGCCATTGGACCTCGCCGTATATTGGTAGTTACTCGCCAGATTAGTGGCAGTTACCGTTGCCCCGACAATAACCGCTCCATTTGGATCGGTAACAAGCCCAGTGATTGACGCAAACGTGGTTTGCGCCTGTGAATCGCTCGCCAGCGAAATCACGAATCCTAAGGCAATCAAAATGCGCCGCATCGATTTCATAGTTCCCCTCTTAACCCAACCGTCTACCACAGCGGAATCGCCGGGTCAGGTCCGCTCCCCTTCGGCAACTCCAATGTCTTCTCAATCTTTCTCCCCGGCACCGACACGAAGACTACTTTGTCCTGATCTTGAATGCCCAGGAATGCCCTCCGCCCGTCACGCGTCATGGTCAGCGAGAGCGGACGTCCGGTGAGCGGAAGCTGCGTCACCTGCTTTCCGGCTGCGATATCCGCGAAGCCCACCGCGGGCTCAAATTGGAGGTTGTAGACCAGCGTCTTTCCGTCCGGCGTCATCGCGATGCGGCCCGGGCCCTTACCGGTCGGAATCTCGCCGATTACCTTCTTTGATGACGTATCGATGATCGAGATCTTGTTGCCGTCAGTATTCACGACGTAGAGCCTGCGTCCGTCATAGGACAGTACACCGCCCTGTGGACGTTTGCCTGTCGCGATCAGTGTTACTTCGCCCGTCTTCAATCGTATCGCCGCGACGGCATCTGAATCGGTGTCGCTCGCGTAGGCCCATTCGCCATCCGGCGTGGGGATTACCATGTGCGGACTCTTGCCCTTCACATCGTAATCGCGAACAACTTTTCCTGCCGCAGGGTCCACCATAATGAGGCCGAACGGCCGTTCCGTGGTCGCCAGCAGACGATCGCCGGCGGCCGTGAGCGCAAGCCCGTGAGGCCGATGAAAGCGCCCGAGACTAATATCGCGGACTTTCTTCATCGCCACAACATCGACGACAGCGATGGTGTTGTTGCCGAGCTTGTCCTCCGTCATCCAGAGGACCCCGTTCACACTGACATACAGCAGCCTGCCGTCGCGCGAAAGCACAGCTTCGTGAGGAAAAGGCCCGACGTTAACGAGGCCGAGTTGCTTGCCATCTTCGGCGTAAAAGCCGACTGCGCCGGCAACCTTCTCGACAACCGCTAAATAAGCCCGGGGTTCGGCGCTTACGGCACTGCCGCAGCATAGAAATAGCGGAATGGAGAAGCGAGCGTAAACCCGTAAACGCGTGTTTGGCATGTTGGCCAGATTCCTCGAAGCGAATGGAGGAATCATAATTGATAACGTCGTACGAGTCAACAGCACCAGGACCATGTGGACCATGTGGGGACCGCGTCCGCTGAGGGAGTTGAAGGTGCCAACCCCGATACCTTGGCGACGCTCTTCAGGCAATTCATTCCCGAAAAAATAGTTCACAGTCCCAAATTGTTGGACAGGAAACTAGCAGCCCATATTCACAAATCAATGGCAATACGGGCGGTTGGCACCGTCTAACACTGTCACTCGCGTGCCGTACGGAACAACGGCATAGCGCCGCGGTCCGGCAACTACTATGCGCAGACCACCAACCTCGACAATGACTATCAAGCAGGCTATGGGGACGGAGGTTACAGCTTCTTCGCGGGAATGGGAGCTATCGGGCGGCGGGTTCTATCAGTCGGTCCGATCAATCAATGGACGTTTACATCGATACCACTTTTACCCAGCCATATTCCTAAACAGGCTATTCGCCGAGTGGCTGGAGTGACCAGTATCAGAGCAGGGAGTAACATAAGAACATACTCCGAACCATGCTGCGAATCATCGCCCTGATCCTCTCTCTAGTTTGTCTGGCTACCGCCGGGAAACCGCCCGATCGTAATACTTTGGTTGCAAAACTCCAGCGCGATCTCGATAAAGCGATGTCGCGTGGCACGCCGACCGACAAGGAGATCCTGATTCTGAAGAAGTCCCGGCGGGATCTCACGAGCAGCAACAACACTGACGTTTCGGCTGCCATCGAGAACATCGACCGCATTGCCCATACGCAATCCTTCAAGCCGCAGGACGCCTCGGATATCCGCAAGGACATCGGCAACATTCGCGGCCACAAGAGCTTTCTGTTTCTTCGTTTACCGTGACGGGCTCGTCACGCAAAAGCCTATCGCGTAAAGCGAGTTGCCTTCTTGGCTTCGTGCCGTTCGAGCGCGAGTTCGATCAGCCGGTCGAGTAACTTCGAATACCCGAGACCCGCGTATTCCCACATCTTGGGGTACATACTGATGCTGGTGAATCCGGGAATAGTGTTGATCTCGTTGATGTACAGTTTGCCGGTCGCGTTCTCGAGCAGGAAATCGACCCTGGCCATCCCTTCGCACTCAACCGCCTGATAGCATTCGATTGCCAGCCGCCGCAGTTCCGCCGTCTGCTCGACGGAAAGGCGCGCCGGCAGTTCGGTGCGGGCCTGGTTGAGCAGGTACTTGTCCTCGTAATCGTAGAACTCCTTCGATGGCAGGATTTCGCAAGGGACCGCCGCCTCAGGACTCTGATTGCCCAGCACCGAACATTCAAACTCGCGCCCCTCGATTCCTCGCTCCACCAGAATCTTGCGGTCGAACTCGGCCGCGAACTTCAGCGCCGCGTCCAATTCCGCCTGATTATGCGCTTTCGAGATGCCTACCGATGAACCCAGATTCGCCGGCTTAACGAATACTGGAAAGTCGAAAGGAACGGCACAAGTCGAAGCCGCTTGACCCCGTGTGTGGACGACATACTCGACCACCGGCAGGCCGCTGTCGCGGCAGACGCGCTTCATCATCTCCTTATCCATCGAGATAGACGATGCCATCACGCCTGCGCCGACATATGGCAGGTCCGCGAGTTCCAGCAAGCCCTGCATGGTACCGTCTTCCCCGAAGGTACCGTGCAGAATAGGAAATGCAACATCGATGCCGGGATGCGCCCCGGGCTCTGGAAGAATGGGCTGAGGACTCCATTTCCCCTCCCTGCCGATGGTGAAGTGGATTAGCTCATATTTCTCCGGATCGAGCGCGCGGGCGATCGATTCCGCGGAGCGATGCGAGATATCGTGCTCGCCGCTGCGTCCGCCGTAAATCAGAGCGACACGCAGCTTCCTCCCCGGCACTTCCATCAAAGGATCTTTTTGCCCATCGCCGACATGATCAATTCGACCGCCAGGTCCGCGGTCCGGTTGGACTCGTCGATCACGGGATTCACCTCGACAACTTCCATCGAGATCATGTTGCCGCTATCGCAGATCATTTCCATTGCAAGATGAGCCTCGCGATAGGTGACGCCGCCGCGCACCGGCGAACCGACACCCGGAGCGTACTGCGGATCGACCCAGTCCATATCCATCGAGAGGTGGAAGCCGGTGGTGTTGCGGGTCGCCACGGTAATCGCCTTTTCCATTACGGCGCGCAGTCCCTGCTCATCGATGTCGCGCATCGTAAACGCCGTGACGCCCGATTCGCGGACGTTCTGCCGTTCCAGCAGATCGACGTCGCGGATACCGACCAAAGCCACATTCTTTGGATCTACCTTGGGCGCAAAGCCGAACATCCGCGTGAGTTCCTGGGGGCCGAGGCCGATGCAGCAGGCGAGCGGCATGCCATGAATATTGCCGCTCGGGCTGCTCTGAGGCGTGTTCATATCCGCATGAGCGTCGATCCAGATCATGCCCAGCTTCTGGCGTTTCTTGCGCATAAACCGGGAGAGGCCCGCTACCGTGCCAATGGCAACCGAATGGTCGCCGCCTATTACTAACGGCGCTTTGCCCTCCATGCTCGCTTGGGTGACCATATCGCCGAGCCGCTCGCAGACCGCCGAAATCTGGGGGAGAAATTTGGCGTGACGAGGCCCTTCCGGCAGGCTCTCCTGCTGCTCCACGGGCACGTTACCGAGGTCCTCCACTTCATATCCGAGCGAAGCCAGGCGCTTGTTGATGTTGGCAACGCGCATGGCCGAAGGCCCCATATCCACACCGCGGCGCCCCTGGCCCAAGTCCAGTGGCGCTCCGATAATCGCAATACTTGATTGCCGCATGTTCTTCCGCTTCTTCTCCAGGCAGCGGCCCTTACGTGCGCCGCCGCAAATCTCAGTACTTACCTATCTAGGGGCGCAGCCGGTACAACATCCGGGGAAACGCGATAGTCTCCCGGACATGTTCCAGACCGCAGATCCACGCCACACAACGCTCAATCCCCATCCCGAAGCCACCGTGCGGGACCGTGCCGTACTTGCGCAGGTCGATGTACCAGTTGAAAGCCTCGCGCGGCAGTTTGTGCTCGTCGATGCGTTTCAACAAGAGCTCAAGATCGTGAATGCGCTGCCCGCCTCCGATGATTTCTCCGTAGCCTTCGGGCGCCAACACATCCACGCCCAGCGCCACGTCCGGACGTTCCGGATCGGGCGCCATGTAAAATGCCTTGATCGCCATCGGGTAACGGTCTACCATGATCGGCCGATCGAACTGTTGGGTGAGGATCGTTTCATCGCCGCCGCCAAAATCGCCTCCCCATTGAATCTCACTGCCGTGAGCCTGCAGAATCTTCACCGCCTCGTCGTAACTGATTCGTGGGAAGGGCGGCTGCACGGCTTCGAGCTTGCTTACATCGCGCTCCAATATCTTAAGTTCTTCCCGGCGGCTCTCCAGCACGCGTCCGACGATGAACAGGATCATCTCTTCGGCGCAATTTTTAATATCGTCGAGCGTGGCGTAGGCCATCTCGGGCTCCACCATCCAGAACTCGGTCAGGTGCCGGCGCGTCTTGGACTTCTCGGCGCGAAACGTCGGTCCGAAACAGTACACTTTGCCGAATGCCATCGCCGTCGCTTCACTGTAAAGCTGCCCCGATTGACTCAGATAAGCCTTGTCGTCATCGAAGTAGTTCACCTCGAACAACGTTGTCGTGCCTTCGCAGGCCGCCGGCGTGAAGATCGGGGTATCGACTAGCGTGAAGCCGTTGGAATCGAAGTAGTCGCGGACTGCTTTGATGATGGTGTGCCGGACGCGAATGATCGCGTGCTGTCTCTGGCTCCGAAGCCAGAGATGACGGTGATCCATCAGGAAATCGACGCCGTGCTCTTTGGGTGTAATGGGATACGGATCCGATTCGGACACCCGTTGAAGAGTCTGTATGCCTTCCACGTCCATCTCGTAGCCGCCCGGGGCGCGCTCATCCTTGCGGATCTTGCCTGTCAGGATGATGGAGCTTTCCTGCGTAAGGTTCTTGATTTCCTCGAAGACAGACTCCGGCAGCGCGCTCTTTACCGCTACCGCCTGCATCAGGCCGGAGCCGTCGCGGAGAAGCGGAAACACGATTTTGCCCGATTTCCGCAGATTGTAAAGCCAACCGGGAATCTGTACGGTCTCGCCCTCGTGTCGGTGGGCCTCGGCAATCGTAATCCTTTGGGGCGAAATTTGGAGCATGAAAAGAGCTAACCTTCAGAATAGCGACAAACGGGCGCTAACACAAAGAAAACAATCGAGTGGGATTAGGAGAAGCGCCGCTGAGCGAAGAAGAGAGTGCAGAAATGCTCGATTTCACATCCCCACAACCAGCGGAAATCCAACTTTTGCTGCTAACCGGGTGGCTTTGATGCTAGCGGGGTGTCATGGCTATG
>CAVYEV010000058.1:0-72009 GCA_963767545.1 Terriglobia bacterium
CAGATTGCGCTTGGCGCATTTATAGCGCCAAGCGCAAATGTACGGGCTGCACAGTCCACCTCGTCCAAATCTATACCGCCAGCCGAAGTGATTAACTCGTTCTATCATTGGTATCTCCAAGCGCTTGCTCAGAATCGCGATCCTGTTACGCAAGATAGGGCCGCTCTCAAGAAATATGTCGCCGCGACGCTCATCGATGAAATTGATAGGCGATTGAAGAGTCCGGACGGACTAGATTCAGATTATTTTCTTCAAGCCCAAGACTACCTCGAGGAATGGAAAAACGATATATCCGTGGCCACGCTGGGAAATAACGGTACGGTGGCTACGGCCGTCCTAACTTTGGGCGCGAAAAGTAGCGCGGCACACAGATTAAAAGTGACACTCAGAAAAGAGGCGGGTTCGTGGAAGATTGCGAAGGTGCAATCCTTTCGTGGCTAGATACTCAGATCCATGAAATCACGTGCCGCACTGTGGTGATTGCATGAACCGATCGCGAATGGGGGCGCTGGTCCGTCATTTCGAAATCAGTAACGATCTCGAATTGTCGCAAACGCCGGTCATCTTTCTTAATGCGCGAGCCTCTGAAACAGACCTTATTCGTGGTTTAGAATTGAGCGCGAACGATTACATCGTAAAACCGTTTTTCGTGCGTGAATTGATCGCGCGCATCAAGCTGCAATTCCGGTTGCAACACCGTCCATTGCGGGTTCTGAAGGCCGGCGGACTGGAGCTCGACCGCAGCAGTTGGCAAGCCCGGTTGAATGGGGAACTGTTGTCCTTCACGGCAACTGAGTTTCGCCTGCTGGAATTTCTGATGAACCGGGTGGGCGTAGTCTTCAGCCGCGAACAACCTCCGGAAAGAGTTCGATATATTGCCTATCGTTCACCTTGATGAAGGTCATCCATAGCGTGCTGTCCGGTTTGTTGAGCACGAACGGCTCCTCATACCCCAGGGAGTCTTTGTAGAATTGGCGAGACTTGTCCATGTCGTGGACATACAGCGCCACGGCGATAACCGGAACTTTCATTGCTTCTCCTATAGCAACTCATCCCGCTTGTCCGCTTCCAAGCGTTTCACAAGCTCACCTACCTCGTGAGCACGGTTGCGGGAGGCAACTAACAAAGCGTCGGGTGTATCGACAATAACAAGATCCTTGACTCCTAAAAGAGCGACCACTTTCTTTCCTGCATCCACGTAATTTCCCGTGCTGCCGGAATTGATCACCTCCGAGCGGCAGGCATTGCCATCGGGGTCGCGGTCGAGCAACTCATAAACAGCGTGCCAGCTCCCGACATCGTTCCAGCCGAATTCGGTGCACGGCACACCAGCCACATGACCCGCTTTGGCCGCTCGTTCCACCACGCCGAAATCGATCGAAATATTCTCGCATAGGGGGAAGATTTCCTTAACGTCTCGCGGAAAACTGGCGATGGCCGGCAGGGGGCAGCCCGGCGAGAAGCGTCGCGGTCTTCGGCAGATATGCGCGCAGCATGTCGAGAAAGGTAGAGGCGCGCCAGAAGAACATTCCAGCATTCCAATAGTAATGGCCGGCAGCCAGGAATTTTTCGGCCGTCTCTTGATTGGGTTTCTCGTGGAAACTGGCAACAGCCTTAGAGGACGATCCATCGGGCGCGGTACCTTCAGGAAATTCGATGTAGCCGTAGCCGGTTTCCGCCCAACGAGGCGCGATTCCGAGTACCGCGATCTTACCTTCCTCGGCTGTTTGAAATGCGGGATTCAGCATTTCCAAATAAGCTTCAGGATTGCCGATGACATGATCTGAAGGAAACACTCCCATGACGGCTTGCGGGTCGATGGAGTGCAGAATGTGCGCGGCAAGGCCGATTGCCGGAGCGGTATTGCGCTGCATCGGTTCGGCGACGATTTGTTGCTTGGGAACGTCCGGAAGCTGCTTGATGATTTGCGCGCGAAGATGGTCGTTGGTGAGCACCCAGATACGATCGGGCGGGATCAAGGGCCGCAACCGGTCGACCGTGTTCTGGATAAGCGTTCGTTCGCCGACCACATTGAGCACCTGCTTGGCATGCGCGCGGCGGCTGCGAGGCCAAAAACGTGTGCCGCGGCCTCCCGCGAGAATCAATCCGTAGTAGTTCTTTGTTGGCATGTGAAGCACTATTCTATCGGAGGTGGGATACTAGACCGTTTGGACCATCCGATCGCAGCGACCCGCCGTATCATTGCGCCTCCCGAAGGACTGGGAAGAAGGTGCGTTATGGTGCGCTTTCGGTTCCGGAGTAGCCGTCGTTTTTTCCATCGCGATTTCGCAAATTCCTGTTGGGGGCACGTTCTCGCCGCGTTGTTGCCCGGACGATTGCCGATCCAATTCCCGCGCCTCACGCTGCCTCTGGCGCTTTTTCTGCTCGGCACTCTGATAGCGTTTGCCTTCTCGGAATCGTGAGGCGGGAGTATCGCAGATCAAGAAGATGTTTCTGTATCTGATGCTGCCCGTCGTATTCACAACGTTCGAACCCGTCGCGGGCGGCGTAGTTCCTGCTCGCAGTTGTGGGAGCGACGGCAGCCATGGCGGCACTGGGATGCGGGCAGTATCTGTATAAGATGCATGCGGCGCATGTGGCAGGTAAGAGCTTCTACGAATTCTATCTGGAATCGCGTATCACCGGACTGCAGCGCCACTGGATGGCATTTTCCGGCCAGGAACTCTACGGTCTGCTGATCGCGGGAGCATGGTTGTTTTTCGCGCCGATTCCAAAGCGCTGGGGATCGATTGGAATCGCGTGCGCCTGCCTGATCGGTCTCTCGCTGCTCCTCAGCGAAACGCGAAGTATCTGGATCGCCGCGTTCTTCGGAGGCGTTTATCTGCTCTGGTTCTGGCGGCGGCCGTTTGCTTTATTGGCCCCCGTTGCTGTGGGAATCGGACTGCTGTTCGCCCCGGCGAACATCCAGCAGCGCGTGCTGTCGATCGTGCATCCCAACGGTTACATCGATTCAAATGCCTTCCGGATTGTCTGCTGGCGCACCGGACTTCGCATGATTGAGGCCCATCCGTTGCTCGGTCTCGGTCCGGATGTGCAGAAGCTCAAGTTCTACGATTACGTGCCGCCCGATATCCCATGGCCGTTTCCAACCGGTTTTTACGGGCATTTACACAACCTCTATATCCAATATGCGGCCGATCGCGGGATCTTGACGATGCTGATGTTGGTCTGGATGCTCGTGCAAATCATCGTTGACGCAGCCCGAAAGTTGAGGACGCTCTCGCCGGGCCGCGGCACCACGCGTTTTCTCCTCCACGCCGCGATTGCGTGCACAATTGGGACCATGATTGGCGGACTCGCGGAGTACAACCTCAATACCAGTGTGGTGCTCGGCCTATTTCTGGCGATTGCGGCGTGCGCTTCGATCACGACTGAAGGGATCGATGATGCAGAGTTTGCGCGGGCGTGAGATTATCCTGGCCGGTGGCACCGGCGGATTAGGTTCAGCGGCCGCTTCGCTGCTTTCGCAGGAAGGCGCGCGCGTGATCGTGAGCTATCGCGCCAATCACGAACGCGCGGAACGGGCCACTGGAATCGCCGGGAGCGTCCAGGCGGATTTAGCAAACGACGACGATCGAACCGTCCTGCTCGACAGCGCTCCGGAACTCTATGGGTTAGTGATATTGACAGGCGATCCATCGCGCGGATCAAACCTCGCCGCAACCCTTCCGCGTTCCTTCGAGGCCAACTTCGCCGGACCGATGTTGCTTGCGCGCGAGGCGGCCGAGCGGATGAAAAGCCGCGGCACGCCGGGTGCGATCGTTGTTCTTGGGACAATGCAAGCCGGTGCGCTTTTCCTGAACTCTACGGCGTACGCCGCGCAGAAAGCCGCCCTGGTTCACGCGGCAAGGATTCTCGCGAAGGAGATGCGCGGTCCAGCGAACATTCGCGTGAACGTGGTAAATCCGGGGGTCACGGAGGCCGGAATGGCGCAAGCGAGCATTGAGTCGGGCAAGTATAGACGGTACATGGATGAAGGTTCGATTCCGCGCTATGGCAAGGCGGAAGACATCGCGCGAGCTATCCGCTTCTTCCTCGAGCCGGATAATTACGTTACGGGCCAGGTGCTTACTGTCGATGGAGGGCTAACGCTTTGATGTGGGGTGGTATGGAGGCAGGCGGCACGAAGTTCGTCTGTGCGGTGGCAACGGAGGAAGGCCGCATTCTCGAACGCGTTCAATTCGAGACAGAGTCTCCGGCGCCGACTGTCGCGCGCGCGGTCGACTTTTTCAGTGGACGGAACGATCTTGCGGGTGTGGGGATCGGATCGTTTGGGCCGGTCGATCTAGCGGCCGGCCGCATCACGTCCACGCCTAAGCCGGGATGGAGAAATTTCGGCATCGCCGATGCGGTCCGCGAAAAACTCGGCGTTAAGGTGGCGTTTGACACGGATGTGAACGCCGCGGCATTAGGTGAGTGGAAATGGGGTGCGGCCCGCGGGCTGGATACGTTTCTATATCTCACGATCGGGACTGGGATCGGTGGCGGGGCAATGGCGGGCGGACGGCTGATTCACGGCCTGCATCACCCTGAGATGGGCCATATTCGCGTCCCCCATGATGGAACGTTTCCGGGTGTTTGTCCCTATCATCGCGACTGTTTGGAGGGACTGGCGTGCGGAAAGGCGATGGAGGAGCGCTGGGGTGGTCGCGCCGCGGAATTGCCTCACGACCATCGAGCGTGGCAGGAAGAGACGCATCTGCTGGCTTATGGCTTGGTGACTTGGATTTGTACGCTCTCGCCGCAACGCATTATCATGGGCGGCGGAGTGATGAAACATCCGGGGTTGTTCCCCGCATTGCGGTCACAAGTTGCGGCGCTGATGAAAGGGTATGTGCCCGTTCCCGAGATCGTTCCACCGGCTCTCGGCGATGATGCGGGTGTGCTTGGTGCTGCGGCGCTTTGCTTCTAATTGGGCGGCCGCTTGCGGTGCCGCCTCTCCCAGATTCCGAGCCAGCACAAGCACAGGGCTGCCGCGTCAAGCGCCACAAGGCAGCCGGATGCCGGTTCAGGAACAGGAACCAGGAGGTAAGCCCGATCGCTCGTATTCGCGACTATCCAGCCGCTGTCGTTAATGCCGGTGGCTGAGGTTAAACTGCCATCCAAGCTGCCCATGACCAAGTCGTTCAGGTTATAAACGACCCCTCCGGTATACAAAAAGGCGCTTTCGCTATTGTCAGATCGCTGAAGTGCCCCAACCACCTGCCCGTTCGAGTTGAGCGCGTTGCCGTAACTCCACATGTAACCTGCAGGCTTGGGAAGGAATATAACGCCAGTACCGGGCGTATAAAGAATCGCGTCGTACGGGTCGGCCCCGAGGTTACTGTATCCCGTAATCTGCCCGCTGGAGTTGATTGCAGTGCCGGCGTGAAAGCCGAGGTCGACAATGCCAACGCCCGGTGTGTACAGAAACGTCGAATCGTCCACGCAATGCCCTTGACAGTCGTACCGGAAGAACCCCCCAACAACCTGCCCGCTCGCATTAATTGACCCAGCGCCGCTCCCGTCGATAGGGAACGGGAATTGCAAGACCACCATGCCGGAGCCGGGCGTAAAGATATAGGCTTCTGAGGAACCGGGCGAACCGGGCGCATAATTGCTCCCCGCAATCACTCCGCTGTTGTTAATGCCTCCTCCCCCGCTAAACGGAAATCCGCCTGAGCCGAGATCGACTACTCCTGCGCCGGGAGTGTACAGAAATGTGTGCTCATAGCCTCCAGTTACGTTTAATTCGCCGGTGACCTGTCCCCGGTCGTTGATCGCATAGCCATATCCGGATATTCCGAGATCTAAGATGCCGCTGCCCGGCGTGTACACGAACGGGTCCGGACCCCCCGGCTTGTTAGCGAAACCAGTGATTTGCCCACTCGCATTAATACCTTCACCAACGCTCTCATTCCCGCCGAGACCGCCAATATCGATGGCCGTGTACTGAATGGGACTCGCCAAAACTCGCGCTCCGAAGACCGCCCACAGGACCGGTATAGCTGCAACGTAACCGACTTTTCGAGTCCACATTACTAATCCTTTTTAGCGGCTCCTTCAGTCGCTCTCCGAAGACGTTTAAGAGGGCTGTTACACCTCACGTACATTATCAGTATCGAAATGAGCTCCTGTCATTCACCTGGTGGTGAAAGAGCACAACAACCATCTCCACTGAGCACCCCTCCGTGCACATAAAAGAAAACCGCCTCAGGCATCTCCTCAGGCGGCTCTCAGTCGCACTTTACCTAAATGTCGTAGTACAGCGCGAATTCGTAGGGATGCGGGCGCAACCGGATGGCGTCCGCTTCCCTTCCGCTTATAGTCGATGAAGGTCTCGACGAGTTCCTCCGTAAGACATCGCCCTTCAGCATGAAGCCGTGGTCGTCCTCAAGGCAGTTTAACGCCTCTTCGAGCGAGGCCGGCATGGAAGGCACCGCCTTCATTTCTTCCGGCGAAAGATCGTAGATATCCTTATCGAGCGGTTCGCCCGGATCGATCTTGTTGAGGACTCCATCGAGGCCGGCCATCAGCATGGCGGCGAAAGCCAGATACGGATTCGCGGAAGGATCCGGCGGGCGGAACTCCACGCGTTTGGCCTTGGGGCTCGGCGAGTACATCGGAATGCGGCAGGCCGCCGAACGGTTCCGCCGCGAATATGCCAGGTTGACAGGAGCTTCATAGCCCGGAACCAGACGCTTGTAGCTATTGGTGGTGGGCGCGATGATCGCCGACAGCGCGCGGGCATGCTTCAGCAGTCCGCCGATGTACTACAGCGCCATCTGGCTGAGGCCCGCGTAGCCGTCGCCCGCGAACAGCGGCTTGCCGTCCTTCCAGATGGATCTGATGCGTGTGCATCCCGCTGCCGTTATCGCCAAAGAGCGGCTTGGGCATGAACGTCACGGTCTTGCCGTACTGAGCCGCCGTGTTGCGGATGATGTATTTGTACAGCATCATGTTGTCGGCGGACTTCACCAGCGTGTCGAAGCGTTGATCGATCTCGCACTGACCGCCGGTCGCGACTTCATGGTGATGGCACTCGATGTGGAGCCCGCACTTGATCATGGTCTCCACCATCTCGGCCCGCAGATCCTGATAGTGATCGGTGGGAGGAACCGGGAAATAGCCTTCTTTGTAGCGCGGCCGGTAGCCCAGGTTATCTTTCTCGCGGCCGGAATTCCAGCGACCTTCTTCTGCGTCGATGAAGTAGAACCCGGAGTGCTGCATTCTGATCGAACCGGACGTTATCGAAAATGAAAAACTCGGCTTCGGCGCCGAAGTAGGCGGTATCGCCAGCCCGCTGTTCTTCAGATACATCTCGGCCTTTTTCGCAATCCAGCGGGGATCGCGCTCGTAGTTCTGGCTGGTGATGGGGTCGATCACATCGCCGGTCATGACCAGCGTCGGGACTTCGGTGAACGGATCCATGAAGGCGGTGGTCGGGATCGGGGATGAGCAGCATATCGCTCTCATTGATGGCGGCCCAGCCGCGGATGCTCGATCCGTCGATGCCGAAGCCGTTCTCGAACGAGTCGATCTTCCAATTCGCTGATGGGATAGGAAACATGGTGCTGCAGGCCCGGGATGTCGCTGAACCGGACATCGAGTTGGCGGGCATCGTTCTTCTTTGCAAAATCTAATACTTCTTGTGGACTCATTCATCCTCCTTGGGTGATTGATTCGAACAGCAACGTGGCTCAACAGGGTGAAGTTTGAGGGTACCGGAAAGCGCGCTGGAGCGTCAACCCGCAAGCAGTGTTTGGGTCATAATATCAGCAGAATGAGACTCCCGATGTCCCCTCAGGTCCGCTCGCCACAGAGTCAGCCGATGCCAAGCCCATGCGCCGCGGTCCCCAATGTGAACGCACGATCAGCGTGCAGCAAGCCAAGTTGCGCTTGTATGCAAAATCCAAAGGCCGCTTCATTGACGAAACGATACGGGGCCGCTACTTTGCCGAATTTTGAGCTTTCGCTAAGTTCCTGTAAGCAACTCTTTCAGCTTTTCTGCCAACACATCGACATGCGGTTCCAGAAACATGTCGCGATGATCTCCGGGTATTTCATGAACTTCCAGCTTGCCCGCTAGTCCGCCCCATCCGAATAGCGGATCGTGATACCGCCCTATGGGGCGAGCTGAACGTTGAAACAGAATCACACGTCCGTAGTAATGTGGAGGGCAGTAGCTTGCGATCGCGTACGCTAGAAGGCGATCGCTGTCGGCCGGCTGCGGTGGTAAGCCCGTACGCCTCCGCAGGGCGTAGACTATCTTCCAAATCTGATCTTTAAGCCAGGTGCGGCGAAACTGAAAGCCGACTCGAATCCGTTCCCAAAACTCCTGCCGCCCGGAATTTTTTAGCAGCGCCCAGTTGATTCTGATCCACTGGCATAATGCGTCAAACCGGGCGTGGAATCTCTCGATGCCAGTGAGGGTCGATGACGAAGGATTCTCCGCATCGAACAGTACCAGTAAATCGACCGGGTGTCCGCTCGACTCAAGTTGTCGAGCTACTTCGTAAGCAAGGACACCATTATCAGACCACCCGCCCAGGTAATACCGGCCCTCGGGCTGGCTATCCAGAATGGTCCTGACATGGACGGCGGCGAAATCCTCCAGAAGGTGAGGCTGTGTTACGAAATCGTCTTTATCGAAATGCACGCCAAGGAAAGGTTGGTTAGAACCAAGCCGTTGCGCTAAGGCCCGAAATATGGGCCCGGCACCGAAACAGAAAAACGGCGGGTTGGTTCCGGCCGATTGAATGGAAACAACGCGCGGGTTCGGAATCAGTACCCCGCCGCGCAGCAGGACAGCCATGCGTCCGACGGTTGCGGCCTGGAATAACGCGCTTAGCGAAACCTTCCTGCCGAGTTCACTCTCAACTTCCATCAGCAGTTTTGTGGCTAACAACGAATGTCCGCCCAGATCGAAAAAATTCTCGTGAGGCCCGACTGATGGGATATCCAACACGCGTTCCCAGATGGCCGACAATCGAGCTTCCAAGTCGTCGCGGAGAGCGATCGATGTATTATCATTGCGAACGCCCCCATCGACGGAAAGCGCCTTGCGGTCTATTTTGCCATTGGTGGTCAGCGGAAAGGCGTCCATTACTACGTAACGCGCGGGCAGCATATACTCCGGCAGCCTCTGTTTCAGGAAGCCACGCAAATCGTCTTCCACCGGCGAGTGTGGCCCCTTAACCGTCACATAGGCGACCAGACGCTGATTTGGCGGATCGCCCCACGCCAAAACCACAACTTCCCGAACGCGCGGATGCTGTCGCAGGTGTACCTCGACCTCGCTCAATTCGATCCGGAAGCCTCGGAGCTTGATCTGGGTATCGGGCCGGCCCAGGAACTCGAGATTGCCATCGGGGAGACGGCGAACCAGATCGCCGCTCCGGTACATCCTGGCGCCGGATTCGGAAACGAAAGGATCGGGCAGGAAGCTCTGCGCGGTCAACTCCGGCCGGTTGTGATAGCCGCGAGCCAGACTGTCCCCTGCAATATAGAGCTCTCCCGTTACTCCAGTGGCGGCCGGACGGAGATTTGCGTCGAGCACATACAAACGGACGTTATGGATTGGACGCCCAATCGGAACGGGTCCCTGTAACTCGAACTCGGGCGGCACTTCGAATACACAGCATCCCACCGTCGCCTCGGTGGGTCCGTACTCATTAATCAGCCGTATGTGCGGATGCTCGACCCGCCACCACTTTAGCATCTCACCCGATAACGCTTCCCCGCCGATGACAAACGCCCGCGTCATAATTCCCGGTGGTCTGGAATGCATCTCGTCGCTCAGCGCGGCCAAATGCGCCGGAGTGAGCTTCACCAGACTAAAATCGCCATCCTTCAACGTCGCCGCCAGTGTCTCGATCGTGGCATCCTCCGGGAGCAGGAATACGATGCCGCCCGCAAGAAGCGTCGGGAACAGACTCGTGATCGTCAAATCAAAAGCGATCGGGACTGTGGACCGGCGTGCCGCGCCCCTCATTAACGGGATATGCATCTGCGCACCAGGCGAGATAATTCGCCAACGCCCTATGAGTAACCAGAACGCCTTTGGGTTGTCCGGTCGAACCGGACGTATATAGCATGTACGCCAGGGAGTCGGGACGCACTGCCGAGACCGGGTTTTTCCGCGGATCGGCATCCGTCGGCTTCGCACAGTCCTCAATTGCCAATACTTTGGTTCCCGGGAGCGATGATAGACGGTCCATTCGGTTCCTAGAACACAGCAGGATGGGCGCGTCCATATCCCGGAGCATGAACTCGATCCGCTGGCCCGGCAAGGAGATGTCCAGCGGCACGAAAGCTCCGCCTGCCTTTAGAATGCCTATAAGAGCTACCAACATCTCGATGGATCGATCGATGCTGATGCCGACCATCACTTCGGGTCCTACACCCAGGGACTGTAGGCGCTGAGCTATCGCGTTGGACTCCGCATTCAACTCCGCATAATTAATCTGCCGGGTAACATCGATCGCAGCCACCGCGTCCGGAGTTCGGGCCGCCTGTTCCTCGAACAACCTGTGAACGCATTCCTGCCGGTATTCAACCCGGCCTCGGTTCGAATCCAACAAGATTCCATGTCTCTTCTGCTCGGTTGCAAAACACGCGGCCCCAACTTGTAGCTCTTGACTGGCTGTCTCGTGTCCTTGAGATTCGACCATTGAGATAAAAGGTTCTTTACGCCCGTTTGGAAGAGTATACACCAATCGTCCGGCAAATGCGCAGAAGGCTAAGACTGTTTACACAATGTTTTTAGATTCATGTGCGGACGCGGCTATCGGACGTGTATAGCCCGGCACAGTGTGACGTTTGGCCAACACGTTCGCAGCTAAAAATACTGAAAACATGATAAACCGCAGTTTGGAATGCGGTTTGCTAATAAGCGAAATCATGCCGATTGTCCGAATTACATCACACGGCCTAATTACCATCGCGATTCTGGTCGCCGCTTTGTGGGGCTGCATCCTGGCCGAGGATTCGATCGTTCAGTCGGCTCGTCTGACCGGATTGCAGTCGCTGAGCGAACTGCGATCCATGCGGAACGGCTTACGTAAGGTCAGTACACCAGACGTGAATCGTCATTTAGCGCGTCAGAGCCCCTGTTAGACCGCTATTCAATTGGGTACGGTCCCGGTCTTACCACCTTTAAATCCCTTTCTCCCCGGTCCGCGGCCGTAACCTCCAAAGACACCGCCCGAGCCGGTTCGTTAGCACTTGCATGAATTTCGCTGTCCTCTCCCGGGTCGATCGTCTCGTCATCGATCTCCAACTTCAACGTGCTTACGGGTTGATGTTCAGTATCGAAAAAATGGAAAGATAGCACCAACTTCTCGATGGCGCGCTCGCCGGCATTATGAAGCGTGCCATCGAGGTTGACCGTCTTCCCCTCAAGTGAGACCTTCAAATCTTTAATTTCGAGCACGGCGGGTTTCGGCTTCTGTTTCGATTTCTGTTCTGCACCGGGACCGCCCGCTGCCAACATCGGCGCCGCACACATCAGGACCGTGCACAGCGCGGCCCACGCTCGTCCCTGAAAACCTTGCATACCTTAACTTACAACGACAGTCGGACCACAATCCGTCCCACACTTGCGAGAATAAAATAGAAAATATTCGAATGAAGTCACTCATCATGCTATCCCTGCTGCTACCGGCGCCCTTTTTCGCATTCCTACAGGCGCCGGATCACATGGCGGATGGCATCAAGGCTTTGGAAGCAAATCAGTATGACGCGGCGGCATCTGCGTTCAAACAGGCAGTTGAAAAAGATCCTAAGGATTACGCCGCCCATTTCCACCTCGCGTTGTCGTACAGCCTTTTGAAGAAAGATGACGACGCCGTGGCGGAATATCGAAAGACCCTGGAGCTGAAGCCCGGGTTGTACGAAGCGGAATTGAACCTGGGGATTGTGCTGGTTCGCAACAAACAGTTTCAGGATGCCCTGACGCCTCTCGCCGATGCGGCGGGGCAGAAGCCGCGCGAATTTCGTCCGCAGTATTACTGGGGCGAGGCACTCCTCGGTGGGGCGGAGTTCGGCAAAGCTGCGACAGTGTTCGAGACGGCAGCCGCTATCGACGCCAAGTCGGCCGCCGCACAGCTTGGATGGGCCAAAGCGCTCGCTGGTGACAAAAAGTTGGGCGACGCCGCGCCTCATTTCCAGAAAGCCGCCGAACTCGATCCCAAGTATCGCGACGCGCTTCTCGAACTCGCCGCCGAGTACGAAAAATCCGGTCAGCCGGACCAAGCTGTTGCGATTTACCGGCAATTTCCTCAAAACGCCGCTGCGCAGGAACGCATGGGCGAATTACTTATTGAGACCAAGCGCTACGCCGACGCTATTCCCGGATTGGAGAAGGCTGTCGCCTCTTCGCCCACATCCGCCAACCGTTTGGCGTTGGCGACCGCGTACGGGCTTAACAAGCAGTTCGATAAAGAACTCGATATGCTGGGCCAGGTGTCAGCATCGGAACCCCAAAATTTCGAACTGCACATGCGATACGGCCGGGCGCTCCGCGATCGGCGCCAACTGCCGCAGGCCGAACAGCAGTTTCTCGCGGCAGTCAAGCTGAAACCCGACTCAGTGGAGGCTTTGAATGAACTCGCCGGCCTGGCCATTACAGTCGAAGACTATCCAACCGGCCTCGCCGCGCTCGATCGTCTGAAGGCGCTCGGCCAGGAAAAGCCTGGCGATCTGTTCTTCCGCGCCATCACGCTGGATAAACTGAAGCAGCGCAAGCCGGCGCTCGAAGCCTATCAGCAGTTCCTGGCGGTTAGCGGCGGCAAATTTCCGGATCAGGAGTTTCAAGCCCGGCAGCGCATCCGTATACTGAAATTGGATCTTGGACAAAGATGATCGGTTCGGGTTTTCTCAACGCGCTCACTGTCTCGATGGCGCTCACCAGCGTTCTTATCGCGCCTTTAGCGAGTGCTGCCGATTTGCAGTTAGCTAAGAATGAACCAAATCTCGAAAGACGCGCGAAACTGGCGCTCTCCAACGCGGACCTGGCAATTTCCGAAGCGCGCGAAACCTACAACAAGCAGGACTTGAAGGCTACCGAATCACGGCTGGCGGAGGTTCGCGAATCGGTCGAACTCGCCCAATCCGCGCTGGCAGCCAGCGGCAAAAAACCAGGCAGGAGTCCGGGCATTTACAAGTATGCCGAGACCAAAAGCCGCGAATTGCTCCGCCGGATCGACGGTTTGAGGCAGGAAATGGACTCGACCGACAGGCCGCTCATCGAACCGGTGCAAAATAGAGTTCAGGAGATTCACGATGCCTGGCTCGACGGCATCCTGACGCACGCCAAATGAAGTACCGCTTTCTAATTTGCGCACTGATTGCCGCGGCTCCCCTGATGGCAGACCGCGATTTCCTCACCTCGGATGAAGCCGACCAGATTCGCGAGGCACAGGATCCCAACATACGCGTCACGCTTTATCTGCACTTCGCCAAGCAGCGATTGGATCAGGTAAAGCAGTTATTGTCCAAGGACAAACCTGGCCGCTCAGCTTTGATTCACGACCTGCTGGAAGATTACGGCAACATCGTCGATGCGATCGATACCGTTTCTGACGATGCCCTCAAGCGCAAGGTGAGCATCGAAAAAGGCATGAGCCTTATTCACGATGGAGAGAAGCCCATGTTGGCCGATCTACAGAAGATCGCGGATGCGAATCCGAAGGACCTGGGACGCTTCGAGTTCGTGCTGAAGCAGGCTATCGATTCGACCAGCGATAGCATCGAGGCCGCTGGACAAGATCTAGGCCAACGCTCGGCGGCCGTGCTCGCCAAAGAGGAGCAGGAGAAAAAGCAGCGCGAGGCGCTGGCGACCCCTGAAGAGGTGAAAGCGAAGCAGGAAGAAACCAAGAAAGACGCCACGGATCCTAAACGCCGCAAGCCGCCAACGCTGTACAAGCCGGGCGAAAAGCCCCCTGATCAGCAATGACGCGCAGTGACCCGCGGTAAGATCGTCTCCTCATCTCACGTCACGTGGATCAGAGGCCGTCTATCCGGCTCCGGGATGGCCCGCCGCAGCACCTCGTGCGCGATAGGGGCCACGTCGCCTTCTCCCAGAAACAGAAACCGAAAAAGAAAAGCGATCGGATTGCCCTCGGTCCACGCGAAATATGCGTGCGGACTATGGCCGGTTATCTTCTGAATCTCGATCAGCAACGCCGCAATCGCGTTCGGAACTGCCGGACTGGTAGCCCGTAGAATAGAGTGCGTCCCGATCCGCTCTCCCCTCACCACCAGTTTGCCTTCGAAGTCCGATGCATCCACTCTCTCGATCTCCATGAAGACCAGAGCCTCGTCATTGGCAATATTGTGGCACTCCCTTGCGCTCTCATCCTTGCGATCGTAATCCTCTGGCGTCCCTGCTCTTAGGTTTATGCGCGATCAAGCGAATCACGCCATCCGGATCGTTATCCAGAATCCGCCTCGCATTCTCGTCGAATTCGATTTCCGTGGTGCGCAGTTCCGTCGACCGCAGCGCGCGCGACAATAGCGAAAGAATGATCGTTAGTGCGATGAAGAACGAAGCAATCTTGATGCCCTCGGGACGTTCCCGAATATTCATCGCCGTCGTGTACACGAACACAATCGCAATCAGCAAGAACGGCCACCGCAACATCGATCGCCACACGGATAATGTGACCGCAATCGAGGCAGATGTAATCAGCACTAAAACGCCGGTAGCGTATGCGCCGCCTTGTGCATCAACGTCCGCCCGAAAGATCAGAGTTACCGCCAGCGAGATCGCGAACAACACAAGCACCATCGGGCGCGACGCGCGCGACCATTCCGGGGCCATCCCATATCGCGGAAGATAGCGCGGCACCAGATTGATCAGCCCCGCCATGGCCGATGCGCCCGCGAAGGCCAGGATCAGGATCGTGCTGATATCGTACGCAGTTCCGAACCCTTCGCCAAGATAGCGATGCGCGAGGTACGCAAGAGCGCGTCCGTTCGCTTGTCCTCCCGGCTGGAACTGCTTCGGCTCGATGAGCAGCGTGGTTGCGACGCTGCTGGTCATCAGGAACAGGCTCATGATCAAGGCTGCCGTAACGAGCAGCTTCCGCGTGTTCCGGATCGTTCCTTTTATCTCGTCCTCGTTTTGTTTGCCGGGGTCGACGAGCGGCATGACCGAGACACCGGTTTCGAACCCCGAGAGTCCCAAGGCCAGCCGCGGAAACAGAATCAAAGATACGCCGATCATACCCAACACGCTGCCGTGTTGCTGGAACAATGACTGGTGCCACTTCCCGAACAATTCGGGATGCCGCAACACTTCCATAACCGCATCCGCAACGACCACGGTGTTTAGCACCAGGTACGCGCCCACGAGCACCGTCGCGATGCCGATCGCTTCCTTGAAGCCTTTCAGGAAAATCGCGCTCAGGATCACGAGCAGTCCCACCGTCACCGCGATTTTGTGTTTCAGAAAATCCGGCGCCAAGGGATTTTCCATCACGTGTGCCGTCGCGTCGGCCGCGGAGAGCGTGATAGTGATGATGAAGTCGGTGGCCGCGAAGCCTAGCAGGCACAGCACAAAACTCTTGCCGCGCCAGCCGGGGAAAAGCCTCTCGAGCATAGAGATGCTTCCCTGGCCATAAGGGCTTTCCTGCGCCACCCGCGAGTAAACCGGCAGCGCCGCGAACAGCGTCACAATCACCAGCACGAGCGTCGCAATCGGCGACAGCGCGCCCGCGGCGAGAAACGCAATACCCGGTTGGTAGCCCAGCGTCGAGAAATAATCCACTCCGGTGAGGCACATCACTCTCCACCAGGGATGTTTATGGTCGGTCTTACCGTGCCCGATGCCATGCGGCAGGCGCAAATCGGCCAGCAGCCAATCGCCAAGTTTCGACACAGGCTAGTAAACCCGGCTACGCGCGCCGAGAGCCGGCTGGCGGATTTCGAGGCAGCCCTTTCCGGTGGGCAATACCTTGCCCGGATTCAGGCGCTCATCGGGGTCAAACAAACGCTTGAAGCCGCGGATCATGTCGAGCGTCTCGGGCGTGAAAAGCCGTGGCATCATCTCGTTTTTCTCCATTCCAACGCCGTGTTCTCCGGTAATCGATCCGCCCACGCTAATGCAATAGGCCAGGATATCCTCGCCCGCCGCCTTGGCCTTATCGATATCGCCGGCCTTGTGGATATCAAACAGAATAATGGGATGCATGTTACCGTCTCCAGCGTGGAAGATGTTACTAATGCGCACTCCGTGCTTCTCTCCAACGGTCGCAATGTAACGAAGCGTCGGCGCGATCTGAGTGCGCGGCACTACTCCATCCTGCACGTAGTAGGACGTACTGACGCGGCCCACAGCTCCAAACGCGTTCTTGCGGCCCTTCCAGAGCAGTTCACGTTCCTCCGTATTTCTGGCGACGCGAAACTCGCGCGCATGGCAATTTGCACAGACCTCGCGGATCTGCTCCACCTGCTCTTCCACGCCTTCGCGCAGCCCTTCGAGTTCGATCAGCAATACCGCGGCCGCATCCGGAGGATAACCGGCATGGGTCGCGGCTTCGACCATCGCAAGCATTTCACCATCCAACATCTCAATGGCGACAGGCGTAATCGCACGCGCCGTAATCTCCGCCACCGTATCGGCGCAGTGGTCGGGCGAATCGTAAATCGCGAGAATGGTCTTCACCATCTCCGGCTGGCGCATCAGACGCACCGTCACCTTGGTCACCAGCGCCATGGTTCCTTCCGAACCCGTCAGCAGGCCGACGAGATCAAGACCCGGCCGATCCAGTTCCTTACCGCCGGCTGTGTAGACCTTGCCGTCGGGGAGCACGAATTCCAGGCCGAGTAACGTGATTCGTCGTGACGCCATAAGCCAACGTGTGCGGGCCGCCGGCGTTTTCGGAAACATTGCCTCCGATGGTACACGCCCGCTGGCTGGAAGGATCGGGCGCGTAGAAATATCCGCTGCCTTGCACAGCCAGCGTGATATCGAGATTGATCACGCCCGGCTGCAACACTGCGCGCTCATTCTCCAAATCGATTTCGAGGATCTTGTTCATGCGCGCGAAGCCGATGACGACTCCGCCCGATCGGGGAATTGCGCCGCCGCTCAATCCCGTGCCGGAGCCGCGGCCCACAATCGGAATACCGTATTTTGCCTGTGATCTCGACAATCTTGACGACATCTTCCGTGGTGCGCGGGAAAAGCACCATTGCGGGCCGCGCCTTATCGACACTGCCGTCGTACTCATAAAGCGCGAGGTCCTCCGGACGTTCGAGATAACCCCGCGGGCCGAGCACCGCGATTAATTGCTGATGCGCCTTCGGTGGAATCGCTTCAAAGCATGGACTGGACATTGTTAATCATCCGCTCGTCCATCCAGTTTGTACTGCTGATGATCTTCAACACAACTTTGCCGTTGCGATCGATAATATAACTCTCTGGAAACTGCACTGTTCCGTACTCTCGATTGATCTCCTGTCCCGGATCGCGCGCGGTGGTGACCGCGACCTTATTCGCCGCTAGAAAATCATGATAGACCTTCGGGTCTTTATCGACGCTCACCGCCAACACTACCAGTCCGCGGGACCCGAGCGTCCGCTGTAGTGCATCGAGAGACGGCAGTTCCTCGCGGCAGGGCGGGCACCACGTCGCCCAGAAGTTCAAAATGAGTAGTTTGCCGCCGAAATCGGCCTGAGTGTAGGTGCGGCCGTCGTCCGCCTTGATAGAAAACTCCGGCGCGCGATCGCCCACCTGGACGAGCGTCTCATGCAAAGGCGTGTAGATCGCCAGAATAAGCAGCACCACCATGGCGCCCATGGCGATCTGGATATAACGGTCGAGTGTAAGCTTGGGCATCGAAGTATCTGTTTTAATTGTAACGGGGCGCTCCCGGACGTAACGATGCCAAACCGCGAGGCGGCTCGGCTGCTAAAATCAAGATATCAAAGGTAATCCTCCCCCTGCCATGTTTGCCACTACATCTATCGCCGAAGAGATTGAAGAACTGAAGCGCGAGCGCCGGGCGGTGCTGCTGGCGCACCATTATCAGGACACCGAAATCCAGGATCTGGCCGACGTGGTTGGCGACAGTCTGGAGCTAGCGCGAAAGGCCCGCGCACTCGATGGGGATGTCATCGCGTTCTGTGGCGTTTGGTTCATGGCGGAGACTGCGAAGGTCTTGAATCCGTCGAAGATCGTTGTAGTTCCCGACCGGGCGGCGAGTTGCAGTCTGGTGGAGGGATGTCCCGTGGAACCGGTTCGCGAATACCGCCGCCGCAATCCGGATCACGTAATCGTCAGCTATATCAATACGTCGGTCGAAGTGAAGGCCGAGAGCGATATTCTTTGCACGTCGCGTAATGCGGTGCAGGTTGTGAACTCGATTCCGCCGGAGAAGACGATTCTCTTCCTGCCCGACCGCAATCTGGGCAATTACGTCAAGCGCCAGACAGGGCGCGCGAACATGAAGATATGGCAGGGGTCGTGCATCGTTCATGCGACGTTCCCGCTGCGGCGCGTAATCGAGGCCAAGCAGCTTCATCCCGAGGCCGAGGTGGTGGCACATCCGGAATGTCCGGAAGCGATTTTGCAAATGGCCGATTTCGTGGGCTCGACGTCGGCGATCATCGATTATTGCGTGAAGAGTCCATCACGCGAGTTTATTGTGGTGACCGAGAGCGGCGTGAATTATTCACTGCGGAAACTAGCGGCGGAAAAAACTTTCCATTTTGTCAACAACGAAAACTGCAACTGCAGCGAATGTCCATTCATGCGGCTGAATACTCTCGAGAAGCTGCGGGACGCGCTGCTGAACCTCACGCCGCGAGTGGAGATCGATCCTGAAATGATGCGCCGGTCGCTGATCCCGATCGAGCGTATGCTGGCGGTCAAGTGAGCGCCACAACACCGCTGGTGGACGGGTTTGCGCGTGTCCACGATAATCTGCGGATCAGCGTCACCGACCGCTGCAATATCCGCTGTTTTTACTGTATGCCGGAAGAGGGCGTTCAGTTCATGGACCGGAGCGAGATCCTGAGGTTCGAGGAGATTGAACGTTTCGTGCGCGTGGCAGCGTCGTTGGGGGTTTGCAAACTGCGGATTACCGGAGGCGAACCGCTCGTCCGCCGGGACCTGCCGAAGTTGATCGAACGGCTGATTGTAATTCCGGGAATTCGGGATCTCGCGCTGACCACCAATGCGGTGCTGCTGGAGCAACACGCGCAACCGCTGTACGATGCGGGTCTGCGCCGCCTGAATATTCATCTGGACACACTCGACCGGGAGCGGTTTAGGCAGATCACGCGCCGGGACGATCTGCCGCGAGTGCTCAAGGGCATTGAAGCGGCGAGACGGATCGGCTTTACCAAGATAAAGCTCAACATTGTGGCGGTGAAGAATCTCATCGAGCCGGATGTGGTGCCGATGGCGAAATTTTGCCGGGAGTACGGCTTCGAACCGCGCTTCATCGAGTTCATGCCGCTTGATTCCCAGGAGCTGTGGGACCGCAAGAAAGTGCTGACGGCGGACGAGATTATCGAGACTCTGTCGCGCGAGATTTCGCCGCTTGAAGAAGTTCCCGATGCGGATCCACGCGCGCCGGCAACCGAGTATCGCTATGCGGACGGAGGCGGGACCGTGGGGCTGGTGGCGTCGGTGACACGGCCGTTCTGCCTGAACTGCAACCGGCTGCGGCTAACGTCGGAAGGGAAGGTGCGGTATTGTCTGTTTGCCATCGAAGAGACAGACGTCAAGCAGATCCTGCGCGGCGGGTCGGATGAGGAACTGGCATCGGCGATTCGCGGGAACGTCGCTGGTAAGTGGATCGGACACCAGATCAACAGCACGCGATTTGTTCCTCCTCCGCGGCCGATGTACTCGATTGGCGGCTGATACCGGGTTCACGGCTCAGGCCGTTTCGGCGACCCTGCCTATACACGGAATCTCTCCACTCGTCAGATCCCGATAAACGTCAAATAAGCTTTCCTGGAGGTCTTCTATCGTCTCACCTTGTTTTACGTAATCCGGGAACTCGTCGAAGTAGCCGAGCCAAGTCTCACCATCCTGCCAGTGAACATAACGGGCCACGCTCATAGAGGCATTCTAGTGTAAGTGTCCGCGAAACAACTCGACAACTCCGAAAATGGCTGGCCGTTGGTCGCCTTGAAGTCAGCGGTAAGCGATCCTTAGAACATGAACTGGATTTTCTGGTCCCTATTATCGGCGTTGTTTGCGGCGGCTACCGCGATCCTCGCAAAAATCGGGGTGGCCAACGTCGATTCCAATCTGGCGACCGCGATCCGGACATCGGTGATCCTGGTATTTACCTGGGCCATCGCGTTCAGTCTTCGAAAGCCTGGCGCCCTGAGCGCGATCACCTCGCACAGTTGGACGTTTCTCGTGTTGTCCGGGCTGGCAACGGGTCTCTCGTGGCTCTGCTATTTTCGCGCTCTTCAGCTTGGACCGGCGTCGCGGGTAGCTCCGGTCGATAAGCTCAGCGTCGCTTTTGTGATCTTGTTCGCGGCGGCTTTTCTTGGGGAGGGCCTCACGCCAATAAAAGCGTTAGGTGGACTCCTGATTACCGCGGGCGCGGTCACTCTGGCGCTCGGTTAACCCTCACATGTACATGCCGCCGTTGACGTCGAGCACATGGCCGGTGATGTATCCAGCCTCCTCGCTGCAGAGGAAACGAACCGCGGCGGCAACATCTTCAGGCGACCCGAGGCGCTTCAGCGGGATCGTCGCGAGGATCTTCTCCTTCAAATCCGCCGGAAGGATCGGAGGTCATATCGGTATCGATGAAACCAGGCGACACAGCGTTGGATGTCACGCCTCGGGAACCCATCTCCTGGGCGATCGCTTTGGTCAGCCCGATCAGTCCGGCCTTCGATGCTACATAGTTGGACTGGCCGGAGTTGCCCGATTCGCCGACAACCGAGGAGATATTCACAATTCGCCCCCATCGCTCGCGCATCATGGAAGGCAGTACTTGTTGGATGGCCAGAAAAGCGCCCGTCAAATTGGTTTGGATGACGGCATTCCAATCGCCGGGTTTCATGCGCAATGCCAGCCCGTCCCGAGTGATCGCGGCGTTGTTGACCAGGATATCGATGCGTCCGATCTCTTTAGACGCCTTGGAAAACGCGTCTTTGATGGAGTCCGGAGAGCCCATATCGATCTCCAGCGGATCGGCCGCGCCGCCCGCTGCCCGTATGGCTGCCGCGGTCTCTTCGAGTTTGTCGAGATTGCGCGCCGCGACGATGACCCGGTGTCCCGCCGACGCCAACGAAAGCGCGCACGCACGCCCAATTCCGCGGCTTGCGCCAGTGATAAATGCGATTCGGTTGCTCAAGCTGCCATGATAATAGTTCTGCCCTATGGCCTACAACGATCTGCGCGAGTTTATCAAAGCACTCGATAAAAACAAAGAACTGAAGCGGATTCCCTTCGAAGTGGACCCGATTCTCGAAATCACCGAATTCGCCGACCGCGCGGTAAAAGAGGGTGGTCCAGCGTTTCTGTTCGAGAAGCCGAAGGGCTACAGCATTCCGGTCCTGATCAACGCGTTTGCCAGCATGCGGCGGATGGAGATCGCGCTGGAGGTGGATTCGGTAGACGAGGTTGCGGCGCGCATTTCGGAGTTTCTCGAAATGAAGATGCCGGAAGGCCTGATGGGCAAGATCAAGATGCTGCCCAAACTCGCCGAGGTGGGATCGTTCTTTCCGCGAATCGTATCGAAGGGCGATTGCCAGGAGGTGGTGAAGACGGAGGGCTTTTCGCTTTTCGATTATCCCGTGCTGAAGTGCTGGCCCGAGGACGGCGGCCGCTTCGTGACGCTACCGCTCGTATTTTCGCGCAATCCGGACACAGGAAAACGCAACTGCGGGATGTATCGGATCCAACTCTACGACGAGCGCACCGCCGGGATGCACTGGCAGACGCACAAACAAGGCGCGGAGCACTATCGCCGCATGAAGGCTGCCGGCAAGGACACTCGAATGGAAGTTGCCGTTGCCATTGGCGCAGATCCAGCGACGATGTACTCGGCTATTCTGCCGCTTCCGCCGGATCTCGATGAAATGATGATCGCTGGTTTCATGCGGTCGAGTCCGGTGGAGATGGTCAAATGCAAGACGGTCGATATCGAAGTTCCGGCGAATGCGGAGATCGTGCTGGAGGGTTACGTTGAACTGGGTGAACTTCGCACCGAAGGGCCATTCGGCGACCACACGGGATTTTATTCACTGGCAGATGAGTATCCGGTGTTCCACGTCACGTGCATCACTCAGCGTAAGGAGCCGATTTACGCAACCACGATCGTAGGGCCGCCGCCCATGGAGGATTTCTACATGGGTAAGGCGATTGAACGGATCTTCCTGCCACTCATGCGTATGCAGCTTCCCGAGGTGCGCGACATCTGCATGCCTGCCGAAGGCATCTTCCATAATCTGATTCTGGTGGCAATCCGCAAATCGTATCCCGGCCACGCGCGCAAAGTGATGAGTGCGATCTGGGGGCTGGGGCAAGCGATGTTCAGCAAATGCATCGTGGTGGTGGATGAAGATGTGGATGTGCAGAATGTTCGCGAGGTGGCCTGGAAGGCATTGAATAACATAGACCCCGAGCGCGACATTCAGTTCACCATGGGCCCGATCGATTCGCTGGATCATTCGAGCCGGCTGCCGAATTACGGGTCGAAGATGGGCGTCGATGCGACGAAGAAATGGCCGGGCGAAGGGTTCACGCGTCCCTGGCCTGGGGTGATTACGATGTCGCCGGAGGTGAAGCAGCGCGTGGATCTGTTGTGGAAGAAGGCAGGGCTATAGGGCAGTTAGCATGACACCCGAACAGTGGCAGCAGTTGGAGGAATTGTACGACGCGGTCCGGGATCTTCCAACGGCCGAAAGAAGCGCGGTGCTGGATCGCGCCGAACCGCAATTGCGCGCCAGACTGGAGGCGATCATGCGACAGGACGCCTCCGCCCTTGATCATCCGGCCTGGGTGGGAAGAGAAGCCGTGCTCCGGACCGAAACGGTCGCGCCTCGCACCGAATTAGGTCCGTACAGGATCGAAGAAATCATCGGATGCGGCGGTATGGGGGAAGTCTACCGGGCGGTCGACACGCGGCTTGGACGAAGCGTCGCAATCAAGTTGCTTCCGCAGGAACTGACGGTCAACCCCGCTTACAGACGCCGCTTACTCCAGGAGGCCCGCGCTGTTTCGGCGCTGAATCATCCGAATATTGTCGTTCTCTACGACATCTCCAGCCATGAAGGCGCGGACTTCCTGGTCATGGAGTATGTGGCGGGATCCTCCCTCAAGGAATTGATTCGGCCCGAGGGTCTGGCTTTTAAACAGGTCCTCAACCTGGGAATTCAGGCCGCTTCGGGCTTAGCGGCGGCGCACGCGGCCGGCATTGTCCACAGAGACGTCAAGCCTGCGAACATTCTGGTAACCAGTGACCAAGTCGTGAAGGTACTGGATTTCGGAATCGCGAAATTGCCGCACGATGGAACGGCGACCGATTTGACCGGCCAGGGGCAGGTAATCGGCACAATCGCATACATGTCGCCCGAGCAGACACGCGGCGAAGAGATCGACGCAAGCTCCGATATTTTTTCGCTCGGATGCGTGCTGTACGAGGCCGCCACGGGACAAATGCCATTTCGCGGGGTGAGTGCCTTGGCAGTGATGCACGAAATCGCTACCGCCGAACCGCCCGCGCCTTCTACGGTGCGACCCGGTGTGCCTGCTGCTTTTGATGCGCTGGTTGCCAAATGCATGCGCAAGGAGCGCGGGGAACGTTTTCGATTCATGGCGGAAGTGCGCTCCGCTCTGCTCGCGGTTGACGATGCCGGAGAATGGTCCGGCCCGGAGCATATCGTAGTTGCGCCTTCTCCGATTGCCTCCATCGCTGTTCTGCCATTCGTCGGCGCTGGAGGCGACGCGGACACAGAACACTTCGGACATGGATTGGCGGAGGAATTGATCTGCGCTCTCAGCTTAATACCGCAATTGCGGGTAACGCCGCGCTCGTCGGCATTCTCCTTTCGAGACAAGGGAATGGATGCGCGCGAAATCGGCCGAAGGCTGAATGCCGGGAGCGTGCTCGAAGGAAGCGTGCGCCGGGCCGGGCAGCGGTTGAGGATCAACGCTCAATTAATCGACATCGCGAACGGATATCCCATTTGGTCCGAACGATTCGATCGGGCCCTTACGGACATTTTCGAGGTGCAGGACGAGATCACGGCCACCGTTGTCGGCCATTTGCGGCAGCATTTACTCGGGGAACCAGCAGATCAGGCTGCGCCGGTTGCAAGGCGATTCACGGAAGATGCGGAAGCCTACACTCTGTTCCTGAAAGGCCGCTACCACTGGGGCAAACGGCCGGCCGGGACTCATGCGGCCATCGAGTGCTTCCAAAAGGCGCTCGAACGAGATCCCAAATACGCTCTCGCCTATGCGAGCTTGGCCGACTGTTACAACACACTCGGTGGCTGGGAAGCGGGAGTTCTGTCCCCGGAGGAAGCCTTCAGCAAGGGCCGGGCCTATGCGGAAAGGTCCTTGCAGCTCGATCCGAAGCTCGCCGAGGGCCACACCGCATTGGGCTACGGTCTGCTGCATTTCGCGTGGGACCTTCGCGCTGCCGAACGGTCCATGAGGGAGGCTATCCGGCTAAACCCGGGTTACGGGCCTGCGCACCATTGGTATTCCCATCTGCTGGTCGCGGCGCGGCGCTTTGAGGAATCGCGCGCGGAGAGCCTCTTATATCTAAGTGTCGATCCCAGTGACCCGAAAGCGGTCTCTCACCTCTGTTGGGATCGCCTGATGGCCCACGATTTTCCCGCGGCCGAAAAGGAGGGTCGCGCGGCCGTGCTCCAGGAACCCAGCTTTGGATGGCACCACGTTTTTCTGGGATTGGCGCTGGCCGCATCGGGGCGTCCGGAAGAGGCTCCTCGCGAGATGGAAGAAGGAGTCAGATTGAGCGGAGGAATGAGAGTGTTTCAGAATTTTGCGACGCATGCGCGCGCCATCGCGGGCGAGCGCGACGCCGCGAATGCGGAATTGACGAGTCTGGAGCGGATATCCGGAGAGCAGTATGTTTCTCCATATGAGATTGGACTGATCCATGAAGCATTGGGAAATCGGGCAGAAGCGTTCCGTCACTGGGAAGCAGCGTTTGCGCAACGTTCCCCGTGGCTCGTGTATCTGGCCCATGAGCCGCGGTTAATGCACCTGCGTGAGGATCCGCAATTCGATGCCCTGGTAAGCCGGGTGGATCGGATTTTGCATCGGACTTCGCATCAGAGCAGCGGCGCACGGTAGTCCACAGCTTCTGTCAGGGCTTAACTGCCCGCGATTTGCGACAGCAGCCAACCCCGGGCCAAACGCCAGTCACGGGTCACTGTTTCCACCGAGACGTTCAGAACTGCCGCGGTTTCCTCTACGCTCAGTCCACCAAAGTAGCGAAACTCGACCGTCTTCGCCTTACGCGCATCGGATTTTTTCAATTCATCGAGTGCGTCATTCAGGGCGATCAATTGTGTGTCCTTTTCAGCGGCCACATCGAAGGCATTGTCCAACTCTATCCGGCCCACACCGCCGCCATGTTTGGACGACATCCGCTTGCGCGCCGCATCCACCAGAATCCGGCGCATCATTTGAGCACAGATCGCGAAAAAATGAGCTCTACCCGTCCAGTGCACGCTCTGGGCGTCGATCAGCCGCAGGTACACCTCATGAACCAGCGCTGTCGCTTGCAGGGTGTGCCCTTCGCGCTCGCCCTTCATGAAATTCGCGGCCGTGCGCCGGAGCTCGCGGTAAACGTGAGGCGTCAATGCGTCCAGCGCCTGTTGGTCCCCGCCTGCCCAAGCCAGAAGAAGCTGAGTGGTTTCAGAAACTTGAGGATGCAAGTGAATGATTGATTATGATACCGCGAAAAAAACTTCTTGCGGCTTTACGGTTTCGAGTGCGGTTTTTCGCGTGTAGATCAGAGCGGCATGGGCCAGCCCAGCCGTTAATTACTTTAGAAGGAACAAGGAGAAACGGAAATGCGCCATCGAGGTTTGAAGTTGCTATCGGCACGAGCACTGCGGTGTTCCATCGTGCTGTCTGTATTTGTGGCGGGACTCAATGCGGGTAACGTGGTTTCCGACTGGACCACGATGGCCTCCACCACGATTGTCGCGAATGGCGGGAAATCGCCGGGAGCCTCCGCGGTCTGGTTCAGCTACGCGAGCCTCGCGGTGTATGACGCAGTGAATGCGATTACCGGTCAGTACCGGCCCTTTTACTACCAGGGTGTGGGACCGCGGGACGCCTCTGTCGACGCTGCCGCTGCCGCGGCTGCGCACCGCGTTCTCGCGTATTATTTCCCCTCCCAACAGGCCGCGTTGGACGGTCAGCTATCCGCATCTTTAGCGGCAATTACCGCCGGTCAGGGAAATAAGGATATGGGTGTTGCGGTGGGCGAGGCTGCGGCTATGGCCGTGATCAACGCCCGTACGAACGATGGTTTGGAGGCGAATGTTATTTATACGCCGGGATCGGGCCCCGGCGCGTGGATTCCGACCCCTCCAGCTTTTGCCGCGCCAGTCACGCCATGGTTGGGCCAGATGCGTGCCTTTCACGATGAAAGCCGCAAGCGATTACCTCCCGGATCCCCCGCCAAGTCTCAGCAGCGAGACCTGGGAACGGGACTACAACCTGACTCGACTGTACGGCGGCGCGACCAGCAGCGTTCGTTCGGCTGCCGAAACCGAGATCGGAATCTTTTGGACCGATCACACCGGCCAGCAGTACGCGCGCATGCTCAATTATCTGGTGGACAATTACAGTCTCGGCACAGCCGATTCGGCAAGGCTGATGGCAATGGTCTGGACCGGATATGCCGACGCGGGCATTGGATGCTTCAATGCCAAGTACAAATACGGCTTCTGGCGGCCCGTCACTGCCATTACGGCCGGAGGCGGCAATTCCGACTTGACGGCCGATCCGGCCTGGATCGCTTTAGGCGCGACACCTGCGCACCCCGAATATCCGGCCGCGCACGGCTGTATTACCGGAGCCGTGGCGCCGCTGATCGCCAGTTTCTTCGGCACCACCCGGGTACACGTCCTGGTGGACAGCAAGGCATTTTCGGACGGCGTCCACCAACATACGTTCGTAGACACGCGCGATTTGATGGACGAGGTCTTTTGGGCTCGCATCTATGCGGGCTTCCACTATCATCATTCACTGGAAGTCGGCAAGCAACTGGGAGAGACCGTGGCCCAGGAATTAGTGCGGAAGCAGTTTCGGCAGCGGTCCGGGGGCCGCGCCGGAACAAGGGATCCGGAGTAGGTCCGGGCGGAGTCTATGAGGTCTGCCTTTCTTAGCCGCGGTCCTCGGTACATTCGCATGTCCGGCTTCATGCTCAAAACACGTTTACCTAAGTGAGAGCCGGTCCACACCGACTTACGAGCTATGACTGAAGCATGAGGCGCGCGCGGAACAGGGCAATCCGGAGTGATCCGGCAGATTGGTCAAATTTTTGCTTTTTGGTGACGGAATCGGTACGGCAAACCGCGGTATTCGACTGCAAGTAGCAGCATTTACAGCAATTCTGCGCATTGCAGATTGCTGGCATCTCCTAAGCTCCTGGACAATTGATCCGTGTTTTATACGGCGATGCCGTGAAAAAAACGAAAGTAAGTTTTGAGAAAGGAAAGTGAAATGAACAGCGTTAACGTGCATGAATTGGATGCGGAAGTCATGGTCCCTATCGGCGGCAGCCCCGCTCCGGCTGCGGCAGACGGGCCGGATGACTTTGTGAAGTCCATCCAGAACAGTGATTTCCTGAACCTCGTCGGGGTGATCTCAAATTTCGCCGGGGTTTTAGGGATCTTTTCCACCGTTACGGGAGTGATCTCCTTTTTGCAGGGATTGAGTCAACCTGACAACTCTGCAATTTTGGATGCGATTACCCAACTGCAGAAAACGTTACAGAGCGATTTTTCGCAGCTAGGTGATCTAATCAAACAGCAGACCCAGATTATTCAGGATACCGTCAACAGGAATGCGATGGCGGCGGCTCTCGCCAACTCCGACACTGCCGCCGACAGAATCCAGGCCTTTCTTAGCAGCGGCGACAATGAAGCTTTCGAGACTGCCGAGAACCAATCGATTGCAGGATTTAAATTCTTCATCGAACTGAATCTGACCTCGCCCGCCGATTTGTTTTTCTTTCTTCCTGGCTTCATAAAGGCGGGCACCATCAGGCTTTTCGTGATCGCTTCGGAACCCGTGAGCATGAGGGAACCTCAGTCTGTTCTCATCGGCGATATCAGCTCGATGGTCACCCTGCTCACGACCATGATCAACTCTATCAAGAGCACGATCAATGCGGCTCATTTCGTCAGCACCAAGAGTCACACGGTTCAATGTCCGGTGTTTCAGCCAATCAGGGAGGCTACCGCGCCTGACTTCGGTCCACCGCACAGGACCGTTGGCGTCATTGATGGCTACTTCCACGGAGAGAACGTGGTAAACAGTGCGCCTGTCATTTTCGCGTTCTTCGACGCACAGCAAGGAAACCCGCCTTGCGAACAGCCTTCTGGCCTTGAGAAAGGGGCGCTGGCCTCTGCCGAACAGGCGCGAAGTCAGGGCGTAACCGACGAGTTGGCGTTCATCGGTGTTCCCTATTTCGAACAGATTCTTCAATCATGGACCACTCTTTTGACGGCTGTGTCTACCCCGCCAATCACGACGGTGATAGATCTGAACGGTACCTGGATAACAGGCGGTGCTCCCGGCCCGGTTATTACGGTCAACGGCAACTCCCTTTCGGTCGATTTGTCGCTCTACAAACGTCCCTCTGCCTATGGTTCTATTCTTGATAGCTCTGATATCACGGTAACCTTTCCGGACGACGCGACCTATACGGCCGTACTTCAACCGCCCAGCACGATTCAATGGTCCAATAATACAGCTTGGACAAAAGCGTGAAGTTCTTGGAGCGTGTCAAGACAATGGGACCCCGCACGTCCCTGAGCCAGAATTACCGATTCTGCTAGACATTCGATGCCGCACGGCTGTCAAAATGATCCGGACAGCCGTGCTGTACAAATATTCCAACGTCAAGGAGCTAAATATGAGTCAATCTTATGTATTCGAAACCGTCGCATACTTCGAAACAACCAATATCGACATGCGTGGCCCGATCCCCGACGCAAAGACGAACCCACGGTATGTGGATGTCGAGCTGCGGTTAACAAATCGATCGAAGTCGCAAATGTCCTTCAGTTTTTCGACCACCCAACGATTCGACATCGAGTTGGTGGACAAAGCAGGTAAGGTGGTCACAAGCTGGGGCCAGGGAAGGAAATTTGGTGACAGCGTGGTCACGGAGCAGCTTGCTCCGAAAAGTTCGTGGGACTTTGAAGGCCAGTTACCGCTCTTCGACACGTCCTTCAACTGGGCGCCTGCGGGTCAGTATACGATTCGCGTCTTTCTCACCGCAGATACGGTGGTTGCTGCGCAGTCGCCGCTGCTGTTCCAGATCGGGCTATTGCCATGATGTCTCGCTCCCGGCACTGGCAAGAGTCGGACAAGGCGACGCCATTTGTGTTTCTCTTTATCAGGAAATCCAGACTAAATAATACGGCTTCTTGCGCCGCGGCTCTCCGCAGTTAAGCAGAACTAACACAAGTTAAAAATTAAACAATTCGGCTAGAAAGTTTTCAGTATGTCAAAAACAGCAGACACAATCTACCAGCACAATGAATCGACGAATAGATGCCCTTGCTCCAGCAAGGGCATCCTCCTTTTCTCGCTAGCGACTGCGATTTCGGCGATAGCTCTTTTCGCGCCGCCAGCGATCAATGCTCAAGCATGCAAGGGCAACACTAACGTTGGCTGCCTGTCCTCTGGAGCCACCTGTAGCCCAGTCACCTCCGGCAGCGGATCGTCAGGTCACTGCAACACCCCCGCCGGGTTCCCTAAAGGAGAAAAGGAATGCGAGTGCCTCGGGACGCCTATTCCGCCGCCTCCGCTATTAGATCCAAGATGCGGCGTCCGTACCGGAACAGGAACATTTACCTGCACCATTAACCAGCCTAACGTCACCCAGCACGAGACCGTATATCCCAGCGTTGTATTTGCTCCCGGCGATGTCGTCGAAGTAACCGCTGACGGATGCGTACAGACAGGAGGGCATGGTCAAACCTGGAAGCGTTATGTGAACCCTAGCGGCCCCAACAGTGACCGGCTGTACCATGGGCTGATCCGTATTCCGACCGGGACAAAAGACAGCGCGCTCGTCCGACTTAACACTATAATTCCGAATCCTTTCAAAGTAACTGGCGTTGGCGTGCCGGTAGCACAGTTAGTGCTCAGCTTGGGATATGAAGACGACGGCTACTCCGACAACGGCTATTACAGCCATGACGATGGCACGGACAATCAGTGCAAAACGGATCCCACAAAGAACATCGACGGCGGCCCGGCGCACGTGACCGTCACTATCTCGCGGGCGGTGATACCGCCCAATCCGACGAGCCGGTTCGATTTCGATGTCCTGTCCAACAACTTTGACCCAAATGGACTTCTCTATAATCCTAGTTGGTCGTGGCAGCAACGACCCGAGAATCTAGGTAAGATTCCATCCGGATCTCTGTGCCACAACTTTAGCACTCGCCCTTCGACGCTTGGAATCCCCGCCGAATTTATGGTCCCGAGCTTTTCAGACTGTACGGACCAGGCCGACTCAAATTCAGTCGATATACCGACCGCGGCAATAAACTCCCTGATCTGTCAATACGGAACGGTTCCCTTTTTCGGTAGTACTTTCGCTGGGCACGTCAATTGGTTTCCTGTGACGCTGGAGGGCACCGCGAAACGTCCCACTCGCGGTGCTGACGACGACTACACCTTTGAATTCTACAGCGACGCGCCTGGCAACCCGCTGAGCGTGAACCGCGATGGTTTGCACATCGAGTTTGACTCAGACGAGACAATCGACAATTTCAAATCCGATGAGTGGCAGAAACTCCATGACGCGGTGGACAATAACGGCGACGTGGCAACGCTCTCTGAGGGTCACACTATCTTGACGGGAATGTTTGGCCTGGACGGCGAGCACGATTTGAAGGCAGAGTTACATCCCTTATACGCGATGGCTACCCGGCGGGATAATTATGAGAACGCGCCTGGCGACGAGGCTTGGTTGATTTTTGTGCGCAACCAAGGCGATGAAGGGTACTGTTCGAGTCAGATTTGGAATGCCGGCTTCGAGGACTATACGTTCCGGCTTCCCTGGCGCCCCGGAATGACTTCGGTGGACGTGAATTGGGATAAAACGAAATTCATGGGCACCGACGGGACATCTGGGCCGACCGTCGCCTCGATGCCACCTTCCGCGAACGATCCAGGAGGAGTTTATGTGACGTTCCATTTGGGGCCGGCTGTCCCCAGCACATTCGTCTTTGATCCAGGGGCATCCGTCCCCTTCATGAACGGTGCACTTCATCTGATCTGGACGGGCACCGGAGCTATTACTAGCCAGCTTTCTAAGGCGACAGCGGCTCAAAGCGCGGCAACAACGGAAGTCGATGATGAGGTGGAACATACGATAGCGGCTGCAATCGCCGGGTTAACGCCAACCCAGCAGTTGCAAGTACGAAACGCGCGCGTCCTCGCGGGTACGCAGTCCGCCGTGGTGCATCAATTGCCGGCGACCGGTCCGGTAAAAAGGCTCGCGCAAGCACCCGCGATTCCGAAACTCGGCAAGCAGCACGCCATCAACGCCGGTCCAGCGACCTGGAAAGTACAACGAGATGCGGCACAAATGCATGCTCTTTGCGCCGCTACTAATAACGCGCCAGCCGGTTTGCCGGCAGGTGTGTGCGCCGCTAAGTAATTGAATTGATCGCCCGCAGTGAAACATAACGGGCTTGATTGACACCACTGAATAGGGCATTGAGGTAGAGACATGACGATGACAAGAGCAATTGTGATACTCGTGGTTCTGGCCGCGGCCCTTTCGGCCGACGATCCGAAACTGGTCGTTGACAGTGGCGGCCATCGGGATCTGCCCAAAAATCTCATCTTTACGCGCGACGGAAAATTCCTGATTTCCGCCGGGGACGATGGGGTAGTGCGGATCTGGGACATTGCTTCCGGCAAAACCGTTCGGAAAATCCTCGGGAAGATTGACGACGGCGTTGACGGCTTGATCTACGCGGCGGCTCTATCGCCCGACGAACGATACCTCGCCGTCGGAGGCTGGCTGAGTTCCGACGCGGATTATGGCGCGATCCGGATCCACGACTTTCATACAGGCGAAGTGCTAGCTCTCTTGAAGGGCCATACAAATACCGTTCACTCTCTCGCCTTCTCCCCCGACGGGCGCTGGTTGGCATCGAGCAGCAGCGACCGTACCGTAAAGATCTGGGACGCCACTGGATGGAAGTTAATTCACACGCTCAGCGGTCACCAGGATGACGTAAACGCGGTTGCATTCTCGCCCGACGGCAAAATGGTTGTCTCCGGGAGTTACGACAAGAATCTGAGACTTTGGGACCGGAGTACCGGCCATTTACTCAAAGAGATGACGGGAAACCAATCGAACGTCTTTACCGTTGCCTTCTCCCCTGACGGAGCTTACATTGCGTCGGGAAGCCGGGACGGCATCGTAAAACTGTGGGATGGTCACTCGGGTGCGCTCGTTCGAAATTTGGCAGCTCAGGAGTCCGTGGTCCCCAAACTGGCATTCAGCCCGGATAGCCGGCTACTACTCACTGCGGCGGGGGGAAACAATGCGCTGTGCCATGTCATTGAGGTTTCGACTGGCAGGAATGTTGCCCAGTTTCAGGCCACCAACTCCGTAGTTGGCGTTGCATTCTCGCCGGATGGAAAAATGGTCGCCACCGGAGGCGGTGATCAGAGCGAAATTTTCATTTGGAATCCGGAGAACGGGGATGTAGTGCGCAGGCTGAGCGGAAACGGCAGTTCGATTTGGGCTGTAGGTTTCGGACGCCGACGGAAAATCGATCGCGTTGGGCCAAACCAAAAAGCTCACCTCCAACGGTCGGGGTCCGCTCGAGAAAACCGTTTTGCTCGATCAGGAACAGGCATAGAGGGTTATCTATGATTCCTTCTGTCCGAGACCCCGACAGCTATATCCGGGAAAAGCGGCAGGCTCGCGAATATTCGTTGCGCGCGAAGGCCGCCGACGGAATCACGTTGCAGATTCTTCAGAACGGAGAAGTCAGACACGAAATCACTCGCGACTCCACTACTGGATTTCTTCACAAAGTGTTTTCACTCTCCCCGGACGGCGCACTCTTAGCTAGCGGCGGTGAGAATGGTTTTCTGACGCTTTACTCGACTAGCACTGGAATGAAGTCAGCCGAATGTGTTGGCCACACCGCCGACTTATGGGCAGTAGCATTCTCCCCGGACGGCAGGACACTGGTTTCCGGCTCTGGTGACCAGACCGTCCGTCTATGGAACGTCACGCCAACCTCATGCAGTAACCTGCTAAGCGGGTTCATCGGCAGCGACAATGAATGGGTCGCCTGGACGCCCAACGGTTATTACACTGCCAGCGCCAATGGCGATAAATATATCGGCTGGCAAGTGAACCAGGGCCTCGATAAAGCCGCCAGGTTTTACCCTGCCACACAATTCAGAAGTCAGTTCTACCGTCCGGACGTCGTCACCGCATTTCTGCGCACGCGGAACATCGAGTCAGCCGTCAAGGAGGCCGATGTGGCGCGAGGCGCGCGAGGTCAAGGCGCTCTATCAACCCAAGTGCTCGGACCAAGCGATATTCTCAAAAACTTGCCACCGCGCATCGTGGTCTTCGAGCCCTTTGCGGGCCAACTGATCGCCAAAGAGCATGCCCTACGCATCCGCGCCGCCGCGGTCGCCGATCAGCCCATCACCACATTCGAAGTCCTGGTGAACGGAACCTGCCGCTTGGGCTGCGACACCAATCCGTTGACCGGATCTCAGTCCGAAGTGCATCTCGACGCCCAGGTGGAGCTTCAGCCTGGGGAAAACAAAGTTGATTTCCTGGCCTCGCACGCCAAAGCGTCGTCCCCCACAAAAGAACTCCTGGTTACTTGGCAGCCACCGCCGGGTGAAGTCAGGAAAGAAAAGCCGAAGCTGATCGTGCTCACCGTCGGTATTTCCCACTTCACGGACCCGCGACTCAAGCTCGATTGGGCCGCCAAAGACGCTATCGATCTAGAGAACGCCTTCCTCTCTCAGAAAAACAACGCCCTCTACGGCGAAGTAATCCACCATCACATCGTGAACACGGAAGTGACCGCGCAACGCATCCTCGACGAACTGACCTGGCTCAATCACGAGGGCGATGACAGCGACATTCGCGTAGTGTTCCTCTCCGGCCGTGGAGGCATGGACACCGCCGGGAACTACTACTTCTATGCCGCAAACCACGATCCCGCTAATACCGCGGATAATGACTTGCGGTGGCAGACCCTCCTGGAGCGGCTGGCGCTCAAGAATCGCAAGGCCGTGCTGATTGTAGACACCTCCCGAGGCGGCGTAAACTTCGATCACGTCCTGGGCGAAGCGAAATCCAGGTTCCGTGGACTCTTTACGTTAGCGGCCTCAATGGGCACAGAGTCGTCGTTTGAAGTTGCGGAATCGCATCACGGCGCATTCACGAAAGCCTTGCTCGACGCACTGAACGATCCCTCTGCCGCAGGCAAGGTGCTTTCCACCGACGACCTCACCAATCGCGTAAAAGAAGGCGTGAAGGCTCTCAAGCTCGATCAACATCCCACGAGTACATATACGCCAAGCCTGCTGAGTTTTCCTTTCTTCCAGGTTCCCGGGCGAAGGCCGTGAGTCGGGTTTTCGCCCACATCAGTTCAGCGTCTTAGCGCCGACCGGTTAGGTTGGCAGCCAGCCCCAAACCTCCGATTCGTGAATCCCCCCATACCCGATAGACATCTAGACGTATGGCGGGTTTCTATGCTACCCTCAGGAAATATCATGCGGTTGACACACCTCCGAACCCTGGAGGCCGAAAGTATTCACATCCTCCGCGAAGTCGCCAGCGAGTTCCAGCGTCCCGTAATGCTCTACTCCATCGGCAAGGACTCCTCTGTGCTTCTCCGCCTCGCCCAGAAAGCCTTCTACCCAGGCCGCATCCCGTTTCCCCTCATGCATGTCGATACCTCCTATAAGTTTAAGGAAATGATCGACTTCCGCGACCGCTACACAAAGGAACTCGGCGTCGAACTTCTGGTCTACAGCAACAAACAGGCTCTTAAGGAAGGAGCCCAGCCTTTCCAACTCGGCACTCAACGATGCTGCGGGCTTCTGAAGACTCAGGCCCTCCTCGATGGTCTCCGCAACTGGAACTTCGATGCCGCCATCGGGGGCGCGCGCCGCGACGAAGAAAAATCCCGAGCCAAGGAGCGGATCTACTCTTTCCGCGACAGCCGCGGCCAGTGGGACCCCAAGAATCAGCGTCCTGAGCTCTGGAACCTCTTCAACAGCCGGATCGAACCGGGCGAAAGCCTCCGCATCTTCCCGCTCTCCAACTGGACCGAACTTGACATCTGGCAATACATTCACGCGGAGAACATCCCCATCGTGCCCCTGTACTTCGCCAAGGAGCGCCTGATGCTCGTGCGCGGCGAGATCCTCACGCCCGTGGAACAGCCTTTCATCCCCATGCTCCCCGGAGAAAAACCACAGATGATCAAATGCCGGATGCGTTCCCTCGGTTGCAGTCCTTGTACCGGAGCCATACGCTCCGACGCCGACACCCTGCCCAAGATCATCGAAGAGTTGATCTCATTCCGCCGTTCCGAGCGCGAGAACCGCGTGATTGACCATGACCAGGAAGGATCCATGGAGATGAAGAAACGCGAAGGGTACTTCTAGAATGCCGGCAGCCACCCTTACCGAACCCACCTTCGCCATTGAAGAGTTCCTCGCCACCGAGCGCTCCAAGGATCTCCTCCGCTTCACCACCGCGGGCAGCGTGGACGACGGCAAATCCACCCTCATCGGACGCCTTCTCTACGATTCCCGCAATGTCTACGAGGATCAGATCAAGTCGGTCACAAAAGCTTCGGTAAACCGCACCGCCGGAGCCATCGATTTCTCGCTTCTCACCGACGGCTTGCGCGCCGAACGCGAGCAGGGCATCACCATTGACGTTGCCTACCGCTACTTCGCCACTGCCCGCCGCAAGTTCATCATCGCCGACACACCCGGCCACGAGCAGTACACGCGCAATATGGCGACCGGCGCATCCACGGCCGACCTTGCCATCATCCTTATTGATGCCCGTCAGGGAGTCCTCCAACAATCGCGCCGTCACGCCTTCATCGCCTCCCTTCTCGGCATCCCGCGCTTCGTCGTCGCAGTCAATAAGATGGACCTAGTCAATTTCGACGAAGGTGTCTTCCGCGCGATTGAGACCGAGTTCACCGCATTCTTAAAAAAGCTCAACGCGCCGTCGGCTTATTTCCTGCCGATCAGCGCCCTACTCGGCGATAACGTTGTCGAGAACAGCAAGAACACTCCCTGGTTTCACGGATTGAGCCTACTGGAGTATCTCGAAACCGTGGATGTCGCCGCGTTGTCCGCCACTGCCCCATTTCGACTGCCCGTCCAGCGTGTGGTGCGTCCCGACGCCACTTTCCGCGGCTACGCAGGACAGATTGCGTCGGGGACAATCAGTCCCGGCGATCCCGTCTATGTCCTTCCCGCCGGACGCCGCACCACCGTCAAAAGCATCGCAACCTTCGACGGCGATCTCGCCACGGCCTATGCGCCCATGTCCGTCACGCTGACGTTGAATGACGAAATCGATATCAGCCGCGGCGACATTATTTCGGCGGCCCGGAAAATCCCCCACGCCTCGCGCTACCTGAAGGCAACCGTCGTCTGGATGCACGAGACGCCTCTCGAAAGCCGCAAACCGTATCTCGTGAAGCACGCATCGCAGATGCTCAAGGCTGAAGTCAAATCCATCCAGCATCGCGTCAATATTCATACGCTCGCACAGGAGAAGGTGGGCGCGCTCGAGATGAACGAGATCGGCGTGGTGGAGATCGAAACCGTCCGCCCGCTGTTCTTCGACGCATATAGCGAAAATCGCTATACCGGCAGCATTATCCTGATCGACCCGTCGAACAATCTCACCGTTGGCGCGGGAATGATTCTGCAGCCCGTCATTCGTGAACGGACACGCGCCACACTGCTTGAGGAGAAGACCGGAAGGGTAACATCCGGCGAGCGCATGGGCCGCTACGGAAACGCCGGCGCGATTATAGCCGTCGGACCCCGCACCGAACTTGCCGAACTCGTCGAAAGAAAGCTATTCGACCGCGGATGCCTCGTCGCGATCGCGAAAACCGAAGAAGATGCTCGAGTCATGGAGGCGGCCGGGATGATTGCGCTTTTGGCCAGCGAACCCGAGATCGCGCTGCCCGCCGATAACAAGGAGGCCCTCGCGCAAGTGATGGAACTGCTCGAACAGGATGGGATTCTGCTGGCTGGCGATCTCGCCGGGGGCGAAGGAATTTAGGTAGAGGAATATAAGGACTATGTTGACTGCCGTTGCCGGGAAAACCGAACAAGCTCAGGAGTTGATCCGCGACGTGTTATCACGCAATCGGCCCACCTGTGTTACCTCAAGTTTTCAAACCGAGTGCATCGCGCTCGTGCACCTGCTCATTCAGCAGAAGCCGGACATCCCTGTACTGTTTCTCGATACCGGCTACCATTTCGCCGAGACCTATGCCTATCGCGACGAAATGACCCGGCGCTATGGTCTCAATCTGGTGAATCTGATGCCCAAGATCACCGTCGCCGAACAGGAATCGCAGTTTGGCATTCTGAATCAAACCGACCCGACGCGCTGCTGCGGAATTCGCAAAGTCGAACCGCTATTCTCCGGGCTACAGCCTTACGACGTCTGGTTCACCGGCTTGCGCCGCGATCAGTCCCCGACTCGCGCGAACCTTAAAGAAGTGGATGATTTCAAGCTGCCCACGGGCAAACTGCTGACCAAAGCGAGCCCGCTAGCCGGATGGACCACTCAGGACGTCTGGGCGTATCTTAAGGCGAACGAGATTCCCGCGCTGCCGCTCTACGATCTGGGCTACACGAGCATCGGCTGCGAGCCTTGCACACAGCCGCCCATCGATCCCGATAATCCGCGCTCAGGCCGTTGGGGCGGCCACAACAAACTGGAATGCGGCATCCACATTCAGCCGCAGGCTTAACGTAACAAGAGTCGAGCGACAAGGGTCAACCAATGGAGTTCCTTCTCGGCTTCATCATCGCGGCGGCAATCGGCCTCACGGGAGTTGGGGCCGGGGTCATCACCACGCCGGTGCTGATCCTCTTTCTTCACATTCCCGCGGCCCAGGCCGTAGGAACGGCGCTCATCTTCTCGACGGTTGTCAAGCTGCTTGCCGCGCCTGTCTATCTGAGCCGTAAGCAGGTTCACTGGCGCACATTGGCGCTGCTCGTCGGCGGAGGCTTGCCCGGTGTCCTCGCGGGTTCGCTGCTGCTGAGCCATTTCAACGTGAAGCAAACTGAAGGGCTCCTCTACAGCGTGCTCGGCCTGACCATCGTCACCATGGCATCGCTGAACCTATATAAGATGATTCGCAATCCGCGGCGTAGCAATGTCCGCGACCGTTCTCGCTGGCTGCCCGTTATAGCGCTGCCCATCGGAGCGGAGGTAGGTTTCTCGTCCGCTGGAGCCGGCGCCCTTGGATCCATCGCCCTCCTGGGACTCACCGCGCTCACTGCCGGTCAGGTAGTCGGCACCGATATGTTCTTCGGCTTGGCAATGTCCACGGTCGGCGGAGGCATTCAACTTCACGCCGGCAACTATGTCCCGGACCTTCTCTGGAAGCTGATCGCGGCCGGAATTCCCGGAGCGATCCTGGGAGCTAACATGGCAACCCGCCTCCCCTCTCGCCCGCTCCGATACGCGCTCACGTTGTGGATAATCGGTCTGGGAGCCCAACTCTGCTGGCGCGGATTTGCCTGGTAATCGCTGGAGATGTTACAGGCCAAATCAATGAGGACGGCGATATCGTACCTGCTGCGTCCTACCGAGTGTCTGATGGTGTGACGCGGAAGTTACTGCGGGCGCGCCGCGCCGCGCGTTAAGCAATCGGTGAAGCACGACACTTTTGCACCGTCGTCAACAGAACACGGGCCAAACAGCACATTCGTATGCGGATTCTGGCGTCATTGCACTGCCTCTCGATCGACTCAGACGAAGCTGTTGTCAACAACCCTGCAGTTGCCAGATCAACAACTCGCCGATGTGCGAAGGGCTGCTGCGTCAATCGGGCGCTGCCGTCATGGGTCAACGCGCGGCTGAGTATACCCTGCTGCTTTGCCTTTTCGCGAGCCGACGGCAATATATCGCGTTGTATCATCCCAGTCTCCGCTCCACGAACATATGGCGGTTCCACATCGGGAAATGCGCCGCGTGCCACCGTGCATCTCTAGCTGGGTGGAGACAGAGAGCCCGGGCATTCGATCGCGGGGAGATATTGCGACAGCACGACGCGTCGCTTCCAGAAGAGATTCCAACGCGCGGATGCATCCCGGCTGCCGGAGAAGTCGATGGCAGTGCCGATGCAGAAGCGATCGACAGCGGATGCATCCCGCCTGAATCACTAGATTCGAATACCGCGCGCAACTCAACCGAGCCCTTTATCTCGAATCGATGTTCGCCCGCTCGGGACATGGTTCGCAGTTCCGTCGTGACGCGCACCTAGGTGAACTCCAACCGCGCCGGAGATGTTCGTGAAGCCGTACGGAAAGTCGATGGCGATCGTCATCGGCGTGCGTCTAGATATCCGCACCGCCAGCATATCTTGGGTCGGTTGGCAGCAGGTTTCCCCACTCTTGTCTCATACAAGATGAGCCTGAAACGGGGATTGGATTCTCACACAAGATGAGCCTGAAGGGGGAAAGCGGGATGCTGGGGATTGATCATCAGCATGGACGATTCGGAAGCGACAAGCCTGGAGCAGATCCGGGCGTTTCTGGCAGGCAGCGGCGAGGTGCGATTTGCCGGACAGCGACGCGAGGAAGTGTATGCCTGGACGGAACGGACACTGTTGCGGCATCAGTACGCGAGCCTAGGCAAAAGCGAAAAAGGGCTGGTGCGGCTGTATGTGGGCCGGATGACAGGCCTGAGCCGAGCGCAGGTCACGCGACTGATCGGAGGGTATGCAAGCACCGGCCACGTGAAAGCCGCACCGTACCAGCGAAGGAAGTTCGCAAAGCTCTATACCAAGGCGGACGTGGAACTGCTGGCTTATGTGGACAAGAGCCACGGCAACCTGAGTGGGCCAGCGACAAAACGGATACTGGAGCGCGAGCACACCGAGTACGGTCAGGCAGTTTACCAGCGACTGGCAGGCATTTCGGTAGCTCATCTCTACCGTTTCCGCAACTCGGAGGGCTACCGCAAAAAGAACACCAGCTATCAGCCGACCAGGCCCACGCCGATCCCGATCGGAGAGCGGCGCAAGCCGAGGCCGCAGGGTCGCCCCGGATATCTGCGCATCGACACCGTACATCAGGGCGACAAGGACGGTGTGAAAGGGATTTATCACATCAATGCCGTCGACGAAGTGACGCAGTGGGAGATTGTGGCTGCTACTCCGCAGATCTCGGAGCGCTGGCTGATTCCGCTGCTGGAGCAGTTGTTGGAACAGTTTCCGTTCACCATCCGCGGGTTTCATTCCGACAATGGCAGCGAGTTCATCAATTATACCGTGGCGCGGTTGCTGGACAAGTTGTTGATCGAACAGACCAAATCGCGCGCTCGCCGCACGGGAGACAACGGTCTTGTCGAGTGCAAGAACGGAGCGATCATCCGCAAACACATGGGGTTCAGCCATATCGCCGCGTCACATGCGGAGGCGGTCGATCAATTCCATCGCGAGCATCTGAATCCCTATATCAACTTCCACCGGCCCTGCGCGGTTGCCGAGGTCGTCGAACAACCCAATGGCAAGCGACAGCGACTCTATCGGAAATGGGCGACCCCCTTCGAAATCTTGAGTCAGACACCTCAATGCGAGAGCCTTCTGCGCCCCGGGGTGAGCATGGCCGAACTGACAAGCTTCGAACAGAAGCAGTCCGACACCGAAGCTGCCATTGCAATGCAACAGGCCAAAAAGCGATTACTGACGGGCATCGCGAGATGCAGCGCATGAGGACGACCAAAGACATACAGAACCCGGAGCGCCGTGGAAATGACGGTCGGATGGAAAGTGAGGAAAACCAAAAACAGGTTTCCCTCACTTTCCACCGCCCTTGGAAATCGCTGCTGCGATTCCCACATTTCCACCGCGCCGACTACGGGTCCTCTTCTCTCAAAACTAAAAAAGAAAGGAGTTCTCAGCTACCGGCACGCCTCACTTCAGTTCAGGCTCATTCTTCAATGAGAATATGCTGTGATGAGGACCTTCGAAGATCACATGTGGATCGATCGGAGCCATCGCATTCACCTTATACGCAATACGACTCAGAAAACCGTGGAGATCGGGTATGTCGGACGTCACTTGCCGACTATGGAATATCCGACCTAATTAAGCAAAGAATCTACCGGTTGGCGTGTCCAGCCCATCTTTCAGGCCCGTGAAATTGTCTCGCTCGGCTTTTGTTATCTCGTTCGCAATCGCCAGTCCCCACGAGAAGGGTCGGGCTCGAACACCCGAGCCTCGCTTCGCCTACTGGCGGATCAGAGCCCGAGCTCGTTTGTGATTGGACGTCGAATCTCGCCGCCCAGTCGTTCCATACACAAAAACCTCAGCAAAATCGCGAGGACACCGCATGGATTGGGGATATGCTCGAAAAGGCGATCCTGCGATAGGCGCGGGCAAACGGGATGATGGAAACGCTACCGAGGCGCAGAGCGATTCGCTTGCACATGCTCGTTCATCGCGAGAAGAGAAATGCGCCCAGCTAGTCGCTCCAAGTGAAAAAGGGTGGTCCGTACATCAAGCCGTTACCTCCGCCCTCCTCGTCGTCACCGTCTGGAGCGGGCTGGGCAAAGATGAGCCCTGCTTCGACCGCGCCCGCTGTCAAAGCCATGGTCAGCAATTCCGTCAAAGAAACAGACGATGAAGAATCTGGCTGAGTATTTCATGTCTCGGGTGGCCGATGCAATGTATCGAGACGCATAAGCACACTGGATGAACGGCCCCGTGAACCTGGTCTCGGCGATGACTGGCTGAGGGTGACAGGGCTGTACGTCAATATTCAGCACCGTGCATCCGATGACCTTCCCGCTTCGGCCGCGGCGCCATACACGGGATGGTCCGGCTTCAACTACGATACCGGCTTGCCCGCCGAGTGGCGATAGCGGTTTAGTTCACCGCGGGGTTGCAATCGTCCCGGCGGCAAAGCATTGGTGCCACCCCGAATCGTAGATCAGCGCGATGTCCGAGCGAGTGGTCGCGTTTGCCAGGCGCGGGCCGAGCCGTGCGAATTCTCTACCGATGCGTTCGAAAACCGGCTTGGCGGGATTGATTGTGCCATCGGCTCTCTTTATCAGCGATGGACGAGCTTCTTCGCCTCCGGCCAGCGGCCGGCGCCATTCGAAGTACATGTGGCCATGACTGCCGTGCGCCAGGTTCATGTATGCCTGCAGACGCAATCCCTCCGGCATGGCGTTGGTGGGCACATAAGCAATCTGCTCGGCGCAGAGGAAGCGCTGATGCGGCCCGGCGCAGCGGCAGAAGTCGTTGTGGAAGGACGAAATGTACTGGTTTGGAAATTCGCTAAGTCCAGGAGCGCTGACGTAGTTATCCCAGGCGGTGGCGTCGAGAAATCGCGCGCTCGTAAACACGTTGACCGACCAGGTTGCGGAGGGCCAGTTGGTGAAAACGAACTGGCCCTCCGTTCCCTGGTGAAGGATTTCCGATTGGCGGCGCAGATGGTTCTGAAAAGAGCCGGAAAAGAAGCGGCGGTATTCCAGTGTGATGGCGGGCTGCCAGCCGCCCTCCGCCGAATGGTAAGGAAAACGAATTTGGCTCCAATCGGAGAATTTGTTGCTCCAAAACGCGCCGTTCCAGGCCCGATTCAAAGCCTCCAGTGTGCCGTAGCGCTGCTTGAGCCTGCGCTGGAAAGCCTGTTCGCAGTTCGAGTCATAGCATTTGAAAGGGAAGCCCGGCTCGTCGTCGAGCTGCCAGCCGATGACGCCTGGATTCCTGCCGTAGTGCGAGGCCAGAGCTGTTGTGATGCGCGCGCTGGCCTCCAGGTAATTCGGGCTGTTGGTGCAGTATCCTTTTCGTCCGCCGTAGGTATATGGACCCGCTTCATCCGCGCCCAAAACGTCGGGATGCTGCTGATAAAGCCACGGAGGAACGGATGCGGTGGGAGTCGCGAGAACGACATCGATTCCGTGATGCTTGGCGATATCGATGGCCCGGTCCATCCACGCGAATTCGAACTGTCCTGGAGACGGTTCGAAAAGCGCCCAGGCGAATTCTCCCATGCGTACCGCGTTGAGTCCGAGCACGCGCATCTGTCTGAAATCGATTTCCCATTCCGCCGGTTCCCACCAGTCCGGATAATAGGCTGCACCCAGAAGATAGTGATCCCACGGGCTCCGTGCACGGAGGGGACCCGCAAGAGCGCCGATCCCCAGGAGGGCCGCAGTCCTGTTGAATCTCCTTCTAGTCATTAGTCACTAGAAAACATATTTCAAGGACAACTGGAAAAATCTGGAGTCGGGCGTATTGTTCTGAAAACTCTTCGGCCCCGTGATGAGTCCCCCGTTCGAATTGATTCCGGTAGTGGACGGATTCCCCCAGCTCGGGTGATTCATGATATTGAAGACGTCCGCCCGAAACTGTAAGTACTGCTCGCGCCACGACGTGAAGTTCTTGAACATCGACATATTGGTGCGCTCGTAGCCAGGGCCATAGACTGTATTCGAGACGCCGCCAGTGTACGCGATGACCTGCTTGTAGTTAGTTACGAGGGTTCCCACTGGAATAGTGTTTCCAGCGAGGGGATTCATGAACGCGCAAGGGTTGTACCAATTGGCCAGCGTGTGTACATGTTGAGCGCAAGTGATGGTCGGATTGGTCGCGTTGGGTGTTCCACCCGCAGTGAACGGGTCTGCGATGGGGATGGCACGGGTGCCGCCCCCGGACGCGCCTGTGATATTCGGGCCTACTGTGAAGGGGGTGCCGGTTTGTGAAATGAAGGTGATATTGGCCGACCAGCCTCCGGCGACCGCATCGAGCACTCGCGAGTGACTCAGATGCGCGCGGCCATGTCCGAAGGGTAGCTCATAGAAGCCGTTGAAGGTGAAGCGTTGGCGCGAGTCGTAGTTGGAGTTGGTGTACTCGTCTTTGATCGGAATCAGGTTACTGGCGCGATACCCGACACCGCCGCCCAGTGGATCGGTGGAATCATCGAGAGCGTGGGACCATGTGTAGGCGCTCAGGAAGGACAAGCCCTTGCTGAAGCGCTTTTGCAATGTCGCCTGCATCGAGTTGTAGCTGCTGTTGCCGGCATAGAGCACCTGATTGCCGCCGGAAAAATCCGGAAAAGGCGACACGGTCTGCGAATTCAGGCCGGCTGTTATCAGGGCGTAGGCCGCATTGGGATTGATCAGCGTAATCAGGTGGCGGGAGAAGTTTCCGACGTATCCAACCGATGCGCTCAGGCTGTTTGAGAAGGCATGCTGCACGAAAAAGTTGTAGCTGCCCGTGTAGGGAGTCTTGATATTGGTATCCGTTCCGAAGAGACTAGGCGAAGCGATGAAGTTCTGAATTCCCTGGGCCAACTGGTTGGACAAGCCGTTTTCCAGTGTCGCGCCTTGAGCGGACAGGGACTGGCATGGATTTAGCGCGGTGCAACTCGGCGTGATGAGATTGGCATGGACGACAAAGGGATAGTTCTCGCCTATATTCGCGTTCGAGCCGGCGCTCTGGATCGCGCCATAGAAGATGCCGAAGCCGGCACGCACCACAGTGCGCGAGTCTACCTGGTACGCCAAGCCGATGCGCGGCGCAAAGGCCATCTTCTGCTCGGTGGCGAGCCTGGAATTGTCGTCGTATTGGAGGTTGATGTGATCCTTTTGCAGCAGATTTAAAAACGCCGGCGGAAGCGCGACGTTCCTCGCAATCGAGGGAATCAGATAGGTTCCCACACCGGTTCCCGCAGTTCCGGCCAGCGCCACGAAATTTGCCTGATAACCCGCCATTTCTTTGTAGGGTTGGAAATAGTCGTAGCGAAGACCGAGCTGGACGGTTAACTTCGGCGTCGCTCGCCAGTTATCTTCGAAGTAAGCGGCGGTGTATCCCTGCTCGTCGTTGATGACGGGCTCATTGGTGATGCTGGCCGAGTTCATCTGATTGGTCAGAAAGTCGGCCACGCCATATCCTGTAAAACTTTGGCCCGGGATGCTGGTGTAAAGCCCGTTGTAACTGTAGTTGCCGCGAGGCGCGGGCGGCTGCAGGAAGTAGACGCGTATCTTCTGGATGTTCACGCCGGCTTTCAGCGAGTGATTGCCCATGATTCTGGTGATGTTGTCCAGAATCTGATAGGTGTTCTGAACCTCAATAGACGGATCGTTGCCATGCGTTCCGAAGCCCGTGATGCTTCCGACGCTGATGCTGGGTAAGCCGCCATTTTGCGGGAAGCCGGGGCCGAACGGCATTCCGCCGAGTCCAAGTGCGGCCGCTTCGTTGACGTCCGAGTTCGCCTGTAGATTGGCAAATGTTCCCCAGTTATATCCGAAGCGGAATTCATTGACCAGATTGGGAGTGAAGAGATGAGTCTCGCTTATCATGAAGTTCTCGGCGCGATAGCTCTGATGCTGTCCGGCGAAGTTCGTTGTTCCGTCGAGGATTGGACCGAGGGGCGCGGTGTTGAGATTGATAATGTGCTGATAGCTGTACCGCGCGAAAGCCTGATCCTTGGCCGTGGCATTCCAGTCCAGGCGTTGGTCCCATTGAACGGGGTCGCTATGGGTTGTCAGGTTTTCCACCAGATTGTTGAATGTCTTTCCGCCGTTTGCATTGGGGAGTGGATACAAGTTGAGGAGCCGTAACGCTACAGAGTTAATCTGACTGGCGCAAAGTACGTTGTTCTGGCCGGCGCAGGTTAGCGGAGTGCCGCACGCCGGAGTTTGGCTCGTAAAGCTGAATCGGCCTGGCCTGTCCGGTCAGGCTCGTGTTCAGGATTTCGCTAAAGTTCCCCTGCCGCATCAGTGCAGTTGGCACCGTCAACGTGCTGGTTGCGGCGTAGCTGATGCGAGTGTCCTGGATGTCACCGAAATAGAACAGCTTATTCTTGATGATCGGAAGACCGAGAGTGCCTCCGAACTGATTCATGTGATAAGGAGGAATTACCAGTGCGTTCCAATCCTTGGCATTCAGGTTTGTGTTCCGCAGATACTCCCAGATATCGCCGTGGATATTATTTGTCCCCGACTTGACCGTCGCGTTGAGGACTGCGCCTGCTGAATGGCCGAACTCGGCGCTGAAATCGGCCGTCTCCAACTTGAATTCCGACAGCGCATCGGGAGGCGGCGCGATTGCATACGTCGAGCCATTCATGTAGTCGACGATGTTCACATTGTTGTCGACGCCGTCCAGCATGAAATTATTCTGTTCAGCCCGCTGGCCGTCCGCTTCAAAGTCGCCGCTGCCGCCGCCGCGCGTTCCGTTTGATGGAACCACTCCCGCGGCGAGTTGCGCGATGTAGACCCAGTTCCGTTGGTTCAAGGGCGTGTTGTTGATCGTCTGAGTGCTCATCTCCTGGCCCACTGAAGCCGATTGCGACTGTACCACCGGTGGCGCGGCTGTCACAGTAACTGTCTCGGTCATCGCCCCGGGTTTCAGCGAAAGGTTCACATTCAATCTTTCCTGTATGTTTAACTGAAGGTTCTCCTGAACCGTGGTCTGGAACCCGGTAGCAGACGCACTCAAGTTATAGCGGCCGATCTTGACCGGCGAGAATATGAAGACTCCGCTGCCGTCCGTCCTGGTTTTCAGGAGCAACTGCGTGTCCGTGGAGGTAAGTGCTACCGATGCGCCCGGAACGACTGCGCCTGAGCTATCCTGCACGATTCCGGTAATGGTGCCCTGGTCGGTTTGCGCAAACATGCCACTCGATTGCATCAGTACCAGGACGAGCCCGGCAAACAACACCTGAAGCCCGCAGCGCAGCAGGTTGCGCTTGAGACTCGCGGAAAACAATAACGGGTCCCGCGAAAGAACATTCCGTGTCAGACAAGATACAAAGGTCATATCCTTCTCCAGTCAGAGCAATTGACTCACATGGTTCCACATCGCTCAGCCGCCGCTTAGCCGCCGCTTAGCCAATGTTCGGCAACTCGTAGCCTTTGCGCCGCTGCCTGCTCAGGAAGTCGTTCGCCTCAGCGTCCCCGGTAAACCGTTCCGCTTCGGGATTCCACTCGAGTTTCCTGCCAAGGTGCCGCGTAATGTTGGCGAGATGGCAAACGCTGATGGATCGGTGTCCAATCTCGACGTCCGCGAGAGGGTCCTTGCGGCTGCGCATGCACTCCAGCCAGTTCTCCATGTGATACTTCGCCTGCCATTGCGCTCGCTTCCATTTATCGATTTCCTCTTGCGGCGGCATCTCCTTGATCATGCCGCGCGGATCGGTTCGGAAATCGTTGCGGGTAATCTCGATCCTGCCTCTCTCACCGACGAAGATCGCACCCCCTTGTATGGCTCCCGCATTTGGAAGTTCCAATCGCACTCTGACGCCATTCGCGTAGCGCCAGCCAACCGCGTACTCACCGGCCTCTTCGAGAGGATGAAACTCTACCGGTCCCGTGGTGTCCATACCCAATGCGGACTGCATCTGGTCGATTCCGTGAGCGCCCCAGTTGGTCGTCTCGCCGCCGGAGTAATCCCAATAACGCATCCAATGGGTGAATAACTCGGAATTGAAAGGACGCTTTTCCGCCTGACCGAGCCACATGTCCCAATTCATTCCAGTGGGCGCCGGCTCGTCCGGCATCGGACCAACGCGAACGGACGGAGGATAATTCGCCCCAATGACCAGCCGGATGCGGCCGAGGCCGCCGTTCCGCACGAAGTCGCAGGCCACACGATTCATGGCCATGGAGCGCTGTTGGCTCCCCACCTGCAAGATGCGGTTGTATTTACGTACCGCTCGGACTAGAGCTCGGCCTTCCGCAACATAAAGGGAGAGCGGCTTTTCGGCATATACGTCTTTGCCCGCCTGCACCGCGTGAATGGCGCACAACACGCGCGCGTGATCGTTGGTGCCGACGATTACGCCATCGATGTCTTTCTGATCGAGCAACTGGCGATGATCGTCATAGATGCGCCAGTTGGCTTTCCGTTTGGCCGCGGCGTCTTCGGATCGCTTGCGATAGCAATCTGCAATTGCGACGATCTCAGCGCCATCGGGAAGCTGATCGATCAGCAAACCGCTGCGATTGCCGGCGCCGATGACGCCCACCCGAATGCGGTCGTTTGCGCCCTTCGATGACCTGGGCAGCATTAGCGGTAAGGCGGCTGTCGCCACGATGCCGGCTTTCGTGAATGTTCTTCGCGATACTTGTTCGCTCATAGTTTTGTTTCTTTACTGAGGATGGTGGGATTGGGGGACTCCTCAACCTGGAGAATTTCCGGTTGATTGCAGCGCCGGCCTTGCCCGCGGCAAAGCGAATCCGCGCTAATACGTTGTGAATCTGGCATTGATGACACGCCCTGTGCGAACCCCGGCTACAATATATCAGGTATCTGCTGGGGATGGACTCGGGAGGAATTGGAACTCGCCTCGTACCCCCCGAATAGCGAGTCTCACGCCGCCGTTCCTGGCGGAACCTCGAAGAGGCGAATACGCGCATTAAAAATTGGTTCACGCCGGCATGGAAGAACCCAGCGAGTTTCTTTGCCTGCTCTTTTGTCATAACGCGCTTTCCCGCAAGGATCTCCGCTACCCGGCTCTTGAGCCGATCACCGGCCAAAGATCCTTCGGGGCGAGCCCGCGTTGTTCCGGCAGGAAAGCAACCATCTCGTTTGGCTCGGATTTGAGTATCGGATACGCCTTCTCCTCGAAATCGTGAATGAGGCTCGCGACGGCGCGTTCGTGCTCCTCCTCCGTTTTGATTACTTTCGGAACCGCTCGTGCCAAAAGCTGCCGATACCGCTTCAGGTTGAGACCTTTAATTGTCGAGCTCATAGAGGCGGCAGGGTTATTCGAGGCCGCGGCCCTGACGGCATTTGCCCAATGCTTGAGTGGCTGAACGCTGTCGCAAAACCGCGCCCCGGCTCCCGAAATTCGCCGTCGAGAAAATCAGGAACACCAGGATCACATCCTTGCTACTTGTACCGATACGCGGTACAGTAGGCTGAGTGATAAGCACGTTTCGGCACGGCGGCCTGAAACGCTTGTTTCAACAAGGCGACGTCAGCAAGGTCCGTGCCGATCAGGTAGCCCGGATTACCGACGTGCTGGCTCACTTGGATATGGCGCATCACCCGCCGATCTAAATTTGCCGGGCTATCGTCTCCACTCTCTTAAGGGCAATCTGAAGGGCATGTCGAGCGTGACGATTTCCGGTAACTGGCGGATCACTTTCCGCTTTCAGGACGGGGACGTTTTCGACGTTGATTTGATGGATTACCACTAGAAAGGAAATGAAAGTATGCCCATGAAGAACCCGCCGCATCCGGGACACTCGATCAAGGACGCCTGTCTCGGTCCACTAAATTTAACCGTAACCGAGGCAGCGGAGGTTCTAGGCGTGGCCCGTCATACGCTGTCTCGCATTCTCAACGGCCAGGCTGGCATTTCGCCGGAAATGGCAATCCGTTTGGAGAAGGCGGGCTGGTCGAACGCGGACCAGTGGCTACGTCTGCAAGCGGCGTATGACCTGTCGCAAGCCCGCCGGCACGAAAACGATATCAAAGTGAAGCGTTACGAACCGCAGCCTACACTCTGAGCCCGGGGCTGGGAAGACGCAAGGAGGTTTGTGTCAGCAGTTCATGTCATGTAAATTGAATGTTGTAATGTAACTTCGCGACCTCCACGCCTTGAGCGACTTCCAGCGGAACGCGAAGGACCATGTCCGCAAGCTGAAGAAGTCGGGCAAGCCGGCGATGCTCACCGTGAACGGCCACGCAGAGGTTGTGATCCAAAGCCGCCGGCGCCTGCCAAAAACTTTCTCGATGGCCAGCAACTCCTCGAAACGATTCGGGGCTGGGTCGGGTGGCTGCTGACGCAAGCCAGGATGTCACCAGCCCGGTTCCTTTTCACATTCATCCCCAGGTGTGGCAAGTCCCCCATCATCGATGTCCTCATGCCTGAGATGGATAGAAGGTGCAGCGTCCGTATTGAGTTCCAGTCCTTTTCTCCGACGAGAACGGGGTTTGAGCGCGGCCCGGTGATGAAAACGAGCTCATGATCGGCGCCCGTTTCATCGAGAAGTCTGTATAGCTTTTCGCGAGCTTCGCTGGCATTCAGCCGTTCATAAGCGTATGCTTTTCCGTGCGTTGGGGGGAAGCACCGGATTATCGAATCCCCCGGATCCCGCAGGAACGAGGGCAGGGACTTCCACTCCCTTGCCAGTCCAACAAGCGGCGAATTGGAAAGGGAATTTCGGAAGTTGCTGATTTCCTTGTACGGCACTCCGTGAGCGCCTACGTCCTGTCAATCGACGCTGAATTTCCCAAGCTGTACGTCGCGGTTCGAACCGGTCTTCTTGCTTCCGCACTCCGCCCTTACATAGACTCATGCTGTGAAGATAAGTGAGGAATACAGAGGCTATGATCGGTGCGGCCATCGAAGTGGCTCGCGAGTAGCGGCCTGAGGAGAGGAATTGGCCTGCCCTCGGTCGATAGCCAGTTTGAAAGTTCGCCAACTTCACATTTTTAATCCGAGTAATTCCAGTCACTTACAAAATACACCCCTCAATTCCCAACATCGCGTATGTCAATGTGAAATCAGAGAGGTTGCCGCGCGTCCCCAGCAGCCCCGGCGCAAGCCGAGAGCGATTTCGATTATAGTCCGGGATCGCGAGGGAGATTGCCCGCTGTTCGCCCTCCTCAGGCGTGGGGAGAGCAATCGCGATGAAGCCTTGGGCGGCTTCCCGCGGACGAACACTTGGGTATTCGCAAACAGCCGGGAGATTCCTTCTCAAAGAGACGGAATCTCCCGGCGATTTCATTTGTTCACCAGGAGAGATTATGTTCGGGACACTTCAATATTCAACTTACAAGCGCGCACGTACTCCGCGGCGTCCACTCGCATATCTGCAAGGGACTCGCCCTCCAGCTTGCCTCAACAGTTGGCTTCGATTCGAAAAGAATGCACAACTCCGAACTACCGCCCCGTCAGGCACAAGCCACATCAAGAACACGGCACTTTGCGTCACCATCTCTGCCTCCCGGAAAATCAGGTCTTTCATTCCTTCATTCGACATCGCACACTGGCGTCGCCAACTTTGGCTTGGTTCCGCAAAAGACGCGGTGCCATGCTCGACTCCCGCGATCCAATCCCATGACCGTTCAAAAATCGGCTATTTGCGTCACGGCGACCCGCGACCCCGCCGCACCCCAATGGGTTGGTTCCGCAAGACGACCCTCCCGTGCACAAGGGCACAAGAAACCGGCCCTTTGCGTCATCGCAGCTCACCCTCAGTTCTCTTTTCGTTTTATCGGCGCACTCCTCCATCGGCGGCCAGCCAAGCCTTTACCACCCACACGACGTACCCAAGCCACATCCAATCGTCATTCCACCGGCCTGTTTCAAAAATCGGCTATTTGCGTCACCTGCCCCCGGCTCCGTTCGCCCTTCCCTCGCAGTTCTCCGCCTCCACCGAACGAGTCCGCCGTACGTATCCTTATATACACGTCTTATACACGTCAACAATCAAATTCAAAAAGCAGCCTTTTGCGTCACCAGTTCTGCCAAGCCGGGAAAACCTTGCACATCCGACAAGATCGGCTTCGTTCCGCGAAAACCCGCATGGCCTCGGCCTCAAGCCCCACAACCCACTTTCAAAAATCGGCTATTTGCGTCACCTGTCCCCGACTCCGGTCGCGTTGCCTCGAACGAATCCGCCGTACCATCCTTCTACATACGTCCAACAATCAAATTCAAAAAGCAGCCTCTTGCGTCACCTCGCCCAATCCGGTATCCACTCACACATCTCCCAAAACCCAACAATCCAAGGCCAACATGCCACACATCCAACTCCCAAAACTGATATATTTAATGAGAACTAGCCCATCTGGAGGCCTAATGCCATCTCTGCCGCGCTTCGCGGGTCTCGGCTTTGTAGCCTTGGCCGCACTATACGCCGCTGCTCCGTCCGTTCCTAGCCATAAGCCGTTTACTGATTTTCAGAAGCACTGGTGGGCGTTTCAGCCGGTCACGAAACCAGCCGTTCCCACGGTCAAACAAGCCTCGTGGGTGAAGACGCCCGTGGATGCGTTCATCCTGGCGAAGCTGGAGGACAAGGAACTGACGCCGTCCGCGCCGGCTGACCGGATCACACTGATCCGAAGAGCAACCCTCGATCTCATTGGTTTGCCGCCCTCCGCCGAAGAAGTGCAGGCCTTCGTCTCCGATCAATCCCCCGACGCCTTCGCCAAAGTCGTCGACCGTCTGCTCGCGTCGCCACACTATGGCGAGCGCTGGGGCCGGCATTGGCTGGATCTCGCGCGCTACGCCGACAGCGAAGGATTCAAGAGCGATGAGACACGCCCCAATATCTGGCGTTATCGCGATTACGTGATCGACAGCTTCAATGCCGACAAGCCGTACGACCGCTTCATCAAGGAGCAGATCGCCGGCGACGAGCTTTATCCCAACGATGCATCCGCGCTCATCGCGACCGGCTTCAATCGTCATTTCGCCGACGAAAGCAACGCCCGCAATCTGATGCAGCGCCGTCAGGAAATTCTGAACGACATCACCGACACCGTCGGCGGCGACTTTCATGGGCATGACGTACGGTTGCGCGCGCTGCCACGATCACAAGTTCGATCCCATTCTGCAGCGCGACTATTATCGATTGCAGGCGTTCTTCGCCAATACTCGCATCGAAGATCAGGCAGCTCTGGTTTTCGGCGATAAGAAGAAGGAGTTCGAAGCCAGGCACGCGGTGTGGGAAGAAAAGACCAAGGACGTCCGCGCGCAAATGGCGCAACTGGCGCAACCCATGTTGAAGTCGATGTACAAGGAAAACTTCGACAAGTTCCCGCCTGAAATCCAGGATTCAATCACCACGCCAGCCGACAAGCGCACGCCCATCCAGTGGCAGATGTACCAGAAGGCTAAGCCCCAGATCGAATACACGGTCGACGAAGCGGGGAAGAAACTGAAGGGCGACGCTAAGAAGACGTGGACCGAGCTGAGTACGCAGCTCGCGGAATTGACCAAGGAGTATCCATTCCCGTCGGCTCCCGTCGCGCAGGCGATGATCGATAATGACGCGCATGCGCCGGCCACGCATGTTCTCAGCGTGGGTGTCTACGACGCTTACAAAGAAGAAGTGCAGCCTGGCTTCCTGACCATTCTCGATCCCAATGATCCCAAGATCACTCCGGCGCTCGACGGCAAATCGACTGGCCGCCGCACAGTCCTGGCAAACTGGCTCGCCGATCCGAAGAATCCGCTGTCCACGCGAGTGATTGTGAATCGCGTGTGGCATTACCATTTCGGGCGTGGAATCGTGGGGACGCCCAGCGATTTCGGCGTAATGGGTGAGCGGCCGGTCAAACAAAGAGCTGCTCGATTATCTGACGTCCACATTCGTGGAAAGCGGATGGAGCATCAAGAAGCTGCATCGCATGATCATGTTGTCAAGTGCTTATCAGCAGTCGTCGTTCTATAACCCCGCAGCGGCGAAAGCGGATCCGGAAGACAAGCTGGTGTGGCGCTACAATCCGCATCGGCTGGAAGGCGAAGTGATTCGCGATTCGATGCTGAAGGTCAGCGGCCTGCTCAATGAAGAGATGCATGGACCGGGAGTCTTTCCTCCGCTGCCGCCCGGCATTACGCCATCGCGTGGAGGTTGGAAGCAGTCGGAGTCGCCCGAAGAAGCGGATCGCCGGAGCGTCTATATCTTCGTGCGCAGAAACATGCGCTATCCCATGATCGAAGTCTTCGACATGCCGGATACGCATGAAAGTTGCGCGCGCCGCGATGTCACCACCACCGCGCCCCAGGCACTCGAACTGCTGAACAATGAACTGGTGCTCGACTGGTCTCGATCGCTCGCGAAGAAGGTCGCGAACGATGCCGGCCTGACCCAGGATGAGATGGTGGACCGCGCGTTCCGGCTGACGTTCTCGCGGCAGCCGTCGGATAAAGAACGCAAGATTGCCCGCGAGTTTCTCGTCCGGCAGGAGCGCATCGCAGGCACCAAAGATGCGGCCATCACCGATTTGTGCCACATGTTACTGAACTCCAACGAGTTCGTGTATATCAATTAGCGCAATTGAACGAATGCAAGAAAGCAAACCATCATGTTGAATAAATTGTCCCATCACTGGAGCGTTTCGTCCCGAAGGGAATTTTTTAACTACGCCGGAAGTGGACTCGCGAGTATCGCGCTCTCCTCTCTTCTAAAGGCGGACGCGCCCATCGATCCCCTCGCGCCCAAGCCCCCGCACCACACGCCCAAAGCCAAGTCGGTTATCTGGCTCTTCATGGAAGGCGGCCCCAGCCATGTCGATACTCTTCGATCCCAAACCCAAGCTGAACGAATTGAACGGGCAGCCGATGCCTGCCTCATTCGGTAAGCCCATCACCGCGATGGGCACCGGCAACAACTCGCTGATGGGCACCAAGCGCACCTTCAAGCAATACGGCCAGAGCGGAATCTGGGTGTCGGACTGGTATCCCAATATCGCGCAGCATGTCGACGAGATGAGCGTCATCCGGTCGTGCTGGGCCGATGGGCTGAACCACGTCGGTTCCGTTTGCCAGATGAATACCGGGTCGATTCTCGCCGGACGCCCGTCCATGGGTGCCTGGGTGACCTACGGACTCGGAACCGCGAACAAAAATCTGCCGGCGTTCGTCGTATTGCTCGACGATAAGGAGCCGGTTGGGGGTCCAAAAGATTGGAGTTCGGGGTTCCTTCCCGCGACTTATCAGGGCACGCAGCTTCGTCAGGGCGACACGCCGATTTTGCATCTCAAACCGCCCAAGGGTGTCTCCGATGAGGAGCAGCGCAGTCAGCTTGAGTTCCTCAAAACAGATCAATGCGGAATTCAACCAGTCGCATCCCGGCGACAATGAGATGGAAGCTCGTATCGCATCGTATGAGCTCGCCTACCAGATGCAATCCTCGGGTCCCGAAGCCGTGGATCTCAGCAAGGAATCGGACGCCACCAAGCAACTCTATGGACTCGACCAGCCGGAGACTGCGGCCTACGGGCGGAATTGTCTGCTGGCGCGGCGGCTCGTCGAGCGAGGCGTGCGCTTTGTCGAACTCTACGCCGGCTCCGGTAGCGGATGGGATGCCCATACCGATCTCGAAGGCAATCACAGCCGCCGCTGCCGCGCTTCAGATAAGCCAATCGCCGGACTCATCGCCGATCTGAAGGCCCGCGGTATGCTTGACGATACGCTCGTCGTATGGGGCGGAGAATTCGGACGAACTCCCTTCAACGAAAAGGGCGACGGACGCGATCACAATCCATGGGGCTTCTCCATGTTTATGGCGGGCGGTGGAGTGAAGAAAGGGCAATACGTCGGCGCGACAGATGAGATCGGGTTGCGCGCGATCGAGCGGCCCTGCCACGTTCACGACATCCACGCCTCGATCTTGTGGCTGCTCGGTATCGATCACGTCTCTCTCACTTACATGCATAATGGCCGCGCGGAAAGACCGACCATTACCGATGGAGCGGTGATTAAAGAACTCTTTGCATGAACCTGCCCGGGCTTCTGCTGGCGCTGGAATTAAGCGACGCCGCGAACGATTCTGAACTGGCGCGCCGTCTACAACGCCGGGAGCCCAAGGCCATGGCCGATTTATATGATCGTTTCGGCCGTCTGGCATATTCGCTGATTTACTCCGTGGTGAAGGATTCGGGGGTCGCCGAAGACTTGGTGCAGGAGACTTTTCTGCGCGTCTGGAACCGCGTCGGCGGATTCGATCCGGACCGTGGAGCTCTCGGTCCCTGGCTGCTCGCCGTAGCCCGAAACAGGGCAATCGACCATATCCGGTCGGCGCGCGCCAAGATGGATCGCAATCTTTTCGAACTGGATGAGCACGGGACGCCTTCGCTTTACGTAGACATGGAAAGAGAGGTTCTGAACGCCGATTCCGCGCGGCAGATCAAGACAGCCATGGCGAAGCTCACTGAGAACCAGCAGAAAGTGATCGAACTGGCTTACTATGAGGGTCTTTCGCAAACGGAAATGGCGGAGCGGCTGGGACAACCGCTGGGTACGGTTAAGACTTGGGTAAGAACGGCGCTAAAACATCTGCGGGATGAATTGGGCGGCGCGGTGATGAGCGCATGACCTGTGACGAGCTCAGGGACGATTACCAGACATATGCGCTCGGCGCGCTTGATGGCCCTGAGCTGGATGAGCTTCGCGCCCATCTTGCGCGCCAGTGCGAAAACTGTACTCCGGGGGTTCGTCGACGCCGAAGAGTTGGTCGCGCGCATGGCAATGGCGGTGCGCCGGTCAATCCGCCGAAGAGGCTTCGCGCGCGAGTGATTGCGCTGGCGAATCCGAATGGCGGCCAGTCGCGTACCGCCATGTGGGTGATGGCGCTGGTCACCGCGCTCTCTGTGGCCTTCGCGGTTCATATATGGATGCGGCATGACGCTATGCACCGGGAGTTCTTCGAAGTCTGGATGCCGAAATACGAACGCCTGCAAACCGAACTGGCGGTTCTGGAAGATCCGGCAGCCAAGGAAGTGACTTTCGGTAAAGGCGCGCCGCGGCCGCATCGTGATCAGCCCGAGCCACGGCGTAGCTTTCTCGGGACAGGGTATGGCAGCGCTCGCGCCGGGAAAGACTTATGAAATGTGGATAATCCCCAAGGGCGGCAAGCCTGTACCCGCGGGAACTTTCGCGCCATCCGCGGATGGCTCCGCGCTGCACCTGCGAACCGGCGCCGTCGATATCGCCTCGACCGCGGCAGTGGCAGTCAGTATCGAAAACGAGGGCGGCGTTAGCTCGCCCACAGCCAATCAGATCATCATCGCAGCGCCGGTAGGACAGTAATGAGCGCAATAGTGAGATCTCTGCTGTTATCGATCTTCGCCAGCGGTGGTGAGCGCAGCCGCGCAACCGCCTGTCCCGCAATACACCTTTCGCGTGGTCCATGATTATCCTCACGATCCGAATGCCTTCACGCAAGGCCTCGAATATCGCGGCGGATTCCTCTACGAAGGCACTGGCTTACCTGGCCGATCCAGCTTGCGGAAAGTAGAGCTGCAAACCGGCAAGGTGCTGCAATCGATTCCGCTCGATCGCGACTACTTTGGCGAAGGAATCACGTCTGCTCGATGGACATATCTTCGAACTCACGTGGCAGTCTCATCGCGGATTCGTCTACGATCAGGGCACGTTCAAGCTCTTACGAACGTTCGATTATCCGGGAGAAGGTTGGGGCCTCACGAACGACGGCAAGCAGATCTTCATGAGCGATGGAACCGCCGAGATCCGCTGCTGGGATGCCGCGACGCTGCACGAGAAAAGACGCATTGCCGTCCATGAAGGATCGAAGCCCTGTACTCATGCTGAACGAGCTGGAATACGTTCGCGGCGAGATCTATGCCAACGTGTGGCAGACGGACAAGATCGTCCGGATCTCTCCCGCCGATGGCAAAGTGGTCGGCTGGATCGATCTGACCGGAATCCTGCCCGCCGATGACCGCGAGCGAACCGGCGTCGACGTCCTCAACGGAATCGCCTACGATCCGATCGGCGACCGCCTGTTCGTAACCGGTAAACTCTGGCCGAAGCTGTTCGAAATCCAGCTCGTCAAACGGTAACGCGGCGTTATAGACTCTGCTCCCGGCGTTCGATAACGACTGTACAATGGGTCACCATCGCGGCGATGGCACCTACCGCGGCGAGCACAGGCGCGGCAATCGCCCCAATGGCGGCAATTGTGACCGGCACCTCAATTAGCGTGTGTCCTTCCGGGTTCTTGATGACCACGCGGTGGATGTTGCCCTCGTTGAGCAGCGCTTTGATCTTCTCCACCAACTCATTGCCGGCGACCTTAATCTCTTCCAGTTTGATGCGGATCTGTTCCATAGCACTAGTAGTAACGCACATCCCTGCCGGGAAGTTCACTCAGGTGCCCGGCGCTTCTACGCTTTCCTGCCAAGGGACGGCGAGAGCCGACCCAGCATGTTCCACGGCCTGCAGCATCTTGATCAGCAGTTCCTGCTGCAGCGCCAGGAACTCGTCGTTATCGGAAGTAGTCAGATATACCGCGACCTCCACATCCAACGAATACTGGCCCATGCCGATGAAGCGCACCGGCGTCTTACCGTTCTCCACCTTGGGCGATTCGTGAAGGATGCGGCCAATCGCGGACAGCACTTCGAGCAACTGCTGCGGAGTCGTATCCCGCCGCAGGTTGAGCGTATGGTGGAACCAGGTCTTGTCCCGGCCCGAGATATTCTCGAGAGCCATGCCTGCGAATTGCGCATTCGGGACGCTGATGATAGTGCGGTCCGGAGTGCGTATGCGCGTCGAGCGCAGACCGATGTGCATCACTGTCCCGGTCCGGTCGCCAAAGCGGCAGATATCGCCGACCAGAACGGGGCGGTCGCCGATGACCGAGATCCCGCCGAAGAGGTTCTCGATTGTCTTCTGCGCCGCCAGCGCCACGGCAAGTCCGCCGACTCCAAGTCCCGCGAGTATCGTCGAGGTGTTGTAACCCCAAGCGCTGACGACGCTCAGTATCGCGATAAGGAACAGCGACAGTTTGACAACCTGGCGGCCCAGCGGCAGTACGGAAAAGCTGACCGCCTGCACCCGCGGGTCGAGATGCGAATGCCAGCGCCCGGCAAGCAAGTCGATTAGGGCCGTGGCCGCCCAAGCCAAGGTTAACGACAGTATCAACCCCACGCCCCGCTCGATGACCAGCCGCGGTAGCGAAGATGGCGGCGCGAGTTCCAGCGCCGCACGGAAACCGAGGGCCGCCAAGCCCATGCGCAATGGACCGCGAAACGACGGCGCATCGATCAAGGGCCGCACCATCGCCAGAAGCAATCGCGATACCAGGCTCGCAATCAGCCATAGAGCGGCTGCTATTGCCGCGAGCGCAAACCAGCGCCAAACCGGTGTATCGAGGATCTCGTTGGTCACCAGGAACTGTGGCAGGCGTTTCTCGAACGGCGTCTCGGCCACCAATTGATGCGCTTTCGGAATCATCGCGACGCTGTTCGCCGATACCAACCAGACCTGGAGGCCGGGCTTCAGGGCCACGCGTTCCATTTGCATATCGAGCGACTGCCCATCCACCTTAAACGTGTGGAGTTCGTCGATGTTGGAAGAGAGCGCGTCCGACTGATCGCCCTCGGGATCGCGGCTCATGGTGGCAATATCGAAGGTGGTATCGTCCAGCAGGTCTTCGAGTTGACGCGCCAGATCCTCCCCTTCCTTGGCGCGCTCGTCCGGACTCATACGCCGTAGGTCGAGGTACCGGACCGCTTTGGTGTAATCGTGCGCGTGGCAGGCTTCGAGAAAGTGGATGACGGCGCTCTGCGGCGTATCCCGGAAGAGGGGATCATGTTGCTCCGGTGCGCTCTGCCCGTATAGTGAACCGGCGAGCACCAGCGCGGCAAAGAGCCTCATCGCTAGTGTCGCCCGCGGTCTACCGGACGCTCCGCCAGATGATGCTGCGGCAGGTGCTCGAACTCGCGATAGACGTCCCGCTTCGACAAGCCCCTCGCTCTGGCGACCGCTTTCATCGCGTCCATGCGGCTCATCCCCGAGCGCATCTGCGCTTCTACCGCTTCCTCGATCGGCCGATCGTCCACGGCCGGCCGCGTCGCCTTGGCAACCAGCAGCGTAATCTCCCCCTTGATGATCTCGCGGCCTTCCAACCGTTCCCGAACTTCTGAGGCTGTCCCGTGCAGAAATTCCTCGTGCATCTTGGTGATCTCTCGCGCGACCACTACGTCGCGATCGCCCATCACAGCCTGCACGTCGGCCAGCGCCTCTGTGATGCGATGCGGCGCTTCGTAGAAGATCAGCGTGGCATGCTCGTTCTTCAACGCCTCAAGCGCATGGACGCGCTGTCCTGGCTTAGGCGGAAGGAAGCCGGCGAAGTGGAATGAGTCCGTGGGCAATCCGGATGCGGATAGCGCTGCCAAAGCCGCCGAGGCTCCAGGCACCGGCTGCACCGTAATCCCAGCGCCCACCGCCGCGTGAACCAGCCTGTAGCCCGGGTCTGAGATCAGTGGCACGCCGGCGTCGGACACTAGCGCCCCGGATTCACCTGCCAATAGCCGGGAGCATAGCTCTTTGGCCCGCTCAATCTCATTGTGTTCGTGATAGCTGATCTGCGGAGTCGTGATGCTGTAGTGATCCAGCAACTTGCGTGTCTGCCTGGTATCTTCGCAGGCTACCCAGTTCACCTCCCGCAGGATACGCACGGCCCGAAACGTGATGTCTTCCAGATTCCCAATCGGCGTCGCAACAACATAGAGGATGCCGCTCATATTCAGGAGTATAGGGTATCGCTGCGGGAAGCCTTGCACTATAAGCAAACGGGCAGGCCATCGTATTCGACGGTCTGCCCTTGACCAGAACTATGGAGTCGATTAGAACACAAGCTTCGCGGCCAATGTCACCACACGTCCGCCGCCGGTACCGTTGACGCCGGTGCCTGAGCTGAGCGTGCCGGTGACGAATCCGAAGTTCGACCCAAAACCGGTATTGGGATTTGAGAACTGAGGCGTGTTGGTCACGTTGAGGCTGTCGAGACGCAGTTGCAATTTGATAGTGCTGTCGCCGGTTGTACGGAAATTGATCCATCGCGATAAACCGGCATTCAGGGCGAAGAGTCCCGGACCGCTGATGATATTACGGCCGGTGTCGCCTTGAATGTTAGTTTGGCGTTCTGGCGAAGCTCGTGGTACTAAACCAGGGATTGCCGGTGTTGATGCCGTCCAGGATCTGAACCGGCGCCACCTGTTCAAGCGTCGTGGTTCCGTCTCGGCCCAGATTCAGGCTATTATTGCCCGTGAAGGTGAGGGGCGAGCCGGTGCGGGCCGAAACGATTCCCGCGATTTGCCAGCCTCCCAGGATCTTTCCCGCGAAGCTGTGCGTGAGAAAATGCTTGCCGCGGCCAAAGGGCAACTGATAGATATAGCTCTGGATGAAGTTGAAGGTCCGGTCGAAGTCGGCCCTGGCGTAGTTTCGTCCGAGGCCTTGCCCGGCATAAAAATCGAGACCGCCGTCGTCGCCACTTTGGAAATCCATGGCTTTCTGCCAGGTGATCGCCGTGGTCAAGCTGAAGCCGTTATTGAACCTCCGATCGAACTTCACTTGCAGAGAGTTGTATGTTGACGAGAAGCCCGCGAAGTACTGCTGTCACGGTGTTGGTGATTCCGTACTTCGTAAAGAACGGCTCGCCGGCGGCACCCGCGCCGATGGTCTGGCCCGCGTTAAGATCGATGGCCGCCGGCGTATCCACGCCGTGGCTACCGACGTAAGCGACGTCCAGAGCCAGACCCCACGGCAATTGCCGCTGGATGGCGAAGTTCCACGATTCGATGTAGCCGTTCTTGTAATTCTTGGGAACATAAACCTCCGCAGTCGTGGGGTTGGGGGCTATGATTCCGTTCGATGGCACGACTACCGGATCAGGCGCGGGGAAGCCCGCTTCAAAGCTGGCTCTTTGGCCGTTCGGTAAAATTGCAGGGCCATTGGTGTCGGTGCCTCCATTGGGCTGCGCATAAGAATTGTTCGAGCGCACCGGGAAGTTATACATCCAGGTGTTGTCGGGGAAGGGCGTATAGCTAACACCATAGCCCGCGCGGACCACGGTCTTGTCATTCAACCGGTACGCTATCCCAACCCGCGGCGCGAAGTACTTGTACCGGGTGTTGAAGCCCAGGTTCATCGGATTCCCGCCGATACCGGCAAGAACCAACTCGTTCGTTGAGGGATCGTAATTCGAAAATCCGGCGGGGAAGTGCGGAGTCGGCGCTGTATAGATCTCCCAACGTAGGCCAAGGCTCACAGTGAGCTTCGGCGAGACCTGCCAGTTGTCGGCGATATAAGAAAAGATCTGCCATTGACGATAGGCCGGGAAGTACGAGTTCACGTCACGGGATTCTTGATAGGGAACATCCAAAAGGAAGCTGGCCATCTCATTCGCCAAGCCATTGGACGAGTTCGAACACGCGCCGGCAGCATTGCATGTCTGCAGGGCGGTCTGGCCCGTTCCGAAATACATAATTCCGCGCGGACTGTAGGTCTGATCCTGTAGTAAATCGTCGCGGATGCGGCGGAGGTCGACGCCCCATTTGATCTGGTGATTGCGATAAATCTTGGTCCACGAATTCACTATGTCGATATTGGCTTCCGCGCGGTCCCAGGGAAGACTCGCCGAATAGCCGAACAGCGGACCGGAATAACCGTTGACCTGAATACCGACAAAGCCGCTGGTGAACGGCCCCAGGTTGACACCTGGAATGCCGATGGATGTGGAATCATTCTTGCCGTAGTCGGACTCGAACGCCTCGTTGTGGTAATGCGCGACGCCGATGCGGACTTCGGTCAGGAGTGACGGGCTGATCACCCGATTGTAGTTGAGTCCCGTGCTGTAAGTCTTCTGTGTACCAGTCCCTTCGAAATTGCTCTGCGCGGGACCTCCCGCGTCGCCAAAGATCGGGCGCCTGGTACGTCACCGGACGGCCGAAACTGAAACGGCCGCTGATGCGGTCTTTGTCGGTGAGGGTCCAATCCACTTTGGAATCGACCTGATTGTTCGACTTCACGGCCGGCAAAAGAGCGAAAAAATCGTTGGTTTGGGAGGTCGGATTGAACGCTTCGTTGGTCGGCGGAAGGTAGGTCGCCAGCATTTTGGCCGCGATCGGGTTGATGCGGCTGGTGGGAATGATGTTGCCAGGGAACGGGGTACGACCCTGACCGGATCCATCTTGCAGGCCAGTCGCGGGATCGTACACCTGATGGGTGGGGTCACCGCTCAGATCTCCGGTACGAAAAGCGTTGGAGGGAATGCTCGTCTGATTGGTGTTGGCCTCATGATCCGACGTCCGCAGATAGTTCGCGAAAAAGAAAAGTTTATTGCGTTTGATAGGTCCGCCGACATTGCCGCCAAACTGGTTGTAGGCTAAGTGGCCGACCGATGGGTTAAAGAACGCGCGCGCGTCGAAGGCGCTGTTCTGCAGGAATTCGTAGCCGGCACCATGAAACGCGTTAGTCCCCGACTTGATCATTACGTTGACAACGGCGCCCGTGGCGCGGCCGAGTTCAGGATCGTGATTGGTCGTCGAGACGCTCACCTGCTGGATCGCTTCCGCGGGCGTGATCAGAATCTGTAGAAGGCCGGTCCGCTCGTTATTGTCGATGCCTTCGATCTGATAGTTATTGCCCATGCGCGGCTGGCCGTTGACGTTGGTCTGCAGCGAGCTCGATGCGTTGAAGAACTGGGAGTGCTGGAAGGTTTCGACCGATGTTCCGGGAACCAGGTCAAGCAGACTCTGAAAATTGCGGTTGACGCCCAGCGGCAGCTCTTCGACGAGTTCCGAACCCATGGTGCGGCCGGTATCGGCCCGCTCGGTTTGAAGAATCGCGGCGCTCGCCGACACTTCGATGCTCTGGTTAACGTCCCCGGCTTGCAGCTTTAAATCGGCGCGCGGGCTGTTGTTCGCCTCCAAGATAAGGCCGGTCTTCGTTTCTTTCTTGAAGCCCGCCATTTCCGCCGCGACATCGTAAGTGCCCGGTGGCAAATCCGGAAAGGAGAACGTTCCGCTGTCGTTAGTAGTACCAGCGTGGACAATTTTTGTATTGACTTCGGTGAGCGTGACTTTCGCTCCGGCGATAACGGCGCCCGAGGCGTCGGTAACGGTACCGACAATGGTTCCGTTGACGGCTTGAGAAAATGCTGCGCCGGCGCATAGCAACGCCAGCGAGAAAACTGCAAAGATCTTACGTAGATCGCGCATCAAGTACCCCTTCTTATTGGTTAGAGTCTGCGAACAGACCAAGTGGGAACATTTTATCAATAATAAGGGCACTCAAGCAATCTGTAAATTTGCAGCTAAATTGGCGCTACTGAGTTCCATGACCCATGCAGTACCAATGAACCTCATTGAGATATACTGACTCCGTTTACCGCCTGTCGTTGGTGTTTAGGAGGTTCGGATGAATCAGGGTCGTTCCAAGCTGAACCGCGTGTACTCGATCGCAGCAGTTTATTTCCCGCTTGCTTTCGCGTTCTCTTGCTTCTTTGGCGTCCCCGTCGGGGCACAGACGAACGTGGGCCGCATATCAGGCAAGGTTACCGACCCCTCGGGAGCTGCCGTTCCCAACTGCAAAGTCGAAGCTGTAAATACCGGTACCAGAATCGGCCAGTTAGTTCAAACGGACGAACTCGGGTTGTACGTGTTTCCCAGTCTACCGGCGGGCGTTTACGACGTGAGGGTGGAAAACAAGGGTTTCCGGCGTACCGAGGAATCGGGAGTGATCCTCGATCCCACCTCGGAGCGAGTAATCGATTTCAAACTCGTGCTCGGTTCGGCAAGCGAGTCGGTCACGGTAGCGGCGGCGATTCAGCAGGTTCAGACCACTTCCGGTGAGGTCAGTTCGGTCATCGACAACATGCAACTCAGCCAGATTCCCTTGATCGGCCGAAACTATTCACAGTTGCTTTGGCTCGTACCAGGGTCGGTCGCCACTCCCGTGTCTACTACGGGAAGCGCTACCACGAACGCTATCCCGAACCCTTTCGGGCTGAACCTGACGGCCTTAGGCCAGCGGATCAACGGTGTCCGCTCACAGTCTACTGAATTCACGCTCGACGGGGCGCGCAATATCGATCAGGGCACGGCCCAGAACCAGATGATGAATCCCAGTTCCGAGGCGATTCAAGAGGTGAAGGTCAATACCGCCAGTTACAGCGCGGAGTTCGGCGGCCGCGCGGGCTCATCCGTGAACGTCGTGACCAAGAGCGGCACCCAGCAGTTCCACGGCACGCTATTCGAGTACGTACGGAACAACTGGTTCGACGCTCGTACATTCTTCACTGCTGGAGCGGCGCCTCCGCTGCACTTCAACGACTTTGGCGGTGTGATCGGTGGACCTGTTTTCATTCCCAAAAAGTGGAACGTCGAAAAGAACAAGTTGTTCTTCTTTTACAGCCAGGAATGGAAGTACGATCATGAAGGAACGACCAACAACAACACCGTTGCGACCGCGGCTGAGCGGCAGGGTAATTTTCAAAATTCGTCGCTTACGGCCCCGGTCGATCCGCTCAACAACACGCCCTTTCCAAATAAGATCGTCCCGGCCTCTCGCTTCTCAAAGAACGGCCCATTATTGCTGACTCCGATTCCACTGCCTAACAGCGCCCTTTCAAGCGGCCACACGTTTATCGCGACCGGTATAAATCAGACGAACCCGAGACAGGAATTGCTGCGCGGAGACTACTATATATCTCCGAAAGTCGTAATGACCTACCGTTGGACGTCCGACAGGTATCAGTTTTTCGACGACTTCCTCAACGATTCATTGGGTATTCCGGAGGGCCAGCGATCCCGCCCCGGTTACATTACCTCCATCGGTCTGACGCAAACCCTTTCTCCAACGGCAATCAACACTTTCAACTTCAGCGTCGATCACAACGGCATTCACGCTACTGACATTGGCGACGCCATTTACCGAAGCACTTTGGGCCTCACGTTCCCCACGGTATATCCCGAAAATGGCTCTCGCGGATTTCCCGCGGGCCAGGTGCCCGGTCCCACCGTGAGCATCGCAGGTTTCACCGGCTACGGCGCCGGCCAACGCGCCCAATATGGAGAGGCCTACTTTTTCTGGCGCGACGGTTTCACCAAAGTTGCCGGACCGCACACGCTCAAATTCGGAGCCGATATTCACCACGGGAACCGCCAGAACGACACGTATGCCAACGATCAGGGCGTTGTCACCTTCAATACCTCGGCCGCGCTCACCAGTAAGAATGCGATTGCCGACGTGCTCCTCGGGAATTTCTATACCTTTCAGGAAGACCAGGCGGACACGTTTACTTTCGATCGATGGTGGGAGTGGGATTTCTACGCGCAGGATAGTTGGAGAGTCAATCGCCATCTAACGGTGGAAGCGGGGCTCCGGTACAATCTGATGCCCCCCTACATAAATGCGCAGGGCAACAACGCAACCTTCGTTCCTCATGTTTTCAACCCGGCGAATGTTCCCTGCCGTGAGCCGATCGAACGGAGCCATTACCCCAAACACCGGGAACCCCTACAACGGCATTGCCATTCTGGGAAGCAACTGGCCTTCCGCGGCCAAAGGCCGGTTGCCTCAATACGGCAATTCCGCGCTCCAGAGCTTATTTATCGGCCTTCCGCTAACCGGATCTTACGTAAACAAGAACGATTGGTCGCCGCGTATCGGCATCGCGTACGACCCATTCGGAAACGGAAAGACGGCAATCCGCGTGGGCTTCGGCATATTCTACGACCGCGTGGGAACCGATGTAAAAGTCGACCTGACCTCCATGCCGCCGTTTGTCAATTCGGCCAATATCTACAATGGCAATATCGATAACCCGGGGGGCGGAGCCTCCAATGTCTTCCCCGCAAACCTGGCGCTGTGGCCGCTGCACTTGCCCGATCCGACCGTGATGACGTGGAACTTCGGCGTGCAGCAGCAACTCTTCGAAAACACTGTTCTAGACGTGGCATACGTAGGCACTGTGGGACGTCATTTGTTCCGCACCATCGACATCAACCAATTGCCGGTGGGAACGCTCCTGCAGCCGGGGAACAGCGGCGTCAACGTGAACGCTTTGCGGCCTTACCTCGGATACGCCGAGATCGATGGCCGCGATGACGGCGACAATTCCAATTACAACTCTCTGCAGGTGAAGCTCAGTAAGCGTACGCGAAGCGGGCTCTCATTCGGGTTCAACTACACTTACTCCAAATTGCTCGACGACACTCCGGGAGGTGTTGCGCAAGTTACCGTGGGGGGATCGCCGGAAAATAATTACAACGCCAACGCCGACTACGGTCTCTCGGCTTTTCATCGCAAGAATGTCTTGAATTTCAACTACATTTACGAATTGCCGTTCTTCACCAAGAGCCGCAACCTGGTGTTGCGAAAGGCGGTGGGTGGATGGGAAATCGCCGGCGTCACGACGTTCCAGAGCGGGGCGCCTAACTCGGTTACGGTTGCAAACGACATAGCGGGTATCGGCGCGAGTTCCAGCCGCGCCTCAACCAACGGGATGGATCCGAATTTGCCGTCCGACCAGCGCACCGTGTCCCAATGGTTCAACACTGCGGCGTTTCTGCCTGTCGCAAGTATGGTGAAAGGCCAGTTCGGAAACACCGGACGGAACATTCTGATCGGGCCGGGCTTCCAGGTTTGGAGCGTATCGATGATTAAGAACCTGTCCTTGGGCGAGAAGGCGCGCATGCAATTTCGCGCCGAGTCTTACAATGTGGTCAATCACCCGAACTTTGCTGCGATCAGCACTACCGTGGGCACTACCGCCTTCGGCAGCATAACCGCTGCGGGTCCAGGCAGGATCATGTCGTTCGGACTAAAGCTGATGTTCTGACGCGCTTATTAGAGAGAGTCTGATGATTAAAACGAGATTATCCAGGTTGGCAAGCTACGTATTGGGTTTCGCTATTTGTGTCTTCGTCGCGCCGGCGGAGATTCGCGCAGCGGGCGATGTCCTGATCGTAGCGGACGAGATGCCGCAAATGGAATTGTTGGTCAAGATCCTTAAGACTCGCGCCAACACGACGGCCGATCTGGTGACGCAGGCGAACGTGCCGGCTAGCATTTCCGGTTACCGCGCGGTGTTCGCGTTCGTGCACCACGAACTGCTCGAATCCGCCGAGAAGCCGATGGTCGATTATGCAAACTCCGGCGGCAAATTGATCGTGCTGCATCATTCGATCAGTTGGGCCCGCGCGAAAAACAAGTATTGGTTTCCGTTTCTTGGCATGCGGCTAACTCCTCCCGGAGATCCCGAGCAGGGCTTCTACAAATACGTCAGTCCGGTAACTTACACCGTGGTTAACCTGGCGCCGGGGAATTACATCACCTCTCACAACGTGAAGTACGAGGGCAAGACTACTTACAAGAGTTCCGACCTGGGCACGCCGGAACAGGAATATCCATCATTCACTCTCAATAACTCTGAGGTCTATCTCAATCACGTGTTCACCGACGGGAAGGACAAGACCATCCTGATGGGTTTCAAATGGCAAGATCCGAAGACTGGCAAAGTTTGGATGCAAGATCGCGCGGGTTGGGAGAAGAAGGCAGAAAAAGGATGGATCATTTATCTTCAGCCCGGGCACTCGATCACGGATTTTGAAAACGGTACCTATGCGCAGATCGTGCTGAATGCTTTGGAGGCGAAACTGAATTAGTCCGTGGCGCTTGGCTCGATTTACTGAGCTTTCTAATACCAATCATGCGAACAACTGCTAGCTTTCTGCTTACTCTCTTCCTCTGCACTGCCGCCCTCGGAGCCGACCTGTTTCGTGACGACTTCTCCAGCTTTCCGGCTGGATGGCTCACTTCACCGGTCGGAACATTGAACGGCGCCATCCAGGAGTATCACTATCTTCCGAATCGCGGCGTGCCGCTCGGACTATGGTCGAACGCCATCAACTATCTCGATGCCTGGCTCATCGATTCCGAGGGCGGTCACTCTTATCTCGAAGAACAGCTCGACTCGACAGCCCACCAGTGGACTTATCCTATCTTCCTTACCGGCGAGCCTGAGTGGAGCGATTACAGTGTCGAAGTGAAGGTGAAACCGCTGAATCGCGTCGACGCGGCAGGCGTGGCGTTCCGCTATCACACCAATCGACATTACTATTATTTTTCGCTCTCGGGCGGAAACAAAGCGTCGCTCGCGTTACACCTGCCACTCGAACCCTCGCTGCGTCAGCACGGCTGGAAGGACCTGGGCAGCGCCTCGTTCTCATATGACACGATGCACTATTATGCGTTGCGCCTCGAAGGCGAAGGACCGCGCATCCGCGCCTTCATCGACGGCAAGCAGGTTTTGGAAGCCAGCGATTCAGAAATCCTACACGGCAAAGCCGCGTGCGTCACCTACGGCCCTGCGAGATTCCAGGATTTCCATGTCTGGACCAGCGATGCAAAAGCCAAAGAGATCGCCGCTGAGATCGCGAAGCGCGAAGGCGAGCTTGCCCGTCTGCGCGACGAAAACCCGAAGCCGAAACTCTGGAAGAAATTCAACACTCCGAATTTTGGCGCAGGACGCAATGCGCGCTTTGGCGACTTGGATGGCGACGGTGTGCCCGAAATGCTGATCGCGCAGAACATTCCCCGCGTGCGGGCCGACGCTTTCGATCAGATTAGTTGTCTGACCGCCGTGACACTGGACGGCAAGGTCCTTTGGCAACTGGGCCGGCCCGATCCGCGTAACGGACTCCTGACCAACGACACGCCGTTCCAGATTCACGATATCGATGGCGATGGCAAGAACGAAGTCGTGATGGTCCGCGATTTTCAGTTGCAGATTCTGGACGGTCGAACCGGCAAAGTTAAGCGTGCCGTGCCCATGCCGAAGATGCCGCCAACCGATAAGGAGCATCCTTACGAACTGGAGAATGGGGATTCTATCGCCTTCGTCAACTTTTCCGGCAACAAAGACCGGCACGAGATCCTGGTCAAGGACCGGTACACCCATTTCTGGATCTTCAGCAACCAGCTCGAGCTGCTGTGGCACGGCGACGGACAGACCGGACACTATCCTTATCCGCTGGAGATTGGCGGAAGCGGTAAAGATTCGCTCTTCATCGGGTATGCCATGTGGAGTCCCGAAGGAAAGCAGCTATGGAGCAAAGACGCAATGGTCAAGGACCATGCCGACGGTATCATGGCGGGGAATCTGACCGGCGATCCGAAAGCTCCGCCGCGCGTTTATGCAAGCTGCAGTGACGAAGGGTTCATGATATTCGACCTGGACGGCAAAGTTCTGAAGCATATTCGGGTCGGCCACAATCAGAGTCCGAGTGTCGGAAAATATCGGCCGGACCTTCCCGGTTTGCAGTACATGTCGGTTAACTTCTGGAAGAATCCCGGCATCGTCACCCTCTTCGATGCCGACGGAAACATACTGGCACAGGAAGAGCCTATTCATTCCGGCAGTCCCATGCTTCCCGTAAACTGGCGAGGTGATGGTCAGGAGTTTGTGCTGCTTTCTGGCAGTCCGAAAGATGGCGGCATGATCGATGGCCACCTGCGGCGCGCCGTCATGTTCCCGGACGACGGACATCCCGACCTGGCCGCAAATGTTCTGAATCTGACCGGCGACCAGCGCGACGAGATTGTTCTTTGGGATCAGGATCGCGTATGGATTTACACGCAGGATCGGCCCTTCAAGGGCGAGCGCATTTACGCTCCGATCCGAAATCCCGATTACAACGAATCGAACTACCGGACGAATGTGTCGCTGCCGAATTGGGAGCCGGTCCAGCTCAAAAAGTAGACTTGGCTACGAGTAGATCGGCGTTAGCGTTTCCCGAATATATTTCATGCTGCGGGAGAAATCCTGCTTCGGGCCGAGCGGCGCATAGTGATCGTCGACCACGATCCATCCTTTGTATCGCACGCGCCGCAAATCGCGCATGAGCCGCGGAAAATCAATTTCGCCGTCGCCCAGATCGCGATTCGAGAGCATGAACGTGCCGTTCTGGCTTCCGGCCTTCTCGGATTTCCCGTTCGGCAGCCTCATGTCCCGGCGTTGGAATTCATATTTGCCGTCGATGAAGTCCATGCAGATGAGGCGTTCCGCATACTTGTCGAAAAGCGCGCCGATATCGCAGCCGGCCATGTAGAGATGCACCGTGTCAGGCGCCCAGTGAAACCGCTTCGGGTCGGTCAGCCGGAGCATGAGTTCCACTTCGTCCTGGCTCTCGACCAGTTGGCCTTGCGAGTGATTGTGCAGGCCTGCCCGGATCCCATAGGGCGCGCACAAATCGCCGAGATGGTTCCAATAATCGCAGGCGACTCGCATGTACTCGCGCACTAGCACCTTATTGGGCCGCTTGGGGGAGAAAACGACCAGTTCCGTTGCGCCGAAATGTTTGAGGAACTCGCAAGCTCCATGCGCTGCCTTGTCGATCTCCTCGTGTCTCGCGGAATCGCTCGCGTCCCCGTGGAACGAAAGCGTGGCGAGATGCAGGTCTCGCTTCGAGAGTTCCCGATCCAGAAACGGAAGTGTCAAATTATATTTGTCGAGCGACTCCGGCCAGCCGACAAATCGAAATCCGTCGAAACCCACGTCCTTAATGACATCCAGCATGTCGGTAAAAGGCACCGGCGCATGGTCGCCCCACTGTGTTGAGGTCCAGAGAAACATGCTGACAGCCCATCTGATATTTGGACCCTGGGCCGCTATGGCCGATTCGCGTAGCGCCGCCAACGCCGCCGCGCGCAAACTCAAGGATGCTAACATTTCTCGCCGCGTCATTTCACTCCTTACAGTTTGGCAGCAACCTGCACCGCTTTCCACACCCGACACAACGATTTCAGATGCCAGGATCGCATGGATAGCGCACGACCCGGGCACACACTCCGGGTATTGAGAAGAGAGACGGGGGATCAGAATGAAGCGACTGCCAGACCGTGGCTTCGCGTAACCCTTTGCTGCGTTGTATTTTACTGGTGCAGCGGTCAGGCTCTCAAACTGATGTAGCCCCAGAATTCTTGCAGAGACGTCCACTTGAAGCAGCCAAGAAGCAGACACTAGCAAACAGGAGGCATTCGGCCAGGATTGAACTTTT
>CAVYEV010000059.1:0-43666 GCA_963767545.1 Terriglobia bacterium
GAAGTGCGGCTGCCGGCTCAATGCGGGCACTGCGGCGGAAAGCTTCCGCAAGAACCGGGTAAAGTGACGACCCAGGGTGAGCCGCGGCGGCATCAAGTCACGGAAGTGCCGCCGATCAAGGCGCACACCATCGAGTACCAATTTCCCAGTGTGGTTTGTGACCACTGCGGAGAGGCTACGCGGATGGCACCGACGAAGGAGATAGCGGGACAGTTTGGGCCGCAATTGACCGGGCTGATCGCCTATCTGACGGTGGTCTGCCGCATGCCGCGGCGGGTGATGGAAGGGCTGCTGGGCCAAGTGCTCGGGATCGAGATCAGTTTGGGAAGCACGCAAAAATGTTGGGAAGAAGCCAGCCAAGCGGTGGCGGGCGTGTGCCAGGAACTGGAACAGCGATTGAAGGATGAACCGGTGTTGAACGTCGATGAGACGGGTTGGCGGACTAATGGCGATAAGCGCTTCCTGTGGGCCTTTGTGGCGGCGCGCTACGTGGTCTACACCTTGGCGGCGACCCGCGGCAGCGAAGTGTTAATCCGCCATCTGGGAGCCGTCTTCCAGGGCATCCTGTGCAGCGACCGGTTCAGCGCCTATTTGAAATATCACTCCGGTAAAGCGCAGTTCTGCTGGGCACACCTGAAACGCAATCTGTTGGGGGTTGTGGAGTTTACCAAGAGCAGTGCGGTGGAGCAATTCTGCCGCGATGCGCTGGCCGAGCATGCCAGACTCTTCCGGCTGTGGCACAAGTTTCGCATCGGCAAGATTGATCGAAGCCAAGTTCTGCTACGCTCGATCCCGATCCAAAAACGGATTGTCGCCTTGGCTCAACGGCATTTGGAAAGCCCAAACCGCGAAGTCCGCAATCTCGCTATGGCTATGTTCGCAGCAGATAAAACCCCGACTGGCGCAAGGAAAAGTTGAGCACCTATCCGTCTTTGCCCTCGCACCACAACCGCTTCTAATGTTGCTGGGGTATCTGCACTGCGATATTCCCGCCGCCGAGGTTTATCAGCTTAACCTGGACCCCCCGGATTGGTAGTGGCAGTAAGATCCGGATGTATTCGACTACACGATTACGGCTCCAACACGAATGGATGGCCCGCCGGCGCTGGTGTTTCACTAAGTGCAACCATCAATGACGAACGCATTGAGGCGTGCCTTTCCGGCGCGAGCATCTGGAGACTTTGTTCACCTGCGCCGAACAACGATTTTCTGAAAGGGCGCGGCCAAGCGCGCCTCTTTCGTCAACAGGCACGGAAACTACTGGATCAAATCAAGGCCGCCGAGGGTGAGCAGGCGACGCTGCACGTGTTTCCGGCGACCAGTCTGGACGTGCGGCAGCCTTTCGGTTCTGAGACGCAGCATAGGCGGTACGAACGCGGTTTTCCGATTCATGGCCTCTAATTATCGATGACAGTGATATCTCTCGCTCGCCTCCAGACGCGGTGATTTTCAGGCGCCAGCGGCTCAAGCGAAGTCGTTGTTTGCGATCCTCCAGACAGTGCGCCAGTCAGCCTTGCGAATTTCTCCTCCGCAGTGACGAATGTCTGATTCTCGAGCCTCAGCTCGGGAACTCATTGAACCCACGCCCACCCAGGATCATTGGCACGCACTTTTCCGCCCGGGCTGCTCTGGTTTTTGCCTGCTTCGCAGATGAGACGTGGAAGATGTATGACTTCCTCCGGCCTGGTGTGAGCGTTGCAAATGCCGACCTGAGAACTGCGTTGTCATCCAGCCTCCTCTGCAACTCCTCAGGAATTGGGTACTCTGAAGGTTTCTTGATCTCTACGTTCTTCCCGGACTCCTCCAATTCGATGGCTTCGTCGAGGTAGTCCTTCAGCGTCGATCGCAAGGCCGCAATTTCTCGAAGCGAGGTGAATTTAATCCATCGCCCGGCCTGTGTATGCTCTCCAATCCTGTCGAGAATGTGCTTCGGATCTTTGAGCAGTGCGCCCTTGAAGAACGAGAACGCGCACGATTCCTTCAGCGGGATCACGATCGCCACGTTTTTCTTCAGAAAGGTGAAGCACGGTTTGCCCCACTTGAGTTCTTCGGTCAAGTCGCAGTCAAGCGCGATCTGGCGTAGCTTATCTGTTTCCTTCTGCCACTTCTTCGCAAAGGGAGCTTTCATCGTTACAGGCTCTTTTCCAAGATTGCTGAATTCATTCAATTCTGCCAGAAAAATACGGCCGGGAAATCTAATTGTCCCAAACAGGACAGGACAGATCGGGCTCAGAATCCATCTGGAATCTCCGCCATCTTCGGCGTAAACGTGCCGCCTACCGGCTCGTGCCATGCACGCTGAGAGGTCAAGGGAACATATCGCGACATCAAGCCAGGTGAGGTCGCGAAGGGGGTTCCGCGACTGGCTCGTCGGACTTCAGGGGCCACTGGGTGACCTATCGCGAGTGATCACTGGCGAGGCTGCTGTGCGGACATTCCCAGTAGTCGGCGGCTACACTACCACGCAAACCTAATCTACACGCCGCCATTCGATTGGAATCAGCATGCTTGGCAACTGCGGGCATCGATTCCGGGTTCGAAGCCGATTCGGTGAATTACCGATGCATCTTGCGGTCCTCAACAGCCGGCGCGAGAGCCAGTGAAGCCCACGCTGTCCCAGCGGCTGAGATCCATTGGTCGTCGCCGAACGGGAAATCGCTCTCGAAATAGGGCATCAATTTCACCGCGCGACTCCGCACGTACCAGGCTCCGTCATCATACTGCGTGCGTAACAGGAATTCGATCCCGCGTTCATAGGCGCGATCGTGGGTACCCATGCTGCCGCTCTCATGAAGGAGGTAGAGTGCCTCGCCCGTGGAGAACGCATCGCTCGCCAGGTTCGGATTTCCGGCCCATCCCCCATCACTGCGTTGTTGTGCACGCAGTGACTGAGCGGCCTGCTCTATTTTCTCTCGCTTTGCGCCCGACCACCGCAATCCGACAAGCAGCATCGCGTAATGATCGCAGGTGCGCGGCCTGGCGTTCGACAGCCATGCCCGCGCCTGAGCGATCCGATTCTCGATTTCACTTTGCTTTGCAGGAGGCCCAAACAGCCGAGCGCACGGAGCGCCTCAGCGGTTCGGGCAATATTGCTTTCCTGCATCGGCGCCCTTGATGTCGCTAGACCCCGGTTCCAACTTCCGTCTGCGCTCTGTAAGCGACATCAGGTCCACCACAGCGCTGTCCGTAACCGCATCCGGCGCATACCCGGCTTCGGCCAGTCCGAAAAGATATGGCGCCAGCACCTGAGAACCGAAGAGGTCGATACCCTCCAGAAACTGCTCCTGTTGCCGTCCCAGTTCCACCTTCATGGAAGTCAACTGGTCCATTGCGACACTTTCGTCGACGCCAATCCCCGCAGGGCGCGCCGCTTGAACCGCCATCGCGGTCAGGATCTGGTGGTGACATCCGGCGCATCCGCTCTCTTTGAAATACTCCGTGCTGGAGCGCTGCAATAGCCTCAGACTCCGATTCAGCGCCTCCCTCGGATCGAGCGGCGCTTGCCGTACCACTCCCGACAGTGACGGATGATGGACTGCTCCAGCTTGTGCGCCTGCCTGCACCAAACCCGCGATGACCGAGCGGCTGCCGTACCGGTTCGCCCAATCCAGCGCCGTCTCTCCAGCCGCACTCCTGACATTCGGATCCGCGCCCGCATCCAGCAGCAGCTTCACTACCTCGATGTCTTGAGTCTCGGAGGCGACCGCCAGCATCAGCGGCGTCATGCCTCGGGAATCTTTGGCATTCACCTCCGCACCGGCCTTCAGCAGTTCTCGAATTAACTCCCTAGAGCCGTAAGGCGCCGCCGCCATGAGCGGGGTCAGGTTGCCAAACGAAATGGGACCGTGCCGGACCACACCGAGGTGTGATATAGCCGAATTAACTTCAGCGCCTTTGGCCAGCAGAAACTTTTGAGGAAACTTCTCGAAGTCGAGCATAGTGCCCGGCTCGACCGCTTCTTCGATGATTCCGGCATACGGCCAAACGTCATGTTTGAAGTCAGCAGCGTCGAAACAATGAAACGGTTGGTGGAAGGCGGACTCTGTGCAGCTATCGTTCCGGCTTCGTCCGTCGCCTCGGTTCCGGGGCGCAAGGCTCTGATCCCCCTGAGCATCGAAAGCGGGCCTCTACTCGAGTCGTGGGCGCTGCGATGCCGATGATGGCTCCTCTTGGCAAAATCGTTGAATGAATGTTGACTTTGGTCGCTGAGGAGTTTGAGAAAATAAAGAACCGAGTCGGCTAAGGAAATCGGATTATGCCGACCATAGATTGTAATTGCGCTTTACCTGGTTAGCCGATCAGAGAGAAACTGTTCGACCGCGGAGTCCGGTGCATCCCCGACGATCAATTGCAACGTGGCGGGCAGGATTTTACGCGCCTGCTCCTCGGCCATGCGGGTCCAATCGCCACTTATTGGATTGACCACGACTCCTGGAATTTTCGGCGCGGCGATCAAGTCCGGCAGGTCGAAAGAATGAAGTGCGTTGAAGACAAAATAGATTCCCGGGATCTCGTGGTCGAGCGGCTTATTGCGTTCGGCTTCGCTCGACACCAACCGGTACGATTGCGCCATCGATTTGGGACGATCCAGGAACGAGTGATAACTGACGAATCCGTCGCGTAGCACGAACCAATTCAACTTCAACGTGTGGCTCTGCGCCGACCATCCGAGAAGGTACGTCGAAGCCAGGGTCGAATCAGGGCCTCGAGCGTACAAACCGATTTTCGGGTTCGATAGTTGTACGGCCGATAATGTGGCCTGTAGTGTGTGGACCGTGTCCCATGTCTGACGCCAGACGAGATTTTCGCCCATCATCAAGCTGATCGCAAACAGCCAGGTCGGTTTTGTTGTGGCCATCTCGCCGATATCCCGGGGATCTACCGACAGCACGGCCCAACCCGCCCGCAATGCATCCTGAATGGGACGATCCGCGAACACCTCCTCCTTTCCGCGATCGTCCAAGGCGATCACGACGCCACGCGGCTGTAGGTTGGGGCGTGCCAACACCGCTGGAATTTTCAAATCGTGTTCCGATGGAATGACCAACCGCTCGACTGCGGCTGATCCGATTTTGCCCTGCCACTCCATGGGCGCCGGCCACGAGCCGAGCACGTCAGAAAGCCGGATGCGCCGCTGTTGCGGCGGCAGGCAGTTGGCGTCGGCTTGTACCGCCGCGATCATCGCCGGGCCTGTCGCTTTGTTCTTGCCCGTCGGAACACAGCGCAATTCGGGCGCATCCGGGGGGAAGGTCGACGTTTCGGGCTCGGGAATTGGGCGCCCGTCGCCTTTTGCGAGCAGCCAGCGCGAAAACCAGCCGTAAGCAGCTTCTCGCTTCTTGGCCTGATATCCGTGGGCCTCTGAACTGTCCTCATAGAATCCGATATGGTCTGGAATTCCATACGATGCATACAACTGGCGTCCGTAACTGTAGACGGCGCGAACGCCCGCTATCGGAAAGCTTTTGTCCGCGGTTGCCGCGATGATCATGATGGGTTTCGGCGCCGCCATGGTGAGCAATTCGTGATTGTTGGCGTAGCGAAACAGGCCGGGGACGTAGTGGCATTGGTCAGAGGGGTCCCAGTCGCGCGCGATGCGGCTGACCGCCTGTTCATACAAATCGCAGGTGCCGACATCCGATACAGCTACCGCGATGCGATCGTCGAGGGCCGCAGTCATCCAGGTATTAAAGCCGCCTCCGGAAGCTCCCGTGATTCCGATTCGCTTTGGATCCACATCGTTCCGGCTGAGCAGGTATTGCAACGCGCATTGCGTGTCATATTCAGCGAAGCCCTGCTGCGCGATGCCGACCAGCAAGCCTTCGGCGCGGCGATGATCGCGCGACGATAAGCCCCGTTCGCCTTGCCCGTAGGTATCGAAGTTCAGAACCATGGCGCCCATTCGCGCCATGTTGATGCAGAAAGCTTGAAAGTCCGTCTTCGATTTTCCGTCGGCGAACCAATGGCCATCGTAGAAGACGATTGCCGCCATTTTTCCGCGTGCCCCGTTGGGAATATAGACATGTGCCGGAATCCATTCGCCGGGAAGGCCCTGATAAACAATCTTCTCGATCCGATAGCCGTCCCTCTGCAATACCCCGGACACTTTTGTCTGTAGCTCCGGTGGCCACGGCAGCTTTCGATAACCAAGGGAGTTCGTGAGGAGCGCACGCAGCCCGGGCCGTGCGGCATCTGCTTCGCCTCGCGTCGTGGCCCTGGGAAGCGTCCCCAGCTGAACACGCATTCGTTCCGTGAGGTTATCGATCACCGCTTTTTCCGAGGCGCCCGAATCTGCGGGTCGAAGCTTCCGCGCCTCGCCTTCCCAATTGGTCGTCTGTCCCCAAGCGACGAAAGCGACAAACAACGCCGCACAAAAAACGCGTGTCATTTCAAAACACCAGCTTCAAGGCCATCTGAACAATGCGCGGATCGCGCGCGGTGGTGATCCGTCCGAACGTGCTTTGAATGACCACGGTATTCGGATTATTCAGCAATGGATGATTAAAGAAGTTGAAGAACTCCGCACGGTACTGCAGCTTGAGTCGCTCGCTCAACGAGAATACCCGGTGAGCCGAAAAGTCCACGTTAAACGTGCCCGGTCCGACGAGCGTGTTGCGCCCGACGTTGCCGAACGTGTTGGGCGCCGGAGTAGTGAAGGAACTTGTGGTAAACCACTGGGCGATGCGGGAATTGCGCGAGCCGGAAGTATAACTCGGGGTGGAAACCAACTGGGCTTGGTCATTGGCTAACTCCGGCAGGCTATAGGAGTAGTCTCCGCCAGATGTAACATTGAGCGGAAACCCGCTCTGCCATGTCCAGATTCCCGTGGTCGCCCACCCCCCAAAAATCGCTCTTCACCAACCCGTGCCCTGGGGAAGGAAGTTGCCAGAAATAATTGAGAACGAAGTTCTGCGGCAAATTGAAATCCGACACCCCATGATAGGCGTTCACGTTGAACGGGTCGGTGACGGTGATCGCATTGAGGTCGCTGGTATACGAGACCGAATCCATGCTTTTGCTCCAGGTGTAGTTCGCGGATACGCTGAAGTTCCGCGAGAAGCGTTTCTCCAACGTGATCTGCAGCGCATTGTAAAGCGAATTGCCGCCGGAAAAATCTTCCGTGATTTGGCCGAACTGCTGATAAGGACGACGTGCCTGCTCATTCGCTGCGGTTGCAGCGGGACTGGGCAGGGGAGCATTGGGATCGTTGTTATATGGCAGGAATCGTCCGGCGGAGGCGACGTAAGCCACACGAAGAAGCACATCCTTCGCCAGTTGGTGTTCCACCGTGAAATTCCAGTTCATTACCTTGGCCGGCGTCCAGTTGGGCTGAAATCCAACCGCGAGCAAGGGCAATGCGAAGGTGAAATTCGATGCAGGCTTTGAAGGGACCAAACTGCGCAGGGAACGGATCGGTGATTCCCTGATACGGATTAGTGAAAGGGACCTTGTAGAGGCTGTACTGTGAACTGAACGGCGCGCTATCGGCCATGTTATCGAAAATCAGCATTGATGGCGGCTGATAGAACAATCCCCAACCGCCCCGGATGGTCGTCTTGCTCTTTCCCGCGACATTGTACGCAAATCCGAACCGCGGGCCAAACTCCTTCCAACTGGCCTGGAACCCTCCCGCAGGGCATCCGGGATCTCCTCCGAACAGGTAACCTGCCGGCGCGTTCGGGAAACGCTGCGATCGTTGTCCGGGGAGAAAGCATTCCACCCTGCCTTGCGTATCGGTGTAGGGAACAAACGGATCCCAGCGAAGACCGAGGTTCAGGACGAGATTGTGCGTCACGCGATACTGATCTTCCACAAAGAGTGAACCTAAATTCCCGGTACGATCGAAATACTCACCCCCGCCTTGAATGAAGTTATAGACGTCACCCAGCAGAAAATCCGACATCGGATTCCCGCTCAGCCCGTTGGTGCTGAAGGTGAACACCCCATTCTGCCGGTGGATGTTGTTCATGTTGTCATTCATGCGCAGAAACTCTCCGCCGAATGCAAGCTGGTGCGACCCAGTCACCCAGTGCACGCTGTCACTGAAATTGTAGATGTGCCGATTGTTATCGGTGTAGTGATTGGTGTTGACGCTGAACCATCCCGAAATCGAGAACGATACCTCGGGGGCGGCCGGCGTGGTCGCGATGTTCACTCCGAGATCCGGCCAATTGAATGGCGACTGAATGACCACAGCATCATTGTCGCGCGTGTAAGAAAAGGAAGCGCTGTTGGTGACGTTCGCGCTGAAAGTATAGGTATCGCCAAAAGACGCGACCTGGTCCAGGAACTGATCGCCGCCAGCGGTAGCCAGCAAGTTACCCTGCGTACTCACAGGATTCTGGTTGTAGTTGGTGTAGAAATACCGCCCGAAAATATGATGGCGCGAACTGATGTCGTAGTCCACGCGGGTGAGGAACTGATTCTCCGTGTAGCTGGTGGGAAGTCCATAATAGAGCAGGCCGTTCGACGCTGCCGGCAGCGGAACCGACTGAAGGATTTTCACACTCGGCGCGGCAAACTGGCTGAGTGGAATCTGGTTATTTGGATAGTGAACACCCGTAAACGGATTCACGAGTTGATTCTTGATGGCGGAAAAATCTCCGTTCCGCTCTGCCGCCGTCGGTACTACTGCGGGATTGGCTTCCGTGATATCGTGCGAGATTGTGCCCTGGTAGTTGCCAAAGTAGAACAGCTTGTCCTTTTTGATCGGGCCTCCTATGCTGCCGCCAAACTGGTTGCGCTTCAGTTGATCGGGTGTGGGAGCAAAAAAGTTGCGAGCATTGAAGTCTTCGTTCCGCAGAAAGTCGAAAGCCGCACCGTGAATGGAGTTCGTTCCGGACTTTGTCACGACGTTGACGATCGCGCCAGACGCCCGGCCATATTCCGCCGTATAGCTGTTCGTGACTACGCTGAACTCCTGCACGGCGTCGGGGTTTGGAAACGGATTGCTGATATCGCTGTAAATGTCCTCGGCACTGCCGCCATCGAGGTTATAGTTGATGGTGTCGTAACGGCCGCCCCCGGCGCTGATGACCTGGGCGCCCGGATAGGTTGTGCTCTGGATCGCATTGGTCCCGCCCCTTGAGTTTCCCGCCGCGAGATTCGCGGTGCCCGGCGAAAGCAGAACGAGCGCCGCAGGATTGCGTCCGTTTAAAGGCAGCTCGACGATATTCTGCTCGGTGATCACCTTGCTGAGTTCGCCGGACGTGGTCTGAAGCATCTCCTCGTCACCCCTGACGGTTACGCTCTGTTTTTCGTCGCCAACTCTCAGAACGGCATCTTTCTGCACGCGATCGCCGACATTGAGGATGATGTTCGAGATCAGCAAAGCATGAAACCCATCTTTATCGACACGCAAATCGTATTTGCCGGGCTGAAGATTAGGCAATACGTACAGGCCGTCATGATTGGAACGGGTGGGGTGCGCGACCCCGGTGTCGACCGAGATCGCCGTGACGCTGGCTTCCGGGACAACGGCATCGGTTGAGTCCTTAATATAACCAGATAGATAAGCGGTCTGCCCATAGGCAGGCACCGCCGCCACAATGACCACGGCAAGTCCGACGAATTCAATTAAATTTTTGCACGACATAAGATTAAAAGCCCTTTGGATGATGGCGAATGGCAGAAGTGAGCAAAACGGCGCTGGAGGCTCGACTTCCTGATCGACCGGTATGCGACCGAATCTTCGACGCACCAAAAGCGAGCTGAACCAACGTATTTGTCTACCCATTGCGTCCGCTGTACCTCGACGATGCGGTCAAAAAATAAGAGTAAAATAATCCGCGAAAATTTGTGGGATGCATTATCGATGTTTTGTGCGGCGCCGCACGATAAAGGGCCTTTTGTAGTGATGTGCGATGACCGCTTGCGTCCGCCGAGTTGAGATCATAGTTGTCGGAGGTAATCGCTGACGCGGGCTTTCAGGTCAGTCGAATCGATTATCTGTACGTTGCTCGGAACCTTTGCCGCTGCCGATGACGGCGGAATTACCTTCCAGTCCCCATTGATCGGATCAACCAACAGGCCGGGCACCTGCCGCGGCGAACACGTCGTGCAGATCGAAATAGCGGAGCGCGTCAAACACAAAGTACGCCGGAGGAATCTCGTGGTCAACGGGCTGTTCTTCCTTCGGTTCGCACTGCTGCAATTGGAACGATAGCTGCTCGTTCTGCGGCCGGTCGAAGAAATCGCGGAATGAGACGAAGGCGTTCTGTTGAACAAATCCCAGCTTGCGCAAGCGTTTGATTGCCGGCATGGTAAGAGCATAGGTGACGGCCAGTGAGGCGCCTGTAGCGTAATCGACGAACTGACTCGCATAAACGTGGGATAGCGCGAACCGGGCGAAGCGTGGCAAGGTGGAGTTTCATGGATGCGCAGGAGTCCGTCTCGGTCTGGCTGATCGAGGACAACACGGCCTATCGGACCACCATGGCGCGCGCCATCGAGCGCATGAAGCCGCTCTCATGCCCGCACGATTTTCCCAGCTTCGAACGCGCGGAGAAGGCCTTCGAGGGTCCCGATAAACCCGACGTTCTTTTGCTGGATGTCGGGCTGCCCGGATTGGATGGCATTCATGCGCTGGAACGGATCCGGTGCTCTTGCCCGAGACCAAAGTTTTAATTCTGACGGTCTTCGACGATCAATAAGATCTTCGCCACCATTTGCGCGGGGGCTTCGGGTTATCTGCTGAAGACGGCTAGCATCGTTGAGATTGCCGAGGCCATCCGGCAGGTCAAGGAAGGCGGCGCGCCGATGCACCCCAAGGTCGCAAGGCGGGTGCTGGACCGCTTCTCGACGCTCTCCGGCGATTACAATCTCACGGAGCGCGAGCGAGAGATCCTGAATTGTCTGGTCAACGGCGCCACCAAGAAAGAGATCGCAGTCGAACTGGGCGTTAGCGTGCACACAGTGACCACTCACTTGCGCCGGGTTTACGAAAAATTGCACGTCACCAAGAACGCTGCAGCTGTGGCCAAAGCCCTGCGCGAGCGATTGGTTTAGGAGACATAGAGATGAGGGATTTGAGCCGGCGCGATTTCGGGTGGATGGCTTCCGGGGCGGCTTTTGCCCAGCGTGAGGGCTTCGGCCAGAACCACAGGCCGAATATCTTGTTTATCTGCTCGGACGAGCATGCCGGACCCTATATGGGCTGCCAGGGACATCCGTTGGTTCGGACGCCCCACATGGATGCGTTGGCGGCGCGGGGCACGCTGTTCCGCAATGCTTATTCGAACGCTCCAGTATGTGTGCCGGGCAGAGCCGCGCTGATGACCGGTCGATTCGCCTCAGATGTCAACTCATATTCGAACAGCACCTGCTTCGCCGGAACTGTTCCCACCTGGGGCAACCTGCTGCGCGATGCCGGCTACCACTGCTGGGCCACGGGGAAGCTTGACCTGACTGTCGGAAAAGACTACGGATTCCACGAGGTCGAGACGGACCACGGGCATTCTATCCATCCGACATTACATCGCTCTTTCAGCAGCCCGTTTCGTATCGCGTGGACATCCGGGGCAGCATCGACGGGCAGTTCTCTGAACGGACGCACGCCGACGGGGCACGCACGAAAACGGCGCTTGAATTTCTGCGCAATGAAGCTCCCAAGGCTGGCGGTCCGTGGGTGGCTTACGTCGGCTTAACGCTGCCGCATCCGCCCATGATTGCGCTGCCGAAATACTCCGAGATGTACCCGCCGGCGCAGATGCCGCTGCCCGATATACCTCCCGGGCACCTGGAAAATCTACATCTGCCGCTCGAAATTCTGCGCCATTTTTTGGGTTTCTCGGTTCCTCTGTCGGCGGACCGCGTGCGGCGATCGCGTGCAGCTTATCTGGGGATGATCAGCGAACTAGACGATACGTCGGCCAGTTGGTGGCGGAAATCGAACGGCAGGGGCTAATAGGGAACACACTCATTGTGTACACCAGCGATCATGGAGAGATGGGTGGCGAACACGGCCTTTGGACCAAGTTCAATCTGCTGGAAAACTCGGCCCGGATTCCGATGATCGTGGCTGGGGCCGGGTTTCCGCACGGAAAGGTGGTGGACACTCCGGTCTCGGCCGTGGATCTGACGCCGACCATGCTGGAGGTTGCCGGAACTCGTCCGGCGTCGGGCCTGAGAGGCCACTCGCTTCTCGGCCTCGCAAATGGACGCAGTCGAGAGCATCCGGGCTACGCGTACAGCGAATCTCTTTCTGAGGGGAATTGCACGGGATCCTACATGATCCGCCAAGGCGACTGGAAGTACGTGCACTACACGTGGTACGGCGATCTGCTCTTTAACATTAAGCAGGACCCAGGCGAGTTCCACAATCTTGCGGGAAACCCGGCGCATCGAGACGTGCAGAGCAGTTGCAAAATGTCCTGCGCGGGCTGATCGATCCTGACGGCGTGACGCGGCGGGGATTCGATCGTCACGACGAACTCTTGCGCGATCTGATTCGAAAAAACAATGCCGAGCAGTTCTATGCGCAGCTGGAAAAACGCCTGGGCGCGGGACAGGCGCATTCGCTGACGTACCTTCATTACCGGAAGGAGGAATAACCGCGGAAATGCGCCGCCTCCTTCGCGATCACCGGCAGTACAGTTTCTCGGGCGCCCATGCTCCGGTCTTAACCATCGAACCGGGGGAGTCGATCATTGTGGAAACCAACGACGCCCGCACTGGCAGCGTGCGCACCTCTGCTGACCTGCTGGACAAGCCTCATCCCTTGGGCGCCAATCCGGTGACCGGACCCATACAGGTTGCGGGCGCTGAACCAGGCGACTCGCTGGTCGTTCACGTGCGCGACATTGCTCTCGGCCGGCAGGCATACACGGGCGTTAAGGCCAAGATCGGATTGCTGGCGGATTCCGCTCCGCATTACGTAACGAAAATCTTGCCCGTAGAGGAAGGCTATATCCGGTTTTCCGATACGCTACGTTTTCCCGTTTGGTCGATGATCGGCGCCATCGGCGTAGCCCCGCCAACGGGTGAAATCGCGTCGCTCTATCCCGGCCCGCACGGTGGAAATATGGACAACAAATTCGTGCGTCCCGGCTGTTCACTGCACCTTCCCGTGTTGATCCGGGGCGCAAACCTTGCGCTCGGAGACGTTCACGCGTCGATGGGCGATGGCGAAGTCAGCATGGTCGGACTCGAAACCGAGGCGGAAGTCACCATCAAGGTCGATTTGGCAAAACGAGTGGAGATCGCCCGTCCCTGGATGGAGGACGATGCGCGCTGGATCACCACCGGCGATGGTATGGATACCGACGAGGCGCTTCGCATGGCGTGCCGAGAAATGGTCGCGCTGCTGATGCGGCGATTGAAGATTTCCTTCGAAGAGGCTTACATGCTCGCGTCGATTCGCGCCGATCTGGCCGTCTGCCAGGCATGCGATCCGGGGCGGTTCCCGGTGACCACGCGCATGAGCTACGAATTCCAACTTGTAGACAGCGATGCTTAGAGCGATCATAATCGCCTCGATCCTTCCCCTTCGATTGGCTTCTTTCCAGTCTCCCTTGCAAACCCTTGACATGAATATCAACGAATCCCGGCCGGTGATCGTGGGCGGCAAGCAGGTCAAGGTTCAATTGCTCAATAGCGGAGCCGTGCGCGATCACGTGCGCTCGCTGATCCGCGAAGCATGGGTGCGCGCTCGAATCGGAGGCATCGAGATGAAGTTGAACTGCGGGAACTATCAACTCCCGGTGATGACTGGTGGTGTCCTGGCCGACTGCGCCGTTAGCAGGGATTATTCCGCCGGCCTGACCGTCGATCCGTGGGCGCTCGAAAAAGCTGCACGTATCAGGATCTGGTCCGGCAAGGCGGTTTCGCTGCCGCCGGGCGGAATGGTGTATCCGGTACAGCAGCGTTGGTTCGCCGATCAGACCCAGATGGCCAATGAGCCTGCGTTTATGAATGGCGGAGAAATCTTGCCGCCGCGCAGTCCTGCGGCACAGCCGGGGATTGTCTATTATCACTACGGTTTGGACATTGGCGGACCGGAGGGAATGTTGGATGTCTTTGCTGCGACCGCGGGGCTCGTTGTGCAGCGCGGCATAGCCGGACTTCCCGGCTATGGCGACAAGCTCATCGAGCCCTCGGTCCGCCTCGGCCAGCGGCTCGACATGGGACAGAGAATCGGTGCGTCGGGAAAAGAAGGGAACAGCGGCGGCTGGTCGCATCTGCACTTCCAAATCCTGTGCCGGCAGCCGTCGGGGAAATTGGGAACAATCGAGGGATACGCACTGCTATGGGAGGCTTACCGGCGGCAATTCAACCCGGTACTGGTCGCAATCGCACGCCTGCACCTTGCCGCGCTGGCAGGAGAAAGGGTAACGCTTGACGGTTCGCGTTCATGGAGCCGGGACGGTAAGATCATCCGCTATGAGTGGCGTTTAAGCGATGGACGCAAGCCTCGGGTCCGATCGCGCAGCACGTTTATCCGCGGGCTGGAAGCTACAGCGAAATTTTGAAGATTACGGACGCGCACGGCCACGACGCGTACGATTTTGCTACGGTCGATATTGTGGATGCGGCGCATCCAGAGCAGATGCCCATCCCGATCCATGCGACTTGTGCGCCAGCGACGGAAGTTCGGCCGGGTGCGAATGTAACATTCAAGGTGCGGGTCTTCAATACCACCGACGGAGAGGAGACTTGGGATTTGGCGACGGCAGCCGGCCAGTGACAACGAAATCCAATACCGACTCCGCACCTCGAGCCGCCGGCGGATACGCCACAACGAATCATGTTTTCACGCGTCCGGGCGATTACTTCGTCCGGGCGGAGCGCGCGAACCGGTCGGGCTATCGAGCCACGGCCCGCCTCTATATTCACGTGGTCAAAAGCTAATCGCATATCACTCTTGTCCAAATTAGCGCGATGGCAGATGTGGGGGTGCTGGGGGGAGGGGGGTGGAAACTGCGGTAGGTTGAGTTTGGGTTCAGCCAGAACCAAATTTAACCAACGGAGATTCCACTTTGAATCGAGTATGCAAGTATTTTCAGTCAGCTATTGAAACTGATTTCCCGATCGGAGTTTGAAGCGCGGTAAGGAAGCATCAGGCAGAGCGGCATGCGCGAGGACAGTATAGTCCGCAATTCAAAGCGCGGGTTGGCAACGGAGGCGATCCGGGGCGAATGAAGACGCTTCAGCTCGGTTGGGGTCGATCAGTTGCAAGGTGGCATCCGATGGCCGCAGATCGCCGAAGTATGGAGGAAGTCGCGGCGATTGAACAACTGCGCTGAACTTTTCGTTGACGGCCAGGAGCGCCCGCAAGACGGTAGGAGGTGTAGGCGGACAACGGCTATGACGCGTGTATCAGGCATCAAATCGGCCGGCTTAAGGTAGAGTTGGACTGGGACTTCAAGCAAAAAAAGTCGGCATGGTCGACTAATGACTTGGCGCCTGCTGGTGGATCGGGAGTCATGCGGATCTCAGTGTTCGGCGGCAGTGCGCTCGCTGCTGGGTCTCAGCCGTTCCGGGTTGTATTGGGAGCCTGCTGGTGGGTGCGAAGGAAGAAATCTGCGGTTGATGCGCTTGCTGGACGAGCAGTATACACGGAACCCGTTCTACGGTAGCCGACGCATGAACGGAGCATAGGTTGGCGATGCAAGGTTACGAGGTGGAACCGCAGCATTGTACATACTAAGGCGCACATGCCCGCTTCGGCATGATACGCCGAAAGAGCCGCTGCCTCAGAATCCGGAGGCGGTCCCCGAGGCCAGATCTGGAAGCGGCTGAGTCAGCCTTCGCTGCAACCCTCATGGCTCAGTTGATGGAACGGCAACTGAGGCACTCGCTCTAAAACCCGCTGCGAAGCCGAAGCTGGAGCCTCGAGCCCAAGGTATACCCGTACCTCGTTGAGAGGAGGTCACGAGTACGATCGCCTCGAAGTCAGGTCTCGGAGTACGGATATCCGTACATCAGGATGGCGCAGGGCTTTGTATACCTGGTAGCGGTTATGGATTGGTAAGCCGACGTGCTGGCTGGTCGCTGTCTTTGACGATGGAGATCGACTTCTGTATCGAGGCGCTGCGGATGCGCCTTGCGGCGAGGGCGACCGGAGATCTTGGCAGCTGGCGATCAGGGTGCGCAGATTCACCAGCGAGAAGTTCACTGGCGATCTGGCGGCGAAGGTCAGATTGCCATGAGCAATGGACGGACGGGGATGCTAGATATGGGACGAACAACCGCGATCGTAGCGGGAGCGGCGTGGTGGTCGGCGCTCAGGTACGAGGAATGTGTACTTGCGAAGACTTCACGATTATCGGTGACGGAAGCGCGAACTGGGCATCTCGTAGCGCGTGATTTCGCGTCCGGTGACAACCAGGAACGCGCTCCAACCAGACGTCTCGATTACCGGACGCCGGCGGCAATGCTACCTGGGAAGAGGATGACGGCGATGACCGAGACCAACCATAAGGACAGGAGCATTGCTATGACTCGGGAGTCTGTCCGCCGAACCGCCGTTGGGATTGAACGCTCTTCGGGCCAGCAATGTTGCGGAGTTAAGTTGCGGATTACAATGGAGACACTCGGACGTGAGGATAGGGCAGATCCGGTCAGGGATGCGATCCGAGCGCTCGGGCCGAGGGCCGGAATGGCACGCGGCGGTTTCGTCGTCCTAGGCCGCCGCAGATTCAAACAAAGGCGCGTCGGATCGATGAAGCTGATTGCTAGCAAAAATTGGTCATTGATAGTTCAAAGGGGACCAGCTGTAGAGATTGGTCCAGCTTGAAATCGAGCTACGACAGTAAAAATTTTCAGGCTCAGCTATTGAAACGTGATTTACCGATCGGAGTTTGAAGCCGCGGTAAGGAAGCATCAGGAGAGCGGCATGCGCGAGGTTTTGCCCGTTGGACGCAGATGATCGATGCTGTTTTGCCAATTGGGGCATGCGCAAAGTCTACGCGAGATTACCGGCGGGCTGGCCGCGTGTGAAGGGAAACTGCGGCATCTGGGCGTTGAGGAACCGCCGAAGCGCTCCACTTTGAGCTATGCCAATGAACACCGTCCATGGGAGTTGTTCCAGACTGTGTTCCACACGTTGCTACAGCGCTGTCAAGCGGAGGCCAACTGCCGCAAACGCAAATTTCGCATCCTTAGACGTTGGGTTCTGAACTCCCGATTCCCGCAACTTCCGGAGAGTTAGGCTGTGCGCAGCATTGAGAGCGATCCAAAGGTATATGCAAGCGGCATCCGCAAATTCCCCATGCGTCCACGCCATCTGAGCCCTAAGAAGCGATCCACACCTCTAAGAATAACGGCATCCGCTGATTCCAAGCGAGTCATGCAATCCAACACGTTCTCATTTACCTCGCCGAAGTCGTGGGTTTCATATAGGTGGCCGCCGCTTGCGGTGGGCGTGTGGACTTCAGCGGCAGGACCTGCATGAGTCTTCTCCTCTTCGATGTGGGCTAATAGGTGCTGACGACACTCTGCGATGCAATCCGAATTCAGGAATTCTTGTGTTGCAGTCTCAAGCACCAACCCGCTAACTGGATACGGGTAACCTGCCCGCGACAAGAGGAGGCTTCCGGGAAGTGGAATGTCGAGCGGTGAAAGCGAGTCTACTTCCGAAAACCCCCGTTCTTCTTCCACGATCCGAACAATCGAAAAACAGAGTCACTGCTCACGATGAACGCTACATCCTTAAGAATGATGCTGTGATCCGGATAGACCCCTAGAGGGGACATCAGCCTGGCGCGAAAACCGCAACTAAACTGGCTTGTATGAAGGCTTCATAGTAATCACCTCGGGAGTTCGGCATTCAATAGGCAGCAAGAGTTACATCTCCCAGATCTGCTTCATCAATGATCTATCAGATCAGTACCGGGAAGTCGGCATCGAGACGCGCATCGGCACCACGGATAGGCCCCTGCGATGAACAGAAGCGTATCAGTTCGATGGTCTAGGCGTTATACAGCCAACTCCCGAGAGCCACGGTTTGTGAACACAAGGTGACCTCCCGACGCTTATAACACTTCGAGCTGGAAGTGGCACATTCGGGTGCGAATCAGACCTGCTCCTTGTTCCTCTCCGTCAGTGGAATCTTTACCTTCCGACTTTCCGGCCACCGCTCCCATGGCTGAGAGAAACGGCCATCAGCGAATCTCTCCAATATCTTTCCTCTCTCCTCAGGAGCTGTTACGCGTATGCCGGATCCGTCGACGTCGCAGAGGATTGCCACGGGATTTGGGAGTTCCCCTTCCGGACCGAGTTCCACCCGATATCTATAACCGTAAAGCGACACAAACACCGACTGCCTGTCGTTTGGTGGCGACAACACGATACAGTGGGGTTCATTCGAGGTCGTTGTATTGACTATTCGTCGGCTCGATGAAGACTGGCTCATCGGACGAGTCTGCCAGTCCCAGAATGTAGCGATGAATGGACCTGTCCCGCTCTGGTTCAAGGCACAGGCCGGTGACGGCCCTAAAGAGGCCATACGCGATTTTCGCTACGACCCGGCGTTCAGCCTGAGGGTCGTACCTGAGAGCAATCAAATGCGGAGTGCCCCCCTTAATTTCCCCCTGGTGGTTTACTCCACTCCTCTGGAACCGTGTAATCGCTGTTTGCGAATTCCGTAAAGACTTGCATGAACCTCATGATCTCTTCGAGATTTCGGCCGCGCAGAAGCAAACGATCTCCCGGAAGCAGAACGATGCGGGGCCAGAAATCTGGATCGGATGAGACGCTTTCGTCCAAATCCATGTTGACGGTTACCTGAAACAAGGATCCATCCGGCGCCGGCATTTTCTGCAGTGCGCTCCGGAAGGTATCGAGCAGTCTTCGGGCGCCGTTCGTTGTGCCTCTCACACGCCCTTCGAGTGGTTCGCCCGGTACAATCTTGATTTCGAAGTGGGGTAGAAGCGATGCACGCTCGCCCGCTGACAACAGCGTTTCCCCATAGCCTCCATCGGGGTGTTTCACGAGGAGGTATGTCGGCTTCAGTTGGCCACTTGTGGGGCGATCAGTGTGTCGCGGAGCAACCTGGGTGGCCACCGCATGGATCGCGAGATCGACTTGCGCGAAGCCTCGTGTTCCGCCCTGGACAGGCCGTTCTGGCAATCCGAGCACGCCTTTACCGTGTACCCACTCGTACCGCCAAAGCAACAAGGAATGATGTGGTCGTCGGTGGGGTTCGGACACTCGGTTTGGCACCAGAAACAGAGCAAGTTTGGAACTCACACCGGCAGGAGGTGATCCGTATTGTCCCTGGGTTCAGGAGCTAGTTGAGGTCCTGCTGGTCAAATCGAGCTTATCGCACTTCAACATAGTCAGTAATCCTAGGGCGGTTACGGCTGGTCAGTTTACACGCACGGAAGGAATCTCGATTTGTACCGGTAAACGTGCTCTGGGTTGTCATCACTTGGTCATATCGCCTAACCGTTAGGGCTGCTCGCCTGGATTAGTGCTGATAAGTGTGCGTCCAGCGAAGGCTGGCATGAACAGTGGGTGAAAGTCCCATCGGGGTAAGAGTTCAAAGCCCCGTAGCTTGAATAGCAGGAAGGAAGGAAACTGAAGAGTGCCGTTACCGGAACGTGCGGCGGTTCGGTCGGATTGGCGCCATTCACAAGTTATTCGAGAAGTCGGCGCATCGTCGACCGACCGGTCGGGGCCGACTCCCGACAGACCAGTTAGAGGAAGTTGCGCAGGCATCTAGTCGTCAAACTAGCCGTTCGCCCGTTTCGGATTATTTTAAACTCGTATTAACAGCCCAGGTAACAGCCCCGCCTCACAAGAATCCCGCAAAAATGACAAATCCCGAGGTTCAGCTCTGTCGAGCGGCTAGTACCAAATTGCAAAAATTGGCGTATACCACCGCTTGCTTACGCGCGCGGCTCAGCAATGACTTCTGAGCCGCGACCATTTAGGGAGTCGCGAATTTCCGCAAGTAGGTATTAGGCGTTACTCAGTCCGCTGGGTGATGGTGGAACTTCGCTGACCACACCGTCTGCACAAGTTCGTTCGCGCATGAGCCGGCGGAGATCGGGAATCTTGAGCTTGTCGCAGTCACCTAATTAACATTGGTCGAGACCGGTGCGAATGGTCAGCCCGATAATGCGCTCGAAATCCGGTCTACGGCAGGTGCTGACGCTTGCGTCCGTATTTACCGGCAAAATAATAATCAGTCGGGAGTGTGCGATCATTCATCGCAGCGGACTTCTGACGTATGCCATTCTTTGCGGCAATCACTATCGTGGCGGCTGTCGCCTTCATGCAGCCGGGTCCGGCGGCGCTACGCGGGATTTTCGAGGAAGGGCTGGCGCGGCGGCGGGCGGAGTATGGCGTCTTTGATACCCGTACGGCACAGGCTGCCCGCGATCTGGGCGAGTTTCTCAGCCGGAATGGCGAAGAGGCTGACGCGCGCAATGTTCTCGACCAGGTCGTGCGAATCGATGAGAAGTTGTTTGGCGCGGATGCGCCGCGCACGTTGGAGGATGTAGCAGAACTCGCCGCCGTTTCTCCTGCCAGTCAAGCAGAATCTCTTTGGAAGCGAGCATCGGAGACGGGGGAGGCGCGCGTGGCGGCACGGGCTCTCGCTGAACTGGGCAAACTGCGTGCGCTCGCGGACGATCGAGCGGGCGCGGCGGCGTTTTACCGGAGGGCACTCACGAAGGACGAAGAGGCTGGCGGCAAGAGCAGCGCCGGTGTTGCGCTGGATTTGAACGCACTGGCAAAAAGTCGTGGACGCGGCTGAGGCGATTCCGCTGCTTGAGCGCGCCCTGGCCATAGATCGGCGGGTTTTTGGCCCGCAGCACGCGGAAACAGCTACTACGGAAGCCAATCTGGCCGGGTTGCTCGCGGACACGCCCCGAAATGAGGAAGCCATCCGGCTGGCAACCGAGGCGCTGATGGTCTTCCGAAAGACCGTGGGGCCCGATCATCCTCGCACGGCCGTCGCGGCCAGCATTCTGGGTTACGCCTACGAAGCTAAAGGGGACAGAGCGACAGGCAGAGCAGATGTATCGGCTCGCGTTGTCGATCGATGGGCGGGTCTATGGTCCGCGGCATCCGCAGACATTGAATGACGCCCGTGTGCTGGCGGAATTTCTGAAGGCAACCCACGGTGGCTCGGCCAGATGAGGTTGTCGGGCACCCCGTACCGCTCGCGATGGGAGCCCACTAGCGCTCCACGTTGACCGGCGAGAGTGGATCGGACTGAGAGTAGATCGCGATGCGGTGATTGGCGAAACTCAGGCCTTGCCTTGGCTGCACTTGCGGCATGTGGCATCCGGCACAGGGCCGGGCGGCGACGGGGCGCGTGTGCTTCGGCGCGCGGTGGCAAGTCTTGCAGGCTACATCGTAGGCAGCGAGTTTACGCTCGAGCGGCGCGTGTGGTGAGTGGCAGGTGAGGCAGTTCAGCTTGCCTTGGCTCTTTCGGAAACAGGTGCTAGCTCGCAGTGTGGGAGGTTGGTGGCGGACATTCCAGGCGTCGCGAAAATCTATGGTCTCATTCGCGCCCAAGGGCATGCGGTGGCACGTGCCGCAAAAATCGTTGAGTTGATCGGCATTAAGGCGACGCGGGTTGTCCGGATGGAATTGCGCCGGAGAGCGGGCGTGCGCGGCCGCGGGACCGTGACAGGCTTCGCAGCGCACTCCTGATTCATGAGGCAGGATAGCGTCATCCGCCGCTAATGTCAGTGGTCCGGTGGAGTGGCAGGAAAAGCAACGCAGGATGGCGCCAGAGGGATCAAAGAGCCGGTAGGTTGTACCGGCGGCGGTCGCAGCGCCCGGCGTGGCCGCGTAGCCATTGAATTTGCGATACCAGCTCTTCCCTTCTTCGCGATAGTGTTCCGGGTCCACACGGGAGACGAAAGTAATAGCCTGTTCGCCGGCGCCGAACGCCCACTCGCCAGGCTGCTGAGGTGTCGAACGGGCCAAGGCGCGGGCGTGGGCGCTTGCCGACTGCACCTCGAATTCGGACGGATGGCATTTTGCGCAAGTCTCTGCTCCAGCGTAATCCGATGCCGATACGGTCGCGAGCAGGAGCGGGAAAACGATCGGCATCACGAAGATCAGTGTAATGCAATTTGCGATTGACATCACTTTGAAACTCAAGCTCTTGCGTTTCCCTTTGACTCCGGAAGAAAAAACAGCCATACTCTACTGATCCTGGGCTTTCACGATTTGAATCCGGTTGTTTAGCGAATTGTAGAGGAGATTCAGAATGAAAAAAGACCCCCAACGCCAAGACTTGATTCCTGGCCTTTTCGTACGTATTGTCCTTCCCTTGCTCATCGTGATTGGCTCGGCTTTCGGACAGGGAACAACCGGAGCGATCGACGTGACCGTAACGGACACCAGCGGCTCGGTGGTCCCGGGCGCAAAAGTGACCGCTGTAAACTTGGGCACTGGCGCCGCATATAGCGCAGAAGCCGACGGCGCGGGGCGGGCGCAGTTCCTGCTCCTCCGCGCCGGAACATACAGCGTGACCGTCGAACACCAGGGCTTCGAGAAACTGGTGCGGGACGGCGTGATCGTAAACTCCACCGATATTGAGCGCCTCAACCTGAAGCTCGCGATTGGCGCGGTGAGTGAGACGGTTACTGTCGCCGGAACGACGCCGTTGCTACAGAGCGAGCACGCCACTTTGGGCCAGGTCGTGGAGCAACGGCAAATTACGGGGACTCCGCTCGCGACCAGGAACTTCACCCAATTACTTGGCGCCGGCGCGGGCAGTGCAGGGTAGCCTTGTGAATGCCGACAACCCTGGCACCGGCGGCGCGAACGTCAGCGTGAACGGCGGCCGCAACGGCAGCAACGCTCTGATGGTGGACGGCGCGCCCTCGGATAATGTGCTGAATCTGGCGCCGGATGGCGACGGCACGCCCAGCATCGAATTCCTCGGAGAATTCAAGATCCTCAGCCACGACTACGGCGCCGAGTTCGGCCGCGCGCTCGGCTCGGTAATCAACGTCACCACCAAGAGCGGCACCAACCAGCTCCACGGCGGGGCCTACGAATTTCTCCGCAATAAAGATTTGAGCGCGCGGCCGTTCTTCAGCGCGGTCGATGGCGAGAATACCCAGAACCAGTTCGGCGCGAACATCGGGGGCGCGATAGTGCATAACCGGACATTCTTCTTTGGCGGCTGGGAAAGCTCACGCCAGCGAAATGCCAATTCGGGCAGTTCGACGATCGCCGCAGTGGTGCCCACGATCGCCCAGCGGTCAGGTAACTTCGGATCGAAAGTAATTGTAGACCCAGCCACGGGCCTTCCCTTTCCCAAACAATACGATTCCCGCCAGCCAGATCTCCGCGACCGCACTCGCGATACAGGATAAGCTCATTCCTCTGCCGAACTACAGTTCCGGCGGCGCGACGAATTTCTTTGCGGCGCAGGTAGTTCCCACCGACATCAACGAGTACACCATCCGCATCGATCACCGAATCAGTGACAAGAACCTGCTCTGGGGCCGCTGGTTCGATAGTTACGAGCACGATCTCTCGCCGTTTGGCCAGGGATTTGTCGGATTCGGCTCGCTGACTCACCGCAATAAACACGAGGCTACCGGCAATTATCACGCACATCTTTTCGCCAACTATGGTCCTCGAGACCAGCGTCGCCTGGAACCAGACCGACCAGTACCTGCAAATAACCGATCGCACAAACTTTCAATCGGTCGGTCTGCATCCGTTGCCGGTAACGCAAACAGATGACGGGCTGTCGCAAATTGCCATCTCGAACTACATGACTCTCGGTAACGTTCAAGGCTGGGCGGACCACGTGAAAACGGCGACGGCGAGATCGGACTTGAGCTATACGAACGGGCGCCACAATCTCAAGTTCGGAGCCGAGTTGCGGCCGGATCTCTATGACGACGCCAACAAGCTGAACAACCGGGGAGTGTTCAATTTCACCGGTACGGCCACTAACGATGCGTACGCCGATTTCCTGACCGGGTACACCCGCAGTAAGGTTTTCGGCGCAGGTCCGGGAAGAATACTGAATCGCGACTTTGGCGCAGGCTTTTATGCCAGCGATCAGTGGCGAGTTTCCAACAAGCTCACCGTCACGATGGGCGTGCGCTACGAACCCTATTGGCAACCCGTCGCCTATAACTTCGACCGGACCAACTGGTACCCCGATCTGTACACAGGTGTGGGCTCGGTGAAGAGCGCCGGCATCGTCCAGGCCAATCATGACGGAATCAATGGGAGCACGGTCCATAACGATATGAACAACATCATGCCGAGGCTTGGAGTCGCGTACCGCATCGGCGACAAATGGGTGATCCGGACCGGAGTCGGGCTGTATTTCGATCAGCGGACGGGCCAGATCGCGCAACAGGGATTCCAGAACTCGCCGGGATACACGTCCGTGAACATCGACTGCTCGGTGGCGGGAAGCGGCTGCTCGCTGAAGTCGCCAGACAATTTTACCTTTGTCGATCCGGGTTATAGTCCGACTTCGCTTGCATTCCCCACGAGTCCCACTCAGGCAATCAACTACGCGGCCATCGAGAGGAACACCAAGACCGATAATGCCTGGCAGTGGAACTACACCGTCCAGCGGCAGTTGCCCGGAGATATGATCGTTGAAGCGGCTTACGTAGGGACGAAAGGTACGCACCTGATGGGGAATTACATCGGAAATCCCTTTATACCGATCGGCTTTAATCCGAATAATCCCCAGCCCAACACCCTAGTCCCCAGGTATCCGGGCCTCGGCCTCGATCTGATCACGGGCCAGGGCGCAAGTTCCAACTACAACGCACTTCAGATTACGGTCAAGAAGCGGGTCGCGTCGGGCACCCTGCAGGCGGCCTACACCAAATCCAAGACGATGAGCGATGGCGTGGATAGTTCGACAAGATTCTACACCACGATGGGTCTGGCGCCGTGGTGGGATTGGAGCCGCGCATGGGGGCCCGCCGACTTCGATCGTCCGCAGCGGCTCTCGGTCATCTTAAGTCAGGATCTGCCGAAGCATTTCAAATCCGGACTCCCGAAATACATTCTCAATAACTGGGCCGTTAATGGCATGTTTGTCATCCAATCCGGCACTCCGTTGACTGTCACCAATGCCACCAGCGGCCAGGGGCTCGGTGGAGCGGATTCCAGTCCCACAGCGGCGCTTTTTTCGAACGTAGTGGCCGGCGCTAACCTCGTCAACCCCGGCGCCAACGATTCGAAGGTCAATAACTATATCAACAAGACGGCCTGGAGTAAGGCGCCGACTGGCACGGTTGGCAGTTCCGGAAGGAATATGTTGCGTGGGCCGGGACAAGCCAATCTTGACTTCTCTGTCGTCCGCGAGTTTCCCATCCGGGAGCGGCTCAAACTGGAATTCCGCAGCGAATTTTTCAACATCAGCAATCACCCGAACTTCGGAAATCCGAACACCAGTATGGATTCGGCGAGCTTTGGCCAGATCAGCACGACCTTGACCAACGCACGAATCATCCAGTTCGCTATGAAAATGATGTTCTGACCGTTCAGCGGAACGACGTTAATCCTCTGGGGGCACGTCGAATTGAACAAGCTCGCCGCGGAAACCACGAGTCTTCCAGAAGCCGAAAGCGATGCCAACGGCCATCCAAATGGACCCGGCGATCTGGGCCGTTCGGCCGAGATTCACCCAAAGTAACAGACAGACGCCGAAGCCCAATGCAGGCGGGATCAGGTTGCTCAGCTTCTTCTCCTCGGCACGGACGTAATAGTGAATTAAGGCAGCGGCATTCACGCCCATAAAAGCGATCAGGGCGCCGAAATTCAACATCTCAGCGCCGAGGTCGAAGTTCAACACGAATGCGCCGACGAGGCTGACGACGCCGACAAAGATCACGCTGTTGCGTGGCACCCTGCGCTTGGGATCGATAGCACCGAAGAATTTGGGCAAGGCGTTGCTGCGGCCCATACCGAAAAGGAGACGGGCGGCTCCGAGTTGCGCGCCCATGGCGGAGCCGAAGTTGGCCACCGCCAAGGTAATGCCGATTATGGCAAACAGCGGCGCCCATGTCCTCGCCGCAACATAGACAAAGGCCGTGGTCTCGTCCGGAAAAGGTTCCGATGCCGGCCACACTAATTGCGCTGCGTAGACCTCAAGCGCGGAGAGAATGCCGATTACGACGCACGTCAGCACGGTCGCCAGCAAGATGTTCCTCCGCGGATTCTCCGCCTCTTCCGATAAAGTGGAGATCCCGTCGAACCCGATATACGTCAGCACCGCGATGGAAGTGCCGCCCAACACGTCGCCGGCGTGAAAGGTGGCGGGGTCGTAGAACGGACGAACGAAGAACGACGCACCATCGTGAGGATGGCCAAGAATGAAACGCCATACACATGCGAAAAACACGGCGATGACGACGCCCATCACGAGGGCCAAGCCTGCGCTGGCCCGGGCGGAAGTGCGAATCCCTTGAATGTTCAGCCAGGTGAGCACCACAGCGAGGGCGGCGGCCCAGCACCAGTAGGGGATGGCCGGCATGGAAACGTGAGCCTGTTGGCTGATCCAGATGATACAGATGATGGGATTGATCATGTAGTCCATTACCATGCTCCAGCCGGTGATGTAGCCCAAAACCGGATTGATCGTTTTACCGACGTACGTGAACGCCGAACCCGCGCTGGGATACACACGTGCCATGCGCCCATAGCTGATGGCCGTGAACAACATGGCCACCATGGCAATCAAGATGGTGGTCACGACGTGCCCTTTGCCGCGATTGCTGAGGACCCCGAAGACGGACATGGGCGCTGTCGGCTGAATGACGATTACGCCATACAGAATAAGATCCCAAAGTCCCAGGGCGCGGCGAAGGCCGACTTCATGATTTGTGTCTGTAGGCATGATTTCTCGAGGCGGGTCGGAGCGGGCCCCGAAGATACGAATGACAAGGATATCGAAAGTATTCGAAAGGGTCAACCAAAGGTTTACACCAAAGGTTTACGCCGCCTTACGACGGCGCGGGTCTCCAGATTCAGCCCAATCCTCCGTCAGTCCGCTATTGATAACTACATAGCGGCCTGGACCGAGTGGACTGGGAAAATGAGAGCCGGCACCGATTCAGGCGCCGGGAAACTCCTCCGGGCCCAGCGTCACTTTGTCTTTGGTCTAATGGCGGGGCGGCAGTTTGCGGTTCAGCTTTGCGATCCAGCGATTACTACCCGGATCGTCAAACATCACGATGTGATAACGCGTGAAGTCATCTGAAGTCACCTCCGTGTCATCCTTGATACGGAGGTGACCACGGTAGGCCAGCCTGTACTGCCGGTCTAAGCGTTGCAGGATGCGCAAAGCCTGGTCGTGAGCCGCCGGATTCCACGGTGTACCCGGTAGGCGCACCACCAGGAACGGCTCCAGGAAAGCATCGTCGATTCGTCGGAGAACCGTTCCGCAACTTCTTAGCGCACTCCGCAACCGTGAGCTTAAACGCGGCCTCGTCCCACATTTACAGTGAGAGTGGGATAGGGGTTTCCGCTGGGTGGGATTTGAATATCGGTGGTCACACCCGGCGCGGTTCCCGCCAGATCGCCAATCTTCTTCACGCGCCAGTTCCACCCCTTGTCTAGAGCGGCCAGCAGCCCCATAATTTTTTCTTTGCCGGCCTTTATCGAACGGCAAACCGCGCCCTCCCACGGACAGCTTTGTGCCCATCCTGCTTCAATGAGACCCTCGCGGCCCAAGAGCAGACCGGAGCACTGCGGTCCCCACACGCCGCGGTCGCCACGACGTTGCTAATTTTTGATATTGGCGCGCAGGGTACCACTGCGCCGCTCACATCGGTGACCGTGCCCAGAATAGCCGTGCCGGCAGTCTGCACCAAAGCCGGCGCGCGATCAATAGAAAGGACGCTGCGCCAAGACACTGCAGAAGAGTTGACTTATGGCCATGGACATTTCTTTCCCCTCCCTCTTTGCCGCGGCCTGGACAGCCGCGAGAACGCGCAGCCTACTTGGGCTCTCTGATCGCATGCTCCTCGACGTACTTCGCCCACTTATCCGCGACCGCGCGGTCGTGGGATACTCCTTCGCCATTGCGGTAAAGCATCGCGGCGTTCCTGGCAGCGTGAAGATTGCCTGCCTCGGCCGCTTTGACCCACCACTTGCCTGCTTCGGCATAATCCTGTTGCACGCCTTTGCCATTGGCATACATCATGCCTACGGCCTCTTGGGCCGGGCCGTAGCCTCGTTCGGCAGCCTGCAACGTGTACCGAAACGCTGCCACCGGGTCGCGCTTTGTCGCGCCGCCGCGGCAAAAAAGATCCACCGCATCCTGCATCGTGGATCTGACCTGTTCTCCCGACCCGCAGACTTTGTAGTCCGCCAGATCACCGGCCTGTTTCGTAGTAATTTCGTCCAGCCAGTGCTGCCAGCCGCCCGGGGGAGCCTTGCTCTCCGGCGCCAATCCGGGTTGGTATGCGGGATCGCGCACCGGCGCGAGCGCTAGATAGGCCACGGCGTGCAACGGCTCATTCCGCTCCCGTTCGTTCAACAGCGCGACCAGCGCGCGAAACATCGCGGGATCCTGTGCCACTCCTTTAGCCTGAAGCTTTACCGCTTGCGCGATTGCATCGGCGGCGCTGACTCGATCTCGCAGATCGAGCGAAGAATCGGTAGCCACTCGAATCAGCGCTTGCTGCGCCGCGTCGGACCGCCAGTTTGCGTACATGGCGAGCGCGTTGACGGCGGAGCGGCGCACTGAAATCGAAGGGTCTGCGAGCAGCCGGCCAAGACTCTCAACTGTGGCCTCGTCAAAGATGCCGTGGCTGCATGTTTCCGACGCCGCGAGCCGCACTTGAACATTTTGCGACTCGAACAGCTTCCGCAGAACCGCGCCAGCCGGCGATCCCCCGACCAATGCAATCGCTGGGTAGTAGCCGCCGGTCGGGTGAGGAAGCGGAGTCCGGCCGAACGGCTCTAGCAGCTTTCTCTCGCCTTCCGACAGGGCCAGGTTCTTGTTCCGCAGCCGGGTGGCCCACGAGATGGCGTCGTCGTTGCTCACCGGGTGGTAAGTTCGTTCACCGAGTTCCTCGAACTCGCGGTAGATCACGTGATAACCCTTCGCCTTTACGCGTTCATAGGTGTCGCGGACCGTCATCAAATGGTGGGCGAGGTCGCGCAGTCCGAGCACCATGTAGAATTCGGCGCTCTTATCCGGATCAAGGGGTGCCTGCAGCTCGGACGGCATGGTCCACCAGCCCCAGCTATAGGTGATTCCGGCGGTGATCAACTCTGGATGCATTACGCCCAACTCGCCCGAGATCTTTCCGCCCTCGCCCTTGCCGTAAGCGTAAATGCGGCGGGGATTGATCGGGTAGGTCTTCTCCGCCCAGGCAATCAGCTTTTTCAGGGGCTCGTGGTCAGCCGCGCCCATCTTACCCCTGGGATCCTGGGAGTGGGCCGCGATCAGCACATAGCCATCACTGAGCCCCTGGCGTCGCAACGATTCGCGCACGGGAAAGAGGTCGTCCCCGGTCGGTCTGCCGTGTTCCTGAAAACATAGAAACAAACCCACCTGCTTCGCGGGATCGGCACTACCGGCGGGGGCAAGACTCGCGGGCGCCTCTACGATGTATTGCACGATGGTCTTCCCGGTTTCGTCCTTAAGCTCGGATTCCTGCGCGGAAAGATGGGCCGTCAGGAAAAGAAAGGCGAGCGCAGGGGCCGCCATGTATCGCGATGATGCAAAAGTTTGTGTCGCCATAGATTACCAGTTCAAGTGACCCGAAAGCTGCGTGACGCGCGCGGCGCTGCCGGAATTGCGCACGCTCAGGAGACCGTCGGCGGTCACGGTAGTCGGATTGTTGGGGTTATTCAAGACGTTGAAGAAGTCGATGTTGATCCGCAGCTTCACCCTCTCCCGGATTCGGAAGGTCTTGAATAGTGACGCGTCGAGGAACCACTGATTTGGTCCCGAGAGATACTGGTTGCGCCAGGGGTTCAGGTTGTTGTTGTAGGTGGTGCGCTGAACCGTGCCGTTGGAAAGCGGGACCCAGACTGTGTTGGTGTCGTAGTATGGCGACAGGTTGCTCCCGGCCGGGGCGTTGGGGGCGGAAGTCGCTCCGTAAGGTACCAGCGGTGTCGCCGCCGGTTTGTAGGTGGACGGGACGCCGCATACTCCGATGCATTGCCCGGCGGCATTGTGTTGATTGATCTGCGGCGGCGAAATGTAACCGTTGTAGTAGAGGTACGCGGGAAGACAGATACCGCTGCGGCAATCCTGCACCGGATATTTATAGCCGTAAAGCTCAAGTTGGTTGCCGTTGGGATAGTACGTAGTCGGGAGTGTGAAATAGTTGGTTCGCCACTGGCCTGTTCCCGCGATCTGCCAGCCTCCAACGACCTGATCCAGCACGCCATGAGCTTTACCCAGCAACGGCTTTCCTCTTCCGAACGGGATCTCCCAAATCCAGTTGTAGCGGATTTGCTGATGGGGAACAGTCGGCGTAGCGCTGATAGTTCAGGAACTGGTCGCGCGCGCCGTGTGTCGGTGGGAACGCTTCCGGGAAGATAGGCATTGGTCGTGGGAATGGAAGTTGTCGAACCGGAGCCCGAAGTGTTCTCGGTGAGGACGTTGGCAAGGCTCCAGAACGCTTGAACCGCCAACCCGGAATTGAAACGACGCTCGAACTCGAGGTTCACCCCGTTGTAGTTGGAATGTCCGATCGGACTGTATCCGTAAACGCCGCCCCAAACTTGATTTCCCCAGGGCGTGGTGGCGACCGCGGAGTACAAGCCGGTAGGAAGGGGCTGCCTTTGGGTGGCATACCAGATATACGACGGGGTCGAATCGTTGTAATCGATCTGCTGAAGCAGGCGCGAAACATGGTTCCCGACGTAACTGGCGCGAACGATGGTGTTGGCCATGATCTCTTTTTCGATGGTCAGGTTCCAGTCCTGTACTCGCGGATCCGCCGTATTGGGATCCAGGAAGTAAGCCGCGAAACCAGGCGTGATCAGGCGCGTGTCGTTCAGGTTGATGATGGAGTTTGACGTGTTGACCCCGGCCACGTACTGCGGTACGCTCCGCAATCCGTAATTGGGCAATCCATCCGGCGAAAGAGCGGTGTTGGATACGCTGTTTTGAAAAGTTGCCGATACCAGTTCCCCGCTCTGCTGCGCGTTGAAATACGACTCGAGCGGCTCGGTATAGTACGAGATCCGATAGCCTCCGCGCAGGACAAACGCCTTCCGGCCGTCCCCTGCCCGGTAAGCGAAGCCGAGCCTCGGCCCGAAGTTGGAAAAATTGCGATGCACCAGACTTGACGGCAAGCCGGCTTGCTGGCTGGTCTCCACGCTTCCTCCGAAGTTCTGCAGCGCATTTACCAGCGAAGGCAAGGTATCGCCGAGCCTTTCGAAGCGGTCCAAAGAAGTTCCGATCACGTAGGCGCGCTTGCTCAGATCGAAGCCCATTAGCGCGCTTTGCCGGTCTGCAATCGGTGTACGGTACTCCCACCGCAGGCCCAGATTCACTGTCAGGCGCCGCGCAGGCTTCCAGTTGTCCTGTAAGTAAAAGGCGTCTTCTTTCCGCGTCATGTATACCCACGGGCGCGCAAAGGTGGCGCCGTAATCCATCGCGCCCAAGTACATGTTGGCGACTCCCAATCCGGTCAAAGGCAGAGCCTGCGGGCTTGTCGGAGTGGAGCTGGGATCATACAGAGCGGTCGCCAGAGTGGCGAAATCGTAGTTCCCGGACTGTGGGTAGAACGCTCTTGGGAACGAACTCGTACCGGTACTGGAAGCCGAACTGAAATTCGTGTTTTCCCTTGGTCTTGGTCGCATTGTCCTGAAGAACGAAGGCGTTGGTGATCAGGTAAAAGTATTCTCCGCCGAAGGAATAGCCGGTCAAATCGGTGCCGGTGAGAGCTGGGCCAGTTCATGCCCTGGAACGGATTGGGAAGGCCGAGCAAGGTCTGGGCATAGTTGGTTTGGAAGTCACCCGATCCCCGCCGCTGATAATCACGCGTCCCGCTGATGAGCAATTCGTTGGTCAGCGTAGGGGAGAACGTATGCACTTCGTTGATCGCCAGACTCCAGTCCGGCCACCATCGCTGGTCCACTCCGGAAATGCCATTGAGCATTTCCGGTCCTCCCGATTGATATGCCTCATGGTGGGATCCGTAGGAATATCGGCCGTACAGAAGGTCCTTCTCGGAGAACCGGTGATCGATTCGCACTGTCTTGACTTCCTGGTTCAGCGTGCGGGGAATCTGGCCAACCCAGTTCTGCCCAACCAGCGGATTCACATAAGGAAGGTTGGGCAGTGGAGTGATACCGAAGAGATACTTCGCCGACGGGACTTTCGCGCGAAGCGCAGATGGTGTTGATGATGCCGTTGCAACTGATGAGGCTGCCTCGAGTAACTGGCTGTGGTGGTTATAGGATCGTAGAAATTGTACGGTCTGCCGAGGCTATCGTTAATCCCACTGAAAATCGCCGTTTCGCATCGCGACCGTTGGGAACGACTGCTGGGAGGTGGAATATTGCAGGCTGCGGATGTCTTCCCAGGAGAAGAAGAAGAACGTCCGGTTATGACCGTTGTAGATTTTGGGAATCAGAACCGGGCCGCCCACCGATTCACCCCATTCATTGCGATTCAGATAGGGGGCTTTTAGAAATGTATCCTGCCGCTGCCGCGCCACGCCATAGCCGCTGTTGCGGTTGGTGTAAAACATGCCGCCGTGCAGTTCGTTGGTGCCGCTCTTGCTGGACATCACGATCGTGGTGGGCCGCGTGAACCTGGCGGAGGAGTTGTTCGTTTCGACCTGCATTTCCTGGATGGTGTCCAGGTCCGGCGTGCGCGCAACATCCCAGCCTTCCCAGACTTCGTTTTGTGCCGCGCCGTCGAAAGTGAGGGCTGTCGTTCCGGGGCGCAACCGTAGGCCTGAACCAGCGCGCCAATGCCGAAGCCCTGGCTCGACCATGTGACCGCTGGGCGTGGTGACCAGCAGATTCTGGTAGCCTCGTCCATTCACGGGGAGTTCCTGGATGCGTTGGTTTCGAGGACATGGCCGAGCGTCGGTGAATCGGTATTCACCATGGGCGTGACATCCATGACCTGCACTGTAGTGTTTGACTGCCCGACTTTCAAGACGGCGTTCACCTCGGCATCCACCTGTACCTGAACTGTCAGCGTGCCCTCAAACCTCTGCATTCCGGGTGCCTCGACGCTGATGCGGTAGGGTCCCGGCGTCACGCCCGGAAACACGAACAAGCCGGATGCATTGGCCGAACGTCCGGCGAGCGACTCCGGTCGCTGTTTCGGTTAATGTCACATGGCCGTGGGAATCACGGCATCGGACGAATCGCGCACGCTTCCTTGGACGGTACTGGTGCTGGACTGACCCCAAGCGAGCGATGTCGAGCAAATCAGTAGAACGATCTTTCGTTGCAGCCCCTCATATGCCTCTCGATGCGCCCGGCGCACCAGGCTGTTTTTTGTCGGTTTCCCATAGTCTACGGCTAAACGATGTCATATGCAACAAAAGAAAACTTTGCAGCCTTATTATTTCTGGCGGCGGGTTTGTTTTCATTAGCCCTATCAACGCAACGCCCGTGCAGACGGTGGTCAACAACTATATACTTTCGCCATGGCCGCCTTTCCTGCGCGTGGTTCTTGGGCTTGGTTGCGATCCACCAGGATGCGGGCTCGTTTTGTTTTGCTTTTCATTATTGGGCTATACGCAGGCGCCCAGGAACGGTCTATGAGACCCCTACGATCGTGGCATGGCATATCTGCGCGAGGGGCGGTTCCATGAGGCGCGCCCGTTTCTCGTGAAAGCGACTGCGCTCACGCCTGATTCCGGGGATGCGTGGAAGGCGCTGGGATTGACGCATCTCGGCTGAACGACTATGCGGACGCGGTCGGTCCGTTGCGGCATGCGTGCGAACGAAACTCGGACGGAGACGACGCCTGCTACCTCGCAGGCCGGACATTAAGCTTACTCGCGCGCTACGACGAAGCTATAGAGCCACTCAATAAGGCACTGCGGATGGCGGCATCCCGAGCCCAAGACCAAGCCAAGGTCAACCGGGCGATTGCGCTCGACCTGGAAAACCTGGGTAACTCTCCCGAAGCCGAGCGCCACTTCCGTACAGCGATCCACGCCTATCGGAACCGGCACGAATGCCACGAAGACCCGCGTCTCGATTACGGAGCCTTTCTGGTTCGTCAGGGGCGGGCAAGCGAGGCCATGGAACCGCTGAAACAGGCTATTGCGAGAATCCCGGATTCCGTACCCGCGCAATGCGGAAACAGGGCGGGCCTGTCTGGACCTGGATCGCCCCGACGGAAGCGCTGCCATACTCTGCAGAAGGCCGTCGCGATCGATCCGCAGGCGTGGAACCTGCGGATGCTGCTCGGCAAAGCCTATCTTCGCGCCGGACGCTCCGAAGAAGGCGAACGGAATTGCGCAAGGGACGAAAGGATTGGGCCAAAGCCAATGCGGGCTCTTCAAACGTCAAGTAGCGGTCGCATTTCACCTGCGGTTCTTTTTGGACCACACCGCTCGGCCAAAGATTTCGAGAGTTGCGGCGGTATCCTGCCCCATTCCGAAAAAGACGGTCCGGTCGCTCGAAGAGCCATAACCTACCGCGGTCGTCACGCGGTTCCATTGGCTCCGGCCCGAACCGCCGGTCACGTGAATCATCGCCCCAATCCCATCCCGATTACTGCGCCTGCCGCGCAGTCGCACGGCCAGGAAGTGATTGGCATTTCGGCGAAGTATTGCGGAAGACGGCCGCCCGTTCTCCGATGCGGCTGACCACTGCATCCACGCGACCATCGCCATCCAGATCGCCAAACGCCGCGCCGCGATGCCATGCCGCATATTGAAAGTCGCGACCCGCCTGCTCGGCCGACATTGACGAAGCTCGCCCTCCCGCATTGGCCAGCAATAGGTTCGTCTGTCGTGACCGCCGATGAGAAAACTCCTCCACATTGTCGTCGATCGCGCCGCCAGCCGCGAACAGATCTTTCGCGCCGTCGTTGTTGAAATCGAAAATCCCCGACTCTCCACCCAGTGAAACGCAGCGTCTGAGCTGCCCGTCCGGCTGGCGTAAGTCATGTCGGCGAAAAGCGAGTTTCCCAGACCGCGAAAGAGCGGAAAAGTCTCGCTCTGGTTGGCTGTCACGAACAGGTCCTCGCGGCCGTCGTTATCGAAGTCCCTCGCATCCGCGCCCATGGAACTGATCGCCTGCCCGTCGTCATTGAATGCCACGCCGGCAGTAATCGCCGTCTCGCGGAACTGTCCGTTGCCTACGTTATGAAACAGAAAGTCCGGCGTCGTGTCGTTGGCGACGAATACGTCCATTCGGCCGTCATGATCGAAATCGAGGAAGCTCAGGCCCATGCCTTTGCCGATCTGCGCGGCAATGCCGGACTGAGACGGAAACATCCGTGAACGTGCCGTCCCCATTATTGTGGTACAGCGTGTTCGGCAGGCCCTCGTAATATTTCGGGTGGCAATAGGTTCTGCGCTTTGCCGATCGTGCAGGGCGGCTCCCGATCGGGCGACCACCGGCAGTAGTTCACGACGAACAGATCCAGGAGGCCATCGTTATCGTAATCGAACCATCCCGCGGACACGGACCACGGCTTGCCGCGCGCCGGCGGGATCCCAGACCCGCGCGTTCGGTGACGTCTTCGAAGGTTCCATCTCCCCGGTTGCGATAGAGGATATTGCGATCGACACCCGCGATGAACAGATCTTCCCAGCCGTCATTGTCGAAATCGGCAACCGCGACGCCGATTCCGAAACCCGCTCCGGCCACGCCCGCTGCAACGGTAACGTCAGTAAAGGTGCCATCGCCGTTGTTCCGATAAAGCCGGTTGAACCAGGAAGGATCGGGCTTGTCGAACGACGGTTGGCGCGCGCCGTTGACGAAGTAGAGATCCGGCCGGCCGTCGTTGTTGAAGTCGAAAATCGCAACACCCCCAGCCATGGTCTCGATCTGATGCCGCTCCGGCGTGGCGGAATTCTTGAGAACGAACTCAACGCCCGCGCGTGCCGCGATGTCTTCGAATGTAATCGGATCGGGCCGCGTGGCGGCAAAGTGATTCAGCATGCCTCCCGCGCAGGCGAAGACAGCAACACCCGCCAGCCGGCGCATCAGGCCCTGGCGCCGCTAATTGCGGACATAACCCGGGCCTCGCAGTACGCGGCCGGGTAACGCTCCGGTGTGCACGCCGGCATCGAGCACTACCTGGCCATTGACAATCACGTACGAAATACCGACGGCATACTGGTGCGGCTGCACAAAAGTGGCGCGATCAGCCACCTTGTCGGGATCGAATACGGTGATATCGGCGGCGAAGCCAACCTGGATGCGACCACGGCCGGTGATGCTGATTTTTTCCGCGTTCGCGCTGGTCATCTTGCGGACTGCATCCTCCAGAGTCAGAGCGTGAAGTTCGCGAACGTAGCGTCCCAGAACACGCGGAAACGTTCCGTACGAGCGCGGATGCGGAATCGATTTGCCGCGAGGCCCTTCAGGACTCATCGCCAGTCCGTCCGATCCGATCGAGGTAAAGGGCTGTTTCAGTGCATACTGCATGTCGGGCTCGGAATGGTGGAAGTAAACCGTGGGCACGCTGCCATTCTCTTCCACCAGCAGATCCAGCAGGTCGTCCACCGGGTCGCCGCCGCGCGCCGCGATCACATCACTCATGCGTTTCCCGATAAACTGTTTGTTCTTGGAATTCGAGAGATTGACCAGCAGCATCGCGTTCCAATCGCCGCCGACCGCCAGATAGTGGTTGTACCAATTAGGGAGGCCGTTCAGAATGTCGGCACGCAGACGAGGCCGCAAACCCGGATCCCGCAACCGCTCCAGCATCTTCGAATTGCCGCCATCGTGGGCCCAGGGGGGTACAATAGCGCGCAAGTTGTTCTGGCCCGCCGTGTAGGGATACACGTTCGCGCGAACATCGTAACCCTCGGCGCGCGCTTTATTGATCATCGAAATGATCTCATTCATCTGCCCCCAGAACTTCTTATCAGCAATCTTGAGATGAATGATATCGACCCGGATGTTTGCTCCCTTCGCGATATTGATGGATTCTTCAACCGAACGGAAAACGCCGGCGCCTTCGTCACGCATGTGAGTCGAGTAGATGCCGCCGTACTGCCGGGCTACCTTCGCCAACTCGATCAATTGGGCGGTCGTAATCAGATTGGAGGGCGGCATCAGGAGCGAGGTCGCGAGCCCCATGGCGCCTTCCTTCATGGCGAGCGCAACCTGCTCCTTCATCTGCTCCATCTCGGCCGGAGTAGCGGGGGTCATTTCCTCGCCTTTGACATACGTCCAGACCTGCGTTTCCCCAACGTAGGAGCAGATATTCGTGGCTGCGTGCTTCTTCTCCACATAATCGAAGTAACCACCAAGGGTAGTCCAGGGGCTTGCCGATTTTCTGCCGTCGGTCCGTACCGGACCTTGGGAGGCACCCTCGCCGAGCACCATCGTGGTCACGCCTTGCCGGATCATACTCTCGCACTTCGGCTCGTCGAGCAGCGAGTCGTCCGAATGATTGTGCATGTCGATGAAGCCAGGGGCTACCACCAACCCCTTGGCCTCGATCGTGCGTTTGCGGGATGCTGAACTCAAATCACCGATCGCCGCGATCCGGTCGCCCAGCACCGCGACGTCAGCCGGCCAAGAACGAGTGCCGGAGCCGTCCACAAGTGTGCCACCCTGGATCACCAGGTCGTAGGACGGTGTGCCTGGAGTCTGTTGCGCGGCAAGATAGGCGGCGAGTGCCGAGATGCAGAGCAGGGGTATGGAAGTTCGCCGCGGCACCATCACAGTGTCAGACCAGTAACTCGGAGATCTTGCGGGTTGCAGTGGCGAATTGACCAATCCCCGCGCCCATAACTTCGTCCGCCAGTGTCAGGTGGAGGTCGCCGATGGTTCCGGTCAACTGTGAGTACGTGCCGGTTGCGAGCCTCCCGGCATGACCCGCGATGATCGCGCCAGGCCGGCATTCTTGTGCGGATTGGCTTCGGCGTGCTCGTGGACGTAGAGGATGCAGCAGTGGTCGAGCAGCGTGCCGTCGCCTTCCGGGATCGACTTCAGCTTGCCGAGGAAATAGGCGAACTCCTCGACGTGCCAGCGGCAGATGTCGCGCATGATGCGCTGGCCTTCGGCCGTCGGCACCCGGAGCCTGCCGTCGGCGTGAGTGTAATCGTGGTGCCGCGCGTCGGTATAGCCCAGCCAGGGGAAACGCGAGAGTCCCTGGCACTTGGTCAGCATGTAGGAGGCCACGCGCGTCTGCCGCGTGAGCCAGCGCATGGGCCAGCAGGTCGGTCTGGAGTTTCGCGATCCGCGGCCAGTCCTTCATGTCGTCCCCTTCCGGCGGCGCTCGACGACGCGGTACTCGGGCGGCAGGCTCGTGACCGAACGCTCCAGGTCGCGCACCGAGGCCAGATGCTCTTCCAGTCGCGCCTGATCGTCCTTGGGCAGGGCTTCTTGAGTTGGGCGCGTCTTCGCGCACTGCGTCGAGGATGCTCCGCTTGCGCTCGATCCAGCACTCTTCGCGTTAGCCGAACAGGCGATCGAACAGCCGGTGCGGGATCATCTCCGGCGGCAGCGCGCGTTCACGGCCGGCCCAGCTCATGTTGCGCTGGATGCTTTCGCCGAACGATTCCTGGGAGACGCCGATCTGCAGCGAGCGGAAGCGGATCTCCACCGATTTTGCGCGGCGATCGCCTGGTCGATCGAAGGGCCGCCGGCGCCGCGCCCGGTGAACATCGTGCCGGTCATCAAGCCGCTCATCGAGTTGTGGTGGCCGTTGCCCGGCCCGGGCAGGCCCGCGGCCGGGTTGTCGAGGCCGCTGAGCACGTGGATGTCCTTCCGGAACCGCGCCAGCGGCGCGAGGCAAGGGGTCAGGCGAAAATCTCGTTCCGGGTTCCGCCGGAATCCAGTACTTCTCGGGGATCCCGTTGCCGTTGAACCACAACACGAAGCGGGTCTCGATCGGCGCCGCGAGCTGACGGCGGCGGCATAGGCGGTACCGGTGGAGTTGAACATCGCGACCAGCGGCGGCAATCCCACCGTGATTGCAGAACCGGACGCGGTAAGTCCCTGAAGGAAGCGGCGGCGGGAAACTCGATTTCGTTTAGTGATTAGCTGCGACACGTAAGCCCCTCTCTTCGCTCCGGAATTCCCGTGAGCGAATCATCGACAAAATCAACTCTTTGAAATGGTAATTCGAATTCTTGAAATCCTGGAAGATCTGTTCCAGTACGGGACGGTCCGCCGGCGTTTCCATGCGGCCCGTAACATATCGAAAATACTGCTTGACCATGCACTCCTGACACTGCGGTGCCGCGGCGAGCACAGCGCCTAACTCCCGCGGAGAGGAAAAGCCTGCGTCTGAAACACCCACGACCGCGCCCTTCGTATCAATAGGCAACACGATCGATTTGGGAGGAGTTCGCCGCCCGCCGCCGCCGTGACCCATATTGAAGAAGGTCAGTTTGAATTCTTCCCGCCGCATTCCAATCGCGTCGAACTTTTCCAAACCAAAGCCGATGGGATCGATCAGCCGATGGCAAGCGGCGCAGGTAGGATTGGTGGCGTGCTCCGACATGCGGTCGCGATTGGTCTGCGGATGTGCTTCGGTTGAGGGCGCCAGGTTCGTGTTCACGCCCGCCGGAGGAGGCGGCACATGCTGGCACAGAAATTGTTCCCGCACAAAAAGACCGCGGCCGGTCAGGGAGGCGTCCTCAGGTTTGGATGTCAGCGCAAGGAATAACGACTGTCCCAGCAGACCGGCCCGCTCTGAGCCGGCGGGGAACGTGACCCGGTCGAACTCGCGAGCCGGCGCAGGTACGGCGTAAATGGCGGCCAGGTCCGCGTTTACAAATCCATAGTTGGCGGTGAACGCGTCCATGAAGTTGCGATCATTCCATACCAGATCGCCGATAAACAGAAGGGCTTCCTGCGTCATCGCGACAGCGGTTTCACGGTTGAATTGCGGATAACGGCGGCGGTCCCTGGTAGCGGTGAGGATGCGATCAAAGCGCAGCCATTGCGAGACGAATTCGTCCAACGCCTGGTGTGCGCGCGGATCGCGCAGCATCCCGTCAGCCACTTTCGTCAAGCCCTGAGCGCTAGCCAGATTGCCGCGCTCCGCCGCAGCTAGTAGAGCGTCGTCGGGCATCGTGTCCCAAATAGCATAAGAGAGACGACTGGCCGTAGCGTAGGGCCGGAGCGCGGGGTTCGGCGTAACATCCAGCCGGAAAAGGAAATTAGGCGACTGCAGCAACGCCTCCACCACCAGTTGCGCGCCTTTGAGGAAGTCCCGTTCTTTTGCGAAGAGTGCGACATAGCGCCGGACCTCTTCGTTGTCGAGCGGCCGGCGGAACGTTTTCTTGCCGAACTCCCGAACAAATGTCGAACGGCACGGGATGGAGGGCGCGCAGGGAATCAGATGGTTGGCGTCGCCATTACGGAATGCGGTTGCCGCTAGATGTTCGGCTGCGTCGCTATACGCCTCTTCGAGCAGGGGAGAAAGATTTTGCGCCTCGTATTGATTCTTGAATCCGTTGACGAAGTCGTCTGGCGGAAATTGGTTGGCAGGAGCAGTATGATCGCCGAGCAGGTCGCGGACGGTATTGTTGTACTGGCTGTGGGTCAGGCGGCGAAGTGTTGGCGCTGGAGCAGCGGCAGTCTCCGCCGGTAACGCGTCATAGTTACGGGCAGTCGCCAATTCCTCGCCAGAAAGATTTGCAAGGACTTTAATCCAGGAAACGAGAATCGCCTCCTCCTGGCTTCCAACCTTAATACGCTCGCCGCCGCCATGCGGAACACGATGCGTAGGCTTTCTCAGAAGGAGCGAATTCTCAGGATGCTGGCGGTCTACCAGGATTACAAGCGATTTCCCGAAGGCGTCCAGTCGATCTGCGGTCGCTCCCTCTTCGGGAAAGTGCAAACGCGTCGCCGAAGCAACGCCGTTGCTGTTATGGCACCCGGAGCACCCGGCTCTTTCGAGCACTGGATAAACCGAATGGGTAAACGAAGTATCCTGCGCTGCCGCGAGCGGCCACCAGGCCGTGAAAAGCACGACGAATACACTTCGCATTCCGGACAGTGCGCCTCTAGAGCCAGAATAACGTGCAGCCCCGGCTAAACGCAAGGAAAAATCCGCGAGTTCATAAAAAAAGAAATAAAACGAAAGATACGACTGCGCGCCTTTGAGCCATAAGGCCAAGGATCGGGCTTGGAAGCAGGTAGTTTATTGGTCTCACGCCCTTAGAAAGCTGTTATGGCTAGAGGCGGCCTCCTGCGACAAAAGGAAAACAAAGTACTCGGTTGCTGATTCCTTTCTATTGCCGTTCCGCTGTGCTATGGTGAGACATGCTTCGTGGACCACTATATGTGACGTTGTGTCTGGCTGCGGCCGCGAGCGGAATGGCCGCCGGTTCCCCAGGAACTTCGCACGCCAGCGAAGTCGCGGATTGGGCCATACGCATGGGAGGCCGGGTAATCTCGACGGTCACGCTTCGGAACTGACGGACCCCACACAACTGCCCGCAGGCGAGGTTCGAATCACGGGGCTCGATCTCACCGACACCTGATCGATCCTACCGATCTCCGGAGACTTGCTGGATTGACATCGCTGCGTGAGCTGTACCTGCCCGGACCAAGTTGGAATCCCGCGTCCGGAAGCCGCCTGGATGCGAACGAGGAACTCAAGAACCTGGCGGGCCTGGTCAATCTCGAGCGCCTCTATTTCAGTCTTCATTTCCTGCCCAACGTCAACGTGCGCGACAAAGGGATTGCCTATTTGAGCGGCCTCACCAGGCTCCGCGAGCTTCGGCTCGCACAATGCCGGGTGGAAACGCCGAACCTCACCCCATTGGGTCTCAATCGCTCGATCTGAGCTACACCACCTTCAACGACTCGGGCATGAAAACCCTGCAGGGACTCCGCCACCTTCGCCGCCTGGCTTTACGCGACACCCTGATCACCGACGAGGGCCTGCGATCGATTGAAGATTTGACGGGCCTCGAAGAAATCGATCTCTACGGTGTCAAAGTCACGGATGCCGGCATCACCGCGCTACGCAAACTGACCGCCCTGAAGAAACTCAGATCTTCTCGGCGCAGACATCACCGACGAATCCGCGCCAATCCTCGCCGGATTTACGCACTTGCGCGAGCTGAATCTCTATCGCAGCCACCTGACCAACTCGGGTCTGGCCAGACTCGGAGGCATTGAAGGACCTGGTTGCGCTGGACATCCGCTACAGCCGCGTGAGCGGCACTGGCGTTGACGAATTGCGCGCAGCCCTCCCGCAATGCAAGGTGGATTTCGTGGGAGCTTCCGCCGCTACCGGGGCGCGGCCTCTGCAGCCACAGGGTTCGAGCGATCAGGCCATCGCGGAATGGGCCCGCAAAATGGGCGGTAAGGCCGCGTTGGCAAACGGGAAACTCAAAACCATATCGCTGTCCTCCACTCACGTCGGCGACGCCCAGTTGGCGGACCTCCGGGGCCTCACAGCTCTCGAGTCCCTCGATCTTTCCGCAACGGAAGTCGGCGATTCGGGGTTAGCTTCGCTCAAGAGTCTTACGAGCCTGCGCGAATTACTGCTGAACAACACCACCGTCTCGGATACCGGACTTCAGCAGCTTGCGGAACTGCGCAACCTGCGCCGGTTGGGGACTCGCCGGGACGCTGGTGCGTGGCGACGGCTTTGAGCACCTCAAGCTGCCTTCCCTCGCGGACGTGGATTTAACCAGCGCTCCGGTGAATGACGAAGGTTTGAAATATGTAGTGGCATTGGGCGGTATCGAGCGCCTGCTGCTGAGCTATTCGGATATCACCGACACCGGCGGTCCGGAACTCGCAAAGCTCAATCATCTGAAGGTTCTCAATCTCGACGGCACCGATGTCGGAGACGGCACACTGCGAGTCCTGGGCACGCTTTCCTTATTGAAGGAATTGGATCTCGATGCTTGCCGCTTCACCGACAAGGGTCTCGAGGGACTGCGGCCACTGGGGAATTTGCGCCGGCTGGGGCTCGGACACACTCGAACCACAAACGCCGGAATCGCGGTCGTAGCGTCGCTGAAGAGTTTGATTTCCGTGAATCTCGACTACACTGCGATCGACGATCACGCACTTCAGTTACTGAAGGACCTGTCACCACTCGAGGAGTTAAGGCTCGACGCCACCGGCGTCACCGACGCCGGCATGGAATCGTTGGCTTCGCTTTCTCGTCTGAAGTTCCTAAACGTCTATCACACCGCTGTTTCGGAAAAAGCCTTCGACCGGTTCAAGACGGCGGTGCCGGCCTGCCAGGTGATCTGGGATCGCGATTCCGGGCTGCCCAACCGGAGGAGAGGTTAACGATATGCGTTTTCTCTTTTGTACGCCCGTGCTGGTATCGGTCGTATCGGTGCTGAGCGCCGGAACCGCTCCCGACGCGTGGATCACCGCCGCGGGTGGAAAGGTGACACGCGACGGCAAGGGGCGTCATGAGGCCATGGTTTGCCGTGCCGTTCGGTAACCGATTCCGATATCGCGGAACTGGCCAAACTCCCCGCACTTAACAGTCTCGATCTCTCTCTGACCCGCATCACCGATCGCGGATTGCTCGACCTGAAGACCGCGTCGAACCTGACGGACATCAACCTTTTCTATGCCGAACTGGTCAGCGATCAGGGGATCGCAGTCATCAAAAGCTTGCCGCGGTTGAAGCGGCTCAATTTGCGCG
>CAVYEV010000060.1:0-78909 GCA_963767545.1 Terriglobia bacterium
CCGCGCCGCTGCAGCAGCGTTTAATTCAAGGCGTTCGGCTCGAGCTGGCGGACAGATGAGAGCAGGACGGCTGCGGCCCTCCCCTCCCCTGCCCCGGAAGCGTCCGCAGATGATGCTGGGACGCCCGGCAGGTTCATGGCAACGCTCGCCGAAGCTCTCGGGCTGTCAGAGGCGCGCGTGTGGCTTAAGGATTGCAGCCTCGAGCAGATCGAGGGCGCATGGGTTCTGCAGACAAGCACTCGGTTCATCGCACATTGGATCGCCACGCATTTCGACCAGGCACTGAGGCGGGCGGCGATTTTGCCGGTCTGGCCACTACACCCGAAGGACGTGCGCGGCAGGCACGCTCGTAAGCCGTGGCTAGCCTCAGCCACATCGGAGACAGCATGGACATACCGGCGTCGACGGAGGCGATCGCAAACCTCTACACGCGCTCACTCAGCGTGCTCGAGTTGCTGCGCGCCCGCAGCACGAGCGGGGGAGCAGCAGCGCGGCAGGCACCGCGCTTTCCGATCACTCGTGTTGCCGAGCTGGTGGGACGCACCAGCGCAGCGATCCGCGAGGCGGAGAAGGAGGGGCGCCTGCCTTCTGTCGAACGAACTGCTTCAGGTCGCCGGATCGGCTACACGCTCGCAGAAATCAACCAAATGCGCACGGTCTTCGGCACCCGCCCCTGGCGCACGGCGGAAGATCCGTTGGCGGTTATAGCCGTGCAAAACTTCAAGGGCGGAGTGGGCAAATTGACGGTCTCTGCGCATCTCTCACAGGACCCGGCGATCAGGGGTTACCGGGTCTGTCTCATCGATTGCGACAGCCAGGGGTCCAGTACCGCGCTGTTCGGCTACGTGCCGGATCTCGATATCCGTGAAGACGAGACGCTGTACCCGTTTTTCCGGAACGCCGAGATGGCGAGCTTGGCCTATGCGGTACGCGAGACCCATTGGGATGGGCTCTACCTGATTCCGGCCAACCTCAAGCTCTACTCTTCAGAATACGAGCTCGCTGCGCGCGTGGCGCGGACGGAACCCAACCTGCTGAACCGCCTCGCCGACGGGATTGCCTCTATCGGTGATCACTTCGACGTCGTCATTCTGGATCCGCCGCCTGCTCTTGAAACGATTTCGCTCTCGGTCATGCGCGCGGCGAACGCGCTGCTTGTGCCGATCCCGCCAACCGTCGTCGACTTCACCTCAACCACGTCATTCCTTGCCATGCTTTACGAGACGATGCTGACGCTCGAGGAACGCCAGCTTCCCGGTCGATCTGCAATGGATGCGCCTGGTCGCCACTTGAGCGGATGAACAGAAATCGATGCAGCGAGAGTTGTCTGGCTATGCGCAGCCTGTTCGGGGAGACGTTGCTGCGCGCCGTGCTGAAGGACAGCGCGGAGATTGACAATGCCTCAGCGAGACTCTATGACTGTCTACGAACTTGAAAACCCGGTCACGTCACGCGAGACCTACCAGCGATGCATGACATACCTGAATGCCGTAAACGCGGAGGTGGAGACCCAGATACGGCTGACCTGGCCAAGTCAGGTCGCCCGTCTGCGCACGGAAGGAATCCTGGGAATGCGAGTTGCAGACCTGCAACTTTTTCCCTAACGCTTTGTTAAACAAGGAGAGATGTCCCAGATGGCGCAAGGCAACCGCGGTTTTGCCCGAGGCTCGGCCGGTGCGGGGCCAGCACCCGCGGCAGGCGCGCGGTTGCCGCCACGAACCGGCATCCTTGGCGCTCGCGACAATCGCTTGGCGGAGCTCGCCGCGGGCAGTTCGGTGACTCGGGTCTGAGGAACTAGTGGATCCTGCGCTGTGCCGGATTTGGGAGGGGCACAATCGTGACTACGCGGCCTTGACCGGCCAGAATTGCGCCGATTTGATCGAAAGCTTCAAAGCGCAAGGGCGTCAGGAGGTCCCGGCGATCGTCCGCCGGGTCGCGGCGAACCGCGTACGCTTTCGAGGTAATATGCGGGGCCCGGCGGCACTGGACCGATGCTGGATGCGCGCCCACAACTACACTGAATTTCGGTTCCTCGTCGAACCGCGCGACCTCAGGGACGAAGAAGCTTTCCGGATAGCCGATCTGGAGAACCGGAGCCGAGAGGACCTCTCGGATTCGAGCGCGCCGACGACTACGCCCGCGCCGTCACCATTATGGCGGCAGCCAGAGGGCATGGCCGAGCGCCTGAAGGTCTGGAAGACTGGCTCAGCCGCTATCTGGAACTCGCGAAGCTGCCGCCGGAAATCGTGGCTGCATCGGGCGCCTCCACGTGATTGGCATTAGCCACGGCGCGGCATTGGCGCCGCTGCTGCGGGTGCCGGAGCAGCGCAACCGCCTGATTGCCGAGGCCAAAAGTGTTGGCGCCGAGCAGGCAAGCCTCGCTGCGCAAGGACTTGGCCGCGCCGACTTCGGCATCGGTGCTACAGCGGGTGCTCGCTGCTGCCATGCCATCTGCGCGAGCGCGTTCCGGTTCTGGGCCCCAGGAGCATGTCGTTCGGAGCGCGGGGGGCACGATCGTTGCGCGTGGTCAGAAGGCGAGCAGAGGAGACAAGCTCACCATTAGCGTTCCAGCACCCGCCAAGCACGATCGCGCCGCGCTGATCGCCGCGCTGGGCGAAATCCTAGACCGAATCACCCCGGCTCCCGTCGCCCGAAAGACCGATGAGAGCCGTACGGCGCGCCCGAATGTTCAACCCTGACCGGCGGCTACGCTCGATTGCATGGTGGACGATCTGAGACGCCAATCCCATCGCTTCGGGACCATTCTCCGCGGGACGTTTCGCCGTGGTGGCGAACTGGCGTGGCCCGGCCATTAAACCCGGTTGAGCGCAATGCCGGCGGGGACGGTGGCTATCCCGGCCGTGCCGCAGCCCCTTGGGCGAGGCCTGCGGCTCGATGGAGCTGGGCGCCTTTCATCACGGTGTGGACGGCGCGCCGGTCATTCGCAACCAATGTCAGAGGCGGGTGCCACGCCCCTTGTGACGGCGTGCCTACAACTCGTGGATGCCGGGACCATGTTGAGCGCATCCAGCAGGGCAGGAGCGCCAACACGGCGCGGAACCCCCGGTGCGGGGCTTCTTCAGGTTCTCGAACACCAGCACTCTGGCAGCGACGTCGCGCGGTCAGTGGTGCGCGCCAGCGCCTGGAGAGGCGGCAGCCGGCGCGGCGTATGTCACGCAGAGCGTGCGTAACTGGATGAAGGTCGGCGATCTCGGCCTTGCGCAGGAAAGCGTCGCGCTCGACTAAGGTGACGTATGCCGGCCTCCAGGGCAGGGGAGGGGGCTCGCGGAAGCGGTGCCCTTCCCGGGGTTGTCCACGCCATTTTCCCCTCCTTGCCATGGCTCCCCATACTAATTACTCTCCTGTCGAGAGACGAATTAGCGAGGCGCCCCGTGATTATCGGTCGAGACCTTTTCGCCGGCGGAAATCAGCGCCGTCACCGGGGCATCGGTGAAGGCCGTCTACAAGGTGATCGGCGAACGCCTGCCACCCGGCCTGTCAGTGCAGCGTGATCGGCAGCAATACCTGACCCGATGGGGCGCGGTGTGCTTCGTCATAGACCGGGAAATGCCGAAGGATGTGCCGCTCGCGGTGCGCCGGCAGCTTTACGCCAACATCCTGGAACGGAAGACCGCGCCACGCGTGCAGTACGATCGCGGCATCCTGTCATATGTGGTGAACGTCAAGGCTGTTGCAGACCGTGTTGATCAAGATTTGACCCGCTATCGGAAAGCTATGCGGCTGATTGTAGAGGACGACGCGATCCAGGGGGGAGCCGCAACGTTTCGGGGAACGCGCATCCTCGTGCATCAGATTGCAGACTTGATAGGGCAGGGGGCCGATGAAGCGGAGCTGCGCGAAGATTATCCGCGCCTCACACCGGAGATGATCGCCGCTGCGCCTATCTATGCCCGCGCACATCCGCGCCGTGGACGACCACGCAGGCCGGCCTGGCGTAGCACTGACAAGTCGGGCAAGGCTGGCTCGCAGCACGACGGGTGACAGACCACGCTTCCTTATCGACGAAAATCTTTCGCCGAAACTCGTTGGACCGGCTCGGGAGCGGGGCTACGAGGCGATGCACGTCAATCACATTGGTCTGCGCACCGAAAAGGATTGGGAGCTCCTTAATGTCATCGCTGAGGCCGACTGGGTATTCGTGACAAACAATGCGATCGAGTTCCGGGGACGCTATCATCGTATCGAGTTACACCCCGGAGTCGTGTTCTTGGTGCCGACCGTGCGAAGCTTGGAACAGGTCAGATTGTTTGAGGCAGCGCTCGACCATGTGCGGCAGCATCCCGACTTGGTGAACCGGGCCTTGGATGTGACGCTCGGCCCTCAAGGGGAAGCGTTCGTGGCGGCATACGATCTTCCTTGACGTACAACGGACCGTGCTGCCATTTGACCGAAGCAGGACAATAGCATGGCTGAAGCGCCGCCGGAACGAAAGCCTTCCGATCATGGCCCCGTCGGGAAACGCCGGATTTGGTGCGCACCCCTCTCGAAGAGCTGCGGGCCGACACGGAAGATCTGGTGTCGCGAGGCCTATGGGCGGCGCCTGCTTAACCCCACATCCTTCTGGCGATGTCCTTCTCTTCGGTACCGACGGCATCGGCATAGATGGCGGTGGTGGTGAGCTGAGCGTGGCCGAGCCATTTCTGCACCAGGTTGAGCCGGATGCCGGCAGAGACGGCCGCCACCCCGAAGCCGTGCCGCAACCCCTTGGGCGAGGCCTGCGGCCCCTCCAGGCCGGCGGCCCCATGACCGCGTGCACGGCGCGCCAGCCGGTCATGCGCGACCAGGGCCAGAGGCGCTCGCCGCGACCTTTGCCGCGGCGCCCCTGCAGCTCGCGAATGCCGTGCACCAAGTCGAGCGCGTCGAGCAGGGCAGGGGGGACGGGCACGGCGCGGTAGATCCCCGCCTGGCGCTTCTTCAGCGTCGCGAACACCAGCACGCCGGCGGCGAGGTCCACGCGATCGACGGTGAGCGCCAGCGCCTCAGACAGGCGGCAGCCGACGTAGGCCAGCGTCATGCAGAGGGTGCGCACCTGGCGGTCGGCATGCTCGGCCTCGCGCAGGAAGGCGTCGCGCTCGCCGGTGTTCACGTATTTCCGGGCGCCGTCGGCAGTGTAGAGCCGCAGGCCAGCCTGCGGTGGGGCAGGGGAGGGGCCTTCCGAATGCCGGGTCCAGGGCGCGCGCCGCCCTGGCGGGTGCGGGCTCCGCTGGCAGACCTTGCCGCTGGGGCTGGTCGTGGGGGAGCGACTTCGCCGGGCTTGTCGCACGGCCGCTCACGCGGCGCGGTCCTGGTAGCCGCGGCGGCGCTTCCTGCGGGCGAGCCGGGCGAGGGCGTTGATGGTGGCGCCGGGGTCTGGGTGCGAGTCTAGGCGGATGCGGCCTTGGGTGCCGATGCGACCCCAGTGGCGGGCGAGCAGGGCGCGGCCGAACAGGTCCGGCCAGACGGCGAGGCGATAGAACCGCCACTCGTTCCGTTCGGGCCGGGTGCGGGTGAGCGCCGCCTGGTCGGGAACAGCGGGAGCTGGAACGGCTCGGTCATCGGGCTCGCTTTGCGGCAGGTGGGCACGACTTGCCGGGAACGGTATCAAAAGTGGCGCGCGCCGGTGCAAACAGAAATGCGAAGCCTGCGGGAATTACCTGATCGGGGGAGGGGTGTCCGGCCGGGGTCGCGGACCGAACGGATGCAGCGGGTGCCGGCTATTTTCCGGGCGGCGGCGAGGCGACGCTCGCCGCCGCCCGCGAAGCGGGCGCTCTGCGAGGTGGGCGGGACGCCAGCGCGGCGGCGTTACACTATTGCTCATAGTGGATCGCAACCATCCGGTCTATATATTCGAAGGTACGCGAGAGATTCGTGGTCTGAATTGAAGATGAGAGCCCGAAAGGAATATTGTTGGCGATGCGCATGGCATCTTCGAAATCCTTGGCGCGCATGACGGCCAGCACCGGGCCGAAGATCTCTTCCTTGCGCGATGGTCATCGATTCGGTGACATCGCTGAACACTGTGGGTTCGACGAAAAAGCCCTTATCGAAGCCGTCGCCTGTCAGCCGATTGCCGCCGCAGAGCAGCTTGCCGCCTTCCTTCTTGCCGATCTCGATGTAGCTTGCAGGATCGGTTTCGAGCGCTGCTTTATCCACCGCGGGTCCGATGTCGATTCCCGCCTGCATGCCATCGCCGACCTTCAGCTTTTTGGTCCGTTCCACCAGCGCGGCGACGAACTTGTCGTAAATCGAATCCTCGACAATCGCGCGGCTGGTGGCCGTACACTTCTGCCCAGTAGAGAAGAAGACGCATTGACGACGTTCTCTACAGCGGAGTTGAAGTCGCAATCGGCGAGCACGATGGTCGGATTCTTTCCGCCCATCTCAAGTTGGATGCGCAGGCGACGCTTGGACGCTTCGCCATGCAGCCAGTTACCGATTTCGCAGGAGCCAGTGAACGAGATTGCCTTGAGCGGCTTGGCATTCACCAGAGCGTTGCCCAGTTCACCACCCGAGCCTTGCACAAAGTTAACGACACCTTTGGGAGCCCCGGCATTGTGCAACGCTTCGACGATACGCCAGGAACTGAGAGGCGAGGCCGAAGCGGGTTTGACGACCAGAGTGTTTCCGCAGATCAGCGCGGGCGCCATTTTCCAGGCAGGAATCGCGCTCGGGAAATTCCAGGGCGTCACCAGGCCGATCACGCCGATTGGCTTGCGGATGGCGAAGGTGTGCACGCGATCGCGCTCGGACGGGACCAGCATTCCGTTGAGCCGCGAGCCCTCGCCGGCGAAGTAGCGGAAAATATTGATGGTGCGGCGCACCTCGCCTTTAGCCTCGGGGAGAGTCTTGCCTTCTTCGCGAGTCATTTCCTCGCCCAGTTGCTCGAATTGTTTGTCGAGCAGGTCGGCGGCTTTGAAAAGAATCGCGCCGCGAGCCGGCGCGGGCATAGAGGACCAGCCGTGCAGTGCCGCCGCGGCCGCATCCGCAGCTTTCTCGATATCGGCGGCCGAACCTTTGGTATGGAGTCCAACCAGTTCGCCGGTGGCGGGATTGCGATTTTCGAACGTCTTACCGTTCTCGACCCATTCACCGTTTATATAGTTCGCAAAAGTAGGAGTGCTCATAGTTTCGTAGTTGAGTTTTCCGCTTGAGGTTGGCTAAAACGCAACCTTTGGGCGGAGCGCGCATTCACATCAGTTTTGAAGTAAGCCGTGTCGCGTGTAAAGCCCGACAGTGCCGCCACGATGTTGTTGGGAAAGAGGGACAATGTCGTGTTGTATTTCTGAATCGCTTCATTGTACCGCCGCCTCGCTTGCAGGATACGATTCTCGGTGCCTTCCAACTGGAACTGAAGACTCTTGAAATTTTCGTTGGCCTTCAGGTTGGGATAATTTTCGACCACGACAAGCAGTCTGCCAAGAGCGCTATTCATCTGGTTATAAGCGTCGATCTTCTGGTCCGGCGTCTTGGCGTTCAGCATGGCGGAGCGCGAGTTGGCGATGGTTTCCATGATGCCCGTTTCTTCTTTGGCGTAGCCTTTGACGGTCTCGACCAGATTGGGGATCAGGTCCGCGCGGCGCTGCAGGTCGGCATCGATATCCGACCACGAGCGGTCGATATCCTCCTTCTGGATGGCGAGGTCGTTGCGCACGGAGACGAATTTGCCGCCCGCTATTACGGCGAACACGGCCAGGATTACCAGAAAAATAATGAGTACCTTCACGAGAGTCTCCCTACTACCTTATTACGTGTCGCCACGTATCACTATGTATCGATCATTTTGCAAGGCGGTCCACACAATCGATGACTGCCGAGACCTGGACCATATAGTCGGACAGCAGCTTTTCGAAGTCCACAGCGCTCGCCGGCTTGCTATCCCGCAGGTCTAACAATTGGTTAAACGGGTCCGGCATCGATGTTGAAGAACGCCGACGCTTTGGCGACGGCATCCCGCTTACCTGCCGGCGCTTCGACGCCGTGGAGAATCAGAGCGTGACGGAAAAGGACACAAAAGGTGGATACCGAGTCCGCCAGCAAACGGCTGAGCAGATGCCGTTCGGTCAAAACAACGGCCGCCTTGTGACGCAAACGCAGCAATTTTGAACGCAACTCGTACTCGACCTGCGCACGATAAAACGAATCGTCGATCTGCAAACCCCCGACCACATCTTCGCCGAACAGCATCTTATGATGTTCGCGGATATCGTGAAATTCGATCGCAAAGCAGTCGGTAGAAGTCTCGACCTCGTGGCGCGTAAGGAACAGCGGCGCTGGATTACCCTGCTCGCGCCACCAGCGGAACACGGGCGCGGTAGCGGCAAGCTCGCGTGGAGTAATCTCGCTCAAAACACATAAAACGTTGGTGTCCGAATAGCCTTTCTGCTGGTCGCCGATGGCGGCGGACCCGTAGAGGATAACGGAAACGAGGCGGTCACCCAGTGCCTGTTTCAGGCGTTGCACAAGTTGATCGAGCGCCGATTGCATGGAGTAGAGTAGCGAACAATCAGTTTACTAGAGAAGAAAACGCCTGGCCACGAATGGATTGGCGAGACCTTTTTTACACGGCACGTCCCCGGAAGAGCGCAGTTGACTATCTTGCGAAGATCAGGCAATTTCCTTCGTCAATTTGCCGCCAGGCCGATTATTCACTCCATAATATGGCGGTTTATTGTTGCGGAATGCCGTGCTCAGAATGTACCGTAAGCCCTACGCTTCGCGCTTCCGGAGTTACCCTGACCCACTGCCTGAAGTTTGACATAATAACTGACAATGGTGAAGGCGTTCCTGTTTGCGCTCGGTATGGCTTCCGTCTGCGTTGCCGGTCCGGTGGATGCGTCTCTTCCATCTCAGGCGGTGGAGATTCTGAAGCAACGGTGCCTCTCTTGTCATGGCGATGGTGGTATGTCCGGGTTGACGGTGCGGACGCGGGAACAACTGCTGAAAGGCGGTAGCCGGGGCGCAGCGGTGCAGCCAGGCAAGCCGGAGTCGAGCCTGCTGATGGATGCGGTGCAGCGCAAAGGCAAGCTCGCGATGCCGCCATCGGGCAAGATTGCGGATGCGGAGATCGCGATTCTGCGCGACTGGATTGCCGATGGGGCCGCATGGCCTACCGAGGCGGCTAGCCATTGGTGGGCGTTTGTGAAGCCGGAGCGGCCGGCTGTTCCGCGGATCGCCGGTGCGACCAACCCGATTGACGCTTTCATCTCGGAGAAGCTGAGCAAGGCCGGCATTGACCCTGCTCCTGAGGCAGAGCGTCCGTCGCTGTTGAAGCGGGCTTACTACGACCTCACGGGTCTGCCTCCTACCGCGAAACAGATTCAGGATTTCGTTAACGACAAATCTCCGGATGCGTGGGAGCGGGTGATCGATTCGCTGCTCGCTTCGAAACGCTACGGCGAGAAGTGGGGCGGCCATTGGCTCGACCTGGTGCGTTACGGCGACACAGCGGGTTTCGAACAAGATCCGTATATCCTCGATGCGTACCGGTATCGGGATTACGTGATTAAGTCATTCAACGACGACAAGCCTTACGACCGCTTCGCGAAGGAACAGATCGCCGGGGATCAGTATTGGCCGGACGATGGCGAAGCGCGTACGGGAACGGCCTTCTATCGCGTGAATACGAACCGCGACATGCTATTCAAGGTGGAAGATCTGAATGCGACAGAGAAGCTGACCGATGCGGTGGAGACAACGTCGATGGTCTTCCTGGGGCTCACGGTCGGGTGCGCGCGGTGCCATGATCACAAGTTCGATCCTATTCCACAGCGCGATTTCTATCGTATGCAAGCGATCTTCGCGCCCATGATCAACGATAAGGTTGCACTCGAATACAACGACGCCAAGTTCTACGATGTTGCCGCGAATTATCGAGACTTCGAGTTGCGGCAAATTGGGGAGAATATCGCGCGAATTGAGCGCCCTTATCGCGAGCAGTTGCGAAAGGAAAAGATAGCGAAGCTTTCTCCGGATTTGCAGGCTATTTTGGCTATTGCGAAAGAGAAGCGCACGCCGGAGCAGGAAGCGCAGGCGCTGAGCGCGGAAGAAAAGCTGAAGTTCGGCAACGAGGCCGTGATGGCGCGTTTGAGCCAGGCCGATGCGGAGAGGCTTCATGCGATAGAGAAGAAGCTGCTGACGATGTACAGCGCCTATGCCCCTGGGCCGACAGCTCCTGGGGTGGTCGATGTAGGGCGAGAAGCGCCGCGAACTTTTATCGCGATACGCGGCAATACGGAGATGCCCGGGGAAGAAGTCGGTCCGGGATATCTGACGGCATTGGGCGGCGGAGATATTCCCGACCCGCCGCTGCACGCGAAGGTTACGGGGCGGCGGAAGGCTCTCGCGGAATGGCTGGCGAGCGCGGATAATCCGCTATTCGCGCGGGTGATGGTGAACCGGATCTGGCAGGATCATTTCGGCGCGGGACTGCTGCGGACGCCGAGCGACTTCGGCACAAGGGCAGGGCAGCCGTCACATCCGGAATTACTGGACTGGCTGGCGACGGAGTTCGTGGCGCGCAAATGGTCGATGAAAGAGATGCATCGGTTGATCATGACGTCGCAGGCTTACAGGCGTAGCGCGGACGCGAGCCCAGTGGCGAAGGAGCGGGATGCGGAGAACATCTGGCTATCGCATATGAATCGGCGGCGGCTGCAATGGGAAGAGATTCGCGATTCGGTGTTGCAGGTGGGCGGCCATTTGAATTTGAAGATGGGCGGAATTCCGGTGGTGCCTCCGCTCGACAAAGAAGAGTTGTTCGGAACGCGGGCGAACGCATGGCCGGTGTCGCCGGATCCGCAGGATCATTTGCGGCGGAGTGTGTATCTGTTCCTCCGGCGAACGTTCCAGCAGCCGATGGCTGCTGCCTTCGATGGCCCGGAAGGGAGCGCGTCGTGTCCGCGGCGAAATGAGAGTACTACGGCTCCACAGTCGCTGGCGTTGCTGAATAGCGGGTTCATCATGGAGCAGGCGACGGCGATCGCGGCGTCGCTGCAGGAATCGCCGGAAGCGCCGATTAATGGGGCCTGGGTTCGGGTGTTGGGGCGTGCCCCTTCAGCGAAGGAGCGGGACCTTGCCGCGGCTTTCATCGAGAAGCAGGCGGCGGCGTTGGGATCCAAAGAAGCGGCGTATCGGGAACTGGTCCGTGGGCTCTTTAATTCGAATGAGTTCCTATATGTGGATTAATGAGAGACATTATGAACGATAACCGGATGACTCGGCGGGAACTCTTGTATCGGAGCGGCGGCGGGTTTGGCGCTTTGGCGCTTGGCGGAATGCTGCAAGGCGCTCCGCAGCAGCCGACTCGGGCCAAGCACATTATCTACTTGTTCATGCATGGCGGCGTCAGCCACGTCGATACGTTCGACCCGAAGCCGGAGTTGACGAAGAATAGCGGGAAGCCGCTTTCGCTCGAACTCGCTCGCACGATCAAAACGAGCTTCATTCACGATCCGTCGAAGGCAATATTGCGAGGCAGTCCGTGGACATTCCGTCCGGGAGGGAAATCCGGGTTGCCGGTGTCGGACATCTTCCCGCATGTGCGGGAGCGCGCCGACGATATCGCGGTAATCCGCAGCGTGAATCATAATGTGTTTGATCATGCGCCGGCAATTTACTTCGCGAGCACGGGTTCGCAGTTTCCGGGACGGGCATGTCTGGGGTCTTGGGTTACGTACGGGTTGGGGACGGAGAATAAGGATCTGCCGGCGTTTGTGGTGATGGCGGAGGCGACGACCAAGTCCGGGCCGCCGGCATATAGCGCGGGTTTTCTGCCGGCGACGTATCAGGGAACCGTGTTCCGGGGCGGCGAGAATCCGATTCTATATTTGAAGACTCCGGAGGGAGTTTCGCAGTGCAGCGCAGAAAGAGACTTTGGGCTTCATTGACTCGCTCGACGAGATGCATCGGGCGGCGCGGGTAGATAACTCAACGCTGGAAGCGCGAATCAGTTCGTATGAGCTGGCGTTCCGGATGCAGGCGGCGGCTCCAGAGGCGGTAGACATGTCGAAGGAATCAGAGGCGACGAAGAAGTTGTATGGGATCGGAGAAGGGGAGTCCGATAGTTTCGGACGCAAATGTCTTTTAGCGCGGCGGCTGGTTCAGCGGGGTGTCCGGTTCGTGCAGATTTTCTCGGCTGACTGGGATGGGGCGCACACCGATCTCATCGGCAATCATACGCAGATGGGGGCGAAGACCGATAAGCCCATTGCGGGCTGCTGACGGATTTGAAAGCGACCGGGCTGCTGGATGAGACGATTGTCGTGTGGGGCGGCGATTTTGGACGAACGCCGCTCGGCGCAGGGCGCGAACGGCCGCGACCATCATCCATATGGGTTCACGATTTGGATGGCGGGCGGCGGCATCAAAGGGGGACAGACGCTCGGCGGGACGGATGAGTTCGGTGTCCAGGCCATAGAGATGCCGTTGACGGTCCACGATGTAAATGCGACGATCCTGCGCCTGGTGGGCCTCGATCATCAGAAGTTGACGTGGTTGTATCAGGGACGCGATATGCGGATTACCGATGTTCACGGTGAAGGTGAGTTCACCAGGCGGCTGCTGGCCTAGAACGCTCGTTAAAGCGCGAATTCTTTGCGGATTTTTTCGAGGAAGCTGGTGATTTTCGGGCGCGGATCACCTGCGCCAAGCGCTTCAAAGGGCACGTAGCCACGATAGCCGGAGCGGTCGATGATGGCTTTGATCTTGCGCAGATCGGTGGGCTCCTGTTTGCCGTTGCGTCCGACGTTTTCCTTGATCTGCCAGGAGACCGCGTACGGGACGAGTTTCTCGATTTCCGCGTAGGGGTCGCCCTGAGCCAGGCTGCCGATATCGAGAATTGAGCCGAACCATGGCGAGTCGACTGAGTTGATGACGCGAATGGTTTCGTCGGCGGTCTTGAGGAAATCGTTGTGCTGCTGCAAGCCCACGATGACGCCATGCTGTTGGCCGTAAGCCGCACATTCGCGGAAGTCGGCGATCATCCATTCGAGCGCCTGTTCGAAGGTGTGGCCTTCGGGACGCTGTTTGCCCGAGAAAACGCGAATGACGGGCGCGCCGAGTTTACTCGCCACCACGATCCAGTCCTTCACCATCTGCACATCGGCTTTGCGGGCGGCGGCATCGGGTACCGCGAAATCGTTGCGAACGCCAGTACCGCTGATACTGACTCCGTTCACGAAAGCAGTGCGCTTCAGGTTGTAGATGTAGTCGTCGGCCGGGCGCTTTGGGATAGCCGGGGAAATAGTAGCCGGTGGTATCGATCGCGTCGACGCCGTGCTGCGCGCAGAATTGGACGGCGTCGGCGAGAGTCATGCTGCCGTCGCGGAGTTGCTTGTCGAACGAGTAGGCGTTGAGGCCGAGTTTCAACTTCACGCCGGGTTCGCGCACGACCTTTTCATCGGCGTGGGCGGCTGAGACGGCGGCGAGTCCGAGGGAGGCAGTTAGGAAATTGCGACGAGTAATCATAACTGCCGACGATTATATTACGACAGAGAAACCGAAGAGAGGCGGCACTATAATGGGGCTGATGCGAATTGCGATTTCGATTCTTGCGCTGGCGTGCGGCGCGTACGGACAGAACAGTAACTGGACTTACGAGTTTGCGAACCACTATAGCGTGCTGCCGAATATCACGTATTTGACAGCAAATAATTTCGAGGCAAAGCTCGACCTTTACGAGCGGCGCGATGCGCAGGAGGCACAGCCGACGCTCATCTACATTCACGGCGGCGGATGGACCGGCGGAACGAAGGAGGGCGGCTTCAACAAGGTGCTGCCGTATCTCGAGATGGGCTGGAACGTAGTCAACGTGGAGTACCGGTTGGCTCGTGTGTCGCTGGCGCCGGCCGCAGTGGAAGACTGCTTGTGCGCTCTGCGGTGGGTTGGAGCGAATGCAAAGCAGCATCATATCGACACGGCGCGCTTAGTGGTCACGGGCGATTCCGCGGGCGGCCATCTTTCGCTGACAACCGGAATGATCCCGGAGAGCGCCGGCCTCGACCGGGAGTGTCCCGGAGTGCCATTGCCGAAGGTCGCGGCGATCGTCGATTGGTACGGTATCACCGATGTCAACGATTTGCTGGATGGGGAGAATCGCAAGAGCTACGCGGTGGCATGGCTCAGCAGCATGCCGAATCGCGCGGAGATTGCGAGACGCGTTTCGCCGCTCGAGTATGTCCGCGCAGGCTTGCCTCCTATATTGATGATCCATGGCGACGCCGATCCGACTGTTCCGTACCAACACAGCGTTCGATTGAAGGCGGCGCTCGATAAGGCGGGCGTACCGAATCAACTTTATACGGTGCCCGGCGGACATCACGGTGGATTTTCGGCCGCCGAGAATGTTGGCGTGTATAAGACAATCAAGGCTTTTCTCAAGCAGCATGGACTTCCGGCGGAGTAAAAGCCGCGTACTTGCATTTGGCACTGTGGCATGATGTGATGCATTAGCCTATGGCCATGCAAGCCGTCGAAAACGTTTACCTGAGCGAGCGCCCGACGCGCGTCCGCTACTGGGTCATTTTCTTCTCCGTCACCCTCGCCATTTTCAGTTATATCGATCGGGTGGCGCTCTCGCGAGCCGCCACCACCATCCGGACCGACCTCAACCTCGACAAAGAGCAGATGAGCTGGGTCTTTTTCGCCTTCGTCTTTTGCTATGCCATTTTTGAAATTCCGAGCGGATATTTAGGGGATCGCCTCGGACCGCGGAGCGTGCTGCTGCGCATTGTCCTCTGGTGGTCTTTCTTCACTTTTGCTACTGGACGGGCGTGGAGCTATGACATCGCTGATCGTCTGCCAGGGACTGTTCGGGATTGGAGAAGCGGGATGCTTTCCCAATATCACGAAGGCGCTTTCGATCTGGCTGCCGCAGGAAGAGAAGGTCCGCGCGCAGGGCATTATCTGGCTCTTCGCGCGATGGGGCGGAGCGTTCACGCCGTTGCTGGTGGTGTTACTTCTGAAGTACGTCACATGGCGGACTGCGTTCGGCCTTTTCGGATGTCTGGGTCTGATTTGGGCGGCGGCTTTCTATTGGTGGTTCCGCGACGACCCGAACGATAACCCGAGCCTCAATGCGGCCGAACGCAACTTGATCGCGTCAAGCCGCAAACTTGCGGGGCACGCGAAGGTGCCGTGGACCAAGCTCTTTGCGTCGCCGCGTGCATGGCTATTGTGCCTGCAGTATTTCTCGCTTTCCTTTAGTTGGTATTTCTACATCACGTGGTTACCGACTTATATGGATGAGCGGCTCAAGGTCAACATCAACGAAAGCGCATGGCTGAATATTCTGCCGCTATTTCTCGGCGGTTTGGGCTCGTTTGTGTGCGGCCAATCGTCAAAGTTCGTGGCGCACAAACTAGGCGGCCTCGATAAACAACGGCGATTGATGTCGGTGACGGGTTTCTTCGGCGCGAGCATCCTGATCTTCACCGCGACCCTTTTCCACACCCCGCTGCCTGCGATGTTGGCTATTGGCTTTGCGAGCTTCTTCAACGATCTCGCGATGCCGCCTTCCTGGGGCGCGGCGATGGACCTTGGCGGGCGGTATGCCGGAACACTCGCGGGCGCGATGAACATGACAGGCAATATCGGCGGATCCCTGGCGCCGCTGGTTATTGCGCAGATTTTGAAACATACAAATAATAACTGGGATGTGCCCTTCTATCTGGCTTCCGCGGTGTATTTGACGGGAGCGTTTCTATGGATGGGGCTCGATCCGGTTACGCCGCTTGATTTGGGGCAGAGCGATCTGGAGCATCAACACGCATGAATCGCAGAAGCTTTTTGGGATCTATGGCGGCAGCGCCATTCGTGATGCGGAGGGCCGGCGCGCAAGGCCGTACGCGTCCACCGAATATCGTTTTCATCCTCGCGGACGATCTCGGCTATGGCGACGTGGGATGCTACGGCCAGCAGAAGATGAAGACGCCGCATATCGACAAGTTGGCCGGCGAAGGAATGAAGTTCACCGATTTCTACGCGGGCGATACGGTTTGCGCGCCGTCACGCTGTTGCTTGATGACGGGATACCACAGCGGACATGGGCGTATTCGAGGCAACAAGCAGGCCAAGTCGCAAGAAGAGATGCAGCGCATCGCACTTCAACCTGGCGACGTCACGGTCGCGCAGTTGTTAAAGAAGGCCGGCTACACGACCGGGTATTTACGGCAAGTGGGGATTGGGGGACGAGGGTACCACCGGCGTGCCCAATAAGAAGGGTTTCGACGAGTGGTTCGGTTACCTCAATCAAACTCACGCCGCACGAATATTATCCCGATTATCTTTGGGAGAACGAGAAGAAATATCCGCTGCATCATCAGTATGCGGACGATCTTTTCACGGAGCGCGGAGTGGACTTCGTCAAGCGTCACAAATCCGCGCCGTTTTTCTTATACATGGCGTATACGCTGCCGCATGCCAATAACGAACTGTTCCGTGCCACGGGTAATGGCAACCAGGTGCCTAACGATGGGCCCTACGCAAACGAACCCTGGACACAGCCCAACAAAGATTTCGCGGCCATGGTCGGGCGTTTGGACGATGGGGTCGGGACGCTGATGGACGCGCTTCATCGCAACGATCTGGATCGCGACACTCTGGTTATATTTACAAGCGACAACGGCCCGCAGAAAGAAGGCGGCAACGATCCGGAATTCTTCAAGAGCAGCGGTCCTCTGCGCGGCATCAAGCGCGATCTGTATGAGGGAGGAATTCGAGAGCCGATGATCGCTCGGTGGCCAGGCAAGATTAAGGAAGGGGCGGTAACGCATTTCGCGGGCGCGTTCTGGGATTTCATGCCGACTGCGGCTGAACTGGCCGGCACGACGTCACCGTCGGGTATCGACGGGATCTCGTTTGTGCCCACGCTGCTGGGGCAGGCGCAGAAGCCGCACGATTATCTCTACTGGGAGTTTCACGAACGCGGCTTCAGTCAGGCCGTTCGAACGGGCGACTGGAAGGGAGTTCGTCCCAAGGCCGATGTTCCGATCGAGCTATACGATCTGAAGGTGGATATCGGGGAGAAGAATAATATTGCCGCGGCGCATCAGCCGGAGATCGAGCGCATCGCCGGTTTGATGAAGGAGGCGCATGTAGAGAGTCCGGAGTGGCCGGTGGTTGGGAGGAGTTGAACCATAATTACAACTCGTCCGAACGCGGCTTGCTGGCGGCAGTCTTTCTACCAGATACTGTTTCAGACGAAAGGGAAGAGAGTGCCACCTGATCTTTGGCATTATTCACCCAAGATTTCGCGAACCAACTGGTCGCGCAACTGGGCTACTTCGGCAGGGTGCGTTGCGTTTTGATAACAGCTCATGATATGGCGAAAATAGCGGTCGTATGCTTCGCGAATCCTTTCGATAAGCAATACTGCAGCGGAAGAATCGAGCAACGGAGTGATCCTGTTTTGATCTCAGCGAGGGCATCAAGTACCATTCGGCTGCCGATCTCGTTGGCTGCTTCAGGATGATGGCGATTGGAATGTCGAGGGAGCCATCGATCGCCAAAGCGCCGCACGAGCTTATCCACCTCGGCTGGTGAGAGCGAAATCACCTACCTGTCCGCGCAATTTTCTTCGAGTAGTTCGACAAATGTAGACATCTACCCTGATTGTAAAGATTAGATTGGAAGCTACGAGTGGTGGGCCATCGCCGCGGTATCGCGCCGTTCGATTCCGGCCAGGAAAATTTCGATCATGCCCGTGGCGTATTCTTCGCGATTCTTCGTTACCACGGTGTCGTGGAAGAGCGCTTGCACTAAAGCGTGGTGCATCGCCATGCCGATCAGTGCGCGCGCCGCGATTGCCGGGTCTACGTCCGGCCTGAATGCGCCGCTTCGATGCGCGAACGAATGTACGCGGTGATCCGGTCGTAGAACTCCGCCGCATCGCGTTCAAAGAACAGATCGGCAAGTTCGTGACCTTCAAGCGCACTGAAAAGCAGCAAGCGAAGATAGGAAGGGTCGCGTTCTACCCGCTGGAGCAGAAGGCTGGCGACGGCGCCGAAAAATTCCCGATCGCCGCGGGGATTCTCCACGTCGTGCCAGAACTCATTGTCCTCGCGGCGTTCGCGGGCTTTGGTCTCGATGATGGCGCGATAAAGTTCGCGCTTGGTTTCAAAATGCTGATAAATCACCGGCTCGGTGACATCGAGCGCGGCTGCAAGTTCGCGCGTTGTCGCGCCACGAAACCCTTCTCGGAAAACAGGCGGACGGCCGCGGCAATGATAGCGTCGCGGCGCTCGCCGCTCTTCATGCGGGTTTTAACTGTAGGATTCGTAACGTTTACCTCCAACTGATTCTTATCTTAGCGAAAAAAAAGTCTGTCCGCAGGGGGGTAGGGAATTCTAAAAAGTTTGTATTGGGTATTGCTGACGTTTGACAGGGCGACGTAGCAGGCAGCCGCCTGTCGCTACTACGGGTAAGATGGACTAGTTCAGGTGGTTGCCCTGGCGAAGGTAGGCCGGGGTGTCGAGGTCGTCCAGATCCATCGACAAGGGAACGATGGGCGGCTCTTCGACGGCTGCGGGTTCGGGAGCCGGCTGCGGTTCGGTACGCTGGCGGCGGCAACGTCAGCGGGATCCGGACGGAATCTGATCCATGAAGGGCTTGCTGTCGCGTACGGCATCAAGCAGCGGAGTCTCCACACGGAAGCCGGTGGCGATAACGGTGACCTTAACGGCGTCGCCAATACTCGTCATCGTTGGTGATGCCGAAGGTGATCTGCAGATCGTCATTGTCGGCGGCCTGCGCGAACGATCGAGCAGGCTTCATCGACTTCGTGCAAGCCCAAGAGCGTTGGCGCTCGTGATGTTGATCAGAATGCGCTTCGAACCTTTGATCTTGGTGTCTTCGAGCAGCGGGCAGCAGATGGCCTGGCGAGCCGCTTCGGCGGCCGCATGTTCGACCGTGCGCGGTAGCGTGCCCATGATGGCGTGTCCCATGCCGAGCATGGTCGCTTTGATATCGGAAAAATCGAGATTGATGAGACCCGGGCGTGCAGATGATATCGCTGATTCCCTGTACAGCCTGGCGCAGGATATCGTCGGCGACGCGGAAGGATTGCTTGATGCTGGTACCGCGAGGAACAATCGCGAGCAGCCGGTCATTGGGAATGGTGATCAGCGTATCCACCACGTCGGCGAGTTCCTCCATGCTCTGCTCGGCGAGCCGCATGCGCTTGCCGCCCTCGAAGGTGAAGGGTTTGGTAACTACGGCGACGGTGAGCGCGTCCAGTTCCTTGGCGAGCGACGCGACCACCGGGCCGCTCCCGCGCCGGTGCCGCCGCCGAGTCCCGCGGTGACGAATACCATGTCCGCGCCCTGCGAGAATTTCGATGATGCGGTTGGTATCTTCCTCGGCCGCGCGTAGGCCGATCTTGCGGATCGGAGCCCGCGCCCAGCGCGCCGGTCAGCTTCGCGCCGATCTGGATTTTGTTAGGGACATTGCAGGCGGCGAGCGCCTGCGCGTCGGTGTCGATGGCGAAGAATTCGGGGCCGTCGAGCCCTTCTTCTACCAGACGGCTGACGGCGTTCAAACCGCAGCCGCCCACGCCAACGACTTTAATGCGCGCGCCGTGGCGCGACTCTTCTTGAATTTCGTATTTGAGTGCGTCGAGATTGCCGTCAATGATCGACATGTATTTCCTTTCGCGGACGCTTAACCCGCTGTTGTTACTGCAAAATTCTTCCCAGCAAACCGATCGATTGCCGTTCCAGATCCACCTGCGTCCTAGCCGCGCCGAATACTTCGCCAGTCCCGCCGCCGTAGTCCATGCGGGATCGTTTAACTCTTCCGGCCAGCCGACGATGCCGCGCGGCAGACCCGCGCCAGGCCGGACATCGCAATTCCTCGCTCCGCCATTTCGACCAGCCCGTGCAGGAGAGAGCCGCCGCCGGTGAGGACCATGCCGCCGGTCAAGCGCATGCTCCATGCCGACGCGCGCCAGTTCGCGCTGAACCAGCGCAAACAAGTGATGCGCGCGCGCCTGCAAGCACTTCGATTGATCCTGCAGCGCGAGCCTCGCGCGGACGCTCTGGCCTTCCCGCAACGGCAGTTCGACGATGCTGTTCTCGGTGGTCGATTCGGGCAGCACCGAGCCGAACTGCTCTTTAATTCCACTGCGTCGGCGAAGCTGATGCGCAGGAAGTGCGCGAGGTCGCTGCGTGAAGTGATCGCCGCTCAAGCCGATGGTCGAAGCAAGTTGCAGAGCGTTGCCGAAATAGACCACCAGTTCCGACGATTGCGCGCCGATATCGAGCAGCGCGACGCCTTCCGGGCGGTCCTCGGGAAGCCCGGCGGCATAGCAAGCGGCGAAAGCTTCGAAACCGTTTCATCGACGCTCAAGATGACTCTGGTTGATCGCGCCAACAAGAGCGTTGTGCTCCATGCGTGGAGACTGTGATGACGTGAGCGTTGGCTTCGAGCACCGAGCCAAGCATCTTGCGGGGATCGCGATGCCCGGGGTGATCGTCGACCACGAAGTCCTGGGGAAGCAGCTGCAGCACCATGCGGTCTTCGGGCAGCGCCACACGCGGTGGCTCGCTTCATGGCGCGATTGATGTCCGCGCTGCTCGATTTCGCGCGGCCGTCCGAAATCCGATGCGGCTGCGGGTATTTGCGCCGCGAGAGGTAAGGCCGCCGAAACCCGCGGTAATCGTCTCGATCTGTACCCGGCCATCTTCTCGGCCTGCTGCACGGCGTCGAGCATACATCGTGAAACGGCCTGCTGATCGACGATGCGGCTCTTCTCCCAACCCTCCGACGAGCGGTGCCTGCGCCGAGAAAGTGCACACGCGATCCATCCATGCGGCACAATGACGCAACGGGTCCGCGAAGCTGCCGGTGTCGATTCCCGCCGCGAAAAATGGTTTCGTGATTCATTGCTTGCTTCCTTTCCGTTGACTCTGCACTGTCATGATGCGATCGTCAGCCGCAGGTCGAAGACGCGATCGCGCCGTCCGAACGCCGCGGAATTTCGTCGAAATGATTGGTGAAGTTCTGGAACCGGGCCAGATAATTGCGATCGCCCAGCCAGAGTTCCAAGCTGCGGCCGTTGATCTTCGGCCGATACGCGCATATCCTGCGAGTCGACGCCGCGTTGATCTCCGAGATCATGCTGGCGCCGCCGGGCCCAATCGTCGCAGCAGTTGCTGCATCGCGATGACGCGCATCGCGGCGCTCCGCCTCCGACTGTTCTTCGGTCACCCCGGTCAGAACCGGAAAATCGAAGCGCTGCGCGGCGGCACACCGAGCAGCACGCCCTGCGCATCGATCAGCGAGATAGCGGAACTGGCCGGAGACGCCGACCGGCAATTTAGCGAAGGCAACGGGATGCCGCTCGCGCACTCTCACAATCAACTGGTTGGGCCAGATGCGCAGCACGGAGGCATCCTCGACCCAGTCGATGGCCGAGCAGCCGGCGGCGGCGTTCGGCGAGCGGGATGGCGAAGATGCTCTTGTTGAGATCGGGCGCAAAGACCAGCACGATGCGATCGCGCGACGTGTAACGGTTGCCTTCCACGCGAATCCCGAGCGTCCGCGCATGCCGTGTCGCGCGCGAGAAAGAAGCGCTCGTTCGAGAGCAGCATCGAGTGCACGCGCCGCGCGGCCACGCCGGTGGAGACGAAGAGCAGGAAGCCGGCTCAGGATGGCGAGCACCAGCCGCCAGTTGAAACGTTTGGGTGGCGCAGCTTTCGGCATTCTGATCGGCTCTTGCTGCAGCTCCCTCCAGAATCATTTCGGATGCGGATGAAACGCTGCCTGCGCCCAGCGTGATCACCATATCGCCGGCTTCCAGACCCTTCGACGATCTGCTGCGACGCCATTCGCGATGCTGCCCACATACTCGGCCCCGCGGTGGCCGATACTGGCGCATGCGCTCGACCAGCACTTCCGCGGTGACGCCTTCGATCGGCTGCTCCGATGCGGGATAAATATCGAGCACCAGCACGCGGTCGGCCTGGTGAAATGACGCGCGCGAACTCGTCCATCAGGTGCATGGTGCGGGTATAGCGATGCGGCTGGAACAGAACATGCAGCCGCTGCGGAGCGCAGGCTCGCGCGGCAGCCGAGGCGTGGCGCGGATCTCGGTCGGATGGTGGCCGTAATCGTCGACCACCGTCACGCCGCGTTCGACGCCTTTGACCTGGAAACGCCGGTCGACTCCGCGGAACTTGCGCGAGTCCTTCGCGGATCGATATCCGCCTTGATGTCGAGTTCGAGCGCAGTGGCGATAGCGGCGGTCGCGTTCAGGACGTTGTGTTCGCCGGGCACGTGGAGTTCGAAACGGCCGAGATCGTCCTTGCCGTGGCGAAGTTCGAAGTGGCTCAGATGTTGTCCGCAGTCCAGCTTCGTGACTTCGAAATCCGCCTGCGCGGTACGGCCGTAGGTAATGGTGCGCCGATTGACCTGGGCAGGATCTGCTGCACGTTCTCGTCGTCGAGGCAGAGGAACGCCGCGCCATAAAACGGCACCTTATTGACGAACTGCGCGAAGGCATCGCGGATTTCCTCGATCGACGCGTAATGGTCGAGGTGCTCGCGATCGATATTGGTGACGATGGCGAAGATGGGCGCGAGTTTCAGGAATGAACCATCGCTCTCATCGGACTCGACGACCAGGAATTCACTCTTGCCAACTCGCGCATTCGATCCGCCCATCGTGGCGACTTTGCCGCCGACCACCACCGTGGGATCGAGACCGGCGAAGTTCATAATGGTGGCGATCATCGAGGTGGTTGTGGTCTTGCCGTGGCTGCCGCCGACCGCGATACCGAATTTAAGCCGCATCAGTTCGGCCAGCAGTTCGCCGCGCGGGATCACCGGAATCTGAAGGCGGCGCGCTTCCTGGATTTCGGGATTGCTCTCGTCCACGGCGGAAGTGACCACCAACGGCTTTCGCGTTCCCCACGTTCGATGCCGCGTGTCCTCGTGAATGGCCGCGCCCAGTAGCGGCGAGGCGCGCAGTAATGGGCGAAAGCTTCTGGTCCGATCCGCTGATGGTGTAACCCAAATTCAGCAGCACTTCGGCGATGCTGCTCATCCCGATACCCCCGATTCCGACGAAATGCAGATGCTGTTTCTTGAAAAACATTTCTTTAATGTATTGTTCTTGTTATGATGGCACACTGTCAATGAAAAAAACCGTATAACTATAACTTGTTTCGGACAACCTCCTCCAGAATGTCGGCGGCTCGTTGCGCGGCGCCTGGATGAGCGAGTTTCCGGGCGGCTTCGCCCATAGCCGCGAGTTGCGGGCGATTGGCGATGAGCCCCATGACAACTGAGAACATTTTCTCTCCCGTCCAATCTTTGTCGAGAAACATGCGGCAGGCTCCGGCGCGTTCAAAGGCTTCGGCGTTTCGCAACTGGTGCTGGTCGGCAGCGAAGGGAAACGGGATCATCACCGATGCTTTACCGGCGGCGGCGATTTCCGATACAGTGCCTCCCGAGCGGCAAACGATCAGGTCCGCCTTTGCGAAGGCCGCCGGCATGTCGGCAATGAAGGCGCTGATTTCGCCTGCGAGACCCGTCCCCGCCCAGGCACGCTGCAACTCTTCAAACATCGCCGGTCCGGTTTGATGAATCAGCCGCACGGGAGCGCCCGCGGTCCGGAACATCGGCCAACTATCGCGCGCCGCGTTGTTGAGCGTTCGCGAACCCTGGCTGCCTCCGGTGATCAGGACGGTGAACGTCGATTCGGCCGGCTTCGTGGGAATCGCAAAGAACTCGTCGCGCACTGGCCGTCCCAATTACTTCCGCGCGGCCTGGCGGAAAGTATCGGTCTGTCTCGGCGAAGCTGACCAGTGCGCGTTTCACCCACCGAGCGACATGCCGGTTGGTGAATCCGGGGGCGGCGTTAGGTTCCATGACGACAAGCGGGATGCGGTGGAGGACAGCGGCCAGTACGGGAGGGCCGGCGACGTAGCCGCCCATACTGAAGACCGCGTCGGGACGCCTCGAGCGAAAGCGCGCCGATTGCGCAAACGTGCCGCGAATGAGTCCCCAGAGGCTGGTAAGTTTAGTCAGCGCGCTCACGTTCTTCAATCCACCAAGTTCGACGTACTCCATTTGGAAACCTTCGGCCGGGACGAATTTGTTCTCGACGTCCGCGTCGCGTGCCAACGAAATACACGCTATGACCTCGCGCGCGCAACTCGCGCGCAACCGCCAGAGCCGGAATTACGTGCCCGCCCGTTCCTCCGCCTGCCATGCAAAAAGTGAAGTGGGCTCCAGGCGGGGCAGGAAGCTCCATTACCCCGCGTGCTCCGAGACATTCAGCAGTACTCCGATCGAGGCCAATGTGCTGAGCAGGGACGTTCCGCCGTAGCTGATCATGGGCAGCGGGATTCCTTTGGTCGGGCCCATTCCCAACACGACGCTCATGTTCATGAGCGCCTGGATGCCCAGCGCCACCGTGATGCCGAGCGCTAGATAACGGCCGAATTCATCCGGAACCAGAACCGCGGCGCGGATCCCACGCCAGAAAATCACCACGAACGCGATCAAAACCGAGACCGTCCCAATCAAGCCGAACTCTTCGCCGACGACTGCGTATATGAAATCAGTGTGGGGCTCGGGAAGATAGAGCAGCTTCTGCTTGCCCTGCATGAGGCCGAGTCCTTCGATTCCGCCCGAGCCGACCGCGATCTTCGACTGTTCCACCTGATAGCCGGTATCCCTCGCGACCAGCGAACGCTTCAAGTAATTCTTGATCGTCCCCGACGGATTGATTTTATCGACCAGCACGTACTCTTTATCGAAGTACTGCACCACACGCGCGAGCCGGTAAGGTTTCGCAATAACCGCGCAGCAGGCACCTAGCACCGCGATCCCGATGGTGATCATAAGGTAGCGCTTGTCCATCCCAGCCACGCCAAACATCACAGCCGCGGTAAGGTACAAAACCACGGCCGTTCCAAGATCCGCGATGACCACCGCGACCGTCACCAATCCCACGGCGAGGGCGGCGGGGAGCAGAGTCTGTTTGGCGTTGATCGCCCGCGATCGCATCGCGATAAAGAACGCGAGGAACAACGTCAACGCCGGTTTGGCGAATTCCGAAGGCTGCAAACCGATGAACCCCATCCGAATCCAGCGGTGCTGCTGCGGGTCCACGAAGTAGACGACAATCAGCAGAATCACAACAAACGCCATCGAAGCGAACGCAACGCCGGGATTCTGCAGCTTACGATAGCTGGTCCGCTTCATCAGCATCATAACGATTAAGCCGAGCGTGACCCAGAACATCTGTCGTTCGATGAAATAGTAGCTTTGGCCGAGCTTGAGTTCAGCTTTCACGGAGGACGCGCTGTAAATCATCACCGCGCCGAAGAAGACCATCATGATAACGGTGAAAAAAAGTATCCAGTCGGTCTTAAGTCTCTGTGCCATTTTTCTTTTCCGGTAAGGCAGCCACCAATTGTTTGAAAATGCGCCCGCGATGTTCGTAGCCTTGGAACTGATCGAAACTGGCGCACGCGGGAGCGAGCAGCACGGTATCGCCAGCTTCGGCCCGGCTATAGGCTTCGTGCACGGCCGCGTCGAGCGTCCCCGATTGCGTTAGCGGGACTGCGTTGTCCAGGTGAGAGGCAATCTTCGGAGCCGCCGATCCGATCAGCAGTACCCCACGCGCCTTCTCACGAAGCGGCACTCGGAGCGGACGATAGTCGCTGCCTTTGTCTTTGCCGCCGAGGATCACCCACAGCCGGCCGGCGAACGAATCGAGCGCCTTCAGTGTAGCGTCCACGCTGGTAGCTTTGGAATCGTTATAAAACTCGATTCCATGCAACCGGCGCACGAATTCGAGGCGATGTTCGACAGCCTTAAAGGTGACAACTGCCTGGCAGATCGCTTCCACGGAGACGCCCGCCAGATGCGCCGCTGCGGATGCAGCCATGGTGTTCTCGACGTTGTGCCTGCCGCGAATCGGAATCTCATCGAGCGCCATCAGAGACCGGCCGTTGAACCAGACATGCTCGCCGCCAATCGACCACTCAGCCGCGTAGGGATGATGGCCGCTGAACCAGACTACCGTGCCCGGCGTAGCATCGGCCCACACACCGCACATGGCGTCATCCATGTTCAGAACCGCAAAATCGTCTTTGGTCTGTGCGCGGAAAAGCCGCCCCTTCGCCTCCGCGTATGCCTCCATCGTGTGATGGCGGTCGAGATGATTCTGGGTGAGATTGAGACCGACGGCGATGTGCGCTCGGAAGGTCGAAATCGTTTCTAGTTGGAAGCTCGAAAGTTCGAGCACGTTCCACTGGTCCGCACGCGAGTCCGCAATCATATCGGTAACGGGCCGCCCGATATTGCCGCCCAGCAACACCGGAACGCCGCTATCGCGCAGAATATGGGCGGTCAGCGAAGCAGTGGTCGTTTTTCCGTTGGTGCCGGTAATGCCGATTACTCTGCCTTGCAGATAGGGCGCGGCGAGTTCGACTTCGCCGATGACCTCCACGCCGCGGGCGCGCGCGGCCTTCAGTCCTTCGAGATCGTTCGGCACGCCCGGCGACACAACGATCAGTTCGAATGACTCGGCGAAAAGCTCATCGCTTTGCAGGCGGAAAGGCACCGGGAGTCCTTCGATGGGTTTCAGGTCGCACGCGGTTATGTCCGCTCCTTGTGAAAGGAGAAAGTTCATGGCGGCCCTGCCTGAGGCCTCCATGCCGACGACCAGCGCGCGTGTGCCCTGAAGCTTCATCGCAGTTTCAAAGTTGTCAGCGCGAACAGCGCCATCACCAGGCCGATGATCCAGAAGCGGACGATGATCTTGCTCTCGGCCCAACCCAAAGCCTCGAAATGGTGATGAATCGGCGCCATTTTGAAGATGCGCTTTTTGCGCAGCTTGTAACTGCCGACCTGCAATACGACCGACATCAACTCGATCACGAACATGCCGCCGATGAACGGGAGCAGCAGTTCCTGTTTGATCAATACCGAGACTACGCCCAGCGCGCCGCCCAATGAAAGAGAGCCGACGTCGCCCATAAAAATGTCCGCTGGATGAGCGTTGTGCCAGAGGAATCCGAGGCTGGCGCCGGTCATTGCGCCGCAGAATACCGTTAATTCGGCGGTTCGCGGATTGGGCGCCAATTGCAGATAACTCGCGAATTGACGGTGTCCTCCCATATAACAGAGCACCGTCATTGCTCCCGCTGAGATCACCATGAGACCAATTGCGAGTCCGTCGAGGCCGTCGGTGAGGTTGACCGCATTCGATGCGCCGACCACGATGATGACCACGAAAAGGAAAAAGGGAACGAATGCGAGAGCATAGGTGAACGGATTATCCATCAACGAGTGAATCAGCAAATCCGGGAACGCTTTGATGAAAGGGATGTTGAGTGTTGCGGTATAGGCACCGTAAAACTGCATGACGCCGAGGATCACGGTCAGAAGCAGCGCGACCAGCACCTGCAGGGCGAATTTCCTTCGGGTCGAGAGCCCGAGATTGCGCCGCTTCATTACCTTCGCATAATCGTCGATGAAGCCGATCCCCGCAAAGCAGAGCAGCGCGAGAAGCGAGATCCACACGTAGAGATAGCGAAGATCCACCCAGAGTAACGTAGGGACAACGATCGAAATGACGATGAGAACTCCGCCCATCGTTGGCGTGCCCGCTTTTTTCTGATGACTGCGCGGCCCTTCTTCGCGGATATATTGCCCGATTTGAAACTCGCGAAGTTTGGCGATCAGCCATGGACCTAGAGAGATGCAAAGAAACAGCGCCGTGATGCCCGCACAAGCGGTCCGTACGGTAACGTAGCTGAAGACGCGAAAGGCTCTGACCGTGGGGAAAAGCTGTTCGTAGAGAAGATAGTAGAGCATGGCTTATTGCACCGCTATCTTTTCTTCGTGCGCGTCTCGCGCGTCCGACGGCGCGAACGCTTCTTCCATCGCCTTCTCGACGCGCACTCCGCGAGAGCCTTTAAATAAGACAGCATCGACTTCGCGGCCTTCGCGCAAGATGCGGCGCAACAGTCTACCAGCCTCCACAGGATCCTCAAAAAAGTACGCGGCGCTGTCCGACAATCCCGCTTGCACAGCCTCATCGGCTATGAAGCGCGCAGCGCCGCGGATGCCAATAACGACATCAATCCCGCGACTCGCGAGATATGATCCCATCCCGCGATGTAACGGCTCGGCCGACTGGCCAAGTTCCAACATTTCTCCTAAGACTGCGATCCGCCGCGAGGCCGGCTCGGCTGACAGCACGTCAATCATGGCGCGCATAGCCTCGGGATTTGCATTATAGCAATCATCCCAGACGATGACTCCGTTGCGTACGCTGCGCTCGCCGCGCATTTTGCCGCTGGTGAACGACGCTACCGCGCCGCGCAATTCCGAGGCGGAGATTTCGAACGCCCGGGCTACTGCCATGGCCGCCAGGATATTGAGCACACCATGATTTCCGGCGAGCGATGTTTCAAATGCGACGCCTCCGCACTCGAACCGGGTCCCGCCGGGTACAAACTGGACGGCGGTAGCGCGGATATCCGCGGGATTCCGGATACCGAAGGTGATCACCCGGCCCTTATGGAACTGAGCGAAGCGCGCGACGCGCTCATCGTCGGCGTTGAGGATTGCCGCGCCGGACGGCGGCAATTCTTCGATCAGTTCCCGTTTGGCGCGCGCAACGCCTTCTATCGAGTCATCGAAAAACTCGACATGAGCATATCCCACATTGGTGACAACGCCTACTTCCGGCTGGGCGATCTTTGCGAGCGCGCGAATCTCGCCTGCATGGTTCATGCCTAGTTCGAGTACCGCTACCCGGCAATAGTCCGGCAAGCGCAAAATCGACAACGGCAGGCCAATGTGATTATTGAAGTTGCCCACTGTTTTGCCAACCGGAAATCTAACCGCGAGCAGGTGGGCGATGATGTCCTTGGTCGTTGTCTTGCCCGCGCTTCCAGTGACAGCGACGACCCGAGCGTCCGATTGCTTGCGTGCCCACCGCTCCCGTGCCCATACCGCGAGATGCTGTAGCGCCGCTAGCGTGTCGGACACCACGATTTGCACGCCGTTAATGGGCAGCGAGTGGTCCACGACCGCGGCCACCGCGCCCCGTTCGAAGGCGGCGGCGATATGATCATGCCCGTCGTGATTGGGTCCGCGCACTGCGAAGAAGATATCGCCCGATTGCAGAGTGCGCGTATCGACGCTGTAGCCAGTGACTGGGAGACTGGCCCCTTTTCCGCGAGTGCGCGATAACTCGGGGTTCAGCACGGCCATGATCTCGTCGAGAGGAATGTGCATACAGGTCAGGCTCTCGGGTAGCCGAACTCCTTCAGCACTTCGCGTGCAACTTCGCGGTCGTCGAAATGGACCGTACGGTCCTGTAGAATCTGATACGTCTCGTGGCCTTTGCCGGCGATCAGCACGAAATCCCCGGCGCGCGCCTCCTCGATTGCCCGGCGTATTGCCGCCGCGCGATCCGGTTCGACCACGTGCTTCGACTCGGTGCGCTGCAGGCCGACCATGGCATCGTTCATGATCTGGAGCGGATCTTCGGAGCGCGGATTATCGCTCGTCAAAATCACGTAATCGCTAAGTTCTCCCGCTGCCTTGCCCATCAACGGACGCTTGGTCCGGTCGCGGTCGCCCCCGCAGCCGAATACGGTGATGACGCGCTTGGGGCCGAGCGCGCGGGCTACGGAGAGGGCGTTACGTAGCGCGTCGTCGGTGTGAGAATAGTCCACTACAACCGCGAAAGGCTGTCCTTCGTCAACGCGCTCGAATCTGCCTGGAATGCCGCGGCACTGAGCGATACCTTTGCTAATCACCTCCGGCTGGATGCCATGGCTCAACCCAGCACCAACGGCTGCAAGAATGTTATAAACGTTGATCTTGCCGATGAGCGGAGACTGTATATCGATGCGCTGCTTCCCCGCCTGAATGTCGAACTTCAGGCCGTTGAACGACGAATGGATATGGCGCGGCCGAAGGCTCGCGTCCGGGCCCATCCCGTACCACCAGGTCTCCGTAGTGACAGCGGGCTTGATGCGCTTGCCATAGTCGTCGTCGCGGTTGATGATCGCAAAGAGCGGCGGACGGCCGCCATTGCTTTCGAAAAGCACGTGCTTGGCTGCGAAGTAATGCTCCATCGTTTCATGGAAATCCAGATGATCACGGGTGAGATTGGTGAAGACCGCGGTGTGAAAGCGGAAACCATACACGCGCCCCAGAGCGAGCGCGTGCGACGAGACTTCCATAGTGGCATGGGTGCCGCCCTGCTGAAAGAGCTCGTCGAAAATCCGGTAGAGATCGAGCGATTCGGGCGTCGTGTTGACCGCAGGGAGCACCTTGCCGGCAATGTTGTACTCAATCGTGCCGATCATCGCCGTGGTATTACCCGCGGCGCGCAGAATCGAATCGATCAGAAAAGCGGTGGTTGTTTTTCCATTCGTCCCGGTGACGCCTGTGATCGCGATCTTCTCATCGGGACGATCGTAGAAGTTGCGCGCAGCGGTGGCGAGCGCCTGGCGTCCGTGCGGCACCTGAATCCAAGGGACGGTGCTCGAAAATCTATCGGGACGGGGAGATTCGCTCAGTATTCCGATTGCGCCGCGGTCCACCGCGGACTGCGCAAACTCACGGCCATCGGCCTTCGCGCCCGTGAATGCAAAAAACAGGTAGTGCCGGCCGACGCAACGTGAATCGTACGCCAGCCCCTCCACTTCCATGGACGCGAATCCATCCGGGAAGGGATTGTTCGGCGACACGCCCGCGAGCACCTGGCCGGCTTTCATCGAGCGAACTTCACCTTCACTTTCTGGCCGGGCAAGAGGACCTCACCAGCCATCGGCATCTGATCGCGCACAATTCCGCTGCCCGCGAGAATCACGGGGATTCCCGACTGGGTTGCCATCGCCATCACTTCGCGAACCGTCTTCCCCTGGAAATCCGGCACGAGCGGACCTTCCTGCGCCACGACCGGCTTCGGTTGCTCCGAAGACGAGTCGTCCTCGGTATCTTCGAGGATGTTGGGCCGCTCGTTGTCGAGTCCAGCAATGGCCACGTCATCGGCATCATCTTTGCCGGGAGCTTTCTTCGCCTTGAAATCTTCCTTGACCGGCGCATCGGGCAAATCCTTCTGCACATCGAGGACACGCAACGCTTCCGAGGCAACGATATTAAAGACCGGACCCGACGCCGCGCCGCCATATCCCGCACTGCCGCTCGTGCCATTCAAAGTAACTACGACCACCAGCGCCGGATTCTGAATCGGCGTGAAGCCCATAAACGACGCATTATAGTTATGCGTGTAGTGGTGCGTTTTGACATCGAAGATCTGCGCCGTGCCGGTCTTGCCCGCCACACTGTATCCCGGAACCTTCACGGTATACTTCGCGGTGCCACGAAGGACAACGCCTTCCATGATGGTGCGCATCGTGATGGCCGTCTGCGGCTTGATGATGCGTTTCGGCGGTTCGACGGGAACCACTTCATCGCCGCGCTTCAAGACCAGTTTCGGCTGCACGAGCATTCCACCATTGGCGATCACCGAACAGGCGCGCGCCAGTTGAATGGATGTGGCACTCACCTCCTGTCCCATGGAAACCGATGCCAGCGATGTAGTACCCCATCTATCCAGCTTACGCAGTTTGCCGCCCGACTCGGCAGGCAGAGGCACTCCAGTCGGCGCTCCGAAGCCAAAGCGCCGGACATATTCGTACATCTTTTCCCGCCCGACGCGGGTGCCGATCTGAATTGCGCCGATATTGCTCGATTTTTCGAGCACCTGCGCCATGGTCAGAACGCCGTAGCCGCCGTGCGCCTCGTGAATCACGCGGCCTGGCAGTTTCAGTATCCCGCCAAGACAATTGATGGGCGAATCCGGCGTCAGGTTGGTAGTTTCCAGAGCCGCCGAGAGCGTCATCACTTTGAAGATCGATCCGGGTTCGAAAGGAACCTGGACGCCGAGATCCAGGCGCGCCATGGGATCGTCGCCCGGCTTGGGCGGTTCGGCCGGATTGTAGGTCGGGAAGTTCGCCAGCGCATAGATCTCGCCATTGTTTGGATTCATCACAATCACCGTCCCGCTTCGGCATTTGTGCAACTCGACCGCGGCCTTGAGCGCCCGCTCGGCGACCAGTTGAATACGCGAATCGATGGTCAGCGTGAGAGGCTCGCCCGGCTGTGCCTGCTTATCCGAGTGAGAGTCGACGATCCGCTTCTTAACATCGATCACGACGTCTTCGGTGCCGGCCTGGCCTTTCAGCAGTTTGTCGAAACTCTTCTCGACACCGGCGAAGCCCTCTTCCTCTTTATATACGCCTCCAATCAAGTGGGCCGCGACGCCCGCGCTCGGGTATGCGCGAACGCTTTCGGTCTGGAACTCGATCCAGTCGCACTTCAGCTCATGGAGGCGCTTCGATTCCTCGGCGGAGATTTTGCGCTTGATCCAGAGGAAGCCGCGATGATCGCCGGCGGCCTCTTTCAATTCTTTCTCAAGCTCCGGGCGGTTGAGATTCAGGATAGGGGAGATCATCTCCGCGGCCACGGAAATATCTGGCAAGCGCAGAGGATTGACGAAAACGGAATCTACGGGCACGCTGGCCGCGAGTAGGCTGTGCGTTGCGGTCATATATCGATCCGCGGGGCGCGGTAACCGTAATCACATGTTCCTGCTGGCGGCGTGCGAGAGCGAGATACTGATTATGGTGCAGTACCTGGATGGAAATGAGCTTATAAAAAATAGCGGCGGCCCATAAAAGGACCGCCGCAACAAGAAAGGTAAGCCGCTTTACGGCGGCCGCCCTCTCATCAGGGTTCACCAGGGAAAGCTCCTTATCGAGACTTGAGCGGCTCGTTCATCGCGAACGAGCGTTCATTCTTGGGCTGCAGCCGGACGACTTGATCGGCTTCCGGCCGTACCAGATTATGTTGAGGCGCCAGGGAGTCCAGGCGCGAGGCATTGACCATGCGTTCTTCATCGAGGTCGAGCTTGCGGCGTTCTGTGCGAAGCCGGGCCTGCTCCTGCTTCAATTCCTGTATTTTGTAGCTGTCCATGATACTCGCAACGCTGGGAGCGATGGTGACACTGGCGATCAGCAACGAGACGGCGCATACGCCGCCGATTGCCGACCAGCACTCGCCTTTGGCTTGCGTGTCCGCTTGCCGCACCAGACGCGAATTATCGATGCGCTTGCAGAAGAGATAAATATCGATCGTTGGGAAGGCCCTGAAGAGTGTACGGATCGGCATCCGCAACCGCTTCCGCGGTCCTTGTCTTCGATTGCTCGCCGCGGTCGCGGAGCCCCACGACCGGTTGCCGGAAAAATGTTGCCAGCGTCGCCATTTTCGCTTTTGTTCCTCACCCTGGGTAAATTACAAGTCACTACTTGCCAGACGCGAACGCCGCGGATTTTCCCGCGGCATCTCCAGACTGGCCACCCCGCAGCCCGCCGCGCCGGTGAGCGCTTACGCTGCGTCTACAACCTCCAGCGCGCGCAGTTTGGCACTGCGCGACGCCGGATTCACCTGGACCTCCGCTTCAGCCGGTGGCAAAGGCCGCTTGGTGAGAATGACTCCCCGCCCCTCCTTTGCCAACTGACGAAAGCGCTCCTTGACCTTCCTGTCCTCAAGACTGTGAAACGAGATCACCACAATCCGTCCACCGCTCTTCACCAACCCCGGCGCCGTTTCCAGCAACCGGTCCAACTCGCCCATCTCGTCGTTCACTACAATCCGTATCGCCTGAAAAGTTCGAGTCGCGGGATGCATTGGCCCCGTTCGGGGCACGGCCCGCTCCACAACACCCGCCAGGTGCTGTGTGCTCCGAATGGGCCGTGCTCGAACGATTGCTCTGGCTAGCGTCCGCGCCCTCCTTTCTTCGCCGTACTGGTGTATCCAGTCGGCGAGCGCCTTTTCGGCACTCTCGTTGACCACGTCGGCAGCCGTTAACTCCTGACTGCGGTCCATTCGGAAATCAAGTGGACCATCCGCCATGATCGAAAATCCTCGTATCCCCCGTCGTAAGCTGATACCGGCTGATTCCGAGATCCGCTACCAAGCCGTCGGCTTTATCTGCGCCGATGTCGTCAAGCGCTTCGCGCAATGAGTCGAATGCGCCGTAATGAAAACTGATCCTGTCCGCCAACGCCGCCGTATTCGCTTTCGCTTTCGCGAGAGAATCCGCGTCGCGGTCGTTGGCGATTACCTTGCCCGTCGTCAGGCGTTCGGCGATCCCGCCGGTATGACCTCCCATGCCACAAGTCGCATCGATGTAGATGCCTTCCCCTCGAATCTCCAGATAACCCAATACCTCGGGAAGCATTACCGGGTAGTGGACTACCACGGCAAGCTACCTCATTCCTTCGCTCAATAACTTCTCCACGGCATCCGGCGCTTCCTGCTCAGACTGCAACCTCATCTCCTGATAGATACTGTCCGTGATAAGCTCTATGTGGCCGTTATCCGTGTACATGTGGAGTTGGGCTTTGTCCTCCAGTTTCAGTGCTGTTCTCAGATCGGAATTCAACAGGACCCGGCCCTGGCCATCCATCGTCTCCTCGGTTCCCAAGTCGTTGGCCGTGAACCACACCACCTTGCTCGCTTTCGGGTCTTTCTTAAATGTTTCAAAGAACTTGAGATTCTCCCGCCATAAGCCGATCGGGTATATCACGGCGGTACGGCGGTTCAAACTCGTTACAAACAAACGCCTTCTATCCGGGAGAGCCTCAATATACTCCTGCATCCGGACGGGCAATTTCAGCCTTCCCTTGTCATCAAGCTTTCCTGAATATCTTCCAAGGGGCGGATCGATGTTCGGCATACCGGAGTCCAAAGGGCCACCGGCAGAGGACGACGAGGTCGAATCTGCGCTTTGTTGCGGATCTTGGTCCACTTACGTCCCTTAAAATCTACTCAGGTCCACTTACTGTCCACACAACAGATTGTATACGTCATCTGTCGTGGAAAGCAAGAGGTATTTTCGCGAAACTACGCATTCTTAAGGATTTATTCGTACGACCACGTAGTTGTATATATGGGCAGATGCCGCGATGACACCACAATAGGTTGATATGAAGGTGAATATAAGGCGAAAGTAGTAGGCGTGCTACTACTTTGGTGTAGGTTGTAACGTTGGATTTAGGTGGAGTGGCTGCGGTTCGAGACTGGAGGTGGATTGAAATTGGCCCCGGTTAGTACCAGAACGCGATTATGACAAAGAGCCGACGAGGGCGTCGGCCCAGGTAAGGATGCCCGCAAACGCTACCCTAGCTTCGCGCTTGGCGGGAGCGCGCGAACAGAAGAAATCCAGCGAGAGAGGGAATAATCAGAAATAACGTCTGCGGTTCGGGCGTCGATGCCGCCGTAACAACCGTGAGAGTCGTGTTGCTGTCGTTCGCAACAACGAATGCACTGCCACCGAATTCAAAGCGAGTCGATACGTCGGCTGGCGGTATCCCGGCCAGATCGCCGCCGAAAGCGAAGGGGTTGCTGCTGCTCGAGTTCAAGAACGCAATGGCTGCCGCGTTCAACGTGATGTTGACAAAGGCGCCGTCCGTTGCGGCGTTCACCGATTGTGTACCGTACGTCGGGCCACTGGCAAGCGCGCTATACTCGCCTGCTACCGTCCCGCCTCCGTCCAAAGTTGCGATAGATCCCGAAAATCCCGTGATGGTTAGCAACTCGGAAGCCTGAGTACTCGAATAGCCGCCGGCCGGATTGAACAGACTGAGCGTCGCGCTGACGATCGGACCCGAAAGTCCCGTCAGTCCATTGAACTCAAAGAAACTGTGGAAACCAATAGCAGCCGCGCCATTGTTGATCTGGCCAGTTAAATAGTTCTTGTTGGTTGTGTCGTTAAAGTCATAGTTGTAGTAATAGCCACGATCGTTCGTATTGACAACAATGGTAGCTGCCGACGCAGAGATCGCGAGTCCCAGGAGAATGCCGGTGGTTTTCAGGTACATAGGGCGATACTAGCAGCGGATTACCACCACGGCAAGAACATTCGGCACTCAAACGTAGTCAGCCTTCATTTCTAGTTTCAGTGAGTACCAGAACTTCTAGGAGTGTGCGATTCACGCCTATGAGCCGAACCCGTTAAGTCCGTCATCACTCGTTGCATGCCCTGTATACACTCGGATATGATGAAGGCCTTTCGCTACTCAGGAGGACAAATCAAGTGTCGCTAACCTCTCGTCTGTTTTTGTTTGTCGCGTCCGTCGCGGCGGCCTGTGCGCAAACCGCCACTCTAAATGGAATCGTTACCGATTCGAGCGGCGCGGTTATCGCCGGCGCCCAAGTGAGCCTCACCAACACCGCCACCGGTCTGAACCAAAAAACTTCGACATCTTCTACCGGAGCTTACAACTTCAACCTGCTGCCGGTCGGCACCTATCGGGTGGACTTCTCGATGACCGGCTTCGGCACGCAGTCGGAGACCGGCATCAAACTCGACGTGGATCAGGTGGTCCGGCTGGACGTCTCGCTCAAACCAGGCGCGGTCATCGAATCCGTCGAGGTTTCCGCCGCGGCCGCACTGCTCGACTCGGAAACGTCCACGGTCGGACAGGTGATCTCAAATAAGAGCATCACCGAAATGCCGCTAAACGGCCGCAACTATCTCAATCTCGCCACACTGACCGCTGGAACATCGCCCTCCGTCGGCGGACGCACGGCGCCTGAAGGCGGATTCGTCGCCGGAGGCGCTCACGCCTATCAGATGAACGTACAGGTGGACGGCCTCGATAACAACACCGTATACTCAGGCGGTCCGGTCGGATATGAAGCGCAGGCGGTGAAACCTTCTATAGACGCGGTGGGCGAGTTCAAGGTGATCACCAATAACCTCTCCGCCGAATACGGTGGACGCATGGGCGGAACGGTGGTCGTGAACATCAAGTCCGGCACAAACAGCTTGCACGGTTCGGCATTCGAATTCCTCCGCAACGACGCTCTGGACGGCGCCAATTTCTTCGCCAATCGCAGCGGAGCGGGCAAGCCCGAGTACCGGCAGAATCAGTTCGGCGGCACCATGGGCGGTCCCATCCGCAAGAACAGAACATTTCTCTTCGGGAGCTTCGAAGGCACTCGGATCCGCACCGGAACCAGCAGCATCTCCACCGTCCCGACGGCGCTCGAGCGAACCGGCAATTTCACCGGTATCCGCAACATCTTCGACCCACTCACTACCGTTGGAACGGGCGCAGCGATGATGCGCCAGCAGTTCCCGGGAAACGTGATTCCTCGAAGCCGTTGGGATCCACTCTTCCCTGCCCTGCTTGCGCTCTATCCGGCTCCCACCGGCAGCGGCATCGTGAACAACTATTACTTCTCCGGCGTGGATCGTGACGACTGGAACAGCTACGACTTCAAAGGCGACCAGATTTTTAACGACTCCAACCGCATGTCCGTCCGCTACAGCCGCCGCGATAAGGACCAGTATCAGAACGGCCCGCTCCCCTTGCCTGCCGATGGCGGCCTCGCTACCACGACAACCATATCGAGCAATAGCATTGTGGGAAGCTACGTTACCACGCTGAATCCCAAGACCAACAACGAGTTTCGCTTCGGTACATCTCTTATGCCAACGGCATTTGACATACCCTACACTCAGCCTTTATTCGACCAGTTCGGCATCACCGGAATTCCCAAGACTACCTTTCCAAGTTCCAACAATCACGGACTCTCGCTATTCACTCCCGCCGGATACGCTCAACTGGGATCGCGCGCCTTTTGGCCGAACACCAACAATCTCGATGTATATCAGATCGACGATGTACTCTTCCGGTCCTTCGGAAGTCACTCGTTGAAGGCGGGTTTCGAGTTCAAGCACAATAGCGTGTTCCGTGTAGCGGCGCGATATGCGCGTGGTCAGATGGCCTTCAACCGCGAATTCACAGCCGATCCGCAGAACCGCGCCAACACTGGCGACGGGCTCGCGGAATTTATGCTCGGCTGGGCCGCGGGTGGAACGCTAGGCAACGAAAACGGCGAGAATCTCAAATCCAATTCTCTCGGCGCTTTCATTCAGGACGATTGGAAGATTACGCCGCGCCTCACTGTGAATCTCGGTCTGCGGTACGACATTTTCTTCGCCCCGACTTTCCCCGATGGACATGTCAGCAACTTTCTGCTCGATTACAGTAAGATTGGACCGGCTGGCCGTCTGACCCAGATCCGGCCGGATAGCGGTAGCGACTGCGGCTGCGATCAGAACCTCAAGAACTTCGGCCCGCGCGTAGGCTTGGCATACCGCATGGGCAGTGGAACGGTGCTGCGTTCCGGCTTTGGCCTTATCTACGCGCAGGCGGACTCGTTAAGCCAGCAGGCTGCGCGCTGGATCAACCAGTCGCCCGACTTCGTCGAGTACAGCTTCGCGACCGTCGATCGGATCAATCCGCTGCTGATTCTGAAGAACGGCTTCCCCGCGGTTCAATTGCCCGCCACCAGCGTGCCTGGGCCGGCTTCCGTCGGCATCAATGTCCAGCCGGCCAATATGCCGGACCAGTACTCGCAGCAATGGTTCCTCGACCTGCAGCGCGAGCTTCCCTTTGGCATGCTCATGACTCTCGGATACCAGGGAAACGGCGCGAGAAAATTGATTGCGCCGCTCGATTACAATCTTCCTTATGGTCCAGCCGCTTCGACGGTGGCATCCCGCCGGATCTTCCCCTATTACACGTCCGTAACCGCTCAAGAGCCCATGGGCAGTTCGGATTACAATGCGTTCGTCTGGAAAGTGGAGAAACGTTTCAGCCGCGGCCTGAGCTTTCTTTCGTCCTTCACGTGGGCTCATGCGATCGACAATGTGCTGGAGGTAGGCAACGGCACAGGCGGAGACGGCGCCGTGAATCCATGGAATATCAATCTTAACCGCGGCAATTCCTACAGCGACGTCCGCCGCCAATGGGCCATGAACACGACTTATGAACTGCCGTTTGGCAAAGGAAAGTCCCTGATGAATCGCGGAGGATTCGCCAACGCGCTCTTCGGCGGCTGGCAACTGGCTGGCCTCGTGAGCATGCGCTCCGGCATTCCGTTCACCGTGGTCACATCGGGCGGTTTGACGAATGCGGGCGGCGCGGACCGTCCCAACCGCATCGGCAACGGAAACCTGACATCGGGCCAGACCATCGATCACTGGTTCGATACGTCGGCATTCACTGTGCAGCCTCAGTTCACTTACGGTAATTCGGGCCGCAATATCTTATTCGGCCCTGGGATGAAGAACCTCGACCTTTCCCTTTCCAAGAGTTTCGCGATCACGGAAAGCAAGCGGCTTCAGTTCCGGGCCGAAAGTTTCAACTTCACCAACACGCCCGCGTTCGGCCAACCCGGGGCCACGCTCAACGGACTTGGAGTGGGCGCCATCACCACGGCAGGCGATGCGCGACGCATCCAGTTCGGTTTGAAATTCTTGATGTAGGACGGGGAGCGTAATACCGGCATGCGTTCGAGAATGATCAGAACCGTTTTCTTAGCGGCCTTTATGCCGCGGGCCGCGGCCAACATGTCCGGCAAATGGGCCGGCGGTGGCCATCCGAGAAGAAGGTCGTCGCGGACCCGGTGACCGGACTACCGCTCACGTTCCTGACCAGCACGGACAGCGGCTATCGCCAATCGAAGATATATCAAACGCATCGTCAATGGACGGTGGACGGCAAGTGGCTCGTCTTCAGGGGAACGCGCGAAACGGGTCCGCAGGCGTTTGCGGTGAATGAGGAAACCAGGGATATCGTACAGGTAACAAAGACAGGCTTCTCGGGTGTGCTGTGCGCCGGCAACAAAACGATGAAGCTGTACGTCCTTTCGGGCGGAGGGAGAGATAGCGCTGCCGCCGCACCTCGGCAGATTATCGAGATCGATCTCGCCAAACTTTTTGCCCGTTAAATCAAACACGGTGAAACCCGCTGCCAACTACACACGCGTTTGCGGAACGATCCCATCGACGCTTCAAGTGGATGGCAACATGGGTCTCGATGCTAACGACGACTTCCATGTACTTGAGATTCACTGAGCCGGAAACCGCCCAACTGTCTCTGGCTAGACGCTTTTGCCGGGGTTCGGTCCGCGTTTTCGTCAGAGCACCAGCGGTCTCCGCGGAATGGACCTTAAGACTGGAGAGATCAAGTTCATCGTCAATGTCGGCTTCGGGATCGGGCACGTGCAGACGAACGCGTGGATGCCCGGCGAGATCGTCTTTTGCTGGGAAACCGGCGGCAAAGCGCCGCAGCGCACCTGGATCATCAAGTCCGACCGTACGGGGCTGCGGCCGCTCTAGCCGGAAGCGCCGTATGAATGGATCACTCACGAAGCCGTAATCGGCAAGGATGAAGCCGTAATCGCGATTCTCGGTCACCGCCAGATCGCTACTGCGACGCCTGATTCCGATTCGGGGCATCGCCGGAACCTTGGAGCATACGACCGGCGTGGGGATTGTCAATCTGCGGACACGGGAGATGCGGATTGCAGGGCAAGTGCCCGCATGGTCATCGGGCCGCTCGGACTGGCATGTGGCGGGATCGTCCGGATGGCCGCTGTGCCGCCTCCGACAATTTCAAATATGAGGTCTGGTTTTATGACCGCCACAGTGGCGAGGTGAACCTTTTGGCGGGTCCACAGAAAACCGGCGCGGATCACATTCACCCTACGTTCAATGCGGACGGCACGAAAATTGAGATTCAGTCCGACCTGATCTATCACCATAACCGGTCGTTGAACATCTACATCGTTCCCGTGCCGAAAACCTGGCTGAATCGGGCGTATAGCCTAAGGACACCCGAATAAGCGAGTCTCCATCTCTGCCTTTAGAAGTACAACTTCAACCCAAGCTGAATCGTCCGCCGCCCCCCGATATTGGTGCTGACGCTCGCGAATGACGACGTAATATTCGCCGGCAATACAGCCGGCGTGACAGTACCCACATAGTTCAATCCGGTATAAAGCGAGAAATTATTCTGATTCGTCGAGAACGTAGGATGGTTCAGCGCGCCGTACAACTCCGCCCGGAACGCCAGTTGGACCTGCTCGTGAATCGGAATATCCTTCAGGATCGCCATGTTGAAGTTCTGAACGTGCGGCATGCGGATGCTGTCGAGAACGCGAGTGGCATTACCGACGCTCAGCGTCGCCGGGAGGAGTAAAGAACGCGAGCGCGTTGATGTAGGGGCAGACCTGAGTGATCGGGTTATTGCACGTTGCGTGCCAGCCCGGCACGATCGGATTGACGCCCGGAACAATGTTGGGGCGCAGGTGATCTACGTCGTCGGGGTAGCCGGCTGACGTGGCCGCCCAAACGGAGAAAGGAAGCCGCTTCGTTCCTCCAGATTGCCGCTCGTTTTCCAATTTCCGATGATCTAGTTCACCATGCCGTGCGCGCTATTGAAAAACTGTTTGCCGTGTGCCCACCGGAAGATCCCAGTTATAGTTCAAACGAAAGTCGCTCGGAATATCGTAGGTGAGATCGACTTTTCCAGGCTGTGCGAATCGCCGTAAAGCTGTGGCTGACCGGTTCCCCAGTTCTGAATCTGGTTCGTGCAGAACTGGCCCATGCAGGACACATCGTCCATGGCCTTCATCCAGACGTAGTTCACATTGAACTGGAAGCCGCCCGAAAAGCGCTTGGTGAAGTTCATCTGCAGCGCGTTGTAGCGCGAGTCGAAGCCTTGCGACAGCGGATCCTGAATGTCTCCGAGCGTGGAAAGCGGCCGCAGCGAGTTCTGGCGAGTCACATTGATGACCTGCCCATTGGCGCCCGTAATGCCCTGCGGGTTGGGGATCGACTGGCTCATATTCATGCCGGCCTCGAATTCCTGCGTGTATTCCGGCAGATTCACGGCATTGAAAATGGCCGAAGGGCCGAACATATCCGTGCTCTTGTTTCCCACATAATTGATGTCCAGACCCATTCGGGGGCCGAACTGGAAGCCGAAGCCGAAATTCCACTGCTGCACATAAGGCACTTTCACGTGCGGGTTGAGGTAATAAAGAGCGTTGACATTGGTGATATTGGTGAACTTGCCGTCGGCCGGAATCGCGAGGCCGCCCGTCGGGAAGCACCAACGGATCGTAATCCATCTGCACCTGTCCGCCGTTTGCCGAGCCATTGGTCGCGAATTGAGCCGACTTCGGGCTCAGGTCCGGAATCGCGGCGCTGAACAGACCGCTCGTCGGAACGTGGTTGATGGCATAGGCGCCGCGCATGACTTGGAGTCCGGGAATAATGGCCGGCAATCGGTACGCGAAGCCGAAACGTGGCTCGATGTTGTTATAGCGCGTCGGCCATAGCGTGTTGGAAGTGCCGCCTAGTCCGTCGAGTTGAATGTAGCCTTGCTGCTGGGCCCCCGTCGGAAGCGTCACGGGCTGATTGACGAAATAGCCTTGCAAGATGGTGCTTCTCACTGCGAGGCACTTCAATCTGATAGCGCACGCCGATGTTCAGCGTGAGATTGGACGTGATCTTCCAATCGTCCTGAAGGAAGCCCGCCAGATATTTCCAGCGGTATTGATAGGGAATCACGGCCGGGGCGATAGTGATCGACGTCGGATAGCCGAGCAGCAGGGTCGCGAAGCTGGTGCCAGTTGTCGCATTCGGTATTCCCAATACTGTGGTCGTGTTGCCCGATCCGATGTTGGTGCCGGACGCATTGAACTGCCAGGAGCCGCCCACGTTGTTGTAATCGACGATGTTCTGCTGCGGAGCCTGCCAATCGAACGCCGATCTTGAGGTTGTGCTTCCCCTTGACCCAGCTCAAAGTGTCCGAGGTTTCGAAAAAGTTGTCGATTTCGTAATTGCCGACATCGCTGCCAAAGCTCTGGACATTCGCATCGAAGCCGCCGACCTGCGGCATGCCCTTGGTGAGGTAGGACGGAAAGTCGAACATCTGGAAGCCATTCACCGATAGCTGCAGATCGGTCTGCGTGCGCGAATTGTTGGAGCGATTGAATCCGAAGCGGAACTCGTTGACCTTGTTGCCGCCCCAGGTGTAACGTGTCGCTCAACATAGCGTTGGTCCCGGTATTCTTGTCTTCCGGAACCTGTTCGATCAGGCCGCCCTGATTGAAACGAAGACCCTGAGTCGGAACCTGAGCAACGCGGAACGACAGGCGGTTGTTGCTTGTGATCACCTGATCGATCCGCGCGAGATAGCGGTTATCCTGGTTGCGGACGCTGCGAAATACGGCGTAGTTTTCCCCCAGGCCGTTAATCGGAATATTAGGCAGCGGCTGAAGATTGAGGATCTTCTGGCCGGTCGGAGAGATCAGCGACTGCGGAATGATGTTGTTCGGAAACTGCGGATAAGCCGTGTTGGCGGGTTCGACGATCTGCGTGTTAGTGCCGGGATTGGAAGTGCTGGAAGATCTCGATCGGCTGATTGGTGACGTTGTTATAGACCGAATGGGAAAAGTCTGCCCATGGCGCTCCGCGGGCGTCGCCATACGGTCGAAGAATTGCGATTGCGTGTACTGGCGGAGAGGCTCGTAGTTGGCAAAGAAAAACGTCCGATCCTGCCGTGGTATAGCTTCGGAATCTCCACCGGACCGCCCACGTCAATACCTCCGCGCCAGTAGCGCACCAGGCCCTTCTTGGTGTACGTCAGCCACGGCGCAGCGTTCAGAATGTCGTTTTGAGTGAACGAAAACACCGTGCCGTGGTACTGGTTGGTTCCCGATTTGGTTGTCATGCTGACCACCGCGCCGCCGCCGCTGCGGTACTCCGCGCTATACGAGTTCTGCACCACTGACATTTCTGAAATGGCGTCGGTGCTCAGCGCCAGGGCGATGCGTCCGTAGTAGAGGCTGGTATTTGACACGCCATCGGCCTGGAACTGCACGGTTCCCATCGCGCTGCCCGATACCGACAGGCCCGCGCCGGGAGTCGTGAGGCCGGTCGTGATTGCCGCCTGTTCCACCCCCGGATCGCCCTGCACTCCGGGAAGCAGCGCCAGAATCTGAATCGCGCTTTGATTGGTGACGGGGAGTTCATCGATCTGTTTCAGATCGAGCCCGTATTGAATCGTGGAGGTTCCGGTCTGGATAATCGGCGCACCGGCATTGATCGTAACTTCTGTCGCGGTACTGCCGACCGGCATGTCGAAATCGAGTTGTACAGTGATGCCGCCTTCAACCGTGATAGGCTCCTGCGGACAGCTTCTTGAAGCCGGTCTTTTCCAGAACCAGCCGATATGTGCCGGGTTCGAGCGCGGGAAGCGAATAGACGCCGTCCTTATTCGTCGTGGCGGACTGCACAACGTTCGTGGCGAGATGAGTGGCAGTAACCTGGACGTGGTCGATCACCGCCTTCGACTGATCGTAGACTGTTCCCGTAATGGTACCGGCATTCGTTTGAGCAAGCATTGCCGGTGCAGTGACAAGTGCTGAGAGAATGGCCAACCCGAAGGCAAGCCGCTGAAAAACGGTCGCGGATTTACGAAGCAACATGATACCCTCCCTCACAAGCGTAATAGTGAGTACGGTATCACAAAAGGCGCCGTGCCGTGCCGGTATATCCTCGCCAGATGCCCGCGGCAGCTATTACTGCGCAGAGCGAGACAAACCAGTCGCCCCAGCGTGTGTAGAAGGTGGTCTCATTCAGATAATCGAAGCTCACTCGCGCGGATACAGCCTGGAACGACTCCGCTTCGCGCGCGATGCGGCCGCCGGGATCGATGGCTGCGGTGATGCCATCGTTCGTCGAGCGCAGAATCCAACGCCGATTCTCGGCAGCGCGCATGCGAACGATCTCCAGGTGCTGGTGCCGCGCTGCGCTCTTGCCGAACCAGCTATCGTTCGAGAGATTGAAAAGCGCCTCGGCTCCGTCGAGCGCGAACTTGCGGATGAACGATGGAAACACGGACTCGTAGCAGATGAAAGCGCCGATACGATGGCCGTTCTCCCTGCTCACAACGACTTTCGTGCCCGGCTTGAAGTCTCCGGCTTCGGTAGAGATCTTGTGCGCCAGCGCACCGAGAGGCCAAGGGACAAACTCACCGAAGGGAACCAGATTGACCTTGTCGTACCGGCTTACCTCCACTCCCTCCGGCGACCACAGCACCGCGGAGTTCAGCGGCTGTCCATCCTCCGCGCGTCCGACGACACCGGATAAAAAGTAAGTGTGACCGCCCTTGCCTGCGCGGCGTGCTTCATCGGCCAACTCGGGAGTCTTTTCATAGAACGGCGCAGGCACCTCCGGCCACACTAAGAGGTCGGGTTGTTTGCCCGGATCGATTCCCGTTCCCATCGACAAGAGTTCGAGTTGTTGTACGGCGCTCTCGAAACTGGCCGGAGTCCAGACCTCGTCATCCGGGATGTTGGGCTGTACCAGAATCGCGCTGGCATGTCCGCGGCTTGGTTCGGGCAATGGAGGCAATGCCAAAGGAACGAGAATCAACAGCAGAGGCGCGATCTGCCATCTGGGACGCCGCAGGAGAGGCAAAGCTACCGCGGTCGCCATTACCGCGAAGAGGAGCGATATCCCGTAGACACCGGTAATTGGAGCGAGACGCAGAGGAATGCTCATGTCGATTCCAGCGTTGCCCAGATCGAGCCAGGCGAAGCCCAACGGCCCGTGCGTCCACTCGATGGCGACCCAGAGGGCTGGGACTGCAATCGCTGCCCACCAGACGCGCACGGCCCATCCGGCGAGCAGGGCAAACGCTCCCATGTGCAGAGCTTTCGCCAGACAGAACAGCGCGAACACGAACCAGCCGAGAGTTGGCCCGGTGCCGCCGTGAACGTCAAGCACGAATTGGATCCAATAGTTGACGCCGCACCAGTAGATCAAGCCCGCTAGGTAACCGAGCCCGAATCGGCGCAACCAGCGGCGCTCTCTCGCTACCGCGACGATCAAGGGGGTCAGCGCGAAAGGCGCCAGCCACACCATATTGAACTTGGGAAAGACCAGAACCAGCAGCAAGCCCGAAGAGGCCGCCAGAATCCAGTTCACGCGAGAGCGGCCTCGTGATTGACCTGGTCGGCCATGTAAGAACTTCGGACCAGAGGTCCACTGAAGACCATCTTGAATCCGATCGAAATACCAAACTCGCGATATCGCTCGAATTGCGCGGGCGCAACGTACTCGCTCACCGGAAGATTGCGCCGCGTTGGCTGCAGATACTGGCCGATGGTGGCGACATCGACATCGGATGCGCGGAGATCGCGAAGCAGAGCAAACACGTCTTCTTCAGTTTCACCGAGTCCCACCATGAAGCCGGACTTGGTCATCACATCGGGAGAGTTCTTGCGCGCGAAAGCCAGAACGTCAAGAGATTGGCGATAATCCGCCTGCGGACGCACCCGCCGGTAGAGGCGCGGAATGGTCTCCATGTTGTGGTTGAAAACGTGAGGACCGGCATCGAGCACACGCGCCACCGCATCGAAGTTGCCGCAGAAGTCCGGGGTTAAGACTTCCACGCGCGACGAAGGGAGAGCCTGCCGTACCGCGCGCACCGTGTCGGCAAAATGATGAGAACCTCCATCGTCGAGGTCGTCGCGATTGACGCTGGTGATCACTACGTACTTAAGGCGCATATCGGCAGCCATGCGGGCAACGTTCATGGGTTCGGAGGGATCGAGCGCCATGTCATGTTTCGCAGGATTGCCTTTGGGCACCGAGCAGAATCCGCAGCCTCTGGTACAGCGATTACCGAGAATCATGAAAGTAGCTGCGCCGCGATGGAAGCACTCATGAATATTCGGACACCGCGCCGATTCGCAAACGGTGTGGAGATTGAGAGCTCGCAGGTCGGTCTTGAGGCGATGGAGCGACTCGAAATGCGTGCGGTTTTTGCGCGCCCATTCAGGCAAGCGCGGGCCGCGCAGAGTAGGACCTGGATCGATCTGGACAAAGCTGGACATTCGCTACCTGACCGGATCGCTATTTGGCCACGATCGAGTCGAAGCCTTTAGCCTTCAAATCCGCTTTCGCTCGGCCCATTTCGCCGCGAGTCTTGAACGGGCCGACCAGCACTCGATAGAGGCCAGGTTGGGAACTCTCGCCCAACAGCGCAGGAAAGCCTCGTTCGCGGAGCACTTTGACGGAGTTATCGGCATCGGCGCGGCGCAACGCCGAGAGCTGAAGATACATTTGCTCGGCGCTCGGCTTAGCCATGGCTTCCTCTGAAGCTGAAGATCGAACCGCCGGGGGCTCTGCTTCGCTCGACTTCGACGGAGCCGCGGCAACGGGCGTCGCGTTTTCCGCGGCCGGTGTGCCCTCATTTGCGTCCCTGGCCGGCGACGTGCTTTCAGGGGGAGGCGCGGGAGCCGCGTTTGATGCTGTATCGAGAGGCTTGCCGGCCGCGTCCGGACGCGTTCCGCCGGATGATGCGATCTGTCCCGCGTTGTATCCGCTGCTGGCGCTATTGCGGCCGACGAAGTAGCCCATGGTGAAAAAAACACCCAGCAGGATCACAACCACAAAAAATGCGCTTAGCAACTGTTTGTTGCCCAGGATAAGTTCGTGTTCGCCTTCGATTCGAGTCATTTGTTACTGGTTCTATTGTCGCCGCGGTCGGCGAAAGTTTCCAGTGCCCGGTTGAAATTCGACAGGATGTCGAGCGGCAATGGAAATACCACGGTGGTGTTCTTCTCAGCGCCGATCTCCACCAGCGTCTGAAGGTAGCGCAGTTGGAGAGCGGCCGGTTGCTTTTGGATCACTTCCGCGGCCATGGCAAGCTTTTCCGCCGCGGTATATTCACCCTCGGCGTGAATGATCTTGGCGCGGCGCTCGCGTTCGGCTTCGGCCTGGCGAGCGATGGCGCGTATCATCTGTTCCGCTATGTCGACTTGCTTGACTTCCACCATGGTCACTTTGACGCCCCATGGCGAGGTGTGCTGGTCGAGAATGCTTTGCAGCCGCACATTCAGGCTCTCGCGTTGGCTAAGTAGCTGATCGAGTTCCACTTCGCCGAGCACGCTCCGCAAGGTTGTCTGCGCGAGTTGCGACGTCGCGTAAAGGAAGTTCGAGACCTCGACTACGGCGAGACGCGGCTCGATCACGCGGAAGTAAATTACTGCGTTTACCTTGACCGTGACGTTGTCGCGAGTGATGACATCCTGCGGCGGCACTTCAATAGTGTCGACCCGGAGCGAAATTCGCACGATGCGATCGAACGGCACGAACACCAGGATCACGCCGGGGCCTTTCGGTTGCGGTAGCACGTGACCAAGACGGAAGATCACGCCCCGCTCATATTCGGTGATGATCTTGATCGACGAGAAGATGTAAATGGCGATGATGATGACGAGAATCAGCGGCGCGCTTAGCATTTGGTCTCCTGTGATGAAACCGGTTCTACAGCGAGTGTGAGATGGTCCACCGCCTTCACGCGGGCGCGATTGCCCGACGCGATGGGCGAGGAGGAAACTGCATTCCAGTACTCCCCATGCACAAAGATACGGCCTTGCGGCGTGAGATCCCCAATGGCTACGCCAATCTCGCCGATCATGCCCTCGATGCCGGTGACCACTTTGTTGGCGCGGGCACGAACCGCGAGAGACAGCAGAAATGCCGTGATCACCGCGAAGGGCAGCGCTACTGAAATCGCGGTCACCAGACGGATGCGCAGTTCGGGCAGTGGACTATCGACAAGGAGCATTGCGCCGAGGATCATCGAGACAGCCCCACCCGCGGTCAAAACCCCGTGGGTTGCGAACTTGGCTTCGAGTACGAACATGACCATGGCGAGCAGAAGCAGCGCCGCGCCGAGCCAATTAATGGGAAGCACGGAAAGCGCCGAGAGCCCCAGTAACAAAAGCACCGCTCCGAATACGCCTGGAGCCACCATACCTGGATGACCAAATTCCACATAGATGAGAAGCGCGCCGATTACCAGCAGAACGAGCGCCATGTTCGGATCGCTAATCGCGGACAGAATCTGTTGCCGAAGATTCGGTTCATAGATCTTGAGATCGGCATCGCGTAGATGGAGCGTAGTCTGGCTTCCATTAAAGCGCGTGATAGTGCGGCCATCGAGCTGCGCGAACAAAGCATGTTCATCGGTCGCCACGAATTCGATGAGTTTGCTGTCGAGCGCTTCCTTCTCGGTAAACGATTTACTCTCGCGGACAGCTTTCTCGGCTAGGTCGCTGTTACGGCCGCGCCGCGAGGTGACGCTGCGTAATGAAGCGGCCGCATCGTTCTCCACCTTCTCCTTCATGATTGGATCCATCGGGCCGTTCAGCATGACTGGATGCGCCGCACCAGTGTTGGTTCCCGGAGCCATCGCGGCGACGTCCCCCGCTTCCAGGATGAAGAAGCCTGCGGAGGCCGCGCGTGCTCCGCTCGGCGCAACCCACGTGATGACCGGCACGGGTGAAGCGATGATGCGTTGCATGATATCGCGCATCGATTCCATGAGCCCACCGGGCGTATCCAGGCGGATCACGACCGCCGCGTCGTTGTTGTGGCTAGCCTGTTCGAGACCGCGGGCAACGATCTCAACGGTCACCGGAGCGATGACGCCTTTGATATCGACGAGCAGAATTTGGGGATGGGAAGTTGCGGCGTTGCCTCCCGCGAGAGGTAGCGCGCACAACAGCATCGCCGCAGCCAAAAAGTTGCGCACTGCTGACAATATATCGCACTTGAGCTTGCAGCCTACACACGAAGCACACGCGATTGCAACTCGATTAAGAGACTGTAATGGTTCTCGCGATTATCTTCCCGATACAAATGTTTTCTTCGGATTTATACTGCGCATGAAAGGCTCTGCGCAGTATAATTGTGACTGGTACACCAAATCCAATTTGTGGAGAATATGTTTTGAGAAAGTCTAACCCTTCCGAGCCCGTAGTGTCAGCAAACGCCGTGCCTTCCGCGAGGAATGCAAGATCGAAAACCTCCGAACAGGCCCCTCGTGCGCGCGCCGCAAAGCACTCGAAAGCGGTTGTCGAGGAGCCCTTAACCGCTTCTCCCGCTGTTGCAATTCCCGTAGCCGAGGAACCGATCGCGGCTACTCCCGTTACCGCCGCACCGAACACCGTTACGGCGGATGACATCGCCGGCTTAGCTTACTCCTATTGGGAAGCCCGCGGCTATCAGGACGGCAATCCCGAAGAAGATTGGACTCGCGCTGAATCCGAGCTGAAGTCCATGTCGGCTGGGTCGTAATTTCAGCACGACCTACCGCAGCCAAATCGACCAGACGGTATCGACGGTCGCATGAGTAATTCCGGCGCTTAAGATACGCCGTTTTGCCAGGTACGATCGTCCATAGAAGACTCCGGCAATTGCCGCGAGAATCACGTATCTCCAGTTGAAGGTCGCACGCTTGTTGAAATGGGCCAGGCCGAACAGGGCTGCGCTCACGAACAACGCTGCGCGTGTGCCAAGTCTCTTTTCGAGTAAGTTGAGCAGTATTCCTCGAAAGAAGATTTCTTCGGGCAGCGCAACGAAGAAGAGCGTGAAAATCCAGGCGGCTCCGATCGACGCGGGATTGATCGCGGTATTGTGCAGGTGTAAGAAGCCGAGCGCAAAGCCGAGCAATAGGGCGATAGGTGTATAGAGGGCGAATTCCCGCAAGCCAATGGCTAGATCGGAGAGCCGCGCCCGGAAATCGAAGCCGATCAGCAACCCCGGCCGAACCACCAGGTAGGCATAGAGAACCACGTCCACGAACAAAAGCTTCGCCAGCCCGCTGAGTCCGGAAATGGGCCACGCGGCATCGAAGATGTGTTTCTCGATGATGAGCGCGATGGCCAACAGTGCGGCGTAGTCTGCCCAATCTTCGGCCACATATTCGAGTAGCGCGGTGAGTGCGAGAATTGCAAGTAATAACTGCAGACAGAGGCCCGGGCGGAACTCCTCTCGTGGAATGCTCAACGCCAGATACGGCAGTATGAAAAGAGCTGAGGCTGCGACCCGCCGCGGAGGACTCTTCAGTATGCGTTGCAGCGGTCCCGCCAATCCGAAGCCGAAGAACCAGTAGGGAGCGAGCAGCATGGCGAAACTGACCATCGCCGCCGCGGGATGCGCGCCAAGTTTCGCGATGACGCCGAAGTAATCGGCTGTGAACCAGAAAACTATAAGAAGCGCACCGAAGCCGATCAGGGCGTATCGCAGCACGCTCATGGCGTTGGCATTGCCGCAGCTTGGGTCTTCAGCCTGCACTTCAACGTGAATCGCCATGCCAACTCGCCATGACTCTTACTTTATCGGGTTGGTACAACCGAGTCCAGATTCGCTCGAGTCTTGAGCGAACAATAGCGCTGGACCGCACGGCCTGGATGGGCCGCCGCGAATCTTCGCGCTCTGGGCGACAGCAACTTTAGCAGAATCAAATTTAACGGGATCAACGCAATGAAGTCGGATCGGCAAGCCGCGGAAGCGCGGAACAAAATCGGAGCAGTTCACGTCTCTCGATTTGCGCGATTATCCGATGCCGATTTACGGCAGCGATCTTAGACGTCAGCCACGGACGCCCACCCAAAAGTCCTCAGCGCATTTCGGTTACAGCGACTTTCTGAGTATGCCAACATAGAAATGGAAACGCGGCCATGAGTTTGACTCTCACACTATCCGACGAACAAGCGAGCGCGCTGCAGGCGAAAGCTGCCGCCGAAGGCCTTTCTCTGGACGAATGGATTCAGAAGCTCGCCCAATACGGGCCTGAGCGGATCACTGACGGACCAAGCCAGCACGACCGGCCACGCCGGCATATCTCCGAAGTGATCCAAGAGATCATGAGCGATCTTCCCCGCGAGGTTTTTGAAGCCCTGCCCCGTGACGGCGCCAGCGAACACGATCACTACCTGTACGGCACGCCGAAGAAAAATCAGTGAGCGCGGTTTTTGCCGATACGTTCTACTGGATCGCTCTTACAACGCCCCTTGATGCGGCCCATGAACGCGCCAAAAGGTTCAGAAACGACATCGTTACAACTCAGGAAGTCCTCACTGAGTATTTGAACTTTTTTTCTCCTGGCCCGGAGCATCTGCGCCGCAACGCTACAAAGGGTGTACAGGCGATTTTACACGACCCAACGGTACGCATCATTCCGCAGAGCGACGGTTCATTTTATGCTGGTCTGGATCTATTCCGCGCGAGGCCTGACAAGGGATACAGCCTGACAGATTGCATATCGATGCAGGTTATGCGCAGGGAACGACTGACCGATGTCCTCACCAACGACCGGCATTTTGAGCAGGAAGGCTTCCAGGCGTTATTCCGGGAGTCCTGATCTTTAGCGTTCAACGCCCGAGCCACTCCTGGAATCTGCCTCCAATCGCCCAACCGTTTTCAGCAAGGATGTCACGGCGGCCCGTAATCTAAAGCCTTGCTGCAAAAGTGGCCGCGCGGCTAATCGCAGTAGCCGGTAGACGTGTCTCACCCGGAACGCGCCAAAGCATTCAAGGAAGTGCTGCGGTCGCACGATACGTTCGTGATCGCGTCGCCTGAATATAACGGATCGTTCTCGGCGCTGCTAAAGAATGCTATCGACTGGGCTTCGCGTCCGGAGCCGGGCGAAAAGCCGCTCGAAGTATTTCGCGGGAAGACGGCAGTGCTGCTCGCCGCATCACCAGGACCCGGCGCGGGCAAGCGCGGTCTCCGGCATCTGTGCGAGTTGCTGGAGATGATCGGAGTTACGGTAGTAGCGGAAGAGATTGCTATTCCGAGGGCCGTCGAGGGGTTCACGCCAGAAGGCGTGCTGGCGCGATCGGAAGAGGTGTCGCGTCTCGAAGGCGTGTTGCAGGGGATCGCAGCGTAAGCCATTCACTTCGGCGACCAGTAGATATAACATCCAGCGACCTGGGTGGATTGCGCGTAAGTTTTCGGCAATTCGAGCGCTTGTATCTCCGGATTACTGTTGTTGCAAGTCTCCACCGTGGCAAATGTCCGAGCCTTGACTTGCCGCTTCAACTCCGATTGAGGCACGATGTGCAAAGCCGACGCCATCCCCGGTGGCATCTCCGCCCGGTGCGATGCGGGGAAGTTCATGCCAGATGGTGGAACGCGCTGAGTGAGAAAGTAGATCTGCGGATCGGCCAATAGCCCGGCGTTACGCGGAGTAAGTTGATCCACCTTGCGCGCTACCGCTTCCACCGTTGTCCAGGTAATCTCATCGCTCATGTCGTCTATCGAATTTGCCAGCCCCAAACACAGCAGAACTGCCAGGCCGATTATTGCCCATCGCGGCGGCAACGATAATCGCGCGCCGACTTCGACGAACCCGGCCGCGGCGGGAACTGCGAGCAATGGGACCACGAGGATGAAATATTGATGAAACGTGGGGTGAGCGAAGCATGCTTCCGCGCCTATCGCAGCGGCCATCCATGCTGCCAGACGGAGAGACCGTGCCCATTGCATCCTTCTGGTGAACACGAGCCCCGCTACAGCAAATAGACCCAATAACAACGCCTGTCCGGAATCGACCCACGAATTCAGGACTTCGAGATCGTTGCGCAACGCACCGGTCCAACCCATACTACGGTAGAACGCGTGATACCCGACGAGGTTGAACCACGTCTGATATGGCGCGCGGATCAGGAGAACGAGCAACGGCAAGAGTGGAACGGCCACGCCCGCGGCAAATGCGATAACCCTGCTCCATCGCTTCTGTAGCGCGATCCGGATCAACAATACCAGGCACGCCGGGGCAGCGAGTAGTGAGCATCCAGCCGCCGCTCCCGATGCGAGGCCTGACGCTATCGTCAGCGATAATCGAGAACGCTCCGAAGCATATACTGCGAGCCGGAATGCCGCCGCCGTGAGAAACAGACACGCACCATACGCCTGCCCGCACGTTCCAAACTCGATCATTGTGGCGTTGAGCCCTGCGAACAGAGCAGCCGCCATGCGATAGCGCGTCGGAAGAGCACTCACCGTGAGCCAGATGGCTCCGCAGGTTAGCGCCGCCGTCACAGCATGCACGGCTCGCCAACTTTCGCCGAAGAGACGCAGCCACGCGGCGTTCCACCAGGCATTCAGCGCTGGCTGCGGGAAACAGAAATCGACGTAGGGTGTCTTGCCCGACTTCACCAGGAATGCCGCAAGCAGATGAAAGCCTTCATCCCAAATCATGGCGGAGGTCTGGGAATAGCACAGTATGGCGGCTGACAGCAGAAACAGGACAATGTACGGCAGCCAAAATTTGGCGTTGCTGCCATCCGCGGTTGTTTGGCCGATCGAATCTCCCACGAGACTAGAGCGCCGCGACCTGTAGGGCTGCGCGGCCTTCTCCCACTTGTTGCCGCCACATCGCGTAGTACAGGCCTTTGGTCTCGAGCAGGTCTTCGTGGGAACCCGACTCCACGATGCGGCCGCGCTCTAGCACGTAAATGCGGTCGGCATGCAGGACAGTGGAAAGCCGGTGCGCGATCAGAATTGTGATCGCGTCGCGGTTTGCGGCCACGTCCCGAATAGTGCGGCTGATCTCTTCTTCAGTGAGCGAATCGAGCGAGGAAGTGGCTTCGTCGAATACCAGCAACTGCGGTTTACGCAACAGCGCCCGCGCAATCGACAGCCGCTGCTTTTCTCCGCCCGATACTTTAACGCCGCCTTCGCCGATGACGGTATCGAGACCGCGGTCTGCGCGCGCGAGCAGACGTGCCGGCCGCCGACTTGCCGCAGCACATCCATGCACTCTTCATCGGTAGCTGTGCGGGCGGACGAATAGCAGATTCTCGCGAATCGAGCCCGAGAAAAGTTGAGCATCTTGCGTGACGAATCCGATGCTCTCGCGCAATCCGTCGATGTCAATCTCATCTCTCGCGTGTTCCGTTGTAATAGATGTGGCCTAACTGCGGCCGATAAAGTCCGACCAGCAGTTTGACAAGCGTGGTTTTGCCCGCGCCTGAAGGACCGACAAACGCGATGGTTTCGCCGCGAGAGACCTCGAACGAGATGCCTTGCAAGCGCCGGCTGACTAGCCGATTGATGCTGGAATCCGACGTTCGCGAAGGCCAGCGTCTCGAGACGCGTCACGTCAACAGGGTGTTCGGGGCGCGGCTCCGGCTTCCATCGCAAGAATCGTCTCGAAGTTCACGCAGCGAGACCTCAGTCTCGCGATAGGTATTGACCACATTTCCGAGTTCCTGCAGAGGTCCGAAGATGAAGAACGAGTAGATGAAAAGCGAGAAGAACTGCCCAACGGTGATGCGCTGCGTGAAGATCAGATAGAGCATCAGGAAGAGAATCGAGGTGCGCAGCATGTTGACGAACGTGCCCTGGATGAAGCTCAGACTGCGAGATAGCGGACCTTCTTCAAGTTCGAGTTTCAGGATCTTGTCGGTCGTGGAATTCAGCCGGCCGATTTCCTGCTGCGCCAGCCCGAGACTCTTCACCAGCTCGATATTTCGCAGCGATTCGGTGGTCGATCCGGCAAGCGCCGTGGTCTCCTTGACGATCGTCTTCTGCACTTCCTTGATCTTGCGGCTGAGCAACGAACTCAGGCCGCCGAGCAGCGGAATGGTGAGCAGGTAAGCGGGTCCGATGGACCAGTGCACCTGCGCCGCATAGATCATCACGAAGATCACGCCGATCAGCGTGGTGAACAGCAGGTTCACGGAGATGCTAATCAGCTTCTCGACATCGGTGCGGACCTTCTGAAGCTTGCCCAAGCGTTTCGCCGCTGCGCTGATCTTCGAACTGCGCGTAGGGAAGTTCCAGCGAATGGCGGATGCCATCGGCGTAAATGCGCGCGCCTACCTGCTGCGTGATCAGGTTGACGAAGTAGTCCTGAAAGTTCTTGGCCACGCGCGAAACGAACGCGACGCCGACCGCCGCGCCCAGCAGCAGGCTCACGCCGCGAATGAACTGGCGCTTGTGTACTCGTGGAATCGGGTCGCGTAGGAATCGATGATGTGCCGGAAGATCAGCGGATCGAGGAGAGAAAATACCTGGTTGATGGCCGCCAGCAGAAGCGCCACGGCCACCAGTTTCCAATAGTCCCGCAGGTAGCGGTAGAGAGTCTTCATCCCCTCCAAGGTAGCAGCAGGCGCGCGTCAACGCCGCATGTGCTAGTTTCGAGTTTCAAGGAGATCTTCTATGCCTGGACTGGTTCCATTGCTTTTACTGGCTGCCGCAGCCAACCCTTACGATGTGGTTATCCGCAACGGCCACATCGTCGATGGCACGGGTTCGCCTTGGTATTCAGGCGATATCGCGATCCGCGACGGAAAAATCGCCGCGATCGGTAATCTGGCGGGCGCAGCGGCACGCCGCACCATCGACGCCCACGGTATGGCCGTTGCGCCGGGGTTCATCGACATGCTCGGGCAATCGGAGATGACGATTCTGGTGAACTCTCATCTGCCGTCGAAAATTTTCCAAGGCATTACCACCGAGGTGACCGGAGAAGGCAATTCTGTCGCGCCACTTAACGACGCGCTGGTCAAAGCGGATCGCGTCAGTTATGCGCACTATGGCATCCGGCCCGACTGGCGGACTTTTGGCGAGTACTTCGCCCGGCTTCGGAAACAAGGCATGGGGATCAATCTGGCCAGCTACGTTGGAGCCACACAGGTTCGCCGGATGGTAATCGGCGATGATAACCGCGCGCCTACTCCCGCCGAATTGGAACGGATGAAGTCGCTAGTTCGCGCAGCCATGCAGGATGGAGCCGTGGGGCTATCGACCGCGCTGCAGTACGCGCCAGCTCCGTATGCCAAAACTGAAGAGTTGATCGCCCTGGCGTCGGAGGCCGCAAATTTTGGCGGCATCTACGCATCTCACATACGCAACGAGGGGGATTCAATTCTGCCCGCATTGGCGGAGGCATTCCGGATCGGGCGCGAGGCCAGGATCCCGGTTGAGATATGGCATTTGAAGGCGGCTGGCAAAGCGAACTGGGGCCGGATGCCGGAGATTGTTGCAGCAATCGAGGAGGCGCGAAAGTCGGGTGTCGATGTCGGGGCGAATACATATGCATATACGGCATGGTTCAATTCATTTTCGGCGATCATTCCTCCGTGGGCGCACGATGGAGGTGACGGCAAGCTGATCGAGCGGCTCAAGGACCCCGCGACGAGAGCGCGAATCCGGAAAGAGATGGAGACGCCGGCAGCCGATTGGGATAACGAGTGGCAGGAGGTGCCAGGGCCGGAGTCGATCATGGTGGGCGCGGTGCAGAATCCCAAACTGCTCCCAATCCAGGGCAAGAATATTGCGGAAATCGCCAAGCTGTGGAACAAAGACCCCATCGACACGATCTTCGATCTTCTGATTGAGGATGCGGCATTCACGGAAGTCGCCGTGTCCGGGATGTCGGAAGAGGATGTGGCGCTCGCGCTCAAGCAGCCCTGGGTGTCGATCTGTAACGACTCGCAGGGGACATCACCCGACGGTCCGCTAGGCAAGGAGCATCCGCACCCGAGAGCTTATGGAACGTTCCCTCGCATTCTTCGCAAGTACGTGCGGGAGGAGAAAAAGCTGACTCTTGAGGACGCGATTCGCAAGTTTACGGCGTTACCGGCGGAGAGGATGCGGTTTGCGGATCGCGGCGTATTGAAATTGGGGATGTGGGCCGATATCGTCGTGTTCGATCCCGAAACGATTCACGATGTAGCGACGTTCGACAGCCCCAACCGGCTGTCGGAGGGAATGCGCTTTGTCCTGGTAAACGGAGTTCCCGTGATCGACGAGGGGAAGATGACTAATGCGCTGCCGGGGAAGGTATTGACGCGATAGATTCAGCTTTTTGAGCAGCCGCCACTCAGCGGGAGTTTCCTTCCGCTGAGTGGCGACCGCTGGAATTGCTAAAACAGGACCTTGAGCGCCAATTGCATGGTGCGATTGCCGCTTCTGCTGGTAACGATGCCGAAGTTTGAAGGGCTGTTCACTGTGGTCCCCGGCGCACTCCACGTTGGAGAGTTAGTGAAGTTATAGGCTTCGGCGCGGAGTTGCACGTTCACTCTCTCAACGGGTTTGAAGCTCTTGAACAAGGAGAAGTCGAGGTTGTGAATCCCAGGCTGCCGAACATTGGGCAGGAAGCGGCCCACATTGCCGAACATGTAATTCGGAGTCTGAGAGAAAACCGACTGGATGAAGTAGTTGTTCAGGCGGTCTCCGATCGAGCCGGAATTCTGCCGGATTCTGACCGTTGTCCGTCGGGCGGAGTCCCGGGGCGCCGAGGTTGGCGCTGTTGCCGCCGTTGCTGATCGCGATCGGTATGCCCTTCTGGAAAGTCATGATGCCGTTGATCTGCCAGCCGCCGAGAACGAAGTCGGCCGCTTTAGGCATCGAGCCGAAGTAGTGCCGGTTCTTTCCGACCGGAAGCTCGTAAGTGGCGCTGGTTACGAGCCGTTTGGGAACATCCTGCGCGGAGACGGACTTCTCGCATTTGACCGGCAGTAGAAGTCCTGCTTGTTGCCGGCCTGGCCAATATAGGTAACTACCTGCGAAGCGTCGTCCATAAGTTTGCTCGCCGGTAAAGCTGACGAGCATGGTGAAGCCGTTGTGGTAACGGTGTTCCGCCGAGAGGATGAACGACTGATAGTTCGAATTCGCCTGCGGTTTGCGGAACGCGTTTACGCCCGAGTACTGCGGATATGCGTCCAAGAGCAGTCTTGCCTGAATGTGGGATTGGCATAGATGGACGTGGGATTCTTGATAATCCCGTAGAACGGATTCGGAACGTTCGCAATCAAGCCCTGAGCCAAGCGCCAGGAAGGAATCGGGCAGTTGGTCGTAATTCATGCTGCTCTCGCCGTCGGGCAGATGCTGGCCCTTGCTTCCCAGATAGCCGACCTGAATCACCCAGTTGCCTTTCACCTGCTGCTGGATGTTGAAGTTCCACTGCTGCACTACGGGATTGACATAGTCGATGAAGAAGCTGTCTCCGATTCCGTCGCCGATATCGGTCAAGGCTCCGCTGATCGGACCGCTGACGGCGCCCAGCGGCCGGATCACTCCGTTCGGGAACGGATTGCTCAGCGACGCAACGAACGTGGTGCCGTTGTCGAGCGTCGTATTCAGCGCGGTCGAACCCGGTGAAGCCTTCGGTGCCGGAGCTTCCGGATGTACCGGCGGCCTGCAGCATCGAAGGAGCATAGAGAATTCCGTAGGCTCCGCGAATCACCGTGTTCTTGAATGAGGTTGTAAGCGAATCCGATGCGCGGCGCCCAGTTGTTCAGATCGGTCGGCGTCTGGTGCCGGCCGTATGCCGCGCCCTGCGCGCCGACGAACATCATGGCGCCCTTCAGGTTGCCGCAGTTCGGGCAAGTCGCGCTCGACTGCACCATGTCCCTGCAGCGGCGAAGGAGCGTTGATGTCAAAGTAGCTGAGCCGGTTGTAGCGTTCGGTGCGCGGCGTATCTACGTCATAGCGAACGCCCAGGTTGAGCGTGAGCTTCGGAGTCACCTTCCAGTCATCCTGAAAATAAGCGCCGGAGTAAGTGCTCGCCGTCGCGGCCGAGTAAGCTGAACTGCAAATCGCCGCCGTTGTTGCTGGGAAGTCCGAGCAGGAAGGTGGCGAAGCCGTTTCCCTGGGTGGTCGAGGTACCCGCCGAGGCGTTCTGCTGCGTGTAATCTGCTGCCGAAGCTGAACTGGCCGTCGGGACTGCCGAGCTGGGTGAAGTTCACGAACAGCTTTTCCCAGACTCCGCCCATCTTGAGTGTGTGTTTGCCCAGGATCTTGGTCACATCGCCGCGGAGGATGTGCGAATAAGGGAAGTCGTAAAGCGTCGTGTAAGAAGACTGGCCCGAGATTGTAACCCGCATTGTTCCCGCTGACGCTGACCTGCGGAAATTCGCAGTTGTCGACGAGCGCGTTGAGACTACGCGGGGAGGCCGATAGTCGGAGGGCAGGTTCCCTCGGAGAACGGTAGTGCGGACGGAGATGTCGCGGGCAAATCCATAATTGAAATTCAGGATGGTCGTTGGGCTCAGCGTATAGATGCCGTTGACGGTCATGTTGCGGTTGTAGTAATTGGTCGGACCGTCCCCGTTGCCCTGGCGGTGCCGGGGTTCCCGAAGCCGTTGAAATCCGAACTGAAGCCCGCTCTGGTTGGATCCGCGGGCGAACATGCGGAACTTCTCGGAAAAGTTCTGGTCGATGCGGGCGTCGAACTGGTCGTTGGGGCTCGTGGACGAGCCAACAGTGTGCCAGTTATTGGTCTGAAGCGCGGCGTTGTTGATGGTGCTCGGGCTGTTTGGCTTCGGGCCAAAAGCTCATCAACTTGATGCCGCGGGGTCGATCGGCTGGTAGGGTATCACGTTGTTGGCAAAGGCGCGCCGAAAGCAAATCGGCTGGGAGGCCGGGCAGGCGGCGTTCGGACCACGCTGAACGGGTCGTAGATCGTTATCGGCTGGCCCACGCCGCCGCCGGCGCCGTTGGTCAGTCCCGTAAAAATACCCTGCCTCATGGCGTCGGTGGGCACGCTGGTCGTATCTGTCACGCCGTTTGGCTGCCTGGTGCTCTGCTCGTCGAAGAAGAAGAAGGTCTTCGACTTGCCGTTGTAAACGTGGGGAATAACGACTGGGCCGCCCACGCGTTCCGCCAAACTGGTTATACCGAACCACGCCACGGGGGGCATTTCGCGCGGATATTATCGTAGCTGTTGGCGTTGAAAATGTTGTTCCGGTTGAACTCGAAAAGCGTGGCGTGGATGTGAGTTCGTGCCGCCGCGCGTGGCACATGTTAATGGTGCCGCCGCCGGTCCGGCCGTATTCCGGCGCCAGGGAGTTGGTGACAACCGAAAACTCGGCCACGCTGTCCTCAATTGGCAGATAGCCGATCTGCAGGTGGCTAACGTTGTTTTCCGGTACGATTACCGACGTTCCGTCAATGGTCACATCGTTATAGTCGTTGCGTCCGCCGCTGATCCACGGGCTATTGGAACCGCCGCTGGGGATAACACCCGGAACCAGCGTGGCGAGCGACATCGGGCTGCGGCCCTGTATGGGAAGGTCGAGAATCGCTTTACTGCCAAGAGTGGTGGCGACCGTCGAAGTCTCCGTGGCGAGTTGGGCGGAGTTGGCCGTGACTTCGACGGTGGTCGTAACTTCGCCGACTTTCAACGGTATTGTTAACGCAATGGTTTGTTCAACGTCCAACTGGATGCTTGACTGCACATACCTCTGGAATCCCGGCTTTTCCACAGAGACGGTATACGTTCCGGGCAACAGGTATCTTTCGTAGAACCGGCCGTCCGCGTTGGTGGGAACAACCAGTTTTACGTTGGTCGCCTGGTTTTCAATCGTCACACGAGCGCCAGGTATCGCTGCACCCGAGCTGTCAACTACCCGCCCGTCAAGTGTTCCGGCTGCGTTTTGGGCGAGGGCGGCGGATGCGAACAGCAACGCGCCGACGACGAGGTTCAAATACCGTATCATTTGGATATCTCCTTTAGGCACTTCGGGGGTGCGGTTCAGTGGCACTTCGAATTATAGGACGAAATCTAACGGTAGACCCCGAGCTCTTTAGAACATACCCTGTTAGGAGACCGGTTCCAACGGGTTACACGGTGTTTCACGGTTTAAGACGGGTCGCAACGGGCGATCTCACCCGGTGATAAACGGTGTATCCCGTTGAGGGGCTTGTTCTGACCCCCCATACTGTAGGTTGTAAACTCACGCGTTCTGTTGGATTATTAATTAAATGAGACGTAGAGGATTCGTAAAGGCACTAGTGACGGTCCCGGCTACGTCGGTGCTGTTCGCTCAGCAGCCGACGCCTGCACCGGCCATCACCCCAACCACGCCCGTTCCGCCGCCCATGCCGGTGCGTCCATCGGAGGAGTTGCCGAATCTCGCGGCCAGTGTGCCCGATGTGGCCGCCGAACCGGAGCCGAGGTTCTTCACACCAGCCCAGTTTGCCGCCCTGCGAAAGGTTAGCGACATCCTGATGCCCGCGATGAACGGCGCAGCCGGAGCGCTCGATGCCAAAGCGCCAGAGTTCCTGGACTTTCTGATCGGTGATTCGCCGACGGATCGCCAACGCGTTTACAAAGCTGGTCTCGACGCGCTGAATGAGCAGGCGATGAAGCGTTTCAAGCAGGCGTTCGCGGGTCTCGATGCCTCGCAAGCCGATACCCTGATGGCGCCTCTCCGGCAGACGTGGACCTTCGACGAACCATCCGACCCCGTTGCCGCGTTCCTCCGGGTTGCCAAACAGGACGTCCGCACCGCGACCGTCAATTCCCGCGAATACAGCGCAGCTTCCACCGGGGTAGCGCGCCGGTTCGGCGGCGGCGGTCAGTACTGGTATCCGCTCGATTAGAAGCAGTCCCAGGAGATCCCATGGCCAGCCAAAGACTACGACGTTCTGATCATCGGCTCCGGCGCTTCCGGCGGCATGGCCGCCTACACGCTCACCAAAAAAGGCGCTGAATTGCCTGATGCTCGATGCCGGACCGCTGGTTGACTTCAACCGCGTCCGCGGCACCAAAGCGCCTTTACGAACTGCCTTACCGCGGCTTCGGCAAGCCCGGCCGTCTGCCCCACGTCTTTCAGGCCAACGAGTACAACGCCAACCAGTGGGTGGATGAAAAGGAAGTGCCTTATACGCACGATCCCGAAGCTCCTTACAACTGGGTGCGCGTGCGCATGATCGGCGGCAAGTCGCTGTTCTGGGCGCGCATGTCGTTCCGCTTGAGCGACTACGAATTCAAGGCGAAGGACCACGACGGCTTCGGCGAAAACTGGCCCATCGACCATGCCGAGCTTGCGCCTTTCTACTCGCGCGTGGAGCCGATCTTCCGCGTTTCCGGCCGCAAGGAAGGATTGAAGCAGCTGCCGGACGGCGATTTCAGGAAGACAATTCGCCCTGGAGCGAGTCGATGAACAAGTTCATCGCGGCCGCGAAACAGCGCGACATCCCGGTGACCAAAATGCGCCGCGTCGCTTGGGGCGCGGCCAGTTCGCCAGTTCTTTCAATTTGCTGCTGCCGGACGCGCATGGATACCGGCAATCTGACCATGGTCCCCAATGCCGTGGTTCGCGATATCACGGTCGACAAGAACACGGGCCTGGTGAACGGCGCGAATTTCGTCGACCGCCATTCCAAGCGCGAGATGCATGCCAAGGCGCGAGTGGTGGTGGTGGGCGCATCGTGCCTCGAAAGCACGCGCATTCTGCTCAATTCCAATATCGCGAATTCCAGCGGAGCGCTCGGGCATTACCTGCACGACCAGACTTACATCACGCAGGGCGTGGTGGCGGTCGACAAAATCGGCAAAAGCGGCAAGCGGCGGACGGCGCGTTCTGGAGGCGGCGGCTACGTGCCGCGTTTCGTCAATCTGAAATCCGGCAACGAGCAGGATTTCATCCGCGGGTACGCTTTCGATTTCAATCTGGGGGGAACGCCCGATCCGAAATATGTCCCGGCTTATGGCGCGGACCTCGAGAAAGCGCATGACGAATATCGCGGCAACGCGGCGTCGGTCACCATCATGGGCGAGGTGCTGCCGCGCTACGAGAACCACGTCAGCATCGATAAGAACGTAGTGGACGCGTACGGAATCCCGGTGCTGCACTTCGAGTGCAAGTACGGCGACAACGAAGCCAAGATGCTGAAGCACGCCATGAACACCTTCGAAGAACTGTGCCATGCGCCGGCATTGGAGACGCTGGCGAAGCACGACCAGCCCAATCCTCCGGGCTACAGCATCCACGAACTCGGCACCTGCCGCATGGGCGACGATCCGAAGAAGAGCGTGCTGAACAAGTGGAACCAGAGCCACGACATCAAGAACCTGTTCGTGGTGGACGGCAGCAGCTTCGTCACGGGCGGATATCAGAATCCGACCATGACGATTCTTTCGCTCTCGATGCGAGCCTCGGAGTATCTCGCCGAACAGATGCGCACAAAGAATCTGTGAAACCGGCAATCATAGTTACATTCGTTTGCGCATACGCCGGCATCGCGCTATGCGCCGCCCCTTCTTATGAGAAGAGCGTGTCTCCCCTTTTGCGGCAAAGCTGCAGCGCTTGTCATAACGAGAAACTCAGCTCGGGCGGACTGAACATCAGCGGCTTTCTCGCGCTTTCATCGATCACATCAAACCGCGATGGTTGGGAGAGGATACTGACGAAACTTCGCCGGGGAGAGATGCCGCCCAAAGGCATCCCGAAACCTCCCGCCGAACAGCTCACTGGCCTTATCAATTTCGTGCAGGGTGAGTTCGACAAGGCTGACAAACTGGCAAAGCCTGATCCCGGCCGCATCACCGCGCGCCGGTTGAATCGCGCCGAGTACGCTAATACGATCCGCGATCTTTTGGGCATTCACTTTGTTGCGCAGCAGGAGTTTCCGGCTGACGATTCCGGTTACGGCTTCGATAATATCGGCGCAGTCCTGACGGTATCGCCGGCGCTGATGGAGAAGTATCTCTTCGCCGCCGAGCGAATCGCGTCGCGAGCCGTTGGCGCGGACCCTCTGCCGAAGCCCGGCGTCTTTTCGGAAAAGAACCGGATGCTGCGGACCGGACCCGGCATCGCTCAATGTACTGACCACGTCGAGTATGATGCCGAATATGTTTTCCGCGTGATTCTGGCGGGACATCGCGGTGCGCAGGATAAGCCTGTGACGGTGATTCTTTCCGTGGACGGCAAGCCGCTAAAGACGGTCGATGTAGACGTCAAGATCTCGGAGGTGAATCGTCAGGGCGGCGCGACTGAGCGGAAATCCCAGGAAGTCCGCACGTTCCTGAGCGAAGGTCCGCACACTTTCCGGGTTGAGATTGTGCATGACGACGCGCTCAAGGATATCCCGAAGGAAAGCCGCCTTAATCCGAACCGCAACATCTTCCCCGAGAGTATGGAACTCGCGGGTCCGTTCCCGCAAAGCAAGGCGTCCCTCGCCGAAGCAGCTTCGGATCGGCGGAAAGCGTTTCTCGTATGCGATCCGGCAGCCGGTGCTTCGTGTATCGCGCGGATCATTTCCCCACTGGCGCGGCGGGCCTATCGCCGTCCGGTCACTAAGTCCGAAGTCGCGGATTTGGTCGGGGTATCGGAGAAGGCGCGCGCCGCTGGCTACACGCCCGGCCAAAGTTTGCAATTCGCCATCGAGGCGATGCTCACGTCTCCCGAGTTTCTGTTCCGCATCGAACACGATCCGAAGCCGGGTACCGTAGGCCGCATTTCCGATCTCGAACTCGCATCCAGATTGAGCTACTTCCTGTGGAGTTCGATGCCCGATGAAGAACTGCTGCACTTAGCGGAAACGGCGAAGCTCATAGCCCAGCCGTACTCGACACTCAGATCAAGCGCATGATCGCCGATCCGAAGTCCGCGGCGCTTGCCGAGAATTTCGCTGGTCAGTGGCTCGAAATCCGCAGTCTAGATGCCGTAAAGCCCGACAAGGCGAAGTTTCCCGATTGGGGTCCAGAGTTGAAAGAGGCCATGCGCACCGAGACGACCATGTACTTTGAAACGGTAATGCGCGAGAACCGGCCGGTCTCGGATTTCATTGACGGCAAGTACACGTTCTTGAACGAAACACTGGCGAAGCATTATGGAATCGAAGGCGTGACCGGCCCCGAGTTTCGTCGCGTGGAACTGACATCGGATGAACGCAGCGGCGTCCTGACGCAGGCGAGCGTGCTGACCGTGTCCAGTTATCCGTCGCGAACTTCGCCTGTGCTAAGAGGGAAGTACATGCTTGAGAATATCCTCGGCGCTCCTCCTCCGCCGCCTCCCGCCGATGTTCCCGCTCTCGATGAAGCGGCGGTTGGCACGAAAAATCCGTGCGCGAGTCGATGGAGCAGCATCGCTCGAATCCGGTTTGTGCGTCGTGCCACTCGCGCATGGATGTGCTCGGCTTCGGCCTCGAAAACTATAACGCGGTAGGCCAGTGGCGTACAAAAGATGGCAAGTTCCCGGTGGATGCGAGCGGAACGTTTCCGAATGGGAAGACATTCGCGACTCCGGCGGAGATGAAAGCTCTGCTGCGCGGTAACCTCCCCGAGTTCACACGTTGTCTTACTGAGAAGATGCTGATCTACGCCTTGGGCCGCGGCGTCGAGAAGTTCGACCGGCTGGCGATCCAGCGGATTGTGCGGCAAACGGAACAGGACGATTACCGCTTCCAGAGTCTGATTGCGGGTATCGTGCATAGTGTGCCCTTCGAAATGCGGCGCGGCGAATCCAAAGTAAGCGAACCAACAAGACAGGAGATTGCGAGTAAATGATCATCACGCCGGAAGGCACTGGCACGGCGGACATTCTTGAGGGGCATTGGCGCGGCGATCGCATTGCCGGTGCTCGACGCCATGTCACCCGCGTTCGCCGCCAGCAAACTTCCCGGCAAGGCTCCGGTGCGTGCGGCGTGGTTCTATGTGCCCAATGGAATCGATATGCGGCACTGGACGCCTCCGGTTGATGGACCCCTGGGTACATTGCCGCAAATTCTTCAGCCGCTCGAACCGGTGAAGGACGAGATCCTGGTGTTGTCGAACCTCACCGCGAATTGGGGACGTCCGCTGCTCGTGGGCGCAGGCGATCATGGCCGCGCCGCTGCCGCGTATATGACCGGCATGGAGGTGCATCGCAGCACTTCCGACCTCAAACTCGGTATCTCCGCGGACCAGATTGCCGCGAACGCTATCGGACACCTCACCAAACTTCCCTCGCTCGAGATCGGGCTTGAGGAAGCGCGGCAGGCCGGCAATTGCGACAACGGCTATTCCTGCGCTTACACCTACAATATGGCGTGGAAAACGGAATCGCAGCCGCTGCCGCCGATGTCCGATCCGCGCAGTCTTTTTGAACGGCTCTTCGGCACCGATATCGCCGAACCACCGGAAGCACACGCGCGCCGTCTGGCGATGCGGCACAGCATCCTCGATCTGGTGACCGAGAATACGCATCGTCTCGAATCGAATCTCGGATCGATTGACCGCCGCAAACTCGACGAGTATCTTTCGTCGGTGCGCGAGATCGAACTGCAGGTGGAGCGGGCAGAGAAGGAAGGCATGACGATCGATCCGGGCATCGAGAAGCCTTTCGGCGTTCCTCCTGAGTTCCCCGACTATTTCAAGCTCATGACAGACATGATGCTGGTCGCGTTCCAGGCCGATCTGACGCGAGTATCGACACTGATGATTGGGCGCGAGGGCTCTACCCGTGCGTATCCGGAGATTGGCGTTTCGGACGGGCATCATCCGCTGACGCATCATCAGGGCAACCAGGCAATGCTCGATAAGGTTCGCCAGATCAATTGCCTTCACTTACAACTTTTCGCGCAGTTCCTGCGGAAGCTTAAGGCTACCAAGGAAGGCGACTCCAATCTGCTCGACCAGTCGATGATCGTCTATGGTAGCGGCATCTCAGATGGCAACGTTCACACGCACGATCAGCTTCCCACGGTGTTGGCTGGACGCGGCGGCAATTTCCTGAGCCCGGGCCGCCACATCATTTATCAGCGCGAGACTCCCGTAACCAACCTGTTCGCGACCATGCTGCAACGGATGGACGTCCGTCCAGAGCACCTGGGTGATTCGACCGGCCGGCTTCCGTTGCTCTCGCTCAGTTAGCCACACGATGCAGTTCAACTTTGCCAAACCAGCGCTGGGAGTGGTCTACAACACCACCATGAGCCGTTCCGACGCCGCGCTCGCGCTCGCCATGCTATACGGCTTCGACGGCAAGAAAGAAGCTCGTGTGGGCGCTGTGGCGCTGACTGATACGAGTTTAGGAGCGGCGAAGTTTTGCGATATCGTAAGCCGCTTCTATAACGGATCGAGTCCGTTTATCAATTCAAATCGCCTTCTGCCTACGGGCCTCGATGCGGATACGCTTGTTGCCGAAGACTCGCCAATGGTGAAGGCCGTCCTGGACCGCCGCGATGAAAAGGGGCAGCCGCAATACTCCTGCGCTGTTAACAAAATCAGCGATACGTCCGAAATTATGGCGCTGATGCGCAACGCGCTTACGGCGCAAAACGACGGCAACGCGGTGGTGGTGCTCAGCGCGCCCGCGGCAAAGCTACTTCGGACTCTCGAACTGTTCAGTGTTCGCGACCTCGTAGCGGCCAAGGTGAAGATGCTGGTGATCTCCGGCGATGTGCCCGACGCGGTATCCGCGCGCAATCTGCTCGCCGCATGGCCTACTCCTGTGGTCTTATGCGGCAAGGAAGTAGGCGATGCGCTGCCATTTCCCGGTTCCAGCATGGAGAAGGAGTTCGCGTGGTCACCGGCGCATCCCGTCGTTGACGCGTATCGCGCATACCGGCCAATGCCGTACGACGCCCCCTCCCAGGATCTCGCCGCCATGTTCCATGCGGTCCATCCAGACTCGGGGCTCTTCAAGCTTTCGGAGCCCGGCGCTATCGAATTCGCGGATGATGGCCGAGCGACGTTCACACCGTCGGCAGGCGGTAAGCATCGGCAATTGATCGTCGAGCCTGAGCAAAAGGACAAGATCATTCAAATGTTCGTCGAGCTTACCAGCGCAAAGCCGGTGCCTCGACGGGAGTTTCGGCGTCCAGTGGCCGACGCCGATGCCGCCAAGAAACCGGCCATCGAAACCAAGACCCCCGCTAAGCAGTAGTGCGGGTAAGAGGAGATGTTATGCGAACGTTTCTAACGGTAATTGTGGCGGTTTTCTGTTCCGCGATGTTTCTGTGCGCGGCGAGTGTAGACGGCGTTTGGAAAGCGGACTACACGAGTCCGGACGGGACTCAACGGCAAAGCACCTTCCACCTGAAAGCCGATGGAGAGAAACTGACCGGCAAAGTGGTCAGCCAGATGGGCGAGAGCGAGATTAAAGACGGCGTGGTGAAGGGAGACAATGTCAGCTTCTCCGTGGTCCGCAACTTCAACGGACAGGAATTCACGTTGAAATACGAAGGCAAGGTTGCCGGAGATGAGCTGAAACTCAAAGTGGCGTTCAACGAGAACTCCTTCGATATTGTCGCGAAACGGCAGTAACTGCGACCGCTGGCAGTGCTGCGAAGCGTTTGCTCATTTGCTCAATGAGATCCTTGCACGGGTGGTCGCGGCTCGCTACGATTAGCATAGAGGCGTACGATGGACTGGACTGGTTGTGATCTCGTTGAAGTAGATCCTGACAAGCTCGGCGGTCAGCCTGTTGTGAAGGGGACGCGGGTTCCGGCCGAAGTGGTTCTGATAGACGAGGACTATGGGCGTACGCCAGAGCAGACGCACGCGAGCTTTCCCACTCTCTCTCTCCAGACGATTCGTGCATTGCTCGCGTTCGCGCATTCACACGAACCGCAGATGCAAGCGTGAAGATCCTGCTGGATGAAAATATCCCGCACGATCTGAGACCGCAACTCCGGAATCACGATACATTCACTGTTGCGTACCTGGGCTGGGCCGGTTTGAAGAATGGGCGTCTGCTAGACATTGCCGGGAAGAACGGTTTCGAGGTTCTCGTGACTGGCGATCTTTCTCTGAAGTATCAGCAAAACTTTACTGGCCGCCGGATTGCCGTTGTTTCGCTTTCGGCGATAAACTGGCCGATCATCGAGCCGCACGTGGACAAGATCGTGGCCGCGGTAGATGCGGCTGAGCCCGGTACATTCACGCGCGTGGAATGCGGTCTCTTTGCCCGGGGAAAACGAAAGCCGCATTCTCCGAAAACCCCGGAGCGTTGAAGCTGCGAAACCTCCGGCTGCTATACTCGTTTGCCGTGAACTCTTCGCTAACCCGCAGAGGCTTCCTGGGCGCTGCAGCCTACACGCTGCGCGCTCAGACGAAGTCCGATCTGAGGATCTTCGATGTAGCCAGGTATGGCGCCATCGGCGACGGGAAGACCCTCGACACCGCTGCCTTCCAAAAGACCATCGACGCCGCGGCGCACGCTGCGGCCGGAGGCAGTTCCGCGCAAGTGCTCGTTCGCGGCGGAAAGAAGTACCTCGTCAGCACGCTCGTCTTGAAGAGCAAGATCGACTTCCATCTTGCCGACGATGCCGAGTTGCTGGTCAGCACCAAAAGAACGGACTATCCCGCAACCTCCGAAGGCGTCATCACTGCAAATGGCGCGCAGGGTCTTAAAATAACCGGCACTGGCAATATCAACGGACGCGCCCTGGAATTCATGACCGGCTTCGATAAAGCAGGCGAGATCTGGAACTTCCCCGCCTTCCGGCCGAAGATCTTTGTCCTGACTGCATGCCAGGGTCTGGAGATCGACGGTATAAGTTTCAGCCACGCGCCGCAGTGGGGCCTGCACATGGTGGGATGCGAGCATGTGCTGGTTGACCGTCTGAAGATTCGTAACCACCTCGATGTGCCAAACTGCGACGGCATCGATCCCGACCACTGCCGCGATGTTGAAATCCGCAACTGCGACATTGTCTGCGGCGACGATGCGATCGTTGTTAAGAGCACGCGCGAGGGCCAGAAATACGGGCCTTGCGCCAATATAACGGTCAAAAACTGCGTTATCGAGAGCAAGGACTCAGGTCTGAAGATCGGCACTGAAACAGTCGATGCTATTCACGATATTCACTTCGACAATTGCGAGATTCGCTCCTGCTGCCGGGGGCTGACGATTCAATTGCGCGACGAAGGCGACGTGTACAATATCGATTTCAGCAACATAACCTTCAAAGCGCAGTATCAGGCCGCGCCCTGGTGGGGACGCGGTGAAGCGATCTCACTGACGGCGATTCCGCGAAAGAAAGACACGAAGGTTGGCAAGATCCACGACATTCATTTCCGCAACATCACCGGACGCGCAGAGAACAGCGCGCGCATCGACGGCCTGCCCGAGAGCCGCATTCGCAATGTGACCATGGACAACGTATCGCTCACGTTCGACCGCTGGACCAAATATCCCGGGCCGGTGTTCGACAACCGGCCGACCACGGCATATCCGGATCTTGAAAAGCACAACACGCCGGGAATCAGTATCCGGTACGCCGACAACGTAGTGCTGACCAATTGCAGTATCGCGTGGGGAAAGAATGTTCCGGACTACTTTACTTACGCGGTGGAGACCGACTCTGTAACCGGTTTGAAAATGGTGAATTTCAGCGGCAAAGCTGCGCATCCTCGCGATCAGGCGATTATGCGGCGCTAAGGATTTTCGAAGAAGCTGGTTGTTCTCTTCAGCTACTGCCGCCAGAGTTCCCGTACGCTATTCGAGAGCGCCGTTGTCGCGCGGCATGCGCCGTCTGCTGGTCGGAGCAGCGCTTTCTCGAACGCGGGCGAACTCCTCATCTTTGTCAGTCCACATCGCAGCGAGCTTCTGCACCCGGCTGGGTTGAGCCGCGGCCAGATCGTGCTGCTCGCAGCGATCTTTGCCCAGATCGTACAGCTCCCACGGCCCCGTTTTACCGGTCGCGATCAACTTCCAATCGTCAACCCGAATCGCCCGGTTATTGCTGTGGTTGAAATATAGAAACTTATGAGGGGCTGTGCCATCTTTGTGCAATGCGGGCGCGACACTTCTACCGGCGAGCGGAGGCGCGCCATCCGCGCTCGTCGTGCCGCCGGCGAGATCGACCAACGTTGGAAGGATATCGACAAAGTGGCAGGGATCGTGGCGCAGTTGGTTCGAATCCTTGAACCCGTCAGGCCAATGCACAATCATTGGCGACGCGATACCCCCTTCGTTCACCCAAGACTTATGCAAACGGAACGGAGTATTCGAGCAGCTCGACCATCCAGGCCCCATCCCCAGGTACGAGCGCGCCGAACCGGGCGGCGCCGTGCGATCGTGACCATCTCCGCGGATCAACTGCTCGGAGCTGGCGCCATTATCTGACAGGAAGATGACGACAGTATCGCGAGTGGCTCCCATGGCTTCTACTTGACCTAGAACCTTGCCGATTTCGATATCCATGCGCGTGATCATTGCTGCGTGAATCGCCATTTTGGTGCGCTGAAATTGCTTCTGTTCCGCCGTCAGAGTGGACCACGGGACCGCGCGAGTGACTTCGCCCGGCCCGATCTTCGCGAAGAGCTCGGCATCGGGCGTGTTCCATTGTGTCCACATGTTCGGCTCGAGCGGCGCCAGCGCGCAGTTCACAAGGCCCATATAAAATAGGTAGGCTGTCGCCAGCTTTCCCTGTTACACCACCCGGCGTACGGGTCCGTACCGGGCGGTTCGGCGGGTTAAGCTATCGGCTGGCAGTCAATTTCGGAATCCCGAGCGAGTCGAAGTAAGCATTGGGCAGCGCAGAACTGAGCGCCGGGCTGTTTGCCAGCCTCCACGGTCCATGAGCGCTGCCCGCCGTTTTCGCGGCGAGATCTTTGCCCACACCCCGCTTCCGCAGTTCAGCAATCGTACCGAACCCCGTTTCCACTGCTTCCAGATCACAGACCGTAGCTTGCGTCTGGTCCACTCCTCCAGACCTTGCAACACCGATGGCGTCTGGCATTGACCAAAGTAGCCAATCCATCCGCGAAGATAACGACCCAACTCCCCGGCCATTTTCTCCACTTTCACGCCACGCGTCCGACGCGTGATGTTTCCGACCTTCTCTTTAAATCGAAGTACCGCTTTCGGCGCAATCCGCCGTTTTGGTTCCCGATTCGCCGTAAAACTGAAGCCCAGAAACTTCCGCTCCCATGGCCGTGCCACCGCACTCTTCTGCTGGTTCACCTTGAGCTTGAGCTTCGTCGTGATGAATCGCGTTATGCTCTCCATCACCGTTCTCCGGCCCGCCGGCTGCGAACATAGATGTTGCTATCGTCCGCATACCGCGCAAAACGGAGGCCGCGCCGCTCCAACTCTCGATCAAACTCGTCGAGTACGATATTACTGAGCAAGGGCGAAAGTGGACCTCCTTGCGGAGTCCCCATCCACGGACTCACCAGTCCGCTTTCCATTACGCCAGCTGTGAGAAACGTCCGGATCAGCTTCAGCATTCGCTTGTCGCTGACCCGTTCGGCGATCTTTGCCATCAGTTTGTCATGCGAAACCTGATCGAAGAATTTCTCCAAATCAAGATCCACACACCAGCGATAACCCTCGGCGATATACTTCTGCGCCGCCGCCACCGCCTGATGCGCCGACCGCGCAGGACGAAACCCGTAACTGTGTTCGGAAAACGTCCGGTCCCATCTGCGTTGCAGTACTTGCATCACCGCCTGCTGGATGAATCGATCCAGCACCGTCGGGATGCCAAGCTTTCGCACCCCTCCGTCCGGCTTCGGGATTTCCACCCGTCTGACCGGCTGCGGTTTATAGTTCCCGCTCAGCAACTGTTCCCGGATGACTGGCCAATGCTGTTTCAGGTGCTCTGGTAACTGCTGGACGGTCATCCCATCCACACCAGCACTCCCTTTATTGGCCTTGACTCGTGCCAATGCCTGCTTGCAGTTTTCCCGCTCGCAGACCTCTTCCATCAACTGTTCACCAATGGCCGGGCTTTCTGTCCCGCGCTTCGCCGCGAGCGATTCGGTCCCTTCATTGGATACCCTCGGAGCTTCACTCCTACTCTCTTCCATGAAGGCCAGCAGTAGCTGGTTATTCTGCCGCTTGTCGCTCATGAGTTGCGCTGCCTACTTGCCACTCCCATCAACCCCTTGCGGGGACCGTTTGGGCCTTCATCACTCACGTGACTAATACGCCCTCTGCTGACTTCTGCCGCCCGGTCAGGATCGATCACTCGACCCTCAGTCCCGATTCCGGGACAAACGGCAGATCTCCCGAGGTAAGTTCGACTGCCTTCCGCACGCAACCGCCGAATTTACAACCAGTGCCTTTGATGGATATGGGCTTCGTGATCATCGGCTCACTCGCCCGGCACCGTATGCCTCAGATCCGGTTCTTGTACATCGGCTCGTACGTTTGCTCCACGCTTCTTTCAGACCCCACCTCACGATGACGCCCTTGCGCTTCGCTATGACTTCACCTCCATCAGGTTGTCAAAAGGACTTTCACCTTCGAGCTGTCGAACATGCTCGGCACACCGGTGCATGCGCGCGAGCTTTCGTTCCCGCGCCGTGTCCCAACCCTCCGCGAATTTGTCTTTGTAGTGTTCGATGTCTGCGGCGGGAGCTTGCAAGGGAAAGTGCGGCGAGTGCGGCGCGAGATAGAGGAAGAAGGGGCTCTGGGCATTGTCCCGCGCGTGCTCTTTCAAAAACCTGACGGCATAATCCGCAATGGCTGTGGTGCTGTAGTAACCTGGATCGGGCGTGGGAAGAGCTTGTCCATCGAGCTCGTGCCGGTGCTGCGTGAAGTAGCGGTTCTCATCGAGCATCGTATAGGAATGATCGAAGCCCACTCCGCCAGCTCCAGTCGCGAATTTGTAATGCCACTTGCCGGAATGATACGTGCGATAGCCCAGCGGCTTGAGGTAATCCGGGGCGAACCTGGTGTAGTTCGGGACGTTCCCCGGCGTCATCACGTCGCATGCGGTCTGCTGGGCATAGTAGCCGGTGAGAAGGCAGCTTCGCGAAGGTCCGCAGCGCGCCGTCGAGTAGCACTGCGTGAATCGGAGACCCTGGGCTGCAAGGCGATCGAGATTCGGAGTATCGATGTCTCCCCCGTAGCACCGGGCGTCTGAAAAGCCCATATCGTCCGCAAGAATGATGAGGAAGTTCGGTTTCTTGGTCGTTGCGCTGCGGGCTACCGACGCGGCTGCCGCGCCGCCCATAAAACCCAGGAAATCTCTTCTATTTGGCATGGCAAACTCTCAGCATACTCTACGATGAGCATCAGCCGGGAACGCCATAGCGGCTTGCCGCCGCAACCCGCCTTTCGAGCGGTATGTGTTTCGGATCGCTGACCAGGCAAATACTCCCGCACAAATCATGCTGGCATCCAACAGAACATTGAATATAAGCATGTGCTTGATCGTTTCCCAGGGCGAGCTGAAGGTTACAGCCAGGAACGATGTCATACAACGCAGAGTGAGCAGGCCAAAGCACTCCTCCGCCAATCGGTTCGTGCCTGTGTAAACGCGCCGGACGATCGCCACTACGGCGGGAACCGGCAGCAGTAGAAAAAGTATCTTCACAACACGGGCTAGAACGTGTTCATGGAAATCGCTCCAGAGCGTAAAAGCGCCGCTCATCGACCCTGCCGCTTGTCCGGACGAGCGGTCGAAATTTCCCAGCGGCGGCCTGAGCAGGATCGCGACTTGCAATTCGCGCCGGATACGGCGCCACATCCGTGCCGGGCGCGCCAAATAGAATCGCATGATCGTAAATATCGTCACTTGCTTTCCGATGATCCCGCGAAGTTTCAACTCCGAGAAGGCGCTATTCGCACCCCAGGCTCCGGTTCCGGACAAAACCGCAAATGCGGGATCGATGCCGAGCGTAACCGCGTCCGCGGCGGGAGTCTTCGATTCGGGCAGAACAGCCAGAAAGACCAGATCGTAGGCATTGACATCCCTCATCGGCATTGGAGCGGTGACAATCATGAAGACAGCGGCCGCGAGAATAGCTACAGGACCAGCCCACGCCAGCTTCGAGCGCCACCCGAGGCGTATCGCATAGGCGCCCAACAGTAACCCGAGTGGTGCATTCATGGGTTTCGCGAGGACGAATAGAACTGCCCATAGGCACCACCTCGCGAGCCGCGGGGTAGAAGTTCCTCGCGCACAAAGACCGATGCTCTCCGCTAACAAGAAAATGCAGAAGATGTATGATGCGGGTTCGGCGTAGAAAGTGTTGAAGTAGATCGCGTGCGCGGCATCCGTCGCGATTAGCAGAAAAAGAATCGGGATGAATAGCTTCGCGTGGAAGCCTCGCGTTTCGTGAAGCAGCCATGCGAACGCCGCCAGAAAAGTGAGCGCGTGAAGGACACCGATGACACGGATATCGAGCTTGCCGTCCTTTGAAACGACTTTGTTGGCAAGCACCGCCGCACCGACGAACAGGTCCTCCGATGAAAACTGCTCCCAATCGGGCCACCGGTAAGCCAGGTCTCGAACGTACTTTAGGGTTACAAAACCGTAGTAGGTTGCGGGATTCCGTTCGAAAATGATCTGAAGCAGGAAGGCACCTTACGGCGGCGTTGCCGATTACGACAGTGCAAATACTTGAATAACATCGTGGAGCAGGACCACAGAAACGTGAAGCGACGGACTTGGCTGGCCAAGGGATACGGTTCGGTGCCGACGGCTTGGCGAACACTGCGAGGGATCGAAGCGATGGACATGATCAGGAAAGGGCGAGCGAGGCGAGCAGCGAAAGGTGACACGGTAGCTCAGATGAAGTTCATCGAAAAGCTATTCGGTATAGCCGCATAGGGCCGGCTTAGTCGGCCGTCCTTGCGCCATCTGGATTTTCGCAACGGAATCCATAAATGCGACATCGGGCGATTGATCGGCTGGGCTACCACTGCATAATTCTGGACCTCTGGACCTAAACATGAGGCCCGTGGCAAATCGGCCGTGCAGGTCAAGGCCATCACTGTACAAGAGGTAGCTTGCGCGAGAGCCGGAGGCCCAGGTCATGGTATTGTGTTGCGATGGTACGGGTATGCAGTCCCGGGATAACAGCCGGCCGTTGCGCAAGCGCCTCTCAAGCGCCCGATTCTCCCGCCAGCTCCATTGCCGGTGCAAATATCAACTGAACATGGGTTAAATGTGGAGGGTCGAGAACGCAGAAGGATCTGGCGGACCCCGGCCGACGCGCTCGACTTCCCACATCGCCGTTTCCGGCCAGTCTGGCAGACTACCTGGCAGCAGTACCGACTTCGAGCCTTTTCCGAGTGCCCGACTATACAAACGACGTAAGCCACTTTCCGTCAAAACGACATCACAGGCGGAACATCGAGGTGGCGCGCGCAGCCGGGTGTCCGTGCCCGTTGCCCAGCCATCACCGACACCGGTCGAACCCCCGCTAAGTAGATTCGTTTTGCCGACGGAAGTCAGCCGATCCGGAAGTTAGCCGGACGTGGCGAACCGAGGCCCGGATGAATCGAGGTGTGGTCGGCATCATCGTTGAAAGGCGGTAGACGCATGGATACCACCGGTGACTGAATGTCGATAAGAACCCGGCTTATCCGGCGGCTCTGGAAGCATTGAAAGCCTACAGCGTCATACCGCGACCGTCACATTACGTCAATGCAGGTATCCACAAGATAAGCGTCGGCGAAGAAGCCAGTCTAGTCGGGCCATGGCGACGGATCATTTCAGAGTGCCTCGCGGACGCTGCAGAACCGAGACTTGATAATGGTTCGGAAGGTAGAGTGAAATGGCTCGCCAAAGGAGATGTAGTCGGCCAAGTAGACTCGCTGCCGACTAATCCAGAAAGGATCGATCGCCGTGCAATGACCTGAATCGCCTACTCGCCAGCTTCGCAACCAAACCCCGCAAGTTCTGTTTAGTTATGCCTTCCTGCTGCAAACCATCTGGCGGCGCTTGTTTCAACCGCCGACTGCGGAAAAACCGCATACGCTATTGCCTGGGGGGTGACCGGGCGCAGTGTCCCGTCAGGCTCCGTGAGTGTTCCGAGAACTCACGGACCAGTAGACCAGAGTTCGCCTTGGTCATGAAAACACCCGCGTGGGCCGGGAAGGCAGTTGTGGTGAGCACGGACCCGCGGTGGTGAATAGTTGAACGGCCGAATCGAGCGCCGCTTCTCGCGGTTCTTAACATTGATCGCGGCACTGAACCCCTGCAATGCAGGTACAACTGAGGTTACCGTAAACCCAGAGTGCCGCTAGTTGGACGCGAAAGTCAGCTTGCCAACACTAGCTCCACTTTCAGGCCGCGCACCAGCTCGAGCGACCAACACTCAATCGAGGAGACTCTTGGAGCACCCCACCAAAGGTGACAATTCGTACTTTGCGCAGGGGGTGACATTTCTATTTTTGCGTTGACACGAGGCGATCTATGGTGATCTATGGTGTTAACGTGATCGGCTCACCGATCATGAATAACGATGAAAATCTGACAGCAGGCCTGTAGCACGGGCTTCAGCCCGTCTTGTGATGGGGCCGGAACGTTTCAGATGGGGCGGATTTTCGAGGGTGTATATGGTTGACATGTTCGTTTGATTGGAATAATATCGCTGCGGAATCAACTTCAGTGGTCTCCAATGACCCGGCTCTGTTTGCGGGTTCAGATCGCGCCTGGGGGCGCTCGCTCGCGGCCGAGTGCGCTGGTATGGGAGTGACAGGAGAGAGAGATTATGTCATTGCGCCTAAACGTTCTGGTCGCGGCAGCGGGCGTTCTGTCTGCTGCGCTTGTGATGGCTCAGCAGACGGGCAGCGGGACGGTTCAAGGCGTCGTGCGGGACGCCACGTCCGCGGTTGTCGCCGGTGCCAGAGTCACGATCGATCAGAAAGTGACAGGCACGAAAACAACGACCAACACCAACCATGTCGGATTCTTCGTTTTTCCACCAGTTGTGACCGGCGATTACACGATCACCGTGGAAGTGTCAGGGATGGAGACATGGGAAGGCAAATTCCTGTTGCAAGTCGGGCAAACGGCAGAGATCAGCCCTGTCCTGAGGGTCGGCTCGTTATCGACTAAGATCACCATAGAGGAGGCTACCCCTCTGGTTTCAACCACGGATGCTACATTGTCGGAGAACCTGGAACGTACCCGCATCGAACAATTGCCGTCCGACGGGCGTAGCATAGCGAATCTGGTGATGCTGGCCACGCCGGGTCTGTTTGGAGGACAGGACGGCAACATCGACCCCATCAACATGGGTCTGCGCGACGGGGTTGAGTTGTACCAGGACGGCGCTGTGATCAAGAACCGCGATGTCGGGGACTGGAGCGGACGGCTTCCGGGCGTAGACAGCGTCCAGGAGCTACGCGTGGAGAACGAGTCTGTCGTCGGCCCAGTTTGATCGACCCCCGGCTCGGTGATCCTCTCGACCAAGAGCGGAACCAACAGCCTCCACGGAAGCCTGTTCGAAACTAACCGGAATAGCGGGGTGGGAATTGCCCGCCGCCGCCAGGATTCCTTCACCAGGCACCGCATTACGTGCGCAACGAGTTCGGTGGATCGCTGGGCGGGCCGGTGTACATTCCGAAAGTTTACGACGGCAGAAACCGCACATTTTTCTTCACGTTTGTATGAGGCTCTTCACCTGGTGAGCGCCTCCAGTTACAGCACCTCGATGCAGACGGACGCCATGCGGCAGGGCGACTACAGCGGGTTGATGGATAGCTTGGGGCGGCTCACCAG
>CAVYEV010000061.1:0-171285 GCA_963767545.1 Terriglobia bacterium
AAGCGGCGGCGAATCCGCTCGCTGATGCTGCAGGGCGACCACGGACCGGTAGCTTTTCGAAATATCTATTTCTGGGCGCGTTGGCGGGTAAATGATTCGTCGCGCGTGGCGAGCGCCTGGGCGGCGCGAATTCTAAGCTGCACTTTCAACGAAAACCAATCCGCGATCGCTAGTCTCCAGAGTCCAGAGTGGCATGAAGGTTAGTGCCAGCCAGGCAGACCGCTGGCAACGATGTATATCCCGTAACAGCCTTCGCCTAAACTTGGCTGCCGCGGCAGTCTTTCGGGGCACGAAAGTAGTTGGCAGCCGCCCAGAATAAGGCCGTGGGGTGTCCTCATTGCCAAGCTGACAAGCCTATGTTTCTCAAGACTCGTCGCATCTGGAAGTGCTCCACGTGCCGTAAGCAGTTCTCCGTCAAGGCCGGTACAGTTTTCGAGGACTCCCCTATCGGCCTTGACAAGTGGTTCCCGCCGTTTGGCTGATCGCTAACGCTAAGAATGGCATCAGTTCTTGGCAACTCCATCGGGCGCTTGGCGTTACGCAAAATACCGCATGGTTCATGTTTCACCGTGTCAGGCTTGCAATGCAGGGAGAATCCGAAGGCAACTTTCCGGGGAAGTCGAAGTTGATGAAACTTTCATCGGCGGCAAAGCTCGGAACATGCACGCGGCAAAGCGTAAATGCAGCGTGGCTGCGGTGACGTATCTGTAATGGAAGACTCCCTCCGAATCGGTGAATGAGACGGTGCGGATTCGATTTGCCACGTAACTATTATAGGCGAACAAAAGACGAACAGTCCGGAGGGTACTGAATAAACCAAAGGCCAGTGGCGGTCTCCATTCAAGGGACGCTATAGTTAGCTTGCCGGGTCCAGATAAAAGGCTGTTCAACCGCTGCGAAGCGATTGGAAAACAGCACGCTAAAAACCCGGTCTCGGAGGATGGGTTTTCAGTTTACGCTGATTTTTTTCCATTCGCTTTTCGCAGCGGTCCGATTCTCCAAAATCGGCGTGCGCGGCTGAGCCTCCTCTGACGAACCTCATTAAGCCGCGCGGTACGCATCTCGTTTGCCGAATCAATCTGGCCTGCTGGAAATTGAGCTACTGCCGGCGAATTGTGAACCAGTGGAAGCCATCTTTCCTCTTTTCTTAACGACCGTGCCCCAACCCGTTCGCACGGTCTGAGGCACGGCTGCGTTACGGCCGCACTGGGAGGAAAGATCCGACCGTGACATTAGATTACGCTCCATGTCAGCGCAAGACAATCAGGGTTTACCTTAGTTGCGTTGAGTTTCGCACGCGAACCTTCAGCCAACAGCCAAAAGATACTGTAGGTTTTACATTTTATTTATGACAGTCCTCGCGATTAGGTGATAATTTATCTTGTAACGCAGCGGAAAAAATCGCGGCGAATATTCTAGTGGTCGATGACGAGATACTTGTACTCGATCTAATCACACTCGCATTGCGGACTAGATGGCCCTACGGTTACCGCCAATCGGACCCGCTTGCTGAGCTTGAGCGCGCTCGACAATTCCCGATCGATATACTGGTGACAGATGTTGATATGAAGCCAATCTCGGGCTTTGAACTGGTTAAGCGTCTGGGCAAAACAGGGTGGTTTAATGGTCCCGTGCTCTTCACGTCCGGATACCCGGCTGACTCAGAGATCGTCGCCGGTAGTTTAGGAAATCATGCGATCCTTGAAAGCCGTTCTCTGCTTCACAACTACGGACTGCTGTATTGGCAGTGTGTCGCACGGCGGTTCGTCCTGGCTCTTGTCATCCTTCGGGTGTGTGGGGCTAACGAGCGCGTAAAAGGGGAAGTTGCACACGCTTTTCCCGTGCTGAAGCTCCAGCCAACAGAAGTGGGGAAACGCGAATGAGGGCGATTATTTCAAACTGTCCTCTATGGCCCTCTTGAGTTCTTGCGGCCTAAATGGCCTTTGAACGAATTTCCATCCGCGTTCCAGGACAATCCGCGCATGGGAGTATCCGGAGAGAAGAATTACTTTCAATCCGGGTCTTTTGGCCGTCAGCTTTTCCGCCAATTCTTGGCCGTTCATCTCTGGCATCGTTTACATCCGAAACAAGCAGGGCGATGTCTTGATGTTTGTCCGCTGTTTCCATTCCCTCCCGGCCATTGCGGGCCGAGAACACACGATAACCCCACAAATGGAGTAATCGCTGCATTAGGTTGAGAACCGGCGGCTCATCTTCGGCCAGTAGAATTTGTTTGGAGCCAGAAGCTTGCACCTCACTCATCTTCCAATGTGTGCCATATTTTACGAGTATGGTTGGCCGCCACTAACCGCAATTTTCTGATGTTTTTTGGAGCTTTTCAAAGTCTGGTACTGGGCAAACCAAAAACTACTACCGGACTCAATTGCGGAAACGCTACAGTTGCTTTATCTGGCCGAGAACAAAGCCGATTTTATGATGCCTTGTCAGGTCAGAAATAGCGCCCGGAAACCCCGTCCTCGGAGGCGGGGTTTCTAACTGAAACCCGGTTCGCCAGAGACTTTCCGTGGCTGGCGTATTGGTTCAGCGTGAAATGGAGAGCGGTCGCTGTCGTTAGCGAGTATAACGCCAATCCCGAAGGGGTAGTTCGCACAGCCGGAAGCGGTTGCAACCAGGCGGAAGGGGTCAACTGCCGTGAAACCGCAACTGGTTTCAAGAAACCGGAAGTCAGTTTGGCGGACCACGCTCTCGCCAATTGGAGGCGAGGTCACAGCGGAAAAACCAACTGGCTATGAAAAGAGAATTGAACATACGCGCTGCCAAACTCCTCAACAAGCAGCCATGCCGGCGGCATCACGTTGGCGCATTCCTGAATTGCAAGCGGCGTACGCCGTGTTTCAGTTTTCGAATACCGTGTTATTCACTCGGAGCGCGACAATCAGCCGCACAAGGATTGCAGGATGGAAAGGCCGTTCCTTGGCGCTTCGAGAACTCTCACGGTGCGACCGTCCGCCCGCTGAGGCGGACGTATGCGTTGACAAAGCTAACGGCCCTGGGCAGAGAGCCCAAGTCAGCGTCCAATGAAATTAGGCCAGCCCTCTCGTCGATAACCAGCCACAGAAACCGGTACATCATCATTGGCATTTCTGCTTCAAGGCTGGCCTTTGCTTGCTTCACATTGTCTCTTTCAAAAGCACCGTACGGTGCGGCCACGCACTGTTCACCGAGTTCGATGCCGCCTCTTTCGTTGGGTGGGCAATCTTACTCAGACCGCCATAATCTTGGCCCAACATAGGCGCTGCACCCTGCAATGGAGCGTATCTTTTGAGGCGTGGAATGTCGGCAGACCACGATTTTGCTTTGCCGTTATGCCATTGAGTGGCTTTCGCTTCTGAATCTATCAGCCGAAACTCAAATGCCAATAGCCAGGTTTCCAGGTACGCTCGCCGCACCGCATCGCAGGCGTCCAGCGGCTGCTCCCCCTCCATCATCAGCAGCAGGGAGCGGAACAACGATAGCGCGCCCCGGATTCAGGAGGAACAACACTGCGGTCAATTGCGACTGATCATGTAGCCGCGCACACCTCACTACGGCCAACTTCAGGAGCTCGGCCTCGGTCTCGTTCAGGTAGCCGGGATATGTTAGGTAATCTACCCGCTCAATTTGAAGAGTATCCATTCGTTTACTTTACAGACGGAGCACGATTTAGAAATCTGCGATTGCCCACCCAGAAAGCTCGCGTCCCTTTTCTCGGTCAGCATAGCATTCGTCAACAGCCCAGCGGATAGTCGGGAACCCCTTCCAGAGGCTAGGCTCAAGGCGCGGGTTCGATTCCGATTTTGTCGTTAACTGCCGATGCGATCCGCTGGGTACAGCCAAGATAACGCTCTGTCGTTTGCACCGACATGTGCCCCAGGAGGAACTGGATCTGTTCCAGTTCGCCACCGGCAGCACGGCACAAGCGGGCACAGGTCCGGCGCAGGTCGTGCGGCGCGAGGTTGTTCACTCCGGTCTTCTCGGCGAATTCCTTTACGACGTGCCACGCGAGTTTCTCCGTGACCCCATCTCCCCAGGGCTTGCCGGCACTACTGACGCGACGAAGCAACTTTCCGGTCTTGATGTCCGCAGCTTCGATCCAGATGCTGAGTGCGCCATAGACCCAGTCTGGAACCGAGACCGTTCGGACGTGACCGCCTTTGCCGTTCAGGTCTACGATCGCCCAATGTCCCTCGCGCTGCTGGAGGTGATCGATGGTCAATTCGGCTACCTCGTGACGTCGAAGCCCACACGCAAGCAGGAGGGATAGCAGCGCTCGGTCACGCTTGCCATTGAGCCGCTGCGTGTCCGCAGCCTGCCAGAGCGCAGTTCCTTGTTCGGCCGTCAGACAGTTGCCCAGCGTGACGCCCAGTTTCTTCACACCTTTGACGCGTCGGATCCCAGCCGCCAAATCGGCGCTGAGGAGGCCGCTGTCCGCCGCCTCGTATGCCAGACGGCGAACCGCCCCCAACCGGAGGTTGATTGTGCCAGGGGCCAGGTGTCGCGACTCAAGATGCATTCGATAGCGAACGACAACGGTCTTGTTGAAGGCGAGTCGTGGCTCGGAGCAGTACCAATCCACGAACTCGTCGATGGCGTGGCGATAGCCCCGCCGCGCATCTGGGCACGACGGACTGTTGAGAACTGTGGATTTCGCGACCTCAAGGTCCGGCAACCGCAGAGCCGATTTGGGGAGCCGCGTTTTGGCATTGCGCTTCTGTTTTGGCTTCATGACTCGTGGCCTCCAACGCCACGAGTCGATCATCCTGCTGCTGACACCAGCTCGGTCGGACTTGCCGCGTCACTCGCCCAAAACGCGCTCTCGGCCTACAGCCTTCGGTTAACAGCCGAATGGCTTGTACCCGCCTCACGCTGCAAACAAAAGACTTGCCAATTTATTATTCCAGTCTTGCCGGAATTCGGGGCTGGGGGACTCCCTGAGACATCCCTTGAAAGGGAAGACGCCGATTCCTTGCGGCGACCCGGGAATCCGATCTCAAACCCCTCCGCCGACATCCCCTTGCCAGCTACTATTGCCGCAGACCAGTCCGGATATGCGCAGAAAACACTTGTACAATCAGGTTGAGAATGCGGTAAAACTCCTCTTGAGTAGTCCTTCGCGAGTTGTTGGGTGAAAGAATGTGCGGTGGGCAGCTTGTTTTAAAATTTGATAGAAAAACGACGGAGCATGGTCACCGTCATGATGAACTGGGCATCGCTCGCTGCGGCTTGGATTCGCAACCAATTTAGGTCCCTTTACAGCGTCAAAGTTACCCGGACACCTGTCTGGTCTCTGACCCCTATCGAGTTAGAATCTAGCCGACGATGGATACCCCGTTACACTAAGTTGCGTGATGTTTTCAAATATTGCAATTTGACGCGAGGGTCTGTTCTCATTGGAACCACCATTGCTGCTGGCTTGACGGTCCATGAGTTGAGCCGAGATACTATACTTGTTGATTCGTTCGAGATTCCGAAGCCCCTCCAAGATAGGGGTTTGACTAACAACGTACTGTTGGAACATATCCAGTCGGCGCTACGGGACGTTCGAGAGAGCGCGATCTTTGAATTTACAGGTAATCAGCAAGTAAACGTTGCGCTCTTAGCCACATCTGGCGATGATCCGGAAATAGATTTTGAGATCCCAGAAACGCACATCAGCGTAAAAAAAGTCGCCCAGGCCGCGCGCAAAATACTTGGCATTCAGGATACTCGTATTAGTGGAGAAATCGTCACCGTCCAAGATTTTTTACATGAGGGCGACGGCAAGCAGCTCAAAGTTCTCTTACACGTGAGTAGCAGTGAAGGCAGGCACGACCTATTTCCTGTCATGCTGAGAGAAGCAACACGCGATAAGATGGCCGTGGAAATCGCGCTACGCATTCTGGAGGAAGTAGATCCGGTTACATATGTACAAATGGAATGGAGCGGCCGTCAAGGATCTGATTTCTTGCCGATATTGAGCATGCCCAGACACCACGAAAAGCATGCGGAGCGTCGCCATTTGCTCTGGGCAGATCCTCGATCTATACAATAAACCCGAAGAGGCGATAAAGGAATATTCGGAAGCTTTGCGTCTAGCTCCCAACGATCCTTATGTTCGTATCGCCATGGGTCGTGCTCTCATCCGAACTGATCCATCTAAAGGCAAACACTTGCTTTCGTTAGCATTGAACCCGCCTCTTCGCGATTTCGAAGGTCAGATTGCCGCTGCTGTAGGGTACATCCAATTAGAAGATGCTTCGAAGGCGCGCGACCGTCTCAAGCGCGCCGTGTACCTGAGGCCGGATGATCTCCACGCGCTCGCCCTGCTTGCCATGGTTACCATTAAGCTGCGCGATTTCCAAAGCGCCAAAAAGGAACTTTGGAAGATTGTAGAATTACGACCTCATAACCTCTCGATCTTACTCCATGCTGCCAATCAATTTAGTATCGCAGATATTCGTCAAGACGCGATATATCTTTACCAGCGAGCGAGTGAACTATCTCCAACGGAGGGCTGGATACACACGCGACTTGCGGATTTGTTTTACCAGCAAAACGATTTGAAAAAGACCGCCGTAGAATCAGCCAAGGCAGTTGAGCTTGATCCACAAACATTCGATTTGTCCTTTTTTTCAGAGAAAGATGCTGACAAGACAAGTTCCTTGGAAGGCGTGATCGTCGCATACAGTCCTCCGGCTTTGGCAGCACGGATCTTTGCTGCTTGGGCGCACTGGGATTTCAATGTTTACCACTTCCAAGTCGCGGTCAGACTTTGATCCTACAGTTGCTGCGTATTGGAAAGGGTTGGCCGTTGCAGAATCAAGACAAAACGAGGAAGACAAATCCGCCGAGGCCTATCTTCAGGCTCTCAAGCTTGGTCCAGCAGATGCGGATCTATATGAAAGTATGGGACACAGCCTCCATAGCCGTGGCAAACTAAAAGAGGCAGAGAGTGCCTTCAGAAAATCACTCGAACTTGATCCCGCCCGAACATGGATCTATCGGTCTTTGGAGGACACACTTATTCGCATGGGGCGAGCAGAGGAAGCAGCTTATTGTCATCGTGTGGCAGATCAGTATGAGTCGCCACTCTCGAAAAACGACTTAGTGCCTCTTCCACCACTAACATCCGAACCTCGTAAGAATGCCATCAAGTGAGCACATCCCACATGCATTGCCGACAAGTGAGCCAGTGCCTATGTTCGAGACAGCTAAATGAGCGAGAAGCGCCCGTCACGCGAAAGTAGTTCCAGCGCGGGGATGGATCTCGCAGGAGTGAAGGGGGTTATGCCGCCGCCGCCGAGTTACTGAACTGTTCCTGATTGACTAACTGCAAGCACCTGCTCCCGCACTAGTGCTTTTTCCTTCTGGCGCCTTTCATTCGGCGTTGCGCTGGCGTGCGGCAATCTCGTCGAGAGCGCGACGCTTCGCTTCCATCCCCACCTGGGAGTATCGCGACAGCATGGCGCGCAAGACGTGCCCTGCGATGCTCATGATCATGAGTCGCCCGGCCGGATTCGGCCAGCTCGGTCACGAGCGTGCGGCGGTTGTGCTGCAGGGTTGCTAGTGTTGGGTGCACACTGCCAGCTTTGCTCTCTGCGCGCGGTTCTGGGCTGGATCGTCGGCAAACCGGAAGTTGAGCCTCCGCACCCACGCCCAACAGAGCGCGATTCATCAAGCGGCTTGCTGCCTACGAATCTGCCGTTGTTTCCGGGCGGCCTCCACCTTCCGGTCCCGTTCCGCGTGGATCTCCTGTTGCCGCCCCGCCAACATGTCTTTCGGCGTGATGTAGCCAACGGCGCTGTTCAAACGGACATTGTTGTAATGCTCGACGTAGCCCTCCACAAGATGCCGTGCATCGTCCAGCGACAGTGGCGTTCCCGGCCGGATGCACTCCCCTTTGAGCGATTTGTGCCAACGTTCGATTTTTCCGTTCGATTGAGGATAGTAGGGCGAAGTTCTGACGTGGGTCATGCCCGAGATCCGAATGAACTCCTTGAAGTCCTTGGCGATGAACTGCGGCCCGTTGTCGGAGATGATTAGGGGCCGTGCCTCCGGGTGAAGTTCCTTGGCCCTTCCATGATGATTTCGATGTCCGCCTCGGTCATCGACTCCCGCAGATCCCAGTTCACGAGTATCGGCTGCAACCATCCAGAATGCTGCACAGGTAATAGAACCTTCCGCTGATGTTGATGTACGACACGTCAATGTGCCAATGCTCATGAGCCGTCAGCGGCTGCTCGAATCCCGTGCCCTTCTTCGACGGTTTGCCGTTCCACTTCGACAACAGCCCCGCTTGCCCCAACACGCGCCATACACTGGTCGGACTCACCGCCACGATGTCGGCATCCAGCATCATGAATGTCAGCCGCCGGTAGCCTTCCATCTGGTTCTTCAGATGGAAGCCGATGATGGCCTGTTTTTCCCAATCCTCCAGCCAGAAATCGCGGGTAACCCAGCCGTTGTGCTCGTTCACCTTGCCGTAGCGTTCCCGCCAGTCATAGAACTTGCTGGCGGTGATGTCGAGCCACATCGATGAGCCGCCGGGCGCCGATCTCGGTCTTCTCCGACCAGCGCCGGACGAAATCCACGATCTGGTCCCGCGTATCATGCGGAATCCAGACCCCGGTCAGAGTTCCCCAAGACTTTTTTTAAGGGCTACATGTTCGGCCATCAGTTCGGCCAGTACTTCATCTTTGGTCTGCATTTTCTTCTCAAGGTGGTCGATTCGTTCCTGCTCGGCGGAATGGGTAGGCCGCGCTTTTCGGGTGAAACTCCGCGTTTTTCTCAGCGTGCTCTGCGGTCCTCCCCGCCGCGGTAAAAACACAGCCTCAATAATCGCAATTCGCCCACGCGCCGGTCACAATACCAAAAAATATCCCGTATCCCGCTAAATCAAATCCATTTAACCCCACAATTCCTACACCCTGCCCACCCGCTTTTCCCAACCTCATAAATTATCTTGGAATCAGAAAGAGGTAACTATGCCCGAACGCAAACTATATCCAGAAGATGTCTATCCCGAGTATTACAAGCGAAATTCCTACGAAGCCTCCCATGAGCTCATCGGAATCCTCAACAACCTGGGCATTCCCTTCATCACCCCGCAAGGCATCCGCTTCCTCAGCTACCGCTTTGGCGACGGCTGCAGCGTCTCGACGCCCCTCTCTCACAAAAGCGTCCGCCTGCGCGCCGCCAGCGAATACTACCAGCGCCACAAGAAAGCTCCCAGCGATTCCGCCCTCCGCGCCGCCTTCCTCATCTTCAAATCCCAAGCCAGCCGCAGCACCCGCGACGTTTACTTCCGCATCGGCGCCACCGGGCTGGAGCCCGGTTCCAAAGACGAAGGCGCCATCCACCTCGACCCCGCCTGGAACTGCGGCCGCCACATCGAAATCACGCGCGACGGCTGGAGCCTTCGCCGCAACCTCATCGACACCGTCCCCTCCCCAACCGTAGCCCCGCAACCCGCCGTCGATCCCCTCCACGACATCGACCCCATAGCAGAACTCGACAAACTCCGCCATCTCCTCCGCCTCGAAAACGACCGCCCCGCCTGGCTCCGCGTCGTCGTCTGGCTACTCGCCGCCTTCCGCCCCGCCGACGACAACCAACACCCGCGCGACTATCCCATCCTCCAAATCTCCGGCCCGGCAGGCTCCGGCAAAACCTCCGCCGCGCGCATGCTCCGCGCCCTCGTCGACCCCAGCCTCGCCCCCATCAACTTCACCCCCACCAACGAAGCCGCCGGCGGACGCATCGCCCGCGACAATCACGTCGTCTTCATCGACGGAGCCACCCGCCTCGCCCGCCGCCCCGCCGAAGTCCTCGCCCGCCTCTCCACCGGACTCCCCGCCAGCTTCCACGGCGAGATGCAGAACGTCTCCCGCCCCATCATCATCACCACCAACGAACCCGATGCCGCCGACCGTCTGTCGAGCCGCATTCTCCCCGTCGAACTCCCCGAGTTACCCGATCCACTTCCCAACGACGAACTCAACCGCCGCTTCGAAGAGCACCGCAAATCGATAGTCGAAGGCATCCTGCTTCTCCTTGCGGTCGCGCTCCGCTGTCTGCCGGGCATGCCGTTCCCGGAAAAGGCGAGATTCCCCGAAGCCGTGCAATGGGCCACCGCCGCACTCGTCGATGTCGATCAAAAAGAGCTGGTTTGCGTCACCCGAGCCGAAAACAAACTGCAAGCCGACCTCATCAAAATCACCACCGAAGGAGGAGGAGAGTGGAAAGGAACAGCCACCGAACTGGTTGCCGCGCTCAATTTGAAGCTGACCGCAAGAGCATTAAGTCAAAAGCTCGCCGAAATTCACCCCATTTGCGTCACCAAGTCGAGACGAAAGGAGGAAAGGACAATAAAACTGACCCTTGAAGCCGACGCAAAGCCGGAAACCCCAGCAGGAGCCGGCAAAAGCGGCCTGATCATTCGCCGCTTTTGCGTACTCAAGGCTTCTCCGATGAATCACTTAAAACAGACGGCGATGTGTCAGCGGCCGTACTCCATGCTTATCGCACTCGCGAAAGCGATATTGTCAATTCACGTTCCAGTGAGGCCAGGAGGCCGCTTATGCGTTTGAAAATAGCTGTACCCATGCTGTTGTGCTCGCTTTCGTGGGGTCTGTTGCTGAACCGCTCCTTGACAGCTCAATGGATCACCGGCACGATCCTCGGTACTGGGAAGACCCTGGCGGTCTCGCCATCCTTGGCGCCGGCGTCACTCTCACCCAGACCTCGACTGGCGCCAAACGCGCTACTGTGACCGGTGAAAATGGTGCCTTCACCTTCGCCACGATTGAACCCGGCACTTATTCGATCATTATTGAAGCGGAAGGTTTTAAGCAGGCGCAGGTCGACTCGCTCGTGCTCACCCCCTCGGAAACGTTGCCTGTCGGCAAAGCACGTCTCGAAGTCGGAAAGTTTTCGCAGAGCGTTACCGTAGTGGCGCAAGGTGCGACCGTGCAGACGGCCAGTTCGGAACACGCTTCTCTCATCACCGGTAATCAGGTGCAAAATCTGCTGGTTCGAGGCCGCAACGTGACCGGCCGGATGCAGTTAGTGCCGGGCATCGTCACACCCGGGACCAGGGAAGTGGGCTTGCTGCGCGCGCCTTACTGTTTCAACACCGTCGACTATACCTCCGGGAGTCCTGTCTTCATACCCAAAGTATTCGAACGCCTCCGCCCCAAACATTTTTCCCGAAGTTTCGACCCTAACAATGAACCGATCGTGGTCGGGGATCCCAATACCGGCGCGGCGTTTGCAGGCTGGGACTATTGTTGCCAGTAGCTAACGATCGGCGATCTTCGATACAATTGCCTCTTCACGCACAAGGAGACGTAATGTACCGATTCATTTCATTCGCACTGATTGCGGTAAGCGCGCTTACCGCGCAAACCAAGAAGATCGTAGTCCGCGGGGACGCCAAGCTGGCTCAGGAGTTCCAGAGTGTAACCGATAAAGCCCGAATCGTTCCAGTCAACGATCAGAACGTGATGACTGAGATCGTCGATGCCGACGCCTTCATCGGCAGCATCAAGCCGGCGGAGGTTCGCGCGGGCAAGAATTTAAAGTGGGCCGCGATTATGAGTGCTGGCGTAGAGAACGTGCTTTTCATGTCGGGAAGTAACGACCTTCGGGACAGCAATATTATCCTTACCAATAACAAAGTCGTGCAAGGGCCTGAGATCGCGGACCACGCGATGGCCATGCTCCTCAATCTGACCCGCATGCTGTACCATTATGCGGCCCTCAAGCAGCAGGAGGAGTGGGAAAGGGGGCAGTTCAAGGGCATAGAACTGCGGGGCAAAACCGCGGTGGTGATCGGCTGCGGCGGTATCGGCACTCAGATCGCGATTCGTGCGAATGCGTTCGGCATGAAAGTGATCGGCGTCGATCCGGAAGACAAACCGTTCCAGCCGTATTTCGAAAGATTCGTGAAGCCGGACCAGTTGGATGACGTGATTCCGCTGGCGGATGTTGTGTTCATCTCCGCGCCCCACACCCCGAAAAGCCACAAGATGGTCGGCATGCACGAGTTCGATTTGATGAAGAAGAACTCGTACTTCATCGCTGTCAGCCGTGGCGGCATCTACGAGATGCCCGGCCTTGTTAAGGCGCTCGACTCGCGGCAACTGGCGGGCGCGGGCGTCGACGTCGTCGATCCCGAGCCGCTGCCCAAGGGACATCCGTTGTGGAAGTTCGACAACGTGATCATCACGCCGCACATTGCCGGCCGGTCGGATCAGGACAACGCGCGCATGGTGGGAACGATCAAGGAAAACATCAGGCGCTTCGTAGACGGCAGGCCGCTTATCAACGTTGTCGATAAGCAGAAGGGCTACTGACATGCTTCGTGGTTTGACTCCGTTCCTGCTCGCCGGGGCGGCGCTGGGCCAAGTCTCCGGACCCATTCCTAAAAGCGACTCGCGTAACACAAGGATTGACGGACTCGAAACCCACTACTCGATGCCTGAATACAAGACTCGCGCCGAGTGGGAGCAACGCAAGGCGCATCTGCGCCGCCAGATCCTTTTCGCTTCCGGCCTTGATCCGATGCCGGAAAAAACTCCGCTGCATGCCCAGGTGTTCGACCGCATCGAGAGCCAGGACTGCACTATCGAAAAGGTCCTCCTGGAAACGATGCCCGGCTATTATCTGGGGGGAAACCTGTACCGGCCCCGCAGCAGTGCGGGTGCTCCGGCGAAGCATCCCGCGGTCCTGAATCCTCACGGCCACTGGACCTACGGCCGGCTGGAGAATCAGCCGCTCGATTCCGGTCCGGAATTCGGCATGAACCTGGCGCGTCAGGGCTATGTCGCATTCCTCTGGGACATGGTCGGGTACAACGATACGCTGCAGTTGCCGCATACGTTCGGTTCACCGGTCGAGCAACTGTGGAGCTTCGGTCCTTTCGGAATGCAGCTTTGGAACGCGATCCGCGCGCTCGATTTCGTGGCATCGCTCGACGATGTCGATCCGGCCCGAATCGGTGTATCGGGCGCATCGGGAGGCGGGACGCAAACCTTCATGCTCGCCGCGGTGGATGATCGGGTAGCCTTCGATGCGCCGGTCAGCATGGTTTCCGCTATCTACGCGGGCGGTGACATCTGCGAAAACGCGCCGGGCCTCCGGCTACACGCGAACAACATGGAAATCGCGGCAATGATGGCGCCCAAACCCATGATGCTGGTCGCGGCGACGGGTGATTGGACCAAGAACACCATGACGGAAGAGTTCCCTGCCATCCGCAAAATCTACGAACTCTACGGCAAGCCGGAGAACATCGATGCCGCTATCTTCGATGCGCCTCACAATTTCGCAAAACCGGCGCGCGAGGCCGTCTATAAGTTCTTCGGGAAACATGTCCTGAATGTCACCGATGCCAAGCGACTATCCGAGCGCAATGAAAAGGTCGAAATGCTGCAGAATATGTTGGCGCTGGCCAATCGCAAGCTGCCGGATAATGCGCTCACCTATCCGCAGATCTTCGAGCAGTGGCAGAAGTCCGCTAAGCGTCAGTACGATGAGACATCCTCCCACGATGTGCTGCGCGAGCGGCTACAGTTGGCTCTGGCGTCGGAATGGCCCTCCACGGTTGTGAGCCAATCCGCCGGAGAATCGATCGTATTGTCGAGGCCCTCCGCGGGCGACCGTGTTCCGGGCATCTGGATTGATGGTCAGGGCGTTCCCGCGGTGGTGGTTAACGACATGGGTGCTGCCGCGGCGCGCACCGACCCGACGGTTGTGGCTCTGCTGAAGGCGAAGCGACCGGTCTTGCTGATCGACGCCTTTCAAACCGGCACAGCCGTAGCTCCGCGCGATCGTTCCAGCCGGATCTTTCTCGGTTTCAATCAATCCGACGACGCATGCCGGGCGCAGGATATTCTCACTGCCTTAGCTTTTGTCCACCAGAAATACAGCGGGCCGGTTGAATTGGTCGGAATTGGCAAAGCGGGCGCGTGGGCACAGTTTGCCACGGCGGTCGCTCCGATTCAAGTTCGCCTTCGGATCGATGCTTTGGTCCTTGGATCGGATGACGATTATCTAAAGGTATTCAACGTGCCCGGTATCCGCCGGGCAGGCGGGCTCGAAGCCGCTGGGCGGCTCAATGCCAGGTTGCGATAATGTACATTTGCTCTTCGGCGCTAATGGCTCTTGGCACCGGGACAGGGTTAGAATTGAAGTTACTTCATGAGCAATAAGACGGCCCTGATCATTGGAGCGGGGCCCGCCGGGCTCACTGCGGCCTACGAACTTCTCCAGCGAACCGATACCAAGCCGATCGTTCTCGAAAAGAGCGAGTATATGGGCGGTATCTCGCGCACGGTGAATTATAAAGGCAATCGCATCGATATCGGCGGCCACCGTTTCTTTTCGAAGTCCGACCGGGTAATGAACTGGTGGATGCGCGTGATGCCGCTTGAAGCGCGCAACGGCGCGCCTACGGCCATCTCCTATCAGAACAGCACGCGCGACATTGCCACCTCGGCATCAGGACCCTCGCCGGACAACACCGATAAAGTAATGTTGATCCGCCATCGCAAATCCCGGATCTACTTTCTCCGCCGGTTCTTCGACTATCCCATCAAGCTGAGTAAAGAGACTCTGTCCAAACTTGGGCTCGCTCGGACCGTTAAGATCGGACTAAGTTACTCGCGCGCGGTGGTGTCCCAGATCAAGCCGGAGAAATCGCTCGAAGAGTTTCTCATTAATCGATTCGGACGCGAGCTCTATCTGTTGTTCTTCAAGTCTTACACCGAGAAAGTATGGGGCGTGCCTTGCGATCAGATCAGCGCGGAATGGGGTGCGCAGCGCATCAAGGGACTTTCGATTACCAAGGCCATCACGCATTTCGCGAAGTCCGCATTCGCTGGCAAGAAGAACGGCGATCTGCAACAGAAAGATACCGAGACCTCGCTCATTGAGCAATTCATGTATCCCAAACTGGGTCCGGGCCAGCTTTGGGAGTATGTCGCGGAAACTGTGCAGAAGCGGGGCGGCTGCATCATGACCGGTTGGACGGTGGAGCAGATCCACGCGGAAGGTAACCGGATAACATCCGTGGAAGCGCTGCACGTCGAAAGCGGCGAACGCCGGACGTTCGAGGCGGACTATTTCTTCTCTACCATGCCGGTTAAAGAGTTGATCAACGCGCTCGATGCTCCCATACCGGCGAACGTTCGTGAAGTCAGCGACGGGCTGTTGTATCGCGATTTCATTACCGTCGGACTGCTGCTTAAAAGGCTTCAGGTCCGCGATGACTCGGTCCATGGAACGAAGCTTCTTTCCGATAACTGGATTTACATCCAGGAGCCCGATGTCCAGGTCGGACGGATGCAGATATTCAATAACTGGAGTCCTTACATGGTCGCCGATCCGAGCCTCGTCTGGGTGGGCTTGGAGTACTTCTGTTACGATACGGGCGACCTCTGGAAAATGCCCGACGATGAGATGATCGCGCTCGCGAAAGAGGAAGTCGAACGGATCGGGATCATCTCACGCGAAGATGTAGTGGATGCGACGGTAATTCGCATGCCAAAGACTTATCCCGCCTACTTCGGGACTTACGATCGCTTCGGTGAAATTCGAGAATTCGTTAACAAATTTGAGAACCTGTTTCTTGTCGGCCGCAACGGAATGCACAAGTACAACAACCAGGATCACTCGATGTTGACCGCCATGACAGCTGTAGATAATATCGCCGCCGGCATCAAGGATAAATCCAACCTGTGGGCGGTTAATACCGAGATGGAGTATCACGAAGAGAAGGACAAGTAGCGGCTCAGTTCTTCCTGTCGAGCACTGCCGTGCCCGATGCCAAAGTCAGCCTCTTCCCCAAACGGGTCACCTGCCAATTGACTTCAAGAGAGCCTGAGATTAACCGGAGTCGAACATCCCCCTTCGCCCCTTCGGCTCCAATCCAGTTGAACCGTCCGCTCGATCCTGAGATCTTTCCTTCAAAGTGAAAAGCAACCTCCGGCGACAATTTGGGATCGTTAACCTGATACCGCGCACGATATTGCCCACGCAACCAGCCGCGGCTCTCATCGATTGTTGTCTTGATGAAATCCGGCGGCAACAACGTTTCGCTGTTGGTTTGTGTCCCCGTCCGGCTGTACTCCCAGATCCCCGACCACATAGATGCATCCGTCCGGGAGACAGCCGGAAAACTCGCGGGAACGAGCGTTGGCGGTAAAGGGATCTCGAAAGTTGCCGTCGGAGCAATTGGCGGCGGGACTGCCGGTATGATCGCGGGCGCCGTTGTCGCGGGCGTCGTTTGCCTAGTCTCCGCCGGACTCTGGAATTTGCGGCCCGCTTCGAGCGTCGCAACCTGTTTCATCAGCCGTTGCCGATCCGCATTTGCCGCGTTCAGTTGCGTCCAGAGCCACGCAATTTGGGCATCGCGCCGGTCCGGATTCTCTTTGGGCCGCGCTGCGATCGGGGCTTTGGTCAAGGCGACGGACGTCTTCTGCGGATAAGCCGCGGGTATGGTGGATTCGCGGGTAGCAAGCCAAACGATAAAGCCCGCGCAGATTGCCGTTGCTGCGAGCCATACCAGTGTCCCGTTACTTGTCCGCGATGCCTCCGGTGGATTCGCCGTCCGGATGATAATGGCGCCCCCGCGCTCGGCCGGTTCTGCGAGTTCTTGATCGTAACGCCGGCGGCGCTCCGGATCGCACAGGATGTCGTGCAGATGATTGATCCGCTTCATCTGCGCTTCGGCGGATTCCTTCAGCAGCGGATTAGTTTGCGAATCGGGGTGCAGGAGGCGCGCCACATTGCGATAGGCTTCGCGAATGGCTTCCGGGGAAGCGTCCGGAGGAACGCCCAGTTCCTCGTAAAGGGTCATGCGTTGTGGCCGTGCGGGCTACCGTCTCAATTTTAGCACCTGGAGTACGGAAAAGCACAACTAGCCAGATTTGACGCAACAATAAAAATGTGTAATTATTCGTTAAGCTGAATAAAAATTCAATCGTGAGCAATATGTCTGGCCTTTTCGTTACCTCCAAATCTTGCCGCCCAGCCACATCGGACTTTCTCCGCGATACCGATATCACCGCGGACGAACTCAGCGGCTTGCTTGACCTCGCAGACGACGTCAAGCGCTCGCCGGAACAGTATGCGTCCGTCTTGAGCGGCCGCGCGGTTGCGATCATGTTTGAGAAGCCGTCGCTCCGAACCCGGTGCACTTTTGAGATCGGAATTCATCAACTCGGCGGCAAACCCGTTCAGTATGATGGCCCGATCGGGGGGCGTGAACCGCTGAAGGATGTCGCCCGCAATTTCGATCGTTGGGTGGCCGGCATCGTCGCTCGCACCTTTAAGCAGAGCACCCTCGATGAACTGGCGAAATGGGCTTCGGTACCGGTAATCAACGCATTGAGCGACCTCTATCACCCTTGCCAGGCTTTGGCGGACACGCAGACTCTACGCGAGCGCTTCGGAAACCTGCGCGGGTTGAAGGTTGCGTTTGTGGGCGACGGCAACAACGTCTCGCATTCCCTAATGCTCTGCATGTCCCGCATGGGCGTGGACTTTGCTATGGCATCGCCTTCCGGATATCTGCCTCATCCCGAGATCCTGGCAGCCGCACAGGCTTGCGCGGCGCGCTCCGGCGGTTCTATAACTCTTACTCACGACCCGGCCGCCGCCGTGAAAGGCGCGATCGCTGTATACACCGACGTGTGGGTGAGTATGGGTTGGGAAGCTGAGACGTCGATGCGCAACTCCGCCTTCCGGGAATTTCAGGTGAATGCCGCGCTCATGCGGCTCGCCGATTCTTCTGCCGTCTTCATGCACTGCCTGCCCGCCACGCGCGGAGAGGAGGTCACTGATGAGGTGATCGAGTCGGAGCAGTCGGTGGTGTTCGATCAGGCGGAGAACCGGTTGCACGCGCAGAAGGCGCTCATGATCGCGCTGCTCGCATAAGAACCGGGCAAACGAACCTATATGAAACTCTGGGGCGGACGATTTGAGACTGGACCATCCGGAGTGTTCGAGCGCTTTTCCGGCTCGCTGCACTTCGATAAGCGCCTGCTCGATGCCGATATACAGGGCTCGCAAGCGTTCGCCCGCGCTCTGGAGCGCGCCGGTATCCTGACGGCTGACGAGCGCCGGCGTATCGTGGACGCCTTCGATGCCATCCGCGAAGAAGCGCGCCAACCGGGCTTTTTCGATGGCGCGACAGACGAAGACGTCCATACGCTGGTGATCCGCAAGCTCAAGGAGAATGCCGGCGAGGTTGCGGATAAGATCCACACAGGCCGCAGCCGAAATGAGCAGGTATCGCTCGATACACGTCTGTGGCTCCGTGCCGCTTGCGATACCGCAAACGAGCTCTTGAGAGGTCTGATGTCGGCGCTGCTCGATTTGGGAGAAAAGTATCCTGCGGCCGTCGTTCCCGGCTACACGCATATGCGGCGAGCCCAGGCGGTACTTTGGCCGCATTATCTGCTTGCGTACTTCGAGATGTTCCTGCGCGACGCTATCGTTTCACTACGCCCGCCGCGCAGCCAACCAGATGCCGCTTGGATCGGGCGCGCTCGCCGGCAGCGGCTTCAAACTCGATCGCGCGGCGATGGCAAGGATCTGGATTTCGAAGTGATCACGGCCAACAGCATGGATGTGTCGGCCGACCGTGACTTCGCGCTGGACTTCCTCTACGCCGCGTCGGTCACCATGCTGCACTTGAGCCGCCTCGCGGAAGACTGGATAATTTACTCGAGTGAAGAATTCGGTTGGCTGGAACTTGGCGATGGCGTGACGAGCGGATCGAGCCTGATGCCGCAAAAGAAGAATCCAGATTCGCTCGAACTCATTCGAGGCAAGTGCGGGCGCGTGATCGGCGCCCTCAATTCGCTCATGATCACGATGAAGGGTCTACCCATGACCTATAACCGCGACATGCAGGAGGATAAGGAACCGCTTTTCGAAGCGGCCGACCAGTTGACCGGCTGCCTCGAGATGGCGCGAGAAGTGGTCGGCTCCGTGATTCTCAAGCCTCAGGTGCCGCTCGAAGCCGCCAAGGAGAGCTGGGTGGTGGCGACGGACCTCGCCGAAGCGCTGGCGCGTGCTGGGATGCCGTTTCATCAGGCTCACAAGCTGATAGGGCGGCTCGTGCTCGAAAGTGTGAAAGAAGGTAAGGAACCGCAGGACTGGAACGCGGAAGCATTGCAGGCGTTCGCGCCGGAGTTTACGGCGGAAATCGCGGCCATGCTTGCGACGCTGCTCGATCCCCGGGAGGGCATGAAGTCGCGGGAGATACCCGGTGGAACAGGACCGGCGCACGTGCACGCGATGCTGGCGGCGCGGCGCGCTTTACTCGAAAAGATGCGCACGTGACCAAAAGTCTTCGACAGGGCCAGATTCTCAAACTCATTCGCGCGAATACTGTCCATACTCAGGACGATCTCGCGAAGCTTCTCCGCACGGTGGGGATTGAGGCGACCCAAGTCACTCTCTCGCGCGACATCCGCGAACTGCGGCTGGCGAAGACGCCCGACGGGTATCGCGAAATCGGGCGGGAATCCGGACCGCAATTCGCAATGCTTGCGGGCGAGTTCCTGCAGGATGTCCGGTGCGCGCAAAACCTGGTGGTGCTCAAGACCGCACCGGGACATGCCAATTCGGTGGCAGTGGCGCTCGATAACGAGGAATGGCCGGAGGTAGCGGGGACGATTGCCGGCGACGATACCATCCTGGTCGTTACTCCGGATAACACCACCGCGAGCAGTGTTTGCAACCGCCTGCTGGCGCTTCTCGGCGAGTAAATTTATGCGAGCCGGGCACTGCCGGCGGTGCAACCTTTACTTGAATTCCACTAAAGCCTGGAGACGATGCGTTTGGCGATGGCGATTTGCGCTTCGCGTCCACCGGGCAAAGTGCGTCCATCGAGTTGCACGCTTACGTCGCCCTTACGAAACATGAAGAGGCTCAAGAGAGGACCGAACATCGCTTCGTCGCCTACGCCTTTGACATCTTCCCGCATCAAGGCGGAAGCACTAGGATCAGCCCCTTTCGTGACCACCGCATTTCCCAAGCCCATGCCAATTTTGAAGCCGACCATGGCTGCCCTGGCGTTCCCGGATTCGGTTTCAATCGTGAGCATCGGGGCATTGGAAGCTCCCGCCGCCGCGCTCGTAACGCCTCTGATCATATTGCCGAGGTCCTTGATTCGCTCCGCCTGGCCGGCGTTGGAGGCGTCCGACTTACTGGCGTCCTCCAGCTTTTTCATAGCCGCGGCGGCTTCATCGGTACCGCGCTGCTGCGCGGCGGCGGAGTAGTAGCGGCAGGTCGAATGGGTAGACGATCCCGTGCCTTCCACGCGTTCCACATTGAGATTGAGAATCTGGGAGAGGTCCTCGCGAGTCAGCAATTCGCACGCATTCAATCGACGGGTGGGTCCATGGTGAGTCTCGGTCAAGCCGCTCAGGTCGATGCCATTCAAGGCTGCGGCCTGCTTTGCTTTGTGCCAGGCGAACATCAGGCCGCCGATGAAGAGCACACCCATTAAACCGACGATCCCGAGAGCTACGAACAGGATCTTCATTCCGGCTCCGGATTTGGCTGGAGGAGGTAGAGGTTGAGAGTATGGCGGTGGTGGCGGCGTAGCCGAATACGCGGGTGGCGGAGTGGGCGGCGGTGGCGGCAACTCACTCACACGATTACCGCATTTCGTACAGAAGGCGCCGGTTACCTGGGCGCCGCAGCTCTGGCAGTACATTGAATTCCTCCATGGGCACAATTGCGCCTCAGATCATTTTAGTGCGGTTTGGCACCTGGGCGCCAGGTTCCTCAGCATTGCGCGCTCGTTATAATCGGGTTTGCATTCACGCGCAGCGAATCCGGCCGCTAAGGGCACCACCCCACCAGGCGTAGCTAACGAGGAGCAGGCATCACGCTGGGTCCGCGATATGTTTGGCCGCGTCGCGCCTCGCTATGACGTCGCGAACCACCTGCTCTCCTTCAACATCGATCGCTACTGGCGGTCCCGCACGGTCGCCGAGGTGCGCGACGTTCTGCGCCGGCCCGACGCCAGGGTTCTCGACCTCTGCTGCGGCACCGGCGATCTGCTGATGGCGCTCGAATCGGACCGGGGGCGTGCCTGCCTCGGGAGCGACTTCTGCCACCCGATGCTGACCGCGGCTCAGGCGAAGTTGCGCCAGGGCCGTCTGCGATCCAAGTTATTCGAGTCCGATGCCCTGCGCCTGCCGTTGCGTGACGCATCGCTTGACCTGATCACGGTCGCGTTCGGCTTCCGGAATCTGGCGAACTATCAAGCGGGTCTCGACGAGATGCGCCGTGTGTTGCGGCCGGGAGGAATGGCCGCAATTCTCGAATTCTCGCAGCCCACTAACGCTGCGTTCGGAGAACTCTACGGTTTCTATTCCAAGCACGTTCTGCCTCTGATCGGTAGCGCCATCTCCGGCGTACGCGATGCATATCGGTATCTGCCGGAATCCGTCAGAAAGTTCCCCGATCCTCCCGAACTCGCCGCCCGCATGCGCGACGCAGGTTTTCAGGAAGTGCGATTCATGCGCCTGACTTTCGGCATTGCAGCTCTGCATTTGGGGCGAGTGAACTAACCCTCAATGTTGATATAGTGTGTGGCGGAAAGAATCGCCAGATGTTTCCGCGTTGGGTCGTAATCGCCTTGACTGGGGCGTTGTGCCGCGGGCAAGAGAGCGCTCCGGAAGATGTAGGCGCGACGTTCGGAACGACGGTTGTGATCCCTTCCGGACTTCGCGGCCAGATCTACTACATCCCACCGAACACTCTGGCCCTTCCGAAGTTCGAGAAACTGGAACCCGTCGGCGTTATTTACGCGAGTGGATTGAACATTTCACCTCGCGAGTTCAAGGAGGGTTTTCCTGGCGTCACGAACCGTTTCGAGTGGTTTGCAATCGACTACACAGGCCGATTCTGGATCGAGAAACCCGGCAAATACCGCTTCGCCCTTGTTTCGGACGACGGCTCGAAGCTTTATATCGACGGCAAGCTTCTGATCGACAATGACGGAACTCATGGTTCGCTACGCGCTGAAGGCGCGGCCAAGCTGAGCGGCGGAATCCATACGATCCGCCTCTCCTATTTCCAGGGACCGCGATTTGAGTTGTCGCTCATGCTCGGCGTATCCGGGCCCGGAGAGGACCTGTGGCGCGTCTTCAACACGAATGAATTTAAGCCGCCGCCCAATCCGGAAACCTGGAAGTTTGTGAATCCCCGCGATCTGAAGAAGTGAACGCCGGCTCGTTGCGTGTTACATTTTCGATGGATGCACATGCGTTGGAGTCTACTTTTTGTGCCTTGCCGCATTGTCCGCAACGCCGAGTCTCGCTCAGCCGGACGCAAATCGGAAGCAGGACGAACCGGTCGCGCATTTCGGCACTGCCGTAGTTATTTCGTCCGGATTCCGCGGCGATATTTACTACATCCCGGAAGGCAGTCAGAAGCTGCCCAAATTCGAGAAACTGAAACGGTCGGCTCAGTCTACACGAGTGAATTAAATGTTCCTCGCCAAGATTTCACAAGAGGGTTTCCGGGCATTACCGGCCGTTTTGAATGGTTCGCTATCGACTACCACGGCAAGTTCTGGATCGACACGCCCGGCAAATACACCTTCGCGCTGCTATCCGACGATGGGTCAAGACTTTACATCGACGGACACACAATCATCGATAACGATGGTGTGCACGGCCACGCGGCTACGCCGGAATGGCGAAACTAAAGCGCGGCGAGCATCAGATCCGCGTCTCGTATTTTCAGGGACCCAGAACTCAGGTTGCTCTCAGTCTCGCCGTCGCCGCTCCAGGTCAGGAGGAATTCAGACTGTTCAACACCGATGACTTCCTCTCGCCGGAAGGAAAGGCGGAATGGAAAGTGAGCAGGCCAGACGATCTCCACGCTTCTTCGGGTTCGCGACCCAAGCGGAAGCCCGGCGAAGACATCGTCATGGCAGCTACAATCCGTTCCGACGGCCGTTAGGCGGCAGTGGTCCGTTTCGTGCTTACAATCTAAGAGCCCCACTATGGTCGGCCAAACAATCTTGCACTACCAGATACTGCGAAAGTTGGGAGCCGGCGGGATGGGCGAAGTCTACAAGGCTCAGGATACGCACCTGAACCGTTTCGTCGCTATCAAGGTGCTCTCACGCGAGAAAGCCGGCGACCAGGAGCGCCGCCGGCGCTTTATTCAGGAAGCACAGGCCGCATCCAGCCTGAACCACCCGAACATCATCACGATTCATGACATCGTCTCGCAGGGAACCGACGAGTTCATGGTCATGGAGTTCGTCAACGGCAAGACGCTGACCGAACTGATCCCTAACAACGGGCTGAGTGTCGCGACCACGCTTCAATACGCGGTTCAGATTGCCGCCGGCCTGGAAGCAGCCCACACCGTAGGCATCATTCATCGCGATCTTAAACCGGACAATATTATGGTGACTGAAAATGGACTGGTCAAAGTCCTCGATTTCGGTCTCGCCAAACTCACCGCCGTCAACGATTTCGTGTCGCTCACGGACGAAACCGCCACAGCCGGACCATTGCCAATGACGGTGGAGGGCTCTATCCTCGGCACAGTGAGCTACATGTCACCAGAACAGGCGCAAGGGAAAAATGTCGATGCGAGATCCGAAGTTTTCTCCTTCGGCACGGTGATCTATGAGATGCTTACAGGGCGCAAGGCGTTCACCTCGGACTCGCCGCTTTTGACGCTCTCCGCAATTCTGCGCGACGACCCCGCCCCTGTTTCTCAAATCGTTCCCGGCGTGCCACGGGAACTCGATCTGGCAATTCAGCAGGCGCTACGCAAAGATCCGAATCAGCGTTGGCAGTCCATGAAAGAACTGCACGATATATTGCTGGCGCTAAAGCTTAAGTCCGACTCGGGTATATTGGCGGTGCCCCCGATGGTGGTGGGAAAAAATTCGTCCCCGGTCATCGCATTGGTTTCAATTGTGCTGCTTGCCGGATTAGCGTCCGGATGGTGGTGGTGGACCCGGCGTCACGTGCCTGGCCCGGCGGGGATTCCAACCACATCGCTATCAAAGACTACTCCGGCATCAGGCAAAGGCTCTGCCGAGGTAAAACCATCCGCGCTCTCCGGCGTCATCCTTACCAATCAAGGCGTCATCGAGATGGCGAAGGCCAACGTGCCCGCGGCTGTCATTATCGGTCACATCAGATCTTCCACCACGAATTTCGATTTGTCGACGGCCTCCGTGATCGCCCTGGCTCAGGCGGGCGTACCGGAAGCTGTGATTGCGGCGATGCGCGATCCGACCGGTGCGCGAGGTTCCCCGCTGCCCGCCACGGCCGGCAACGACGGCATCGATCAATCCACGCCTCGTACGGTCCAGGTTACCGGAGGCACGCCATTCGAGATTACGTTAGTCGAGGATATTCCCACCGACGTTGTTCCCGGCCAACCGCTTCGCTTCCGGGCTACTCAAGGCGTGAGCGTTGGGGATGCTGTGATCGTACCCAAAGGCGCACCGGTGACCGGCGCAGTAACGGAGGTCGGCAAGAAAAAGCTCTTTATCCACACCGGCAAAACTACCTTCCGGCTGATCGATGTAACCGCGGAAGGCGGCTCCAAATTGAAGGTTCGCGCCACGCCGGGCGGGGCTGGGGGCGGGCGCAAGGATCCTGTTCTCGAAGCTGCGGGAGCGCCGCGCTCGAAAGCTGTCCTTGTGCCAGCCGGCAGCCGCTTCTTCGCTTACTTCGATGGGGATCAGACTCTAACTCTGCAACGTTAATACGAGAGCACGAATCAAATCGAGCTTCATGGCGGCACGCAGGGTTGGGGAACGCTGATGACCGTACAGGATTTCGAGTATCAGGGCAGGTAACGCATCGCCTTATGCTCGGATGGCGGCGCCATTAACCGCTTATCGTATCATCCCGTGACGGCTGTCGTCTGCCGCCGGTCCGACGAGGAGATCGGGAGAGAATACGACAGCGTGCGCGCCAGCATATCGAGATCGGCGCCCTCGGAAATCGGGATCTCCTGTTCGACCCAATTGGAAAGCGGAATATTGCGAAAGAAGATTCGTTCCTGACGGACAAGCATTTTGCGGGTGACGAACAGCATCTTTTGCTCGCGCACGTAATGGCGTTCTTCAATGCGGAGATCGGCGAGAAAATCGTCAAAGGCTTTGCGGCGCGCAGACTCCTCCACACCTTGCATGGCGCCTGCCATGGCCTGCTTCTGAGTTTCAACCGTGGCGCGCGCTTCGGCCAGCTTCTCCCGTTGCCTGGCGAGCCGGACTTCCATACGGGAGTGCATGATGAACCAAACGAGGCCGCCGGTCGCCAGCGCGCACAGGCTGGACCAAGCCGCTATCAGCAATATCAGGCTCATACTTTCAGAGTACCGTTATGCCCCGTCGATTTTCTGTCCCGAGACCAGATAGCGGAAGCGCGCCAGCTTGAATGTGAAAAACGAGCCCAGAATGGCCCCGGCCATATACTTGACTCGCGCCGGAAGACCGTGGTATTTCCCGATGAATGCCGCCGTTCCGAGTTGCCGGTCGGCGGCGAATGCGGCGCTCCGCTCTTCCGGTTCGGGCCGGTGAATGGCGGTCGCGCCGTCCACGATCACAATCTTCTTATTGGCGCGCCGCACCTGCATGCTCAATTCGACATCGCTGCCGTAATTGCCGTACCGTTCGTCGATATGACGCAATGCGTTGAGCAGGAAACGCCTCACCATGATCGCCGCGCCTTTGACCGCCGGAACTTCCCCGGGTTTGCCAGGCCGGAACGGCGGATCGGGATTGGCGGGCGAAGGCAAATCCCGAACTTGTGGAGCGGGTTGACCTGAGGCATCGAGCAGGAGCGGACACGCGGCCCCGGTGTCGGGGTGCTGCGCCAGTTCCGCACGCAGCAGGTCGACGGCCTCGGGTGCGATCTCGACGTCTTCGTGGAGAAACAGCACGTAATTGCCGTCCACGGCGCGAATGCCAATGTTGAGCGCCTTGGTCAGTCCGAAGTTCTGGGGCAGGCGAATGAACTGCGCGGCAGGAAAATCGGAATCGAGCGAGGCACTGCCGTCGCGGGAGCCGTTGTCTACCACAATAATCTGCAACGCGGGATTGGCGGCCGTGGCATGGAGCGCCGAAAGAGCCGCCCGCAGTTGGTCGATGCGATTGCAGGAAACGATCACTATGGACACCTGGTCTAGCGGTTCGACGGGCGCGGCGGGTTGCTGCTGGGACGTGTCGGTGCTCAATGTCGTAATTCTACCTTCTCCGCCGGTACGGGATAAAACGCGGCGAAAATACTTTTGTGTCACCGCGATATCCCGCAGAATCTGATTCTTCAGATCGCCGGGGGAGGGAAACTTGCGCTCATCGCGGATGCGCCAGAGAAATTCCACCCGGATATTGACAGGCGAGGGGCCGTTGAGTGGTTCGAGAAGAAAGGTTTCAATACTGGCAGCATCGCCGGCGTGTCCGCCAAAAGTGGGCCGAACTCCTACATTGCTGATAGAATTCCACGTACGATCAGAGTCGAGATCTTCGGTGCGGGTTACGTAGACGCCGTTGCGCGGCCAGACTTCAGTCGTTGGTTGCAGGTTAAGAGTCGGGACGGTCTTTCGTGCGCCGATACCATGGCCTTGAACTACCATCCCCTCGAGCGCGAAGGGGCGTGCGAGCAAACGGCCCGCGCGGTTGACTCTGCCTTCCAGGACCATGCGCCGTACCAGGCTGCTGCTGACGCGCTCGCCGCGAACATTGACCGGAATAATCAGATCGACCGCGAAGCCGTACTTCGCACCCAGTTCACGGAGCGTATTGGTATTGCCGGCCTGTTTATGTCCAAAGCGGAAATCCTCTCCAACTAAGACGGTGCGCGCCTGCATCGCATCGACGAGCACAGCTTTGACGAACTCTTCCGGCGTCCATCGTGAGACTTCCGGAGTGAAGGGCAGAATAAGGATTTCCTCGATCCCGAGTGCTCCCATGACCTCCGCGCGTTGATCGAGAGTCATGATCATCTTTGGCGCACGGTCTGGGGCAACGACCTTGGCGGGATGCGGTTCGAACGTCAGGACAGCGGCTTTCCAGCCGGCAAGTTGAGAGATGGCGGCCACGCGCCGCATCAGCGCCTGATGTCCGGCGTGGACGCCATCGAAGTTGCCGATGGTGGTAGCGCAGGGTCCGAAATCGTGGGGAACTTCAGCGAGGCTGCGGAAGACGCGCGGGGGCATGGACTCGGTGGAATCGGTGCGGCTCACGCTGCCGGAACCTCAATTTCAAGCCCGTCGTAGGCCATAAAAACGTTAGGCGGAAATGCGAGTTCGGTTTTCAGATGAGACAGATCATGCGAGATGTGCGTGAAGAAAGTGCGGCGCGGTTGCAACGCCGCCGCCGTAGCGAGCGACAGTTCCACGGTGGAATGCGTAGGGTGAGGCTTATAACGGAGCGCATCGAGGAACAGCACATCGAGATCGTGAAGCAGATCCATGGACGGAGGCGGAATGCTGCTGTGATCGGTTAGATATGCCGCACTGCCGAATCGAAATCCAAAAATCGTGGCTTTGCCGTGCAGCACGGGAATCGGCGTGAACTGAAGTCCAAGGACATTGAACGGCGATCCATCGAGTTCGTGAAGAGCGAGTTTCGGGACGTACGTTGTGCGCGCCGCGCCATCGAAGATGTACGAAAAAGCGCGGCGGATCACGTCAAGAGTATCGGCGGACGCATAGACGGGGATCGGCTGATTCTGCCGGAAGTTAAAGGGTCTGACGTCGTCCAGTCCCATAATGTGATCGGCGTGATGATGCGTGTAAACGACGGCGTCGAGGCGATCCGCGCGCGCGCGCAGAACCTGAGTGCGGAAGTCCGGCGTGGTGTCGATAACTATATTGCGTTCTTCGAACGTCACCATAATGGAAGGGCGCAGGCGATTGTCGCGCGGATCGTTCGAAGAGCATACCGCGCAATGGCAGCCAACCGTCGGTATGCCGACGCTGGTTCCCGAACCCAGGACTGTAATTTTGAATGCGGGCGTACCGCTCATGCTTTGGTGGACTTTGCCGACGTCTGCACGTAACGAAAGCGCAGTTCGGTAATCGTGTTATCGAGCGCACGCTGCTCGTCGAGCGATAAATTCCCCCGCGTCTTTTCCTGCAGCATAGAGAGCAGGTCGATGAAATGACGCGCCAGGTTGAGATCGGGTTCGGGCCGATCCTTCTCTTCTCCAAAGTGGAGCAAGCCGAGCTGCATCTCGGTTTGGAAGCGGAACGTCGCCACCAGATACTCGAAGGTGGCAGGAGGAACTGCAACGTCCTGATGCCGCTCTTGCTGCTCTTGGTCCGCGGGGGCGGGAGTTTCGTTTTCGCTCATCCTTTACCCAGAATACATCAGTACTCAGCCGTCTTACTGCGGGCTGCTGCGGAACGTTATACAATAACCGGGTTGAACCGCAGAAACTTTCTCCAATCGTCGGCCGGACTGACACTCACCGGCTTAGGGACAGCCCAGACTCCGCCGATCCCCATCATCGACACGCATATTCATCTCTTCGACGTTTCCCGCCCCGAGGGCGTGCCGTGGCCACCGAAGGAAGATGCGATCCTTTATAAGACGGCTTTGCCCGATCGTTACCGGAAGCTTGCGGTGCCGCTCGGAATCGTGGGCGCGATAGAGGTAGAAGCGAGTCCCTGGCTTGAGGACAATCAGTGGGTGCTCGATGTGGCCGCGAAAGACAAGATCATCGTGGGTACGGTGGGCGATATCGAACCGGGCAAGCCGGAATTCCGCAAGAGTCTCGAACGATTTCATCGCAATCCGCTATTTCGCGGTATCCGCTACGGCAACCTTTGGGAGCGAGAAAAGGGCAGCAAACGCACTGACGATCTGGGCAGGGACATTGCGAACCCGAAGTTCGTAGATGATTTGAAGCTACTCGCGTCCGCGGATCTGGGACTCGATTCCGCCAATCCGACGCCTGCGCTCATCAACGCTCTTTTGCGCACCAGCGATGCCGTTCCGAACCTGCGCATCGTAATCGATCATCTGCCTAAGCTGGAGTTGCCGAACGATGCCGCGGGCCGCAAGGCGTACTACGCCGATCTGCATGAACTTGGCAAAAGGCCGCAGGTGTTCACCAAAATCTCGGCGGTGTTGCGGCGCGTCGATGGGCGCGTGCCCGAAGATCTGGGCTTCTACCGCGGCCTGCTCGATGAACTCTGCGGCATCTTCGGTGAGGATCGCGTCCTCTACGGGAGCGACTGGCCTAATAGCGATCAATGGGCGGAATATCCGCATATGTTCCGCATTGTGCACGATTACTTCGGCACGAAACCACGAAGCGTCCAGGAGAAGTATTTCTGGAAGAACTCCCGCGCGGCTTATAAGTGGATAAAGCGCGATGCCAGTCAGCCGGGCTAGTCCAAATTGCAGAATTAGCGTTCAGAACGGTTTGGGTTTCCGTGCGCACGCGGCCACGCGATTTTTGCAACTTGGCACAAGTTGGCGCGAAAAAACCGAAACTCAAGCGTGGTTACAGTGTTGGTCTTTTATTAGTAGATAATTTTCGCCAGTTAAGAACAATTCACGCGCCTGTGCAGAAAACAACTGTAATTTTTATTCTTTCGTGTACAAGAAGTGGATCCACATGGCTTGGGTATGTTCTCGGAAGTTGCGCCGGCGCCGCATTTCTCGGGGAGTATTACAGGGCGTGGGATGAACGTTTAAAGCAGCCGTGCGCATGGTGCGCAGTTCATGGCGAGGATCGCTGTTCAGTACTGGGCGGAATTGAATCGGTGTCATGCGATCAGGCATTCCCCTTCGCCGCCGCGCGCACACAGGCCGATGTTTTGATCGATACGTCCAAATCGATCGAGTGGGTGAGGGGCCAAATGAAGGCGAACCCGGCTCTCGATTTCAAACTAATTCACTTGATTCGCGACCCACGCGGATGGTATGCGTCGGAGCGCCGGCGGCACCCGATTCCGCTTAGCGAGCTTCTCGATGGCTGGTCGTCCAAAAACCGCCGGATCGCGCAGTTCCTGAAAAGCCTGCGTGCGCCGTCGATCGCTCTGTTCTACGACGAACTTGCGGCGGAGCCGGAAAGCGCCTTCTATCCGGCATGCGATTTCACGGGGCTACCGTTCAGACTACAAGCTCTGCAGTATTGGGAGCGTCCGCATCACGGCTTCGCGGCAAATGGCGCCAGCAGCTTTCTGTTGGAACAACGTCGTCAAAAAGGGGCAGATTTTAAGTTTCTTGTGACCGGCGATGATTCATACTACCTGGCTCACCGGCACAGTCTCTTTCTGGATGACCGCTGGAGGACCGCGCTCCCGGCCGGGGAAGCCGCCATAATATCCGGCCGTAACGACGTACGATCATTGCTCGCCGATTATGGACGCGAGCTATCGGCGGCCGGAGTTATTCAACTGGAATTGGCTGGCGGTACCCGGAAGTAAACACTGTCTGCTTCACCGGCCCGCAGATCGGCCACTGAATTGCCATCAGGATATAACAATGTTGATATTACTCATTATTCTCATCCTGGTGCTTGGAGGCGGAAGCGGCTACTACGGTCACAGCCGTTATGGCATGGGCGGAGGAGCGGGAATCGGGCTTGGCACGATTCTGCTAATTCTTCTCATTGCGTATTTACTCGGTGCTTTTCGTTGAAAACGAAAACTATCGGCTCCGGCCGACAATAACGTCACCGGCGCAAGCCGCGTCCGCCGCGGCAAACCGGAACGGCACATCAAATCTGCGGCATAATGGAATGCCGAGGAGGATTGATGAGCGCATCCGCTCTATCGTTCCTGATTATCCAGTCCGATGGGACCCGCAGAGCGTTGTGCGGGCTCCCGCTGGTTCATCCAACGGTCATATGCTTCGTAACGCCGCCGAACGCGGCCGCGCAGGCGGACGAATTAGCGACTGCTGTGTACGGCTTTCTTCGCTCGCTCGGATCCCATGTGCAGCCATGCTCTCCGCAGTGCAATCACGATGCGGCAGGTGTTCCATCATGCGCTATCTGCTCGCAGCCCGAGGGTGTGCAGTTGCTGGTGCTCGTTGGAGAGATAACAGACCGAACTGCCGTTCCGCCACAGCTTGTAGTGCCTGATATTCCGTGGTGGACGGCGCGCAAAAATAACCGGCGGATCCTACCCGTTTTCAAGGAAGGCGAGCACCCGCACCAACAGTTACCGAAAGAATTGGGGGTTTTCAACGCGGCCTTTTGGAAGGATTCGAGCGCGGAGCTTGCGACTACGGTGCTTGGCGCGGCGGGTCTCACGCCGGAATCACATCGGATTTTCATCAGCTACCGGCGCCTCGAAACGCAGCCGCTCGCCGAGCAATTATTCGAAGCTCTAAATCGCCTGGGGTTCGACGTGTTTCTCGACCGCTTTGCCATTCCTCCAGCGGTGAATTTCCAGCGGAGGCTACACAACGATCTGGCTGAAAAATCGATGGTGCTGCTGCTCGAATCCGACCGTTTCGGCGAATCGAAGTGGACGACTGAAGAGATCACGTATTGCAAGAGAAATGAGTTGGGGCTCTATGCTCTGCGTCTGCCTTGGGGGATGGCGGGCGAGAAGACGCCGACACGCAAGCTTGCCGACGTACCCGAGGAATGGCGTGACGATCTCAATCGCGCCGATTTCCAGTCGGACCCAACGGTGGTATCCTCCGAGGGCAGCGATTTTCGCCAGTGGGGCCGGCTGACAAACGCCGCGTGCGATCGGATCGCCGCCAGAATTCGCGACCGGCACGACGCGGCCATTTTGCGCCGCCGGGGCAACCTGCGCACGCAGATGCTGAGCGAGCTGGCCCAACGCGGCGCACTCTCGTATGATGTTCGCGCCGATGGGCTGCTGGTGGTGAAAAGCAAGAAGAATACTCTGTACGCCGTCTGGATCACGCCGCGTTCACCGGAACTGCCCGACTTTCATGCGGCGTACGCGGGCTGCCAGTTTCCTGACAATACAGTCGGAGTCATCGTCGGTCTCCGCAATCTTCTGGAACCGGAAACCAAGCGGCGGCTGACGTGGCTTTCCGGAATTTGCGAGTTGGTGCTAGTGGATGCGGGCCTTATCGTTGCGGCGAGCCGGCGCATTGCCAAGGGTACACTATGACATCCAGAGTGTTCGAAGGCGAGAATCTGCTTGCGGGTAAGACGATCTTTCTGTCCGCCAGCAAGCCTACGAGAGAGCCGGACATCTTCCCACCGGCGGCCCAAGATGAGATAGAGGAGGCTGTCCGGTCGTTAGCGCGCGCCGTATTCGCTGAAGGCGGTCACCTTGTGCTCGGCGCGCATCCGAGTATATCGCCGCTGATCGTGGATGTGGCTACGGAATACTTTCAATCGCGCTGGGGCGACGGGGCAGATGGGCAGCGGCCGGTGCTGATGTACCAATCGAATGCTTTTCGCGACGTGATCCCCGCCGCGACGCGCGATCTGGAGAGCATGGGTTTCGCCAGCATCATTCAAACCGAGGTACTGAATGGCGAACATTACGATCCCACTCCACCGCCGCGCGAGCAATGTCTGGCGAGTCTCGCTCACATGCGCCAGCGGATGTTTGCCGAGTCGCAACCGGTAGCGATGGTCGCAGTGGGCGGGATGCAGGGCGTGGTCCGCGAGGCGCGCCTCTTTCTCGAAATGTTCACGCGCGGGGATATTTATGTACTCACCAAATCGGGCGGCGCTTCGTCGCGTCTCAATGAATACCTCGGAGCGAATGTGCTCCGGGAGCCGGAGCGAATCGGAGTCAAGGGTTGGCAGGCGAGGGTCATTCCGGTTGAGGAGAGATTTGCGGTTTCCAGTTGGGATCAGTTCCGTAGCGAACGCGCCAACCTGCCGAAAGAGCCGTATGCGCTGCTCATGCAGAAGGTAGTTCGACGGATCGCAGGCAAGAGCGACGACGCCGAGTGAGGGCATATTGACAGAGGACACGCGCAAACACCTTGAGTTCGTGCAGCAGGTGATCGCCCGGATGAATGGGAATTCGTTTCAATTGAAAACCTGGGCAGTGACGCTTACGGCGGGGCTCTTCGCGCTCTCCGACCGGTCGAATCCCTGGTTCGCGCTGCTGGCCGTCGGCCCGATCGCTGTGTTCTGGATCATGGACGCTTTCTATTTAAAGCTGGAGCGGTCCTATCGCGAACTGTACAAAAACTTGTGTGAACATGCCGAAGACGCAGACTACTCCAAGGATAAACATTACAGTCTCGAATTGGCGCAGTATACGCTTCCCGCGGTGAAGATGAGCAAGGTGGCATTCAGCAAGACGCAACTTGGAATCTACCTACCCCTGCTACTGACGACGGTAGTGGTAGTGGCAGCGCTGAGAATCTTTGCGCCCGCTGTTGCGGCAACGAGCGGAATGACACCTGCACTCCCTTGATAATATTGGGCTAGAGAAAGGTTGAGAAATCGATGCAAGGAATCGCAAAAGCCGTAGTCCTCTTTCTTGTTCCGGGTGTCCTGCCGGGTCTGGCCCAGACGGACTGGAAGGTGCTGAAGACATTTCAGGTCGGCGGGCAGGGCTCGTGGGACTACCTCACGGTCGACCCGCAGACGCATCGCCTCTACGTTCCTAGGAGCACGCACACCATGGTGATCGATTCGGAATCCGGCAAGACGATAGCCGACATTCCCGGGCAGAAGATCGCTCATGGCGTCGCCATCGTTCCCGAGGCGGGCCGCGGATTTATCAGCGATGGCGGTGGCGATGGCGCCATCGTGATCTTCGATCTCAAAACAAACGCGATTCTCGGCACAATCGCGGCGCAGCCGGATGCCGACGGGATCATCTTCGATAAAGCCAGCGGACGGGTCCTGGTGGTGTCGGGGGACAAGGGAGTACTGATGTCGCTTAAGCCGGACATCAACCCCAAGACCGGCAAAATTGACGCGCCCATTGAGCTGGGCGGCGCGCCGGAGTTCCTTGCCTCCGATGATTCAGGCAAGGTCTATATCAATCTAATGGACAAGAACGAAGTAGCGGTGGTCGATTTCAAGGGCAGGAAGGTTGTCGCACGCTGGCCTGTGGCTCCGGGCGGTGCGCCGGTTGGAATGTCGATCGACACAAAAAAGCATCGGCTGTTTATTGGGTGCCGAAAAGCTCCGAAGCTCATCATCATGAGTACGGACGACGGCAAGATCCTGGGAGATCTGCCGATCGGCGAAGGCGTCGATGCCACGAAATTCGATAACGGTCAGGCGTTCGCGAGTTGCCGCGACGGGTCGCTTGTGGTTGCCGGCGAGGCGTCGTCCGGAAAATTCGAAGTCGTCGAGACGGTGAAGACTCCGCCTGGTGCGAGGACAATGGGACTCGATCCGACTACACATCGGATTTATCTACCTACAGCGGAGATGGAGGAAGCGAGACCAGGAGTCAGGGCAAAGACGAAGCCGGGTACGTTTATGATCGTTGTGGTCGGCCGGTCGTGACGCCGTAGACTAGGCGTGTGTCCTATCGCCCAGAAGGAGACAGCACTTCTACGGCTACATGGGCGCAAACGGTACCGGAATTTGTTTCAGAGCCAATTGCAGCAGCGCTTGCCCAGAAAGATGGAGAGATTCGGTTTGCGTACGGTCCAGTGATTCGGCAATCGACTTCGACAACGGCTCAGGCGATCGGATTCCGAATCGAAGTAGTTCCAAATCAAACGCGCCGTCCGGTCCCTGATAATGCAATGCAAGGGCGTTGGGCTAGATAAGAGAACTAATTCTCCACCTCATAGGCTTGATTTTCCGCGGTATTCATCTGCATGAATTCTTTAACGGCGATCAAGCGCTTCTTTCCTGGCTAGACAACACAAGCAGGCTAATGAATGTTAATCGTTACCACATTTGCGGTCTGACCATCCGCAGTTAATGTGACATTGATTTCTCCTGCGCCGCTGAGGCTTGGGTCCAAAGCGACGTTCACTTGATCAAGCCCGGTGAATGTTGGCGAAGGACCCGCGTAGAGGACTTGCAGATTAACTCCATTAGCGCTCACAGAAACGCCGCTTAATGCGCTGCGGTTGCGTATGCCGGTTCCATAGAAACTCACATAAACTGTTGAACCCGCACTGAGAGCGATGGGCACCGATGAGCATCCCGAGTCTCCGCACTGGTACACCGCGACTGGAGTTTGCATCTGCGGATTAGCTGTCGTCGCTTGTACCGCCGATGCTGCCGCAACTCCCGTACCGGATCCGTTGGCGCTGAAAAGCGTGGGTGCGACCGCTTGCACGGGACCTGTTGCCATAGCTGTAGCTGCCCCGCCAGTCACATTGAAAGTCGCCAGTGCCTGGAGCTGTTCCGTGGGGGACTATGAAATTGATCTGAGTCGGAGAGGCGTACAAAAGCGGGGCCGGGAATTGATTGCCGGCCGCATCTGTCACGGTTAGTGTCGCCCCCCGAGAGTAGTTGGGAGGGGTTGAGATGACGCCGATTGGGTGGTCGCAGCCAGATTCACGCCATAGAGCGATGCGATGGAGTCCGGGGCGAGATTGTATTCGACGGCGGCGGCGGATTGCACCGTGACGGCCGGGATCACGTCATAGTAGCGCCCCATCCAATAAGGCAAAATGTAATCGACGCCTGCTCCCTCGATCGTGTTATAGCCGCCGCCAGTGGGCTGAAAGGGATCGCGCTGCCATAGAAAGTCCGTGGTGGGACGTATCGCGACTGGAATCGGCGAGCAAGCCTCGGAGCCGCATACTTTCACTAGTTTGGTGTCATCGATATAGAGGTCGCGCTTGGGGCGCAATAGCCACTGGTCGAGCAGAGGACGAACTTCAGTATCGAAATTATTGGGCCCGCGAAGCGCGTGATCGATCAAATCGAAAAAAGGATTCTGGTGATTGGCGGTGAAATTACGCACGTCTACGTACGCTCCGAGGTTCTGGTTGTCATTCTGATAGCGAACCAGGTTGTAGAAAGACATGTAGTCCAGATTGAACTTGAAATAGGAACTGAGCGACTGGATATCGGAGAGTACGCCCGCATCAAACGGTACTGGATTAAAGACAGGTCCGCTAATACTGTCGCCGGGATTGACGTGGCGCGTGGTATCAAGCAACATCTGCAATTCTTCGGGACGCACCAAGAAATGTGGTCGTGATGTCGTCCCCAGGCGACCATTGATGGCCCGCGATGAAGTGGGCGATGAGGCTGGCGAGGGGACCGACAGTTGATTTGACACCGGGATCATCTACGAAATCGTAGGCAACGGCTAACCCGAAGAATACGCCAACCACTTCGTCGCGGGAGGTATGGTCCACCCAGACCCAAGGGGGCGCTTGATTGATCGTGTTACCCGCCTCTTCGCTCTCAATGCCTGACGCGAACTGCCAGTTAGCCTGGAACATGCAGCGGGCGAGCCGGTTGTTGCCGGTCACATCGACGAGCCCTTGGATGGCCGCTAGTGCAGCTTTGACATTGGCCAGGGCGGTAGGAGACTGATTAACTTTATAGTGAAACGATTCCGCGGCTAGGAATGCGCCGGTCCAAAGGGCTGAGTCGGCACATCGCGTATAGCCAGTGATCGTATTGCTGGTGGGTGATGCGTACACAGGGTCAATGATGCCACCGAAGGGCATATGATTTGCCATGATCTTCGCCTCAATGGCGAGCGCATCTGCTTCGGCGGAAAGTGCGGGCATCGCAAGAATTCCCGCAGTTAAAAGGAGAGCCAGTATCAGAGTTGATCGACGCATAAGACTTTACGTCCTTGGAATGAGCGATTCGAATACTGAACCCAGCGATTGCTCGGGAGGACGCAGTCCCGTTTAATTGCCGGCACAGCAATAGCTCTAGTATTGCTACAAATCCGATTCCATCATCAAACTAACCGCAGCCACGATGTTAGAAATGTTACGTTCCGATCGTCAACATCAGATTGGGCTGGACAGGAATGCCGCCGACAGTAAGTGTCACGGGCTGATCGCTGCCAGCGACACCCGTGGGAACCTGTATGTCGAGTTGAAACAGGCCCGGACCGACGAGTCCCGCAAACGTAACGGTGGCCGGCTGGCCTCCAATGGTGACATTGAATGCGGCCAGATTGGCGGCCGGATACGATTGAGTGAAAACGACGCCGTCCGGAGCCGTGGGGTTGGTCGGTCCCATGCCAGTGCCGTACAGTTCGACGAAGTCTCCGGCAACGGCGGGACGGGAAGTAGAACCGCTGAGCGCTCCCGACGTAGCTACGACGACCGAGGTGCCGGCAATCAACGCAGCCGGATAAAGAGTGCCGTTCAGGCGGTACGCGAACAATCCCGGAGCGATGGGATTGATCTGCACCGATGAAGTCAGTCCGCCTGCCAGGTGTAGTTACCTCGACGTTGGCGAGGCCCGGCGGCACGGTAGACGGCAGAAGGAAATTGATCTGCGTGGGTCCGGCATAGGCCACGTATGCATTCTGCGAGCCTACCCGCACCTGAACTCCATTCAACTCGACCGGCAAATTGCCGGATGGTCCGATTAGGCCGTCCCAGTGCTGTTCCGGGCTCGGGAAACCTGCGCCGATGACAGACGCGTAAGACCCCGGCGCGCAATTCGGCAGGAAACTTGCTCCTTGCGCGATGGTCGTAAGCGAGGGCCCGTTGCCGGATAGCGATGCCGCCGGAAGACCGCGAGAATCGAATGCATTGACGCACTGAGTCACTACGTCGATCGGTCGCGTGCGAGTTTGCCATCAAGGCGATATCGTAACCTTCGGCAAGGCGCACAACGCAGGTATTCAATTCCTGCGATGGAGTCAATCCGTTCGAGAGTCCGCCATTCTTGTGATAGTACGTGCCGAAGTTCCCAACGATTGTTCCGTCCCAGCCGATTAAGTCGGTGAACATCTCGGAGACGACGTCTGCCGGCAGAACGCTCGTGCCCCGCATGGCAACCAATATCTTGATCAATTCGCGAGCGCTCGAAATCCATCCGCCCGGAGCGACGAATTCAAACGGCCCCCAGTAATTGCCTAACCGCGTATCCTGCGGGCCGGAGTATTGCAAGGTAGCGATTGTGCTGGAATCGGGCGTCGCATTGAAAATAGTTGGATCGATTCCTGCGGGCACGAGCACATACTTGGTGACAAAGTCCGTATAGGCCATCCCGGATTGCACTTGGATGACTCCCTGGAGGATGGTGAAGTTAGTGTTGTCGTAAAAGAAAGTCACTCCCGGAGTTCCTACCAGCGGTTTGGAAAGATAGCTCTTGAGCCAGGCCCAAATATCCGAAAAGCCGGCAGGCGGGGTTAGCGGCCCTTCGCCCACTTCCTGAAACATGCCGCTTTTCATCTCGGCGAGGTTGCGCAAGGTCACGGTCTTGACGGATGCATCGGGATTGGGCACCATGCTCTGGATCAGCGGCCAGAATGGCGCGTCGAGAGAAATTCCCTTCTGCAGTACCAAAGCTTCGAGCGCGATTCCGGTGACCGCTTTGGATACGCTCGCGATGTTCATGCGCGTATCCGGAGTAAACGGCACGCTCGGATTATTGGTCTGATGTGAACTGCGAGCAAATCCGCCGCCGGTGGCGATAACCTGGCCATCTTTGGCAACCGCGTATGCGTAACCTTCGACAAACGGCGCTTCGTTAGCTTCGAAGTAATCGTCGAACGATGGCGCATTGGGATAAGCCGTTAGAGCGGTCAGAACCATGCCGCCGGCGGAGGCTTGTTGCGCAGTGGCAGTAAGCGTGTCCCAATCCTGGTTGAACGCGAACTGCGAAGGAGTGACTTTCTTTCGCCAGCAACCGGCCACATTACCGCTCGTAGGATCGAACGCCATCCCTACGAGCGAGTTGCCATTAAATCTCCCGGTGACATCGGTGAAGAAAGTTCCGGCGGGTTCGTCAAAGAAAACATAGGCATCGGTGCCAGGAGCAAACAATGCTGTGAATATGCTCGCCGAATTTTGCGGGTACGCCTGGATTCGTGTCATGCGCATTCCCTGCTTGGAACTTAGGTTTGTCCATTGAGTCGAGAGGTCTTGATAGCTTAGATCGGACAACAGCATCTGTCCGGCCGGTTGCGAATTGGAAGCGTTGGCGAGCCAGTAGCCGGTGTAATAGATCTGTCCCAGTTCCCAGGCAATATTGAAGTCGACCAGAGTGTAGCCGCTTTGGTATTGAGTGAACGCTTGTTGAAACGCGGCCGGATCGGACGTCCGCAGCAGGTAATAAGCGCCAGTTCCTTTTTGGAATGCGCCATAGAACCACGTTCGGTTGAGGCTCTGAATAGTCGTCAGCGCCGAAAGCGTATAACCATTGTTCGATTGCGTTTGCGTCTGAGCGGAAAAATCGGCCCAAGTCTCGGAACGGACCAGTTGGATGGGCCCAGCGCCGGGAGCGAACATTGCGGCAAAGTTCGGCGTCAGTGTGGGAAAGCCAATTTGCGGACTCGACAGAAGACGATTGAGCAATGGCATTTTATAACGCGCAATCTTCTGGGAAGGTGCGGCGGGGTCTGCCAGCAACAATCTCGAGACCGGACCGGGAGCAATACCGGCAAGCGCGCTAACGGCGAAGAAACGGCGGCGATTCATCAGGACTCCTGGGACAAGGTATTGTCTAGGGATAGCACATCTTCGGAATAGTCTCCGCAACGATTTACGAACGGCCGTCCGGCAGAATGTGCAGCGCTGGCTTCGCGAGTACGGGCGAGTCCATCGAGTCCTTGCGCATTCTGGAAACGCGCGGTGAATGGAGGTAATCTAAGAGACAGGAGTCCGAAATGCGCACATTGGTTCTCTTATTTCTCAGTTTAGGATTGGCAGGCGGAGTGTTCGCTCAACGGGGCGGATCACACGGCGGCGGCGGGCGCGGTTTCTCCGGAGGCGGCGGGCACAGTTTTTCCGGAGGTGGCCGTGGATTTAGCGGCGGAAGTATGGGTCGCGCTTTCAGTGGGGGAAGCGTAGGCCGCGGATTCAGTGGCGGAAGTATTGGCAGAGGGTCGGTTGGTAACTACAACCGGGGTTACAACGGCAGTTATGGCCGTGGCGGTTATGGTTACGGCCGGGGCTACGGCTACGGTGGTGGATATTACGGCCGTGGATGGGGCTATGGCGGATGGGGATATGGTTGGGGCGGCTTGGGTTTCGCGTATTCGCCCTGGTATTCATGGCCCTATTACGATTCGTACGGCTACGATCCGTACTATTCCGATCCCTACTATCCAGCGTACAGCTATGCTCCTGCGCCCATCGCACCAATCGTAGTTATTGGTGGCGGCTGGCGTCATTTTGGCCGATAGAATCATTTTGCCGATAGAGCAGACACGTCCGCTGCGGCGGTCCGGAATTAGCGGGCGCGCCGCAGCGGACGTTCACCTCAACCAGCGCGCAGATCCGTTGACATCGCGGGCCGGAATCCATGCTGTGGGCAGTGCGCCAAAGCGGCGGTCTCTCCGGCGGAACTCCTCGACAGCCCGGCGTAAATCGGCGGCATCGAAGTCCGGCCACATGCGCGGCGTAAAGATCAGTTCGGCGTAAGCGCATTCCCACAGCAGAAAGTCGCTGAGGCGTTGCTCTCCGCCGGTGCGGATCAACAGGTCCACATCGGGCGCGAGAGACTGTGCGATAGACTCCCGTGATACGCCGTCCTTCGCGGATATGGCGGCGGAGAGAATGGCGTCTCTCGCCGAATAGTCGACCGCGATGCGAAGGTGCAGGCGGCGGCCCACCGCGGTTTTCGACTCGGCCGATGCAATCGCGTCCGTAACGGAACCGGGCAAGCGGTCGCGACGTCCGATAATCGAAAGCCTGACACCTGAATCGTGCAACTCCTCCGCCTCGCTGCGAAGATACCGGCTAAGCAGGAGCATGAGGGCGCTCACTTCTTTCTGAGGTCTGCGCCAGTTATCGGAGGAAAATGCGTAGAGCGTCAGTCCCGTGATTCCCAATTCCGGCGATACCTTCACGACGCGCCGGACGGCATCAGCTCCCGCGCGATGACCCGCAATTCGGGGCAGCCCGCGCTCCTGAGCCCAACGGCCATTGCCGTCCATGATTATGGCGGCATGGATTCCCTGAGGCATATCTTTAAATCGACTCCCGAGCGACACGAATTAACGTTTCCATGTGATCCAGGTATTTTTCCAGAGCCTTCCGTCCCGCTGCCGTAATCCTGTACTCGCTCCGCGGTACCCGCCCATCGAAGCCTTTCTTACAGGTAATGTAATTGGCATCCTCGAGCTTACGGGCGTGCACGCTGAGATTCCCATCAGTGGGACCGAGCAGCGTTTTGAGTTCGCTGAAGGTCAGCGACTTCTCCGCGGCAAGCGCGCTCAGAATGCCGAGACGTAATCGCTCGTGAATGAGCCGGTCAAGTTGGTTGGCGGTGGCTGCGATTGCAGGGGGCCCGGCGGGCTCCGGTCCTGTTTGCGGCTCACGCTCAAGTTGCAATTTCGCCGATGATTTTGCGGCCATACTAACCTCCATGTCTCCTTGCGATCAGAATTCCGAAAACAATGTGCAACCCTCCAAATCCGGCGGACAGCCACGCGTCGCCCCAACTTGGGGGCGAGAACATCGCGGCCGAACCGATCGCGAGAAAGCACATTCCCATCACCGGCACAACGCGCACCGAGAAGGCACCCGCGGCAGCGATTCCCGCGCCATAAAGCAGCAGCCACGATCCGGCAACCAATTGTGTTTGTCCCGCCCGCCAGAGGGCTGAGGTCAGCGCTGCGCCTGCAATCAGCGCCGGGGAAAACGCGAACATGAACTTGCGCGCGGGACGCGAGAATAGTTCTACTTGCGTTCGCTTTGCTTTGTTATTCGCGAATAGCAGCCCGAGCATCAAGGCCAACAATCCTTCAGTCAGCCAGATGGCGAGCCAGCGATTGGCATCGGTGCCCAGATTTTGCGCCAAGGCTCCTGCCCCGAGCGCTGACACGCCCATGCATACGCCACCCAGGCCGGGTACTGCCGTGAAGGAAGTTGCGCCTTCCATGGTTCGGCGGATGTATTGAAGATGATCGAAAGCCTGGGCGTGAATCGGAGCCGGATTGCGGGCAGCCATATAGATAGCTTACATCATCAATAATGTACTTTGCAATGTAAAGTTCAAAGCGCATTTGAGCCAAAAAGCGATAATGCCGGTAATGCTCACTAAAGTTCTCCAAGATATGTTCGTCCTCAATCTACCGGTGCTCGAGAAGATTATTCGCCCGGTCCTGGTTTACCTGGCGTTGGTCGTTCTTCTGCGGGTTTTCGGGAAGAGGGAACTGGCACAGTTGAACCCATTTGACCTGGTAGTGCTGCTGTCGGTGTCAAATACGGTGCAGAACGCCATTATTGGCGACGACAATTCTCTCACGGGCGGCCTACTGGGAGCTCTGAGTCTGTTCGCAATGAACTATTTCGTGGTGCGGTTCCTGTTCAAACACCGGCGGCTCGATCAGTTGCTCGAAGGCTCTCCCACCACGCTAATCTCCCAAGGCAAGATTGCGGAGAAAGGGTTGGCTAAGGAACTCCTATCGGTTTCCGAATTGGTGACGGTAGCGCATAAGCAGGGATTTGACAGGATCGAGGATGTTGAAACATGCGTGCTTGAGCCGGGCGGTGTTTTCTTTATCAAGGGCAAGCTGCCGCCGCCAGATGAACGTCAGCATGCGGAAGTCACAAAGTTGCTCCACGAAATTCATGAACGCGTGGTGGCGCTGGAAAAGCGTGTACACTAGTAACTTCGGGCTGTGGCGCAGCCTGGCTAGCGCGCTTGCTTGGGGTGCAAGAGGTCCCGGGTTCAAATCCCGGCAGCCCGACCAATTAACTCCTTCTATTTAGTGAAATTCACCCTTCCGGCCGATCGCGGGGAACCGGACGTTGCGGAAGCATTGAGACGGATTGTAGCCGGGCTGCATCGCCGATAGAAGGAGCGTACACTCGCCTCGAAGAAGACCAGTGCACCACATCTAGATTGCTATCGGAGCGCCGATCCTTCGCCTTCCGGCTTGGCACTCACTCCTGACGGCGCATTAGGCACCATAGCACTGGATTCGGACGTTTTCGAGCCTAGTCCAAGAGCCGAAAGACTCCTTGCCGTCAGCTTGCCGGTGGGATCGAGCTTTTGATCCTCTTGGAATCGCCGCATGGCATCCATCGACTGCTGATCCCAAACCCCGCTGCTCGGAGATTGCAGATATCCCTTAGCCGCCAGCGCGTCCTGGATTTCGCGATAACGATCGGACGTAGGCTGCTGCGGCACATAAGTGCGCGCTGGCCTTCGTACAGTCCTAAAGAATCGGTTGCGAACTGGCACCGCCGTCCCGACCGCTCCCTTCTTGGCGATCACCGGAGCGGCTTTTTTCGATGCCATAGCCTTTGATTGTGCCACAGACTTCTTTGCGGGTGGAGGCACTGCGGCTACCATCCACGGAACGGAGCAGCACGCGAGCGCTAGAGCGACAGCGTATTTCATAAGAAGTAACGGGCGCGGATTCCACAACCGCGCCCCAATCACCACGTCATTGTACAGCAAACTTACTGGGTATTGCCGAGTTCGCCGGCAACGTGTAATGGTTGCCAGTCTGCTCCACGTCCCGTCGAACGCATAATGCGGATTGCGACCGCATCGCCATTCTTGAGCGTCTTCTGAATGCGCTGCACATCTTCCAGGCTGTTTACCGGTTGACGGTTAATGGCGGTAATCACGTCGTTCTTACGGATACCGATGTCATCGGCAAACGACCCGGGCTCGACCGAACTGACCAGTACGCCAGTGCTTCCAGTAAATCCAAGATTCTGTTTCAGGCCCGGTGTAAGCGATTGGATATGAATACCAAACTTGGCACTTGTATTCTCCGCGCCGGACTCGTCATTGGGCTCGACGTTCTTACCAAGTTCCGCCGGGAAGACTTTCGCCCGGTCTTCAACAGTCACATGAACTGTTTGCGTCTTACCATCGCGTATAAGCGTCATCGCTACCGATTGCCCGACCGGAGTTTCCGCAATCTCGTCAATCAGATCCTGACCCTTCCTAATCGGCTTCCCGTTGATCGCTGTGACAATATCTTCCGACTTTATGCCGGCCTTTTCTGCCGGACCATTAGGCTCGGTGCGCTCGACGAACACTCCTTGTTTGGCGCCATACCCTTTGAGCAGATTAGGATTGTTATCGGCAGGGAAACTTATACCGATGGAACCGCGCGTCACGTGGCCAACTTTGATGATCTGGTTGTATACCTTCACTGCCGTGTTAATCGGCATCGCAAAGCCAATGCCTTGGAAACCGCCGCTGCGGCTCGCGATCATAGTATTGATACCAATAACTTCACCCCGGATGTTCAGCAGGGGCCCCCCGCTGTTTCCCGGATTGATCGCGGCATCGGTTTGCAGGAAGTGTTGGAAACCCTTGTTGTCGCCCGGAATGTCACGGGATTTGGCGCTGATGATACCGGCTGTGACGGTCTCATTGAAACCGAACGGAGATCCGATGGCGACGGCCCAATCCCCGACTTGAATCGAATCGGAATTACCTATCGCTGCTGCTGTCAGATTGGTCTTGTCCACCTTAACTACCGCTAAATCGGTCAGAGGATCGGTACCCACAACGTGGGCGCTGTACTCCGTATCGTCGTTGGTAAATTTGACTCTGATGCGTGTAGCGTTTTCCACCACATGGTTGTTAGTAAGAATGTATCCATTGCGGTCAACGACTACTCCCGAACCCAAGCTCGATTCCTTCTGCGGGCCTTGGGGGACATCAAAGGACGGGCCGCCGGGACCGCCGAAGAATCGCTGGAAAAAGTCCTGCATGCCGCCATCGTCGTCACCGCTGCCATCAGCGTCGGGACTCGGGATGCGGCGCTTTTGCGGACTGCGCCGTGAAGCGCTTGCCGGTTTCTCAACGATCTCCGTCGAGATGTTCACTACCGATGGTTCTACGGTTTTCGCAATGGTGGCGAACGAATTTTGCAACTGAACCGGGCTGGGTATGGTGAGAGCTGTGGCTCCGGGAGCAGTTACCTGATCCTTGGCGGCTTTTACCCCGACACTCATCACCGTTCCGATCAAAATACCGATCGCAAGAGTAAAAAGTACCAAGGCGAAAGAAAGAAATTTCTGCTTACGTACGCTATCGAAGAAACTCATTTGGATTCAACTCCTCCAAGGCAACAATCGAATATATTATACCTCTCGGACAGACGCCAATAACAGTTGGATGTCCTTCCGGATCATCGCGTTTCGTTTGCAGCTGAAGCATTCGGGAGCCCACTCGGAGCAAAGCTTCGCAGCTGCGTTTGCAAGTGGTCCTCCCGAAAATCGTCTGTTGCCTAACTATAGTGGCGAATCATACCCGCTACCTTTGGAATAGACGTCCGGCGACCGCAAAGGCGCCAAAGAAACTCCAACCAACTTATGGATCGGCGTCAAGCTGAGACAACCGCGGTTTCATCGCGCAGCAGGAGCGCGAGCGTCAGAAAAACGCGCTTCAGCCCGAGATCTCGCCCATCGGGGTTGAACCACTCGTCCGGGGTGTGCGCCCCTCCACCCAAGCCGCCTGCTCCGATCGAAAGCGCAGGCATGCCGAGCGACAGCGGGATATTAGCGTCCGTCGACGAACATTCTAGCCGCGAGCGTATCCCAAGATGAGCATCGACCGCTCGCACATAGCTCAAGATGGCGGCGTTCTCGGGAAGTCGCGCCGCCGGCCGAGAGCCAAGTTCTTTGATCTTCGCTGTCACCCGAGCGCCCGTAGCTCGCTGGTTTTCGACCTCCTGAGCCCGCTCCACCGCGGCGGAAAGAAACTGCACAATCTCGTCGATACGCGCGTTGTCCTCGGAACGGATGTCTACTTTTGCCCGCGCTGAGGTGGCGATCGCATTGATGCTAGCGCCCCCTTCCACGGTGCTGACGCTCGCGGTGGATCGCGGTCCGCTCATCCGCAGGAGGGGAGTGGTCGCATCCGCGAACAGGCTGATGGCGCGTGCCGCGGCGTGCACCGGGTTCGCCGTGCCGAAATCGCTCCAGCTATGTCCGCCGGGTCCCTGAAACGAGATCTCGAACCGGCGGCTTCCTAATGCGTTGGTGGTGATATGGTCCGTGCCGGCGCCGTCCAATACCAGAAATGAGGGCGACCGGCGCGCCAGCGGCGAATGCTTGCAAAGGTGCCGCATACCGCTCAGATTGCCTTCCCCCTCCTCGCCGACATTGGCGGCCAGCACGAGTTCGCGGCACGAATCTTCGAGAAATGAAACGGATTTCACGGCCGCCGCAATCGCGATCAAGGCTGCTAGACCAGCGCCGTTATCCGCAACACCGGGTCCGCGGAATTTGCCCTCCCCATCGAGGAATATGTCGTCCTTTGAACGTGGCGCGAGTACGGTGTCGAGGTGAGCTGTAACGATTACGCAGTTCTGTTCGGAACGCGCCTGGGGAGTGGCATTAACATTTCCGGCGCGATCGATCTGAGCATCGCACCCCAGCGAACGGAGTTGCGCAGCCACCCAATAGGCGCGCTCGCCTTCGAGGAACGTCGGGGAGGGAATGCGGCACAACTGAAGGTGCATCTCGTTGATCCACTGCTTTTCGCGCGTGAACCATTGGAGGGCGTCGCGGATCGTGCGGGACTCGGTCAAGTCGCGCACCATAGCCCCCGGCGATATCAGATTTGCCGCCATTCATTTCGAGTGTAGCGTGCTCCACCCGGGAAACGTCTTGAAAAGCAGAAATGATAGTGAGATATCGAATATTCACGATTGCGTGTGGCTTGGCAGTTTTGCTGGCAGCCAAGCTTGTCAGCCGGCGCGAGCGAGGCGGTGATCGTCGATTCCGGATCTACCAACACCGCCGGATTCCGGCTAACGGTGGATCGATCCGGCAAAGCCGAATATGCGGTTACGGCGAGAAGGCCTCATGCGTCGCTTGAGGTACAGCCTCAGCCGAAAAACCAGCGGCTTCCAAGTTCACTGGTGAAGCGTTTTTATTCAGACCTGGAGGCAGCCAGTCCGTTTTCCGCCATGCCGTCCGGGAGATGCATGAAGAGCGCGTCCTTCGGCACCACGCGGACAATCGAGTTCGAGGGCCGGACTACACCCGACCTCAGTTGCGGGGATCGCGGGAATGCGAGACTGCGGTCTCTCATTCAAGACGTAAACGATATCGTCGAAGCTTTTAACGCTTCTTCCAAACAAAAAGCGCCTGCTCTACAATGAAATCGATGCTGCGAGCCACAATGTTGTTCCTTGTTGGCTATGGACTGTGGGCGCAGACCCAGATCCAGACGGGGACTCAGCCGCCATCCGACTCGACGGGCGTGGCCCGAGTGGAAGGCCGCGTCACCAATTCACTTACCGGAGAGCCCCTGAGAAAGGGTGAACTCACACTTCGAGGCGGCCCGAATGGGGCTTATACGGGCACGTCCGATTCGACCGGGCATTTTGCTATTGAGAAAATCGCGCCCGGCGCTTATGACCTGATTGCGCAACACCAGAACTACGCTGTGCAGAATTACGGGGCGACGCGAGCCGGCATGCCCGGCACGAAGCTCAATCTCACGGCGGGACAAAGCATGGCGAGCGTCGAAATTAAGCTGGTTCCCTTTGGAGTGATCACCGGCAAGGTAGTCGATCAGGATGGAGATCCCGTTACGAACGTACCGCTAAGCGTAATGCGCTGGGGATTCGGACGCGGCTCGCGGCAACTGCAGAACTCGGGTGGCGGGGTGACTAACGATCGCGGTGAATATCGTATTTTCAATCTGCCCGCCGGTCGATATATTCTGGTTGCGCGCCCGAATCGGCCCGGAGGATACGTGCAAATGGCTGATGTATCTCCCGGAAGAAGGATCGTCGCGCGCGCGGAGCAAGGTACGGAGTCCAATGGGACGACTTTTTATCCGTCCTCACTCGACGCAGCGTCAGCGGCATCCATTCCACTGAGTGCGGGACAGGAAATTGCCGGGATTGACATCCAGCTTCGCAAGACGCGGGTCTATGAAGTCCAGGGAAAGATCTCCGGATTCCGGCCAAAACTTCGTTTTTTCGTCCACCTTCAGCCGAAGGGCGAGTCTGGGGCCGCGAGTGCGGGGGGATATAGCGGTTCCGTACGTCCCGATGACGGCACTTTCAGGATTGCTGGCGTGCCTCCCGGCCAGTACACGTTGATGGCCTTGGCCGACAATCGTGCGGGTGCATGGCAGGATGTTTCGGTTGGAGACAGCGATGTGGAGGGGCTAACAATCGTCGTTGCTGAACCGGGTACGGTGAAAGGAAAGGTCCAGGTCGAGACATCTGGGACCACACCGCCTCCCGCGCTGAAAAATCTTCACGTAGCTCTCACGCCAATCGACCGGGCGGCCATGCTTCCGAATACCAGCACCGAGGATAACGGCACTTTCAGCCTGGAACAGGTCTCGGCGGATCGTTACCGCGTGAGTTGCAGCCCACTCGCAGGCACCTACCTGAAAAGCATTCGATGGAACGGTCAGGAATCGAAGGACAGCACGGTTGAGATGACCGGCGGAGGAACCTCTACGCTCGATTTAGTATTTGCGGCGACAAGCGCCCAAATCGATGGCGACGTGAAGGCGGCGGACGACCAACCTGCAGTGGGCGCTCGCGTGATCCTGGTGCCTGCGTCGCGCCACGAGTCAGATCTTCGAGTAACGACTACCGATCAAAACGGCCATTTCACTGCGAAGAACGTCGCGCCGGGTAATTATGTAGCATTCGCGCCCGATGCCGATTTCTTCGGTATGCCCGACGCAGCATTTCTCAAAGCGATCGAAAAGGAAACCACACAGGTAACCGTGGACGAGAACGGACACGCCACAGCCTCGCTGAAACTGATTCCCGAAGCGGTCCTCGAAGCGGATCAGTAGCTCATGGACCTTTTGCCGCTGAAGCTCGCGCCCAGGCCGTTGCGCCTCAGCGTGAAAGTAGTGCCCAGGAGCGCGCGCAATGAGATCGTCGAGCAGCAGGCGGACGGCACGCTCCGCATCAAGATCGCGGCGGTTCCCGAGAAGGGCAAAGCGAACGCGACTTTGTGCGATTTCCTCGCGCGGGAGTTGGGTGTCGCCCGATCGAAGGTGGAGGTGGTCGCGGGGCACACTTCGCAGCGGAAGCATGTTGTCGTTCGCGAGTGAGGCTGCGGAAGCCCTCCACTCCGTAACGCTAAGATCTTGAAAGAATGCTTCTCGAACTTGCGATCGAAAATTACGCTGTAGCCGATCGCCTGCGCTTGCGCTTCCATGGCGGCCTGAATCTTTTAACCGGCGAGACCGGCAGCGGCAAATCGATCGTGGTCGATGCGCTCGCGCTGCTGTTTGGCGGACGCGCCTCCGGGGACATGGTCCGGTCGGGTGAAGAGCGCGCGCGGATTTCCGGACGGTTCGCCATTGCGGCATCGGAAAGTCTATCACTTTATTGCAAGGTTCCGGCCTCGAAACCGAGGACGGCGAACTGCTGGTTGAACGCGAGATCCTGTCGAACGGCAAGTCCCGCGCCTACGCCGGGAGCCGTCCGGTAACGCTGGCGCTTTTGAAAGAACTGGCGCCGCTGTTAGGCGATATCCACGGACAGCACGATCAGCAGGTCCTTTTCTCGCCAATCGCACAGCTCCACATGCTGGATGCTTTTGCCAACACTCGTGAACTGGCGGGCGAAGTCCGGATGAAGTTTCGGGCGCTGCGCGCGATCGACGCGGAGATTGCGAGTCTGCACACCAATGAGCAGGAGAAATTGCGGCTTCTCGACCTGTGGCAATTTCAACGCGGCGAAATCGAATCGACTGCGCCAGTTCCCGGAGAGGATACGGCGCTACTCGAGGAACGGCGGATACAGCAGAACATCGGCCGCGTTACAGAAGGGGCGGGAGCGGCCTTCACGGCGCTATATGAATCTCCGGAATCCGCGCTGGTGCTGATACGGACGGCGATGAAGAAGCTCGATGAACTAAGCCGCATCGACTCCTCTCTTTGCCGGTGAACCAGACGCTGGAAGCGGCGAAGATTGCGATCCAGGATGCGTCGGATACGTTGCGGGATTATCTCTCGGGCCTGGAGGACAACCCGGCTCGCCTCGACGAGATTGAAGCCCGGCTGGCCGCGATCGACCGTTTGAAGCGCAAATACGGCGGCACGCTGGAAGAGGTGCTGGCATTTCTCGAAGATGTGAGGTCGCGTATCGCGGGGATTGAGACAGCCGATGAACGCGCGGCTGCGCTTAACGGCTGAGCGGGAGAAAACCGCCAAAGAATATGAGAGACTGAGTGGCCAATTGACGTCGGCAAGGCGCGCGGCTGCCGCGGTTCTGTCGCGGCGCGTGGAAGAAGAACTTAAGCCGCTGGCGATGGATCGCACGGTTTTCGAAGTTCGCGTGAATGCCGCGGAATGGGGCGAGCGCGGCGCGGATACTGTGGAGTTTCTGGTATCGCCGAACATCGGAGAGACTCCGCGGCCGCTCGAAAAAGTAGCATCCGGCGGCGAGTTATCGCGAATCGCGCTCGCGCTAAAGACGTGCTTCGTAGCTACGCCGCGCGGGCGAAAGTTCGCGCACTTTGGTGTTCGACGAGGTGGATGCCGGAATCAGCGGACGCGCCGCTGAGGGCGTCGGTCGCAGCTTAAAGAAACTCGCCGCGGCGAATCAGGTTCTGTGCGTGACACATCTCGCCCAGATTGCCTGTTTCGCCGATTACCACTACGTCGTCCAAAAGTTCGAGGCGAACGGGCGAACCGTGGCGCGCGTCGAAGAAGTCACCGGCGAGGGACGGACACATGAGATTGGCCGCCTGCTTTCGGGTGAGCGACTTACCCCGGAAGCATTGAGGAATGCGGAGCAGTTGCTGCGCGTGGCGGGAAACTAAGTATCTGATAGAACTGCAGGCCGAGGGACTGATGCCGGAATCGGCGAAAAAGGAAATAGCAAATGGCAAAAAAACATTTAGGGAGCTACGCGGCGATTCGCCAGATCTTACCCTTTTCGCGGCAGCCCTTCACGAGCCGGGACGCCCAACATGTTCTGCCACCGCAGCGCCTCGCCCGGCGATCCGTGTTAGCCTCTCCTCATGAAACCCTATGGCGGCGATCCCGCGCTTTTCCAGTATCTTTTCTGGTTCTATTCGCATCCGGCTTTGTACATCCTGTCATTGATTCTGATCCTGACCGGCAGCGGGATGTGGCTTTGGAAGCGCAGGCGTCCAAGCCTCTGAAGCTCTCACAAAGGACCCTTTATGGTGAGGCACAATTGAAGGGGTGAAAGTCGATTGGTCCGATTGCTCGATAGTCGAGGTGAACCCGCGCAAGGTGAGCGGTGCACCGATCCTCAAAGGTACGCGCGTACAGGCTGATTCCATTGTTGAGAACTACGAGGGCGGGGAGTCGGTGGAAGAGATCGCCGAAAATTTTAGCATCCCTCAGGAAACAATCCGCTCGTTGCTGGCGTACGCTACCAAGCATGTCGAACCGCAATGGTGAGTCTCAAGTTCTACCCTTTTTGAAGCTGGCGGGTCGATCCGATATCCTTGGATAAGTACTCAATGTACCGGTGCCTCAAATGCGGATCTTCTCGAACGGATGCCGGTGGGTTCTTATCGTGCGTCCTCTGCGGTGCTGCATGCGGCCCACGCTCGGAGCAATGCTACATTACCGACGACACAAAAACCAGATTGATCGGGCATGCCGAGGAACTGAAGGAGTTCGGGCTGACCCTTGAAGAGTTCACACCGATAAAGAAAGACGCGAAGACCACGATAGCAGCCGTACAATTGGCGATAACGCTAGCGCGTGAATTGCAACCGGGCGGAATGTTGCGAAAGTTAATCTTGTACCTTCGCGAACTGGCAATCTCAAGAGATGAAATTCTACGGCTGCGATTGACTGAGCCAGAAGAGGTGGACAAAGTACTCAACGAAGAGGACTAGTTTCCGAGGACGCGGCTCGCGTGGTTTTCAAAACTTACCAATATACCGGCCAATATTCGAGCAATATGGGCGTGGGTTGAGTCGAGACAACCAATCATCTTCTTTTCGTTTTCTTTTCGTTCGAAATTGGTCACTACTCAGCGGTCAGACCGCTTGTCGATCAAGCCTGGGGCCATTGCGGGTGTGGCTTGCTTCCGCTCGAGCATGGTGCGATAAAAGAGTCATCGGCGAGCCGCCGAACCTCATCCATAACGTTACCGCCAGGCGAGCAGATATTGGCCGGTGTATTACCCATTGTGAGACGGAATTAACGGGCCCTGCGGTACTGCCAGAAAAAACCAACTGAGAAGACCAGAACGGAGATGCACAGCACAGTCCAAATGTGCCAGTGAATCACAAAATAATATCCGTCCTTCGGTGGGTACCTGAGCATCGACACGAAGAAAGGAATGCTCAAAAGCATAGCCGCAACAATTAGAGCAGCAACGCCGCTCGCGAGAGGCTTAAGGAATTTCATCACGCAGTTCCTCGAAACGAGTTTATCAAGAGCTGTAGGGGAACTGAGGGCGCGTTGCACAAAGGACCCTTTGTGAAAGACCGAGCGAATGCCGTACAGGAGGTCAAGCGCCGCCTCGACGCGGAGAAACAACGGACGATCTAATGGCTGTCCATCAACCGTCTGAGAGCATTTCGCAATTTGACGCAGGAGCAGTTAGCAGACCTTCTTGGAATGGCTCCATCGAACATCTCTCGCCTCGAACGTCAAACTGATAGGCACGTGAGTACGTTATCCCACATTGTCGAAGCCATGGGACGCGAACTGGAGATTCGGGCCAATTTTCCTGGTGGAGAACTGCTTCGCCTGTCGCGCCTTTCACCGAGATACTCGCCTTAGGCATTCTCAAACGCGTCTGCCAAGCGGAACATCGTCGATTCCCCAAAATGAGTGCACAAGATCTGCAACCCCACCGGCAACCCTTCTGACGTATTTCCGCAAGGCACACTCATGCACGGTATGCCCGCCAGATCGCCGGTAATCGTATAGATATCCGACAGATACATCGACATCGGATCGGCCATTTTCTCGCCCAGCTTGAACGCGGGGAACGGTGAAACCGGCGCGACAATTGCCTCCACTTCTGCAAACGCATTAGTGAAATCGCGCGCGATCAGCGCCCGAACCTTCTGCGCTTTCAGATAGTATGCGTCGTAATAGCCGTGGCTGAGAACGTATGTTCCCAGAATGATGCGGCGCTTGCACTCATTGCCGAAGCCTTCGGCGCGCGTGCTACGGTACATATCGCTGAGCGTCTGGGAATCGGCCGAGCGGGTCGTGTAGCGAACGCCGTCATAACGAGCTAGATTGGAACTGGCTTCCGCCGTCGCGATGATGTAATAGCATGCGATGGCGTAGTCCGTGGACGGCAGGCTGATCTCACGGACATCGCATCCCATCGCGCGCAGCTTGTCGATTGCCTTGTGGATTAGGTCGGCAGTTTCTCCGGTTGCATCTTTGAAATACTCCCGCGGATATCCGATTTTCATGCCACGCACGTCGCGCGTCATGGCGTCCGCATAGTGCGGCACTGGCGCTTCCGCCGACGTGGAATCCTGCAAGTCTCGTCCGGCGATTACCTCAAGCAGCGTCGCTGAGTCGCGAACGGTGTGACTGAAGGGTCCGATGTGGTCGAGCGACGATGCAAACGCCGTAAGTCCGTAGCGGGACACGCGCCCATACGTGGGCGTGACACCCACCACACCGCAGAACGACGCCGGTTGGCGGATCGAGCCGCCGGTGTCCGATCCTAGCGAAACTACCGCGGTCTGCTGCGCGATCACCGCCGCCGATCCGCCGCTTGATCCTCCGGGGACGCGGTCAAGCGCTACCGGATTGCGCACCGGTCCGAACGCGCTGTTCTCGTTCGACGATCCCATGGCGAACTCATCGCAATTGGTCTTGCCGATGATGATGCCGCCCGCTGTTTCCAACCGCACCACTGCAGTCGCGTCATAAGGCGGAATGTAGTGTTCGAGCAGTTTCGAACCGCACGTAGTCCGCAGTCCTTTGGTCAGGATGACGTCCTTGACCGCGACGGGAACTCCGGCCAGAGGTCCTGGGTCTTCGCCGCGCGCGAGCTTCGCGTCCACCTTGCGGGCGGCTGCGAGAGCACGCTCGGGCGAGAGCATAAGATAGGCGTTGGTCTTTCGATTCTCAGCCTCGGCAAACCGCAACGCCTGCTCTGTCACTTCAACGGCGCTGAGGGTTTTATCACGCAAACCTGCACGAATCGATTCGATAGTGTGCATCTCAATATAGATTGGCACAAGCCCCTCACCTCACCTCCGCGCCATGCTAGAATCGGGTCTTCCCACGATGCAGCAAGCCAGCCGGCTCCTTGCCAATTTCCAGGGTCTTCGCAATTCCTGCGACGCGGGCGATATCGTTTGTGCTGCCTGGAAACGCGCGGTCGGCAGGAAGGTTGCCGGGCATGCCCGCGCATCAAAGCTGGTTCGTGACACGCTCGTGGTTGAAGTGGAAGACTGGCTCTGGCAGCGCAATCTCATGGGACTTAGCCGCCAGATTTTGAAGAATCTCGAAGAGGCGATTGGTCCCGGCATCGTGGCCAATCTGGAGTATCGTATTTTGCCGCCGCGCCGGGGCCCGAAAATTGCGGAAGCCAGTATGCCAGTATTCGAACTCGGCGGCGATGCTACGGATGAGGGGAATACGATCTCCGACCCCGGCCTCCGCCGCATTTACCGCAGAAAACGCAGGCAGGAAATCGCTTGAAGATCACCGAAAAAGAAGTTCGTTACGTAGCCGACCTCGGGAACCTGAAGCTCAGCGAAGAAGAGGTCGCGAAATTCACCATGGACCTCGATGAAATCCTTGTGCACATGGATAAGCTTGCCGAGATCGACACTGGCGGCGTCGCACCCATGTCGCAGGTTCTGTACGAAGCCGAGGAGACTGCCACGCTGCGGCCCGACGCGGAAGATCCGCCTCTCGGACAGGAAACGGCACTTGCCAACTCGCCACAAGCTGGCGGCGGCTACTTCAAAGTTCCTCGTGTGATTGAGCGCTAGTTGAGCATGTGCGCTGGCGGCATCATGCGCCGCAATAATGCTCCTACGTAAGCTCCGGCGCACGCGACCGCTATCGTTACGGCGGCGATCGCCAGCAATCCACCAGCGCCGCCGTTGTGAGGATTCCGCGGCCCATACAAAGTATTCCAAATTTCGACCAGAATGACTCCTGCCGGGACGATCACGCCCCAGATCCAGGGACGCCGCGGCTCGAACATCGCGAGCACGAACCCACCGATCCCGATCAGCCCCACCAGGATACCGGTGTCGTCCGTGTGCATGTCCGCGCGTCCCAGCCAGATCGAAAACGACATCGCGAAGAAGAATGCCGCAATTACCTTAGTTGTCTCATAAAAGTACTCTATACCGCAAAGCAGTCTATGTCAATAGCTTTTGGACGCGCGGACAATAGTCATATGCGGATGTACTTTTCGCTGTTCACTCATCCAACCGGTACCCTGGCCCTCATTGCGTCCGAGGAGGGCCTCGAACAGATTCGTTTCGAAGGCACGCCGCCTGCGGAAGCCGTCCGCTGCGACGACCAGCCCATCTTGCGTGAGGCGAGCCGCCAGCTCGACGCTTATTTTCTGCAGGAGCTCCGTGACTTTGATCTCCCTTTGATCCTCCGCGGTACTCCTTTCCAGGTGCGCGCATGGCGGGCGCTCCAGCAGATTCCCTATGGAGCAACGCGATCCTACTCCGAGCAGGCGCGAGCCATCGGCACACCCGACGCGGTACGCGCAGTAGGCGCTGCGAACGGCCGAAATCCCATTCCGATAGTCGTGCCCTGCCATCGCGTTATCGGGTCGAATGGCAAACTCACGGGTTTCGGCGGCGGCCTTCCGCTTAAGCGCTGGCTTCTCGATCTCGAAAGCAATCCGAGCCTCCCGCTACACTGATATTGCATGCTCGTGTTCACAGGGCCGTCCGGCTCGGGCAAAACTCACCGCATTCTCACGGCATTCCGCGAGGCTGTAAGAGGGCGCCGCTCCGATACCCGGCTCGTTGTCCCGACGGCTACGCTTGTCCGACACCTCCGAAACGAACTGGCGCGCGAAGGACTGGTCTTCAGCCCGAAGTCTGTCCTGACGCTGTCTGCCTTCACGAGCGAAATCTGCAGTGGTGTCGCGCTAGCCGATACCGCCCACCTTACTCTCGCCATCGAAGCTGCGGTAACCGAGGTCGACTCGCCTGAGTTTGCGCGCGTCGATGGCATGCCCGGATTCCACGCGGCGTTAGTGGCGACTATCGGCGAACTTGATGCGGCGGGATGCGAACCGGAGCAATTTAGCCGCCTGATGCCGGATGCGCCGCTCGCCGAACCGCTACTGGCGGTCTGGCGCACCATGGAACGCCAACTCTCTGCGCGCGGACTTCTGACTCGTTCGCAGGCACTCCGACGCGCGGCGTCCGAGATTCGCAACCGGCCCACTCGGGAGCTGTCCCAGCAGATCTGGTTTGACGGCTTTGTGGGTTTCGCGCGTCCTGAACTCGAATTGATCGAAGCTCTCGCGAGCAAAGAGCAGGTCACGGTGGCGCTCCCTTCGCTGCCCACCGCGGGACCGGCCCTGAGAGATCTTCGCGCGGCAGGCTTCCGCGTGGAGGAACTTGCCGGTCGCGGCATACCGCCCGATGCGGAATGGTTCCAAGCCGAGAACCTGGAGCGGGAAACCGACGAAATCGCCCGGCGCATTCTGGTAGAACACTCGGCGGGACGTGAGTTCCGCGAGATGGCCGTCGTGCTGCGCAATCCCGAAGACCTCGCTCCGCTGCTTGAAACTACTTTTGAGCGTTTCGGTATTCCGGCGCGGTACTACTTCAGCACCGCCCTTAAAGATCATCCAGTCGCAGGCTTCTCGATGCACGTGATCGAAGCCGTGCTGTCGGGCTGGGATCTCGAAACGGCGCTCACCGCGCTGCGCCTGGCTCCAGGACTGACGCCGGATGCGGCGATGGACTGTTGGGACATTGCCATCCGCGAACATATCCCAGGCGAAGGTCTGGCCACGCTGCGGGATCTCGCGGGCGGCGAACCTCGTCTGCTGGAAAGGGTCGAACGCTTCTCTAAGATCGACGCGTGGCGAGCGGCAAATTGGTGCCCGCAGGAATGGGCAAGACTGCTCTCGATGCTGCCGGAACGCTTTCGACCGAATCAACCGCTGGACGTCGGACGGACGAATGTCGCGATCGACCGCGGTCAGGTCGCTGCGACTGCCGAGTGGTCGACCGCTATGCAGACTGCGGCCTCCTGGTACCGGCCCGTAGATGCTGCGATTACGCTTGGGGAGTTTTGGCGCACTGCGGAGTCCATCATCCGCCTCACCACATTCACTGTTCCCGATGGCCGTCACAATATAGTTCACGTAATGAGCGTTTTCGAAGCCCGTCAATGGGACCCAGCGGTCACGTTCATCCCCAACCTGATCGAGAAGGTCTTTCCCCGTTATCACCCGCAAGACCCGTTCCTACCCGATACGGCGATGCGACAACTGCAAGCCCACGGCATCCGCATTCGCGACACTCAGGCGCGCGATGAGGAGGAGGCCTGTCTTTTCGACGCTGTCTCGCAACGTCCGGAAAGAAAGCTGATCCTCAGTTACCCGCGCATGAACGGCCGCGGTGAAGCGAATCTGCCCTCGTCGTTCTTTGCGCGCCTGCCGGCAGCCGTCGAGAGCCCCGTGAGGCTGGTTCGCCCCATGTTGCCATCGCCTGCCATCACGGTCCGCGCAGTATCGGCGCTGCACAGCCCCGATCTGTTGGCGCGCATTGAACAGCGCCACGCCACGTTTAGTCCGAGCGGCCTCGAAACCTATGCGCGATGCCCCTTCCAATTCTTCTCTGGCAAGACCTTGCGACTGGAATCGCTGCCTGATAGTCCCGGAGATCGGCTGAGTTATCTGGTGCAAGGCAACATCGTACATGACGTTCTGAGGCAGTGGACAGCGGGTCGCGGCGACGTTAAGCCGCACTTCGATGCCGTATTCGCGGCTGCCTGCGCAAAGGATCACATCCAGGCCTCCTATCGCACCGAAATGTTGCGGCAGCAATTGTTGGATGATCTTCAGAGCTTCTGCGCGTCTTTCCAAACGTTCGGTGACGGCGCGATCCTCACGGAACAGTCGTTCGAGTTGACCGTTGCCGGCGTGCGTGTCCGAGGCCGTATCGACCGTTTGGAAACGAGCGCGATCGGCGGCGCGATCGTCGTCGACTACAAGTACTCGAACAACACCAGGCAGAACGTCAACGATGAGACCAAGCTGCAAGGCGTCCTTTATACAATTGCCGCGGAACGGACTCTGGGTCAGCGTCCGCAGGCGACGGTGTTTCTAAGCGTAAAGAGCGCTCAGAAGCCGGTTGGTTGGGGCGAACTCCCTGGCCACGACCTCGCGCCTCTCACGCCGGAATGGATCGAGAAGGGCATCACTACCGTCGAACGCGTGGCGCGTGAAATCCGCGAGGGAACGGTACGCCCCCAACCATCGAATTCGAAGCATTGCGAATACTGCGAATTTCGCGATGCCTGCCGGTTCGAAGAGGCCGAAGCGGTTCGGGAAGCGTCAGGAAGGTAGCTGTGTTCAGTTCTGTAATCCGGGACCTGCGCTACGGTATCCGAGTGCTATTGAAGAGCCCCGGCGTTACCTGTATCGCCGTTCTGACTCTCGCTTTAGGCATCGGCGCGACAACAGCCGTTTTCACGGTGTCGAACGCTCTGCTGCTACGTCCGCTTACCTATGCGGAACCGGGCCGCCTCGTACTTATCGGCGGAGGCGATACCAGCAATGGCGATAGGAGCGAACTCTCGTACCCTTTCTATACTGCGGTCACGCAACGTAGCCATACACTCACAGGCGTGGCGGCGTGCATTTTTGAGAGCTTCAATCTGACCCGTCACGGCGATCCCGAGCAGGTTCCCGCGGCGCGAGCAACGTGGAACTTCTTCGACGTTCTCGGAGTGCGCCCCGTCGCGGGCCGGACGTTCCGGGAGGACGAAGATCGCCCTGGCGGCAGCCCAGTCGTTGTGCTGAGCTACCCGTTCGCGGCGAGGCTCTTCGGCCAAGCAGAGCGGGCGGTCGGCCACACCATCACACTCGACTCAGGAGACTATTCGGTCATCGGAGTGCTTCCCCGCAGCTTCGCTTTCTCGCTCTTTGGACCGCCACGCGATATCTGGTCGCCTCGCGTCTTCGACATGAGCTTCGTCACGCCGGCACGTGTCGCGCGAGGAGGGACCTACTTCGATCTAATTGGTCGATTGCGCCCCGGAGTTTCCGGCGAGCAATCTCGCGCCGAATTGGCGGCGCTGTACCGGCAATACTGCGAGGACAATCCGGGCAATTTCGACGCGACCCTGAACCTCTCGTTGTCTACGAAAAGACTGCAAGACGAGCTCGTGTCCGGCATACGCCCCTCACTGCTGATACTCGCCGCGACGGTTTTCGTCGTGCTGTTGATCGCATGCGCCAACGTAGCCAGCCTGCTGCTCTCACGCGCGCTGGCGAGATGCAAGGAGTTCGCGATTCGCACGGCGCTCGGCGCATCGCGCGGAGTCATAAGCCGGCAGTTACTCATCGAAAGCCTGCTGATTGCTCTGCTCGGCGGCGTCCTCGGCATTGCTCTGGCCGCCTTGGGAACTCGCGTCCTGATCGCTTTGAGTACGGACACTCTCCAGACTGCGGATCTCTCCATGAACTCCCGCGTGCTCGCGTTCACGCTAGCGATTTCGATCCTGACCGGGCTGCTGTCCGGGCTAGCGCCTGCTCTCCGAATCCCAACCTACGATATCGGCGGCGGATTGCGCGACGAGGCCCGCGGGTTCAGCGGAACTCGCCGGGGGCAGCGCACTCGCGGCGTATTGGTGATCGCCCAGGTGGCTCTCTCGATGATGCTCCTGGTGGGAGCTGGGCTGCTACTTCGCAGCTTTCTTCAGCTTCGCAACGTTGCTCCAGGATTCGATCCCAGCCACACTTTGACGATGCAGATCACACTTCCGAAAACGAGATATGCGCGCCCGGATGACATCATCGCGTTCTATCGCCGTCTCCTTCAGCAAACCCAAAAGTTGCCGGGCGTCGTGGCTTCAACCATCTCAACGGCGCTTCCCGTGGTCCCGAATCACCTCGCGCCGGTGCTGTTCGAAGGGCAACCCGCGGTAGCTTTGGGAAAACGCCCCATCGTCAACTTGCAGCAGATCAGTCCGGACTACCTGAAGGTGATGCACATCCCGCTGATCGCCGGCCGTATGTTCAATGAGCATGACGATCTCCAATCGACCCCAGTCACGCTAGTGAATCAGTTGACCGTCCGGCGCTTCTGGCCCAATGAGAACCCTATTGGAAAACGAGTCTGGATCGGTTCGCTGCCGCGCCCTTACCAAGTGGCCGGAGTGCTCGGCGATACCAAGAATAACGGCATCGCGGCACCCACTATGCCCGAAGTGATGCTGCCATTTCCGCAGATGACCGTACCCTATCTTTCGCTGAGCCTGCGCACCGCTATCAAACCTTATAGTCTCCTTCCCGAAGTACGCAAACAACTCGCGATCATCGACCCCGACCAGCCTCTCACGGAAGTGAAGACCATGGACGAGTTGCTCGAATCGCTGAGCGCCGGAAGGCGATTTAACATGGTTCTGATAGCAACGCTTTCAGGCGTGGCGTTCTTTCTTGCCGGGGTTGGAATCTACGGAATCATTGCCTATTCTGTCACCCAGCGTACGGCGGAGCTGGGCATTCGAATGGCCCTCGGCGCCGCTCGCGGCAACATCTTTGGTCTCGTGATCGGCCATGGCATGATGCTAACCGTCGCCGGGATATTGTTCGGCGTTGCAGCCTCGTTCGCTTTATCCCGCTTTGTAGCAAGCCAGTTATATCAGACCAGCACCGCCGATCCGCTCACGTACGCGGCAAGTGCAGTTCTATTCACCGCATCGGCGTCACTCGCAAGCTACATTCCGGCCCGGCGAGCCATACGCATCAATCCCGCTGACGCTCTCCGCGCCGAATGAGCCACACCTCCGATAGCCTGAACAAAGCGCCCGTTGCCGGATTCCTGGGGATTCGCCTGCCATTCAAGCGTCAGAGTGCCGTCCGCTGTGGCTGCCGCGGGAATGTTGAACTCTACTGGCTTAACGTCGCTGTCTTTCGCCCGCATTGGATGGACCTCATACTTTCCGTCAGCGACTAGCCGGGTCAAGCGCGGCGCGTTATCGCCGCCCTGAGTGAAGCGCACCCGATAATGCGCGGCCGGATCAAGGCCTGTGTAGTGAAGCTGTAGCCCGTTGCCGTACAGCGCTTCGGCGCAGCGATACCAGGACGTCCTCCACGGTGTACTGCGGCGGCCGCCGAAGCCTGTGCGGACGGTATGGAAGAACGCCGGGTCCTTATCGAATCCCACCCCGGGCACTAGATGCGGCCGATTGGTAGGATCGCCCAAATCGTCGTAAAATCCACCGGGCCCGGGATTAATCCAGTTCACAATGGCATCGATTGCTTTGATACGATCAGTCTCGCCCTCGATTTTACGAATCTCCGCGAAGACTTTGATGAGCCACGCGGCGTTGGTTATAGGGCGATCGATGAGGTCGAGATTTGCGCCGCGGCCCGGATCGATGGCGGCGTAACGCGGCACGCTGAGCTGCATGTGAATGCTCTGGAAGAGCGCCTCAGCGAATTCGAAGACGCGGGCGCGGAGTGCGCTTCCAGCGCGTCTGAGCGGATCGACGGCGAGTTCATTCTCCGCAGCAACAAGAGCCGGTAACGCGCCGATGCTGCGTGCAGTGTCGAGCCGCTCCATTGCGCGGCGCTCGCGATCGGTTTCGTCGATCAGCCGGGTGCGCAGATAGGCATCGTAGTGGGCGCGGTAGAGTGCCTGCTGGAATCGCCAGTTCTGCTTCTGCTGGGGCGTTGCCTTACGCTCCATCTCCTGAAACTGTCCGAGCGTCGTATCGACGCCTGAGTTGGTGAGTAGTGGCCCACGCCAATTTCGTTCGAGAGCCAACAACCCTTGCGCGAAGCCGTCGGCCATATCGGGTCCGATGAAGTAGCGTGCGTAGTCGCGAAGCACGTCTGCTGACGTCGACTTCAGGATCCCAGCCGAGCGCGCTCCAGACTGACTTGTTGACATCGTCGTTGCAGCCTTCCGAATAGGTGAGGAAGCCCGCTTCGGCATACGGCTGCAGCACGCGGAAGATATGCGCTTCATCCATCGGGCGCGGGTTGATACCTTCGCGTTCCTCGGTCATCGCGTACGCAAGGTCCCAGTCGTTGACCGGAAATTCGGCGTTGGTGCTGTGGGTGATGTCCGGATAGAAGCGGATTGGGTAGCGCTTCGGGATGCGGCTGCGCAGTTCGGGCAGATTCGACGCGTACCTGCGGTCCGAAGACGATGCCGGTGAGCCACGCGGGCTCGGTCTTCATGATGCCGAAGAACTCGTCCATCCACGCGGCGTTGAAGCCTTGCGGCGAGACCCACATGTTCGCGTGCGGATGAAATCTGCGCAGGCTTGCCGTCTGCTTTTCGAGCAGCGCCATCAGGTATTTCGGCTCCGTGTGGCCGGGATCGCCGCCCGGCACGAATACCGCGTCGATGCGCGGCAGCTTGCGGAAGACCTCGGCCCATTCTTTCAGCGCGAGCTCGACCGTGGCCGGATCGGAGTAGTCCTTGTCCATCGCCGGATACCAGACCCAGCATTGCAGGCCGTAGTCCTTGGCCAGCCGCGACATCTCGATCATCATCTGCATCGGAGGCAGCGGAAAGTGGGGGCTGTCGGCAGCGTCGTCGGAGCGCGGCGGAATCAGTTCGATGGCGTTCGCGCCAAATACGGCCAGGTCGCGGATGTAGCTTTCCCACATCGGCACGCTCCAGCCGTCGTACGCGTTGGTCTTCGGCCGGTAGCCGAGCTGATGCCCCCGCAGCGGATACTTCGGGGCGGTGTGAGACGTGCAGTTCGCGCGTCAGCGTGATGGAATCGCGGCGCATTTCGAGCGCGCGCAACAGACCGCCGATGCCGAACAGCACGCCGCGTTCGTCGTTGCCGGTGATCTCTACAGCCGCCGCGCCGCCGTTATCGAATGAGCGCAGTTGATAACCTTCTGGCTGGCGCACCCACTGCTCCATGGCGAATTACGATAACCGGTTTGCCCGGTCCGGGGTTGACGGTTGAGACGGGCCACGTGATGCGAGTGCGCTGCTCAACGGCACCCGTTAGCAACGACACCGCTTTACGTTCCGGGGATGTGAGATTGGATGGGATAACGACAGTCGATTGCGTCAGGTCGGCAGCCCGCAAGAGAGCACGTCGGTTACCAGTAATAACAGCGCCGCGTTACGATTTCTCATACATCCCGCTGCAGCGGAGCACCGCTTCTTCCACCATCAATTCCTCGTCAAGTGTGACCCGCAGTTTCGCCTCTCCGCGAACGGCCGAGGCAAGTTCGAAGAAATCTTCGATATAGCGCTGGTAAGTCCGAATCGGGATCGTCTGCACGCCCTTCTCGTAAGGTCCGGCCGCCTTGTCGAGATCGATAGTGAAAACCGGCGCTTCGACCGGATTGACGATGGCGCGGCCGTTCGATCCGTGGATCTCGAAGAAGCGGTATTTCCCGGAGCTGGGTACCATATTCGACGACTCCACAATGCCGAGCGCACCCTTCCATTCGAGCACCGCGAGGGTATTATCGCGCAGAGTGTCATTGAAGTTTCCGTCTTTGTGCAGAACGGGAGTCACCTTCCCGGGAGGTCCCATGAGTCTCACCATTGAATCGATCATATGGCAGCCGAGTTCAAACATCGTCCCGCCGGGAAACTCCGCCCATGCGGGGCGGCCATCGGCGGGAAGCTGATTCCCAATGCTCGCTTTGACCAGATAGACTGAGCCGAGCCAGCCGTTGCGGGCGGCCTGGACGGCCTTGATGATGCCAGGATTGTATCGCCACATGTAGCCGACCTGCATCCGGAGATTCTTCTTGCGCGCCACTGCGACCATCTTTTCGAAAGGCGCCATTTTGTCCGCGGGAGCCTTTTCGAGATGCAGGTGTTTGCCGGCTTCGAGCACCGCAAGGCCGTCGGTTGCGTGATCGCGCACGGCCGATTCGACCGCTATGATGCCGATTTCGGGAGCCGCAAGCAGTTGGTCGCGCGACATCAACGTGATGCTCCGGTTGCGCAAGGTTTCCTGAATCTTGGGATCAGGCTCACATACTCCGACGAGCCGTAGATCGGACATCATGCGAGCCACGGCAAGCTTCCCGGCGGCGTGCGAGTGACTTGCGCCGAGAAAGCCGATGCCAACCGGCGCTTTCTGAAATGCACGCGCCGTCGCGCCGGCGGCTGCCAGGGAGAGGAAAATTCGTCTGTCCATTCGCAGCAATTATATCGGCGAAAGCGGCCGGGTTTCGGTTCCAACTCGCAATGACGGGATAACGCGATTACCGGGGCCCTCTCCGACGATATGCGGCTTGATAAGAATGAGCACGTGGTCGTGATCCTTTTCGCGGTTTTGAGTTTTGAAAAGCCACCCCAAAAGAGGAATGCGCGCCAGACCGGCGACACCGCTGGTTGATTTGTTGTCCGTCGAGTCCATCAGCCCGCCGACGATCGCCCACTCGTCATTGCGGATGCTGATACGGGAGGCGAGCTTGCGGTTAGCCAGGATCGGAATTCCGTCGATTGCTGCCCCAGCGAGCAATTGGTATTCGCTGTCTACATCCAGCGTTACCAGTTCGTCGTTTCCGATTATGGGTGTCACTTTCAGCGAGATGCCAAGATCCTGATAGGTGAACGACGGCGGCGGGGTATAGACAGTTCCGCCTGTAGACGCCGAGGCCGGGCCGAAATAGCCGGATGTGAGGACGGGGTACTTGTTGCCGACGTGAAACGTCGCGGGCATTCCACTGGCTGCGCGAAGCTGGGTATCGAGCAGAGTGCGCGCGGACGATTGCGTCAGCTTCGCGACGACGCTCGCATTAAGCGCGCTGATGCCGAACAGCGTCTTACCCTGGCCCAGGAGTTTTACCGCGGCGCTCACCGTGTTGGCGGCTGCCGCGGCGACAGATTGGGCTTGCGCGCCCTGAGCGTTGAGGAAGTTGCCGCCGTAAACGATGGAAAACGAATTGGTCAGATTTACGCCGTAGGACAGGATGTCCGTGTCCGAAACCTGTATGAAGCGGAGTTCGATCACGACGTTGCCACGATAGGCGGTGAGTTGTCCGGCCAACGCGATGGCGGGCAGAACCCGCGACACGCGGTCGCGAATCAGGATCTCGTTAGTAGCGGAATCCCACGCGAGCTTTTCGACGCCGGTGACTTGTTTGATCGCTTGCGCAATTTCGGTGATCTCCTGGGCCGTCCAAGCCGTGGGGATCGGGAGCACGACACTCATGGTCTGTTCGTTATCAAGGCGCTTGGCCGCAGTGTCTTTGGAGACGAAGATCAGCTTACTCGAAAGGGGAACGACGAAGGATGCCGTTGCCGATTCGGCTGCATGCAACGCTTCGCGGCAATCGGAATCGATAAGGTCGAAGCGAACTTTCTGTGGTGTCTGGCTGTAATCGCCATCGAACTGAACCTGGAGACGGCAACGTTCGCCTACCTGAGTGAAGACGTCCTTTGCGTCTCCGTTCAGGTGGAAGTCGAAACGTCCGTTGGGGAGTTTGACTTCAGCTGGCGGGAGAGCACGGCGGGCCTTTAGCAGTTCAAAGTCGGTCACGGTGGAGAGATCGAACTGTGGATCGGGCTCAGGGCTCACGGGTAAAGTTGCCGGCGGGGCGGAGGCCAGCTTGGCTTTGGCGGCGAGCGCGGCGATCAGGTCGGCCTTACCTTGAAGGGCAGCGGTCTTAGCCAGATAGTGCGTGTTTGCTGGCTCGAGAGCAGCGGCTTCGGAGTACAAAAGGTAAGCTTGGGTGATCTTGCCGGCTTTCTCGAATTTCTCAGCCTGGCGATAGAGATCGGAGGCTTTTGAGGCGTAGCCGTACCTCGCGAGCGATAGGGCGGCGACGATGGACAAGACTATCCTCAAAGAGGATTGACGCGGTCGGCGATGGTGGCGTGCAGAAGTATCGTTACTTACGAGAGTCCACCACCGTCAGCTTGCGGAAATCGAGCGTTCGCCGCATCTTTCTGTATTTCAGGATCAACTGCTCCGAGTCCACGGCGGCTTCGACAAATGGGCCGCCAAACAGCGGCCAGTGATCGTAATCCAATGGCGTTCCGTTTACTTTCGGAGTATCGCCGTACCTGAACTCGATCGACTTGCCGCGGAGGGACCGGAAGTGCACGACCGGCGAGGCGTCCAAGTGAAACTCCAGCGGTAGCGCTTTGATGACGCGCCCAAACGATTCGAGATCGGGAAATTCGGATGCGGCTGCGACCTGCACCACGAAGCCGTTCTTGAGATAAGGACTGAAGAGGCGGCGTCCGCCACCGGCGATCGGTTTCCAGGAATAAGGCTGCAGCGGGCGGCAGGCGATGTACGCCGTTTCGCCGCCTCGCATGAAGATCCACCCGGACGGATCTTCGACAGTTTCGCCCAAATCTTTGGAGAAGAACCCGTTGACATGCGGGAAACGAGTTGCCGGAGGAATGTCGTAGAGAGTGATGACGGTATCTTGATCCTGAAAGATTTTTTCGTAAGGCGACCCGCCGAGGAACTTATCGGGGGAGTCGTAGGTCTTTTTCGACTTGACCACGCCTTCCGTCCCGCTATCGGGATTGAAGACGAAATAGGTCTGCAGTTCCTGGAGCCCAGAGTAAGGGTGCAGGGTGAAGAACGTGTTCTGCACGCCGCGAGGGTCCGGCACCGACCAGATGACGTCCCAGGAATGCTGCTGGATGGGCTGCAACACGCCACCCTGATCCGAGCTGACCGCGTATTCGCGGCGAACGTAGGTGGTCTTGTAAACGGGCCCATGGAGTTCATCGTTGAAGCGCCAGCGATTGCGTGTGCGCTTGCGCTCGTAGTGAGTGTAGGGCTTGGCTGCGATCGGTGCCAATTTGTTTCAGGATCTCCGGCGGCTCGTAGGCGCTGGCCACCAGATAGTACAAGACGTAGTTATCGGGAAATGGCAGTGGACGGCCGACGCCGAACCAGAGCCAGCCGAAGTCGCTCGAAACGCCGTTCCATCTTTCCAGCAATTGCTGCTCGTAGATTCTGGCGTGTGCGCCAACGTAGAGCCCGTCGAGATTCTCCGGGGCGTAGTCGGCGATGAGATAGTCGAGCATCATAGTGGCGCGCTGCTTCATCGCGGGATCTTTGGCCCAGGCCGCGAGATACGAGATGGGCAGCAGATATACACCCATGTAATGGGGGGAGTCGTACTCGCCCTGTCCGCGCGTTGTAGTGAGATGGATCCAGCCTTCGATCCATTGCCGGGCCTCCTCCATATTCTCTTGTGACGACTTGCCGGAATACCAGGTGTCGCCCGGCTGATCGGGCCACAACTGCGCCATGAGATAGAGGCTGGTGTAGTAGAGCAGAAAGTGATTTTCGGTATCGCCGCGATAAGGCATGTAGGTCTTCCACGAACGACGAAGGGCCTGCCGCGCGGAATCGGACAACTGGCCTCGATCTAGATAGGCGATCGCGGTGACGGGAAACATCCAGAACATGTCGCCGCTGGGACCCGCGCCGAGGAGTTGCTCCAGCTTTTGCGAGCACCAGGCAGCGTCTTCGTGGCGCCATAGCTTGGCCGCGATCTCAGCATAGCCGTAGTCGCGAGGGCCTTGGTGGTGGGCATAGGCGTCGATCATCGTCAACTTGCGCTGCTCGAAGGTGGGTGTTTCGGCGAGGAGCGGGAGCGTTAAGAGGAGCAGCCAGAGATGTCTCACTGGCGGGCCCCTTCAGGAATGAATTTCATGCGATTGACGACGCTTTCTTCAAGGCCGTCTTTTGTCCAGGTTTTGCCGTTATCATCGGAGCGATAGAGAGCTTCTTCGATTGACGCTCGCGTAGAGCCGGCCCGGCGTCACAGGATCGAACGCGATGCTGACCACATGTGTGGTGGGCAGACCGGTGTTGCGCAACTGCCACGTTTTGCCCTCATCTTCGGAAATCGCGACGCCCGTTACCCAACCCGCTACGGCGATGCGCTTGTGATCCGCCGGATCGAACGCGACGTCGTACAGATTGCTGCCGAAACCGATGCGGCCGAGGGTCTCGAATGTCTTCGCGCAATCGTGAGAAGCGAACAGGCCGCCTTTCTGTGTTACCGCCAGCCAGTCGCAGGGATCGTGTGGCGATTGCTCGATGCGGGAGATTTGAAAGCCTGCCGCGCCAGCGAGCTTCCAATTTTCGCCGGCATCTTCGCTGCGGAAGATTCCCTCCTCACCGCCTATGACGAGCACGCCTGCGCGTTGACGGTCGACGCGAATGGCCTCAGTGTACTTTGCGATGCAGTCCGCCGCCTAGCTCCTGCCAGTGTTGCGCCACGATCGTGACTGACGCGGATGCCGTGACTGTGGGCGAAGTAGAGGGTGCCGCGCGCGTTGCGGTCGACGGCTACATCGCGCAGTTCGGTGACGTCGCTGCCGGTGAGGAGCTTCCACTTTTCGCCAGCGATCCGAGACGCTGAAAAGACCATTGCCGGCGGCGAGGTACAGGGTCGAGGGATCGGCGGGGTCGTAGTCGAGAGATGTCAGGAAGGGATGATTGTAGCCGACGTGTTTCCACGCTCCAGCAAGCCCTTTGGCGGTCTGCGTTCTGAGGAAAAGGCCGCTTGGCGGCAATTTTGCGCCGACCACGTATTCCTTGGTCGCGGTCATACAGGTATAAAGCGTGTATTGCGCGGCGGCTGGAAATGGAAGGAAAGCCAGGAGAAGGAGGAGTCTCACTATGCCAGAATCTCCCGAATGACTTCCCCGTAAACATCGGTTATGCGGCGATCGATTCCATTGTGCCGGTAGGTCAGCCTTGTATGATCGATGCCGAGCAGATGGAGCATGGTGGCGTGCATGTCGTAGCAGTAGGTCGGTTTTTCCGCGGCTTTGTAAGACCACTCATCGCTCGCGCCGTAGCTCGCGCCACCTTTGAATCCCCCGCCGGCGAAGAAGGTGGTGAAGGCGAACGGATTGTGATCGCGGCCTTTACCGCCCTGGCTGCACGGCATGCGGCCGAACTCGGTGGCCCAGTGGACGATCGTATCGTTCAACATGCCGCGCGACTTCAGATCCTTAATGAGCGCAGCGGCCGGCTTATCCATTCCCGCGGCCATATTGGCATGATCCTTGGCGAGATCCTCGTGACTATCCCAGTTGCGGCGTGGAAAGCCGTTGTCCGCGCCGCTCCACACCTGCACGAAGCGGACGCCGCGTTCCAACATGCGTCGGGCAACGAGGCAATTGCGTCCGAAATCTTCGGTAACCGGATCATCAATGCCATAGAGGTGGATCGTCGCAGCGGATTCCTTGGAGATATCCATGACCTCCGGAGCGCTGACCTGCAGCTTTGCAGCCAGTTCGTACGACGCGATGCGCGCCTCCAGACGCGAATCGTCCTGCCTGCGATTCGCGGTGTTGCTCGTTGATCCGATTTAGAACGCGCAGGGTGTCCGGCTCGCTTTGGTCGGTGATATAGGAAGCGCTCTTCGGAGGAAACAGATCGTAGATCGGATTGGGACTGCTGGCGCGGATCATTGTGCCCTGATGGGCCGCGGGGAGGAAACCGCTAGTCCAGTTGTTGGCGCCGTTGGGTGCGAAGCCGCGAGAATCCGGTAGTACGACGAACGTTGGAAGGTCCTTATTCATGCTGCCGAGACCGTACGATACCCACGCTCCCATTGCGGGATATCCAGGCAGGACGAAGCCGGTGTTCTGCATGAATGTCGCGGGTCCATGGACGTTAGATTTCGAGACCATGGAGTGCACGAAAGCTATGTCGTCCACGCAGGAGGCGAGATGCGGCACGAGGCCACTGACCCATTTGCCGCACTGGCCATGCCGCTTCCATTCCCACGGGCTCGCCATTACCGCGCCCGGACTGCTTTGGAAGAGCTCCACTTTGCCGCCGGGATCGAACTTCTGGCCGTTGCGCTCGATGAGCTTCGGCTTGTAGTCGAAAGTGTCGCACTGGCTGGCTGCACCGGACATAAACAACTGCACCACTCGTTTGGCTTTGGCGGGATGGTGCAGGCCTGAGGGTGCACCGTCAAGGAGTCCCGAGTCAGCGAGCAGGCCCGCGAGCGCGATGCCTCCGAGGCCTCCACCATAGTTCCATAAGAAGTTTCTGCGGGTCGACATTATTAGTCCACAAAGAGGAATTCGTTAGTGTTCAGCAGCAGGCGGCAGAGATTCGTCAGACCTTCTCTTTCGAGGTACGGCGTCAGCACGTCTCGCTCCTTGGCAGTCGGCTCCCGTTGCAAGGTCAGGCGGAAGGCCGTGTCCAGTCGCATGGATCGACTGCTTCGCAACGCGCTCGGCGAGATGTTCCGCCTGTTTCAGGACGAACGGATTATTCATTAGCGCCAGAGCCTGGATGGCGGTGATGGTGGTGGTTCGCTTGGCGGTAATCATGGAAACATCGGGACAATCGAAGCGCTCCATGAAAGGGTCGGGCACGCTGCGGACGATGAAGCGGTAGACGCTGCGGCGATAATTGCCCGGGCGCATCGGGATCGTAGCGTGAGTAGTCGTATACGGGCGAGTGGTCGTCCTTGAAAAAGAACTGCTCGACTGAAGGACCTCCCATTGTGAGGTCGAGCTTGCCGCTGACGGCAAGGATGCTATCGCGGAGCGACTCGGCGTCGAGGCGCTGCCGGTTGGCGCTCCACAGGTACCGATTGTCGGCGTCAATGCTGTGCGTTCGCGCTGTTATCCGCGGATGACTGCCGATAAGCGGAGCTCATCACGATCAACTTGTGCAGCTTTTTAAATGAGCCTCCGCTATCGCGAAATTCGACGGCGAGCCAGTCGAGCAGTTCGGGATGCGATGGCAGCGAGCCCATGTGACCGAAATCGTTCGGGGTATCGACCAGCCCCGCGCCGAAGTGATAGTGCCAGACGCGATTCACGATGGATCGCCAGGCGAGCATGTTATTCGGGTCCGTGATCCAATGCGCGAGAGCGGCACGGCGCTCGCCTTCGGGTGCTGCTGGAGACGAGCCGAAACGGGACTTCAGGCCGGGTACGCAGGACAACGCTCCTGGTTCAGGGCAGCTCCGGGACTCTCCACGCTGCCGCGCGCGAGCACCGTTACGGGGCGCGGCTTAATGGCAAATCGGAAGGTCCCTTGTGGTTCGAAGTAGTTGGCTGCGGCATAGACCCATTGCGGTTTTGGGAGCGCTTTGATTATCTTATCGAGGCCGGCGATTTGCGAGTTCAGCCGGTCCATCTCCTCGACTGTTGCGGGTAGGTAACGCGGCTTTACCAGCGCGGCGCGGCTGCACCGCGGCATCCGCGATTTTCTGTTTGATATCGACGGGCCGGTTCGCAGGATCGGTGGCATTGATCTCTTTCCAGGCTCGGCAACCTGCTGGTCAAGTCTCTCGATTTCCGGTGTAGTGATTTCCGCGGCCGCATCTTGCAGCGGGCGCAGCGACACCGCCAACGCGCGACTTTGCGCCATCAGCGCATTGCGCCGCTGGAACGTTCGCGGATCGACGTCGAACGGCCGATCGGCGCGATCGACGCCGGCGAAAACGGCTTGCAGGCTGTAATAGTCGTCCTGGCGAGATCGGATCGAATTTATGATCGTGGCAGCGGGCGCAGTGCGCGGTCATGCTGACGAGAGGTGACATCGTTAGGTCACCATGTCGTCGCGATCGAGCACGCGGGTGATCTTTTTGTCGGTGGTGCCTTCGCGGAGTTCGGCATGGCCCACGAAATCCCAAGGACCGGCGGCAATAAATCCGAGCGCGACGGTGGCTTGCGGGTCGTCAGGGAAGAGGAAATCGCCGGCGAGTTGTTCCTGGACGAAGCGGGCATAAGGCTTGTCCTGGTTGAAGAGCCGGATCACGTAATCGCGATAAGGCCATGAATTGCGGCGGGGCTTGTCTTTGTCATAGCCATGCGACTCGCCGTAGTGGGCGGCGTCCAGCCAGTGACGTCCCCAACGCTCGCCATAGCGAGGCGAGGCGAGTAGACGGTCGACCAGATTTCTCGTAAGCGTCCGGGGATCGGTCGGTGAGAAAAGCATCCACTTCTTCGGGCGATGGCGGAAGGCCATGAAGATCGTAGGTGAGACGGCGGATCAGAGTGCGGCGATCCGCTTCAGGTGACGCAACCAGCCGTTTTTCGCGAAGCTTTGACAGAATGAAGGCGTCGATAGGGTTAATAGTCGCAACGTTTGGGACCGGTGGCCGTGTCAATGGCTGCAGAGACCACCATTGGGAGGCCTCGGTCCAGGGTGCGCCGTTGGCAATCCATTGGCGGACACTCTCTACTTCGGCTTTCGACAACGGCTCGCCTTGCTTTGGCATGGCAGGCTGCCCGCCCGAAATGAGGCGATACAGCAGACTCTGATCCGGCTTGCCGGGGACTATCGCGGGTCCTCGGTTACCGCCTTCGCGGATGCGGTTCATCGTCGTGAGGGCCAGGCCGCCCGCATTAACCTGCTCGTTATGGCAGATCTGGCAACGAGCCGTCAGGAGGGATTGAACATCCTGATTCCGATCGGTGGATGAGGTATCGGCCGCAACAGCCAGCGGAGTAAGCAACACGAGTTGGGCGAGTTGGGCGAAGATACGCACGATCGTCATATTATCGCGATTAGTCAGTGCGATTGGAAATACGATGCCGATTGATGCGGATTACAGGTTGGTGACTACTCCGGAGTTCCACGATATCCTTTAGAGTTCACAGGGGGAAACACGACTTGCCACGCGGAAGATTTTTGAGACTGTTTATCGGCAATATGGCATCGGGCAAAACGCGGCATCTGCTAACGGAGATCGATACGCTGCGCAACTACGGGAACAAGAAAATCGCGGTGTTTAAACCGCGCACGGACGTACGCAGCGGCATGAACTGTATCAAGAGCCGGAAGGGCGATGAGGATGCGGCGGAGGATATTTCGGTGACCGCGCCGGCTGAGATGTGGCCCATACTGCGGGCTAAAGAGTCCGCGGCCGGTTGCCGGTTCCAAGTGGTCGCGTTTGACGAGGTGCAGTTTTTTTCGCGGGACAGTGGGTTCTTTCAGCTTGTCAAAGATCTGCTCGACGACGGATACGACGTGCTGGCGTCGGGACTGGCTTTCGATTTTCGAGGGGAACCGTTCGGTTCCACTCCCGACCTTGCGCTTTTGGCCGAAGATCGCTGCATGTGGCTCACCGCATACTGCACGAAGTGCGGCGGCAGGGCGCAGTATCCGCAGCGCATCATCGATGGCTTGCCGGCGCACTATAACAGCCCGCAGATTCTGGTAGGTGGGGATGAGACGTACGAGCCGCGATGCGATGAGCATTTCATCCTGCCGGGACGTCCACTGCCTGGCCGCGAGGAGGCCTCGCAACAGGGCCGGATCTTTTCTCTAAGCAACGGGGCTCTCGCGAGCGAGGCTGGGGCGAGCGAGGAAGCGTGTTTACGGGCAGAATCGTAGTTGGACATATATTACCGCTCTGAAACGCGCGGCTCAGGCCTCCGATGGTTCCTGAAAAGACGTGAGAGTGTGTCGGCTTCCGCCATGTGATGCGGATAGCGGCTGGTTAGCAACGATCCGCGGAACGGGCAACATAGCGGGAATCCCGAGGCATGATTGATGAAAGCGACGCCGTCCACTTCGGCGGGGCTGAGATTGGGAGTTCGAGAGTTGGGATCGCCGTTGCTTTGCAATGCCTGAGCGCGGAATTGGTCGCCGAAGATCCAGAGGACATTCGGGCGCGAATTGCGTTTCGGCTCGGGGATATAGTGCCCGGCAGGTTTCCCGTTATATTGTTGAACCAAGGCTGGAACGGCGCCCGCGGCTGCCAATGATGTTTGAAGAAAGCTTCTACGATTCATGTGATTTGTTTTTGTTCGACGGTACCGCAAATATCTATTCCCAGGGAATACTAATGCGCCTCAAACACTTGAAGTGCTAGTCTATCCAAATAGGAGAACAATAACCGTGCGCGAGGCAGTACTGTTGAGCCTGGCTGTCTTTACAGCCACGGCCCAAACGACTACAGTCAATCCCCCGGACAGCTCCTTCAATTTTCAGGTGTATCAGCGCCCGGAAGCGTGTCTTCCCTGTCATCAACGCCAGTATGATGAGCTGCACAGCGCCGTGAAGGCCGGGTATCGCAGCGTCAGTCCGTTGATGAACGGATTGGAACTCTCCGCTAATTTCCTTAACGGCGGATTATTGCGCCCGGTTTACGCGGATAGCAACAAGGCTCTCCCCGACGGAACGGCTCTGACCAGCAACATGTTCACCGCCCAAATTCTGACCAACAACCGGCAGGTTCAGGCGGGCTTCTGCTTCACCTGCCATAATGCCAATGTCGAGAGGATGGGTGACAATCCCAAGACGCGCGAAGTTCCCGAACCGCAGGGCGTGCTGAACGACTTTCGCCCCGATCTAATACGCCCGCTGCGCGACTATTACCTTGTGGATGCGAACGGCAATCAAATGCTGCCGGATAGCATTGGAGGTCCGGCTCCCGCGGGCGCGCATCCATCGCTTGGAGCTTCGGGGATCACCTGCGATGTATGCCACAACGTTGCAGGGCCCGATCTGAATCGCAGCTTTCAACATGATGGGTTCGCCAATACGAGTCTGCTGCTCAACGAGAGCATGGAGAAGCTGGGACCGTTTCTGTTTCCGGTAACTCCAAAGAATACGTTCCATCTGGCGAGCGCCGACGCCAATAAGATCTCGTTCCTGCGCAGTTCGGCACTGTGCAACGGCTGTCACGACGTGAGAGTTCCGTTGGGGGCGGAAGGTCCCGGCGATCTGCAGCATTTTGAGAATAATGTAAATCTGGGCGCGGCGGCTGTTACTTACTTCCGGCTGGAGAACCTCAGCACGGAATGGCAAACCGGCGATTACAACAGCGCGGCTAATCCGTTCAAGCAAGTCGTGCGGTGCCAGGATTGCCATATGTCGACGTTCCCGTTTAGCGCCAACTCAACCTATCAGATTGGGGATATGAAGGTCACGAGTCCAACGCCGGGTGTGTTCGCGCAGAACTACGCGGCGGTTCCGGGGATCTCCGCCGATGGCAATTATCCGCTGATGCTCCGCTCCGTCGTGAGTCACAATTTCACGGGTGTCGATGTGCCCATAGTAGGAACGGACGAACTGCAGGCGCGGCTCGGTGACGGTTACCCCGATGCATACGCTTCCGGGACCGATGAGTACGGCATTCCAAAAGCGCTAGGCGCGCGCCGTATAGCGCTGCTGAATGCGGCTACGCGTATCAGTTTGAGCCACACAGATGCGTCGGCGTCGCCAGGCCAGACATTCAATGTGCGCGCCGAGACGGTGGCGTTGACGGGTCACCGTTTTCCGGCGGGTTTTTCGCAGGAGCGTACGACTTACATTCAACTTACCGTGACGGACGACAACGGTTTTCTGCTGTATCAGTCGGGCTATAAGGTGGATAAACGCCATGCCGAAACCGGCGAACTGCAACCGGACGGCAACCTAGATGATGAAGACCTGGAACACGTCCACGCCATTGTCGATCCGGGCTCATTCGTTACGCCCTATGCTACCGGGCCAGCTAATAATGGGCACACGAATCAGGTCTTCGAAACGGGGCCGGATGCCGGGCCGGAAGAGCGTGTCTATGCCGGGCGATCGGAAGGTCTGGTGCTCTTCCGCAACGAACTGACCCGAATCTTTCTTCCGGGCCAAAGCGTCGGGCGTCAGGATGCGGAGGGCAATCCTGTGGTGGCCACCGCTCCACACTACGAAGAGACGTTTAGCGCGGCATTTGCCAACACCGTTGATAATTTTCGCTCGCTGCGTCCTTTGCATCCGCGAACTTTCAATTACGAGATCAAGCTGCCGTCGCAACAGGAACTCGACGAGATGGGCGTGCAACTTAAGAGTCCGCTTCATGTGCATGCTCAGATCAACTACGAACACTTTCCGCCGCTCTTCATGCGATTTCTGGCGCGCACGACCGGACCGAACGGGCCGGCGGGCCACGATCTGAATTTGGTTACTGAACAGTCAATCGACACGTACCTGCGCGAGACTCAAAATATCTCGGCGGACGATTTTACGGTGGAGTTGCAATGAGGCGCCTACTCCTCTTAGTACTTATTGGCGCAGCGTTTGCCGGCGCTCAAACCAGTCCCCAGACCACTAACGCGCAAGGCGCGCCTTACAAACCCGGCGACTTCCAGAATGGCAATGCTAATTATCCGGCACGCAATCCTTTCTATTTCGAGGGACGCATCGACTGGGATCTTCTCAGCATCACGGAACCGTCAAACGCCTGGGAATATGTGCAGCGAGGCATCCATTATCAGGACGATCTCAACGAGAACGCGCAGGCCATCGCCGACTACCAGACCGCCATTTCGATGAACAATCTGGCGAACGGGACTTGCCAGGTTATCACATCGGCGGATACCGATTTCGGGCGGAATGTAAACCCTCCTCCGTGTATGTTTACGGTTCGCCTCCGGCTCGCCAACATGATCGAGGACTCCGATCCTCTGGCCGCAATCGATCTGCTGCGGCAAGTCCAGCAGATCGATCCGCTACGGCTTAATGTGAATGCGATGCTCGGCGAGGCTTATACAAAGGTCGCGCAACACGCCACCGACGATGACGTTCGTTTGAATGGCTACGACCAAGCCATCCAGGCGTATCAGGCGGAACTGACGCTGTCTCCGGTAACCGATTTGAGTAGGTCGCTGACCGGCGACGAAGCTAATAATGCGCATGTCCACTGGGCATTAGCAGAGATCTATCGAACGCTTGGGCAGGGTTCGAAGCAGGCGCGCGAACTGGATCTCTATCTGAAGGCTACTAGGCAGCATAGTGATACTTATGCGTGGCGGATTCAGTTGGCGAAGAAGCGTCTAGAGAGCCTGAAAAAGTAGGCGATGTTAGAAAGCCGCTACGCCGGCTTCCGCTACTGCCTGATCCTGCTTTCCCATACCTCCGCTAACACCGACTCCACCCACTACTTGATTTCCGCGCTTGAGCGGAATACCTCCGGCGAAGATCATTACACGGCCGTGGTTCGAGGCATGAATTCCGAAAAACTGGTCGCCTGACTGGCTCAGTTCCGCGAGTTCCTTTGTAGAAATGTCAAATGCTCTTGCCGTCCAGGCTTTGTTAATCGAGATGTCGACGCTGCCCATCCAGGCATTGTCCATTCGCACGTGGGCAACGAGGTTGCCTCCCGCGTCGACTACCGCGATGTTCATTGGTTGACCGATTTCCGCAGCCTTCTTTTCGGCGGCTTCGATAATTCTTTTCGCGTCAGCAAGTGTGATCATTACTCTCTCTTTCTGTTGAAATTTAGTTGGAATAAAGGTATGCCGCGATGTCGATGGCATCGCCTTCGCTAACCCCGACTTCCGGCATTACTGTTTGGGGATTGGCCGACTTCGGTTTTTGTATCCAATGTGTAAGGTTGTCGGAGTGTATTGATGAGCATGCCGGCTACAAAGTTGCGATTGCGAAGCCCCGATAGGGGAAGACCCACCAGGCCGCGAGCATTTGAAATGCCTTTGACAGTATGGCATGAGCGCAGCCGTGGCGAAATATAGCCGCCGAACCACGGCCCGGATCGCCACCCGTCACCGCGGCCGCTGCGGGCGCTGAGCTATCGCTACAGCCGGCCAGGATCAACGCCCATAAGAGAACTAGCAGGGCAACAAAGCTATCGCGCATAGTCGCGACCCTCCAGCATAGCCTTCGCTCTCGCGCAGCCAAGCTGCAAATACTACGAGCCCCGCGGCGAGGTAGACCAAGCCCGCGGGCGCCCACATGGCTAGTTCGCCGATCTGCTGATCCTCAAGCGGCGTCAATGCCGAGGCTGCGACCGTCGATTCGCAAGCGGTATACCAGGCGCGAGAACCCGCCGCTCTTGACAACTTCACCGATCCGCTCTTCGCCGGCTTGCGCGCCAAGCGCCGCGCCAACTTCTTGCGAGAGCGAAGCGGGAACACAGATCATCGTGGACGCCGAGTAGAATATCCGGCCAATGGGATTGTGATTGGCTTCCGGAGTTGTGCCGGCAAACGGCTCGAGGATCATCCATACGCCTTCCGGCTTCAATGCCGCGCGAACTTGAGCGGCGGCTCCGGCCGGATCGCCCATATCGTGCAAACAGTCGAAGATAGCGATGAGATCGTAGCCGCTCCCAGGGAACGTTTTTGCGGGAGCGACTTCAAATTCGATACAATCGCCAACTCCGGCGTTTGCCGCCGATTGACGAGCCATATCGATAGATCCCGCATGGTAATCGTGCTCTGGTGGGATTACCGCCAGCCCAATCACAGATACGCTCTGGACGAGCTGGATCGAGCTGGGCGAAGAGCTTTTTCAGGAGATCGTCAATCACCCCATGCCCATCGACATGAGCATTCTCAAGACCCTTCGGCGTTCCTCGCTAGGCCTTGATCTCTACATGTGGCTCTCCTACAAGACCTTCACGCTCTACCGGCAGAAAAGGAAGCCGGAAAGACTCGCATGGGACCAACTCTACCGGCAGTTCGGATCGGACCCCGCTCTGGCCGCGGACAAAACCACCGTCCAGAATTTTCGCAAGGACGCCTTACGCGAGATCGCAAAACTCAAGCTGTGCTGGCCCACCCTCGACGTGCGAACGACGATGGGCGGGCTGGAAATATGCCCCTGTGAGCCCTCCATTGCGCCCAAAGCCATCACCAGCTAAGCCCCGGAGACTTTTGCACAGACGGCCTGTGGATATGCGAAGTCTTCCACGCTGAAACGCCACACCTGCCCGAAATCGACCGCTGAAACACCACACTTTCATTGATTCTTCAGCACTTACTTCCCGCTGAAACGCCACACCTGCATAAATCTGGTTCCGCTGAAACGCCACACCATACAAGTAATAAGAGTCATATAGGAACAGGTAGTCGTCAGCCCTCGGCTGTGGAAAACGCTCCGCAATATTACGACAAAGCGGAGTTCGGCCCATAAAAGGCCTCACATCCATTCTTGATCTGGGCAGTAGGAAACCACCTCGACCGTTCCAGAAGCCCCTCAGCGTCAAACCTCGGCGGAAGGAAGGGCGGTAGGGAAAGAATGGGCTCGACTTCTAAGCGCATCGTTCCAGTCCTTAACCCGTTCCGGGATGGAAACCGTGAATTGCAGATCACCCCGACCGGAGGCCGTGACGGCTAGTCGGACTTCCTCGGCCAGCTTTGAGCCGTCTTGGTCGTTATCCATCGCGGCGATCACTTCGGAGCCTTCCGGCATCTTTAAGGCCGCCGCCGTGATGAGCGCAGGGTGGCGCGGATTCATCTGGCCCCCGATGCTGGCGTAGCGGGCGCACAGAGCAGGGAAGAGCACGACATGCGACAGCGCATCTATCGCGCTCTCCGCGATCACCGGGCGCGTATCGTTTTTTTTCCGTCCTTGAAAACCACAGGCCTTTTTCGCCGCCGCGAGCGAAGCCGGTGAAGCCCTTGTTCTTTATCTCGTAAAGGCCGGACGGAAAGATGCCAGTTCATCTTGAAATGGGAAGACGGCCGATTTCGGCCTGGATGCCGTCGAGGCCGCGACCCGAGGCCCGCGAAGCGATCAGAGGCGAGCAAGCCCGGGCAGGTTCGAGTACATCCTCGGCAAACACGTCTGCGCTGCAAGCAAGAGTTGCCCGTCGTTGAGTAGCCGCTCTGTATCGCCCCATCAGCTTCGACATAGCTGCGCCCTCACAATGCTCAAAGCTACGCGAGACATCCGTAAGGTGGCACTGTGGCTCGGCCACTCTGATCTCCGCACGACCGAAATCTATCTGCGGGTGGATCCATCGGAAAAGTTGGAGGCGGTGGAGTTTGCGGTTGGGCCACTAGGCTTGCGTCGCGGGCGCATCAAAGCGCCAGACGCTGTAATTGTTTTTCTATTCGAGCCGGGATAATGCGGAGTTTGAAATCATTGAAACACAGGTCACACCGTCATGTCAGGGATGTGGCTTTGCATAATCGCGCACTACGCATAATGCAGATTATTTTTAGCTCGGCGGAGCGGCGCCACAACGGTCGCGGGAGCGGACAGCCGTTTTCTCGAGGGTGAGGGAAGACAGAAGGCTACCGCGGCCTGACTTCGCCGATCCGGGTAATGAATGGTCCGCCGGTAGCTGAAGGGAATGGTCAGGGAGGATTTGAAACCGCGAGCGACTCGGTAGACGACGATGGCGGAATGAATAAATTCAGTCGAGAGTCTATCAGTTGAGTGTAGATAGTCGAAGACTGATTCCGGGCAGGTATCTACCAACAGGCAAGACTTCGGCATTGCACTGGCACCGCCAGGCCGATCGGTCGCGATTGGGAAGTAGTGAAACACATCATGATGAGTCTGTAGGCGGCGGTGCAGACTTGCCCAGCGAACGCGGTAAGATCATAACTACCAGCATGCGGCCCAGGCTGCATTGCGGGCATTGGTGCACCGAATGGCCGGTGAGTGCTTCGTCGTGATCTCGGTAGTCTTTCGCCGACGTATCGGTCGGATCGGCGGGAGCAGGCATAACCGAGGAGACCGCGCCACTGCTCCATTTGCCCGTCATAGCGGTTTCCCAGGAGGCCGTATTAGCGAATGCGTTGGAATCCATCCGGTCGCACATGCACCAAGAAACGCCGGATACCTCGTCGGCTGACAAGGTCATCGTTTTCGACTGGTCGCCGTGGCGATAGCCTTCCACTAGAAGGGACTTGATCGTTTTCGATATCGAGCAGACGGTTGTTAGACATGGCCACTCGGTGGGTATAGCGGCCTACGTAATCGAGTACTTGCTGAGGGCCGGCGAATGGACGCTTGGCATACACCACCGACTTGTAAGCCTTCAGCCAGGCCAGAAGTTGACAGAAGGCATTTCTTTCGCGATAAGGACTCCAAGGCGGCGAAGAACTGCAATTTGCCGGCATCGATATGCCTTCTGCATGGACTCCAGAAAGAGGCGACGGAACAGACTGGAGAGAACTTTGACGGGAAGAAAGAAACGTGGCCCGCACGGGATCCACCGCCGGCCAACGCGTGACGACCCGCCGCCGGGAACAACGCAGTGTAAATGGGGATGAACCTGGAGGTTTTGTCCCCAAGTGTGTAAGCACGGCGAAGAAACCGATCTCGGCCCCCAGATGCTTGGGATGGAACGATTCGACAGGCCGAGTTGCTCCTTTTGCTTCAGGGCCGAGAAGATGGCGCAGCATGGGCAGCGTTGGCGGTATTCCGCCCGCGCGGTATTTCGGATCGGTCAGGAGCTGCGCCATCATGCCGGTCGAAGATCGTGCGCACCCCCTCCTCCCAGTGACTCCCTTCACGGTGTCCGGGATCGTGCACCATGAGCGCGTTCACGATCACGCTCAGTCCTTACGTATGCTGATCGAGTCCGCGTTCAGCGTATCGAACGGGTTCAAAGAATCGCTTGTGTCGCCGCAGATGTGGAACGGATCGACGATAAAAACGTCCTGGCCCATCTCGCGCCGCCGCCGCGCGGTAATTTTGGCGTTCTCGCCCTTGGGATCGATGCAGAGTACCGAGCCGTCGAAAGAAAGCAGGTTCGGAATAATGACGCTGACGCCCTTCCCTCCCCTGCTGCCTGCGATCGTCATCATGTGGCGGTCGTCCTTCAGTTCGACATGCAGCAGCCGGTTATAGAGCGAGCGGCCCATGAAGAGACCGCCGCCGCCCCAGCCGACGCCTTCGGATACCAGATGCCGCTTGAGGCGGGCGAATAACGCCGCCGAGGTTTTCTCGTGGGCTTTAAGCCAGTAGCGGGCGTCAATTCTCGGACGCCAGCGCAAGCTCCATTCTTCAAACAGCCCCACGAACCGCGCCGAGCCGCCAAGGCCAAAGCGGCCCTTGTGCAGGAAGCGCATGGTCTTCCGGTAGACCGCCGCGATGCCGCGCTTGAGCGCCCAGCCTAGCAACAGCTACATCGGAACCGCGATCATGAGGAACTGCGGCCATGCGACCATCACGACGATGCGATAGACGATCCAGAGATTCCACTCTACGCCGCCGACCTTCTACGGCAAGTAGGGATTGGATAGTATCTGCTCACCGTATTCGTAAATCTTTTGCCGGTCTTCGTACCTCATGCGGTTCGTATCGAGCTTCCCGAGGAAGGAGTCGATAATGGAGGTCCTTCCCTGCTCCGTGGCCACCATCAGCGCGGGCGCGGGCAGTAGGAAGAAAAAAGCGAAAACGGCGAGTTCGGCGCAGAGGCCTTGAAAACGTCTTACCAGCTTCGTTGTGCCGAATTGCTGCGCCTTTGGGGCCATGAAGCCGAAGGCCAGGCCGAGAAAGCGAAACAGTAGCCAGAAGAGCACGATCCCCAGCAAAAACTTGAACCAGAACGCCGCGTCCTTGACGCCAATGTCCGGCGTCATGAAGGACAAGGCTCCCCCGAGGAACGGAAGGGCCTTGACCAGCCAGTCGATAAGATCGGGCCAAAGCGCCAGGCGAAGGGTATGGCGATGATCGCCAGCGCGATCCTGGAAAATCTGAGCATAAGACGAGTTTCCGGCTATTGTAGTTCCCGCAACGCCCCGAATTGGGGATAACCATCTTCCCGCCCTTGACCTGGTCAACCGCGCAGCGGGATATTTTAAGAGATCACGAGTTCTCTTCCGAACCTGAAAATGAGTAAACTCACAAACTCTAGAACTCATAAAGGGGTAAACCGCTAATGGATGTTGTCGCCATCATCGCGCAAAAGGGCGGCGTCGGGAAAACCACTCTTGCGCTCTCCCTTGCCGTAGCCGCGCAGCGCGCCGGGAGAACCGCCGCTATCGTAGACCTTGACCCGCAGGCTACGGCCTGCAATTGGGGCGACCGCAGGAACAGCGAGGCTCCGGTAATCGTTTCGGCCCAGCCCGCCCGCCTGCCCCAGGTCCTCAAATCCGCGCAGGACGCCGGGGCGCAGTTCGTCGTGATCGATACCCCGCCCCGCGCCGAGCAAGCCGCCATGAGCGCCGCCAAGGCCGCGAGCCTGATCTTGATCCCTTGCCGGCCCGCCATCTTTGATCTTGATACCGTCGCAACGACGCTGGAATTGATCCGCCACGCGGGCAACCCTTCTATAGCCGCAATCCTCAACGGCGTTCCGCCCCGCGGCTCAAAAGGCGAGCAGGCCGCCGACGTGATCAAGGGCTTGAACGTGCCTGTATGCCCGGCACCTTTGGGCCATAGGGCCGCGTTCAGCGACTCGGGAGCTTTGGGCCAAAGCGCGCAGGAATATGACCCGAGCGGCAAGGCCGCCGAGGAAATCGAACAGGTTTACAGGTTTGTGTGTAAACTCTTAAAGATAACAACCAGTAAAGGAGTAAAAGATGGCGAAGCCAGCCGACTTGCGGCAAGCAATGAGCGCTAGCGCGAAATCCGCGCCGCGCATCACCCGCGCAGCTCTTGAGACCGCCCCTACGATCCGAACCAGCGAAGCCCAGACCGACAGGGAAGGGAAGGCCGCTTCAACCCTTAAGGACAATCCCATTACCGTCCGGGCCGCGCCGACAAATCCAACGTAACGGGGTATTTTCCGCCGGAAGTCAAAAAGCAGCTCCGGCTTTTAGCCGCCGAGCGCGAGACGACCATCCAGCGTCTCTTAGCCGAGGCATTGAACGGCCTCTTTGCGGCCAACGGCAAGCCCGAGATCGCGCCGCTAGAGGACGCATAAACGGCCATGGACAAAAAGAAGGGCAGGGAAGACCAAAAAAAAAGGGGCTGGCTCGCCGTCAGCCAGATACTCCCCGGCTTGGAAGCCCTTGCTGAGCTGAAGCCGCTTCTTCCGAAAAAGACGAAGCAAAAAGCGAAGCGCGCGGGCGAGCCTGGCGACGCCAAGGCGCTCACGGTTCAGAGCCGCCATCACTACACGCGGATGAACCAGATAACGGAGCTTGCCCGCATCGGCGAGAGCGACGCCCAGGACATGGGCTTTATGGCGCGGATGCTCACGCTCTGCTCTCTGCCCCGCACTGATCCCGGCGACCGGATGCAGTACAAGCGACAGAACGGCCCCTACAAGCTCATCATGATCGCGGGCGGGGATAACAAGCTCCCCTATGGCACTCTGCCCCGGCTGCTTCTGGCCTGGCTTTGTACGGAAGCTGTTCGCAAGCAAGAGAAGAAACTCATTCTTGGAAAGTCTCTGTCCGTCTTCATGCAGCAGCTCGGCATCATGAGCGACAGCGGCGGGAGCAGGGGAGACCCACCCGGCTCAAGAACCAGATCGACCGGCTGTTCAACTGCCACATTGACATGATCTACGAGACCAGGGACGGGAAGGCCTCGACCGGCGGCCGGCTGGCCCCCAAAACAACAGCCGTAGAACTGCGAATTGGGATAGGCCTTCGCCATTAGAATGGTCGATGCGCCGAGCCCGCAACCGACGTCGGCAACGCGAGCCCCACTTTTCAAACGCTCCTCTACTCCCGTCAGCGATGGTATCCAGCTACTGACCAGATTCGCGTTGTAATTCGGGCGGAAGAAGCGTTCCGTACCGTGGAATAGATCGTGGTGATGCTCATGCCAACCGACGCCCTTTCCGGTGCGAAACGCATCTTCGATTTCGGGACGTCATCGTAACAGGCGGAGAGGATCTGGAAATGCCGGGCAGGTAGACCGGACTATCTTCCACCGCGAGGGCCAGCGCCTGCTCGGGCGGAAGACGGTAGGTCTTGGTCCCGGCATCGTAACTTACATAGCCGCTGGCGGCATTGGCATTCAACCATTCAGTAACATAGCGTTCGTTAGTTCCAGTCCGAGCGGCTAATTCAGCGGGGATAGAGGACGCGAATCGCCATAGCCTTGTACAATCCGAGGCGATCCCCAATCAGGATCATGACGGCGTGAAGAGCCGCGCCCATATCGCCAACGGCTTTTCCCATGAATTCGTGAAGCTTGGTTTCATCGATCGGAGCGTAAGTCCCGGGTGCGCCCATAATGCCTCTCCTCCAGTATGCTAACCGAAAAGGCGGTCTGTTGCCAGCGGGAACTTACACTCGGGTATGCGGTTACGCAGTTGTTCCAACGTCAGCAAGTCATCCTGATACGCCATCAACAGTCGTTCCGCGGCAGCTTGCCGCCGTGCGAGTTCACGCAGCAAACTTTCTTGCCGCTTGCGCACCGGATCGGCTTTCTGCGCCGCTTCCACACGACGTTCAATCTCGGCCTGAAGCAAGTCCGGTTCTTCGAGTAGGCGGATGATTTCCTGCCACACAAGGTCCAGATGATCCTGGCGTACGGGACGATTACTACAAACCGAACTTTGTAGATGGCGATATGCATCTGAGCCAAGACAGCGGTAATAGTAGATCTTGTGCTTGCTGGTTCGAGTGCTCGATCGTGCGCTGGGGAGAATGACGCTTGTTGTTTTCCATTTGTTGCTGGGCAACCGCGAACGTCGCATTCCGACCAACGCCGGCACAGGAATCTCAATCCACTCCTGGCGGTCGGCTCTCGATGGGCGCCCATCGGTTGCTGTGTCCACCTCGTTGCCGGAATGGTCGAGTTATCTCTTACGCGGGCTGCGCTTCGTTTTACCAAAGCAAGCCGTGTCTTTCTATGCGGATTGCGCAGCATCGCCCAGACTGTCGAGCGCTCCCAGTGTGACGCTTCGGTGCGGGTCGGCATCCGGCGCTCGTTCAGCAGTGAGCAATGGCGTTGATGCTGAGCCCCTCTGTATGCGTCGAAGATCAGGCGCACCACTTCGGCTTCGGCTCCACTCACTTCGTAATATGCCGCTGAGGTGTCGCTCTTTTTTATAGCACGTTGATGGTTCCTTGCTGAGCGCGGTGCCGCTTGCCACGACGCGAACGCCGCGATCTGGGCTCGCTCATACTCGGCGATCATGCCTTGAAATTGCACCACCAGTTGGTCTTCGGGAGTTCCGCTGGAAGGAGCTTTCAGAAAAACCAGTTACACCCGGCCGGTTGAGCTCTTCCGCTAACAAAGATCTGGTAGCATACTTTCGGCTGAGGCGGTCCGGCGAATGGACCAACACGGCACAATACGACCTTGTGCGGCCAAGTCGCGCAAGGCCTCCAGACCGCGGCGAACCAAGGTGGCTCCACTATAGCCCTCATCTTGAACACCCACTCAGCGGGAACCGTGTAGCCTTGTTCCTGCGACGCCGATTTGTATGACAGAATACGAACCAGTTAGCATGGGTATATCGCAAACTTAGCTATGACGGCAATAATATGACTGTGCCATTGGAACCTACGAGAGTTCTGATCATTGACGATGACCCGAGCGATCGTGAAATCTGCAAGCGTTACATTCAAACCGCCGGCGGCAAATTTCTATTTTGCGACGAATCGTCGGGGGCGTCCGGCCTGCAAGCCTGCGATTCGTTTACTCCGGATTGTGTTTTGCTCGATTACAGCCTGCCGGATATGGATGGTCTTACCGTCCTGCGCCATTTGAAGAGTGACACGACTACTCTCAAACATCCGGTAGTCATGTTAACGGCTATTGGAAGCGAGCAGACCGCAGTGGAAGCGATGAAGCTCGGACTTATGGATTATCTCGTCAAGAATCCGGCCAACATGGACCTGCTCCCCCGGACTATCGAAAACGCGATCCGGAAGTTCCGTATGGAAGAGGAAATAGCTCTTCGACGGGCCGAGTTGCATAAGCGCAATCGGGAACTGGAACTTGCGCAGGAAGATCTATTGTTAGAGAAGGAAAAGTATCGAAGCCTGACGGAAGCGATTCCGCAACTTGTCTGGACTGCCTCTTCCAGTCAATTGGTTCAATTCGCCAATAACCGCCTTCTTGAATATAGCGGACATTCTTCAAACTCCTCGTGGCCATTCTCCTCGCTCGTGTATCCAGACGACCTGGATGGATTTCGGGAGGCGTGGTCCGCGGCGGCGGCTTCGGGCGGAATTTTCGAAACGGAAATTCGGTTGAGACGCGCGCTCGACAACACGTTCCGCTGGCATCTGGTTCGCGCGGTTCCGGTGCTAACAATAAACGGCAAGCTGGACAACTGGTTTGGCACGTGCACCGATATCGAGAATCAGAGGCGGGCCGAGGAGTCCGCGCGGGAACAGCAGAAACTTGAGAGTATCGGTTTGCTCGCCGGCGGGATTGCGCATGACTTTAATAATCTACTCGTCGGAATCATGGGCGGGGCGAGTTTTGCGATTCAGACCCTGGATAACGATCACCCTGCCTATCCCATGCTCGATATGGTGGTCAAGGCAAGCGAGCGAGCCGCCCATTTAACGCAGCAACTCTTAGCGTATGCAGGCAAGAGTCAGGCGTTCCTTGAGCCCGTCAACATATCAAAAATGCTCCGCGAAACCTGCGACTTGCTACACGCTTCCATTTCGAAGCAAGTGACCCTTGAGTTCCAGTTGGACCCGGACGTTCCGGAAATCGAGGCGAACTCAGGCCAATTGCAGCAGCTTATCATGAACCTCATCATCAACGCCGCGGAGGCGATCGGTGAAAACGCCGGTAAGGTCCGCGCGAGAACGTTCGTTCACGAGGTTCAGGAAGGCGAAGAGTACCGCAACGCGCTCGGATACACCATTAATCCAGGCCGCTATATCGGTCTGGAAGTTGTGGATAGCGGCTGCGGAATGGATAGCCAGACTCGGGCCAAGATCTTCGAACCGTTCTTTACGACGAAGTTCACAGGCCGCGGCCTCGGATTGGCTGCGGTGCAAGGAATCGTGCGGTCGCTGCACGGCCTGATTGAGGTCGTGAGCGCTCCCGGGATGGGTACGGAGTTCCGGGTGCTTCTGCCGGCCCGCGCGACCAAATCCGCTCGTTCCATGGAACCGCCGGCTGCTGGTTTGCCGGAGCCGGCGCGAATTCTCATCATTGACGACGAAGAGGTGGTTCGGCGCACTTTTCGGGCCGTCCTGCAACAAGCGGGCTATACTGTGCTGATTGCCAATGGCGGAAAGAGCGGAGTAGAGATTTACCGGAAAGATCATGCTGAGATCGACCTTGTCCTGCTCGACATGAGTATGCCTGGAAAACCAGGGGTGCAGATCTTGCAGGAGATCAGGAGCATTGATCCTGAAGTGCCGGTGGCGATTGCAAGCGGCTACAGTGAACAGGAGGTAGCCCGGCAATTCGATACGGTTTCAATCTCAGGATTCGTGCAAAAGCCCTTCACTAGCGACCGCTTGTTGAAGAAAACAGCAGCTATTCTGAATGAGTGCCGCGCCAGAAAAGTTCGCGGCGCGTCCAGCAGTTGAAAAGATCCATGATTCAGGCCCGCCCAGGAGGCATAGATGGCAGAATCGCCAGGGGATGAGCGGCAAAGATTATTGCGCTTTGCCTCTCATACGGCGCATGAAGTCATCGGGCCAGTTAACCAGACGTCATCCTTGGTTGCGCTGTTCGTTCGCCGTTACCATAACCAACTCGATGCGGAAGCGGAGGCGCTACTGCATCACATTGAAAATGCCGGGGCTCGTTTAGCCGATATCGCAAAGGGTCTCCAGACGTTCTTCGCGGTTCTCAGTTCGGAATGCGAGCGGGTCCCGGTGGATACCAGGGCTGCTTTGGAATCAGCGCTTTTCCTGTTGGAGAATGAAATCCGGGAATGTCAGGCGGCGATATGTATCGGGGAGCTTCCCGAGGTGATCGGCGATCCTAATCTGCTCCGGCTTCTTTTTCGCGAGATAATCGCAAACTCACTAAAATTCCGTCGTCCGGAAACGGCGCCTCGTATTCTTGCCGGCGCGGAGCGCGTGAACGCCAATTACAGGTTTACCGTGACCGACAACGGCATAGGAATCGACCCGGCGCACGCGGAGTCGGTCTTCCTCGCCTTCAATAAATTGAGCGGTCACCAGTTTCCTGGCTCGGGTATGGGACTGACGTTGGCGCAAGCCATTATCGAAATGCACGGGGGTTCTATTTGGATCGCGAAACCGGACAACGGGGGTACGTCGGTTATCTTTGAATTGCCGGGGCGTTGAGCTTTTGCCGAATCGGCAACCTGTTGCTTATGCTAACATCTATGCGGTTCGCGTAAGCACAAGAAACTGCAAATTCCGTCCTATGTGTACTAGGAAAGGGCAACTATACCCGCGCGTTGATTTATAAGAATTGTGGAAAGCATACTGCTTGCAGGCTATGATAGTAACTCAAACAGATGATCCGGCTATTCAGAGTATATATACCAGCTAGCATAATCGGACTTATAATCTGTGAGTTCCTCATCCTCTATTTCTGTTACGCGGGCGCGTCTTTCTTAGTCGCTTTGCTACCTGATGAGCAGTTCAACCCGATGGTGTTTCTTCAAAGCGATTATCAATACTTGAGAATCGCCATAGTGGCCGCGAGCGTAATGGCGTGCCTTTACTTCCAGAATCTCTACACCGAAATTCATGTACATTCGGGCGTACTGCTGTTTCAACAGGTCTGCGTCGCCATTGGAGGAGCGCTCGTTATTCAAGGTTTGCTGACTTACCTCCTGCGAGGCGATTGGTCGACTACCAGGGGTGTAATGTTCTTCGGGAGTATTTTGACGCTGCTCGTGATCCCTCCGTGGCGCATATTCTATAGCTTAGTCGTTCTGAAAACAGTAGGCACCCAGAGGACTCTATTCCTCGGCACGTCATACATCATTCAGGAGATTGCGCGGCAAATAATCGAGAAGCCTGAAGCGGGGATGCAGAATTTAGGATATGTGGATAACGAAGACGCCGGTCCGTTGCCTGGCGGAAGGGTTCTCGGCAGGATCTCGGATCTGGCAAACCTTGCGGAGCAACTGAAGCCGGACGTGGTCGTGGTGGGATTGACAGAGCGCCGCCAGCAAATGCCCGTGGATCAGATGTTGAAGCTGCGATTCTCGGGCATCCGATTCGAAGAGGCTCCTGCTACATTCGAAGCGAGATTCGGCAGAGTGCTGACCCGGGAGCTACAGCCTTCGCAACTGATTTTTTCGACGGATATGGGGCAGCGCCGGAGACGTCCCTTCTGGCACAGGGCGTACTCAATGCTGTTCACCTTGATACTGATCGTGATCTTTTCTCCGGTCATGCTGATCGTGGCGATTCTCGTGAAACTCACTTCCAGGGGTCAGGTTCTGCTCCGTCAGGAGAGAGTGGGACAGAATGACGAAGTTTTCGAGCTGTACAAGTTTCGCTCCATGTATTCGAACGCGGAGGCCGGCACGGGCCCAGTATGGGCGAGCAAAGAAGATCCGCGTATAACACCGGTTGGAAAATGGTTGCGGACGCTTCGCCTGGATGAAATCCCACAACTCTTCAACGTCCTTCGGGGAGAGATGCTGCTGGTCGGACCCCGTCCCGAGCGGCCCGAGTTCGTCAACAGGTTCAAGGCACAGATACCCTTCTACGGTTACCGGCACTCAGTTAAGCCGGGAATTACCGGGTGGGCGCAAATCAACTACAAGTACGGGGCCACCTTGGAAGATACGATCGTGAAGCTGGAGTACGATCTTTACTACATCAAGAACCGGTCTCTGTCGCTTGACACACTTATAATTCTTCGAACTCTGAAGGTAATGCTCTTTTCGGGACTTGGCCGTTAACGTTTTAAGTCCAGATGTGCGGCTCGAGAGTCCAGCAATGTTATCCCGCTCTCATTTTGGGGAAAGCGACCCATAATTTCGTCGCAGTTCTAAAAAACTGTCAAGGGTTGCGGATGTGTGTCAGATAACTGCACTCGAAATCCTGTATCTGGCAGCCTACGCCATTCAGTTCCCGAGTTGCACCCGAGACAAGTCTTATTATGCGTACGCGGCACGTAATCACCAGTTTGCTATCCGGCAAACCCGGCGCATATGCTGGATATTCGAGCGTGCAGACGATCGATTCCCCCGGCGTGAAATTTGCTTGTGCGAAGCAAAAGAAGCCGTCGCTACTCATGTCTTGAGTTGTACCGCGGATCGGGGCCTCTCCCTTGCCGCGATAGAAGCGTACGGGCAATTGCAGTGGAAGGCGGATGCGCCGCCGCCGATCATGATCAGCGCAAACGATTGAGCCGTCTTCGATTGCCGCTGCCGAGCCGCCGATGGGCTCCCGTGAGTTCGCGATCATTTGATGTTACTTCCGCGTAGCATTTTTCTCGCCATCGGTTTCGGAACGAACGCCGTTGTCACTTACAGACTGCTTTGTTAGGCTGCCCAGGGGTTCTCGGGTTCGCACGTTTAAATGTCGGCGCGGGGCTGAGGTATCGCTCGCTGGACAGTTGGCTAAGTTCGGAAACGACAAGGATGCGGATAAGCTAGCGTTCTAGTACCATCGGACGTATAGTTCCAAACTGTACCATTAATTCACCAAAAGTCCTTGACTTGGGCAACCGTTGCGCTATCCTTTAGTTCTAACTTTAGTGTAGTCATTCACACCGATCAGAGGCCATGGTCAAGCAGTTGAAGTTTCAGACGCTTGGCCCAGACCGGGTCAGGAGGGGTGTGTTTACTGTCAGAACGGTGAACCTGGGGCTTTAATGGACCTGAGATTAGTCACTTCGAATCGCGATCTGGGCAGAACCTGCCGTGAGATTCTTACGGCCCTGGGCGGTCACGATTGGACGCTTTCGGTGGCGGAACACCCGGAATCATCGACGGTTGCGGATTTCTACATTTGGGACTTCACGCCTGGCCTGGTGATTCCGGCCGGCGAAGGTCACGGTTCGAGACGCCTGTTCCTCGTTAGCTCAGAGGATTTTCAGTCCTTCCATGCGGCGATTGGAGATCCCGAAGCGAATATTCTCCTGAAGCCTGTGACAAGATCCGTTTTGGCCGCTTTTCTCGGGCTCGCCGTGTCGTCCCGGCAGGAGCGTAACTTGGGAAAGAGCGCGCTTCGCGCACATCGTGACGTCATGTTGCAGTGTCTCATTCAAACCAACCTCAAGTTGCAGGAATACGACCAGAGCCGGACGAACTTTCTAGTTCGCGCAGTTCATGATTTTCGCGCTCCACTAACCGCTCTCATCGGCTATTGCGGTCTTTTGCTGAGCGAGGCGATGGGCGATATAAGCCAGAGCCAGGCGGAAGTAATAGGGCGCATGCAGGTAAGCGCGAAACGTCTTTCGAGAATGGCTGACGCGATGTTCGAACTGGGAGTTAAGGGGCGCATCAAACGGCGTCCTGATTTTCAGCGCGGAGACCTCGGACAGAGCATCGATCAAGCGATCCATGAGATCAAGCCATTTGCCGCCGAAAAACGGATCCGCATTACCGTTGACGTAAGTACGCCGGTTCCTCCGCTTTATTTCGAACCAGGTCAGATTGAGCAGTTGCTGATCAATCTCCTCGATAACGCCTGCAAGTTCGCTCCAAGGGGTGGATCGATCGAGATTCGAGGATACCCGTTCTTTCAAGAGCGTCGCGACGTTCGGCTGATTACGCCAATCTCGCGGGAGCGGCGCAACCGGGCTTCAAGTGAGGCAAATTCTTTCAGGATCGACTTGCGGGATTCCGGTTCGCACATACCGGAAGAATTTCTAGGACGGGTTTTCGAAGAGTATACGTCCTATGCCGGCAAGCACGATCGTTCCGGAGGCGGGCTTGGCCTGGCGATCTGCCGTATGATTGTCAGCCAACATGACGGACAAATTTGGGCTCGAAATACGGAGATGGGTCCAATGTTTTCATTCACTCTGCCCTTGCGCACCGGGCTGTTAAACGGCCTGGGCGAACAAGAAGCGGAGACATACATGGAGGTGTAAGTGAAGCCGGAGGGAAATGGTTATACAATTCTGGTGGGCGAGGACGAACCTGAAGTTCGCGGCTACCTTGAAATGTCATTGAAATGTCTTGGCTATTCAATTGAATTTGCGCAAGACGGCGATGAGATAATTAACTTACTACAAACTTTGCGATCTGAGATCGATGTCGTCTTACTCGATGTAATTATGCCGAATCGAGACGGTCTCGAAACGCTTCGCGAGATCCGCGCGATGGAACCGGATCTGCCGGTGATCGTCATTACGGGCGGAGGGTACTCCCCCGGTAATGTAGTCAATGCGATGAAATGCGGAGCCACGGATTTCTTGCCTAAGCCGGTTGCCCATGACGATCTTAAGAGAGCAATCGAAAAGGCCATAGAGGCGCGAAAATCGACAGCCGCCGCGGCAGCCGAACCCGCTCCGCTTAAAACGGCGAGATTTATCGGGACCGCGCCGAAGATGAATGAGATCCAGGCATTCGTCAAACGCGTTGGCTGGTGCGAAGCGCCGGTCCTGATCCAGGGCGAGACGGGAAGTGGAAAGGAGGTTCTGGCGCGGGAGTTGCACGCACTTTCTCCGCGCGCCAACAAGCCGTTTCTGAAGCTCAATTGCGCCGCTGTTCCTTCCGAACTGTTGGAAAGCGAGTTGTTCGGCTACGAGAGAGGCGCGTTTACCGGAGCGTTTCAAAAGAAAGCGGGCATGTTCGAGTTGGCCGATGGCGGCAGCATGCTGCTCGACGAAATCGGGGACATGGAAGTGCGGCTTCAGGCCAAACTGTTGCAGGTTCTTCAGGACCAGGAATTCCAGCGCATAGGAGGTAAGGAGATTATCCGGGTCAATGTTCGAATCATGGCCGCAACCCATCAGGACCTCGAAAAAGCGATAGTGGAGAAGCGTTTCCGGGAGGATCTCTATTATCGGCTGAACGTAATTAATCTTGTCATACCGCCTTTGCGTGAGCGTCACGAGGACATCCTCCCGCTTGCGGAGTTCCTATGGAAAAAACACGCCGGTCCAGGGCCTCTTCAGATGACGTTAAATCTGAGGCATGTTTTCATGAATTACCGTTGGCCCGGAAATGTGCGTGAACTCGAGAACACCATAAGAAAGCTGATCGTGCTCCGCGATCCTGAACTGATTGCTCGAGATCTGCAGGCCCGGTTTTCCCGATCGGAGGAGCCCGTTAAGGCGCTCGGACCGAGTCCTGTCCCTCCAGCCAAAATCCAAGCCATCAGTGCTCCGATTCTTGAACAAGTGACCAAGGCGAAACAGCAGGCCGAGGCGGAAGCAATTTTAGAAGCGCTGAATGCTGCCCGGTGGAACCGCAAGCAAGCCGCCAAAGCACTCAAAATCGATTACAAGGCTCTCCTTTATAAAATGAAGAAACTTGGTCTCGACGAGAAGGGCGCGCCGGTCTGTTCCGAGATACCTCCTCCGGGTAGAGCAAGAGCTGCCGGCAGCGGCGCCGACTAGCAAATACGCACCATCGCCGGAAGGCGACACGCACGAACGGAATGCACAACGATCAGCGCAATGTAACGTTGTAAGAACGATCCCACAGGGGGCGGTCGCCTATCGCATCGCCGGAAATCACGATTTCTATGCGGCGATTCTCAAGGCGTCCGGTGGGAGTTGCGTTCGAGGTGAGGGGCCGGCTATCTGCGAAGTTAGTCGTGGATACCGCTGCCGGATTTAGACCTTGCCTCAGTAAAGCCTCGCGCACGGCTTGTGAACGGCGTTCCGCGAGAGCTGAGCCGCCCGCAGAATCTGAATAGCCCTCCACGGACACGCGCAAGCCTTGCTGCGTCACGATCGGCGTGAGACGGGCTAGCGTTTCCGAGGCGCCCGGTCGAAGTGCCGCGCTGTCGAAGCTGGAATCCGGGAGAGTGACCACGAGCCCACGTGTGGTGTCGCGGGTTGCGGTGATACCGTTAAATCTTTCAAGCAGTCGCATGCGAACTTGAGCCTGTCCATTACTGTAGGGCGGCCGATCCGGAGTTCGACCGACTATCGGTGAATTCACGGGTGCCGGAGGAGGTGCGATCGGCAGATCCTGCGATTGGGGTGCGTGCGCAGCTTCGGATTCCGCTCGTTCACGGGCAATTCTTTCGGAGTCCATGCGAGCCTTCGCTGCGTCGGCTTCAGCGCGGGCACGCTGCGCCTCGGCACGAGCCTGCTCAGCCTCGGCGTGGGCTTGATCAATTTCGCCTTGTGCGCGCGCCGCTCGCTGTTGAGCGCTAGCCAGCCGGTCCTCTTGAGCACGGCGGACGGCGATCATGCGAGCGTCATCGGCAGTTTGGGCCGCCAGGCGCGCAGCTTGAACCACGAAGCTCATACCGGCTTTCGATGCCCTAAGTCGCTCGGCCTCTTGATGCGCCGCTTCAGCCTTGGCGAACGTGTTGGGAGCGAGTTGTTCCGCGTTAGCTGCACGGGCGATACCGAGAGCGTTCTCCGCCTGATAGATTTCGAGGATCTGCTCATACTCGTCCATTGAAACCTTGGGAGTATTTACGGCCGTTGCCGCCATGCCCGCCTGCTTATCGTAAGTGAACTGGCCGCGAGAGAGCAGCTCAGCCTTGGCCTGTATAGGCTCGATGCGGCCGATAGTGTCAGGCCTGATTTGGTTCTCCATTACAACCACGTCGCTAGGCTGACGGACCGCTGAATATGGCTCGGCCGTTACGAGAAGACCGAATGCCTGCAGATCGGTGGTGACGTGGACGTGAGCGGAATCGGAACCGTTGGGCACCACTTCGCCAAGATTGTGCGGCGAGCCCTCGGGACTGATTGCCCATAACACATAGGTTAGATATTGTCGGCCGAAGGGTGTGGGCGGAGATAATTTCTCGAACTTTGCTTCTATATCGGTGCGGCCACGCTTGGACTCAATTGTTGCGTGTCCTTTACTATTAGGCAACAGAACTGTACCCTTGAAGTCGATTTCAGTGGGACCGGATCGATACTGATAGTTGACAGCCTGGAGACTACGTTCCACGACTGTGACTTTGTAAACCGGAACCGTGCGTGACGGCTCCAAAATCGGTGGATTTACGGGTTGGCAGAATGCGTTCATCCAACAGAACATGGCTGCGGCAGCGCTGACTGTGAGATTGCGTAACATGTTTCGTCCTTTCGACGCGTTTGCTGCATCTGGAACGAGAGTTGCAACCTGTGTGCCAATCGTTACTTTTGGTACGGAACCGTACTAGGGCGGATTACTTCATTAACGCGAGGCTCGTCACAGACCAGGGAAGGTTCTTCAACTGGTGGACTACTTCGCCCTTTGCATCGAACTCAACGATGCGTGCGCCCTGATAATCCGAGACGATGAGACCGCCTTGCGGCGTCTCGGTGAAGCCAGAGGTCCAGGCCATGCGAGTGCTATTGTTTGTGCCCGCGAAGGTCATGACGGTCTTGCCCGCCGCATCGACTCGGCGGACTTCACCTGGCCCGGCCAGACCGATCAGCATACCGCGGTCAGGCAGCGGCTTCGCAAAGGCCGGCAGACGATGCGGAAACTCATGCTTGCGCACAATATCGCCTTTGGAATCGATCTCGAGCAGCAGTCCGGAATCTTGAATCGCGACTATCGTAGTCCCATCCGGTGTGCGTCGCGCGCGCCGCATTGATTGACCCTTGTATTCAGGTTTTTCGACGCTCCAGGCAATCTGTCCGCCCGGCGTGACTTCGAAGAGGCGGGGCTTGGAATCGTCCACTAGCAACGTGTTGCCGTTCTCCAATCGCTCCACACTCATAAGGCTCACGTTTTCCGTCTTATATTGCGAGATTATGTTCTGTTGCGGATCGATCTCAGTGATAGTGCTCTTCGGATCTTCGATATAGAGAATGTTGCCGCTGGGCAGCACCGAGAGTTCGGTTCCTCGATGGTTCGTGCGCCGCCACAATACGCGCCCCGAAGGCCACGCGATGCAAATAATCTCGCCGCCAGGACCATGATCGTTAACCATAAGGCGGCTGGTCTCGATAAGTTTAGGCTTGAGTTTACGATTCAGAAAATCGAGGCTTCTCGCGAAAGCACGTTCTTCATCGGCGCCTTTGAATCCGTGACCGGCTTCGGCAATGGTTTCTAATTAGGCCTCAATGCCCATGCTCCGCATGCGCTCCACCAGCCATACCGACTGCTCGAAGGGAACGTTTTGATCACGCGTGCCGTGGATCGCAAGAATCGGCGCGGAATCCGGGTTGATCCAGTTGAGCGGACTCGCCCTGAAGTGAGCTTCTAGCGCGTATTCGCGATTCCCTCCGAGCAGGGGCGGCAACGCGGTAGCGGCATTACGGCTACCCTCGTACGCGCGGCGCATATCGGATCGCCCGTAGTAGCTTATGGCGCAATCCACGCTGCTCGATTCTTCGCGATTCGCGCCTGGGCCTTCGAGTTGCGGGACGTTGCGCGCGACTGCCAGAAATTGCGACCATGTCGCGCCGGCCGAGTTGCCGATAGCAGCCATATGTTCCTTGTCGATGCTGAATCTCGCGGCATGCGCCCGCAGATAGCGGACTGCGGATTTGACATCATAAAGCGGAAGCGGAAACTGAAATGTGGGTGTCAGACGATAGTCTACAGGGCCGCGACGTAGCCGTTCTGCGCGAGCCGGATCGCCATAGACAGGTAGCTCTCGCGATTCCCGCCGCTGAAACCGCCCCCATGGATCAGCACAATGCCGGGATATCGTCCAGGAGACTTGGGCCGCGCAACGTCCATAGCGAGTTTGCCATGAGCGACTGAGGCGTAATCGATGGCGCGATCGAGAACTACATCCGCCGGAACCTGCACATCGGCCGCGCGGGAAAGTGACACGAAGGTAAAAAGAAACAAGAAGCTCGAACGCATATCGATTCTGCGAGGATATCGCGAAATGACGTGCGCTGGGGACGATACAAACGCCGCGTACCCGTTAGCCCTTCCTCGCAGCCCACCCTAAGTACCGCCACAATTCGCGGCGATGCCCCCAGCAGTAGCGAATGAAGTCGCCCGAGGTCATGGATCCCGCATGTAATCCGGAGTAGGTCTCGATTCGCCAGCGTAGATACGGACTGCGCCATGGACTTAGCCGATAGCCTTTAGCCAGCCGCCATGCCAGCAGCATCTTGGCTATCAAAAGTTAAGCCTGCCTCCCAACTGAAATGCGCGCGGGCCGCCAGTGCCAAAGATCTGCCGCGTCCGTTCAGCCGGTTGTCCAAAACCTGTTCCGGTCAAGTTGTTGCTGTAGGAATTCAGATTGGCGTAATTTAACAAATTGAAGACTTCGCCGAAAACCTTGAACTTTACGCGCTCGGTTCCGAGCGGGACATACTTGGTGATGCGCAGGTCCTGAGAATTGAAATCGCGTCCAAAGTCATAGCTGGCAGGCAGAGTTACTTTTGGAAATACCTGACCCGGTATTGGGCCCGGTTTTCCGGCATAGTTCTGGTTATACTGATTCACCAGGTTCACCAGGTCGGATTTGCCCGAGCCCACGTTGAACTGATTGTACCCGGAGCCGGGGAGTGGAAACCCGTTGATACCGCTTCCTGTCAAATCAATACCGGGTATGAACGGTTGGAATGGAATCCGGCTCTGGAACGACGAAATGAACGAAGCCTGGAATCCCCAGGGCAAATTCACGACGCCTGAGACATTGAGAATTTGGCGCGGAGACACTGGTCCGTAGGATGCGAAGTAGTTATTCAGATTGTAAATACCTTCGCTCGTGGCGCCTCCATCGTATTGCGTGTCGCTAAGCTGCTGGTTACTTTGCAAAGCGTAAGAGATAAGCATCTGGTATCTTTTCGAGAAGCGCTTGTCGCCTTTGATCAGCAGCCCTTTGTACGTGCCGCGGCCCCCGCTTAGCAATGCGGTGATCGGACCATTGGCGCATTGCGCCACCGGGTTGATGGAGTTTGCCGCGCTGCACGCCGGCAACACGGGACTAAGGCTTTGGAATCTCTCGAGGTCGATCCCAAAAAGCTGGGTGTGGACGAAGTGACGGTAAACAAAATCCGCGCTGACCACAAAATTATTTGAGATCTGGTGCTGAGCGCCGATGCTGAAGTGCTCGGAGTAGGGGACCCGAAAGTTATTTGCGATCAAATCCCCATTTACACCGTTGGTCGTCTTGAACACGTTGATGTTACGAATCGTGAGGTCGGTCGCGGCCGGATTCTGATTAAGTTCCTGCGCCAGAAGACCGCGCAGTGTCGGCAGAAGTTGTTCCGCGAGTGCGCCGGAGAACCTTGTAGGCGCGCTGGTGAACTGAATCGTGCCCGAACCTATAGGGTTTGGGAAGATCGAACCGGTTACCACCGGTCGACCGGTTCCCAGCGGTCCAAGATAACCGCGTTCGATCAGACGCTCCGTGATATCGATCGTGTCGTAATAAATGCCGAAACCGCCTCGGACCACCGTCTTATTGTCCTTAAACGGAGACCAGTTGAAGCCCAATGCGGGTGAGAAGTTCTTCGTCTGGTGTTGCGGCGGCGCCAGCCCGTTTTGCCCAAAAATGGGGGCGAGGAAGGCCGGCTTGCTGAGATCGTAATTAATCAGATTGCTCTCGTAGGAGTGAGCCAGTCCGAAGTTGATAGTTAATCGTTGCGCGATTTTCCAGGTGTCCTGGATATAAAGATGAGTACGATTATTGTGATCCGCATTGCCCCGCTGGAATTGAGGCGGTTGACCCGTTTCCCCCACTGCGGTGATCAGTTCGTAAAGCGGAAGGCTCAGAATATCGGACAGTGAATTGTACGAACTTTTCAGAGGTATTTGCAGACTCGCCGGAACAAGGGAGTTGTATTGCATCACCTGCGACGGGGAATAGAGAACAAGATAGCCTGGCTCTAAGTAAGCATACGAGCCGACTCCATACTGGTACTCCCACTCGCCTCCGAACTTGATCCGGTGCGGGCCGTGCTGCCAAGTCGTATTATCCGAGGTGATATAGCGGCGAAGCAGGCGGCTCTGCGGAGAGTTCGTCGTATTCCCAAACTCCAGGCCCGATCCAATCACCATTACCTGCGGGCCGCCGAGACCCAGACATCCCGGGCATTCGCTCGCTGCCGGCGGATGATTCTGATTATTCCAGAACGTTTCTCCGAAACGGAACTCGTTCACGAGATGGTTCGTGAAAGCGCTGATGACCGAAAAGGTTCCGGAATCGGAGTAATTGGTATTCACGGCCCAATTGGAAGGTAGCGAGTTATCCACGTGCTGGCCAAAGCTGTCGTTGCCATCGTGCGAATAACGGACGAAGGCGCTGTGTTTTTCGTTAATACGGTAATCGATCCGCGTATCGAACTGATTTGCGTGGTAAGGCGCGCCGTAAACAGTAGCGAAAGATGCGAAGGCCGGATCGGCCGGATTGGCGCTGAATACGCCCTCCTGGTTGGTGTGCTCGTAACTCGTAAAGAAAAACAGCTTGTTCTTTTTAATCGGACCTCCGAATGTGAAGCCAGTCTGCCGGCGGGCAAAGAACGGGTCGGGATTCAGCGGATCGCGCCGTAGCGCGGGGTAGGCCGCCATATTGTGATCGCGAAAGTAAAAGAAACCCGTCCCATGAAAGTCATTCGTCCCGCCGCGGGTGACAACATTGATGGCGCCTCCTGCGGCAATGCCGGTCGAAAGATCGAAATTCACCGAGGAGATCTGAAATTCCTGCACTACCTCTTGCGAGAGATTCTGCGCCGTGCCTCCGTTGATAGGATCGTTCACGATTTCGCCGTCGATCGTGATGCGGGTCGTATCGGAATTGCCTCCCAGCACCGAGACATCGAACTGCCGGTTGTACTGTCCCAAGGGAGTTGCGCTGGCCGCTACACCGGGCTGCAGAAAGGCGAGTTGCAGAAAACTGCGCCCATTGAGCGGCAAATCTTCTATCTGCTGGCGATTGACCACACCTTCTATCGCATGGCTGTCGTACTCAATTTGGGCGCTCGCGCCGTTTACGGTTACGACGTCTTTGGTAGCTCCCACTTCCAAAGAAATGTTGACCGTAGTGGTTGCACCGGTCTCGACAATGGCGTTGCGAACCACCGTGCGGAATCCCGGCGCTTCCGCTTTGACCTCGTACTCGCCGCCGAAAAGGGATGGCGCACTGAACGCGCCCGTTGCGTCTGTGGTGAGATCGCGATGACTTGCCCGTTGTTTATCGGTGACCGTTACATGCGCCCCTCTTACAATTCCGCCGCTGGCGTCTGTCACTATGCCGCTGATGCTGCCCACCGGGGCCTGCCCGTAGACTTGAATGACTAGCCGCGAATAACAGCAAGGGCGGCCGCGAAGAAGATTTGTTTCACGTTTGTAGCTCCAGTATTTCCGTCTCGGCACAAAGGCGAGTGTTCGCTCACCAGGTAATATCGTGACAAATCCTGACGCTTCGTATCAATACTTATCTTATTTGCCTTTCCCGGTTTCGAACAGGTGCGCAATATCGGGGTATCCGTTCATCGCGAACCGGCAGGACGCACCATCGCTATACCAACGGGGAGCGTGGAAAGTGAAGCGCGGGACGTAGACCACATCTCCTGGATTTGCAATCAGAACGCCTTGGCCTTCGATCTTGTAACGTATCTGGCCGGACATGATGAGCCAGAATTCGCAACTCTCCGGATGGTAGTGGCCGTTGTCGGCCTCATTAATCGGCGGCAGGTTCTTGGCATAGCCGTAAAGGAAGTTACCAACAGCGCGGTCGTCCTGCACGACGTGTAGTGGCGCGCGATGCTCGTCGGTGGCCTTGGCCAATTCGTCATAGGTGCGATAGGGCTTGTTCTCGTGCTGATAGATGCCCGGCTTACGTGCCATGCGAACCGGCATCCAGTGGAAGCCGGGCATCGCGGGAGCGTCTTTCTCATCCGCGTAGAGCGTGTGCGCGTGGCCGATGTTCACCTCCCATCGCAACGACGGCTGGGTGCCCACCGTTTCCATAGAATAAAACGTCTGGAACGGCACCTGGACTATCCATCCCTTCGACGCAGTGAAGGGCTCCTGGCCTTCAATGTCAAAGCGGATCTGCCCTTCTTGAATAATCCAGAACACACGCGTATCTGGGTGGAGACACTTCGGCACTTTTGCGCCAGGGGCGGATAAGATCCACTCTCCGTGCAGCACGTCGTCATCGACGACAACCTGATGCCAGTTAGCCTGCCCGGCGTGAGCGGCCTTCACGTCCGCCAATTTGGTGAGCGGCTTATGTGGCGGGACGTATTGCGGGATTTTATCGGGCTTCGGGGCCCAGACGATCGTTTGCGCAGATGCGGCGCAAACGAGAAATGACAAAGCGCAGACAGACTTCATGCGCGTCGAATCTTATCACAGCGCGAGGTGCAACTGCCGAGGGGACGATTTGACGCGGGCGCTTAATTGTGGCAGATTTTGCAAGCCGTTTCCTTCGCGTGGAGCAGGTCCGATTTCTCTGTTGATCCATGCGCGTTGTGACATATCCCGCATTGCTCCAGGCGCGCCGCGTCGTGCGTGTGGACCTTCGAAGCTCTGCTATTGATGACAATCGAAGCATCCGCCCTTGAAGAGAAAGCGGCCGCGCTTGTTCACTTCATGATACTGAGTGCATTGCACATCGGCAATTGGCGGGTGGCAATAGAACGGGGAGAACCCGGCCGGAGGATTTGGGCCCCGCGAAGAAATGGATTTCCTTTTTCCCCTTCCCACAGCAGCGCCAGTGAATGCGTGCCGTTCGCCACTTTCACCACCACGTGAAAGACATCGGGAAAAGGCTGGTCGGCGGTTATCGATTTGCCGTCGAGTTCCAGTTTGCCGGCAGGAGCGGTAGCCACGAAATCTACCTCACCGGACAGCAGCGCCGCGCCTTCAACCGGCATGATCGTCCCTGCATCGTCGGCGGTTGCGTAAAGCGCCAGCTGCGCACAGCATCGCAATTACCGCGACCTTCATTGGCGGATACGCACAAACGAACGGCCGATCTCGGAGATCTTGCTCACGCCCGCCATAGCCATATCGACGGCCAATTCCGCGCGCAACAACTCCATTACACGCGCTACACCGCGTTTTCCGAACGCTGCGAGACCCGAAAGGTACGGGCGTCCGACACCCACCGCCGAAGCGCCCAACGCAAGCGCCTTGAACACATCCGTGCCGCGCCTGAATCCGCCATCCACTGGTTCCAACATGGGTATCTTTATCCTTCCTTGGCCCTGGAGATGGCCGGCGGCAAACCCCATTGAGAAGAGCGGCACCCAGGTTCTTGCAATTGTTTCGATCTTCATCGCCCCTCAGAAGTCCTGTGCGGTGGGACGCAGAACAACGGTTCTGGTGCAAATCGGCGTTGAGTTGGGGATGATGAACAGATGGCACGATTCGTAGCTGTCGAGGAGTTGTTCAAGGGGCGACACTTCGATCAGGAGATCGTGGTCTTGTGCGTTCGTTGGTATTTAAGCTTCAGGCTGAGCTATCGCGATCTGGTGGCCATGAGGGGGAACGTGGCATCTCTCTGGCACACACAACCATTCTGCGCTGGGTCCAGCACTACACCCCAGAATTTGTGAAGCGATGGAACCGATATGCGCGGCCGGTGGGTGGCTCCTGGCGGTGTGATGAGACCTCTATAAAGGTGAAGGGCGCGTGGGTCTATCTATATCGGGCAGTGGACAAAGCTGGCAAGACGGTTGACTTCTATCTGAGCCGAACCCGCGACGTGAACGCAGCCAAGACGTTTCTGCGGAAAGCGATAAAGGAGCAACGGATTCCGACGAAGATTACGCTTGACGCCTATGCCGCTTCTCACCGCGCCATGTCTGATCTGAAAGGAACCGGCGAGTTGCCGAAGCGCGTCCGGGTTCGAAGCAGCAAGTATCTGAACCACACCATCGAACAAGACCACCGGGGAGTGAAACAACGACTTGCTCCGATGCTGGGGGTGAAGAGCTTCCGAACCGCAGCGGTGGTGATCAGCGGGATCGAACTCGCTGAGAAAATCAAGAGGCAGCAATTTAAGAACGGGAAGTTGGGCGGTGCCACGGCGACCATGCCAGAAATCTGGCGGGCGGCACTGGCTGCATAACCGGAATTACTCCGAATCGACAACACAAACATCGATCGATTTCGGCTCAATCCAGGTTTGCACCAGAGCCGTAGCGCCCCTGCCTGTCAAAACGTGATCGCAACTGATTGATTCTAAAATAACTGACTCCCCTTCGTGGACGATTATCGAACTTTTCTAGCTGTCGGTGCGGTTCGCAATTTTCAAGAATTAGCGGGATTGGTGGACAGACCGTGCGGTAATGGGGATGTCCAGTGACGTTCAGATATCCGCGTAAGGGTCTGCTGGCACGAAGATATATAAGATACGAAACAGGAGGCGTGATCAGAATATGTGTTTCGGTCGAAGAATATTTGCGGTTTTGTCGCTTTTCTTTGCTGGCTCTTCGCAGAATTTGGCTCGTGCACAACAGCTCGAAGCCCCAACTGTCGTTCCTGCCATCGACCCTTTTTGAGCTACGTACGCGCGTTCCTTTGAGAACCGCATGCGCGCGACATCCCTTTTTCATGAGCAAATGTGACACAGCAGTGTTTGTCATTGCCATGCGGATCGGAGGTCTCATACGTTCAGAGCCTCCAGCAACATTTGGAGCAGTTCGTCGCCCATATTCGTGGTGCCCTGAGCACCGCGGCTGCGCGCTTCGCGCACATGAGCAGGGGTCCCTTGACCCGGCGTAGATGAAATAGGGAGTCTGATCCCCACTGCCTCGTACCGCTTCCAGCAGAGTGTAACCGGCTCGCGAATCCGGAGGTCTGCCCATGTCGCTGATGATCGCATCAAACTGTTGTTTCCTCAGCTCTGCCAGGGCTTGACCCGTCGATTGGGCCAGAACGAAATCGATGTTGTAGGCCGCCATGGAATGACGCTCAATGATGTTGTTGTCCGGCCTGTCATCTACCCACAAAACGAGTTTTCGAGGCTTTTTTGTCTCTCTTTCCGGTCCCAGACTCTTGACTAGCTTAGAAGCTCTCGGCGGCGGCATCGTCGCCGTGCGCTGCCGAGCGCCGGAGGTGGACCTGACGTGCGCGCGATCGCCGTCGCGATCTTCTCAGCCAGCTCTCGAACAGCACGACGTATCTGCGGGTCGTTCGGCGGCAGGTCTGCCTGAACACGCCAGTCATATCGCTGACGGCTGCCGATTTCGGAGGCAAGCGAATCATCCTTGAGCAATTCCGGCCGTTCGAGCACCGGCGCGGTAACGAAGTAGATAGGGAGAATCAGGTCGTCTCTGCCGAGACTCTTCTCATGCTCTATGAACTGCTTCAACTCATCGCGACAGGGATCACTCTTGAAAAAAAGCGGGGTGACAACTGGTATGAGGAACCTGGATGTCGAAATCGCTTCGGTGAGCCGTTTCTTCCACTTTTGACCGAATTCGATGCCGTCGACATCCTGGAAAATGTTGAAATTTCGATCACCGGTGACGACCTGAACGCCAAGTTCCAGCAATCGCCTCAATGACGTAATCGCACCGCCAAAATACTCGTCGTCCAATCTGGTGTAGCTGAGGAAGGCTTCGGGGGATCAGTCACGTCTTATCCTGTATCGGCTTTGGAACACTTTGGTCATTGTACTGAAAGCCGTGGAAGAAAGATTAACACTGTACCGCCGCTCTATGCGACGTAGGTTCCCCGACCGCTTCCTGAACGGCATTCTCGGCGACACCCTTCAATCGGACTTCCCCGTTTCAAAGCTGCTACAGACCCGGCGGCTGATTCCAACGTGGGATCGTATCTGTCAAATGAAGAAGCACGGGAAGCGGTTGGCGTCCCGAAGCACCCTGCAGGGAACCCGCATCTTCCGACGGGCCACGAAATCTGCCAACCGTGGACTGCGCACAGACTCAACGTAACGCTGACCCCTTCGAAGAAGGTATTGAACTCGCGAAGGGGGTACGTGGCTTGTGAGAAAGGCCGTTCTGTAGATCGGCCCATCATTCCTTCGCCACAACGGCAGCGCGGTCTCCCTCGGATATGACCTTCTCGTTCGAGCTCACAAAAGATGGCCCTGTCGGAAAATGGACCACCGAGATCGTCGAGTACCCGTGAACGGCTACCAAAGATGGCCGTAGTTCGAATCCACGATGCGGTTGACCTTTGAGCCGAGACCTAAGCCCAATGGAATCAGTACTGGTTTTTGTGGCTCCCCGACATGGATTCGAACCACAATAAATCTAAGGCATCTAGAATCTGTAACTTACCGATTCCACAAAGGCCGAGATTGCCAGTTTAGGCACGATTTACCCCCATCGGTACAGCATCGGTACAGTCCGGTGTTGGACCGCGATCAGGGAGCAATTACAAGTCATCCCGCCAGGGCTCCTTCGCCCGAACCAGATCGATCAGGAATCGCACGCCCTGATTGTCAGACGGATTCAACCACAGCATACGCTGGAAGGTCTGGAGGGCATCTTTGAACTTTCCGAGACGCCAAAGGCACAGCCCATAACCGTGCATGCAGCGGAGGAACGGCCGATTGTCGATCCAGCCCCACGGCAATAGTCCATCAAATGCTCCCCCAAGTGAAAGTTCTCCAATCCGAAATCCGGCCTCAAAGTTCCGGATAGCATCTTTCGGTAGGCCGGCGAATGCCATGTTTCCGAGATGTGCGTGCGCGTCCAGGCAACGAAGGTCCGCCTGGCAAAGATCCATCAGTATGCGGTATGCCCCTTGCTCGTCACCGGTGTCCTTGAGGTTATTGGATCTGCCGATGGGATCGGAAAATGGATCTCGGAGTCGGCGCCGGGCAAGACCTGTTCCATCTCAAACTGCGGCCGCGGGCCACGGGCGATGATTGGCTTGGCCCACGCCTCAATTGCCTCTCCCTTTTCGCCCCAATAGTGTTCGGCCGGATTCCAGACACCCTGTTGTTCCAACCGCAACGGGACCAGTCCAAGCGCGTTGGCATCGAGGCGGGTAGATTCGATCGCGCCAGAGAGATAGGGTGCGCCCGCATAAGTCCACTGCTTCGCGGGTCGAACGACGGCAATCTCTCCAGGAACCAAATCCCACAGCCGGCGAGCCCGAAACGTGAAATTCTGATCGCCGCCCAAAACGCGACAGCGCGCTGCCTTCTGCTTGACCGAAAGAACCACCAGTTCGATGGGACCTTCAACGGCCGAAGTGGGAGCGATAGCCTTCTGCTCGGTTGCAGTGCGAGTGCCCGATGGGAATGGCGCGATCCCCATCCACTTACGATATGCGGCCAGATAGCGCCCGCTCTGCTCGCTCAGAGAAATCACCACTTCGGATGCCGCGACCTCGTGCTTCGTGCCGTCGGGCCGGCAGCACACGGCAGTCAACCCGCACCGCTCGTTGCCGTCAAAATCGAACTTCAACACTTGAACGGGACCGCCGATAACGGTCGCGTGGCAAGGAACTGCGATCCCGTCTTGAAAGGCTTGCCGAAAAGCCCAAAGCTGCTCAGCGTCGCCGTTCGCGTCAGTCGTAATCTCGTCGATGAGTTCGTCCAGACCTGCAAATTCCGGTTTGGCCCTGTTGGTCCTCTTCATTCGCGTTCCCCGCCGTGCTTGATACCGCACCATCGTTGCCGCAGATTCGGTTGCACGGTAATTCATGGTATCCAAGAGTCAAGTCAGATGTATCACAGAACCAGCACTGCGAGCCGTTCCGTTTCCCGGTTTCAAGGAACACTCTACCACCGAAAGTGAGCTCGCGCGCCCTCCGCTGCTACTAAACTTGCCGGAAAACAGCCAATCCCATTACCGACCCAGATTCCTGTCGCGTTCGATGGCCGCTCGGAGATCTTCGGTGATCTCATATTCCGTGCCCTGGAGCGCGTGCTCCAGCCAATGAGGCGTATACGTGCAGACATAGTTGATGCCGCCGTCTTGCGCGGACAGCACGAGTGCCGGCTGTTGTCCTGGGGCGCTGTTGTCGTAAACACGCAGTTCGTCAGTTTCGCGAATTGCCCGCGGCAAATTGGCTATGCTCGCGTCGTGAATTCTACGGAGTTGATCGGCGGGCGCCGAATGCCCCCCGGCGCGCGCGCGAGCGGTGACACGCGTCAGATTCTGACTGAAATCGCTCAAAGCAATGTACCGCATGTGAATCTCAAATGCCTCGGCGCGGGCTTGATGGGCTTGGCGGAAGGTGATATCGCTACGAAGCGTGGTCTCAACGGCAAAGCTCTTGTGTTGCTGGATATGTTCTTCCACAAACCGTTCGAATTCTTTGTTAACGGCAGCGCGGATTTCAAGCGAGATACCTTGGTAGGAAGCGTTGTTGAGTTGCGCGGCCCGATCGTCCGCATTGAAGTAATCAATGCCAAAACTGTTAACTGGGAACGCGGCCGATTTGCCGCTACCGGGAGGCCCGGCAACAATCACCATTCTCGGACGCATTTAGCCGCCGAAGTCGCGTTTCGCTCCAGGACGCATGTCGGACGGCAATTCATCGTCAACGAGTTCACCGCTCTCGTTCACGATGCCGAGACCCCGAAGCTTTTGGAATGCCTCTTTTACACGTTCACCCGCCTTGCGGTCTTCTTGTTCGTTGAATTCCGCCATTTCCTGGGGGTCGTCGGTGTTCACATTCGCCCAAGTCGGCTCAGTTTTTTGAATCATGAAGCTATTTCTACGATACGGCAGATGAGGTATCTGCGGCAACCGCATCGTTTGTGTCGGCTCCTGGTTCGGTATAACTCAGGTCCGCTGAAGGGGACTCTGTGCCACTAACCTGGTTGCTTCCTCGCGGGCGGAAGCCGGTCGACTCCGAGCTCGGAGGGCATCAAAACGTCGCCATCAGCACATTCAGCGCCCTTCGCCACGATTCACGAGTTCCTTCATTGCCATCTCGGAATCCCCGACCATGCTGGCCCAACGCTCTTCAGAAACCGGTCATAGCGGAGCTTTCCGCGTGCGACGGCCTGATTGTACGCATCCTGCGGCGGCTCCGCCAGACAGGTGAGAAGAGTCTTGGCCAATGCGTCCACAAAAGCAAATAGGGCCTGCTGCCCAAGACGAACGCTGCGAATCTCACGCGCCATACGGTCCAAACTGGCGGCGATTCGATCTTCGGCCTCATGGAGTCCCCTATCTCGCCCCGCCAGTTCGCGCTCGACCGCGCCACGGATGAATGCACTTGGACTTGAGAAACCTCCGTCTTTAATAGCACGGTCGATCTTTTTATTGAACTCCTGATCGAATCGCGCGGAAAGAACCACTACCTTCTGTTTCGTCATCTCGGCTCTCCTAAACCTGTACGCCCTTGATTCCAAGAGCCGTGACAAGCGTAAACAAATGTCTACAAAACGCCAAAAACCGTAGACGCCGGAAATCCTTGGGATGGCATTAGTTAAGTCTGAAATGGCCAATGACTGTAGACAATCCCTTATGTTCCACTACCAGTCTGCGTTGTTTTGTGCTGGGGCTAAACTGAAAAAGAATTGGTAAAGAACTGCAACATTTTGAAACTGATGCGTAGCTTGGTTGGGCGTTTGAAACATTCCGGAAAAATCGCCGGAAAAGGATGAAAGTGTCTGCCAGCGCACTCGCTTCTCGCGGCCTGGACACAGCTTGGGTTATGAGCGTAGGAGTAAATGGGGGTCTATTGGGGGCCTGTTGTTTTTAGCAGGCTCAGATTTGCAACTCGCCGGTGCATGACAGGACAAAGCAAACAAAAATGTGTATCTTCTCAATAAATCGTGGAGGTTCATAGGCGGACCCCGGAAGCGGATGCTAAAGACGTAAGCGGAGCCTGTAACATTTTTGGTTGTTGTTGTTCGATTTCGCTGGACAAATCGCTGCAGCTGTTCTAAGCTGAACTGGATGAGTGACAGCCAAGCTGGAATCAGCGCAGTCGATCAGATTCTCCAGAAGGTTGATCTGGCCGGCATCCAGGACGAGCGTGCCCGCGAATGCATCCGGTTGTTGCTGAACCTGATCGAATCACTGACGGCGGATCTGCGCAAAGCCCACGCTGAGAACCTGTATTTGCGAGAGCAACTTAACCGCCGCAAAGGTGGAGGGGGCAAAGGGGACCGGTCCAAAGACAGTTCGGCGCCGGCCTCACAGTCATCAGAAAAAGAGCGAGGGGAGCGTTCGGAAACGAAACAGCGCACCAAGCGTAGCAAGCTGGACCGGGTTCGGGCAGACCGGGAAGAGGTACTGAAAGTAGACCGGACATCCCTTCCACCGGATGCCGAGTTCAAGGGCTACGAAGAGGTGGTGGTGCAAGAGTTACGCTTCGTTACGGATAATGTGAAGTTTCGCAAGGAGAAGTATTACGCGGCCTCAACAGGCCGAACCTACCTGGCGCCGCTGCCCGCTGGCTACCGCGGTGAATTCGGTCCCAATCTGAAGAGCCTGTGCGTGCTGTTTTCTCATTTGTGCAATATGACCGAGCCCAAGATCGCGGATCTGTTGGAAAATCTGGGCATCGTGATCTCCAGCGGCCAAATATCGGCGTGGCTCACGGGCGCATACCCGGAACTCCAGGAGGAAAAGCGAGCAATCGTGGAAGCCGGATTGAATAGCAGCGCGTGGCACCACATGGATGACACGGGCACGCGTGTGAATGGTGTAAACCAGCACTGCCAAGTCATCTGCAATCCGCTGTACGGAGCTTACTTCACGACTGCCCGGAAAGAGCGGCTGACCATAATCGACGTGCTGCGTAATGGGCGCGAGCGGATATTCCGCCTCAATGAGGAGGCCTTGGGCTTGATGCTCCAGTTTGGGATATCGCAGCGGGTTTTAGAGCGAGTGGGGCAGTTGCCGTTCCATCAGGACTGGAGCCAGGAGGAGTTGCAGCGAAGGCTGACGGAGCAGATTCCAGATCTGGCCTCAGGGGCCCGCCACCGGATTATAGAGGCAGCGGGCATGTGCGCCTTTTAGTATGTGACGATGCCAAGCAGTTCCAACTCGTGGCTGACGAGCTAGTGTAGTGTCCAAGAAATAACTGGACAGATACCTCGTTTAAGGTTTATGCTGGGACATGGCACTGTCCAGCGGTCTTTCCGTTCTCGAGCGGCAGCAGATTCAGCAATGGGTGGCGGCCCATGGCACTCCTCAGCAGGTCGCCCTGCGCTGCCGGATTGTGCTGGCCGCCGCGGACGGACAGTCGGACGTGGCTATCGCTCAGCAATTGTCCGTCAACCGCAAGACCGTCATCCTGTGGCGTCAACGTTTCTCAGAACAGCGCTTGGACGGACTATGGGAGATTGCTCCGGGACGCGGACGCAAACCCAACTACGACACCGATAAGATCGCCGGTATTGTGGATGCAACCCTGCAGACTAAACCGGAAGGTATGACGCATTGGAGTTGCCGCACGATGGCAAAGCATCAGGGCGTGAGTAAGTCCACCATCAACAATATCTGGCAGGCCCACCAGCTCAAGCCTCATCGGGTGAAGACGTTCAAGCTGTCGCGCGACCCGAAGTTCCTCGAGAAAATGACCGACGTGATCGGGTTGTACTTGAATCCGCCCCAGCAGGCCATCGTGTTGTGTGTGGATGAGAAGAGTCAAATCCAAGCGCTGGATCGCACCCAACCCGGTTTGCCGATCAAGAAGGGCCGCTGTGGGACCATGACCCACGACTACAAGCGCAACGGAACCACGACTTTATTCGCCGCCCTGGAGGTCTTACAGGGGAAGGTGATCGGCCAATGCCACCAGCGCCATCGCCATCAGGAGTTTCTCAAGTTTCTACGCACTCTGGACCAGGAGTTTGCTGGTGAGATCCCGCTCCATCTGGTCATGGACAACTATGGAACCCACAAACACGAGAAGGTGCGGAACTGGTTGAAGCGCCACCCTCGTTTCGTGCTCCACTTTGTCCCCACCAGTTCCAGTTGGCTGAATCTGGTTGAGCGTTGGTTCGGCCACTTGGATCAAAAGGCAATCCGGGGGGGAGTATTCCGCAGTGTGGAGGATCTGAAGGCGTCCATCGACGCATTCCTCACGGCATGGAACAAAGATCCGAAGCCGTTCGTGTGGACCGCGACGGTAGAATCCATCACGGAGAAACTCTCCCGTTGCCGACGGACCCTGGAGAAGATCCAACCCGGCTGCACCAGTCCCCGAAGCCGAAAACGGAAGAAATAGCTGTCCATCTATTTCGTGGACACTACACTAGCCTTATGCTGGGTTCACGACGGGCGGCATTATCAGAGCATGGCGCCGTGCGTGCCGCGGCATCGTGAATGGCTGGAAGCGTTTCGCAAACGCTACTGGGATTTCTACAAACAACTGCGCGCCTACCAGCAGGCTCCCACCAAGGAAGGGCCGGCGCAGTTGCGAGAGCAATTCGACGAATTATTTTCTACAGTGACGGGTTACGATGGACTGGATCAGCGGATCGCCAAAACCAAAGCCGATAAGACGTACTTGCTGAGGGTGCTGGAACATCCCGAGATTCCACTGCACAACAACCCGGCGGAGTTGGACGCGCGGTTACGAGTCAGGAAGCGCGTGGTGAGCTACGGCCCGCGCTCGACCGCGGGCGCTCAGGCATGGGACGCAATGGAAACGCTGCTCAGCACAGCCAGGAAACTGGGAGTGAACTTCTTTCAATACATTCGGGACCGAGTCTGCGGCGCGAGGCGGATGCCATCATTGGCCGAACTGATCAAACAACGAGCGGAAACGATGGATCTCAGTTCTTCGTGGGCACCTACGTAACCAACCCCGGTTTATTGAGAAGATACAAAAATGTGCCTTCATCGTGTAGGTGGGGGTCGAACCCCGCACGACGCCGAAATCAGCGTAAGTTACAGATTATAAAAGGCCGACGTCGCTGACATTGCCGACGTTGCCAGGAACGATCATCCGATATCATCCGACGAGCCTTGGGTCCGTGAATTACCCTAATCACAAGCGGTTTTGTCTCCAGCAGCCAAGAAGTTGTGGGGCGGTGAGGGACAGATTCGAACTCATGCGCCCTATTCAAGGCACGTAAGCTATTGAAAACAAGATACGCAGTATTCGCGCGTAAGCGTCTGAGCAACGCCATCTATTCTCGAGTCGCTCCCGATGTTGAACTGGGAGGGTGACTGAGAATCAATCTGGAACAAGGCATCGGCGGCATCGCAGCCGGGCGGAAGCCGATCACTTGGCGGCTGAGTATGAAGCCAGCGGATTAACTCGCGAGGAGTTCTGCCAACAAAGAGACGTGCCGCTGAAGACGCTGTGCCGGTACGTCACGCGTTATCGAAAGCAGAAGGCGGCGAGGCGACCAGCCGCAGCGGTGGGTCGAGGCGGAAGTAGTCGGGCACACCGGATGCGGCGGTGAGTTGGCAGTGCTTCTGTCCAGCGGACGACGGATTGAGGTGAAGCGCGGGTTCGACGCCGGCACCCTGCGGCAACTGGTGGCGGTGCTGGAGCAAGTCTGATCATGTTCGGAGTCGGACCTGCAACGCGGATTTATCTTGCCGCCGGAGCGACAGACCTGCGCAAGAGCTTCGAAGGACTGTACGGGTTGGTGCGCGACCGGCTGTCGTGCGATCCGCTGAGCGGGCATATTTTTCTGTTCTCCAATGCGCAACGCAACCGGCTGAAGTTGCTGTTCTGGGACGGCAGTGGACTGTGGGTCTGCGCCAAGCGTCTGGAGAAGGGACGATTCCGATGGCCGGAGGCCGCGGGCGAGGAAGCCAAGGTGACTCTCAGCCACGAGGAACTCATGCTGCTGCTCGGCGGCATCGATCTGACGCAGACCAGGCGCCGGGCATGGCATCGCGCCAGCGGCTCGGGGCAGTAAAAATAATAAAACAAATATTGTATAAATATGTTTTATTCTGGACTGAAAATCAGCTATCCTGATAGGGAACTGATCGTGAGCCCCTCGCCTTCCAATCCGCCCCGTTCCGAAGCCCAAAAGATCGAGCAGTTGGAAAAGAGAACTGCAGTGGGCCGAGTTGAAGATTCAGTGCGCTCGAAGAACGTCTGCGCACTGGAGCTGATCCGCAAGTACGGGCCCAAGAGCGAGACGCTCAGCGATGAGCAACTGCTGTTGCTGGAGTTGGAGCCCGGAGTCAGTTCGGCGGAAGTCGAGGCGGAAAGCCAGCGCGAGCCGCTGCCGCCGTCATCCTCGCCAATAGCGACGAGAACCGAAGAAGAGCCGCAAACATCCGGGACGGCAGGAACTTCCAGCCGATCTGCCGCGCGTGGAGCGGGTGATTGCCTGCACGCCGGAACAATGCGTATGCCAGTCCTGCGGCAAGGACACGGTGGTGATCGGCTACGAGCAGAGCGAACAACTGGATGTGGAGCCGGCCCGATTCTTCGTGGTGGTGACCAAGCGCGAGAAGCGTGCCTGCAAGGGATGCGCTGAAGGCGTGAGCGCCGCGCCACTGCCGGCACGGATCATCGACAAAGGTCTGGTGAGCGACCGGGTGGTGATCGACACGATTGTGTCCAAGTACTGCGATCACCTGCCGCTGTATCGGCAAAGCGCGATTCTGGAGCGGGAGACAGGCGTTTCGATCAGCCGGGCGACGATGGACGGATGGGTGATGACTGTCGGCGGGTTACTGATGCCGATAGCAGCGGCGATCGGCCGGGAGTTGGTCGGCGGAGGCTACATTCAAGCCGATGAAACGCCGATTCCTGTGCAGATGCACGACAAGAGCGGGAAGAATCATCAGGCTTATTTGTGGCAATACGGCCGGCCGGGAGGCAGTGTCGTCTTCGATTTCCGGATGGGCCGCGGGCGCGAAGGCCCGAAGAAATTCCTGGGCCAGTTCAAGGGCATTTTGCAGACTGACGGCTATGTCGCATACGACCAGAGTGGGCGGCGCTGGCATGGTGCATGCCTGCTGCTGGGCGCATGCTCGTAGGAAAGTATTCGACGCGCTGAAGCTCAATCCGGACGACCGTCTTGCGACGCAACTTGTGTCGCGGATCGACGAGCTTTTCGCGATTGATGCCGAGGCTCGCGAGGCGGGCATGGATCATGCTGCGCGGCATGCTGCTGCGTCAGGAGCGGTCCCGTCCACTGCTCGACGTCATCAAGAAAGAGATGGAGACCGCGCAGGCCGCGGTGCTGCCCGCCAGCGCGCTGGGCAAGGCGATCAGCTACACGCTTTCGCTCTGGGCACAAACTCACCCGGTTCCTGGAACATCCCGCAACTGGAGCTGAGCAACAACCTGGCGGAGAACTCGATGCGCCCGGTTGCGCTGGGACGCAAGAACTGGATCCATGTCGGCAGCGAGCAGGCCGGGCCGAAGGTGGCCGCCATTCTTTCCGTACTCGAAAGCTGCCGGCGCCTCAAGCTTCCGGTGCGCGAGTACCTGGCATCGGTCCTGCCGGGCTTGGCCAAACTCCCGGTCCAACGCGTGGGCCAGTACACGCCCGCCGCCTGGGCCCGCGCGTAGCCGTTGAAAACCTGCCGATCGGAAGCTGGTCCGCGTTTACCCAACTATCTTGCTGCGGCGCTATCTGGACTGGCCAACCTCTCAATTCGGCGCATTCGGTCCCGCCGCCTGGGTCATATCGCATTGCTGAACGCACCGGCTTTCGCCAGCAGAACAGAAACTCTCAGTTGTTCCGCCAAGGACGACTGCGAGCTGCGCACAGCCCCGGTTGCAGGAACTGCCGCGGCGAACCAATTCAGAGCGGAAGCGATTACGAATTTGCTTCGAGAAATATCTGCCCTGCGACGCGGCTGCCATAAACTCGTCGTACACCGTCACCGGACAGTCGAAGAACCGATAGATTTTGCCGTCCTGGAATCTCAAGTAGAGTTGCCGTGTGCTGGCCCGATAGGCCGCCGCTGAGAACAGGCCAGACTCGACAGGCACCCACTCCACTGCGCTGATCACACCCATGCTCACAGAGTACGCCGGCGTCCAGGCTTCGGCCAAGCCTGCGGTTGCTCTGACGTTTACATTCGCGCGAATCGCTGGAATTTGGAAAAGCCGGTACATATCAGGTACGCGGGCTAGTAGAGGGCCATTGCCTTCCCGCTTGTATGCGGCACTTCAGGAAATACTCTCCCTCCAGGATGTTGCGCTCGACGGCGCCGGGCATCGGCGGGGATAAGCCCGACTGGGCGCCGTTGACGAGCGCATCTTGTTTACGATGTCCATTATGAAGTCCTGCTTGCCGCTCACGAACTTCTGATTTCGATACTCTGACTCTCGGAAAAATCGCACAAAAAGGGGATGGGAGTGAGCCGTCGGCCATGGTAAAGTCAAGGGTCGATTTCCAGTTTTATGAAGTTGTCCGCGGTACGCATCCTTCTCGGTCTTGCCCTCGCGCTGATGTTTTTTCTGGTCTCGGCGGCATACGCCGAAGACTGGCAAGCCGAGGCGTTGCGTCTGAGGACAGCCACTACCGCAACCTCCGAGCAAGCCGTATATCAGAACCTCATCGCCCGTATGAAGGCTACGCTCGAAGCGGTACCCCGCGCGCGTACTCGGGCCGAAGCGGATGCGGCCCGGCCGCGCCTGCGCCAGCAGCTAAAGCGCTCGCTTGGATTTGAAAAGCTGCCCGTTTCGCCGGACCTGCATGCCCGTATCACCTCTACAGTCCGAAAGAACGGGTACCGAATAGAGAATCTGGTTTATGAGGCACTCCCCGGTGAGTGGATACCCGCCAACCTCTACGTCCGGAGTCCCTCCACGGCAGGGCGCCGGCCATTCTTTTCTACAACGGGCACTGGTATCCCGACAGCAAAGCCCGTCCTGATGCGCAGGCTTTCTGTATCAACATGGCCAAATTCGGCTTCATTGTGCTGAATTTCGAGACCTATGGGCAAGGTGAACGCAGTCTCTCATCGAGGGATCACCGGCGCGCGGAAGGACTGCCGGTCGGCATCGCGCAGCAGGGTTATGCGGTTTTTGACGCCCAGACCGGATTGCGTTACCTCTTGAGCCGGCCGGATGTGGATGCGCAGCGTATCGGTATGACGGGCGCCTCGGGTGGCGGTTTCGATACCTGGATGAACGCTGCACTTGATGACAGGATCAAGGTGGCTGTACCGGTAGTCGGAACGTGCGATTTCGGCGAGCAATCGGCTGCGCGCCTGGGAATCGATTGGGATCCGACGGACCAGTGACACTATGTTCCCGGTCTGTACCGCTATGCCAACAATCACGAATTGCTGGCCATGGCCGCACCCAAACCGCTTCTCATTGTTTCCGCGACTGCAGACAGGAGCTTTCCGGTAAGAGGCGTCCGCGAGGTGGTCGAATATGGCCGGCAGTTGTACGCATCCTATGGACTCTCGGACCGCTTCGCGTATTCCGAAGACAGTGTGGAAGCTCACGGTTATCAGGTCCGCAAGCGAGAGGCCGCATATGGGTGGTTCCTGCACTGGCTCATGAATAAGGGTGATGGGGGCCCGGTTCCTGAACCGCCGACCCAAACGCTTGCGTTTGATTCTCCGGAACTCCACGCGTTCACTGCAGCCGATCAACGAGCCGCTGGACCCGCGATGGTTTCGGCGGCACAACAAGTCGCTCTCGATCTTCCACCGCATCCCACGCGGCTGCAACTGCGGGTAGTCCTGGGACCGTGGCCGTCACCGCTGCCGTGGAAGCCGCAACTCAGTAAGGCGCGGTTACAACGATTAGTGATCCCGTCCGAACTGGGACTCGAGACTCCGGCGTACCTGCTGCGTCCGGCCGTGCGAACGAGAAGGCTTCTGGTGGCAGTTGACGATCGCGGCAAAGAGGCCGCTCTTTCCGATGGGGCTATCATCCAGGCCTTCGAATCGGGTTGGGCCGTGCTCGGCGTCGATCCCCGGGCGATTGGCGAATCGAAAACATCTAAGAATACCTGGCTCTTCGCCGTAAGCCTGATGCAAGGAGAAAACCTTGTCTGGCGCCAGGCTTGGGACATCCTGCGAGCCATCGATGGTATACGCCAGGCACCGGAGTTTCAAAGCCTTCCGCTCGCCCTTGCTGCGCGAGGACAGGATGCGTCTTTGGCCGCTGCGTACTTGCTGACTCAATGGTCGCAAACCGCCCGCGCAAAGATGAGTTGGTTTATGATCCGCGATGGCTTTCTGACGTACCACGACTTCATTGACAGGCCGAAATCTCTGCCGGCCTCCTATGAACTGCTTACAGCGGATAATTACCGGCAGAAGACCCTCGATCGCGAGATCCCGTGGAGTCTGATACCCTTCGACGCGCTTGATCACTTCGATATTCCTCAGCTTTTAAAAGCAGGCGGTATTCGCGGGCTGTTGGTGAATCCGATTGACGGCGATTGGATGCCCAAGCCCATGGACAAAGCTCGCGCTCTGATCGGCGGCGCGCTGACGGTTGTGTGCAACGAGTCCCCGGATGCGGAGATCAAATCTTTCATAGAGGACGATCGATGAGAAAACTGATTGCAAGTTGCATCCTTTGGCGGGCCGCTGCCGAAATCACGCAAGGGCAAGATAGCGAGTCCCCGCAACAACCACGCAGCAAGGTTTTCGATCAGGAACAAAGTGGCGGGGAAGTCGCTCAGTTTAGAACGGCGCTGATGACATCGGCGGGATTTGCCACCCTGGAACTGGAGGTCGAAAAATGTTTTCCCGGCGAGATTTTCTGATCCGGGCCGGACTGACTGCTGCGGCGGATTTTACTCTGGCCCAACCGGCTACAAAGACGCCAGTCATCGACTGCCATACTCACATGGGAACAGGCACGGAACTGCTCGCTCCATGGACAACGATTGCCGACCCGGAGGAGATCCTTCGGCGTAATAAGGAGGCCGGGATTGATAAAGCGTGCATTTTCCCGATCTCCCACGACACGTATCCGCCATATTATGAGGACGCCAACCGCGAGATCGCGCAGATCGTGAGGCGGTATCCCGGGCGGTTTATCGGGTACGCCAAGCACCATCCGATAAACGAAAAAGGACACATTCGCTCGCTGCTTCTGCAGGAGATACATGAGCTGGGCTTGCGGGGCCTGAAGCTTCACATTGCGCCGACTCCGGAAGTGCTCGATACAGTGGCCGAGTTCGGAATCCCGATCATTTGGCATCCCCGCGAGGTTGCGCTTTTTGATGAAGTCGCGAAATCCTATCCCTCGGTCGATTTGATTCTCGCGCACCTGGGCAGCGACTTATCGCGCGAGGGCGGGAGCATCTCGCAGGGATTGAAATGGCCAGGCGGTATCCGAATGTTTATCTGGACACCGGCGCTCACATGTTGACCAGATATCTGGAGCTTGCGGTGAGGGAGCTTGGGCCGGGCAAGATCATCTACGGCTCGGACGAGCCCGAGGTGGATTGCCGGCTGGAGATCTTCAAAGTGAGGATGCTTAAGCTGCCGAAAGAACAAGAAGCGATGATACTCGGAGGCAATATGCCGCGACTGCTGAGCAAGTATAAAGGGGGCACGGCATGAGCGCGGCAGGGGCCAAGTCACTGTAGTAGACTGCCATGCGTATGTTGGGTCGGGAGTAACCTGGGGCGATCCTCCCCGGACGGTCGATTACGATTTAAATTCGATGTTCGAGCGGGGCTCGGAGGCAGGCATTGATCGCTACTGCGTGATGTCGCCCCGTAACGAAACGTATGTGGAAGCCAACAGGCGGACCGCGAAGCTCTGCGAAAAATATCCGGAAAGATTAATCGGGTTTGCTGTCCACAGCCCGCAGCGCGAGTTCGGCCGTTTGCGGCAGCTAATCACGGACGAAGTGAAATCCATGGGACTGCGTGGGCTGCGATCCGACGGGCATCCCACAAGGGAGCTGTTGGATACAACCCTCGACCTGGGCATCCCTGTGATGTACTATCCTAGCCCCGGAGATTTCCCGCAACTGGGTAGGTTCTACTACATGCCCGCGATGGCATACCCAGGTCTAAAGTTCATCATTCCGCACCTGGGAAATTACCTTACGTTGAGCTGGACGGCGCACTACGAAGCCATGGACCTTGTGAAGCGGTTCGCGAATCTATACGTAGATGTGTCGGGTGTGGGCAGTTTCAAGTACGTGGAAATGGCTGTCCGCGAACTCCCACCCGAGCGGATTCTCTTCGGCACTTGCGCGCCCGAACTCGACCCACGAGTGGGAAGCGAGGCATTGCGGCTTCTTAAGCTTAGCGGTGAGCATCATGCCAAAGTTGCCGAGACGAACATCCTCCAGATTTTGGGCAGGGGGGCGGCATAAGCATGCTCCTCCAAGCGCCGGCTCTTCGACCTGCTCTACAGCTCGCCTTTTTCATGCGGTATTTGTGTCAGACATGTGATCAATTACAATCGCTTTTTATCTTAATTTTTATCTTCAAGGAGTTATTATGCAATCACGTCGGAAGTTTATTGGTGTCGCCAGCGGTCTCGCGGGAGCAGCCTTTGCGCCTCAACGAGTGTTGGCGGCCAATGACCGGATTCGGTTCGGCATCATCGGCCCGGGCGCTCGCGGTAAGCAAGATTTGCAAGCGGCTATAAACTGCCCCAACACGGAATTCGTCGCCGCCGCTGATGTCTACACCAGGCGTCTCGAGGAAGCCAAGGCGGTCAAAACCGATATCCGGACTTACCTGGACTACCGCCATCTATTGGAAGACAAGACTATCGATGCGGTCCTGATCGCCACGCCGCAGCACTTGCACTGCGAGCATTTTGTAGCCGCGATGGACGCTGGCAAGCACGTTTACCAGGAAAAAACCATGGCCTTTACCGTCGAACATGCGAAGCGCATGCGCGCGGCCTATCAACGGGCGAGAAATCGTACCGTACAGATCGGCCACCAAGGCGCCTCGATGGGCCAAATTGCCGATGCCATCGAGTTCATGAAGACCGGTGTGGGCAAAATCACAAACATACACTCCCACATGTACCGCAGCTGGCCCCAAGGCCGGGCGCAGTGGGCGCGTCCTATTCTTCCGGATATGACCCCGGAGAACATCGTGTGGAAGCTGTTCCAGGGAGAGTCGACTCACGATTTCGAGCCCAACCGTTACATCAACTGGCGCTTCTATTGGGACTATTCCGGTGGCAATTTCTATGAGAACATGTGTCATCAGTTGGCGATCTGGTACAAAGTGCTGAATTTGCCGATTCCTACCGCGATCACCACGATTGGCGGAATTTACTGCGTGAAGGATGGGCGCGAAGTGCCGGATACCATGGCCACGAATATGCAGCATTCAAACGATCTCCTCTTCACCTGGGATTCCGGTTTCGGCAACGGCAAACTGGGGATTACTGAAGACGTACTGGGGCAGGACGGCACGATTACGAATGCCAGTGAAGAGGGCGGGCCGATCAAGTATACTCCCGAACGCGTGAACCGCCGCGATGACGTGGAGAAGGTTGGCCCCACGACCGCCAATACGAGGAACGGCACTCCGGCCCACATGCAGAATTTTATCGATTGCATCCGCTCAGGTAAGGAGCCGAACGCTCCGTTCGACCTTGGCTTCCGTGTTGCGATCGCGTGCCGGGCTGCGGTAGACAGCTATCGCCAACGACGAACGCTTCACTGGGATTCTGAGAAGGAAGAAATTGTTTAAGCCCAAGCGGGCTGAACAGGCGAATGCGGCGGAAACGCGCCGGATGTTTTGAGGATCGGCTGTCACTTTTTACGGTCTCGTTCGACCTCTCGCTCCGGTCGCCGCGGAGCGTGTGAGCGCCGGCCAGGCCCGGCGGCGGGCTTCCTTCTTCCGGCCTGAGTGCGTTCTACGATTAAGCTTCTTTCCAATTGGACGAATGCAACGCCCACGTATGGGCACTGGCATCCGCGCTTTGCAGAACTGACCCATCGGCGCTCGGTTGACGGGTCTAACCGATGACGAGGTTGTTGGAGTTCGGCCACGGACGTGAGGCGGACATCAAGTTAGCCGAATCCTCTCCAGGTGGCATCGCAGAAAGATGCGATGGCATCGAACCGCCGAATCAGGCTATCATGCTTTCATTCTTTCGAGGATTGGGGTATAGAATGCACGATTCAAAGTTTCGAACGTTTGTGGTAGCTGCCAGGACCAATATGCCATCTCTGGCAAGACTGAGTGTTTTGTTGTCCATGGCGTGGCTATGCTCGGTTCTTTCCGCAGCCATCCCCACGGGCACGATTGCGGGATCCATCCAGGACCCCAGCGGGGCTGTTGTGGCCGTCGCCAGGGTGACAGCCACGGCGCTTGAAACCGGTGCGACCCGCGCAGTCCAGAGCGGAAGCGATGGCGAATATCTAATTCCGCTCTTACCCGTGGGAACCTACAGGATCAGCGTCGAGGCCCCGGGCTTCGATCGCTTCGAACAAGTAGGCATTGTGGTGAGAGCCGATCAAAACTCCACCGTGCCCGTTACTTTGACGATAGGAAGTGCGACGCAGGCGGTAACCGTGCAAGCCAACGCCCAGATGGTGGAAACCCGTTCAGGAGCGTTGAGTCAGGTCATCTCGGAGCGAAATATCATAGATCTGCCCCTCAACGGACGCAATCCAGCGGCGCTGATTCTTCTGACGCCGGCAACGGCGGATCTGACTGCCGGGAATGCCCGAGGAGGAAGTGACATACTCCAGACCACCACGTATCCTGGCGCGCAGTCCATCTCCGCAGGCGGCGGACGCGACGTGGGCGTCAATTACAATCTGGACGGCGGCAACGCCGAGGACTTCTATTCGAACGTCAGCAACCCCTTTCCCAATCCCGATGCGGTTGAAGAATTCAGTGTTATATCGAACAGTTTCAGCGCCCAGTACGGCCGCGCTTCGGGAGCCATCGTGAACGTGGTGACCAAATCGGGCACCAACCAGTTTCACGGCGGTGCATTTGAATTTTTGCGCAACGGCGATTTCAATGCCCGGAATTTCTTTGCCGCCAGTCCGGATCCGTTGAAGCGGAGCCAATTTGGCGGGACGTTCGGTGGGCCGATCATGAAAGATAAGCTGTTTTTCTTCGGGAGCTATCAGGGTACCGTTTCTCATGACATCACGCTGGGGAACTCGGCCACGGTGCCCACCGCGGCCGAGAGGAATGGAGATTTTTCGGCGCTCTCCAGCCACCTCGTCAATCCGTACGCGGGCAATGCGCCTTACCCCAACAACCGGATTCCACAGAGCCAGTTGGCTCCCGCAAGCCTCAAGGTTCTGCAACTCGTCCCGTTACCGACGACTGCGAATGGCTTGCTGTATTACGGTGTACCCCTCATCTATCACGAAAACCAAATCTTGTCGCGGGTCGATTATGACCTGAGTGCGAAGCACCGCTTCTTCGCGCGTTATTTCTACACCCATTATGTGCAGTCGCCCAATGACGCGAGTCAAAACCTGCTGACCGCCGCCTCGGGCTCTGATTTTCAGGATCAAACGTTGACGGGGGGCCACACCTGGACGATCAGCCCGAATATGGTGAATACCGCTGTCTTCTCATTCGTGCGGGATGGCGATGCCTTAATCCCCAAATCCCCGTTTAGTTGGCCGAGTTTAGGCGTCCCGATTGCCAGCCCTCCCGATTCCAGCCAACCGGAGGTACGTCTTTCGGTATCCGGATGGTTCAGCGCCGCTTCAGGCCATTTAACCGATAACATCCGCAATAGCTATAATTTCAGCGACAGTCTGCACTGGGTGACAGGTAAACACGAGATCGCTTTCGGCGGCGACTATATGCGACAGTTGAACAGCATCGTCAACATTGTCCAGCAGAGCCCTTATATTACCTTTTCGGGAACTGCCTATACCGGCAATCCTATGTCGGATTTCATGATCGGGGATATTCAGAGCTTCACACAGGGAGGCGGCCAATTCTTCAATATGTCCGCGAATGAGGTTTCGCTCTTCGTGGAGGACAAGTATCGAGTGAACCGCAGTCTCGTGCTGACGCTCGGTCTACGCTGGGATCCGTTCGTGCCTTATACCGACTCGAAAGGGCGGTTCGAGTGCTTCCGGCCCGGTGAAAAGTCGCAGCGGTTTATCAACTCGCCGCAAGGCTACATCTTTGCGGGCGATCCCGGCTGTCCCTCGGGCGCCTATGGATCGAGCCTGGCGGAATTCGGGCCGCGTTTTGGATTCGCCTACAATCCGGGTGGAAAGAGCAAGACTGTTCTCCGCGGGGGATGGGGATTGTTTTACCAGCCGCCCAACGTGCTCCTGAACGGCGCGATGGTAAGCTACTCGCCTTTCGACCCGACGGTCACTTTGAACGGTGTTCCGCTGATGAATCCTTATCAATCGACGATCAACCCGTTCCCGGCACAGTATGGCCCCTTTAATCCACCGTCTAACTACTCGTTTATCCTGCCATTGTCCCCTGCCGTATCGATAAGTCCGAACTACATACCCGCTGAGATTATGAACTGGAATCTGACTCTGGAGCGTCAGTTGACCAGCGATATCCTGGTGCGCGCCGCCTACGTCGGATCTACAGCAGCGCATCTCTCCTACGACAGTGATCCCAATGCACCGCTCCCCAGCCCTACAGCCACCCACGCCAACGAGCAAGCCCGTCGGCCGTACCAGCAGTTTGGAATCATATATGAAGCATTTTCCGGCGCAAACTCCAACTACAACGCTTTGGAGCTTTCGATCGAGAAGCGCTTCTCGAAAGGCGTGAGCTTAACGGCTAATTACACCTGGAGCAAGAGTATCGACACAAACTCCTTTGCGTCCAGTTTGAATAGCACCAACAACATCATTCTCGACCCGTATAATCGCAACCTGTATCGGGGCGTTTCCGACTTCAACGTGCCGCAAAATTTTGTGTTGAACTATGTCTGGGAACTCCCCTCGCCGAAACAGCGCTTGGCGAAAGCTGTTTTGGGCGGGTGGTCCACTGCGGCGATCTGGACTTGGCAGAGCGGCTTTCCTTTGAATATCTCCTCTGGGGGGGATTACTCGTACGTTAATCCCGATGTAGCGAATGACCAGGCACAGCAGATCGGAACGCCGCAGTACACCAGCGGGTCGCAAAGCCAGCGGCTGCAAAAATGGTTCACCACGAGTGCTTATGCCGCTCCCGCTCCCAACACTTTTGGAAACGTCGGTCGCAACACCTTGATTGGCCCGGGGACATTTAATATCGACTTAGCCGTCCACAGGATATTCTCGTTGAGCGAGCGCTTTAAGCTGCAATTCCGGGCGGAGTGCTTCGATTTTCCAAACCATCCGGAGTTCAACAACCCGAATACAACTCTGACTGCCAACACGTTTGGGGCGATCACGACGGCGCGCAACCCGCGCATCCTTCAGTTGGCGCTAAAATTGAACTTTTAGGGAGTTGCGCGATGCAGACACCAGGAAAATCGCGCGGAATTCTTCAACTACGACTTTTCTAATGCATTCGCGCCGCTCTATTCTGCGGGGTTCGTTTGCGGGGCTGGGTAGCCGCTGGTTGCGCGCGGCCAGCGTTGCCAACCCGAAGGCCGATGTGGAAGCTCTGCGCCCGGCCGCCCACGAAGATATCGTTTTTCGCAATCTCGATCAGCACTATCGCGAGGTCCTGAGCGCCCTCGATCATCCCGCTACAGCGGCGGCGCAGACGCGGCGCGGGCCGGATTCACGCAGAAGCTCAAATACTCGTTAGGCTACCGCAAGCTGCCTTGGCCTGTAACGCTGAATGCCATGACCACTGGCGTCGTCAGGCGTCCCGGATACTGCGTGGAGAAAGTGGTGTACCAATCCTTGCCGGGTGTGGTGGTTGCAGCCCATCTCTATCTTCCCGAGCCAATCGCGGGCCGCCTTCCGGCCCTGGTCTTCTTCAACGGCCACTGGCCGAAAGAGAGCAAGATGCTGCCGACCCATCAGGCGTTATGCGTGAACCTGGCGCGACGCGGCTTCGCAGTGTTGAACTTCGATCCGCCCGGGCAGGGGGAGCGCGGTCTTTCGAGACGGGACCATCGCCGCAGCGAACTGCTTCCAGTAGGCATTGCGCAGGAAGGGTTGATGGAATACGAAACTCAATGCGCGATCCAATATCTGCTCTCGCGTCCGGAAATCGATCCGGCCCGGCTGGGGATGACCGGCGCGTCCGGCGGCGGATTCCAGACCTGGATTACCGCGGCCCTCGATCCGAGAATCCGCGTGGCGGCTCCCGTGGTCGGAACGTGCGATTTCTACGAGCAGACGATGGGGGCGGCCGACAAGGACTGGGATCCCAAGGATCATTGCCATAAAGTTCCCCGCCTCCAGTCCTGGGCGAATAATCACGAACTGCTGGCTATGGCGGCGCCCAAGCCGGTGCTGATCGTCTCTTCCGTTTTGGACCACGGTTTTCCGATCGCAGGCGCGCGGCGGGTTTTCGCGTACGGGCGCGGGTTGTACGCGTCCTATGGCATGCCGGAACTTATCGACATGTTCGAGGATACGCAGACCGGCCACGATTTCGAGCGGCCCAAGCGGGAAGCCGTGTACGGCTGGTTCGAACGGTGGCTGATGAATCGCGGCGACGGCAAACCATCGCCGGAACCTGCGACGGAGGTGGAGCCGGTCGATTCCGCCGAGATGCGCTGCTTCGGCGACGGTCCGAACCGGCCAGCCGGACCCGGCATAGTACGTGCGGCGCACATGCTGGCCGAGAAGACGAGCCACGCACTGGCGCGTCCGGATTACCAGCGTTGCCTGGGCAAATTACCGGCCGAGCCTACGCAGCAGCCTACTGCGAATGGCGGGCGCGTGGCGCGCCTGATCATCACCTCGGAAGCGAATCTCCAGTTACCGGCTTACGTGCTACGCCCCGATGGCGATGCGCGCGGTGTAGTGGTGGCGGCGCACGATGGAGGAAAGGAGCAGCTCGCCGACCAGACGGTCTGCCGCGAAGCGCTCGCCCGGGGCTGGGCGTTTTGCGGAGTGGATCTGCGCGGCATGGGCGAGCTTGCTTCAACTCACCCTCACTTGCTGTTCGCCGTGCATTTGCTGCTGGGCGATCATCTGCCGTGGCGGCAAGGGTGGGATCTCGCGCAGGCCGCGCGGTACGCAAACTCGGAATTCCCCGGGCACCCAATCGCGTTCTACGGAGACGGTGACGGTGCTTCCCTGGCGGTCGCCTACGCTCTCGCGATGCCTGCGACCAGGCGATTGGCTCGTAGGGGTTTCATTACGCGAGGCGGTTTTCTGACCTTCCGCGATTTTCTCTTCCGGCCGGAGAGCGAGGCGAAGTCGTTCGTCCTGCAGCAATGCGCTTCCCAAAGACGAGCGCCCGCTGGATCGCGAGATTCCGTCGTCCTATTTCGTCTTCGATGGCCTGCGGCAGTTCGACTTGGCCGATCTCTACGGCGAATCCCCCGTCCCCGGCCTCGCGGTCGATCCGATTGATGGAGACTGGAAGGTTGTCGGCTCCGAACGTGCACGGCGGCTGCTTCCACCAAACGCGCTCCCGGTCTATGCGCAAGATCTCGAAGCTCGCCTGGGTGAGTTCTTCGCCCGGCTGGAAAAATCGTAAGTACCGCCGGGATAATTAGGCCGCGCTTACTGAAGAAGATGAGTTTTTGTTTTGAGCTTGTAAACGGCGATGGCGTTGTCGCGGAATATCTTCACGGCAACGTCTCGGGCCAGATCTTCGGTCATTAAGCCGGCATCGACGCGCCCGGCCAGTACCTCTGCGACTACCGACCTTCCAAGTTCCAGCGCACCGGCCGCGGAATCGATATTCTTTTCGTCGCCGCCCCAGAAGATCTTGTTGTAGGGGACCGAATCCAGCCATTCATTCAGCGCCTCCACGGCGGCGTGCCTGGAAAGCTGCGGGAGCCACACCAGATCCACATACACGTTAGGAAACGACTTCGCCATGGCGCCCAACTCCTTGTACCAGGGATAAGCTCCATGCAAGAGACAGAAATTTTTCGTTCGGGTACTTGAGTAGAACGTTGAGCAGCTTTAGCGGCTCTCCGTTATCCAATTGGGCCCGGTTTCCGGCCGTATATCCGGTGTGAATCTGCAAGGGCATATCGTAAGTGGCAAGCTTCTGAACAGACCAATGAAACATGAAGTCTTCCAGGCTTTTGCGCTCGCTTGCGGTAAGCGAACCCGATGGCCTGGCGAACAGGCTGCGCGCGCGTTCCAGAGGAACATCTTCAAAATCGAGAGGCCGCAGGTACGCCATACGGCACTTGGCTCCTACCGCCTTGGCGGAAAAGATTCGATACCAACGATCGGCGAACGCGAGGTAGTCGTCAAGAGTATGGATCGCGAAACCCTCTTTTCGCGCTTCGTAGAACGGATTATTTCGCGGGTCGGCTCCCGGCTTGTCATACTCCTCCCGATGCCCGATCGCCATCATGTATTGATCGATTCTCATGATCGGAACAAATCGGGGAAAATCGCCATTGGTTTTGAACTGGTCCCACGATTGATCGACGATCATGATATCGAAGCCTGCTTTTTCAAATGCCTTAGCGACCCATTGATCTTTGTTGCGATAGTTTTGAGCGATGGATTGCGAGAGCTTCGCGATATTCGCTTCCGTGAAGTATGGCTCGCGAAACCCGTAGAGAACCCGGAAACTGTCTACAAGCTGGGCGTAATAGCTGGTATTACGGCAGAAGTCCATATACGGGCCGTAGGTCTGCCAGAGGCGGCTCAAATCGCCGTCAAGCACCTCGTCGATTGGAAGGGGAGGAGCGCCGGCCGATACCAGGTCGCCCGGCAGGTAGTCGCTGGCGAGAATACTGTAGAAATTCACGTTATTGGCGGAAAACATGCGGCCGATGTTCCGATACCGGGAACCCAACAGCGACGCGGTATCGAGCCCTATGTGCTCGTGTATGTCAACCACTTTGATCCCGTCGACGAAGGACTTGAGGCGATCGAAAGTCGTTGATGCCGCCTGGCCGTAAAGAGTCGCGCCTATAAATAGCCACAGCAATTTCAGAAAGATTCCACCGCGTATAGGGTACAGGATCCGTCTCAAGGTAACCTCTCAATTAATCTCAATGCCCGCCAAAGCCTGATCCGGACGGGATACCATGGCATGCTTATGCCATTCATCTTTACGCGAGCTGCGAAATCGGCCCGGTGCTCATTCCATTGAAGCTATCCGCTTCCACGCCAAACCAGCGAACCGTGGTCAGATGCAGATTGGCGATATTGGTGTCCTCGGCGCACATCAGGTGACCGGCGTGTTTGATTCTTCCCCCGAGTCCTCCCGCCATCACCACCGGCAGATCCCAGTTGGCATGCTCCTGGCCATCTTTCAACGACGATCCGAAGAAGACGACGCTGTGATCGAGCAGGGTTCCATCGCCTTCCCGGATCGAATCCAACCGCTTGAGCAGGTAGGCGGATTGTTGGGCGTGCCATTCGTTGATCCGGACGTACTGCTCGATCTTTTCGGGGTTGGATTGATGATGCGAGCAGCCCGAATGGAACGACTGCTGGACGCCGTCGATGAAGCGGAAATCGGCTTCGGAAAGGCTGTTGGCGTACATCAGCGTGGCTACGCGGGTGGAATCCGTCCACAACGCAAGAGTGATCAGGTCGAGCATTTGGCGGACGTGCTCCCGGCGATCCGAGGGTACGCCGGGCGGAGGCGGATCGAACTCCCTTTCGGTCGGCCGCGTCGGCGGTGTCCAGGAGCGGCGCGGAGGAAGCGCTGCGCGTTGAATGCGCGTTTCCACTGCTCGGATGCTTTCCATGTATTCATCCAGCTTCTCGTGGTCCGCGGCGCTGCCGGTCTGATAAAGTTGGTTCGCCTGGTCGCGCACGGAATCGAGGATGCTGCCCTGCCATTGCGCCTGCTGAGCCGCCTGCCGGCCAGTAGCCCGCGCAAACAGAAGATCGAATGCAGAGCGCGGCGTCACTTCCGGCATCACGCGGGTTGTCCGGTTGCGCCATGAGATGGTTGCGCCGTACGCCACTGGTGTATTGGCTCCGCTGCAATAGCCTTGGCCGGGATATTCGATCCCAAGGTGGAGCGATCGCAAGAGGGAATCGCCGCCAATGTGGTCGGCCACCCATTGATCCACCGATTTGCCGGACGCGAACAATCCGAGCCGGGGGTCGCGCTGTGCCGGGATGCCGGTCAGGAAAGCCGAGCATTTGCCGATGTGCGGACCTTGAGCGATCGTGCGCAGGTTGCGAATCACCGTGAGGCGGTCGCGGAACGGCTCAAAAGGCCGAAGGACGCGCGACAGCTTCCAGTCCGCTGCGGTTCCGGAAGGGTTCCAGGCCTGGGGATAGAAACCATTCGCCTGAAAAAGCCAGACCAGCCTCAGGGGCGCGGAGGTCTGCGCACTTGCTGCGACAGGCGTCATCACATCCAGTAGCGGCAACGGTATGAGTGCTCCCGCGGCTCGTAAAAAAGAGCGCCTTGGCATGCGCTTCGAATTCATTCGGCTTCCTCCTTGCGCGGCGGCCTGCGCCGGAACGGCTCGCTCAAAACAATTTCACGGAACAATGTACGGATGCGGAAGCCGTCCGATTGAACGGCCTGGACAATATGCTGCACAGCCTCGTCGTCTTCGGACCCGATCTCGCGCCCTAAAGAATAAGCGAGCAGGTTACGCGTGAGCGACCGTACAAAATCGGGCGTGCGGTGCGCCAGGATATATTGCTTCAATCCGGCTGGCCCTGCAAACTGCGATCCGTCCGGCAGTTCACCGCTCGCATCGATTGGACCCCCCGGATCGCGAGTGCGCCATCGGCCAACGAAATCGAAGTTCTCCAGGCCGAAACCGATTGGATCGATCACCTTATGGCAGCTCGCGCAGACGGGACTGCTGCGGTGGGCCGCCATGGTTTCCCGAAGCGTTCGGTGCGAATTCTGTCCGGCATCAGGCGGCAGCGTTCCGGCATTCGGTGGAGGCGGCGGAAGTTGCTGCCCAAGGAGTTTTTCGAGCACGAATTTACCTCGATACACCGGGCTGGTCCGGCCGGACAGCGAGGTAGCCGTGAGGACGGCGCCGGTTCCCAGCAAACCGCCGCGATTCGCATTGTCCAGCGTGACGGGCTTGAACCCGATCCCATTTACGCCAGTGATGCCATACAAGCGGGCCAGGCGTTCGTTGAGGAATGTGCGGCGCGAATCGATTAAATCCAGGATGCTTCCATTCGTACGGATCAGATACGCAAAATCGAGCGCCACTTCCTGGCGCATATCCTCGGCCAGATGCCAACTGAATTCGCGGAATAGCTCGGTATCGGGAATGCGGTCCCTGCCAATGGCGCTGAGGTCGAGCCACTGCTCCGTGAACAGTCGCGCGAATTGAAGACTGCGCGGAGAGCCCAGCATCCGCTCCAACTGACTAGTGAGTCCTTGCGGGACCGATAGCTCGCCGCGTTCGGCCGCGGCTTCGAGTTCCGCGTCGGGGCCGTCCGCATACAGAAAGCGGGAAAGGCGGCTCGCCATCATATAGTCGTCGAGTGCGTGACCGGAGCCATTCTCAATCCAAAACAAGAAATGCGGCGACATCAAAATTCCGATCAAGGCATGGCGCAAGGCTTCACGCTGCGGCACGCCCCGATCGAGGTCGCCCCGATAGCCGGCGATCAGGCGGTCGCGCTCTCCTGCAGCCAGCGGCCGGCGGAAAGCCCGGCGAGCGAAAGTTTCAATCAGGCGCTGCGACTCCGCGGCGGTCTTAACATTGAGAGAAAGCGATCCGCTTGGGGCGGGCAGCGGACCTTCCAGTTCAACCCAATCCACAAACACGTTGCCCACGCGGGAGCCTCGATCCGCGTTGAGAGCTTTCAATTCGCTTTTCTGCTTTTCAAAAATGGCGCGGTTCTCCCGGCAGCGCTCATTGCATCGCGATTCCCAGAATGCCGCCAGTGCCGGCTGAGAGACGCCCGTCATTTGTGCAAGGCGAGTATAGCCAGGTTGCAGCAAGTCCTTGACGATGCTCGATGGGCCGCCGGTCGAGAGCGGCAGATATCCGTGCTCCATTTGGAAACGAGACTCTTCGAACAGGCTGTAATACTGATCGAAGACGTGCCGATTCAGGTCGCGAACAAGCTGGCGTGCGCCGCGATTCCGCGGCTTGGTCCGGCGCGCGATACCCGGGAAGCGCGGCAATATCGGCCCACTCTACGTCGGAGCCGCGGTAGCGCTTCAGCCGTTCAGCCAACTCCTTGTTGTCCGCCGGAAGTTTTACCTGCGGCTTATCCGGCACCGGCGGGAGCCAGGGAACGAAATCGAAATCGAAACCGAAAAACAGCCGATGATCGCCGCCAGTGAGGAATATAGTCGTCTCATAGGGGCGCAGCGTCTCGCCCTGAATCAACACGCCGGCATCGTGCCGGTATTCGCCGGCATTATCGAATGAGAACCAGAGGGCGCCTGACACGCCCGGCGTCTCAGTCCGGGCGCGAACGCGGATGCGATATAAGCCCGGCTCCCGGATGGATGTCTGCTGTTCCAGCGTCTGATACTTGGCCATCGGGCTCGCCGAGAAAAGGAATCCCTTGACTCCATCGAGAGTGTGGGGCGCCGAGCGCTGGAATGCCTGGTAAGCATTTTCAGCCTCGTAGCGGATCGCTGCCGGTTGGCCCGAAGCGGCAAACGCGCTATTAACTGCGATTTCCGCCGCTTTCAGATAACGCTCGAGGAGGGTATCGGACATCTGCAAGGAGCGGCGGTCGTTCACGAAACCGCTCGGCCCCTCGGGGTCGTCGGGCAGAACGCGTCCAAAATCGAACGGGATTCCAAGCAGGTCCCGAAGCGAATTGGTGTATTCGACCTTCGTGAGCCTCTGGAAATCCAGGTCCGGCGGTCTGCTTTGAGGCGCGACAGCGCCGCGGATCGCGACGACCAGCGTATTGCGTTCGCTGGCGGAGGGGCGTGCGCCGGCGGGCGGCATCGCCTCGCTTTCCACCCGCGCCGCTACTTTCTTCCATAGCTCGGCATGGCTCGGGACATCCTGCTTCAGAGCTGCGCCCAAGTCGAGTCCCGCTACATGCGCTGTGCTGTTATGGCAAGCCAGGCAGTATTTGGCGATCAGCGGACGGGCCGCAGTTTCGAAGTCGCCCGCATGCGCCATCCCCTGAAAAAGAATGGCTACGTAGATAGTCGAAGCGCGCGCGCGCATTTTGTCGAAACCGTGGCTCCCTATTCATACTGTCATGGAACGGCCGGTTTTCCAATCGCACAAACATGCGATCATCAGCCTGACGCCAAAACTAGACTAGTCTCTGGACTCCTGATGCCGAGGAAAATGCCTAAGCTAGCCTCGTGGCGCAAACACTCGTGTTTGCCGCGTCGAGATTCATCTCGACGCTTGCTGGCACTTCCGACCTGCTCATTGTCTTTCCTCAGCGGACGCCAAAATTCGCGCCGATATCAGGAGCCCTGAGTCTAGCCTGGCGATTGTCCCGGGCCGGCCAGCCGCCGGAAAAATGGCTGCGTGCGAATCCGCGGAATGAATTTCTGAACGCTCGGTGTCAAGCCAGGAGACTGCGGCGCCTGACTCATTGACTCAGTTCATGACACGTAGTGCACGCAATTTTGGCCGATGTCGCCCGATGGCAATCGACACACGCCGCCATTTTCATCGCGAGCACCGGCCGAACTTGCGACTGCGCATACATATCGCCGTGGCACTTCGCGCACTGAATGCCTGCGTCCGCATGGCGGCTGTGGCGGAAGAAAACAAAGTCGGGCAATCGGTAGACCGGAGCCACGGGCGCGATCTCCTTTGAAGCCTGCATGGCAGCCACGCGCTGGATATCCGGCTTGTCCTTGTCCACCGTGCTATGGCACGTCATGCAAACCGAGGCCGTCGGAAAACCCGCGCGAGCGCCCGACGCCGCCTCCTTATGACAGTAAGCACACTGTAACTTCAAAGGCGCATGCACTTTGTGGTCGAACAATTCCCGTACGGCGTGTTCGGTCTTCTCCACTGGAGCGGACGATGCGCTCGCCGTGACTCTCGCATAACTCACCAGCGGCGGCTGGTTCGCCGGGCCTTCGGGCAGCGCATAAGCAATCAAGGAATCCGAGTAGGTCTTGTTATATTTGTTGCCCCCACCGGCGGCGATAACCACGAATTGCCGTCCGCTCTTTTGTCCGCGATAAGGTCATCGGTGACGCGTGTGCACTGGCGGGTAAGCGCGTTTCCCAAAGCTCTTTTCCAGTATCTTTATCGAACGCACGAAAACGGCTATCGTTGGTTGCCCCGATGAATACCAGGCCGCCGGAGGTGACGAGCGAACCTCCGATGTTGGGCGCGCCGGTGGGCGGAATGCCGCGTGCCATCAACTGGTCCTCCACTCCCAGCACCGAGCGCCATCGAAAGGTTCCCTTGTCGAGATCGATCGCGGTCAGAAATCCCCATGGTGGACGCTGGCACGGGCAGCAAGTCCTGATCCCAGAATCGCGAGTTGGGCGAGCCCGACCCTTGCGGCCGGTAGGGAATCTCCGAACCCGCCGGACGCTTCACCATGTGATAGAGCATCCCCACATCCATCGAGTTCACGTAAATCGTGTGCGTATCCGGATCGTAGGAAGCGCCGCCCCAATTGGCGCCCCCATTGGTTCCGGGAAAGATGACGGTAGAATTCGGACCGTTCGGTGTGAAAATGCTTCCGAACGAAGCGCCTTCAATCAGCTTCTCGCAGTAGGCCCGCGACTCCGGTGTCACGTTGGTCAATTCCTCGCGCGTCATGGATTGACGCGCATAGGGCGGCGGCTTCACCGGGCGCGGCTGCGTGGGCCACGATTGCTCCCCGGGAACTTCGCTCTTCGGCACCGGAACTTCTTCGATCGGAAACACCGGTTCGCCGGTTACCCGGTCGAAAATGAACGTGAAGCCGGTCTTGGTGACTTGCGCCACGGCATCGATGAGTTTTCCGTTTTTCGTCACCTCCACCAGCACAGGCTGCGCAGGCAGATCGTAGTCCCACATATTATGGTGCACCGTCTGGAAATGCCAAAGCCGCCGGCCCGTGGTTGCGTCCAGCGCCACCAGAGAATCGCCAAACAGGCCGTTGCCTTTGCGATCGCCGCCATAGAAATCGGTGGCCGGCGAGGTCAGCGGGAGAAACAAGATGCCGCGCTTCTGATCGATCGCGAGCGGCGCCCATGCATTGAGTCCGCCGCGCTTGTCCCGCGAGCCCGGCGCCCACGTATCGGCTCCGAATTCGTGATCGCGTGGAACCGTGTGAAAAGTCCAGACCAGTTTTCCAGTCCGCGTGTCGTAGGCCCGGACATCGCCCGCGGGCCCGCGCGGCTCGCCGTCGGGCACCAGCGATCCGCAGATCACCAGGTTCTGGTAGACGGCCGGCGGCGACGTCATTCCCATGCGCTGTTCGGGAAAACTATCGGCCACCCCCTTGCGCAGATCGACCCAACCTGCCATGCCGAACGAGTCGTCGGGTTTGCCGGTCTCGGCGACCAGCGAAAATAACCGTCCATCGAGCGTGCCCAGAAAGACTCGATCCTTGTGCCCGTCGGACCACCATGCGGCGCCGCGGTTGATGAAGAGGTTAGCCGATTGCGTGCGGTCCAGGTGCGGATCGAAACTCCACAATTCTTTGCCCGTCTCAGGATCGAGCGCAATCACGCGCGAAAACGGAGTCGTCACGTACATCACTCCGTTCACGACGAGCGGGGTGGCCTCGAACGCACTCCGTGTCGGCCATTTCGTTCCGTCGCTCACATCGCCGGTGTGGAAGATCCATGCCTCGCGAAGATGCTGCACGTTATCGCGGTTGATTTCTTTCAAGTCCGAATGCTTGGTCCCGCCGGGATCTCCCGCCCAATTGTGCCATTCCTGCGCCTGGAGCAGCAGCCCGGCTGTCAAGAGGAGAAGGAAGCAGTTGAACATATACACGATCAGCGTGTCGCAGCAAGCGCCGCCTTTCGCGATCACCCCTCCTGCTTGTAATGCAGGTAGGCCATGGAATGCGCCTGCCCCGCGCCCAGGCGTTTTTCGAGCAGCGCATAAAATTGCGCGGCATTATTCTTTTGGATCAGATCGCGTAGGATTTCGTCATGGCGGTCGAAACCCCGCCGCGTCACCGCCTCCGGATCGACTAGACCGTGCAGGATCTTTCGCAGTTGCTGCTCCAACTCCCGGTGCGCGGCATTGCCTGCAAGATTGTGGAACTCGCCCGGGTCCTCCTTCAGATTAAACAGCAGATCGCCATACCACGTGTAGTGAATGTACTTCCAGTCGCCCTGGCGGATCATATAGGACCCGGTGCAATTTCCCTCGGAAAGCGATTCGCTGTACGCAATTCCTGGATGCTCTTTCGTATTTCCGTTCGCCAGCCCCAGAAGCGAGTGACCTCTCAAACCAGGCGCACGCTGCGCTCCAGCAGCGTCCAGCAAAGTGGGCGTCAGGTCCACGGCCGCTACCGGTGTGTCCACCACCTTCCCGCGCGGGAATCCGGGGCCGGCCACGATCATGGGAATTCGCGCCGAGTTTTCCAGCAGATTGAACTTGGTCCAAAGCCCGTGTTCGCCGAGCATTTCTCCATGGTCGCTGGTGTACACGATCAGCGTGTTTTCCATGATGCCCTGCCGTTCGAGTTCCGCCGTCAGTTGTCCCACGTATTCGTCCAGTTCGCTGATCATCCCCAAATAGGCGGCGCGCGAACGGCGTACCCGCTCCGCCGGGAAAGGAACCGAAAAGCCCAGAAAATGACGCAGGATCTGCAAGGGCAGATGCAGGTTTTCCAGGTGTCCAGGCGGCAGATCGGGCAATGGCATCTTCGCCGGCGGATACATCTCGGCGTATTTCGGCTGCGCGATCATGGGCGGATGGGGCAGCGTCAACCCTACATAAGCCACCCATGGACGATCCGACTTGGGAGCCTCGTTGCGTAGGAAATCGAGGCCGGTTTTGGTGCGCCCGGCATCGGCGTGCGTGCGTTGCGTGAACTGCCCGTCGATGGAGTCCCGGATGTCCACGCGATAAGAAACCGGCTGTTGGAAAAGCGACGTGATATCGGGGTGGATAGAATGCCCGTGGTCCGTCTCAACTTCGTGGAAGCCGTAATCCTTGCCCACGGTAAGGTCCAGCTTGCCGGTGGCCCAACAGTGATAACCGGCATCGCGCAGCAGGTTGCCCCAGGTCGGCACGCCGCCGGCGAAGCAAGTGCTGTTCGAAAAAGAGCTGACGTCGGATGCGAATCGTCCGGTCATCAATGCAGCTCTGCCCGGCACGCATACCGGAGCGTTGGAATAGGCATTACGGAATAGCGTGCCTCGCGCGGCCAACGCGTCCATATGCGGCGTCCGCACCAGCGGATGTCCCTGGCAGCCCATATAGGGTCCGGCGTGCTCGTCCGAGCAGATGAACAGGATGTTCGGCCGGCGGTTCTGCCCCGCCGCCTCTCGCTGCGCAAAAGCAGCACCTGAAGCCATCATCCAACTGAAGTCGCGCCGGCTTATTTCGCTCATTGCGATTTCCTCCTATACCAGCCGCTCACGCAGGGCCTTCGCCACCGCCGCGGCGTTCTTGGTGACGTGCAGCTTCTCGTAAACACGCCGTAAGTGCGTTGTGACCGTATGCACGCTGATCCCCAGTTCGATGCCGATCTCTTTCTTTGTCGTGCCGTTCACCAGCAGATTCAGAATCTCTCTCTCGCGATCGGTAAGGTTATAATCCGCCGAATTCTCGCGCCGGCCGGCCAGGGTCGAGAAGCGGTCGAGTACTCGCCGGGCCACCTTGGGATGCATGGGCGCGCCGCCTTCCTGCACCTGCCGGATGGCTTCCGCGATTTCCGCAATACTGGCTGTCTTCAGCAGGTAACCCGAGGCGCCGGCACAAATTGCGGCGAAGATCTTGTCCGGATCGTCAAAAACCGTCAGGATCAGGACTTTCGTTTCCGGCGAAAGCACGCGGATTCGTTCGCAGGCCTGAATGCCATCGAGCCCCGGCAAGCCTACATCCAGCAGGAGAACATCCGGCCTGTCGGACCCATTGAATGCCTTTTCCGCGCGCTCGAAGCTCGGAAAGTCGCGGGGACAGGAGAACGGCTGCATCCGCTCGATCGCACGAGCCATTGTGGTTCGATAAGCCGTGTTGTCCTCGATCAGCCAGACCGAGACGGATTCCCGCACTTCCATGCACTTCTAAATTTGCCACGATTCGGCAAGCCCGCGCCATCCCACATTTATGCGAGTCGCGCGCGATTATGCTACCGGCGCCCGGAACTCCACCAGAGTCCCGCGACCAACTTCGCTGACCACCGAAGCGGCTCCTTGCAGCACGCCTGCACGGCTGCGCAGGTTCTGCAATCCATGGCCTTCTTCGACCTGTTGAACATCGAACCCGCACCCGTCATCGCGAACCCGGAATCCGAAATGTCCCCGTGTGCCCTGGATCTCGACTTCAATGAGCCCCGCGCCCGAGTGCCGCACCGCGTTGTACAGCGCCTCCTTGAACGCGAACAGCAGATTGCGCCGGAAATCCAGGGCTAAATTCAGTGAAGATGCCGGCAGCACATGGATAACGTATTTTCGATCCGCAAGCATGCGTTCGGTAATCATCTTCATCTGGCTGATTAGTTCCGCCGCCGTGACGGATTCGCCCTCGAGCAGCCAGATAATGTCGCGCATCGAATCGGCGGTCTCGCTGGACACTCGCTCGATCATCTCGAAATCATCCTGTGCGGACGGCGGAAGCCCTGGCGTGTGACGTGCGATCTGGCTGGTCAGGCGAATGCTGCCCAACGAACTGCCGATTTCGTCGTGCAGATCGCAGGCCAGGCGGCCGCGCAATTGGAGGATCTGATTGTTGCGCCGCCGCCGCGACCACCACGCAAAGATTGCCAGTCCGCCCGCCACTATACCGGTCACGATACTGCCCAATGTGATGGCCATGCCGGCCGCTTCATTTTCGGCTGCCGCATACTGAGCTTCGGCTCCCGCCAATTCGCGCGTGAGTTGGCCGCGTAACGCCAGGCCTTCCAACCAGGAGCCCAGATCCATCAGGCGATTGCGGCTCCCATACCCATCGACGAGATAACGCAATTGCCAGCGCGGACCTTCGGGGAAAGCGGCGACTTGCCAGGGAGCGCGGGGATCGTTTTGCGCATCCAGGGCGCTGACCGGCTTGTGCAGCGCCACGTTTCTCCCGTGCACAAACACCTCGAGTTCGGCCAGAGCGAACGAGTACATGTACGCCTGGTAATCATCGGAGAGACGTGTCGCCGTAAACCGGATATACCGGCCGCGCCGCTCTTTGCCAGGGACGATCACCATATTGTCGCCGGGGTTCAGAAAATCCTCGCGCGTGTAATCGCCCAGGACGCCCTTCATCTCAAAACCCGGACTCTCGGAAATCTCCACCCGGAACCGCAAAGGGAAGCCGTATCCGGGCGCGGGATAGTCCGGCGGATGGGCCGGGACCAACCGGACGTCCTCAATCGGCAACGATTCGCCCAGGTCCACTTGCACCCACTTTGCGGAGTCCGCGAATGATGTGCGGGCCGACTCGTATCCATTGCTCGGGCTCGGTTCTTGTGAGACCGGCAGTCCTAAATCTGTTTGCCCGTCTACCAGGTTGTCTTCCATCCAGACGGGTGGATGGCGGACGCCGTGGAGCCCGGGCGGAATGACCTTGGCTCCAAGGGCCACGTCTTTTCCGCCCGAGAGCACAATCAGTTCCGAAAACGCGATGGCCCACATGCGCTCGGATTGTGGCCACCGCTTCGTCGCAACAACCTGAATGTACCGCTCGCGGGTTCCCCGGCCACGAACGAAATACGGATACGGCCCCGGGTTAGGGAAATCGTGCGTGGTCTCGTCTGCTATGGTTTCGAAAGTCTTGAAAGCCGGATCATTGGAGGCGGTAATGCGAAATCGCCTCGGGAATCCGTAACCGCTCATCGCCGCCGAGCCCTCCAGGCTGTGTGCCGGCACCAGCACGATGGCGTCAATTGGAAACGGCTTGCCCAGGTCAATGGTGAGCAAGTACGGCTTGTTGGCAATTGGCGTGAACGTGCCATGGTAGCCCAGACGCAGTCCCGAGTGGCCGGAGGAAATGCGGGGCAGTCGATCAAGCTTCGAACGTAATTCGGAGATGCGCCGCTCCAGGCGCGACAATTCCGGGCGCAGCAGATCCGCTACACCGGCAGCGAGACACAGCGGCCCGTATAAACCTATGCCCAGCCGGAAGAGGCACCCCAGGAGCCTGAAAGCGCGCGATGATCTGCGAAGCTCCAAACACGCACTCTTATCACATATTCGTGCGATGGTTGTCAAGGCGGCCGGATGCTATATTTCGTTACAACGGCACAGGAGTATGCATGAAGAACGCTTTGAGGCAGGTGGCAGTTTTTTCGTCAGGTTTGGCTTACGCGATTCCCAATGCGCAGGGCCGCGCGGCCGTAAATGTCATTTCGACGGAGGAGAAAACTGTGCGTAGATTTATTTTGAGTTGTATCCTGATCGTCTGCTTTTGCCAGCTTCTCGGTGCGGCAGCACCCACCGGGACGATCGCAGGATCCATTCAGGATCCCGCGGGGGCGATGGTGCCGAATGCTAAGGTAACTGCTACAGCGCTGGCGACCGGCCTCATACGCGAAACGCATAGTGGGAACGACGGTCAATACGTGATACCGCTTTTGCCAGTCGGTGTGTACAGCGTCTCCGTAGAGGCAGGAGGCTTCGGTCGTTTCGAGCAGACCGGCATCGTCGTTACTGCGGATCAGAATTCTGTGGTACCGGTCAAACTGCAAGTTGGAAGCTCCACGCAGTCGGTAAACGTCGATGCCAACGCGCAGATGGTTGAGACACGCTCAGGCGCGCTGAGCCAGGTCATCAATGAGCGGAACATCGTCGAATTGCCGCTGAACGGGCGCAATCCGGCGGCGCTGGTGCTGCTGACGCCGGGTACGCTCAACTTGGGCTCAAGCAATGCCGGAGGCGGCACCGGCGGCTTGCAAACCGTCGCCTACCCTGGCGCGCTGCTCATCAGCTCCGGCGGGGCGCGCTATAACGGAGTGAACTATTATCTCGATGGCGGATTTAACGAGGATATCTATAACTCGATCAACAATCCGTTCCCGAACCCGGACGCGGTCGAGGAATTCAGCGTCGTTACCAACAGCTATAGCGCCGAATACGGCGGCGCCTCCGGAGCCATCGTAAACGTCGTGACCAAGTCGGGTACGAATCAATTCCACGGGGACGGGTTTGATTTTCTGCGCAACGAAGATTTCAATGCCCGTAACTTCTTCGCAGCCAGTCCGGATCAATTGAAACGGAACCAGTTTGGCGGTAGCCTGGGCGGACCCATCAAAAGGGATAAGCTGTTCTTCTTTGCCAATTATCAGGGGACGTGGTCCCGCAATGTCACGCAAGCAAACCCGGCGACGGTTCCGACCCCAGCCGAGCGCCAAGGGAATTTTTCCGCCATCAATGCCAAGCTTGTGAACCCCTATACCGGCTTGCCCTATGCCAATAATCAAATCCCGTCGAGTCAATTTGCGCCGGCAAGCGTTAGAATTCTGCAGTCAATTCCGCTTCCACAAACCCCAAACGGACTCGTCTACTACAGCCTTCCCGTCGATTCCCAGGAAAACCAGTTCCTCACGCGCGTGGACTACAACCTCAGCAAGCACCGTATCTTTGGCCGTTATTTCTACACGCACTATGTCCTGGACCCCGTGAGCAGCTCGCAGAATCTCCTCCAACTGGCTCAGGGGAACGATTTCCTGGACCAGCAGGCGACCTTCAGCGATACCTATACCGTCAGTCCCAATATGATCAACACGGCGGTCTTCGCATACACGCGTGATAACGATGTGATCCTGGCGGCAAATGCGCCTTTTACCGTGCCTGGCCTCGGTATCCCGATTGCCGGGAGCATCCAAGGGCAGCCGGAAGTGAGTCTCTCGGTCGCAGGCTGGTTCGGCGTCCAGACGGGACACTACACCGACAACAACCGGCACACGTTCGATTTCAGTGACATCCTGCACTGGATGAAGGGCTCGCATGAGATCATGCTGGGCGGCGAGTTTGTGCGCATGAACGATGTGGAACGCAACATCGTTAACCAGAACGGCACATTCTCGTTCAGCGGCACAAGTCTGACCGGGAATCCCATTTCAGACTTCATGATCGGCGATGTGTTTCAGTTCGTGCAGGGCGGCGGAGAATACTTCGATCGAAGCGGCAACCTGCCCTCGCTTTTTTTCGAAGACAAATATCGCGTGAACCGCAGCCTGGTCCTGGACCTCGGCGTGCGTTGGGATCCCTTCTTCGCTTATTCCGACTCATTGCATAGGACCGAGTGCTTTGTACCCGGCCAGCATTCAAATTTGTTCCCGAATTCCCCGGTTGGCTACCTTTTCGAGGGTGATCCAGGTTGTCCTGCGGGCGGATTCAAACCGCGGTGGAACGAGTTCGCACCGCGCTTCGGGTTTGCATATAATCCCCGCGGAACAAGCAAAACCACGGTGCGCGGCGGCTTCGGCATGTTTTACCAGCCGCCTTACATGAACATGTACACCCGCATGTCGGACAGCGCGCCGTTCAGCCCGCAATACGTTTTATCTTCGGTGCCTTTCATGAACCCGTATCAGGGAATTCCAAATCCTTTCCCTGCGCAGTTCGATCCGTTTGTGCCACCCTCCAACTCCACGTTCGCTCTCCCCCTTGGCGCGGCGCAAACCTTTCAGCCGAACTGGAGGCCCGCTGAGGTCATGAGCTGGAACCTGACGGTCGAACACCAGCTCTCGAATAACGTGCTGCTCCGGGCCGGTTATGTGGCTTCCGCGGGAAGGTTCCTGTCCTACGTGACGGACGTCAACGCCCCGCTCCCCAGTCCCACCGCGACTAAGGCCAACGAAACCGCGCGGCGCCCGTACCAGCAGTTTGGAGCGTTTGCCGACAACATGTCCGGCGCGAATTCCATCTATAATGCCTTGCAGGTTTCGTTGGAGAAACGTTTCTCGAAAGGACTGAGCCTGACGGCCAATTACACCTGGAGCAAGAGCATTGATACGGTTACTAACACCGGCGGCTTCGCCCAGGTCACCGCGATTATTGATCCCTATAACCTGAATGCCTACCGGGGCGTATCGGACTTTAATGTTCCGCAGAATTTTGTGCTGAACGCTTTCTGGCAGATTCCCTCTCCACAGCACGGCTTGCCCAAGGCTCTCTTCGGTGGCTGGGTTACTACAGGCATCTGGACGTGGCAAAGTGGTTTTCCCCTGAACATCAAGTCGGGCGGCGACTATTCGTACAGTCTTCCCGAAAACGCGAATGATCAAGCCCAGCTCATCTCGCCGTGGCAATACACCACCGGCTCGCGCGGGGACCGCATTCATGAGTGGTTCACCATAAACTCTTTTACTCACCCGGCGCCGAATACATTCGGAAACGTCGGCAGGAACACCCTGGTCGGCCCCGGAACGTTTAACGTCGACTTCGCCATCCATCGGACGTTCCCGCTGACCGAGCGTTTCACGCTTCAGTACCGCGCGGAGTTCTTCAACGTTGCAAACCATCCGGAGCTCAACAACCCGAACACAACACTAACTGCCAACACGTTTGGGCAGATTACGTCGGCGCGGGACCCGCGCATCATCCAAATGGCGCTGAAGCTGCTTTTTTAGCGGCTCATGCGATGAACGGCAAAATGACCCGGAGAAAGTTCGGTCAGGTGACGGCGGCGACCCTGGGAGCGAGTATTCTCGACGCGCAGACCGCGTCGCCTCAGCGGTCGGGGGGTGCCGGTGAGCGGACCGAAGTCGAAGCGCTGCGTCCTCCCGGCCCGCTCAACGACATCACCTTCCGCAATCTCGATGCGCGTTTTCGCGATGCCATCGAATCGATTCGCCATCAAGCTACCGCGGCAGAAGCAGATGCCGCCCGGCCCGAATTCCGCAGGAAACTCGAGTACTCGCTCGGCTATCTCCGGCTGCCGTGGCCGCCGCAATTGGACAGAAGGGTCACCGGAATCGTCAAGCGCCCTGGCTATCGCGTGGAGAAGATCGTTTACCAGTCACTTCCAGGCACGCTCGTCCCGGCTCATCTCTATGCACCCGAGCATCAGTCCGGACGCGCGCCCGGCCTGGTCTTCTTCAACGGGCACTGGCCGCGCGAAAGCAAGATGCTGCCAACCCATCAGGCGCTCTGCATCAATCTGGCCCGCCAGGGATTCCTCGTTCTCAACTTCGATCCGCCTGGTCAGGGCGAGCGCGGCCTCTCCACGCGCGATCACCGCCGCAGCGAATTGTTGCTGGTAGGCGTTTCCGAAGAAGGGCTGATGGAGCATGAGACCCGGTGCGCGATAACGTACCTCGAATCCCGCGATGATGTAGATCCCAACCGTCTGGGCATGATCGGAGCTTCCGGTGGCGGACTGAATACCTGGATTACCACCGCGCTTGACTCACGCATCCGAGTTGCGGCGCCCGTGGTCGGCACCTGCGATTTCTACGAACAGTCAATCGGCGCCCTTCCTCGCGACTGGGGTCCGAAAGACCACTGCCACAAAATCGCCCGCATCAACACGTGGGCGAATAACCATGAACTTCTCGCCATGGGCGCGCCCAAACCGGTCCTGATCGTATCCAGCGTCCTGGACCTTTCGTTCCCTATCGCCGGCGCCCGCCGCGTATTCGCTTATGGGAAACGCCTCTACGAGACCTACGGCAAGCCGGATCACATCGCCATGTTCGAGGACACCCACACCGGCCACGATCTGGAGAAGGCCAAGCGCGAGCCGATCTATGGCTGGTTTCAACATTGGTTTATGGGCCGCGCCGACGCAAGCGCGATCCCCGAGCCTCCCACCGAAACCGAACCGGTCGATTCGCCCGAAATGCGATGTTTTGGCGCCGGTTCCAATCAGCCCGCCGGCCCTGGCATCCTGCGCGCCGTAAAATCGCTGGCCGAAAAGACCCCCAAAGCGTTGAGCACGGACTACGCGTCAGTTCTCGGCGCATTGCCCGCGGAGCCTGTTCAGCGGCCTGTTTTGCAACCGGTTCGCCGCCAGCGCCTGCTCATTCCGTCCGAAGAAAATCTCCTCCTTCCCGCCTACCTGCTCACTCCCCAAGACGCCGTCAGAGGAGTCGTGGTGGCCATGGACGATCATGGTAAGGAGAATCTTGCCGAGACCGCCTTCTGTCGCCAGGCCCTCGCATCCGGTTGGGCATTCTGCGGCCTGGACGCCCGCGCCAATGGCGAGCTATCATCGGCGCACCCCAATTGGATCTTTGCCGTGCATCTTCTACTCGGCGACAATCTGCCTTGGCGCCAGGGTTGGGATCTATCGCAGGCCGGCCGCTATCTCTCTGGATTGCGCGATTTCGCTCCATTGCCGGTAGTCCTGTACGGCAACGGACCAGGCGCCTCGCTGGCCGTTTCCTATGCGCTTGCCATGCCGGCCGTCAAACGCCTGCGGAAGGTGGGGTTCGTTCAGCAGGGCGGCTTTCTCTCATTTCGCGATTTCCTCGAGCGGCCCCAAAACGAGAAGCTATCGTTTAAATTGCAGCAGTGCGAACCCAAGGACGAGCAGCCCTTAGACAGAGAAATTCCGCCCGATTACTTTGTGTTCGATGCTCTTCGCTATTTCGATCTTCCGGACCTGTTCGCAACGGCGGGCGCTTTGGGCCTCGTGGTCGATCCGATCGACGGTGACTGGAACGTAATTCCAACCTCAGCGGCCGCGGGCAAAGTTCCAAGCAATGTGCGAGCTATCGATTCGCATGAATTGAGCGCCGGTATTAGCAAGTACGTGCTGCAATTCCGCTAGGATCAGCCAACTGGCCTGTGATTTGCTGCCCGCTGCGCGAATCTGTGATGCTCATAGCCATCCCTGGAGCCACGATCGATAAGGTCTTCGATACGTTCCGCGGCGCCAAAACGGTCATATGGCCCAGGGAAATTGATTCTCTGTGGTCGCCCCGCGTTTACGCGAATCGTTTCCGACACATTTCAAACCCGCGGCTATGAATGTCTTTAGCGTTATGTCCATGGCCTCCTTCAATCAGTGCGGCGGCTATTTTCCCTGTCCAACAAACTTGACGCGTCTTTTGGGCGAGCCCAGCCAGCGGCTTTCGCTATTACCAGGAACCTGCTGCAAGTCCTGGAGCCGGATGAGATCTTGCTTGCCATATCGACTTTCTTTCCACGCCCCTGATTGCGGAATCGAGGTGAGTGAGGACCGGGTTCGGAGGCGTGGCCAACGACACCTCCCGCTGATTACCGTTCAGTGTGAAAACCAGGAGACACAAATGACACTGGCCCCTGGTGCAGGAAATAAATCTGTCCTCCGCTGCGCGATATAGGCAACTGAGTCCTAGCTAGGCCTCCAAGAGTACAGGTCGATAGTGGCGAAAATTGCCGCAGCTGGATTTTTCGGACGCAGGATATGTTTCTCTGGGAATCTTTGGTCCAGGAAACGCAGTCGCTCGACTTGATCCGGCGCCTGCGAGGGGCCGGAATCGAGTCGGTGTAGTCGTTATCCTCCTCACCGACGGCGCAACACCGGCTTGGCAATCTCTTCCCCGATCGCGACCTTAACCTTGCTTTTGTAAATCAATATACAGTTTCGTCTTGTCTCAAATCCATAATTCTTCGCTCGAACTGTTCGGAATTGCCTGTGCCAATCCCTTATTCATGAATCGGTGGCAAAAGCATAAGGCCAAGCGCCGCACTCGGTTTGGCATACAACATTTTGCGTCCCAAATCTAATTTTGCGTCGCCAAGTCTTCAGTGGCAGTCACTTGTATTTAGGGCTCTGCGCAGGAATGGTATTTAGAGACCTCGTAAATGTGACGGGAGTCGTCGCACAAGGCGTACAGGTTAGAGAGACCTCGATCAGTCTATAGACGTCGGAACTTGTTTACATCTTCCGACATTTTGTAAAATGAGGTATGGCTACCCCGAACCCGATCAAGCGGATTGTCAAACTGGCCAAAACTGCCGGCGTTCTCCGGCCGCGGGATCTCGCGTCCGAAGGCATCGCCAGAGAATACCTGCGTGCCGCCGCAGACAAGGGGCTGATCATTCGGTCAGCGCGGGGACTGTATACTGCGGCGGACGCTCCCGTCACCGAATTCCACAGCCTGGCACAGGTGTCCAAGAAAGTGCCGAAAGGCGTCATCTGTCTGCTTTCTGCGCTTAGCTATCACGGCATCGGAACACAGAATCCTTACCAGGTCTGGCTGGCGATTGGAGCCAAGGACCGACGACCCGCCGGCGCCAATCCGCAACTTCGGATCGCACGCTTCTCTAAACAGGCTCTGCGAGTTTGGTCAGGAGAATCCCATGACATCGAGGGAGTGTCCGTTCGGAGTATTCTCGATCGCCAAAACAGTCGCGGACTGTTTCAAGTATCGAAACAAGATCGGTCTCGATGTCGCCCTGGAGGCGCTCCGGGCTTCACTCCGCAGCAAAAAGGCAACCCCGAGCCAGATTTGGGAGGCGGCCATGGTGTGCAGGGTTGCGAATGTTATTCGGCCCTACATGGAGGCGCTGGTTTGAGGCAAGATGGTGGACGGAATGTTGCAGCGTCCGTACGGCAACGTCTATTCAATATCGCGGCGAAGGAAAACTCCGACTTCGGTTTCGTGCTCACGCGGTACGCCCTGGAACGCGTCCTGTATCGCCTCAGTCGATCGGAACATCGAGATAGATTTCGTATTGAAAGGCGCGCTTCTGTTTCAGGTCTGGGCCAAGACACCGCATCGGCCGACAAAGGATCTTGATCTCCTGGGCCGCGGAGAGCCTTCGACCGAGCGCTGCGCCACGATATTCCTCGAGATATGTGCCGGCGAGACGCAAGAAGATGGTCTGACTTTCCTCGCCAGCACGATCACGGCCGAAAGGATTAAAGAAGAGCAGCAGTACGAAGGCGTTCGGGTGAAGTTCATCGCAAAGCTGGAAAACGCGCGGATAGCCATCCAGGTGGATATCGGGTTTGGAGATGCGGTCACTCCGGAAGTCATCGAGTATCCGACATTGCTTTCTGGGCCGGCGCCTCGAATCTTGGCTTACCCGATGGAGTCTGTCATCGCCGAGAAGGTAGAGGCAATTGCCCACCTCGGCATGCTGAACAGTCGGATGAAGGACTTCTTCGACGTCTGGTTTCTGGCGAAGACGTTTCCCTTCGATCCCGGTAAACTCTCTCAAGCCGTCGCCGCCACATTCAGCCGACGAGGCACCCAATGGGACATCGCGAAATTGGAGGAACTGCTCGCTACCTTGGGCAGCGATCCAGACCAAGACTCTGCAATGGCGGGCGTTCCTGCGGAAATCCAGCCTCGCAGCTCCGGTGGAGTTCGCGGATGTCACTAACGCGGTTCGAGTGTTCCTCGAGGCAACACGTTGGAGATGGGCAATAGCGCGAGGTCATGACGCCGACGACTTGGCCGCGAACTTCAGCGATCGAGGACTCCGGGCGGGCGCTCGTGATTCTTCCCAATTACTTGACCCGCACGAGTTTCGGCTGATCCCAGGTGGACTGGATGATGTCGTCTAACCGGGTTTGTCGCGCCTTCACCCATTGAGCGTAGTGCTTCTGCACGATGAGCGGCGTGTTGCCTAAGATGGCTGCCACGTCCTCCACGCTCGCGCCCTTGGAGAGCAGATCTTTGGCGAGCGTGTGCCGCATCCGATGAGGATGGTCCGGAGAAATCCCGGCTTCCTTGCAGATGATTTTGAACCGCCTGCGCCAGAGATCGGAGCAGGTGTGCATGGAGATTGAATCGCTACGGACGAAGAAATACCCCCCGCGGCGTTTGATGGCCTCCAGGAGCGAAGCCAACGATTCGGGGAATCAGAACGCTCACGGGTTTGTCGGCTTTCGTCGTGTAGAGATGCACGCGGTTTCCCTCAAGCTGGGACACCCGCAAGAGCGAGGCGTCGCCAATGCGGAGGCCCGTGTGCCTGAGCGTAAGGAGGAAGGCAAGCTCGCGGTCATCCTTCGCCCGCGATAGCAACTTTTGGACATCTTCCTCCTCGAAAGGAACGCGCGGGATTGACTCCGCACTTTCGGAACCTTGATTGGCTTTGCGGGATTAACGCTGAGCCATCCGCTTTCGACGGCGAACTTGAAAATCTGCCGCAGGTGTTCGAGTTGCTTGCCGGCCGTTCTCGGCGCCAGCGTCCACGCTTCGCGGAACTTCCTCAGGATGTCCGTCGAAAGGTCCGGCAGTAGGCGATAGCCGTTCCGCTCGCAGAATTCCTTGAGGCTTTTGCCAGCCGGTCATATTTGCCGAATGTCGAACGGTTCAGGTTCCTGGCCTTGCAGTCGGCTATGAACTTGTCCAAAGCGTCGGCGACCGTGATGCCTTCCAATTTCGGCTTTACGCCGTCCTCGATGTCGCGCTTGAGCTTCTCGGCCTTGGTCCACGACGTCACGTCGAGGGAATTCCGCATGGACTGGCCGTCGTGGGTTCCCTGAATCCAGATCGGACATTTGCAGGACGATTTCTCGTCAGCCGCCGTGCCCCGTTTCTTGCCACATTTCCCGTGATCGCATTTAGAAAGGTGGCGGCGGTAGAGCGTCAGCATGAAAACCTCTACCTAGAATTCTAAGTTCGTATTAGGTACGCGAACAAGTTAAAATCTGTAAGTTGCTGATTTTAATAAGATATTATGGCGGTGAGGGTGAGATTCGAACTCACGGACCCCGTGAAGGGTCAACGGTTTTCGAGACCGCCGCATTCGACCACTCTGCCACCTCACCGTAAACTCTAGTCTACCCGATTTCTCCAGCGCCCCGCGACTAACGCACTGGCCGTGGATACCGACACGAACCAGACTGTCCAGGGAATCGATGCGAGCGCTCCTCGGGTAATCGACATCCAACCATGCAATGACGCCCGCTGGAAGGCGGGGCTCTTCCGGATGTAGCAGGAAGTCTGTCAAATCGCGTGTCCGGCGCATCGAAAGCAGCGTTGGACGTCCACCGGCCGCAATGGACTTTACGACGCTCTGCCCGTCAACGGTGAATTTGAGCGTCCCGCGCACTTCGCGATCGGCGCGAATGCGCCATGCCGCCTGATTGCTACCCGCGACGCGAACCGGTCCCACTTCGACCGTCATCCCCGCGGGCGCCTGCAGCGTCAACTTGCTTGCGCCAGCGTTCAATTGCGCCGTGACTACCGCGGGTTCGCCGGCGCGCAACGGCCTGTGCGCATAGATCGTGTCGAGCTGCAACCACATCCACGCCATAGGCGGACCCAGAATCAGCATTGCCGGGAGCAGGAGCGCGAAAAACCGCGCGTGCTCGCGAAACAGGCCGAGTTGCGCTTTCCAGATGAGTTGCGGCTCATCGAAAAACAGACGGAATTCCAGCAGGTGAGCCTGAATTCTTTTCCACGTCGCGCGCAGCAGCGCCATATCGGTGGTGCGCCGGAAAACCAGAGCCGTGATGAGCCCCGTCAGAACACTGACAATTACGAGCGCAATCATTCGAGGTACCCCAAGCCCTTCAGCCTGCGTTCGATTTCCTCTTGGGACTGTTGCTCTTCATCGCGAGCCAGTTCCTTCTCAAGCACATGTTCTATGAACTCCAATGGAGAACTGTAGCCTGCCTTCGCTGCGTGCCGTTCGACGCGTTCCCAAAGATCGGAGTTCAGCTTAATTGATTTCGCCATTTCAGTAGATCGCCCGCCCTTTCATCTCGGGCGTGGGACTGGCGCCGAACTCTTTCAGAATGGTCACAGTCAGGTCCTTCAGTTCTGGATTTGCGATAACAGGCGCGCGATTCGATATCAGTACTCCCGGAACGGCCCCGGCGGCGATGCAGTGATCCGCGATCCATGCGTCGTTGTTGCCGGTCATAACATCCGGTGGGACTTCGCCCAATGCGGTTTCCCAGGATGCTCGATAGCCGGGCGCGTAGCCGGCGATCAGGTCGGGCGAGAATCGGCTGCTATTGGGACGAAGTCTCGTCACATTCTCAATGGCGGGCTTGAACGCTTGCAGTCGTCGGATCAAATCGGAGACAACGGCTTCACGTTCGGTCCCGTCGTGCACGATGCCATATTTCTCGCGTCCTGCGAGGTTGATGTAGATTGCGTTCAGGCCCATCGCGTAAGCTCGTGTCCGCTTCCAGTCTATGGCCTCGCCGCGACCACCCGTGAGAGCGAGGAAACCTTCACGATATAACCACGTATTCAGATTCACGGCTGTGTTGAATGCCGCGAAGCCATGATCCGACATCACGATAATACTGGCATCGCCCGCACGGGCCATAACAGTTCCGATAGACCGATCGACGGCCCGGTACGTATTGAGCAGTTCGGTGTCGTGCTTGCCCCACAGCATGTGCGAGTCCTGGTCGACCTCCGAGAAGTAGAAGAAGAGCAGTCCCGCGTGAAAATGTGCGAGGGCGTCGTCGAGGAGCGCGTCGTGTTCCGCATGAACGATTCGGGATTGTGCGAGAAACTCCGGCAGCGTGAAGACGCCTTGCCGAACGCGCGGCGGTATCTTCCTCGATGCCTTGCGTATAGAAGGGTCCGATGCGGGATGCCAGTTCACGGCTATAATTCCCCGGATGCGATATCGGAAGCGCGGCATCGTAAGGATCGGCGTTTAGCGGCGTACGATAGATGCGGATGCCAGTCCGCAGTTGCTGAGCATAGATGCGGAACATGCCCGCGACTCCGGCGACATGACTGATTAGCGGGAAGCTGACTCGGATCCATGGCGACCATTCGCCCTGCTTCAGAATGAACTGCTGTTCCTCAATGCGGAAAACGCGCGGCGGCGGCTACTTGATCGATATCGGCGAGTCAGATCGAGTCGAGTTGGCGGCATGATCGCGCCGCAGTGTGTTGGGCGGACCTTCGATGGGGAGAATGGCGCGGCCATTGACGGCGCTAACCGGGACGATGCGTCCTCCCGGCACTGCTCGCGCGATATCGAGCGGATCGTCTGTGTAATAAGTGAACGTGCCGAAGGTGCCTTCGAGATCCGGGTGTGCCCATGCCGGCCAGTTGTTCGCCTGCGTCTCCAGCAGGCGGATAGTTCGCGGGCATGTGGATGATTGTGACCGTTATACCATGGTCTGCCAGAATTTCCCAGAACGTGCGGCCCCTGCGGAACGATCGGACCCGCGCTTTTGAGAATGGGAGAAGATATGGCCCGATAGGAAATTGATATGCGGGCGGCAGAGTTTCAGCGAATGAAGAGAGCGGCTGAAGCGTCGCGGGATCCCGGTGGACGAAGTCGAAAATGCCGTGCTGCGCAGGGTCGAGGCCGGTGCTGAATGTTGACCATGCGACTGGACTTTGCGGCGGCGTCGTGGTGCCGAGTCGCGAAAAGCCGCCCTGTTCGCGGAGATGGCGTCAGGTTAGGGAGCTCGTTCCCAATGACGCTCGACGAAGCTGGGTCCATGCCATCCACACCGAGAACAATCAGGCGTTTCTGATGTGTGTGTGCGCACGCTGTAAGGAATAGCGCGACGCAACAGGATTCGGCTCACGCCGTATGAAATACCGGCTTGCCATCCATCCAGGCGGGTGGATCGATGCCGAAAAGATGTAGCGCGGTTGGCGCCATGTCTTCGATGCCGGGATCCTCGGCGTCGATCTTGCGATTGCAGAAAAGCACTCCCGGAACCAGCAGCGGATCGACGCAGTGGTCGCCGCTCCAGGCTTTGGGATTGTCTTCGATTATGCGCGCGCTAATTTTGCCGACGGCCGCGTCCCATGAAATCCGGTAGCCTTCGTCGTAACCGATGATGAGGTCGGGAGCGGCGTCGAGATATGGGCCGCGATACAGTTCGCTGGTCGCGTAGACTTTGCCGATTGCGATCCGGTCGAGGTCATCGTCACGCAGTCCTGAGAGTCTTGCGATCAGTTCCGACTTCAAGGCTTCGCTCTCCGAACCAGGCCGCACGATGCCTTGCGCTTCGCGGCCCCGCACATTCAGATAAAGGCCGCTGAGTCCGAGGCAGTAGGCGCGCGTGCGGCTCCAGTCGACGTTGCTGAAGTAGCGGTCCGATTCGGTGGCGCTGCCGGTAAGCGCGAGATAACCATTCTGGTGAAGCCAGGAGTTCATATTCACGGCCCGGCGGAAGCTGCAGAAGCCGTGGTCGGAGAGCACGAAGAGCATTGTGTCTGGGTCCGCATTCTCCATCGCTTTCCCTACGAGGCGGTCCATGCGTTGGTAGAGGTCCGCGATCGCGGGTTGCCATCGCGGATCGCCGCGGCCTTCGAAGTGACGATAGAACATGTGCTGCACCCGGTCGCTGGTATCGAAGACGCACGCCACCACTCCGCGTTTCGTGTGCGTGAGCGCATTGTCGAACATCGCCTCGCGTTCAGCCAGCAGGGAATACGCCTGATCGAGAAAGGCCTGCTCGTCGATTACGCCTTCATTAAGCGCCCATGTATCTTCTGCCATACCGGCCGTTGCGAACGATCCGAGCAGTTTGGCCAGATATGCGGCGTAAAACGGAGGATAGCTAATGGGCAGAGCGGGCGTTCTCAGGATCGATCTGAATAGGCGTGACGTAAAGCGAAAATTCCGGCTCAGTCTCGGTGATAAGGAATCGCGCAATGCCGTGGATATGGACGCCGGGCGCGGCGGAGAACGCGACCTTGATCCACGGGGAATATTCGTTGCGGCGAAGAGCGTAGCAATGGCCGCCGATTTCAAGCGCGAATGAGTTGCCCTTCGGACGGAGCCGGAACGTAATCGAGAGCGGACCGCCTTGCGCGCCCGGATCGTTCTCCGGACCTTCCAGAACGCCCTCCAAAGCATTGCCACAGCGAAGCAGCGGGCACCGTGTGCCGCTTTCGTAAACAACCCGGCTGAGTCGAGTGCTGAACTGGGTGAAACTGCCCTGGGTGCCTCGCAAATCGGGCGTACACATTGCGGAGATCAGGCGTCCGCCGAACTTCTGCGGCGGGAAGGTGATGGGCACACGGATAATCGTGCTGCCAATCGCGCGATCGCCAAGGATCTTCCAGAATGGCTCGCTTTTGCGCCGCATTTCGACGACGGGCCGGGAGAGTGGAACGCGGAAGCGGCCGATGCGGAGCACATGGCGCGGCGGCCGCACCTTCGACGATGAGAGTTCGGGAACGTAGGATTTCAAACTGCGATTGAGAAAATCGAAAATGTTGTGCTTGGCGGGACTGACGCCGGTTGCGAAAGTCGACCAGGCAACCGGCGAAAGCGATGGAAAGGTGGTGCGGAGGCGGTGGAATGAGCCCTTGCTGCTGTAGTCGCTGTAGATTCGGCAGCTTGCCTTCCGACATAAAGCGGGCGGTGAGGCGAGGATCGAGCCCGTCGAGGCCAAGGAAGATCAGCCGCTGAATTTTGGCCTTGCGAAAACCATGCCGGCGGAGGAGTATGGCGCGAGCGGTGCGGATCGGCCAGAGAAGGAACGAGCCGGCAGTGAGGAAAAGGGAAACGATCAGACTGAGGAAGGAGCCGAGAAAGGCGAAGCCCGCGCCAGGTCCGATATAGGCGAAGATCGGGGGCAGCATCTGCTTCCCAATTGTCGCAGAGTGCTTGCAAATGTTGGTACGTCCGGCCACCTTCTTGCGCTGCAGGTTGAGTGCTAGACTAAAGGAGCGTCTGTAAAGAACGTCTGCATAAACGCGTGCTCAACTTGACGAACAATTCGGCTCGCTCGATACAGCGTCTGGCCGTGGCTTCGGCCGCGTTCCTGTTATATGGCGGAGCGTGTCTTTCCGCGCAGACGGGAGGGGCCGCCAAATTGATCCGGATGGGCGGCCAGGTCTCCGTGTTACGAGGCGCCGCGACGTGGGCTCTAAACGTTGGTGACACAATTCAGCCGCATCAGATGATTGTTACGGGCCCTGACGGTTCCGCCACCTTCGAGGTTGCGGACGGCAGCACATTTGAAGTTTTCCCCAACGCCAAGGCGATTTTCCGGAACACGCCGGGTAACTGGCAGGATCTGCTCGAAATGATGATCGGCCGGGTAAAGGTGGAAATTCAACATCTCGCCGGCGGACAGCCCAATTACAACAAAGTCCGGACCGCTACCGCGGTCATCTCAGTGCGCGGCACGGTTTTCGATGTGACGGTGCGGGACGACCAAGGCACGACACTCGTGTTGGTGGAAGAAGGTGTGGTCGAGGTCCGGCATCAGCTTCAGCCAGGGACCAGAATACTTCACCAGGGCGAATGGGTCGAGGTTTTCTGGAACCAACCTCTCGCGGCAACCAAGGTCGACCACGGCGCGATTATTCAACGCATCGCCAGCGCTGCCAAAGATGCGATGTACGAGATTCTGATGCATAGCCATACGGGTACAGGGACAACTCCCGGCACTTCGAGCGGCGGCACGTCTTCGGATAAGAACGGTACCGGAACCACTGATAATAAGGGCGGCAGCGGCGGATCGACTGGCAGCGCCCCTCCTCCGCCACCAGCGGCTCCTCCTCCACCTCCGCAATAGCGCTTGCTGATCGCGTTTCACGGCAGCCTGTGTTCGGCAAGCCGCGGAATATTCATTTTGCGCAGATTAGTTCGTGCTTGGGCGAGGTCGTAGGCGGACTGCATTCGCAGCCACATATCCGCGCTCCCGCCGAACGCTTTTTCAAAACGTAGCGCCATCTCCGAGCTGACCGCGCTTTCCTCGGGTCACGTTATAAAGGTGTTGGCGGGTGATCTTTAGCGCTTTCGCGGCTTCGGCGACGCTTATGTTTAGTTCGTCAAGATTGGCCTTGGCGAGTGCGCCCGGGTGAGCGGGGTTCTTCATCATCGAAGCGAAAGGTCACGCGCCAGTTAGCCCGTACCGTCACCGCCCAAAAGCCCCTTCGGTTGCCTCTCAGCGCGTGCAGCCGAAACGTCGGCTGATTCATGTCTTGCGCGTCGTTTGCTTGGTCCAGCGCGGAGAGGATCAAGCGCAAACGGTCAATCTGATCGGCTTTAATCCTGCGGTCATCATCCTCCTCAAACAGGCTCCGCAGGCCCTTATGCCTAAAGCCTTCGATCATCCTTTACGATAGTAAAGAGTCAATTGACATTTGTCGATACCGGGCCGCCGGCGAAAGCCGCATCCGAACTTTCTCTCAGCACTGTCGACAGGACGAATTACACTGGCACGGAAACGGAAGCCGTGGCAGGCAGCGCCGCAACGGCGTGAATCACCGACGCGATTCGTACAGCGGCAATAATCGTCTCTTCCGTTAGTCCCTTTTCCCGCAGAGTCTTATCGTGCGCGGTGATGCACTTCCCGCAACCGTTGATTGCTGAAACCGCCAGACACCACAGTTCGAAATCGATCGGGTCCGAGCCATGGGTTCGCATGATGTTCATCCGCAGCCGCGCCGGCAGATTGTTGTACTTGTCGTGTTCGCTGAGATGCTGGAAGCGATAAAAGATGTTATTCATCCCCATGATGGCGGCGGCGCCTTTGGCGGCCTCCATCGCGGCGGGCTGGAGATGGTTGGCGGCTTCCGTTAGCAGCGCATCCAACACCACCGCGTTGCGGGATGCAAGAGCGCAGGCCACTACTGTGCCCCATGTCTGCTGCTCCGTCAACTCCTGCTGTTTCACGACCGTCTGAAGATTGAGCTTCAGATCTTTCGCGTATTCGGGAATGCTTGAGAGAAGTTTTTCCATAATCGACCAAAAAAAAGGGCGGGCTTAAGGCCCGCCCACATCTCCTGCTTCGACGCTTTTTATGCTGCCAGGACGGGTTCGCCCTTCTGCCAGCCGCAGGGGCAGAGTTCATCCGTCTGTAGAGCGTCGAGCACGCGCAGAACCTCATCCGGGTTGCGGCCGACCGAAAGGTCCGTCACATACACGAAACGGATTACGCCATCCGGGTCCACCAGATAAGTAGCACGCTGCGCCACGCCTTCCTTCTCGTCGAGAATCCCGAGCGCTTTCGTCAACTCACGTTTGACATCGGCGAGCATGGGAAACGGGAGGGCATTAAGGTCGGGATGATGCGTGCGCCATGCCAGGTGCACGAATTCAGAATCGGTACTACCGCCCAGAATCTGGCAATCCCTGTCTTGGAATTCGCTATTTAGCTTGCCAAAGGCGGCAATCTCGGTCGGGCAGACGAATGTGAAATCCTTGGGCCAGAAGAAATACAGCTTCCACTTGCCCGCGAAATCTTTGTCGGTAATCGTCTTGAAAGCATCCTTCTTATCGTTTGTCACCGTCGCGTTGACTGCAAACGATGGAAACTGTTGTCCTACTCCTAACCTCAGCTAGTTGGTCTCCTTAACCGGTCGGTTTGGTTAGTGCGATGGCAGCGCATCGATCTTCGCTGCCAAAATAAAATCGTTTTCGGTCAGGCCGTCGACCTTGTGAGTGTAGATCTTCACGGCTACGCGGCCCCAACCGAGTTCGATATCGGGATGATGTCCTTCGGCTTCGGCAATGGCGCCGATTCGGTTGACCATAGCCAGCGCGCTGACGAAGTTCGGAAACTTGAACTCGCGCTCCAATTGATGCTCACGCACAATCGTCCAATGCGGCGCCTGCGCCGCGTAGGGTTTCAGCGCTTCCCCTTTGAGCGCGGGAACTCCGCCCTTGCAAGGAACGCAGTGTTTCTCGGATAACGCTTCACCGGCCATTTGTAGTCTCCTTTACACAACTCTCGCAAGCGCCCCGCAGCACGGCTTCAAAATCGCGCATCTTCCTCGCGCCCAGGTAGACGCGAGAAAGTTTTGGCGCATCGAACCACTCCACATCGTCCACAGCGCCGCAACGGTCACATACAAAGTGATGATGCCGATGCAAATTGGAGTCGAATAAAGTCGCTTTCCCGTCGAGCGAAATTTCACGCACGAGCCCGGCTTTGGATAACGCATTCAGGCTGTTGTAGACTGTCGCGCGGGACGCCCGCGGATCGGATCTGTTGATCGCCTGAAAGATCTCGTCGGCCGTTGCATGCACATGCCGCCGCAGCAGGAACTCCATGATGCAGAAACGCTGTGAAGTCATGCGCAGATTCTTTTCTTCGAACGCGCGGCTGATCTCTTCACGCTTACGCGGCATCTAAATTTAGATTATGTCTAATTTAACTCTGTTGTCAATAAATAGTAACGAACGGGAATTGCAACGAACATGATCCGGCCATGACGCGCTCATCTTCCGTTGCCCGCGATCGACTCCCATTTTTCGCCGAAGAACCCGGCGTCAAGTATCTTGCCCGGCGCATATCCATCGGGAGTCGAGTTCGCATCGACGATAGCGAAATCGGGCAGCTTCGCCACCTGCCGGGCATTATTCAGATTATCCACTTCGCGGAATGTATGCCCGCTGTTCAGTACCACATACTTCGCCGGATTCAGCGGATTCGGATAAATCATGATTAGAGCCGTGTTTGCCGGATATTTCTGGCCGCCCACCTCGATCCCTTTTGTAGTCCACTTGATCGGAAGCCGATCCGCAATCCTGGCGAGAATCTTGTTGCTCCCCGGATCGCCCCAGAGCACCAGGTTGTTTCCCGCGATATCGGCATCCGTCACGGCGGAGTCGTCTTTCACCCGCGCCTCGCCGCGGAACTGGCGTCGCCATTCGCGAATCGCGTGCGCCTGCTCCGCCTCACACCAGGCGCCAATCGATTGGGACATCGCCGCACCCGTCGGACGCACCATCAGGAAACTGCTCATGAACGCGTCGTCGATTGGACCCTGCAGTCCGTGGCGCTTACGCAGCTCTTTCGCATCCAGTTCGCCCAGCTCCCAGCGCCCGCCGATCTTGCGCAGGTGAACGGTCCAGGAACGATCGCTCATTGGCGCCAGTGCGCTGACCTTCTCTCCATCGATCTGGATCGCCGGCTTCGATTCCACGTCTAGCAGATTGGAGCCCGGTCCCATATCGAGCGTCAGTGCCGTCACATTGGACGTCTGCACCGCTACGGTGTGGTCGTTCGAAACCTCGGCGTCAACGCGCGCCCGATCCCATTCCCGGCCCATAGCGTCGATCGTGACCCACTTCATCTGGTTATAAGCCAACGTCCAAGTAGTGAACTTTACGTGACGCGGAAATGGAGTGCTGCCGCGGTCGGCGTTCGCGTCGATCAACCGGCTGATGACAATCTTCGATTCCGGATGATAGCGATGCGCGGTATCCGGGCCCCACACCCTCGCGAGCCGCAGGCCCTCCTCCGCCATGTAGCGCTCCATAATGTCGGCAGCTTCGCGTTGCGGATCTTTGTCGCCGTTATATGCGACTACGGGAACCTGATATAAATTGCCCGCATAATCGATCGCGTCGTAGAGGTGCCACAACTTCTCCTCGTACCACGTAGGCTTCGGGCCTTGCCTGTCCACGTGCGTAAACTCGCGCGTATCGGCGAAACCCGCGCCGGGAGCGGCTGCCGCCCAGATTCCAAAATGCGTCGCGAAGTGCCATACCGACGCGCCGCCCATGCTGAATCCCCTCACCAGAAGCCGGTTCTCGTCAATGGAGTAATGCTTCTTCACGTCGTCCATGGCCTCGAATAAGTCCACTTCGCCGGCGAACTTATTGGCATTGCAATAACGTCCATAAAGGTGCAGCACGATAGTATTGGGCGGTTGAAATTCGCCCGGATTGCGCATCCGGTCCGCGATGAAGTTGACCTCGCTTAGCGTCTCGCCGCGGCCATGGAACCATGCATCGAGTCGAAAGCGATGCGCGGACGATGGAAACCAGGTCGGCGGGATCACCAGCCCATACGGCTGCACGCTGCCATCGATCTTCGAGATGTACGCGCGCACTACGAGCCCGGTCTGCTTTGTCCAGGGCGCATCGCCATGAGCCAGCGCATCGGCGCGCGCCTGCCCTTCTTTCAGGATCGCGCGGGCTTTCTCGAACTCATTCGCGTTGAAGAATTCGTTGCCTTCGAGCGCGAAGCGGACGGCTTTATGGAACACCAGCACGTCGGGCAACAGCGGATTCGTCTTGAGCGCGTCCACGCTTTTGCCCAATCGATCCAGCCCAGCTTGCAACTCCGCGCGCACGTCGCGCGGGAACCGTTATACCCGGCGGAGGCACAGGTCTGACCGGTTGAGCCTCGGCCAACAGCGCCGAAGCGGAGAGGAACAGCAATAAAGCTCGCATCATGTGAATGCGAGAATTATTTCACAGGTGCATCGTGGAATAAACGCGGGCCGGCTTTGTGCAGGATTTCTAAGAAAGTCGACGCATGTGTATAGTGGGAGACAATAGGGAAAGAAGATATATCGAGAGGGGATGCCGAGTGACGATTGACCTAAAACCTGAGCAGCAGCGCGTCATCGACCTTGCGGTCCAGTCCGGCGCGTATCATAATCCCGACGAGGTTCTCGATCAGGCTTTTGCGATCATTCGCGAGCAGCTTGATCTTGAAGACTGGATGTTTGAACATCGCGAATCCATCGCCGCCCACATCGAGAGAGGCTTTGCTCAGGCTGAGCGCGGCGAATTGATCGACGGAGATGTGGCGATCGAGATGTCGCGGCAACGCCGGGCCGCGCGACAAAAGCCGCAGGGATGAGTGCGCCGTTTCGGTTCACGCCGCAGGCGACGGAAGACCTTGATGCCATCTGGTGGTTTATCGCGGAAGACAATCGTGATGCTGCGGACCGGGTGGAATTGGAGATTGTCGATTCCTGTCGGCGACTGTCGAAACACCCCTGGATGGGATCCAAGCGACAGGACATCACGCCTCTCGCGGTGCGTTTCTGGACCGTGGCAAAATTCCCGAATTACGTTATTGCCTATCGGCCCGAAACCATCCCTTTGCAGGTGGTTGCCATCCTGCACGGCAAACGCGACCTGAAAGAGGTTCTGCAAAGGCGGTCCCTGTGAGTGCTCGTGCCAATCACCGAGGCGTGAACTCTTCTCCATGGCTGACGAACTCCGGATACGCCCCCGCGCCCAGCTCATACAAATCGAGCCCCTGCCATTCGCCATCCGGCGCCACCCGGAACGGCGATACTCGATTCAGCGCCCAATTCATCCCATAACTGACCGGCAACACAAAGCCCAGCAACGTCGCGATGCCGATCAATTGCGCGAGAAACTGCCCCTGATCGCTTCCCGCGACTGCGAACCGGCCGAGCAGGCCCATCGCCACGAGTCCCCAAAGGCCGCAAACTCCGTGTACCGACACGCCGCCAGCCGGATCGTCCACCCCAAGGTGCAGTTCGAATAACTCGATCGAGTAGACCACCAGAGCGCCGGCAATCAGTCCGATTAGCACCGCTTCAGCCGGCTTGATGAACGCACACGATGCGCTGCTCGCCACCAGTCCCGCGACCCATCCGTTGGCGCTCAACGATGCGTCCGGTTTGCCGAACCGGATCCGCGTGACCACCGCGGCCGACAACAACGCCGATCCCGCCGCCAACGTGGTGTTGATCGCGATCAGCGGGCAACTCGCAAGAGTAGTGCCTGCGTAAAGAATCCCGCCGGCTTCGTTGAGACAAACCCAACCCACCAGCGCCAACATGCATCCGAACAAAACCACCACAATGTTGTGACCTGGAATTGCAGTGGGCATCCCATCCATGCCGAACTTTCCCCGCCTGGGTCCGAGCATCCACGTAATTGCAAGCGCCGTCAATCCGCCGGTGCACTGAATTACGCCGCTACCTCCGGCATCCACGAATCCACGTCCCAAGCCGTAGTTCGCGCCGAGTTGAGCCAGCCATCCCCCACCCCAAGCCCAATGCGCAAAGAGCGGATAGGTTATCGCGGCAAACACCACCGTTGACGCGCAGATGGAGCTGAGCCTCCATCTTTCGCCGCCGCCGCCGAGCGGGATCAAAGCTCGCCAGCCCTACACTCGCAAGTTGCAGCCAACCGGCAAGCGGCGCCGCCGAACCGTCGAACTGCAGCCCGCGAAAGAAAAACGGTCCGGCCCCGATCCAACTCCACGCCTTGCCGCCGATCATTGTGGGCGGCGAGGCAAGGCTCGCATGTCCCTGAACGCCGAACCCTGCGATGAAGTACACGATCCCCGCGATCGCAAACGCGCACAATGACGCCGTCATCACATGCGCGGCATTCTTAGATCGGCCTAGCCCCGCATTGATAAGCGCCAATCCCGCCGCTGCCAACGGCACCATCAAGATGAACAGTCCACAGACTGCGGCGGCGATCTCGCTCAAATGCGGTTCCTCCGCGGCGGCACATGAGATCGAACGAGCAACACCAATCCAAGTAACTCGACTCCCAATCCGGCGAGCACGAAGGCAGTCCGGGGTCCGGAGGCTGCCAGCAGAATAAGCGCCGCGATCACCAGGCCCCAGCCGGCCGGAAGCAGAAGAAATCCAGCAAGCCTCATGAATCTATTAGAGCGCCTGTGCCGGGTCAAGTCCATTCTCAGGCGAAAAGTAATCCTTGTATCAAGAATTTCTATCTCCCTGATAACATCTTGCAACGCAAACAATTACTTATTTCAGCCATAGAAAATTTCCGTTTTACTTATGCCTTCCTCACGTTGCATGATTGTTAAACCCGGACCGTGCTCGTCCTGGGAACCGGCCCTTGTACTGGCCTCCAAATCGATTCAAAAAGGAGAATGATGCATGGCGGAAAATACCGCACCGGATATGAAACCTACGCTGGGCCTGACTGGTTTAACGATGAATGCAATGGCCCTGATTGCCCCTGGCGCCTTCCTCTGGCTGACGTTCGCGATCCAAGGGGCTGAGGGCGCGACGTCGCCGTCCATGTGGATGGGCATCGTCTTTGCCCTCGCTGTTGTGTCTTGCGACTGCCGTTTGTTACGCCGAAATGGCGAAATTGTATCCCGGCACAGGGAGTTCCTACTACTTTGCCGAACAATCGTTTCTGAATCACGAGGAGCACTGGAAACTTGCGCGTCTTGCCAAATTCATCGTCGGCTGGGGCTCACACCTCTACTATTGGATCTATCCCGGCGTGATGGTGGCAGTTATGGGTGTTCTGTGCGGTTACCTTGCCGGAACAATCTGGCCCAACTTCATGAACTCCACCAATCCCGGACCGGTATTCATGATGCTGATCGCGGTAGTGTTCTCGTTCGCCGTAGCCTACATCGCGCAGCGCGGCGTCAACGGCGCAACCTCGGTCAACATCGCCATCAACGTAATTCAGATCACCGCCCTGGTAGTCTTCTCGGTTCTGGCTCTCGGCTACCGCATGAATCATCCTCCGGGGAGCGAAGCATGGCAGTTCGATTCCCAATCGGGCGACGCATATACTTACGAATTCGCCACCACCAAGACGATTGTCGACGGCAAGCCTACGGACACCATCGTTCGTGACAAGGACGGCGTCCCGCAACCGCAAAAGGACGCGTCGGGCAAACCGGTACCGTTCAAGATCTCCTATCCCGCCGCTGACGAAAAGGGCGTTTTTCTTTCCCACTCCGACGCCGCATCTGTCGTAAGTCCGCACAACTTCAGTTGGGTATTCATTCAGGCCACCGTTGCCATTTTGATCCTGGTCGGTTTTGAATCGGTCACCGCCATGGGAGGCGAGGCCAAGAATCCCAAACGGGATGTCCCCATCGCCGTTATCACTTCGCTGCTTGTGCAGGGAGCTTTCTGCTATCTGTTCGAGTACTTTGCGGCAAACTACTTCCTCAACAACGGCTATCCCATGACCAGCGCGAGCGGCTCCGCGGCCCCGATCGGCGACATGATGATCGTGGTCGGTAACGCAATCCTCGGACCCGGGAACGGCCGCATCTTTATGGAAATTGAAGCGTTCACCGTCTTCCTGGCACTGATCGGTACCACTCTTTCGTGTATCAATACCGGCGCTCGCGTTACCTACGCGATGGGCAAGGATCAGGAAGTTCCCGAGCACTTCGGAATACTGCATGATGAGAACCTCACTCCTCATCGCGCCATTTGGGCGCTCGCGATTATCTCGGCCGTGATTGGCTGCCTGGCTGTCATCATGCCATTCGGCGATGCCAACGCCCCGACCGATGCCGCCATTAAGGCTCTGCCGCAAGGCTTCTTCTCCAGCTTCGGCTATACCTCGCACGATGGCATGGCGGCCTTACCCAACTCGCTGCTTGACCATCACCCTGGCTTCCAATTTCGGAACCTTCCTTCTCTATATGTTGAGCTGCATTACATGCATTGTTGCCTTCACACCGAAGATGCCGCAGTTCAATATGGTAAAGCACAGAATCATTCCGGTGTTCGGCCTGCTTGCCAACCTGGCCTGCATGGTCTTCTATCTGGTCGGACCCTTCATGGGCTACGGAACCAAGATGGAGCCATTACTCGCGCTCGGTATCGCTGCCGTGTGGGGTATCTACGGCGGCATCTACTTCTTCAGTTCCAGCAAAGCCACTGGCAGAACTACGTTGGTCAAGAACCGCGCCGGCGCAGTAAGCCATTAAGCTACTGACCTCCGCTTGGGCCGGCCCTTCGTGGACCGGCCCATTTTCTGTCTTGACTTTCCGTATTGCCCCGCCCGGGCTCTTGCATCGTGAGACCTCCATGCTCCACTCAAGTCGCGAAGATTCCACCTCGAGGAGCGGCACTGCCGCCGCCCGTGCTCCCCAACGTTCTATGCTAGACATCGACTTCGCGCAACTATCCGATCCAGGCCGATCGCGCGATCGCAACGAAGACTTCGTCGGTTGTGTAATACCCGACAGCGATGCCCGCGTCCGCAGTCACGGCTGGCTGTTCGCTCTGGCGGACGGCGTGGGCGGCCACGAATGCGGAGAGGTCGCATCCCGCGAAGCGGTCGAAACCGTGCTGACCGGTTTCCGCAAGGTTCCCGGAGGCGAGCCCCACTCCGGCCTACTGACGCGGCTCGTCCAGGCGGCCAACATCCGCGTCTACGAAACTGGACGCGCGGCGACTCCTGGTGGCGCGCCCATGGCAACTACCATCGTTGCCTGCGCCCTCCGATTCGACCGCGCCGTAATTGCTCACGTCGGAGACTCCCGTTGCTATCTCATCAGGCGCGGCCATGCCAAACAACTCACCCGCGACCACACCGTAGTCGCCGATCAGGTGCGGCTAGGCATCCTCAACGCCAAAGAAGCGTCCGAACATCAAAATAAGCATCTGCTCAGCCGGTCGCTCGGCAATGACCTCTTTGTCAACGTGGACGTGACCGATACCCAGGTCCTGCCTGGCGATGCGCTTCTGCTTTGCTCCGACGGCTTCCACAATTCGACGCCGGAGGCCCAGATTGGCAACATTGTAAACAACCTGGAAGACGCCAAAATGGCGGCGAATAAGCTGGTGCAGCTTGCGAATGAGCTCGATGGAGGCGATAATATCAGCGTCCAGCTTGTACGCATTCGCAATGTTGAACGGATGGGCATGTATCGCGGGCGGCCGTACAAGTTACGTTAGGATTTACGCGCCCATCGCCGAAGCCCACACTGCATGAGCCAACCTCAGTCCGGCGACACTCTCGACCACTACCGGATCGAAAAACTTGTGGCGCGAAGCGGCATGGCATCGATTTTTCGCGCGTACGACGTGACGGATCACCGGCCGGTCGCGATCAAGTTTCCGCATCCCGAAATGGAGGCCGATCCCGTTACCTTCGACCGCTTCAAGCGGGAGCAGGACATCGGAGAAGCGCTCGATCATCCCGGAGTAATGAAAGTCTTCACCGATCCGAAACGCACGGGCCGCTACATGGTGATGGAGTGGGTGGACGGTAAGCTCCTCCGCAACGTCATTAACGAGCAGAAGAAATTCCCGCCCGAGCGCGCCATCAAGATCGTTTCGAGAGTCCTCGACGCGCTTGAGTATATCCATACCCACGGTGTCGTGCATCGCGATCTGAAGCCCGAGAACATCATGCTCGACGCTGACGACAATATCAAGCTGATCGATTTCGGCATCGCCGGCATGGAGGGCGCGCGCCGCCTGACCTTCGCCAAGCTTTCCCAAGTGATGGGCACGCCCGATTACATCTCACCGGAACAGGTAAAGGGCAAGCGGGGCGACGGACGCAGCGACATCTACGCCATGGGCATCATGCTCTACGAGATGCTTACCGGCACGACCCCGTTCAAAGGACCGAATGCCTTCGCCATCATGAACGAGCGGTTGCTTAACAATCCCGTTCCGCCGCGGGAAGTCGAGCCGTCGATCACGCCGGAACTCCAGGAGATCATCTATCGGGCTATTGAGCGCGATCCCAAAAATCGATATGCCCACGCCCGCGAATTTGCCTGGGACCTGCAGCACCAGGACCAGGTGGGAGTAGCCGATCGCGACGAATTGAAGGACTGGCACAAACGCAAATCCCCAGTTCTCCGCAGAGTTCTGTTTTATGTGATGATCGCGTCGATCCCGATCGTCGTCTTCGGCCTGTTGCTATGGGTGGCACGCCATTAGAGTGGTTCACCTCTGAACCGATAGGATCGCTCGCACTGATTGCGGGTTCCCGCCTCTTTCGGCTCAGGCCGCCTCGCATCTACACAATGGTTCCCGATGGAACGTTGCCCGCCGAGTTCGCGACCACGAGCAGCCGAGGAGCATCCGGCGGAGCTTGCAACAGGAATGCGTCCGAATATCCGAGCACGACAATAGATCCGTCCGGCAGTCGGGTGATGGCGGAGCCTGCCATCGGCGTGGTCGCCAAGTTCAATACGGACGATCCATCCGGCGAGTACCCTTCAGCACAGGGCGGCCGCGCTGCACTCCCGGGTTTCATTTCGACGAGGGGGCAATCTGACCAGTCCATAATCAAATCAACCTTTCTGTCGCAATTCTAGCCCGGTTGGCAGTCTCAGAAACCGTATGGAAGCGCCAGTTATCGTCCGTTCACAAACAGCGGAAGGAAATGTTTCTGGCCTATCGGCGGAGCCCTCGGTGCTGGACGGTAACACGAAGAGGATTCTATCCGCAGTGCAACGAAGAGGATTCTATCCGCAGTGCTCCGGGCCGATCAGTTCTCACGGATGCCGAAATAGTCGACCGGAGCATTGCGGATAGAATGCGTTGAACTAAGCCGTACCGTAATCGATGGGTATTGAATTGTTTTCTGGCTTTCGGTCGCCGGAGCGAAGACGCCGATTCGTAGGCTGGAGACGCCGGGCAGGCCGCCAATTGGCTTCCATAACGACTTGTAATTGCGTTTGGTGGGATCTGTGGCGACGTTTGCACACAGGAAAACCTGCCACGGACACAGATCTCCCCCAGCCTCAACGAAGGCTGTTTGGGGACTCTTGGCCTTTCGCAGTCGATTCATCATGACGAGTCCTGTCGCAGTAGCGGCTGAGGCAGGCGAGCCGACTGGACGACGCTAACCAGAATCATGTGGCCGACCCTGCAGACCGGGCACAGCTTGCGGTCCTGGCCCTCGGTCTCTCCGCTCGGGTCAACGATCACCGCCGGAGGTGGTGGCGCGCCGAGCAATGCGCGGCACAGCTCCAGTTTCTTTGCGCGCACTCGATTGGCCAGAAAACCGAACTGCCGGATACGCACGAAACCGGCCGGCACAATGTGGAGAAGAAAACGCCGAATGAACTCGAACGCATCCAGCGTCATGGTTCCGGTCTTGTTGCCGTGCGCATAGTCCTTCCATTCAAAAGTCACCTGGCCGCCGTCGATCGACAGTATCCGGCTGTTTGAGATGGCAATCCGATGAGTGTAGCGGGCCAGATACTTCAAAACCTGTCCGGGGCCGCCAAATGGCGGCTTGGCGTAGACTACCCACTTGATCCTTTTAGCCTCGCGGCAAAGGGTTTCGAATGCAGCGGGTTTGTTCAGGTGGGCCATCTCCCCGTGAAACTGAAGCTTGCCTTCTCGAAACGACTCCCTCAGATAGATCAGAAACGTGTTCCGGAAGCGACAGCTCAGCACCCGAACAGGAAGAAAGAACCTTTCCCCACAACCAATCCAGCGTGCGCCGTCCGGGCTGATGCCGCCACCCGGAACGACACAGTGGAGATGGGGGTGGAAATGAAGATTCTGTCCCCAGGTATGAAGGACCGCCAGAAAACCAATCGCAGCGCCCAGGTGTTTGGGATCGGCCGCAATTGTGAGTAGGGTTTCCGACACCGCGCGGAACAGAATGCGATAAATCTCGCTCCCGTTCTGAAGTGCCAGCATGCCGATCTTCTGCGGTAGCGTGAAGACCACATGGAAGTAGGGAACCGGCAACACCTCCAGTTCCCTCGCTGCCAGCCACTTTGCGCGTGCCATGGCCTGACACTTTGGGCAGTGTCTATCGCGGCATGAATTATTAGAGATGACACGATGCCCGCAGGTATCGCACTGCTCTACATATTCCACATGGCCGCCGAGGGCGGCCGTGCGGCAGTCGCGAATCGCTCGGAAGGCTCTTCGTTGATGGGCACCAAGCACGTGTCCCCATCGCGCATAGAAATCGCCTTCATACATGCGGAAGACATCGGCCACTTCGGCCGATGTTCCCTCATCGTCCCCGTTTAACAGTGGTCGCAGCGCGAACCAGATCGATCGAGCCCAAAAGTTCCAGCGGACTTCTGGTGGAGCGTATGGCGGTATCGGCGACGTGGAGATAGCGCTCCGTGGTCTTCAGGTTTCTATGACCCAGGAGATCTCGAATGACGAGCAAGTTGACGCCGTCTTCGAGTAGATGGGTGGCGAAGGCGTGGCGGAGCGAGTGAGGATGAACCGGTTTCGCGATACCGGCTGTCCGTGCTGCCTTTCTACAGGCCTGGAAAACAGTGTTGCACGCAATAGGGCGGTCCGGTTTCTCACCAGGGAAGAGCCAGTCGGTTGGTCGTTTCCAGCGAAAGTAAGCGGCGAGCACCTCACGTAGCGGGGCCGAGAGCATGACTTGGCGGTCCTTGTTTCCTTTGCCATCGCGAATCCAGATGACCTTCCGGGCGCCGTCGATGTCGCAAACCTTGAGGTTGCTTACTTCCGAAACCCTCAGGCCGCCGCCGTACATGGTAGCCAGAATTGCGCGATGGCCGAGGTTCCTGGGAGCCTCAAGCATCGCTTTGACCTCTTCCTTGCTCAGGATGACGGGAAGCTTCTTCTCATACCTGGGCAACGGAATCCGTTCAATCTCAACCTTTCGGTGCAAGGTGTTTGTGTAGAAGAACCGGAGCCCGCATACGGACTGAATGTAGGAAGAGATCGCCACTCCCTTATCTTTGAGCAGGTATAACTGCCAGGAGCGGATCTCTTCCGAGCCAAGTTGGTCGGGCGAACGTTTGAAGTGCTTCGCAAAATCGGCGACCGAACGGACGTAGCTTTTCACGGTCGAGGGTGAGTAATTGCGGATCTGTAGATCTTCCAGCATCCGCTGTCTTAGTTCAGTCATCGGTGAAAATCTCCTTCGCCGACAAAGATCACAAACTTCGGGTAAAAGGGAAGCGCCCAGCAGCCACCTGCCGCGCTTCGCGGCTTAGTTCAACATACTTTATCGTCTAGTAAAGAGAGAAGGGCACGGCCTCAAAAATGGTATTTGGATGCTGCCCACGCGTGTTGCATAAGGGGTCCTTTGTGCGAAAAGAAAAACGCCCGACTGTAGCCGAGCGTTTTTGCAGAAAGGTTAAGTTTTGAGACTGGTAATCCGTCGAATAAACTAAACCGTGTTCAAGTCTCCGCGCGCTCAGCAAGGCACACCGGACAGCCTCCGCCGATGATTGAACATTTCGTTCTGAAGTGCGCCCATGTTGGCTTTTTCTTCTTTGGCGATTCGCGCCGCAGCAGTTTTGCTCACGCCCCGAAGGTGTTCATTTTGCTTATAAGCGTACTGAGCAAAGCGCTCTCTTGCCGATTGCTCCCTGATCTTAAGTATTGTATTTGTCGCACGGCATAGTCTAGGCGAGTGGAAAGATGAATGTGCGGTAATTAATTTCGTCAGCGTGTCGAGCGCACTCGGCTGAGTTTCCGTGGCATTCAGCACCTTTTTGCCTGGCCCACACACTTGACACTTCAATATCGTTTTCCTTCATGGCCCACTCTTTGGTCTTTTCGGTCTAGCTGAGCCACTAAAGAGGCCAGTTTGAACTTGTCGCGAGGTGGACTGTAAATCAGCTCATGACGGAAGACGGCCAGTTTTTCGGCGCGTTCACCAAACCACTTGGCTTGTTGCAAAAACAAATGTTGCTGCGCTCTATGCGGATCAACATATCGCTTTTGGTACAACGCATCAGCAGCCACGGAATGCCCTCTTTAATGGCAAGTGTGGTTGCCGCCCCATCAATGCCATTAAATAATCAGCCATAAACCATTTTCGCCTATTTCTTGTCGGCGCGCCCCGTTCTCGAAAAGGGTACTTTATCATCCATTGGGCGTGAAAGTTATACGACCCAATCACGTTTCGGGTCTTTCACGTATAAACGTTTTACAGTGCACAGCGAGAGATTGCGCACAGGTCAGCAAAAAGGGTCTCCTCTCTGTCCCTTTCCCCAGCCCATGCTGAAAAAGCCCTTCTTTTTTCCTTTGCAGCGGAGGCCAGGAACATGCGTTCACCCTGACCACCAGAAGCAGAAACAGTGAGGCCGCTGATGAGTTGTGAACCGCCGCAGTGTTCACATGTATTGTTGGGCATGGACAAACTATAGCCCATGAGGGTGATTGCATAAATATACCGTACCGTACCAAAAGGGTAAGATTTGCATCATTCGCGGAAGGCCCGTAAACAGAAGGGCCTGCAGCATATTGCGGGAAGTCTGGTGCAAATAGAAGCGACCCACAAGACGAACCCGATGAAAATACGGCTACGCCCGCGTATCGACCGACCAGGCAGAACCCCTGCCTGCGAACTCGCGGCCCTGAAGCGGGAACGCTGCAAGACCATTTCAAGGACGAGGGGAAGTCGAGGCCAGCGATTAACCGCCCCGCCCTGCGCCGTTGCCTCAAGAAGCTGGAACCCGGAGACACGCTGATCGTTTGGAAGCTCGACCGGTTAGGCCTTATCAGCAAACGAATCCGCGCCGGTGTGAAGGATGCACACCGCCGGGGCGTGAAATTTGGGGCAGGAAGAAACTAACTGCGCAGCAGATCGAACACGCCCGGAAGCTGATCGAGGAAGTGGCGAGGACAGGAACACCGTCGCCGCGAGCTTTCAACGTCAACCGGACGACCCTTTACCGGGCGCTTGCCCGTAGATTACGCAGGCCAGCCTGCGCCGCACAGTATAATTCCCCGAGAGGTAAGTCCATGCAAAGGGCGAAGCAAGTGGCCGGGCTGGGCGCGGCGCAGAAGTTGCCGCAGGACGTGAAGATTTACTCTTACGTTGTTGACCACGATGAGGGGCGCAGACCGAACCCTATTTCCAGGGTGTGTACCCTTTGCGGGTGTGAATGCCGCTGATTCTCCTCGCAGGCCCGCAGCGTTGAAGAACTCGCGAAAGAGGGAGATTGGGTGATTGGTACTGGCGGAGCGGGTGCAAGCGGAGCGCGGGGCGCGGGAGGCTTATTTATGCAATGCGGGTGGATGAAAAGCTTACGCGAGGGGGAGTACTGCAACGACACGCGCTTGGCGAAAGAAAGCCGAACAACCCCGTACGGACTTCGAGAGGTACGAGCAATTCGCGCTCATATCCAGGCATTTTCTATTTACTTTTCGAGAAAGGAGGGAGGAAGATCGATATTCGGCAATTGAGACTCGAAAACAACCCCCGTGGGTTCCACTACGTCGATTTAGCCGATTTCCACCTGTTCAAGAATGGCTGGAAAAGAGCGTCCTGGGCGGGGGAGGCCCGGGGAGCCGTGCGGGAAAATTCTTGACGAAGAGGAAACAGCCCATGCCAAAGTCGTCTTGCTGAGAGTCGGCATCGACACTGGCTCTGGCGGAATTCGCGCCCCGCTCTTCAGCGATCGCTCATTTGAGTACATCCCCATTCCAGACCGCTTCGGAGGCAGGGAGTTGACAAACGGACGTACAGGAAATACATTGGCGCGGCAGGGGCGGAGTAGGCCAATTACTTCCCTGAAGCGCGCGGGAAAGGTTTTTGATCAATCGCTCCACTTCGATCCTGAATTTGAGAGTTTAGCATACGGCGACCCGACGCCCTCCAAGGCGAAGCTGCGGCTATTGGGCGAAGGC
>CAVYEV010000062.1:0-45284 GCA_963767545.1 Terriglobia bacterium
ACGGCGGACGGTTTTTGAGCTTGTGCCATTTATTCAGAGCTTCCGCTAGTGTTTGCCTACGGCGGGATCGACCTGGTTTCGCCAATCGTAATCGCCCCATTCCGTCGCCATATTATCATCCGTGACGATCGCTTTGCCTTTCGTCCGCCAGAGGATATTGTCGCGCGTTTCGAGGCCCTTAGTGATATAGGCGCCGTCCGCGCGGGGGTCGGCACGGTGCAGCATCGCTTCGAGCAGATCCCGATCCGGCGAGAGTGTGGGATTCAGGACCGGCTTACCTTCCAACCGATAGCTCAATAACGTGTTCCGCCATCGCTCTCGATCGACGTGAATAGGACTGTCGCTCACCGCCATGAAGATATCGAAGCGATAGGCGTACGGGAAGGTAATGGCGCCGGTGCGCTGCGCCTCCCCGGAAAAGGTCGTATTGTAGTACAGAATTCCTCCGGGCTTGAGCATGCTGCGCGCCAGTTGAAGAAACTCTACGGAAAGCAGATTGGTCGCGTGCGCCCGCCAATGATAGATGGTATCCATCACGATCATGTCGAACTTACGTTGGCGGTTGCGCAGCATCCACCGGCGGCCGTCATCGATTACCAGTTCCACCTTCGGACTATGCAGAAAAGAGGATACCACCGGGTATCGTTGAACCACCTGAACGTATCCCGGGTTGATCTCGATGATTACCTGTTTTTCGACCTGCGGATGGTTCGAGATGATCTCGGACCAGGCTCCGCCCGACATTCCAATTTCGAGCACTTCTTTCGGATCAGGGTGGAACAAGCTGAGCGACAGCGGCTGGATCGCAGTCTCTGTCTCGTGCGGGTCCGTGGCGACCCAGCCATCGAACACGCCGCCGCCGAAGATCGCCGCATCCCGATCCACGGTCACGACGCCGCTGCGCGTCTCGACGACGTCGGCTAGCTGCGTGCCAGGTTGCCCCCACTCTCCTTGCGATTGCATCTGCCCATAGACGGTGGCGAATAGCGGTCCGGAGGAAAACACTATTGCGGCGACTACCGTTGCGGCGATTGCGTAGCTGAAACCCTTTTCCGCGGCGCGTAAGCTGGATGCAACAACCAGCGCCAGAGCCAAGCCGATACCAGCGACAACTAGAAATACGGAGATCCAACGCAAGGACCAGACGTCCATCAAGATGAACCCAACCACCCACGCCCCTGCAGCCGATCCGACGATATTGCTGAGATATAGGTAGCTTAGGGCAGCGCCGGCACTGGCATCGGGATGCACCGCGATGTGGCACAACAGGGGAAAAGTCGCTCCCAACAGGCCAGCAGTGATAGCCACCAGCGGAAGAGTCCATAAGAAGCTGATGTGCTGCACGGCCAAGGCGACCAGAGGCACGATCCCAAACCCCAGCAAACTGGCGAGCACTATCAGCGCGGCGATTGAGCGCTGCAATGTGCCCGCACGATACTGCTGGCGGCACATCCTTCGGCTGAGCAGCGATCCCAATGCGATACCAGCCAAGAAAGCGCCCAACACGTAGGCGAAGCACTGCGCCGGTCCGCCGCTCGCGTAGGAATATAGGCGATACCAAACGATCTCATAACACAGCGAGATGAAGCCTGCTAGGCCCGCCAGCACGACGGCTATCGGGAATGACAGCATTGCAGGTGGCGCCTCGGTAACCTTGTGCTCCACAAAGCTGGACAGAGGGCTCCGCAACCGGAAGTGCATCGCGAGCACAGTCGAACCCACCAGTACGTTCAGCACTGCGGCCACTGTAACTGAGCGAGACATTCCAAGGTGCGGCATCATCTCGACCGTCGCGAAGCAAGCGGCTGCTGAACCAAGCGTGTTCACGAAGTAGAGAATACCGACAGACCGTCCGACATTGCCCGACAGCCTCACTAACTCGGCCACCAGTAGAGGAAGTGTGGCGCCCATCAATACGGTGGGTACCACGACTAGCGCGAAGGACAGTATTCCGGTCTGCAATGGAGGTGCGCCTGCCGAGAATCGCGCAACCGCATGGAATAGCGGCAATGAAGCGACCCCGTACGACGCGATCCCCAATTCCAACCCGCCGAATAGAAGCATCAGGGGGGCCGACGGAAACCGCGAAATTCGCCCGCCGGCCAGGCTACCCAGTCCAAGGCCTAACATGAAGGCGCTCACGACGATGGTGACCGACTCGATATTGACGCCGTAGATCGCGAAAAGAGCCCGCTGCCAGACGATCTGGTAGATCAACGCCGGAAAGCCCGACACGAAGAATAAGATGTAGAACCACCGTAAGGTCTGTTGCATGGCCGCCTCAGCGATCCTACTACAATGGCGTGATGACGATTCACAATTTCAGCAGCGCCGTTCCAGTCATCGCTACGCGAAATGTACCTGAAACGGTAGCCTACTTCGAGAAGATACTCGGATTCGAGCAACAGTGGATCTGGGGCGAACCGCCTGTCTATGCCGGAATGAAGGCAGGCACCGCGATGCTTTACGTGAGCCTCGATGTGGAACTCGCTTCTGCGATCCACGAGCGCCGGCTAGGGCCTGACCTTTTCCTCTGGGTGAACGATATCGACAGTGTCTATCGGCAACATCGCGCCAACGGGGCGGAGATCGAAGAAGAGCTGGGGGAGCGTCCCTGGGGCGCACGGCAATATGTCGTGCGTGAGCCGAATGGTTACAAACTCAAGGTTGCCGAATCGACAGACCCCGACGAAGCCTAAAGCGGCCTCGGGAACTTACTTCGCGGAGACCAGTTCGACTGCCTTCTTGAGAAGAACATCCTCGGCCGGCTTCTTGGTTGTATCCGGGGGAGGCACGATATCGGTGTCATCGTCGGGATCAACCGCGGCTTCCGGTTGCGCCATAAGCGTCTTGGGCGTAACGCCATCGTCCTGGATCGACTTGCCGGCTGGCGAGTAGTATTTGGCGACGGAGAGGATGATCGCGCTCCCGTCATCCATGGTTACGGCCCGCCGAATGGAAGCGTCTCCGAACGTGCGCTCACCTACCAGATCCGCGCGATTGCTGTCCTGCAGTGCGGCTGCGGCAACCTCCGCGGCGGAGGCCGTACCACGGTTAGTAATCACCACTAATGGCGCCTGGGTCAACGTTTCAGACGGTTTTGCCTGGAACTCCTGCTTTGGATATTTCTGGCCTTGCACGTAGGTGATTTCGCCGCTCTTCATGAAGAGGTTTGCAAGTTCGACACCGTCTTCCGGCGAGCCGACCGCGCAATTTCGCAGATCGAGAATCAGCTTCTTAGCGCCTTTCTTTTGCAAATCCGCGATATCGTTCGCAACTTCTTTCACTTTGCCAGTCGCCAAGGTATCCGGGCGAATATAGCCGACGCCATCCTGCAGCATCTTCTCCTCGACCGCCGGATACTGGATGACTGCGCGCTCGATCGTCAGCTTATGCGGATCGGGACGACGCTGCAGAACCGAGATATCGATCGACGTGCCCGGTTCGCCGCGCAGCAACAGATTCGCGTAAGCAAGAGGCATGTCGCGCGTGGCGACTCCCTTGATCGTCTCGATCATGTCGCCGGTAGTCATTCCCGCTTTGGCCGCCGGAGAACCCGGCACGGCGGATACGACCGCGATGTAGCCGAATTTCTTGGCTAGCACCAGCCCCAAATCGCCGCGATAAGTGTCGTTGTTCTTCAAATATTCCTTATATTGCTGGGCGTTGAGATAGCTGGCATAAGGATCGATCGACTCGAGCAGTCCGTTCATCGCTCCCAGCGTTACGTTTTTCATATCGGGTTCCTCGACGTACTCTCCCTTAATGCGGGTGAGGACTTCGGTAAAAACCGCGATATGGCGGTAAACGCCCGGCGTGCTATCTTCCGCGGCGGGGGCGGGCGCACCCTTGCTCAGCATCGATCCGAACAGGAACAGAATGACGAGAAAGGTGGAAGAGGTGACAACTAGAATCTTGAGACGGCTGCTCATAGAGGTTTGGACGTGAACCGGTCGGCTTGGTTTCGCTACTACAGACAGTATAGCGCCTTCCTCGTCCGGTCGATTTTGGCGTCATTTCCTTTCGCCTTACCAGGAGGCTCTCCGGTTCTTTGCTATGATCTTTTGTGCCTCCCCAAGTTGAAACAGAGTGAACTCAGATCCAGACGCAGTTCTCCTCGAAACCCGTCTGCCAGGCGTGAGCCGTTTCGCAACCGGAAAAGTGCGCGATGTGTACAGCCTCGGCGGCCAGCTTCTGATTGTGGCCACAGACAGGATTTCCGCATTTGATTGCATCCTGCCCAACGGTATTCCGGGCAAGGGCCGTGTTCTCACCCAGATGTCGATCTTCTGGTTCGAGATGATGCACGACCCAAGTTCCCACGCATTTCATCACGGCCGAGGTGGACGAATATCCACCGCAGCTACAACCCTTTCGCGATCAACTGGACGGACGCTCCATGCTGGTGCGCCGCGCAGAAATGTTCCCGATCGAGTGTGTCGCCCGAGGCTATCTGTCCGGCTCGGGATGGAAGGAATACCGCGAGCACTGTTCCATTTGCGGAATTCCGCTTCCGGCGGGTTTGCGGGAAAGCGAGCGTCTGCCGGAACCCATCTTCACACCGGCCACCAAGGCGCAGTCGGGCCACGACGAAAACGTTGCGTTCGAGTTGGTGGCCGCGGCCATCGGCGAAGACTATGCGAATCGCCTGCGGGATCTTACGCTCGCAATCTACCGCAAGGCGGCGAGCTGTGCCGAAAAACGCGGCATCATTCTCGCGGATACGAAGTTTGAGTTCGGAGTGATCGGAAATGATCTCGTTCTAGGCGACGAAGTGCTGACGCCCGATTCATCCCGGTTCTGGCCTGCCGATCAGTACGCGCCCGGCGGTCCGCAGAAGTCCTACGATAAACAATTCGTGCGCGATTACCTGGAAACGCTCGACTGGAACAAACAACCTCCAGCGCCGCCGCTGCCCGATGAGGTTATCCGCAAGACCTCAGCGAAATACCGCGAAGCTTACGAAACAATCACCGGCAGGAGTCTATGAACTGGCTGGACATCCTGCTCGTCATCATTCTTCTGTTCTCGACCGTTTCGGCTGCGCGAAAGGGTTTCTCGCGCGAAGTCATCGGAATCGCCGCCGCGCTCGTTGGTTTGGTCTGCGGTATCTGGTTATACGGGATCGCGGGCGCGTGGCTTCTGCCCTATGTCAGTTCACCTCAGGTCGCGAATTTCATCGGCTTCTTTATCGTTTTTGTGGGGTGCTTAATTGCCGGCGCGATTCTCAGCGCAATCATTCGCCGGTTTGTGAAGACGGTCGGATTATCGTGGTTCGATCGTTTGTTAGGCGCAGTCTTCGGAGTTATTCGCGGTACCTTGTTGAGTCTCGCGCTGATCACGGCCATGGTTGCCTTCGCGCCCGCCGTAGCCCAGGACTCCGCGCCCACAGCGGTTGCACAGTCCCGAATCGCGCCTTATATAGTGGCGGCCTCCGATTTTCTGGTCGCTATTGCGCCAAGAGAAATGAAGGATGGATTCCATAATCGTTACGAACAACTCAAGTCTTTCTGGGAGCACAATAAGATCGCGCTCCCAAAACGTCAGGACCGTTAGCGAATGAAAACAATTGAGGACTTGGCAGTAAAGTTACTGGAAAGCAGTTTTTTCATGGGAGAAGCCGTTGAGCTGCTGGAGAAGGGTATGATCACCGGAGCGCTGCTGCGCACCGAAGGGAATCAGTGCGAAGCCGAGCAAGTTGCTGGGGATTCATCGCAACACTTTGCAGCGAAAGATGACCGAGTACAAGATCGACGGCCGCCGCCGCAAGCCGGTCCGGAAGCCCATGGCGAAGGCGGCCGCTGTTAAGAGCAAACGGACCAAAGCGAGCGCTGGGTGATGGCATCATATGAATGAATAGTTATGGTCATTACGCACATCCATGTACATGTCAAGCCCGACTCCATCGAGGCTTTCAAGCAAGCCACCATTGAGAACGCCCGCCAGAGCGTACAAGAGTCCGGCGTCGCGCGTTTCGATTTCGTTCAAAGCGCCGATGATCCGGCCCGCTTCATACTTGTCGAGGTCTATCGGAATTCCGATGCGCCGGCTCAGCATAAGGCTACACCTCACTATCAAATCTGGCGTGAAGTGGTCGCGCCAATGATGTCGGAAGGCCGCACCAGCACGCAATTCCGCAACATCTTCCCGGAGGATGAGGGCTGGTAGATGCGTTTCGAGTTCGCGACCGCGGCGCGAATTATCTTCGGGTCCGGATGCATCTCGCAGCTCGCCGGAATGGTTCGCGAACTCGGCGTTGCACGGCCACTAGTCGTTACGGGGCGCAATGTCGCGCGTACGGTATCGGTCATCGGCGATTTGAACAGCGCCGGATTTCTCCCGTCCTCCTTTACCATTTCCGGCGAACCGACTGTCGATTGTGTCCGGCAGGGGGCTGAAGAGGCAAGAGCCTGCGACATGGTGATCGCGATCGGCGGCGGCAGTGCCATCGACGGCGGCAAAGCGATCACTGCGCTCGCTACCAACCCCGGCGACCCTTTCGACTACCTCGAGGTCATTGGCAAGGGACAACCTCTTACTGTGGCGCCTCTACCCTTTATCGCCGTCCCGACAACTGCGGGGACCGGCTCGGAGGTGACTCGCAACGCGGTCCTCGGATCTCCGCGGCATGGGGTCAAAGCCAGCCTGCGAAGTCCGTTGATGCTCGCCAAAGCGGCGATAATCGATCCGGAGCTTACACGCGATCTTCCGCCTGATCTAACCGCAAGCACTGGGCTCGATGCCCTGACTCAGCTCATCGAGCCGTATGTTTCAGCAAAAGCCAATGCCATTACCGATGCGTTTTGTCCGATAGGAATCAGGCGCGCAGCCGTGCATCTTCCCCGCGTATATCGCGACGGACATGACATGGAGGCTCGCGAAGCCATGTCGCTGGCCAGCCTGTACGGGGGATTCGCATTGGCCAATTCCGGGCTTGGCGTCGTCCATGGATTCGCCTCTCCCATCGGCGGGAATGTTTGACGCTCCGCACGGGGCCGTTTGTGCCGCACTCCTCCGTTACGGCATGGACGCCAATATACGGGCCCTCCGCGAACGCATGCCCGGACATCCCTCTCTGCAGTGCTACCGCGAGATCGCCAACCTGCTCACCGGAGATCCCACTGCGCTACCCGAAGATGGCGTCGATTGGATCGCCAGGTTATGCAAAACTCTACGGATTAAGCCTCTTAGCGCTTACGGAATCAGTGCCGCTCATATACCCAATCTGGTTGATAAGGCCGCTAAATCGAGCAGTATGAAGTCGAATGCGATCGAACTCACGCCGGGTGAGTTAACTGCTGTGATCGAGCGCGCTTTGTAAGTCCGTATTTTTTGGCACAAATTTCGGTAAACAAGCACTAATTCTGCTTTATTATCAATATGGAAATTAAATATTGGAACTCTATCCTCTTCGCGTTTTCTTGGCCATCGCTACAGAGAAGAGCTTTTCGCGCGCGGCCGAGAAAATGCACCGCACCCAACCGGCGATATCGCTTGCTCTGCAGCGGCTGGAGCACGATTTGGGCGAGCGGCTTATCGATCGATCCGCCAAAGATCTGGTTTTGACGGACGCGGGACGCGCCGTGCTCGAGTACGCCCGGCGATTCGACAATTTGTCAGGCGAGATGCGGGTTTCCCTCGCCGAACTGCGCGACAACTCGGCGGGGCGGCTCTCCATCGGAGCGAACGAATCCACCACGCTCTACCTGCTGCGCCACATCGAGCGATATCGAAAATTATTTCCGAAGGTCAAAGTGGAGGTGCGGCGGAGCCTATCGAGCCGCATTCCAGCGGAAATCGTAGATGGCAACCTGGAACTGGGAGTGATCAGCTACGATCCACACGATGAGCGGCTGATCTCTAAAGTGATTTACACCGACGCTCTGGCGTTTGTGGTCTCCCCGGCACCCGTTGGCGGAGAAGAAGCAGATATCAATCCAAGATCTCGGCGGAGAGACGTTCATTGCGCATAACGTTGTATCCCCATATCGTGAGGCTGTGGTGCGGGAATTCCAGCGGCAAGGCGTGCCTTTGAATATGCCGATTGAAATGCCGACTGTGGAGACGATCCGGCGGCTGGTACAGGCGGATTTGGGCGTCGCGTTCTTGCCGACCATGTGCGTAGAACAGGATCTGGAAACCGGCACGCTGATGGCGGTTAAGGTTCAGGAAATGCAGGTTGAGCGCAAGATTTACCTCCTGCGCCCATCGAGGAGGGGCCTGAGTTATGCGTCTGTGGCCTTTCTGGAACTGCTCGGGCACTGGCCCCTTAGGCCCTTACAACACCCGACTATACGACCATAAGAGACAAGATGTCATGAAGTCGCGACTTTGCCAGTTGTTAGCAGTATTCGATACTGCTGGCAGTGTTGGTGTCGCAAGTGGTGGCATTCGCTCCGGGTCACTCCTCGAGTCACGCTACCCATTGCTGTCCCGCTTGTCATGCGGCGCACACTCCGCTAGTGAGCGCTGTTGCGGCGGTTTGGAGATCTCCCGCGGTTCGGACGTACTGGCGGGTAGCACCGGACTCCCTTCCGCGATTTGGAGAAAGCGCCTCGCTTGGCGAATGCACACGCGATCCTCCCACCAACTCTCGATTTGCCGGCTGTTGAAGAGCAGGAAATACGTGCCTCATTGCAGATGCGGGCAGGTGCCGCCGAGAACGGTGCGGGGGAGATTGGATTTGTCTTTTGAGGATACAATTTTAGAAGAGGTGGTAACTCGGATCGCGTCATGCATGCGCAGCAACTACTTAGTCCACTTGGCGCCGCAGCAATTCGCCGCTGGGCCCATTTGATGGAAGTGATGCTCGACCCGCTTCTCGAGCACTGGCTAACGTGCCGCTCGAAGACGAAGAGATTTCCGAGGAACAAGAACAGGCCGTGGCAGAAGCCCGCGAATGGCTGTAAGCACAATCCTGGGATTCCCTTTGAGCAGGTGGTCGCGAAATTAGGCTTCACCACGGAGGAAGCAACCAACTACCAGGACTTGACGTGAGCCAGACGCCTCGTGCTGCCGACTTAAAGGGACCGCACGGCATCTATCAGCCTGTCCCGGCTCCATAGAAAGAGGGAAGGAGGACGACTACAGCGTCGAGACTTGGACGCCGAGGTCCATTGCGATCGCATCGATCACTCAGGCCCGTGCGGGATCTACCTTCTCCGGGTCGACCCCAAGTTCGCCGATCGCCTTAACAGCCTTCTTGACATCGAACTTGCCGTCGCGGGCCAAGCGCGAGAGAGCCGCGGCTACGATCGACGCGGCGTTAACTTCGAAGTGCTTCCGTAGATATTCGCGGTTGTCGCTGCGGCCGAAACCATCGGTCCCAAGAGCTACCATGCGGCCCGACAGCCACGGCGACACCTGATCCTGCACCACCTTCATGAAGTCCGAAGCTGCCACGATGGGGCCTTCAGTACCTTCAAGCGCCTGCTGGATGTACGGCTTCTTGGGTTCTTCGCCGGGATGCAGACGGTTCCAGCGCTCGATGCGCAACGCTTCGCGGCGCAATTCGTTATAACTGGTGACGCTCCAGACATCCGCTGCGATGTTGTACTTCTCGGCCAGGATAGCCTGGGCCTTAGCAGCCTCCGTCAACATTGGACCGCTGCCGAAAAGCTGGATCTTGTTCTTCGATTTGCCGTTGCCCGCCGCCTTGAATTTGTAGATGCCCTTGAGAATGCCTTCCGCCGCGCCCTCCGGCATCTGGACCTGCGGGTAGTTTTCGTTGTAGAGCGTGATGTAGTAGAACAGATCCTCGCGCTCCTGATACATGCGCCGGATGCCGTCCTGCACAATGACCGCGATCTCGTACGCGTACGCGGGATCGTAACTGGCCAGCGTCGGAATCGTGCTCGCGAGAACCAGGCTGTGCCCATCCTGATGCTGCAGTCCTTCGCCGGTCAGCGTAGTGCGGCCCGCGGTACCGCCCATCAGAAAGCCTTTGCCGCGTGAATCGGCGAAGGCCCAGACGAGGTCGCCGATTCGCTGGAATCCAAACATCGAGTAATAAATAAAGAACGGAATCATATCCAGCCCGTAGTTCGCGTACGCGGTGCCCGCCGCGGTGAACGAAGCCATCGAACCGGCTTCGGTAATGCCCTCTTCGAGAATCTGGCCGTCCTTCGATTCCTTGTAATAGAGCAGGATGTCGGCGTCGTGAGGTTTGTACAACTGGCCCTGGCTGGCGTAGATGCCGAACTGGCGGAACATCGATTCCATACCGAAGGTGCGCGCTTCATCCGGAACGATCGGCACGACGCGCTGTCCGACCTGCGGATGTTTCATGAGCTTGGTCAACAGCTTGACGAAAGCCATCGTGGTAGAAGGATCGGGTCCGCGGGAGCCTTCCAGCATATCGCTAAAGTAATCGAGAGCGGGAGCCTGGAATTGCGCCGGTCCGACCTTTCTGGTCGGCATGTACCCGCCAAGGATGCGGCGGCGCTCATGCATGTAAGCCATCTCAGGGCTGCTTTCGGGCGGCCGATAGAATGCACCCTCGCGCGCGCCTTCATCGGGAATCGGAATCTCAAAGCGGCCACGGAAGTATTCCATCGCCTTTTCATTGAGCTCCTTCTGACCGTGAGTATAGTTGCGGCCTTCGCCGGCATCGCCGAGACCGTAGCCCTTAACCGTTTTGGCGAGAACCACCGTGGGACCGCCATTGTGTTCAATCGCAGCCTTGTAGGCGTTGTAGACCTTCTTGGGATCGTGTCCGCCTCGCCGCAATTTGCCGATTTCTTCATCGGTCATGTTCTCGACCAGCTTGGCGGTCTCCGGATATTTTCCGAAGAATTCCTTGCGCACGTAAGCGCCGCCCTTGGCCTTGCACGCTTGATAAATCGCCGTCCACAGTCTCATTCATTAGCTGAACGAGACGCCCTGACGTGTCTTTCGCGAGCAACGGGTCCCAATCCTCGCTCCAGAGGCACTTGATTACGTTCCAGCCGGCGCCGCGAAATGCCGACTCCAGTTCGCGTACGATCTGGCCGTTGCCGCGCACCGGACCATCGAGACGCTGCAGGTTGCAATTGACGACGAAGATGAGATTGTCGAGCTTCTCGCGCGAGCCCAACGTGATTGCTCCGAGCGATTCGGGCTCATCGGTTTCGCCGTCTCCGAGGAAAGCCCATACTTTGCGGGGCGTCTTGGGAATGAGGTTTCGGTTTTCCAGATAGCGCATGAAGCGCGCTTGATAGATTGCGTTAATTGGAGCGAGCCCCATCGAGACGGTGGGAAAGCTCCAGAAATCTTGCATCAACCAGGGATGCGGATAGGATGAGAGTCCAGGTTCGTCGCGCAGTTCGTGGCGGAAATTCTCCAGGTGCTTTTCATTCAGACGTCCCTCGACGAAGGCCCGAGAGTAAACGCCCGGAGAGGCGTGGCCCTGGAAGTAGACGAAATCGCCGGGCTGGTCGCCGTAGCTGGCATGGAAGAAGTGGTTGAATCCTACTTCCAGAAGTGTCGCCAGCGACTGATAAGTGGAAATGTGGCCGCCGATCCCATGATCGTGCTTATTTTGGCGGGACACCATGGCCATTGCGTTCCAGCGAATGATGCTTTTGATACGGCGCTCCAGCGCGCGATCGCCGGGGTAGGCAACTTCGGATTCGGGTGGGATGGTATTGATGTAGTCGGAGGTGAATCGAAGCGGGAGATCGACGCCGGCCCATCTGGCCCGGTTGGATAGTTGTTCAAGGAGGAAAGCGGCGCGGTTGGAGCCGACTTCATCCAGGATTTGATCCAGGGCCTCAAGCCATTCCGCAGTTTCGCGTGGATCCGTATCGTTGGCACGTTCGGTCAGTTGTTGGTGCATGAGTCATATCCATTATAGCGAGGCTGCCGCATCGGAACGGTTATGCGAGTGAGAGGAAATTATCGCCTCTGTTAGGATGAAAGCGGCTTTGATAACAGCCCGTGCCGTATCGCAAAAAGATCTGATGCGCCGCCTCCCGCACACTTCACAGGCTGCAGTAGAGGTCCTGGAACACGCTGGCTTTCAGGTGAGAGTGCCACGTTTACCGCCTTGTTGCGGCAAACCGCTTCACGATTACTGCATGCTGCGCCCTTGCCAAGGGGCAGCTTACGCAAGTGCTTAACATGAAAACCGAAACGAAGGGAATACGATGATCGTCGCGGATGATTTTAGCTGCCGCGAACGGATCGTTGAGGACTCCGAGAGCCGCGCCATGCACATCGGAGAATTGCTTCAAATGGCCATTCAGGAGGGTCCCTCAGGCGCCGCAGATCGGTTGTCAGAGATACGCTGTACTGGAACCTGCGCGCAAAGGGCCGTCCAAAACCAAAATGGCCGGCCTGGCGATCCTTACCGCGCCTTTTGTGGGGGTGGATTTATTTGCCTAGAAGCGCGCGCGGTTATGATCCGCTGGCGGCAAAACACCTGGCCGGACGTGGCAAAGCGTTTGTGGCCATCTCGATGGCGTGGGCGGCGGGCTATGTCGATGTTGTCGGTTGGCTCTTCGTGCATCACATCTATTCTTCGCATATGACCGGCAACACGGCCACATTTGCGCGCGATCTCTCGTCTCAAAGCTGGGGCGAGGCGATCCACCACGGTTGGGTAATCCTCCCGTTTGTCGCGGGGCTCCTGTACAGCGCCGCGACAACAAAGGCCGCGCGACGCCACGGGTTCGATTCGTCATTCTCGATTGCGCTGTTCACAGAGCTTTTCATCTTGCTGCTTTTTTTGATACTCGGTTCCCGGAATCAGGTCGATGGCAAGCTCATGACGCATGGTGGAGCAACGGAATATCTCTTGTTGTCGTTACCGGCTGCCGCTATGGGAATACAGACGGTAACCGTTACAAACATCAATGGCCTTAGGGTATACACGACCTATCTCACCGGCTCGCTTTCAAAGCTGTCCGAGGCAATCGTCGATTACTCCTTCTGGTTTTACGATCGTATCAGCCATCAGTTCCCAAGCCGTGTCAGGCGAGTGCTGATGGTGTCGCCACGGCAGAAGTCGTTTCAACACGCGGCACTCACCGCGGGACTGTGGGTAGGTTTTTTCACGGGCGCATTCTGCGGCGCCGTTACCGCTGAGCGGTTCGCGTTCTTTTCATTGCTGGCCCCGATGGCCGTGCTCACCGCGGCTGCGGCGGTCGATATTGTGCGGCCAGCGGCTGCTGCCGATGAACCGGAAGCTCCGGATTCCGCCCATTGAATTAGGGGCGATTACTGCGATGCGCCGGCTTCAGCATCGCGCGCCGATGTTTTGGCATCAAAATCAAAGTATGAACGAGACGCGCGTGATTCAAGTAGTGTCGGACGTGGTATGTCCCTGGTGTTACATCGGCAAACGCCGACTGGAGAAAGCGTTCGCCTTGCTCGGCCGCGAAGACGTTGAAGTACGCTGGACGGCGTTTGAACTTAATCCCGACGTGCCTGGCGAGGGTTGGAACCGGCGCGAGTACAGGCAGGCGAAGTTTGGCAGTCTGGAAACCGCCCAGCGGCTCGAAGGGCGAGTGATTGAAGCCGGAGCGCAGGAAGGAATCCACTTCCGCTTCGATTTGATCGAGAAGACGCCCAATACATTCGATGCACATCGTCTGATCTGGCTCGCAGAGGAGACGGGGGTCCAGGACACGGTGGTCGAGAACCTCTTCCGGGCATACTTCCTGCTGGGCCGCAACGTGGGAGACAGGAGTGTTCTGCGAGAAGTAGGGCTTAAGAGTGGTCTTGAAGGATCGCGAATCGATGCGATGTTCGAAAGCGAACTCGGCGTTGCGGAAGTTGCGAAAGAGGAGCGGGAGGCCCGCACGCAAGGCGTGTCCGGAGTGCCTACGTTCTTTGTAAATGGACAGGCGCTCACGTCAGGCGCTCATCCTTCGCAACTGCTGGCGGGCATGCTTCAGACTGCGCTTTCAGCTGCCTTAGAAAAAGGCGCGTGCCAGGCTGGTGGCGGCAATTGCGCGTGAGCATCACACCCGTCCGAAATCGATAAAGCCACGCCCAGGATCGGTGTGCAGCAGCTTTACGCGTATCACGTCGCCGACGTCAAGTCCTTGCTCCCCGCGCATGATGCGTCCTTCGACCGGCGGCTGAGCGACACGCGCGAAAACTCCCTTCGGAGTCACGCCTGTCACCACACCCTCGAACGTTTCGCCGATGCGATTTTGCAGCGCAACCGCGGCAACGCGTTTCATCGTCGCGCGCTCCACCTTGCGCGCCGCGTCCTCTTTCAACGTACAGTTTTGCGCGATGGAATTGAGCCCGTCGTCGCTATATGCCGCTGGGCGCCCGGCCCACGCTGCCTTCAGCAGACGCTGCGTTACGAGATCCGCGAAGCGGCGATTGGGCGCGGTGGAATGCGTGTAGTCGTGCGCCGCGAGTCCAAAATGTCCTTGGCTCTCCTCTCCGGCCCGCAACAGTACATACTCTCCCGGCCCCATCAGTTTCACTACGGCGAGCGAAAGGTCGGGGTAATGAACCGGATCGGCGGCGCGCTGCCGTTGCAGGAATGCATTGAGAGCGCCCGAGTCGGGCTGCTCCGGAAGTTTTTCGCCATGCTGCTCTGCAAGTTCCATGATGCGCGGCCAACGCTCCGGCGTCTTCACGACGCGGCGGATTGACGACCGGCCTTTATCTTGGAGAGTGCGCGCCATTACCTCATTCGCCGCGATCATGAAATCTTCGATCAGATCGTTGGCTCGCGTCTTGTGAGCGGCAGTAACGCCGCTAACCTGGCCGTTCTGTACGACTGCCTGCGGTTCAACCCGATCGAATTCGAGCGCGCCCAATAGATGCCGTTGATCGCGCAATGCGCGCGCCGCCTCGTCCTGCAATTTCAGTTGCGCGGCCAAGTCAGCCGAAGCCGCGACTTTCGCCGGCGCAGCGCTCTTGCCTTCCAGCCACGGACCAACGCCGTTGTACGTCAACTGCGCCTTGTTGCGGACCAACGCCCGGTAGATGTCCGACGACCCGATGGTTCCGTCCGCTGCAGCTACGAACTCGATCACGATCGCGGCCCGATCCCCGTTCTCGTTGAGCGAAGTGATGTCCGTGGAAAGCTCTTCCGGCAACATCGGGAAGGTGCGGACGCCAGTGTAAACGCTGGTGGTCTGTGCCGCGGCGTGCCGATCGATAGGAGTATCGATGGCAACCGCGGAGTCGACATCCGCGATGGCGACCAACACGCGAATACCGCCATCCACGCGCTCGGCAACTTCGATCTGGTCAAGATCGCGCGAGGTGTCGTTGTCAATGGACGACCACGGCAGATCGCGTAAATCGCGAAGCTCGCTCGAAGCAGTGGCAGCGGGGCGGCGGCGCAGTTCGGCTATTTGGTCGGCAATTTCAGGAGTGAAATCGGGAGTGAATCCCTCGTGAATCATCTCGTCGTGAGCAGCGGCTGCGAGGTCAAATTGTGTTTGAGGCATGAACTCGACAGCCTATCATGAGAGGCATTCGCCACGGAAGCGGAACCAGCCCTCTATTCACCGGCGCACTTTCGCCGCTGGATCTTTGTAGCCCCTCAGTTTTTGTGTCCTGCGGCGGGCATTATTCGACCAGTGTCACAATCTCCGGTCTACGCGTCTGAACAGCTCATCGCTGGGTGCTTATTTCGAGAGAGTATTTAACCGCGCCGGCGGGTGCGTTTCAGACGCGTAGCGTGGTGGAGCGCGTAAAAAGGACGTGCTTGTGTCGGACCCGGAACTCCCTACGGGACATCACTTGCCTCGAAGAACGCGGCTGGATCAAGCTTGCCGCCTCACAGGATCGGCGACGGCTATACGCTGACTATTTCCGGCCGCGAGGACCTGAAGGTCCAACTGAACACACCCGGCCGCCTGGTTAAGACTGCGGCCCGAAGGCTCAGGCACGCATAAACCGGGTTATTACTGCGGTCGCGGGAATGTATCCACGAGCGTGGCGTGGGCGTTACGGAGCCGAGTTTAAAACGTTACTCAACGACACCATCTGACTCTGGGGCTGAACGAGCCGCGGAAGCCGAAAGAGGCTTCGGAACAATCAAGCCGAGCACAGATCTGGAATCCGCGCGGGTTTTGCACTTTCCGGGTGGTTGCTCCAATCTGCCACGCCAGTATTCCCCGTCTTGTACAGCTCTGACCGAGCAAGTTCTTATTTTCTTGCGGTATATCACCGTTACTGTTATGTAGGGACGCACTACGGTCTAAGAGGATGGCCACCTCGCAGTAGTGGCCGCCGAGAGATTCGAGGCTGGAGTTGCCGTGCTCCGGAGATTCATCGCTCAACTGGCAGCCAGGGTGCGATCGCGTTTCTAAACGATTCGCTCGGCATAGCAAATCAACGGCGCAAATCAACGGCCCGCTGCAACTAACTTTGCATTGGCGCCATTCAAGCCCGAATTGCGACGAATATCGTCCCGCGATTTCAGCTTTCGACGATAGCGCGCGAAATATTCAACTATATCGCCGCCGTACTGGAAACTGTACATGATGTCCTCGAAATCGCGATTGTGGGCGAGGCCGAGTGCGTGCCCAGTCTCGTGCAGACACGTAAGATAGACGACGGAATCCCGATAGAGCTTGTCACCGGAACCGGCACCCGCAATTTCGGCACCAAGGGCATTGATATCGGGAAGGATGAACAACTCCGCGCCCCTTTTCCCATTCACCACAATCGGGCGCGTCTCCCCGTACAGGTGTCCGTTACCACCGGCCCACACCAGACGTAACCGGGCATCGGACTCACTGGTTGCCGGCTTCATCGCGATATGGCCGCTCGACGCGTTCTCCCAAGCCTCCAGGGCCCAGGTTGCCAGTTGAAGATCCGCGGCCTCGCAATGGGTTTGAAGTGCGGTTTCCGCGCCGCAAGGCTGAATCCAGTAAGTCCAGACATCGGGCGCGGCAAACAATGCCGCGCTGCTGAATGCAAACAATGCGATCGATAATCTTATGGCTTGGCGCATCACTTATGAGCGCTCCACTGCCGGGTTTCGTTCTCAATGTCCAGTCTATCGGCGAGAATATGCAACCGATGCTCCAGGTCCTCGATGCGCTTTTTGAGACCGTCGATCTCATCGCGTTCGGGGTCTGGAAGCTGGCCGTGCTCCAGCACCTGATTATCGGCATTTCGCATACGCACAACCCGCCCCGGGATGCCGACGACGGTCGAATTATCTGGCACCGGCCGGACCACCACGGAACCCGCGCCAATCTTGACGTTGTTGCCGATAACAATGCTGCCCAGCACCTTGGCACCCGTGCCGATGACTACGTGATTCCCGATTGTAGGATGGCGCTTACCCTTTTCATTCCCGGTACCCCCGAGCGTGACTCCCTGGTAGATCAGCACATCATCGCCGATATCCGCAGTCTCACCGATGACTACACCCATCCCGTGATCGATAAAGAACCGGCGTCCGATTGTGGCGCCCGGGTGGATTTCAATACCCGTACAGAAGCGTGAAAACTGAGAGATTACACGGGGCAGCAAAGGCACGCCGCCCCCATAGAGCCGATGGGCAAGGCGATGCAGGATGATCGCGTGAAATCCCGGATAGCAAAGAATAATCTCCAGGACACTTTTGGCGGCGGGATCTTCGCGGAAGATAGTATCGAGCTGTTCCCGTATGATCCCGAACATGGCAATTGGATGTTATCGGAACGCGCCTGGTTTCAATGCGGCGCCGAGGAGCCTCTTTGGTGTCCCTTAATGAGCCGCGCCGCCGGTTGTGGCGGTTGGAACGAAGGTTGGCGGCTTAGCTCCGGGTGGTATTGGAGCGAGCATATCCTCCTTACGATAGACCAAAGTCGAGGTATTATAGCTGGCCTGCTCGAAACCATGTCCGTGCGTAATCGCATCGGTGGGGCAAGCTTCCACGCAATATCCGCAAAAGATGCAGCGGTTATAGTCGATGTTGTAGACCTTAGCGTAGCGTTCTCCACCGCTGATACGCAGTTTCTCTGTGTTTTCCGCCGCTTCGATGTAAATGCAGTTGGCGGGACAGGCAGCGGCACATAAGAAACATGCAACGCACTTTTCCAGGCCGTTTTCATCCCTCTGCAGTACGTGAGTGCCGCGGAATCGCTCCTCGAATTTTGGCGGTTCGTCCGGGTAGTTTTCCGTTACGGTCGGAGACATCATCTCCTTAAGCGTGACGCCCATCCCCGTGGCCATACTGGACACGGTTTCCATGATCGATACGAGCGGATTTGCCATCTGTTCTTTATGTTAGCAACTCCCGACCGGGAGTTCAGTTGCGAGAACCTCAGCCAGGCCGAAACACCGGCACACGGTCCGATGGCGTGAAGACGTCCACACCAAAGATCTCACCCAACGCCATCATTTCGGCTTTATCAAAGCCATCTACGGATCGGGAAATTTGCCCGTCGGATTCAACTAGGAAGAGGCTCGGCACATTCGTAATACGGTATGCGTTGCTCGCAGGGTAAGGCTGGATTCCGGGTGTACGGGGCGGGTCGAGCAATGTCGGCAGGCTGATGCCGAATCGCAGGTTGAATGTGGCGGTAGCCTGGGCGTCGTCCTGGGAAATGGCTACTACCTGCGGACCATCCACTTTTCCTGCCTTACCAAGCCGTTCAATGAAGGGGAGAGTGAGTTGACAGGTCGGACAGGAGACTTTGTAGAAAACCAGCAGCACGGGAGCTGCGGAAATCAGATCTTTCAAGCTCTTGCGGCCGCCCGCCAGCGCCGGCAGATCGAACTCGGGTGCTCTACCGCTAATCATCTCATCCGTTCTCAGTCATGCTCGTGTTCCTTGACAAACGCCAGGATATCGAAGCTCTTGATCTCGCGATCGGGGAAAAAGCTGTTGATGGCGTCCTGCTCATCGTTGAAGATCTCGAAGATAGTCGCCAGTTTGGTCATAACGAGCAATTCGATGTTGCGCCGGTTCAGATTCAGCAGCTTAACCTTGCCGCCGGCGCGCTTAATCGTAGTCGCAACCATTACCACGGCGCCTAAGCCGGTGCTATCTACGTAATCCACCTGGGCCATATTGAGGATCAGGTTAGGATTCAGCTTTGCCGCAACCGCGGAGGCAGCCGCCCGGAACGCGCCGGCTTCCGGACCCGAGGTGATCCGTCCCTTTAAATCAAGAATGATAATACCTTCCCGTTCACGCTCTTGGATGTCCAGGCTCATTCCTTCCAGAATAGCTAAGCCTGCGAAGGCCATGCTCGCGAAAACGCAACTTCATCACTGCGGCTACGGGCAGTGGTTCTGGTTTGCCAGCGCCACTTAGCGTTCCTTATTACGTGACACTCGTCCCGCCGGTATGAGACTTCGACCTCTTTGCCTGGCCTCCTTCCGCGAATTCCTCGACCATCTTACGATTGAACGCCGGAATATCGGCAGGCTTCCGGCTAGTCACGAGGCCCTGGTCGGTAACTACTTCTTGATTAACCCAATTGCCGCCCGCGTTACGGATGTCAGTCTTGAGCGATGGCCAGGATGTCAGGGTACGTCCCTTCACAACGCCCGCTTCGATCAACGTCCACGGCCCATGACAAATGGCCGCGATCGGTTTGCCTGCGTCCGCCATCTCTCGCACGAACTGTACCGCTTTGTCGTTGATGCGAAGCTTGTCCGGATTCATCACGCCTCCAGGAAGCAGAAGTGCGTCGTAATCGCCCGCTTTCGCCGAATCGAGAGGAACGTCAACAGCGATCTCCTGTCCCCAGTTTTTCTCATTCCAGCCTTTGATCTTGGGGCCGCCGGGTGAGACTACCTTGGTATCGGCTCCCGCTTGCAGCAGGGCTTGCATTGGCTCCAGGAGTTCCGCTTGTTCAAACCCGTCGGTCGCCAGAATCGCTATCTTCTTACCTTGTAGTGTAGCTGCCATTGTGAGTGCTCCTTTGCAAATGGATTGCAATAGCTTCGGAGCAGTTCGCGTGCCGATGTCAATTTTTTCGCTCAGCGGTAAGCCGCGAACCTCTCACTGTGGCAGGAGAGGATCTCACATATAATATCGAGCATTGGGAGTTTACATGTTTCGCTTACTCTGCACTGTCACACTGTTTGCAACCGCGGTGTTCGCACAAACCGCATCCATCACGGGACGAATCACCGATCCAGCAGGCGCGGTCGTGCCCGGGGTGACTATCGCCGCTAAATCGGCCGACAACGGCGTATCAACTGAAACCATATCCAATCAGGATGGCTACTACAGTCTGCCGTCGCTGCTTCCCGGAGTCTACGACCTCACGATCACGAAGACCGGCTTTTCTCCCATCAAAGAAGAGCATCTGGTGCTCGAGGTTCAGCAAATTGCGCGTCTCGACTTCAAGTTGAAGGTCGGAGCCGTGGCGGAGTCTATCGACGTGAGCGCGCAGGCGCCTTTGCTCGAGAGCGAGAACTCGACGTTGGGCGCAGTGGTGGAGTCCCGTCAGGTCACCGAACTGCCGCTCTTGGGACGCAATCCTTACGCTCTCGCGCTACTGGTGCCTGGCGTTCGGCCCGCAATCGGCGTGAACAATCTGCCCGTCGATCAGATCAGCACTGTGGCCTTCGCCATTAACGGCCAGCGTGCGTCTGCCAACGAGTTCCTGCTGGACGGCGCCCCGAACTCCGCGCCATCGCAAAATCAACCCGTTATCAATGCTACTCCCGACCTGGTGCAGGAGTTCAAGGTTGAAACCAGCAACTACAGTGCTGAATATGGCCGAGCGGCCGGCGGCGTTTTCAACGTCGTGACCCGCTCCGGCGGCAATGACTTTCATGGCGCGCTCTATGAATTCTTCCGCAACGACAAGCTCAACGCCAACGACTTCTTTGCGAATCGCGGCGGCATCCCCCGAGCGCCTTTCAAGTATAACCAGTTCGGCGGCACACTCGGCGGCCCAGTCCGGATTCCCAAGGTCTACAACGGACGCAATAAGACGTTCTTTTTTGCAAGCGTGGAGAAGGTCAGGTTCATCCAAGGACTTACGTTCACTGGGACGGAGCCGACGCCACAGCAACTCGCCGGAGATTTTTCCAACACCCGCACGGCTAGCGGCGCACTGATCACGATCTATGACCCTGCCACCACAGTCCCCAATGGCTCGGGCTATATTCGCACGGCTTTCCCCGGGAACATTATTCCAGCATCCAGAATCAATGCGGTATCGAAGAATATCATCAAATATTTCCCGACGCCCACCTCTGGCGGCGCTCCGTTCACAAATGTCGGCAACTACGTCCGCAACGACGCCAATCGAATTAATAAAGATTCGGTGAGCTACAAGGTTGATCAGTACTTCAGCGAAAAGAATCGTTTCTTTGCCCGCTATTCCGCCGACGATACGCCAGATATTCGCGCCGGTGCTTATGGGCAAAGCAACCCCGCGTCGCCATCTGCCGGGCCGCAAATTTTCGGCCGCCGCAACTCGGTCGTCGAGGACAATCAGACCTTTTCGCCGACGCTGCTCGCGACGTTCCGCTATTCGTTCACGCGGCTGTCGAATTTCCGCACCGCCTTCAGCCAGGGTTTCAATTTGTCGACGCTCGGATTCCCCGCATCTCTCGGTCCGCAACTCTTCCCGCCCTCGTTCCCGGATATAGTCATTACCGGATATAGCGTCGGGAGTTCAGTCCAGAACATCATCACAGGAGGACTGCTCGGCGCTACGGACCAGATTGCGTTGGGCAACAGCGTTCACGCTGTGCAGGGCACAGTTACGAAGATCATCGATAAGCACGAACTAAAGGCCGGCGGGGAGTTCCGCGTAATCCAACTGAACACCCAACAAACTGGGGCGAATTCGCCGAACTTCACATTCGCGCCCTCGTGGACTCAAGGACCGAACCCAACCGCCACCAGCGCAACCGCGGGCAATGGGGTCGCTACATTCCTACTGGGGATTCCAACTGGCACCGCGGCGCCTGCTCCATCCTTGGCTATGCAGACCCGGTATCTGGCCTTCTTTGTCCAGGACGCATACAAGGTGACGCCTCATCTAACGGTGAACTACGGACTTCGTTGGGAATACGAAAGCCCGCGCACCGATCGCTTCAACCAGTTCAGCAACTTCGATTTTTCGGCCATGCCTCCGGTGAACGCCCCGGGATTGAATCCGCACGGGGCGCTCACCTTCGTGGGCGTGAACGGCATGTCCCGAGGCAACTCCAACCCGGATCTCAACAATGTCGCTCCGCGCCTGGGCATCGCATATCGTCTGAACGAAAGGACCGTCATTAGGACCGGCGGGGGGCTTTTTTACGCGAATAACTGGGGCGTGGGTACGGGCTCAAATGGCTTCGGCTCGACCGGGTTCAGCACAACGACTACAATCGTGACGAGCATCAACGGGGTCAATCCGATTGTGACTTTGGATAATCCATTTCCCAACGGAATTATCAAGCCGACGGGTTCCAGCCTCGGACCGGCGACACAATTAGGGCAAGCGATCAGTTTTTATAGCCGTGACACTGTTACCCCCTACGCCGCGCAATGGAATTTCAGCATCCAGCGTGAACTACCAAAGAGCCTGTTATTCGATATCGGTTATACCGGTAGCCGCGGACTGAAATTCCCGTTCGACAATCAGCTCAACACGCTTCCTACGGCAACGCTCGCGCTCGGCAACTCCCTCCGCGACACGGTAGCGAACCCGTTCTTCGGCCAGATCTCGAACGGGATTCTGTCCACCGCTACCATCAGCCGCGCGCAGTTACTGCGGCCCTTTCCACAGTACGACGGCGTCAATGCGATCCAAACCAGCATCGCCAATTCCAGCTATCACGCGCTCGAAATGAAGCTTGAGAAACGTTATGCGAAGGGCTTGACGCTGCTGGTTTCCTACACTTACTCCAAGAATATCGACCTGGGCATTGGCTCATTTTCGGGCGATAGCGTAAGCGCGGGCGCCATTCAGGATTATCACAATCTGCATAACGAATACGCGCCATCCGCGCTCGATCAAACCCATCGGCTTGTCGCCAATGCGGTCTACGAATTGCCGTTCTTTTCCAAGCAGCAAGGCGTGGTTGGACGCATTTTGGGCGGATGGGAAATCGGCGGCATTCTAAGCCTGTTCAGCGGCAGTCCGCTCGGCATCACGCAGCAGACGAATAACACGGACTCGCAAGGCGGCGGTCAGCGACCCAACTGGACGGGCGTCAGCGCATCAATCGGCAGCCCGACTGTCGATCGCTGGTTCGACACAACCCAATTTACGGTCGCGCCGGCTTACGCGTATGGCAACGTCGCGAGGACATTGAATGGCTTGCGCGCCGATGGCTTACAGCAACTCGACGTCACGTTAAACAAGAACGTAACCATCCATGAGCGTGTTAAGCTCCAGTTCCGCGCCGAGTTCTTCAATTTCACAAATACTCCGCAATTCGCGCCGCCCAACACCGCGCTGGGAGCGCCAGCCTTCGGAGTAATCAGCACCCAGAATAACCAACCGCGCGTCGTCCAGTTCGCATTGAAGTTCCTTTTCTAACGGAGTCAAAGCCGAACTTGGATGCAGCGGCTCGGTAACAGGATTACTGAGCCGCGCGCGTACGCCAGCGCTATTCCCTCAATTCTGCCCCAAGCTGGCCAGTCGTAAAGCTGCAGCAGCTTTCGGAGTTTATTGCAGGAAGCGTATGCCCATATACAGGCCGCCGAAAATCACAATGCTGACGGCGGCCACGATTACATATTCGATCACTCGTTGGGACCGTGGGGTCTGTTCATCCAGGTCGTGCTTCATCTGATCTGAGAGGCTGTCGAACATAGATCACCTTTTACACGAAAGTATCGTCTCATCGGCGGCTAGCGGAAGAAAGCCGATTATTGCAAAGTGACCTGCGACCGGCAGGGCCCCATTCCGCAGCCTGCCGAGTTTTATCTTACTCCTTTCATCAGCCAACGCAAGGGGGGCCAAGACGGCCACCCAGTGATACTCTTTTGATAGTGACAGGTACCAGTCTGCTGCACTACGATATCCTCGACAAGATCGGCGAGGGCGGCATGGGCTCCGTCTATCGCGCACGCGACCGGCGTCTTGATCGCCTCGTCGCGATTAAGTTCATGCCCGCCGATGCCGTGGGCGACATGACAGACGCCGCCGCTTTCTCGATGAAGCGCGAGCCGCGTCCGCGCTGAATCATCCCGGCATTGTCACCATCTATGATGTAGCCGACACGGCGAACGACAATCGGGACAGCGTGGCGTTCATCGCCATGGAACTTGTGGCGGGCGAGACCCTGGCGTCGGTTATGCAACGCGAGAGGATCGCCGTCGCCGATGCCGTGCGCATAATGATCCAGGTTGCCGATGCGCTCGATGCGGCTCATTCGGCGGGCGTGATTCATCGGGATCTCAAGCCTGCCAACATCATGCTCTCCGGCGGCCGCGTCAAGATTCTCGATTTCGGACTTGCCAGGCGCGCGTTTGGGGCGGCCTCGATCAAGAGGCCACACGCACCGGGCTCGGCATGATTATGGGCACAGCATCCTATATGTCGCCCGAACAGATAGAAGGCGGCGAAGCCGATCACCGGTCCGATATCTTTGCGCTCGGCCTCGTTCTGTATGAAATGCTTAGCGGACGGCGAGCTTACTCCCGCTCATCGCCCATGGCGACGATGGCCGCGGTACTGACCGAACGTCCCTCGCCGCTCGATGCGCCCGAAGTGATTCGCGAGATCGTCGACCGCTGCCTGTCGCGGCGGCCCGAGGACCGGTTTGCCGGAATGTCCGAACTGAAGCAAGCGCTGGAATGCTATCAATCAGGCGCAACCGCTGACACCGGGTCGTCTGCTTGGAAGGTCCGTCAGACCGCGCCGCGCGAAGCTCGCATCGCCGTGCTGCCCTTCGCCGACATGAGTCCACAGAAGGATCAGGAGTACTTCTGCGACGGCATTGCCGAAGAGATCCTGGGCGCCCTGGCGCTGCTCCCGTGCGTCTTCGTTGCCTCGCGCACTTCCTCCTTCCGCTTTAAAGGTGGCGCGGAGGACATCCGCGCCATAGGCACGAGCCTCAACGTGGACGCGGTCCTCGAAGGAAGTGTCCGCAAAGCCGGCGATCGCATCCGCATCACCGCGCAATTGGTGAAGACGGCGGATGGATATCGCGTATGGAGCGAGCGTTGGGACCGGCGCCTTGAGGATATCTTCGAGGTGCAAGACGAGATCGCTCGCGCCGTCGTGGCTGCGCTACAGGTCCAGTTCCTGCCGGGCGCTGGCTGCGCGATTGTGCGCCGTGCTACTAACGATCCCGAGGCTTACTCGCTCTATCTGCGCGGACGCCACTCCTGGAACACATGGACCATGGAGGGTCTCGAAGGCGCGATTGCCTATTTCGAACAAGCCATTGCGCGCGACCCTGAATACGCCGGCGCATGGGCCGGCCTGGCTGACGTTTACACGGCGCTCGGCGGCTTCGGACACCGCTCGCCGACGGAGTTCATGCCCAAGGCTGTCGAGGCGGCACGCAAAGCGCTTGCGCTCGACGACACCCTCGCTGAGGCGCACTGCTCGCTGGCAATCGCGCTGGTCTTTAGCGGATGGCATTGGGTGGAAGCCGAAGATCACTTTCGCCGGTCCATGGAAATTGCCCCGCGCTCAGGAGCAACGCGACATGCGTGGGCGGCGTGCTATCTCGCGCCTCATGGCCGCCTGGCCGAAGCCAAGGAGCAGATCGAACTGGCTCTCTCGTTCGAGCCGTTCTCACTGAGTATTGTTCTTACGGCTGGCGCGATCGAGACCTATCTTGGCAACGTAGACGCTGCGTTACGTAGATTCGAAGAAGCCCGCCAAATCGCTCCCGGGAATTACGCGCCGTACTTCTACGCTCACGCGGCTCTGTTGGTCCGTGGCGATTGGGAAGGCGCTCTGCATCAGATTGAGGAAGCAACGCGGCTATTCCCCATACGACACGCGATTGCCCGCAGTCATGGGCTACTGTCACGCCATGGCGGGACGTCCGGAGAAAGCGCACGCCTGCCTTGCACAACTCGAGGCGCTCGCTCAAACGCGCTATGTGCAGGCGATCAACAACGGAATTGTTTTGCTGGGCTTAAATCAAATCGACGAAGCGATTCCTTACGTCGAGAAAGCCATTGCCTCCCATGAGGGTTGGTGCGTATACCTGAAGGTCGAGCCAAAGTTCGCGCGGCTCCGGGCGCACGCGCGTTACCTCGAACTCATTGCCCGTCTCGGGTTGGCGTGAATCGCCCTTCCAAGCGCCGCTATTCAAGCTTCGGCGTCTCTTTGCCCGTACTCCTTAAGCTTGTTGTGCAGCGTCTTTAAGCTGATCCCCAGAATTTCAGCGGCTTTCGTTTTGTTGTTTCGCGTATGCTCCAGAGTGCGAAGGATCAACCCCTTCTCCGCTTCGCCAACTGTGGTGCCGATCGGAATGCGAATACCTTCTTCCGCGGCGTCAGCCGGTGCAGGAGCTGCCGGTTGGGCTGATGGAATTGAAACCGGAGGCACTGCGATGGACGAGACCGGCGTGAGGTTCAGAGCCGTGCTGCCCGCGGCAACCGCGGCAGCGCTGGGCCTGGACGATTGAAAGTTCACGGCCAGATGTTCCATCCGCAATGTTCCCTCGTTGGCCACAATCACGCCTCTTTCCAAGGCGTTGCGCAACTCGCGGACATTCCCCGGCCAATCGTGGCGAAGGAACGTATCCATCACTTCAGGCGCGAGATCCGTCACCCTGGTCCCGTGCTTGCGATTCAGATCCCCAACCAGGTTGGCCGCGATCGCCGGGATATCTTCCTTGCGCTCCCTCAGCGCCGGTAGATGGACATGAAAGACGTTCAAACGATAGAAGAGGTCCTCCCGAAGATGGCCGCCTTTCACCGCCTCGTCCGGGACCTTGTTGGTGGCCGCAACCAGGCGCACATCAACTTCGAACTCAGTCTTCCCGCCCAATCGGCGCACTTTGGAATCTTCGAGGATGCGGAGAAGCTTGGCTTGAGTACCCAGGGGCATTTCGCCGATTTCGTCCAACAAGAGGGTGCCGTGCTGTGCCACCTCGAAACAGCCTGCCCTCCGCTCGGTGGCTCCTGTAAACGATCCCTTCTCGTGACCGAAAAGCTCGCTCTCAATCAGCGTTTCCGGCAGGGCCGCGCAATTAATGGCGACAAACGGCGCCTGGCGTCGCGGACTCAGCATATGGATCGTCCGCGCCACCAGTTCTTTTCCCGTACCGCTCTCTCCCGAGACGAGCACGCACGCTTTACTCGGCGCCGCCTGTTGCAGCAGTGAAAAGATCTCCTGCATGCGCGGCGAACTGCCGACCATTTGTCCCAACTCGCCCTTGTATTGAAGCTGCCGCTCAAGGGAGCGATTTTCCGCCCGTAAGCCCTGGTGCGCCGCAGCACGCCGGACGAGTACCTGCAGTACGTTCGGCATGACAGGTTTCTCGATAAACCAATACGCTCCCATTTCGTGCACCGCGCGAACCGCGGTCTCGATGTTGCCGAAGGCGGTCACAACAATGGTCGGTGGCATATCGCCCTGCTCGCGAAGCGTGCGCAGAAACGCATATCCATCCATGCCGGGCATATTTAAATCGGTGATGATCACGTCGGCGCGGTACCGTTCGAGCTTTTCCAGTGCCTCTCCACCATCGGAAGCTGTTTCCGCGTTCAATCCCCAGGCTTTCACCATGCCTGCCATGCCACAGCGCTGGCTGCTTTCATCGTCAACTATCAGGACATTCAAATCTCGTTCCATCGGTCTCAACCTGTTCTTATGTTTTATTCTTATGTTTTGGTTTAGCGAAACACCAACGTGCTGCGTGTGGAAGCGCCCCTTTCAGCTTACACGTAAGTCCTGCCGCGTCCCATGTCAATCTGGAACCCTCCAAACTCCTCCCAAATCCGCCAAACCAATAGCGTGAACCGAACGGCTCTTACGGGGTACACTGAAGTGTTAACCCCGAAGTTTGGACGATGTATATTTCGCCACGGATGCATGTCAGCCCGTAAACGAATATATGCCGTTTGGCTGTAAAGGCGCAGTACTAGAATCGCTGTTTAAGAACGTCTTACTGGTAGTTTGATGATTCATCAACTCCTCGAGAACGCACGAAGGCGGCTGCTGTATAACCAATTGGCGGCGCACTCTACGGTTGCCGTCAGCCTGATTCTGGGCGCGGTGATCCTTCTCCTCTTATTAGGGACGCAACTGCTCGACTGGAGGATTCTCGCGGGTTTGGCTTTCTGTGGCGCGACGCTCGGTTTCGTCCGTACGCTACGGCGGCTGCCATCGTTGTATCATGTAGCAGTTTTAATCGACAGGCGAGCGCAGTTGTTCGATTCGCTCTCGACCGCTTGGATTTTCGAACAAGGTTTGGGCACATCCCGGCCTATGGAGAAGATTGCCGCGGAGCAGCGCTCGCAAGCCGAAACGCTGGCTCGCAAGGTCGATCTGGAGACCGCGTTACCTTTCACAATCCCTCGCGCCACGTACGCTATGGCTGGACTTTTCCTGGTCGCCACCAGTCTCTTCGCGCTGCGCTACGGAATTTCGCGAAACCTGGATCTGAAGCCGCCGCTTACCGCAGTCGTGATGGATGCGCTCGGATGGAATCCTCCTGTATCAGCCGAGAAATCGAAACACCCAGCCGAGAGTAAACTGGCAACCCTACTGAAGCAGTTGGGCATCGCGGTTCCGGAGCCAGGAGAAAAGATTCAGTCGGGCAACCTCGACGCGGCTACCGATTCCGCGCTCGATACTGTCACCGATCCCGATGCGGATAACTCCATGGCCAAGAACCCTGCGCAGTCGAAGACTGAAAATGCATCTGTTCAGGCGAAGAATGGCGACCCCTCATCCGATCCCGAAGATTCGGCATCGAGCGATCAGAATACTCCCGGCAAGGGCAACCCGGAAGACTCGATGGGCAGCAACGAAGGTCCGCAGCAGGGCGAGCAACAAGCATCGAAGTCCGGGAGCGCGGGCGAGAATTCCAGTTTGCTGACGAAGATTAAAGACGCCATTAATAACATGATGTCGAAGTCGAAATCGCAGGCTCCAGGCGGACAGAAGTCTTCGCAGTCGGAGACCGCGCAATCGCAAAGCGGCGCTCAGTCGAACGATAAGGGTCAGCCGGGACAAGGAAAACAGGACGGCGCAAAAGATCAGGCAGACGCGTCGCAGGATGGGCAGCAACAGGGCGATAGTGAGGCCTCGCAGAATTCCCCAGGCAAAGGGGGCGGCAAGAGCAACGATAAAGACGCCGCGGCCCAACCTGGCAGTGGCATCGGGCGTCAGGATGGCAGCAAGGATCTGCGTGCCGCTCAGCAGGAGAAGGCGATGGGCAAACTGAGTGAGGTGATCGGTAAGCGATCGGCGAATGTGACCGGTGAGATGACAGTGGAAGTTCAGTCAGGCTCGCAGCAGTTGAAGACAGCCTATACGCATAGCAACGCCGAACACGCTGCCAGCGCTGGGGAAGTGGGCCGGGACGAAGTGCCTCTCGACCTGCAGCCGTACGTTTCCGGCTATTTCGAGGAAATCCGCAAGCAACCCGCCAAGGCCGCTAGCGCTAAGTAGATTCCGACTATCCAAAATCGATGACCACAGTCGTGGCGGCCGTGATTGAACGAGATGAAAAAATACTCATCTGCCAACGGCGGCTTGGACAGGCGCACGAGTTGAAGTGGGAATTCCCGGGTGGAAAGGTGGAAAACGGTGAGGTCCCGGAGCAAGCTCTGCGGCGGGAATTGCGTGAAGAGTTGGCTATCGACGCGATAGTTAATGGAGAGATCACGCGGTATGAATACGCCTACCCTGGACGTCCGGCGATTCTGCTGATTTTCTTTCGCGTGTATGAGTTTCGCGGGCAGCCTCAAAATCTAGTATTTGAGCAGATCGTGTGGGAACAGCGCGCGCGGCTCCCTGACTTCGATTTTCTCGAAGGCGACGTGGATTTCGTTCGTGTACTGGCTGCGGGAATGCCGAGGATTTAGCTTAGGCATCCGATAAAATGGTTCTGTGCCGGAGTTTAGCACGGGTTGGCTTACTCCCGGCATTCATACAATCAGCGTTTCGGCCACTGATACCGACAGCGCCCCGGACGTGGGCACTTCCAGCGCAACCGTCATAGTCGGACCAGTGCCGCCGACTGTTTCGGGCACTGCCACAATTTCGGGCTGGGGATCGACAACACGTTGGGTGTTGGAACCGGCCGGATGTGTGCGTCGTGTATCCGGGCCGCCCCGGTTGTCCCAGCGTTGGCTTCACGCGCCCTCGGTGGCTCAATTGGCTCCTTCCTCTGTCCATGCAGGTTCTCCGGCAACGACGCTCGTATTGTCGGAAAGCAATTTCTCGTCCTGGAGGGTCATTACATTTGATCAGACCGATCTCCCCACTCAATTTCTAAATACCACTCAGTTGCAGGCGGTGGTGCCTTCTAGCCTGTTGAGCACAGCACGATCCGTCGGTGTGACGGTAAAAAATCCTCACGGAAGTTGGGTATGGCCCATCAGATATTCGTCGATGGCGCGGGCGGCCTTGCGGCCTTCAGCGATGGCCCAGACGACTAGCGATTGGCCGCGGCGCATGTCTCCCGCGGCAAAGACGCCCATTTGCGAGGACTGGTAATCGAGGCCGGTTTTGATATTGCCGCGCGCGTCGAGTTCGACTCCGAGTTGCTCGATCATGCCATTTCTGACGGGTCCTAAAAAGCCCATGGCGAGAAGCACCAAGTCAACGTCCATGGTGAATTCGCTGCCAGGGATGGGTTCGAACTTGGGAGGCGGACCTACGCGGATGCCGTGCAGTTGCCTGACATTGCCGTTGCTCGTCGCCGGTGAAGCCGGTAGTCGCTACGCTCCATTCGCGCTCGCCGCCTTCTTCGTGCGAACTCTCGACGCGAAGCTGCATGGGCCAGAGCGGCCAGGGCGTGCTCGGCGCGCGGTCGTCCGGGCGGCTTCGGGAGGAGTTCGAACTGGTGGATCGACAGCGCTTTGTGACGATGAGAAGTGCCGAGGCAATCCGCGCCGGTGTCGCCGCCGCCGATGATCACAACACGCTTGCCGGTGGCGAGGATACGCTCCGAATCCGGAATACTGTCGCCTTCGCAGACCTTGTTCTGGATGGGGAGGAAGTCCATCGCGAAGTGAATGCCTTTGAGTTCGCGTCCGGGGACTTTGAGGTCACGCGAATGTTCCGCGCCTCCGGCCAGAAGGATGGCATTGAAGTCGCGGCGCAATTCGTCGAATCGAGACGTTGACGCCAACGTGAGAGTTCGGTTTGAACTCGACTCCTTCGGCCTCCATCTGTTTGAGGCGGCGGTCGATTAGGTGCTTCTCCATCTTGAAATTGGGGATGCCGTAGCGGAGGAGTCCGCCGATGCGGTCGGCTTTTTCAAAGACGGTGACCCAGTGGCCTGCGCGGCAGAGTTGCTGCGCGGCAGCGAGTCCGGCGGGTCCGGAGCCTACGACCGCGATTCGCTTGTCCGTGCGGATGGCCGGGGGTTCGGGATGAATCCAGCCCTCATCGAAGGCCCGGTCGGCGATGGCGCGTTCGATAGTCTTGATGGTGACGGGCGGTTCGTTGATACCCAGCACGCAGGCGGCTTCGCACGGCGCGGGGCAGATGCGGCCGGTGAATTCCGGGAAATTGTTGGTGGCGTGGAGGACGCGTGAGGCCTCTTTCCAGCGGCCCTTGAAGACCAGATCGTTGAAGTCCGGAATGATGTTGGTCAACAGGACAGCCGGTGTGGCAGAAGGGGACGCCGCAATCCATGCAGCGCGCGCCCTGTTTGCGGGTCTTGTCTTCGGGGAAGGGGATGTAGATCTCGAACCAGTCGTTGATGCGTTCGGCGGGCGGGCGGCGCTCGGGCGTCTCCCGCGTGAATTCCATGAAGCCGGTTATTTTACCCATTATTGGCTCGCGGCTCCTCTGCTGGCTGGCACTGGCTGGATTATCGCCGGCGGGTATGTGCTGCGGTATAGCTGCATTGACGGGGGACACCCAGGACACGCTTGTATTCGTGCGGGAAGACCTTCACGAATTTGGGGAGCATCTCGTCCCAGTTGTCGAGAATCCAGCGCGCACGGGGGCTGTTCGTCAACTCGGCGTGGCGGGTGATCCACTCGTAGAGAAGATTCTGGTCATTGGGGTCGATGACGTCCTCGAGATCCACGCCGGTCGTATTGCAGCGCTTTTCGCGGAAGCCGGTGGACTCGTCTAGCACATAAGCGATCCCGCCACTCATACCGGCGGCGAAGTTGCGGCCGGTCTTGCCGAGCACGATCACCAAGCCGTTGGTCATGTATTCGCAGCCGTGGTCGCCGGTGCCTTCAACGACGGCGGTCGCGCCGGAGTTGCGGACGGCGAACCGTTCGCCTGCCACGCCGTTGAAGAACGCTTCACCACTGGTGGCGCCGTACAGCACGACGTTGCCGATAAGGATGTTCTCCTCGGGCACAAAGGTCGAAGTTCGGGGCGGATAGACGATGATGCGTCCGCCGGAGAGCCCCTTGCCGACGTAGTCGTTGGCGTCGCCTTCGAGTTCGAGCGTGACGCCCTTGGCGAGAAACGCGCCGAAACTCTGTCCGGCCGAGCCGGTGAACTTGAACCGGATGGTGTTGTCCGGCAAGCCGGCAGATCCGTAACTTTCGCGCAATCTGGCCGCTCAGCATTGCGCCGACCGTGCGGTGAATGTTGCGGATCGGCAGCACGATTTCGATCGGCGTGCCGTTTTCGATGGCTTCCTGCGCGTGGTCGATCAGCTTGTAATCGAGAGCCTGGTCGAGCCCATGATCCTGCGGCTGGACGCAATGGCGGGCGATGCGCGAGGGGACTCTGCGGATTGTGCAGGACCGCCGAGAAATCGAGTCCGCGCGCCTTCCAATGTTCGACGGCCGGGCGGGCGTCGAGCAGGTCGACGCGGCCGACCATTTCGTCCATGGTGCGCAGGCCGAGTTCGGCCATGATCTGCGCGAACCTGATCGGCGATGAAGAAGAAGAAATTGATGACGTTCTCGGGCGTGCCGGTGAACTTCTTGCGCAGCGCCGGATCCTGCGTGGCAATGCCGACCGGGCAGGTATTCAGGTGGCACTTGCGCATCATGATGCAGCCCATGGCGACAAGCGGGGCGGTGGAGAAGCCGAACTCCTCGGCTCCGAGCAGCGCGGCGATGGCGACGTCGCGGCCGGTGGAGAGCTTGCCGTCGGCCTGCACACGGATGCGGCCGCGCAGGTCGTTCATGACGAGCGTCTGCTGGGTTTCGGCGAGGCCGAGTTCCCAGGGAGTGCCGGCGTGTTTTAGCGAGGTGAGCGGGGATGCGCCGGTGCCGCCGTCGTGTCCGCTGATGAGAACGACGTCGGCATGAGCTTTGGAGACGCCCGCGGCAACAGTGCCAACTCCGACTTCGGACGACCAGCTTGACCGAGATGCGCGCTTGCGGGTTGACGTTCTTCAGATCGTAGATCAACTGCGCGAGATCTTCGATCGAGTAGATGTCGTGGTGCGGCGGCGGGGAAACGAGTCCCACGCCCGGGATCGAGTGGCGCACTTTGGCGATCACTTCATCGATTTTGTGGCCGGGAAGCTGGCCGCCTTCGCCGGGCTTGGCGCCCTGCGCCATCTTGATCTGCAGCTCGTCGGCATTGACGAGGTAATTGGTGGTGACACCGAAGCGGCCGGAGGCGACCTGTTTGACGGCGCTGCGGCGGGAATCGCCGTTGGCGTCGGGCTTGAAACGCGCTTCGTCTTCGCCGCCTTCGCCGGTATTGGATTTGCCGCCCATGCGGTTCATGGCGATGGCCAGCGTCTCGTGGGCTTCCTTGCTGATGGAGCCGAACGACATGGCGCCGGTGGCGAAGCGCTTGACGATTTCGCTCGCGGGCTCGACTTCTTCGAGCGGCACGGGTTCGGCAGCTTTCTTGAATTCGAAGAGGCCGCGCAGGGTGCAGAGCTGCTCGTTCTGCTTATCGATGAGGTCGGTGTATTCCTTGAAGGTCTCGAAGCTTTCGTGCTGGACCGCGTGCTGCAGCTTGCTGACGGTGAGCGGATTGAGAAGGTGGTATTCGCCGCGCACGCGGTACTGATAATTGCCGCCGACGGGGAGTTCGGTGTCGCTATCGGTGATGGGATGATAGGCGAGCGCGTGCTTCATGATGGCCTCGCGTGCCAGGACGTCAAGTCCGACGCCTTCAATGCGCGACGGCGTGCCGGTAAAGTAACGCTCGACCAGATCCTTGTTGAGTCCGATGGCTTCGAAAACCTGCGCGCCGCGATAACTTTGCAGAGTCGAAATGCCCATCTTCGAGAAGACTTTCAGCAGTCCTTTGTTGATGGACTTGATGTAGTGATAGAGCGGCCTTTTCGGCGGTGATGCCTTCGGGCAAGCAGACCGCGGAGATGGCAGGTCTTCGAATGTCTCGATCGCGAGATAAGGGTTGACGGCGCTGGCTCCGTAGCCGATGAGCAGCGCGTAGTGCATCACTTCGCGCGGCTCGCCGGATTCGATGATGAGCGCGACCTGGGTGCGGGTCTTCTCGCGAACCAGATGGTTGTGCACCGCGGTCAGCGCGAGCAGGCTGGGGATGGGCGCGTAGTTTTCGTCGACGCCGCGGTCGGAGATGATGATCAGCGTGTAGCCGGATTCGACGGCGAGCGAGGCGCGGCGGCAGAGACCGTCGAGGGCGCGCTCGAGTCCCATGTTGCCGTCTTTCACGGCGAAGAGAGCCGGCAGGGTGGAGGTGAGCAGGTCGGCCGTGCGAGACGCGGCGGAGCTTTTCGAGATCGCGATTGGAGAGGATCGGATGCTCGAGGCGCAGGGTGTGGCAGTGCTCCGGCGTCTCCGCGAGGATGTTGCGTTCGCGGCCGATGTAGCTGATGAGCGACATCACCATCTCTTCGCGGATCGGGATCGATGGGCGGATTGGTGACCTGCGCGAAAAGCTGTTTGAAGTAGTTGAAACAGCGGCTGCGGCTTGTCGGAAAGACAGGCGAGCGGAGTATCCGTACCCATGGAGCCGATGGGCTCTTCGCCATTGACGGCCATAGGGGTCATCAGCAGCGGACATCTTCATCGGTATAGCCGAAGGCGCGCTGGCGGCGGACAATGGTGCTCGGATCGGAGCCATGCACGCGGGCGGGCTCGGGCAGTTTGTCGAGCGTGATCTGCTGTCGTTGGCGAGCCAATCGCCATAGGGCTGGCGGGATGGCGAGGTGTCTTCTTGAGTTCCTTATCGGAGATGATGCGGCCCTGCGCGGTATCGACGAGCAGCATCTTGCCGGGCTGCAGGCGGCCCTTCATTTTGACTTCTTCGGGCTTGACGGGAAGCACGCCGGTTTCGGAGGACAGACGATCAGATCGTCGTGGGTCACCAGGTAGCGGGCGGGGCGCAGGCCGTTGCGGTCGAGCGTGGCGCCGATCATCTGGCCATCGGTGAAGGTGACTGACGGCGGGGCCGTCCCAGGGCTCCATCAAGCGAGCAGTGATATTCGTAGAATGCCCTCTTCTCCGGATTCATGTGGGGATTGCTGGACCACGCTTCGGGAATGAGCATCGCCATGGCATGCGGCAGGGACCGGCCGCCGAGGACCAGCAATTCGAGCGCATTGTCGAAGCAGGCCGAATCGCTGCCGTTGGGCTGAATGATCGGGAACAGCTTCTTGATGTCGTCGCCGAAGAGCGGCGACGAGAGGATGGACTGGCGCGCATACATCCAGTTCACGTTGCCGCGGACGGTGTTGATTTCGCCATTGTGGGCGATGTAGCGGAACGGGTGGGCAAGCTGCCAGGTGGGGAAAGTGTTGGTGGAGAAGCGCTGGTGGACCAGGCAGAGAGCGCTGACCACGAGCGGATCAGAAAGCTCAGGATAGAAGCGGGCGATCTGAGGGGCGAGCAGCAGTCCTTTATAGATGATGGTGCGGCCGGAGAGCGAGGGGATGTAGAAGTCGTTGCGGTTGGCGAGATCGCTCGCGGCGACTTCGATTTCAGTGCGCTTGCGGATGACATAGAGTTTGCGCTCCAGTTCGTCGGGCGTCATGCCGGGCCGTTGGCCGATGAAGATCTGTTGGATATAAGGCTGGCTGCCGCGGGCGACGCGTCCGATGGCGGTGCCGTCGGTGGGGATGTCGCGCCAGCCGAGGACTTTCAGGCCCTCTTCGGCGACGATCTGTTCGATGATGCCTTCGCACTGGAGGCGCTGATGGCGTTCTACCGGGAAGAAGATCTGTCCGACGCCATACTCGTCCGGCAGCGGGGAGGGTGAAGCCGAGTTTGGCGGCTTCGCGGGCGAAGAATTCGTGGGGGATCTGGATGAGGAGGCCCGCGCCATCGCCGGTCTCCGGGTCGCACCCACATGCGCCGCGGTGAGTCAGGTTGATGAGAACCTGGATGCCTTTGAGAATGATGTCGTGGGAGCGGTGTCCTTTGATGGAGGCGACGAAGCCGATACCACACGCATCATGTTCATTCTTAGGATCATACAAGCCTTGGGGTGCAGGTAGACCGGTGCTTATAAAGGAATCGGACATATATGACACGCCTTGGTGAATTGGAGTCTTTCGACTATAGCAGAGTTGCAGAGTATAAGGCAACAAAATTCTGTTTGCCTTTTGTATAAGCACGACTGATAGTGTGTGGGAAAGGCCGGTGACGCAAACTGGCCGTTTTTCGACTGGTATTTGTCGATCGAAAGCCTGTGACCTGCCGCGGGGCAGATGTCGGCGGCATCGTGGGATTCGATGACGCAAATCCTTCTTTTTTGAAAGTGGTTGGTGGGATGGATGCGGCTCTGGCGCGGTGAATGGAACTCGGGCGCGTCGTGCGAGGCTCCGAAAAGCTTGGCCGGCCGCCGATGGACGCCGATGGACGCCGATAAAACGAAAAAAGAGAACGGGTGAGCTGCGATGATGCAAAGGGCCGATTTCTTGTGCGCCTTTGTGCAGGGGATGTGATTTTTGCGGAACCAACCCATTGGGGTGCGGCGGGGTGAGGGTCGCGATGACGCAAACACCCGATTTCTGAAACAGGCCGGTAGATAGAATGACGATTGGGTGCGGCTCGGGTGCGTTTTGTGGTGCGAGGAAAGGCTTGGTTGGACGCCGATAAAACGAAGAAGAGAACGGGTGAGCTGCGATGACGCAAAGGGCCGATTTCTTGTGCGCCCTTTGGGCAGGGGATGTGATTTTGCGGAACCAACCCATTGGGGTGCGGCGGGGTGAGGGGGCGTGATGACGCAAACGCCCGATTTTTGAAACAGGCCGGTGGAATGACGATTTGCGGCTCGGGTGCGCTTGTTGGGCGAGGAAAGGCTTGGTTGGCCAACGATGGACGCCGATGGACGCAAATAAAACGAAAAAGAGAACGGGTGAGCTGCGATGACGCAAAGGGCCGATGTCTTGTGCGCCCTTTGTGCAGGGAATGTGGTTTTGCGGGAACCAACCCATTTGCGGAACCAACCCAGCGGGGTGCGGCGGGGTGAGGGGTCGCGATGACGCAAACAGTGGTTTTTTGTCGCGTGCTTGCGCTCCGGGTGCGTTTTGTGGAACAGAGCCATGTTCGGTTGCCAGGGTGCGTGGCCGAGGTGACGCAAACTGCCGTTTTCTCTGCGAGGTTGTTTGGCTGGCTGAATGTAAAGGAAACATTTGGTTAGTTTCGTTTGGTATTGGCGGGGCTCGAGAAATTCATCCACAAGCCATGTCCAGGGGCATCTTGGAGATGACGCAAACTGCCAATTTTTGAACAAGGTTGTGGGCTGAGCGCATAAACGCGGAACTGGCGAGGAGGTCCATGTCTCGCTGTGAGAGCTGCGAACGCTCCCCGGCCAAGAGAGAATGCCGTTTCTGTGCCGTCCGTCGATTCGCATTTTGCCGACGCGGCTTGGATAAGCTTTCCGGAATGTTGTTGCGATATCTTCCTCCAATCTTCTACTTCCTGGATAGCACGGCGGGATGCTGGATCTATGAAACCGTTCGGAGATGCCGCGTGTTTTCTGTTGCTTAACAATAAAAAGATGGCGTGAATGGCGGCTGGGCAGGTGGCGGTTTATGCGACGGCGCGCTGCTTAATATCGTGGAGCGTGGAAATAATCGCCTCGACCTGAGTTGAATCGAAGACGCCGTCAACTCCCCGAGGACTGATATCGATGAAGGGCGACGAATAGAGGAGACCGGGATCCATCCAGCCCAATTCGACCACGTGCTCGACGATCATGTTGATGAACTCGATCTGGTTGGCGGTAGCGGGGCGGCCGTCGAGGAATCTCTGAAAAGCCGCCTTGGCGGCGACGCGATCGAGGCCGATCAGCGAGCGAACGAACAGGCCAAGGCCCTCGCTGACTTTCCTCGCGTGGATGAGGTCCGGCGCAGTGCCGATTCCCGCGTTGGTCAGCAGCCGCTCCAGTTCACCGAGATCGGCCGGCGAGAGCGGCTCATTCATGCGCAGTTTGCGGATGACCGGGTGGTCCTTATCCTCATTCAGGAAATGACGGGCTTTGGCGCGGAACCTCGAAAGTTCCCTGCGCCATCAAATACCGGAAGATCGATGCTCGCGGATTCGCCGATCCGGTCTTCGAAATCGGTGTAGATCGGTTTCCGGCCCGTTTTTCTCGATCAGCTTAATCAGCGGCCTGAGTTTCCGGCGGACGTTTTCGAGCATGGGCGTGGTCACGTCCTGCCAGAACTCGTCCGTCTGAAGCTCCTCGATCAGGGGCATCTGCGCGCGCACCATTGGAATGCTGTCCTTCTCCGAGAGCGCGCTCGCGATCTCCTAAACTTGTTGCCGCAAACGAGCAAAGCCTGGCTCCGCATGAAGAAGCGCAAGCTGGAGACGCAGCATGAGCAGGTCGAATCGCTTCGCGTCCTGATCGTAATCGATGAGAGCCGAGGGCAGTCCCGCGACTTCAGCGGCAATTCGGCGTGCGCTTCAATGGAGAGATCTTCCCATGGGCGGGCTCTTTGTATCCGACCAGTTTGCGCTTAGGGCGCACAACGAAGATCTGCGTCATGGCGGCACTTCGCCGGCAGTAGACCCGCGGTAGAGGAGCGCAACTTCCGCTGCCGTCCCCGGCTGCGGCTCAGACGCGGGTCGGCAGAAGGTGATCAAGAGCGGAGATCAGTTCGAGGCGCGCGAGGAATAGCCGCTTCCAGCGGCAGTGCCAACCGGGTTCCGCCGCCGCGGATTCGCTCTGAAGACTGAGGTTCTGGCAATAATCGAAGATAGTGAAGACTCTTGCCCTCCGAATCCGGACAAGCAAACGAGCCACCCAGGCAGACCACTTGCCAACTAGGTTTTGCGGCCGCAGTTCTCGACGAGAACCGTGATTGATCCACCTCCGGAACTTCGATTCCGAGCTAATGGTCGGCCGGGGATCACGCGAGTGAGTCCACCGTTGATGTCAGCCGTGGCTCCGTCTCCACGTGATCACGCGCCAATATCTCGGCCTTGTGGTGCGTGATATTCCAGCGTACTCTCGAACTTGCCATCCAAACATTTTTGGAAGAAGTTCATGGACCGGTCGCGAGCGTCGGCAGGAACAGCAAAATAATCGACTCGTGGCATGCCTTATCGAACCGGTGCCGCGGATTTATTCCGAGTCCCAGAATGGTCCCGGCTGCGAAAATCAGACGTTTCCCAGCGGCTGTGCAAAGAGCCGCATAGAGCTTGGCCTGCTGCTGCCCGGCTTGCGGATCGCGGCGGGTGCGCTTGGCTTCGACGAGGCCGAGAGGTTTGCCGTCGTCCCCCCAAAGGACATAGTCCACGAAGCCTTTACCGTGCCGCGTTCGGCATGCCGGAGACTTCGAATCTCGCGGTCGCGTCTGGCTCTGGTCGAGCGGCCATCCGGCTTCCTTCGGAGCAGGAGATCGATAAAGTAGTCGCGGGTCTCGGCTTCGGAGTAGTCGTGGGTATCGGGCTGCGCGGTGTTGCGGGCCCGGGTTTCGGCGATTTCCGCGCGCAGCCGCGAGAGTTCCTCGTCTGCGGCGGCGCGAGCGGTTCCGAGTCGGATGATCTTTTCGTCGCGGGCTTTGAGTTCCTCTTCGAGCTTTGCGGTTGCTCTAGCGGTTTGCGCGGGACCGGGCTGGTTTGCGGCAGCCGGGCCGCGTCGAACGTGAGGGCGGGCGAGGGCTTCCTTGTGGCGTCCGCGCGTAGGTCCGGCCGAACCAGTAGGAGAAATGAAAGAGCTCCCGAACCGCGGAGATGGCGTCCGACTGGCGAAGCGGTTTCGCGCTGTGAGCGGCGAGGTTGCCGAGATCTTTGATAATGCGAGTTTTGGCGGAATGCTTCTCGCCGGTAAGGTTGCGAAAGGCGGGTTCGTAAATAAGCGCGTTGAGGTTGTCCTGATACGGCCTCGCAACCCGGCATCGTGGGCGTAGAGCCAGGCGACAGCAAGTTCGAGCGCGCGGCGGGCGTAGAAGCAGGCGGTGCGAGGGTCGGGGATGGTGACGGTTCCGCTTTGCCGGCCGCGATAAAGATTTCGGGCCATTCGGGCTGGAGAAAGCGGAAGTGGGCCATGGGTTAGAGTTCCCCTCGGAAGGCGCGGTGCTGGAGGGAGGCGAAGAGGGCGTCGAGTTTGGCGAGAGAAACTGCAGCGCTGCTCGTGCCTTCTGCGCTAGCTGATCCACAAAAGCGGAGATAGCGATTTCAGTCGCTGGCGGAACTGGTATACCGCAGATCTTTCCGGCTTATGTTGATAATTGACGCTCGCTTGCGCTGTACGCCGGTTCGCATGAAGTCACGATAGTGTCTGGCCTGAAGAAGAGAACAGTGCAAATATTCGGACAATCGCTCAGAGTTTGGTAGGGAGCGAATTGCCACAGCGATGCTCCTGCTAATAGCAATGGAGATTCGTACCGGGACATTCACGCGACCGCCCGATGATCACCACATAGTAATCAAAATATCGTTCGCGCGGTCACACGATATTGTGTTAGAGATCGGACTGTGTCACCGTAATTCAGTCGCGACAGTCGCCAGGAACGTCAGTCGGTCCCGATATCAGGAGCGGAACGCCCTATAGCCCGGACGCTATAATACTCGCCAATTTGCAACTGCCTGTCCATGTCCGGCTTCGCAATAGGCGACCTACGCAGGAGTCACGGCATCGCCGGAATAAGTTGTCGAAATGGAACGACGAACTTGGCGTAAGCACATCAATTTTAGCTATTGCTTCGCGGCGCTTGGCGCGCAGTCGTCGGCTTGGTCCAGGATCCCTGCGATTCGGCGCTGCTCGGGAGACGGCGGAAGCGGATGTTCGAATTGAGTTGCTAGCATTACGCCAGATTGCGATCCCTGGTCAGATTGCTCCCACCTGCCGCCATAATCTGCGGTCTCGAGAAAATAGGCAGACGTATTGAGGATCAGCTCGGATTCAGGCGCACTCGCGATCAGGTACAGCGAGCACAGCATAATCGGTAAGCTCCGATACTGAAAATTCTTGCCCGACGTCTGCGCCGAGCAATTTCGCGCAGAAACGATCGCAAACTACCTCAGTTTGCATGGGCCGTCGCTCGGGGTAACGCGCAATATGGACAGCGAGACGCCAGTACACCTTATCATTGCTGATATCGTCTCATCACGAAGAAATTTCGAGGACCGATAGAGAGCAATTACAGCGGACGCAGTGTATCCGTTAACTGAACATGCCGCGATCTCGGCGAGTCGCACCAAAGGGACCCACTCATGATCAGCATTCCTTCCAACTCCTTCAATCCCCTCTCAATCTCCCTCTCCAGTTTCATCAGCTCCGCGAGAATCTGCTTCGGCGGAACGTGCGCCACTTCTTCATGACCACCTCTTTGTACCGGTTCATGCTCAGGTCATAGCCGTTCTCGACGATCTCGGCTTTCGGCACGCAGAAACTCTGCGCTGTGCGTGGCCGATTCCGCTCGGCACCGCTCGCGTTTCTGCCAGCGTGCCAGCACATCGGGCAGGTTGTTTTTCTCATGCTCTTCCTCGGTGGGCGGCTGCGCGGGAGATGCACCGAGTTTCTCGGCCTCCAGCAGCGGCTGCCGCTTGTCGTCGAGCGACCAGCCATCGGCCTGCACATCGTAAAACCAAACATGATCTGTGCCGCCGGAGTTGGTTTTGGTAAAGAGCAGGATGGCCGTTGAGACGCCCGCATATGGACTTGAAACACTCCGCCGGGTAGCGAGATGACCGCATCCAGCTTCTGGTCTTCGACCAGCATCTTGCGGAGAGTCTTATGGGCGGTGCTGGAGCCGAAGAGCACGCCATCCGGCACGATGACCGCCGCTCGACCGCCCGGCTTCAGCAGCCGAACAAACAGCGCGAGAAAGAGCAACTCCGTCTTTTTCGTTTTGACGATGCGCTGCAAATCCTTGGCTGCGTTTTCATAGTCGAGCGACCCGGCAAACGGCGGATTGGCCAGCACCAGCGTGTACTTTTCCTCCTCGCCGGAGTGGTCTTGGGCGAGCGAGTCGCGGCACTGTACATCAGGATTTTCGACGCCATGCAGCAGCATGTTCATGCTGCCGATGCGAAGCATGGTGTGTCCGAATTCGAAGCCGTGGAAGAGGCCCTCGTGAAAGTGCTTTGCGCAGCTTCGGATCGGCGAAAAGGTTCGGCGTGGCGCTCGCGCAGATACTCGCCGGTGCCCACCAGAAACCCGCAGGTGCCCGCAGCCGGGTCGCAGAGCACGTCCTTCGGTGTGGGCGCGGTGAGTTCGACCATGAGCCGGATGATGTGGCGCGGCGTGCGGAACTGGCCGTTTGTCCCGGCAGCTGGCGAGCTTGCCCAGCATGTACTCATACACGTCGCCCTTGGTGTCGCGGTCGTCCATGGGAACGTGGTCGATCAGGTCCACTACTTTGGCCAGCAGCGCCGGCGTGGGGATGGTGAAGCGGGCGTCGCTCATGTGATGCGCATAGGTAGAGCCATCCGCCGAGTGTACGCAGGAATGGGAAGACATGCTCGCGAGATACGTTCGTACATCTGCCGCGGGATCGGCGTTCTTAAATCGCTTCCAGCGGTACTCCTCGTAGGGGCGGCCCTTGCTGTCTTTGCCTTCGGGGAAGATGCGCCGCTCCAGCGCTTTGCCGAGCCGCGCAGCCTTGCGCTCCTCAAGCTCCTGCAGTTCGTCCAGGCGCCTGAGAAAAAGCAGATAGGTGATCTGTTCAATGACCTCAACCGGGTTGGCGATGCCGCCCGACCAGAAGGCGTCCCAGATGCGGTCGATTTGGTTGCGAATTTCTCCGGTAAGCATGGAACTGACAATTATACTGGCAGCGTAGCGGGTGGAATCGTACGCCGCGCAAAGCCGGCAGATATAGCATAGGCTGCTCTAGCTAACCCAGGCTGGGTGGCTAGTACATACTTGCGAAAGTTTGTGCGTACCGCCTCCCTCACGGTCGCGGCTCAGTACCGCCGATTGATATGCTTGTCATCGATCACATTGAGAACGCATCCGAGAATTAGATAACATCGTTCGCGAGATTATGGTCCTCGGATTTGCCGGGATTCGGTCCCGGCGCGGGGAGAGTGAAGCTGAGTTTCGGGGGCCTCGCGGGCGAAGAATTCGTGCGGGGATCTGAATGAGGAGGCCCCCGCCATCGCCTGCCTCCGATCGAGGACCGGCGCTATGATGGGTTCATGCAACGCGACGCTGCGGAAGTGTTGAAGGATACCCTCGCGCTATCGCCGGAAATTCGCCTGCGCTGATCGACTCTTTGATAGGCAGTCTAGATAAAGGCGACGACGCTGCTCCGGAGGAAATCTGGCGTGGAGATCGAACCAGCGTATTCGACAAATAGACGCCAGAGCAGTCCATCTCATTCCTTGGGAGGAAGCTCGTAGCAGTTCTCGTTTGACGGTCCCTTTCCGTAGTTGATCGTATGAAACCCTCGGAAGCCCTTATAGCGCACCGCGATGAATTGCGGCAACTTGTCAGCCGCTACGGTCTGTCGCGCCCGCGCGTGTTCGGATCGGTTGTGAATGGCACGGACACGGAGGAGAGCGACTTGACTGTTGGTTGACCCCGGACATTCCACAGCTTGCTTACGCTTGCCGGCTTAAAGAACGATGCCGAGGAGTTGTTGGGTTTGCCGGTATCCATTTTGACTCCAAACGGATTGCCGCCGAAGTTCCGTAATGAGGTATTGCAACGGGCGCAGCCTCTGTGAAGCACCCGGAGCGAGTCGAAGACTATCTGGAGCACATTGCGGAAGCGATTGACCGGGCGATCGGCTATCTTCAGCCCGTGCCAGACCTCGCAGCCTTTCAAAAGAATCCGCAAGTTCAGGATGCGGTTGTCCGCAACATCGAGATCATCGGCGAAGCCGTGAGCAAGATTCATAACACCTCGCCGGATTTCATCGAACAGAATTCCGAACTTCCATGGGCGCAAATGCGCGGGATGCGCAACATAGCGATTCATGAATATTTCTTTGTCGATTTGGAAATTATCTGGACTACCGTAGAACGATTTCCCAAAGCTGAAGCATCGGATTAATGCTTTGCTGAAGTGATAACACCGGTGTCTAGAAAAAGGTAGATTTCGTGATTTAAAGAGGCCGTGCACATTGAGGCCTGAGACAGATCAAGGTCGTGTTGCCGCGGGTGTCTACACCGGCGTAGTCGACACGTAGTGCGCGCCGATGGAAATGCAATTCGATGCACGAGAGACATCGCTAATGAGACCTTCCGTAATCTCCCACGTGTGCACGGTCGATTGGTCCGATTCCTGAACGGATGGCCTGCGGTAATTCACTTGTTCGGTGAGACGCTTTGAAGCGGAGGAGCCCGGAAGACCTGAGTGGGAGCGGGGTGACGCTACCTGGCTGATCGGAACCGAGACTCCGCCCGGCGGTGGTGATCGCGAACATCTCGCTGAGCGCGGCATTCGCGTCCCCGGACATTCTGCGAGCACTTTGAATCGAGTCAAGCTTGAATTATTTCGGCGGCTCTCTACTGGCGCGTTGAAAGCCTCACTCGCCCCGGGTAGCCGGGATCGCTGAAGGTTCGAAGGGATGGAACGGTTCTCGACGGGCATCATCGAGCCAGCATTCTCTTTGAACTGGCGAGGACATCGATCAGCTTCCACGAGAAATAAAAAGCAGCCATGAAGCCCGATCTATTCCAGATACCCGGTCCTTGGAAAGGAAAGATTGGCGATATCGACCGCCCTCGGCGCGGAGACTGGCTTGAAGATGAAGTCTGCATCGGCGCGATGCCGGGCCGGACAACATCGTTTCGCTGATCGAGAGGGACGAAGCCGCGCAACTTGGGTTGGAAGAGGAGCGCAATGTCATCGAGTCGAAAGGATTTCACTTTGTCTCGTTTCCGATTCCAGATCTTGGCGTACGGCTTCGACCAGAGATGCACTCAAATTATTCGACTGATCTAACGGCCGAGCTTGAAGCGGGCAAGAATGTAGCTGCGCATTGCCGTCAAGGTGTTGGCCGCT
>CAVYEV010000063.1:0-50388 GCA_963767545.1 Terriglobia bacterium
TAGTATTTGTGCCCCGCTCTCGAAGCGCACAATTGGACTCTGTTGCCGGACTGCCGATGTCGCCAGCCACAACAAGACCAACCGATCCTGGCCAAATGGAACTCCGTATTGGGGATGCCCGACCACCTCAAGGTAGAACCGTCCGTTCCGCCTTGTATAAGTGAGCGTTCCGGCAGGCAATCGGCGGATCGGCAGTCCACACAGGATGAACGGTCGCGCCCCGAATGAAAGATCCTGAGTTCCCTCCACCCTCGCTCGACGGATGGTTTCGACCTTTTCGCTTCGCCGTTCCGTCTGGGGCGAGGCCCCTGGCTCCGAGCTGAGTTCGGGGAAGAGTTGTTGAACATACTGTCCCGCCCGGATCAGCATGGAAGGACCTCGGCTACGGTGAGATGATCGGAAATGTGCCGACGTGCAGCAACCGAAAAGCACGGTCGGTGAATTCGAATGACGGCGCTTTGTAAATCTTCCGGGACGAACAGTCGTTGTTCATTATGTTGTGCAATAAGCGCCGGAGAGACACGGACAGGCGATGGAAACCACCCTAAACCGCTCCAGGAATCAACAATATAGGCCGTGAGCGCCAAACTCCGGAGCAAAAGGTCGTAGGTTCGATTCTTCCGCGAACTGCCGTTCGTCACGGGCGTGGACAAAAAGACGCCCGAGTTGATCACATCGAAATCGCGTGGTCTTGCACCAGTACTCCCTAACAAACGAGAACATGATCGTGTTGAAAAACGAGTGCTTCTAATCTGCCAAGAATCGAAGCGAAATACGTATCTTCTCAATAAACCGGGGTTGGTTACGTAGGTGCCCACGAAGAACTGAGATCCATCGTTTCAGCTCGTTGTTTGATCAGTTCGGCCAATGATGGCATCCGCCTCGCGCCGCAGACTCGGTCCCGAATGTATTGAAAGAAGTTCACTCCGAGTTTTCTGGCTGTGCTGAGCAGCGTTTCCATTGCGTCCCAAGTCTGAGCGCCCGCTGCCGAACGCGGGCCGTAGCTCACCACGCGCTTTCTGACGCGTGTTCGCGCATCCAACTCCGCCGGGTTGTTGTGCAGTGGAATCTCGGGATGTTCCAGCACCCTCAGCAAGTACGTCTTATCGGCTTTGGTTTTGGCGATCCGCTGATCCAGTCCATCGTAACCCGTCACTGTAGAAAATAGTTCGTCGAATTGCTCTCGCAACTGCGCCGGCCGTTCCTTGGTGGGAGCCTGCTGGTAGGCGCGCAGTTGTTTGTAGAAATCCCAGTAGCGTTTGCGAAACGCTTCCAGCCATTCACGATGTCGCGGCACGCACGGCGCCATGCTCTGATAATGCCGCCCGTCGTGAACCCAGCATAAGGCTAGCTCGTCAGCCACGAGTTGGAACTGCTTGGCATTGTCACATACTAAAAGGCGCACATGCCCGCTTTCGGCATGATACGCCGAAAGAGCCGCTGCCTCTATAATCCGGTGGCGGGCCCCTGAGGCCAGATCTGGAATCTGCTCCGTCAGCCTTCGCTGCAACTCCTCCTGGCTCCAGTCCTGATGGAACGGCAACTGCCCCACTCGCTCTAAAACCCGCTGCGATATCCCAAACTGGAGCATCAAGCCCAAGGCCTCCTCATTGAGGCGGAATATCCGCTCGCGCCCATTACGCAGCACGTCGATTATGGTCAGTCGGTCTTTCCGGGCAGTCGTGAAGTAAGCTCCGTACAGCGGATTGCAGATGACTTGGCAGTGCTGGTTTACACCATTCACACGCGTGCCCGTGTCATCCATGTGGTGCCACGCGCTGCTATTCAATCCGGCTTCCACGATTGCTCGCTTTTCCTCCTGGAGTTCCGGGTATGCGCCCGTGAGCCACGCCGATATTTGGCCGCTGGAGATCACGATGCCCAGATTTTCCAACCGATCCGCGATCTTGGGCTCGGTCATATTGCACAAATGAGAAAACAGCACGCACAGGCTCTTCAGATTGGGACCGAATTCACCGCGGTAGCCAGCGGGCAGCGGCGCCAGGTAGGTTCGGCCTGTTGAGGCCGCGTAATACTTCTCCTTGCGAAACTTCACATTATCCGTAACGAAGCGTAACTCTTGCACCACCACCTCTTCGTAGCCCTTGAACTCGGCATCCGGTGGCAGGGATGTCCGGTCTACTTTCAGTACCTCTTCCCGGTCTGCCCGAACCCGGTCCAGCTTGCTACGCTTGGTGCGCTGGTTCGTTTCCGAACGCTCCCCTCGCTCTTTTTCTGATGACTGTGAGGCCGGCGCCGAACTGTCTTTGGACCGGTCCCCTTTGCCCCCTCCACCTTTGCGGCGGTTAAGTTGCTCTCGCAAATACAGGTTCTCAGCGTGGGCTTTGCGCAGATCCGCCGTCAGTGATTCGATCAGGTTCAGCAACAACCGGATGCATTCGCGGGCACGCTCGTCCTGGATGCCGGCCAGATCAACCTTCTGGAGAATCTGATCGACTGCGCTGATTCCAGCTTGGCTGTCACTCATCCAGTTCAGCTTAGAACAGCTGCAGCGATTTGTCCAGCGAAATCGAACAACAACAACCAAAAATGTTACAGGCTCCGCTTACGTCTTTAGCATCCGCTTCCGGGGTCCGCCTATGAACCTCCACGATTTATTGAGAAGATACCAAAATACTGTATTTTCAAATGACGATCAATTTCCCAAGCTGGACGTCGCGGGTTCGAACCCCGTCTCCCGCTCCATTTATTTTCAACACCTTAACTCTCCCTAGTAACCTTACTCGCCAAACAGCGACTCCGACCGCCTCTTAACGGAGTGGAATGGAGAGTGGCGCGGTCCAGCCCGTTCGCTTTCAATGGATTAACGTCTCTGAATGCCAGCCGGTCACGCTGGCAGTCGCTTAAGGGCAGGATCACGCGGCGAAGCTCAGTCCCCAGGTCTCCGGTACGGTCGGCGGGAACCCGTCAGGCGAGAAATGGCCTTTGGTTGACACCGCGCTTTTCGCGGTACTACCGTTGCGGGAGATAATAAAATGAAGGCGCGCTATGACGACTCCCAAAACGATGCTTTCCGACGAATCGCAGCAGCAGATCGAGCAGCTTGCGCGCGAGCAGCAGCGCGAACCGGGCGAGGTGCTGGAAGAGGCTGTCCGCCGCTACGCTGCGGTTTGCAGGCTGGAGCGATTCGCGGACAAGATGGGGAAATGGCGCGCGAAAAGGGCATCCAGGAAGAAGATATGCCGCGCCTCATCGAAGAGAGTCCGCCACGAAAACACCGAGCGCGGTCGGTAGGTGCTGCGGGTAACGGCGGACACGAACATTCTGGTATCCGGTCTGGCGTATTGGCGTGGCAAGCCCTATGAGTTTTTGCGCATAGCGCTCGATGGCACGATAAATCTGACGATATCGCAGCATATCCTTAATGAAATGGCCGACGTCCTCGCCCGCAAATTCTACGCGACTCCAGAAGAAATCGCAGAGGCGACACTGATCGTTCGTGATGCCGCCCGGGTCGTCGCTCCCGTCGTGCAGTTGGACGTTATCAGGGAAGATCCGGCGGACAACCGAATTCTGGAGTGCGCCGTGACGGCTGGATCGGATTACATCGTGACCGGCGACAAAGACCTGCCCCGGCTGGGCACTTACGACAGCATTAAGATCCTGACGGTTTCCGACTTCCTAAATGTCGGACGGGCGCGGTAGCCTAAATGCCGATGCGCGCCATAATTCGTGGCGCCGATGCTTCTGTTGCCAATTTACGCCGCAGAGTAGCTATTGCCGCAGCTAAACTCACCTGCCTTACAGAGGCTCGCCGAAAAGCTCACCTCACAGAGTGGATTGCCTCTGCCCGATTTACGATCAGCGCACCGCCATCGGGACTAATCCGAACCGGACAGTCTGGCCACAGGACCTTGACTAAATCTAGCCATCGACCCAACCGCTACCTGAACTTCCTTGGTCGCGCATATTCGGTGATGCCAAGCTGATTGACCAAACCAAAGTCGCCAAACAACAGCACGCGTTCCTCACCTTGCGCGGTGAAGCATCTGTACGAAATCCACATGAAAAGATCCAGCGCCGCCGGACATGAAGAGAGTGCCTTTGCCGCGTCCAGATCGGCCGGGATGGGATGAGCCATGATCTCCTCGTAAAACTCCGCGCTTAGAATGATTTCGTTCTGGCACCCGCGAGGCAGGGTTTGCTGTTGGTAGTCGCGCGCATACCAGATCCGCGCTTCGGCCATGAAGTTGAATCTCGTTTGGTGAATCACTGCCGCTTTATCGCGCTGGCTGTCAGTCCCGAAAAATTCGTCGCCCCAAAGATTCGCTGGAAGGCTGCGATCAAGCGGCGGTATTGCGTACCGCCTTGCTGCATCCCAGAACGTATCCAGTATTTCGGCTGCGCTTCTGAAGCGAATCGTTTGGGACTGCTGCCGGACCGCCAACGTTGCGAGAAAGATGGGGACCAGACGATCCTGTCCCCATGGCAGGCCGTAGCTTGGATGTCCAGTAACCTGAAGCAGAAACTTGCCATTTCGTCGCTCATGCAAAAGTTCGCCTCGTTTCGGTTTCTTGATCGGAAGGCCGCATAGAACAAACGGGCGGGAGGCGAACCCAAGACTCTGATGAGCATTCTCTCGACCTCTGCGTACAAGCTCGACCACGCCCGCTTGAAGAAGCTTCCGCTTCGAGACGACCAGTTCCGGATGTGTGCGCTTCAACGTCGCCCCTACGCTCTCGAAAGCGCTGGCACCAGCGGGTCGCGACGCCGGTCTCACAACCCGCCTCCGATCGCCGCGAACATCACGAATGTAGGCCGAAACGTGAAGCCAAGCCGGGGCGAGAAAAAAGGAAAGGAACGGTCAAAGGCTCCAGCCAAGACAGCACTGCGCTGTGCCGGTAGGTGTGCCGGTTCTGTACCTTTTCGGGCCGATTTGGCCGTTGATACAGAGCGCGGATAGTAAGGATTTGCTGGGCTAAAGTGGGTTTTGGCAGGCTTTGAACGGTTTTTAAGTCCGATGCGTCTGCCGATTTCGCCACTCCCGCATGTCGTTAGTGTATCAGTGCTTAACACGGCTTTCGCCCGATATATACTGGCGATACAACGGATGACGGCCCGAGAGCAGGGCACGCATGAACATAGGATAGGAGTTAAATTTTGACCCGCAGGAAGTTTTTCGAAGTCAACTCAAGCGCCGTTGCCGGCGTCTCTCTCGCCAGAGCGCAGAATTCGGGCGCTTCGCAAGCCTCTCAGCCGCCGAAGACGAACACCCCTCCCAATATTCTGCTCATCATTTCGGATCAATTGACGCCGTTCATGACCACGCCGTACGGAAGCCAGATAGCGAAAACACCGAATTTGGCGCGGCTCGCAAATACAGGCACCGTCTTTGAGAATGCCTACTGCAACAGCCCGTTGTGCGTCCCCAGTAGGAATTCCATGTGGTCTGGACAACTTCCTTCCGCCATCGCCGCCTACGATAACGGCTCGGAACTTCCCGCGCACTACCCTACCATTCCGTATGTTTTGCGCAGCGCCGGATACCGCACAGCAGTTACTGGTAAGTGCCATTTCATTGGCCCCGATCAACTGCACGGCTTCGACGAGCGGCTGAGCCCATGTATCTTCCCCGCGGGCTTCAACATGACGCCGGATTGGACCAAAGGACCCGTCTACAATCAGGGCACATCCATTCAGGCCATGTTCCGCATGTTGGGCCCATCCCGTTGGGGGCGGCAACTAGGCTTCGACCAGTATGCCTTCGATCGAGGCATCGAGCGCCTCCGGGAACACACGATGCGAGATGCGAAGCAGCCCTTATTTCTGACGATTTCCTTGACTCAGCCGCACGACCCCTTCACCACCACTAAGGAGTTTCTCGATCTTTACAGCGCGTCCGACATCCCGCTACCTCCGGACAAAGGAGATATCCGGCGGCTGAGTCCCACGTACGAATGGTTCATCATTCATCACGGACTAGATCGGGAAAAGCTTTCGCCTGAGCGAATCCGCGAGGCCCGGCGGAACTATCTCGGAATGGTTTCGTGGATCGATCATAAAGTAGGGTTGCTGCTGGATGAGGTGGACCGCCTTGGAATGCAAAACGATACTGCGATCGTCTTCATCAGCGATCACGGTGAGATGCTCGGCGATCATGGACAGTGGTCGAAACGCTTGTTGCTTGAATGGTCCAGCCGCATACCCTTGATTGTCCGGATACCGGGAATGGCGAATGCGGGGACTCGCATCAACCAGCCGGTTTCCCTGCTCGATATTCTTCCGACGCTCGCCGATTTAGGGCACGCGCAAGTACCGGGATCGCTTCCCGGCCGGAGTGTATTGCCCATGCTTCGCGGCGATTCGCAAGAGAGTCCGGCGCCTGTAATAGCGGAGTATATGGGAGAAGGCGCAATCGAGCCCATGCGGATGCTGCGCCAGGGCGACTACAAGTACATGATCGTCAATGGTTACGCGCCACAGTTATTCGATCTGAAAAAAGATCCCGGCGAAACAGTGAATCTCGCCGGACGGCCGGAGTATAAGGAAATCGAACACTCGCTCAAAAATAAGATTGAAACCGGCTGGGATGGTCCGGCGCTTAAGAAAGCCGTTATCGCGGATCAGCAGCAGCGCCTGTTCTTGTTCAGCATGATGAAGACGTCCAAGCGGCCCAAGTGGGATTATGTCGCGGAGACGCCGGGACCTTATTTCCAATAACCCAGAGGACATGATGATTTCACGCAAAGAGTTCCTGACTTCGACGGCGTCTGGTCTTGTGGCGCCGGGTTTGAACTTTCAGATAGCACGCGCCGCGAAGCCCAAAAATGTGGTGGTCCTGATTGCCGATCAGCATCATCCGCGAGCTATGGGATGCACAGGCGATACAACTGTCCGGACGCCCAACCTCGATGCGCTTGCGGCTAAGAGTACATCGTTCCGTTCCGCTTATTGCAGCAATCCAGTCTGCGGGCCGTCTCGCGCGTCCATTATGACGGGGCTGTACACGCATCATCACGGCGTCTTTAAGAACGATGTTCCGTGGCCGCTAGGACATCCGACGATTGGCGAATACTTCAGCCGCGCGGGTTACCTTTCCGCAACGATTGGCAAAGCGCATTTCGCGGACGCCCAGACTCACGGCTTCGATTACAAGCTCGACTTCAACGAATGGTTCCAGTATCTCGGCCCCAAGACTCAACTTTACGCGGACGAAATTCCGGCTCCCAATGGAGGCGCAGGTTTTCCGGAAGTGTTCTCGTTGTGGAATTCGGGCGATCCATGGAGCGCCACGCGAAAAGCAGCGTCGAGAGAGTACTTCGTGACCGGCCGCCCTTCGCCAATGGACGAGCAGGATCACTTTGAATCCTGGATTGCGCGGGAGAGCGTGCGCTTCATTCAAAGCTACGCCGGTAAGCGGCCGCTCTTTCTGATTTCATCGTTTCTGAAACCGCACGGCCCTTACACGCCGCCGCCTCGGTTCATCGATCCGCAGTGGAAGGATAGCGTTCGCATGCCGGACACATACGGCAAAGTGAATCTCGATTCGGTGCCCAAGTATATTCGCAATCGCATCACAAAAGCGGATTCAGTTCTCCACGATCCGGAGAAGGCGCGCTTGCGCATCGCAATGTACAACGCGTGCATCGCGCATATGGACCATTGCGCCGGCGAGGTGATCCGCGCTCTGGAAGCGGCCGGTATTATGGACGATACGATCCTCGTCTACACCTCCGATCACGGCGAGATGCGAGGCGAACATGGTCTTTGGGATAAGTTCGTCTTTTATGAGTCTTCAGCCGGTGTACCCTTAATGATGCGCGTTCCGGGAGTTACGACGGCCGGCGCGGTGTGTGAGGCTCCGGTGTCTCAGGTTGCCCTCGCGCCGACGCTGCTCGACCTTTGCGGCATTCCCGTGCCAGGCAATCTGGACGAGCCGAGCCTTGCGCCGTTCCTGCGCGATCTGTCGCGTAAGCAGAACCGTCCAGTGTACTCGGAATTCTCGCTTGGAGGGGATGCTGAAAAATACATGGTCAGGCGCGGAGATTGGAAGTATTCGTATTATATGGGCGACACACCGGAGCTTTATAATTTGCGCGAAGACCCGCTGGAAATGAACAATCTGGCAAGGTCGGCTGTGCATCGGGACCTCGCCGGCCGATTCGAAAAAGAATTGCTGGCGTGGCGGGCGGCGTGACAATGCGAACGATAAACGGAGCGGACCATTTTCGACTTGATGGCAAACTCGCCATCATTACCGGCGGTAGCAAGGGCATAGGCTTGGGGATCGCGCACGCCATGGCTGAGGCGGGTGCGAAAACCTTACTCGTTGCTCGTCCGAGTCCGGAGCTTGAGAACGCGGTCGTTGAACTGCGTCGCAACGGAGCGCCAGCCGACTCATGTCCCTTCGATATGCATCGGTACGCCGAAATTCCCGAGTGGTACGATGGCATCGTCGCGAAACATGGAGTCCCGGATATCCTGGTCAACTCGGCGGGAATTACCAGGCGCGGACCGGCGGAAACGCTCTCCCTCGAAGACTGGCATGAGGTAATGGCAATCAATGTTTCCGCGGTCTTCGCGATGAGCCAGGCCTTCGCGCGCCGCCTGATTGCCGATGCGAAGCCGGGAAAAATCATCAACATCGCTTCACTCATGACCTCAGCCACCAGGCCGGGAACGGCGGCCTACACCGCATCGAAAGGCGGAGTCGGGCAATTGACCAAAGCGCTGGCGATCGACTGGGCGCCAAAGGGAATTCTGGTCAACGCCATCGCACCGGGCTTCATTCAGACGGATTTGACAGGACCTCTCTGGGCCGACCCCGCCTTTGATGAGTGGGTGAAGAAAAGAACACCACTGGCGCGTTGGGGTACGCCGGAGGACATCGCGCTGCCCGCAGTCTTCCTGGCGTCCAGCGCCTCCGGCTTCATGACCGGCCAGGTGGTTTATGTGGATGGCGGCTGGTTGGCTACGTTCTAAGCAGAGCGCATCATACAGGGACGTTTGTTATCAAATTTCCAGCCGGGAATCAGATACTGCATTGCCGCGCTGTCGTCGCGCGCGCCCAGCCCATGTTGCTGGTAGAGGCGGTTCGCCGGCTCGATCTGCTCCATATCGATCTCGACTCCGAGTCCCGGTTTATCGGGAACCGTCAGTAATCCGCCATGACGATCCGGAACGGCTCTCGCGTGAGCCGCTGACCATCCTGCCAGATCCAGTGCGTGTCGATGGCGGTGATCTTGCCGGGCGCGGCGGCCGCCACATGCGTGAACATGGCGAGCGAGACATCGAAATGATTGTTCGAATGCGAGCCCCACGTGAGACCCCATTCATGGCACATCTGCGCGACGCGCACCGAGCCCTGCATGGTCCAGAAATGCGGATCGGCGAGCGGGATATCGACCGATTGCAGTTGGATCGCGTGGCCCATCTCCCGCCAATCGGTGGCGATCATGTTGGTGGCTGTGGGCAGGCCGGTGGCGCGCCGGAATTCGGCCATGATTTCGCGTCCGGAATAGCCATTTTCCGCGCCGCAAGGATCTTCGGCGTAGGCGAGCACGTGATGTTGACCGCGGCAGAGAGCGAATGGCTTCATCGCAGACGACCATGCGCCGTTGGGATCGAGTGTGATGCGGGCTTTGGGAAAGCGCTCGGCCAGCGCGGCGCACCGCTTCGATTTCGCGCGCGCCGTTGAAGACGCCGCCTTTCAGCTTGAAGTCGTTGAAGCCGTAGCGCGCATGCGCGGCTTCGGCCAGCGCACGATGGCTTCGGTGGTGAGCGCGGGTTCATGCGCAGGCGCAGCCAGTCGTCGACAGCATCGGGTGCGCTCAGGTAGGGCAGCGGAGGTGCGGTTTTGCGGTCGCCGACATAGAACAGATAGCCGAGTACTTCGACGGATTTGCGCTGCTGCCCCTCGCCGAGCAGCGCCGCGACGGGCACGCCAAGAAATTGTCCCAGCAGATCGAGCAGACGCGGCTTCGATGGCGGTAACGGCATGGATGGTGATGCGCAGATCGAAAGTCTGCAGGCCACGTCCGCCGGCATCGCGATCGGCGAACTGCGCGCGGATCGCAGTTGAGAATATTGTTATAGGCGCCGATAGGCTGGCCGAGTCACCAGCGATGCCGCGCATCTTCAAGCGTCTGCCGGATGCGCTCGCCGCCGGGCACTTCGCCGACGCCGGTGTGGCCCGCATTGTCGTGCAGGATGACGATGTTGCGGGTGAAGAACGGGCCATGCGCGCCGCTGAGATTCAGCAGCATGCTGTCGTGTCCGGCAACGGGGATCACTTGCATGCCCGTGATGATGGGTGTTTGCTCCACCATGCAATTTGAGCACATCGCACAATCGGATCTAACATAGAGATAGGAGTGCATCGTTGGCACTGGTACCGCCCTATATCGAGTCGTTGAAGCCTTATGAGGCAGGGCGCAGCATCGAAGACGTTGAGCGGGAATTCGGCCTGCGGGCTGTGAAGCTTGCGTCGAATGAGAACCCGCTTGGTCCATCGCCGATGGCCATCAAGGCCATCCGGCGTTCCCTTCATGACCTGAACCGTTATCCGCCCGGTGGCCTGCGATTGCGGGCAGTCTTGGCGGATGAATATGGTGTGAAGATTGAGAATGTGATTGCCGGCAGCGGCTCTGAAGGCATCATGTCGAACATCATCCGCACGTTTCTCCTGGATGACGATGAGGTGCTGACTACCGAGGCGGCATTCCTTGGCTTTCAGGTGCTGGCGCGTTCGCGCGGTGTTCGCTACCGCACGGTTCCGTACCGCGATTGGCGCTATGATCTTCCGTCGCTCGCCGCGGCCATAAGCGACCGGACTAAAATCATTTATCTCGCCAACCCGAACAATCCTACGGGAACGATTTTCACGCGTCACGAGTTTGATGAGTTCTACCGCCTGGTTCCGGAACGAGTGCTGGTCATCCTCGACGAAGCCTATTTTGAGTATGCCCGCGAGAATCCCCAGTATCCGGATTCGATGCATTATCGTTACGACAACGTCATCACGCTGCGGACTTTCTCCAAGATATTCGGGCTCGCCGGCATCCGCGTCGGTTTCGGATTCGCGCATGAAGAGTTGATCGCCAATCTGCTCAAAGTGAAGCTACCGTTTGAGCCGAGCGCGCCCGCCGAAGCCGCGGCAATCGGCGCACTTTCCGACCGCGAGTTTTTCTATCGCTCACTCGAGCAAAACGCGCGCGGCATCCGGCTGCTGACCAGTTCGCTGCGCGAGCTTGGACTCGCGTTTGCGCCGCCCGAGGCCAATTTCGTCATGGTTATTCTGCCTGACGCCGGCGCCGCCCAGCGGCTCGTACACGAGCTCTTGATCCAGGGCGTTATCGTCAGACCGCTCGAAGCGTTTGGACTTCCGCAGTGCGTCCGCATCTCGACCGGTTCGGACGCGGACAACGAGAAGTGTTTGGATGCCTTGCGTAAAGCGGTGGCATCGTCGGGAGTTTTTGCACAGGAGGTAATCTGATGCAGCAAGTGATGGAAGAAAGTGCTTCCACAGCGGTGGATTTCCTGCCGTTGAATGGAACCGATTATCTGGAATTCTACGTGGGCAACGCGCGCCAGGCGGCGTATTACTATCGCGCGGCGTTCGGCATGCAATTGACGGCGTACAGCGGACCGGAGACTGGCAATCGGGCTCGTGTTTCGTACGTACTAACGCAAGGAAAGATTCGCTTCGTCCTCACGACGCCTCTACAAAACGACGATGGAGCAGCAAAGTTGATCGGGCTTCACGGAGACGGAGTGCACGACATTGCTCTCTGGGTAGACGATGCGGAGGCTGCCTGGAGAGCGGCAACCGACCGCGGCGCGAAGAGCGTTCGCGAACCCGAAACGCTTCGCGATAACAACGGCGAAGCGCGGATTGCCGCGATAGCAACCTATGGCGACACCATTCATTCGTTTGTGGAACGGGGGGATTATCGCGGCCCTTTCCTTCCCGGTTATGTCGCTGCGGAGGGTATCGACCGGGTATCGCGGCCAGTCGGGCTGAAGCACATCGATCACGTTGTCGGCAATGTCGGATGGGGCGAAATGAATCGCTGGGTCGATTTCTATCGCGACATCATGGGCTTCCGCCTTTATCAACATTTCGATGACAAAGACATCAGCACCGAATACTCAGCACTGATGTCGAAGGTAATGGCCAATGGCAATGGCCGCGTTAAGTTTCCCATCAACGAGCCTGCGTCGGGCCGACGAAAGTCTCAGATCGAAGAGTATCTGGAATTCTACCGCGGCCCCGGCGTCCAACACATTGCCATGGCGACGGGCGATATTATCGAGACGGTTTCCAAACTACGCGATCAGGGCGTGGAGTTTCTGCGCGTACCATCCACGTACTACGACGGTCTGGCGAAGCGTGCCGGCCGCATCGACGAGCCTGTTGATCGCTTGCGCGATCTGGGAATCCTGGTCGATCGCGACGATGAAGGCTACATGCTGCAGATTTTCACGCGTCCTGTCGAAGACCGGCCCACCCTTTTCTACGAAATAATCCAGCGCAAGGGTAGCCGCAGTTTCGGTAAAGGAAATTTCAAAGCGCTGTTTGAGGCAATTGAACGTGAACAGGCTTTGCGGGGTAACCTGTAACTCGTGAAACTCTGCACGTTCGAAGTTCTGACACAGGTCGGCCGCGTTCGCCGGCTGGGGGCTGTAACGAATTCGGGGATCGTCGATCTGAACTTCGCGGCGGCAGCGCGATTTGCGGCAATAGACGAGCCCCGTCCTCACAAGGCCGCCGATTTCTTCGTCCCGGCGAACATGCGCGAGTTTCTGGAAGCTGGTTCGCGAGCCCGTGAGGATGCTGATCAGAGCCTCGCATGGCTGGAGCAAAATCCTGGCAGCCGCGGTCCTAAGGACAAGTGTTACTTTACCAACTATGCGAAGTGATACCTTGCACACCCCTGCCGAATCCAGCTTCGCTGCGCGATTTCTATGCCTTCGAGGATCACGTGAAGATCGGTTTCGCCAAGCGGCAGGAACCGGTGCCTCCTGAATGGTATGAGATGCCGGTCTATTACAAGAGCAGCCACCACAACATTATCGGGACTGATGCGGATGTGCTTTGGCCATCATTCACGCAGCGTTTCGATTACGAGCTTGAACTTGCGGCGATCATTGGGAAGAAAGGCCGCAACATTCTTGCCGAGCACGCCGGCCAATATATTGCCGGATTTACGATCATGAACGATTTCAGCGCGCGCGATATACAGCGGAAGGAGATGAAGGTGCGGTTGGGACCGGCGAAAGGAAAGGACTGGTGTACAGCCATCGGACCCTGGCTCGTAACGCCGGATGAAATCGGCGATCCGTACAACCTGCGCATGACCGCTCGGATCAACGGCAAACTATGGTCGGATGCAAACTCGGGCAGCATTCACTGGACGTTCGCGCAGATGATCGAGTTCTTGACGAAAGACGATACCATCTATCCTGGCGACATCTTAGGCTCGGGAACGGTGGGTACAGGTTGTGGTCTGGAACTCGACCGGTGGGTGCGGCGCGGCGATGTGATCGAATTGGAGATTGAGAAGATCGGGGCGTTGCGCAACCGTGTGGTATAGATGCCATCTCAAGTGGCCGCATGTAGAAAGCTCTTCAGATCTGGCTCGTTCACTTCCGGCTCACCCGGCGCGACATTGTCCAGTTTCCCTTCGCGCATCCATTTCTCGAGTGTGTCCACGAGAGTGAACAGGTGATCGAACGAATCGACGACGAACAATAGCGGCTGATACCGATTGATTGCGAAGCCCTGGTTAATCACCCATTCCGGCTGCAGCGGATAGCGTTGGACATCGCGCGCGGTAATCGCGTGTTCGATCTCGCCAAATGAGCTAAGCAGTCCGCTGCCGTAGACTCGCAAACTATTGCGGGACCGCATCAATCCGAACTCGATGGTGAACCAGAAGAAACGCGCCATCGCTTTCATGATGCTGGTCAGACGATGCACGCGCTCCTCTTCGTTGCGCAGTCCGGACACGATCTCCACCGCCGTATGCGCGCACTCGCCGAATCTTACGAGCGCATCGGCGAAAGCTCTGATCGGTATGCATGGGCACGTGTCCCGCAACATCGTGAAAAATATCCGGTTCCGGCAGATAGTCGAGGGAATCCGCCGAGCGGATCGTGATAGTGGTCGGAAACTCGCGGTTGCGCAGGCAGTCGAAAAATAGAAACGCCGGAATATAGCCGCTTACAGCCTTCGCCGCAAACCCGGTCAGCGGCTTGAGAAAGCGATTCACATCCGTGAGGCGGGGAATATGGCCGGAGTCGAGGCAGAGCGAATTGATACCGGCCAGAAAATGGTCGTTTGCGTAGCGGTCCCAGCGCGGACGTAACGCCTGGAAGAGCCTACTCCATGCCTCATGATTGGCTTCGGAATAGAGTTCGTACGGCTGTTCAATGAAGATGTGCCCTTCCTGCCGTTCGTGCTCGATGAAAGGCGCACGCGTGGTTGTCAGGCCGGCGGATTCGGCCTCAGAATCGTATTTAACCACAACAAATCCCGTCTTTATGGTAGCGCCGTTGGCCGAAACCGGCGCTATCCTTGACTCAGGTAGACGTATGTATCCTCTCAAGAAAGGCAGGACCACGGATCAGGCGCACGTCGCGCTGCCCGAGGGAACGTATGAAGAAGAGCATGGACGGCGAGGCTTCTATGGCAAGTCGGCGCATTTGTATCACACTCATCCGCCGACAAGCTGGATACGGTTTGAAGGCAAGCTCCGGCCTCATTGTTTCGACCTGAATCTGCTGGAGCCGTCTGATCTCAATGACCCTCAAGGCGAACCTGTGGCTTTTCTCGCGAACAGCGATTTGAGAATTTCCATTTCCCGCCGCTCGCAGCCGATGCCGTTCTATTTTCGCAATGCCGATGGCGATGAGCTTTTGTTCGTCCATCGCGGGGAAGGCGTGATTGAGACCGATTTCGGTCCTCTTGAATTCGAGAAAGGCGACTATATCAATATGCCGCGAGCGGTAACTTATCGCGTCCTGCCGCGGACGTCAGATAACTTTTTCCTCGTGATTCAGTCGAAATCCGAATTCAATCCTCCAGAAAAAGGCCTACTGGGCCAACATGCGCTGTATGATCCGGCAGTTATCGTTACGCCTGAGCCGGCTCCCAACTTGGGGGACACTCGCGAATGGGAAGTGCGCATCAAAGCGGGAGGCGAAATCTCCAAAGTCTTTTACCCGTTCAATCCGATCGACGTCGTGGGCTGGAAAGGCGATCTCACAGCTTGGAAGATCAACATGCGCGATATTCGGCCGGTGATGAGCCATCGCGCTCACCTTCCGCCCAGCGCACATACCACGTTTGTGACGGATGGCGCCGTGGTGTGCAGCTTTCTGCCGCGGCCTCTGGAGCAGGATGAAGACGCACTCCGTGTGCCGTTTTTTCACCGCAACACGGACTACGACGAATTCATCTTCTATCACGACGGTGACTTCTTCAGCAAAGACAACATCCGGCCAGGTTGGGCGACGCTGCATCCTCGCGGCATTCATCACGGCCCGCACCCCAAGGCACTCGCCAATCAGAAACGCAAGACGCACACGGACGAGTACGCGGTCATGCTAGACGGACTCAATCCGATCCAAGTGCTGCCGGAGGGCGAAGCGGTGGAATGGAAAGATTATTGGAAGAGCTGGTCAGTTCAGCCTGCTGAGGCGGCGCGCTGAACGCATGACAATCGATCCGGGGTCGAATGACCCGCGCGACATCTATAAACTCATGATCGGCGCGATTGTGCCTCGTCCGATTGCTTTCGTTTCGACCCTCAGTACGGAAGGCGTCCGTAACCTGGCTCCATTCAGCTTTTTCACCGCGATCAGCGCGAATCCTCCCGTCGTCTGCTTCGCGCCCATGGTACGAGGATCGGACGGTGCCCGCAAAGATACGCTGCGAAATATCGAAGCGAGAGGCGAATTCGTAATCAATGTCGTCTCCGAAGAAATAGCCGAAAAGATGAACGCCTGCTCCCCGGAGTTTCCTCCGGAGATCGACGAATTCGACATCTCGGGACTCACTGCGGCGCCAAGCACTCTGGTTCTACCGCCGCGCGTCGCCGAATCCAAAATCAGTATGGAATGCCGGCTGTTCCGTATTGTCGAGGTAAGCGATAAGCCGCTCGGTGGCAGTCTGGTGCTTGGTGAAGTACTGCGTTTTCACGTAATGGATTCCCTCTTCGATAACTTCAGAATCGACTCGGACAGCCTCCGCGCAATCGGACGTATGGCCGGGCCGGAATACGTGCGCACGCTCGATCGCTTTGCAATGATTCGGCCGGTTGCTGCGCGGCCAACCCGCGAAGTCAGTCAAGACGCGAAATGATAAGCTTCAGCAATGAAGTTTTCGACTATTATCGTGGCCGCCAGTGCGCTCGTGGTTCTGTCCGCCAGCCTACCCGCTCAGAATAGGCCCGTCTTCAAGGAAGATTTCGAATCGGGAAAGATCGATCCGGCAGTTTGGGACCAGAGAGTAACCGGCACCGCAACCGCTCAAGTGGAAGCCGTGGATGGCGCGCACGGAAAGTATGCGCTTCACATTCACTATCCGGAAATGGCGGCGCGCAGCTATGCATTCGTGGTCGCGACGCATCTTCCGGATTCGGTAGCGACGCACTTCTTCGGCCGGGCATACATGAAGATCTCGCCCGGATTGACGCCCACGCACAATCCTTTGATCTTCGCGGGCGAGCCAGGGTGGCCGTTATCTAAGTTCGATGAGATCGGTACGTCACGCACCAACTGGATGCCCTCGTTTCAAGAGAACAAGTCCCTGGCTGGCCAAGGGCGCGGCGAGGTCACTTACCGAAGCGATACTCAGCCCCCGTTCGACAAATGGTTCCTCCTCGAATGGGAGTTCAACGACGCTCCCGCCACCATCTCACTCTGGATTGACGGCGAGAGGCTCATGGACACGATGAACGGAGAAAAGGTTGATATGGTGAAATTTGCTTGGCCCAAAGGCAGCACGACTACCTCAGGTCTCGTCGGCGGCTTCAAAGAATTTGGCTTTGGCGCTCGCGTTTGGGGTGCCCCCCAGCAGGGCTTCGATATCTATTACGACGACATCGCGATCGGCACTGAGCGCATTGGCCCCGCGAAGTAACACCCTCATCTACTTCGCCCGGCCGGGATTCTTGCCGAGACTCACAAGGTTCGCCAGCAGCCGGTATGCCCCAGGCACGCCCACCGGCAACTGCCTGTAAAGCGCGAACGCATCGTATATGTACACGCCCTTTCCGTAGCGTGCGAGCAGCAGACCGCCGAGTTGCGGATCCTGATCCGGGTCATGGGTCTCCACCAGCGGCTCATAATGCTTGTCCCACGTTTGCATGAATCCATGTCCGCGTTCTTCGACCCATCCCGTAAAGTCGCTCTCCGTAATCCGATTCGGCCATGTAAACACGGAACTCGTTGGATTCAGCAGCGACACTTTCGATCCCTCGTCAACAACCTTCTGAGGATTGTCGCCGAGACTGAACGGATATGGACCGTAGTCCCTGTCGAATCCTTGAAGATTGTATTGCACGATCAGCACGCCGCCGTTCTTGACATATTCGAGCAGGCGATTGTTTGCCGACTTGAGTTCAGGCCTGACAGCGTAAGCTCGCGGACCGAGAACGATTGAGTCAAACACCGAGAGATCCCCTTGCGAGATGTCGCTTGGCGCAAGTATCCGGACATTCAGGCCCAGATCTTCGAGCGCTTGCGGAACTTCATCTCCTGTACCAGGAAGATATCCGATCCTGAGACCCGGCGCGGTCTTCACATCGACGCCCACCGCGCGATAAACCGCGGGGCGATAGAAAGGATAAGGCCGCAAACCCGCATAGCCCACCATCAGATAACCGTCCTGATATTGCTTCCCCTGGTATTCTGCAACCGCGGTAATCTTGAACGTCCCGGCCTCGATTGCGCCAGGCGAAACGGTGAACGCCATCGTCTGATCCTCGCCGTCACGGCTCATAGAAAACTTTGCGGATTCGGGAGTGGACTTCCAACCGGCAGGCAAGTTAAGCCGCACAGCGCCGTTCGCCGGGCCCTTCACATTGCTGTGAATCGTAACCGCGAAAGAGAACGATTTCGTTCCGAGAGGAACCGCTCCCGCCGGCGGCGATAGCGTAACCGAAATCGCCGGGCCGACGAGCAGCGGATTCGGCAGCAGCCCGAGTCCGGATGTTCGCTGGAATGTTTGAACGACTTCCGATAACGGAAACACCGCGTCGCGATAACTTACTTCGAGCGTAGCCGCGAGCGGATATGGCGCGAGCGACAGATTCCGGTAACGCGGATCGTCGAGATTGTAATAGGGCTGTTCTTCATTTTCGCGGCTGAAATAAGGCCGGGTAATGGCGGCATCCGCGGGTACGGTTACGGAAAATTGGAATTTCGCATCCTGCCCAGGCGCCAATGGCTGCAGGAGCCGCACTCAGCATCACCGGCGGGAGGTTGCCAAACCGGCCACCCGCATCGCTCTTTATCTCGCCGGCCGGTTTGGCGGAGATTGACCATGCCTTGCCATCCGACGCTCGAATGGATGCGGTCTTCACCTCCACAGCTTCTTTGCCCTCATTCACCAGTTGCGCCTGCACGTTGAACGACTGTCCTGGTATCGCGACCATAAATGTTTCCGTTGCCATTGGACCGAAGGGCGATTGCGACGGTTTATCGGCTAGCACAGTAGCCTGCAGAGAAAGCCCGAGAGCCGCGGTCAGAGCCTTGCCGAATTGCATTCGCTTCTGCTCGAGTTCGAAAAGAGCGTTGCTTCGACCGGGTTCGGCCACGCTGCTCGACCGAAGTTCGTTCAGAAGTTGCTGCGTGCGGGCCAGTCCGGCCGCGAGCGCAGGCGCAATGGCCTCGGGATGATCGGGACGAAGGCCTGCAATCGCCTGCTGCACGTCGGCAGAGATATCCGCGAGTCCCGATTTCAGAAACGTTGGTTCGCCGGGTACAAGCGTCCCGATACTGGCAACAGACACATCCACACCGTCGAAGAGAGACTGTTCATGATCGCGCGGTGGGGACACGCGAACCATAGCGATGATACGGGCTCGCATATGGCGAGGGAGAGGGCAACGCAATCCCGCCATTCTGGCTCTTTTGAAAGCTGAGGCCTTCCCGGCCGATCTGCAGAAAAGACAATCCGGCGGCCGGCGAATAATCGCCTTCCTGAATCTCGATATTAGGCGCCGGCGGCGTGTCAGACCACTTCTCATTGACATAATCGAAGAAGCGGACGGGCACATATTTATCGATCGCGTAATCGTACATGCCCTTAGGCGTGACAGCGAAGAACGGCACGCGCGCATAGACCTTCAGCGGCGTCCAGGGCTTCAAACCTTCATCCCGAATCTGTTCCGGAAACCGGTTAGGATCGCCCGCCGCGAGATAGGCTTCCTGAGCTACTTCCCCAGCCACCTGATGATTTCCATGGCCATCGGTGGGCGCCCCGACGAAGACGGAGGTAATCACCAGCGGCCGCGTCATACGAATCACGCGGACCACGTCGGCGAGAACTCGTTCATGGCCCCATTTCTCCAATGCTTCTTCTCGCGTCTTGGAGAAGCCGTAATCGATGGCGCGAGTCCAGTATTGATCGACGCCGTAATAGCGGTCCGCCTGCAACAGTTCCTGCGTGCGCACCAGGCCTTCCCGATCGTACATATCGGAGGACATCTCGTTCTGCCCACCTTCTCCGCGATTCAGCGTTAGCAGAATTCCGCGTGCACCCTGGCCGCGAGTCTCGTATGCGAGCAAGCCTCCGTCCTCGTCGTCGGGATGTGCCGTGACCATCAGAATGCTGGCGCGGGTGGAGAGCGCCCGCAGCCACCGGTCAAGGCCCGCAGTGCCACGATCGACGTCGATCGGAGTTGCGTCCGCCTCTGGCCTAGATTGTTCCTGCGGCGCCTGCGCTCGAAGAAACCCAAAGAGCACAACCACCGCCACCGCCATGCGGCAAAACCCTGAAGCCGCACTCGTCATCTCTTGCACCTGTTTATCATTAAGTAACCAAAATAGCATCTGAGATCAGATAGCCCGATTGTCGTGTCCCTCCGTGACCCACTTTTAGATGTAATATATTACCGTGCTGTCAGGGAGGACTTCGCCATGTTCGCAATAAGTCATGCTCGATCGACTAAAATTCCGAGCCGCCGGGCGATAGGGGCATTTGTTTTCATTATGGGGTTGATGACGGCGACTCCGCTCTGTCTAGCTCAATTGACCACCACCGGAACAATCAACGGAACAGTCGTGGACCAGTCCGGCTCGGCTGTTACGGGAGCCAAAGTGAGCATCGCGAATCGGGAAACCGGAACTGTCACTCAAACGGTATCGAGCTCCGCCGGCAATTTCTCACAAGTTGGCTTGCCGTCCGGACATTACGAAGTAACGGTAGCCAGCGCGGGATTCAGTTCAGTTAAAGAAGTTGGCATTTACCTGGAGCCAGCCGGCGTTTATACCGTAAACATTTCGCTCCAATTGGGCACGGTAACGTCAACTGTCACGGTTACCGCGAGCGCCGCCGCCGTTCAAACGACCACCAGCGAAATTTCCAGCACGGTTTCGGGTGAGGAGGTGGAGGCGCTTCCCTTGAACGGACGGAACTACGAAGGTATAGGCTCGCTGATGCCCGGAGTCATCAATACCTCGCCGCAAGCCGCCATGGGCACTGGAGGTTTTAATACTTCAAACAGTCTGAATGTCAACGGAGGCGGATCGAGTGGCTCTCTATATACCCTCGATGGGATCTGGAACGAAAATACCGGCAATATGACACAGACCACCATCATGCCGAATCCGGACGAGATTGAAGAGGTTAAGGTTCTTCAAAGTAATTACGATGCCAAGTACAGCCTGATGGGTGCGAGCGTCGTGATCGTGCAAACCAAGAGCGGAACCAGCACATTCCACGGAGGCGCTTGGGAATTTCTTCGCAACACCGCATTGGACACCCGAAACTACTTCAGCAATACCATCTCGCCTGAGGAATGGAATATTTTTGGCTGGAATCTGGGCGGTCCCATTTATATCCCCCGCTACTACGATACCGATAAGCAGAAGACATTTTTTTATTTCAATCAACAGTGGGCGAAGCAGAAGCAGGAGTCGGTGATCAATGGAGCTACACCGACTGCGCTTATGCGCGCCGGTGCTTTCCCCACGACTGGACCTTATGCCAAGACCATCACCGATCCCAGCACGGGGTCGCCCTTTCCGGGTAATCAAATCCCTGCTACCAGGATCAACCAGCCGGGTCTGGCTTATCTCAATGCTCTCGCAGTGCTGCCAAATAGTCAGACTGCCGCATTTAATAACTACATCAACACTCTCCCAACGATTACCGATCAGCTAGATGAAGAGGTCAAGGTCGACCACAATTTCACTTCGAACATTCGGCTCACAGGAGAGTACTTTTATGAGGGGCAGACGACTGACAGCCCCGCCGCTTCGCGGATGGGTTCGCCGTTCTCAACGAACTTTGACACTTTCAAAACCGATAATCAGTTGGCAAAGTTGCAATTGACGCAGATAATTTCGCCGTTAATGACCAACCAAATCAGCGTCGCATCGAATAGCTACGACGTCACCCATGATTTTGCGGGCATTATTTCGGTGGGGCAGATACCGGGTTACAGTCAGCGCTTCCCGTACACAGGGGGCTATCTCCAGGATCGTCTTCCGCACGTGACATTTACGGGGGGCTGGTCGCAATTCGGGACGAGCGCAAACAATACCATACCGCGCGCCACGGATCTTGAGAATACACTTGCGGACGACTGGAGTTGGGTGCGGGGAAAGCATTTCCTGGAGGCTGGCGTTACGATGCTTCTCGGAACCAAGCGGCAGTGGGCCACTGTTTCCAACACTACCGGAGATGCAAGTTTTAATGGAACGTTCACCGGCAGCCCCATCGCCGATTACCTTCTTGGAGACTCAGCTACTTTCTCTCAAGGCAGCGGCGGGATTCGCAAATACATACACTATCCGATCTTTACTCCCTATTTTCAGGAGCGATGGAGTGCCACCCGCCGCCTTACGATCTCGGCCGGGGTGCGGTTGTTATACATGCCGTTTCCACACTCACAGCAAGGCTACATCGCGGACTTCGATCCCGCTCAATTTAATCCCGCGAACGCTCCCATCGTGTCGCCTTCGGGTATCCTCACGCCAACGCCCAGCTATAACCCCGCGAACGGCATAATTCTCAACGGACAAAATGGAGTTCCGCTGAACTTGACTGATCGGCACAATTACTATGTGGCGCCGGTTTTCGGTTTCGCCTGGGATATATTTGGCGACGGCCGAACATCTCTTCGCGGAGGCTTTGGCATTACCTACAACAGAAACGGCGGCATGGGCGCAGCCTGTTCGCAAGGATGTGTCAGTTACCCGATCCTTCAGCAGACGAACTTGATCAATGTGAATTTTCCCAGCCCTACCGGAGGTCAGGCAGCGCCGCTCACCGCGCCGGCAGTAAGCGGAATGACTCTGGACTATCAGATAGGCCGGGTTGAGTCATTCAGCTTGAGTCTGCAGCGGCAGTTTGGATCGAATTGGCTTATTTCCGTGGCCGGCGCGGGCGACATAGCCCGCAAGCTGCAAACATCGTTGAACATCAACACGCCCATGTCTTCGGGCGCGTTCGATTTCAATCCGAATCTCAACTCAAGCGCCTACACTTCGGCTTACTATGCTCCTTATGCAGGTCTAGGTTCAATCGGCTTCAGTGAGCCTATTGGAAACGATAATTGGAGTGCGTTGGAACTGGGACTGCGCCATCCCGTTGGGCACAACCTGTACTTGACCTTGGCCTATACGTGGTCTCATAACCTGGATAACGCCGGCGGTTTCCAGAATGCGTATAAGCTTCAACTAGCCTACGGAAACTCTAGCCTGAATACGCCCCACGTATTTACCAGCAGCCTTATCTACAGTGCGCCATGGTTTCGGAAACCGGGATGGAAACATGCGCTGCTTGGGGGGTGGAAATATTCCGATATGACCACAATTCAAAGCGGCTCTTCCTTGACGATGGGAATGAATCTCGCCAACACAGGGCTTGCGATCCGGCCGAATCTCATCGCTCCAGTGACCTATCCAAAGACGATTCAGCAATGGTTCAGTATTGCCTCATTTGGCAAGCCGGCCAATGGCTATTACGGCAACGTCGGGAACGGAACCATCCAAGGACCTGGGCTCATCGTTTTCAACATGGCAGCCTATAAGGATTTTCGAATTCGCGAGCGCCTGACGCTTCAGTTCCGCAGTGAGTTCTTCAATGTTTTCAACCATACGAATTTCAATGGCCCCAGTACAAGTCTGGGCGGCGGAACCTTTGGCCAGATTACTGGAGCCAAAGACCCGCGCACCGGAGAACTCGCGTTGAAGCTCCGGTTCTAATCTTCGCTCTACAAATAAGCGCTCTACAATATTAAGGGAGATCGATATGAATGAACCTCAGAACGGGTCCCGCCGGCAATTCCTCAAGCGCGCAGCGGCCACCGCAGCCGTCTTTCCCGCAATTATTCCTAGCCATGTACTGGGCGCGCCGGGTAGGCCGGGCGCTAACGACCGCATTGTAGTGGGCTTCATCGGGGTTGGCTTTCGCGCCAATCTATTGATCGACCAATTGCCCAAGCCCGGCGAGATCGCCGCGCTTTCCGACTGCTTCCTGACGCGCGCGGAAGACGCGGTCGCAAAACGAAAAACAAAGTGGGACGTTTATCAGGACTACCGCAGAATTCTCGACCGCAAAGATATCGACGCAGTGGTCATTGCGACTCAGGATTTCGATCGTGTCATTCCATGCATTCACGCCTGCGAGGCCGGTAAGGACGTCTACGCCGAAAAGCCCCTGACCTTGTATCCGGGCGAGGGCACTGCGCTCGTAAAGGCCGCCCGTAAATATAAGACCGTCTTCCAGGTGGGCACACAACAGCGTTCGATGGAGATGGATCAGATGGCGTGCAAACTGGTCCGCACCGGCGGTCTCGGTAAGGTCAAGCTAGTCCAGGCCGTCAATTATCCCGATGCCAAGCCGTTTACCAGCGGACCTGAGGAGACCAAGCCGGACAAACTCGACTGGGACACGTGGACCGGACAAACGCGTAAACGCCCGTACACCAAAGAACTGTTTTCGCACTGGGGGCGTTACCAGGAATATTCCGGCGGCGAGACTACCAACTGGGGCTGCCACGGCATCGACATGGTTCAGTTCGCGTTGGGCATGGACGATTCCGGCCCGGTGGAATTCTGGCCTCTCGATGAACCTACAGGAGCCGCCGCATTCCGCTACGCCAATGGCGTGGAAGTGCGCCTCGAAATACCCTATGACGACGAGCACAAGTATTTGTTAGGCGGTGCCCGGTTCATCGGGCAGAACGGCCAGATCGATATCTGGCGGAACAGCTTCAAAATCGATGCGCCGGGCGTCACGCTCGATCTGCCTCCACAAGAAGAGATCGACAAGTGGCAGGACAAGCGCGCGCTGTGGCAGGCGCAGTATCATATGGGCTTCTGGCTGGACTGCATTCCGTCGCGCAAGAAGCCCAATGCGGATGTCGAAATCGGCCATCGCTCAGCGACCGTCTGCCATCTCACGAACCTCGCTCGCAGGCTGAATCGGAAGTTGAAGTGGGACCCGGTCGAGGAACAGGTTATCGGTGACAACGAAGCGAACATGCTCGCCACCAATCGTCCGCGACGGCAGGGCTGGGAGTTGCCGAAGCTTTAAAGCGCATCGCGCTCAAGACTCTATTTAAGCTAGGACCCGGTTGGACGAGACTCACGAATCCGGGCAATCCGAGTCAGTACATCAACCTGGCATACTACAGTTTTCCCTCGCCCGCCAACCTGTTGGGAAACACCGGCCGAAACTCGATCATCGGACCTGGACTCGCGGAACTCAATTATTCTCTGAAACGCCGTTTCCCGCTTCACTTTATCTCTGAAGCGGCCCGCCTGCAATTCCGCGCCGAAATGTTCAATCTCGCCAATCGGACCAATTTCGAGCCGCCATTGCCGCATAACAAGCTCTACAATACAAAGGGCGCGCTGCTCGCGACTGCCAGGGTCATTACTTCAGCGGCCACTACATCGCGGCAAATTCAACTTGCGCTACGGCTGATCTGGTACGTTGTGCCGCATTGCCGCCTAGTACGGGCACTATGATCACTTCAATCAATCCATACACTGCAAAAACGCTTCGGGTCTTCAAGCCGCACTCGGAGAGCGAAATCGAGCGCCGTATCCAGTTATCCTGGGACACGTTTCGCGCGAACAGGAAAACCGCTTTCGCTGAACGGGCGGCAGCGTTGCGCCGGGCGGCAATCATACTGGAAACCGGGAAACTCGATTACGGCCGCCTCATGACTGAGGAAATGGGTAAGACGCTGGTATCGGCCCAGGCGGAAGCGATCAAGTGCGCGTGGGTCTGCCGCTATTACGCAGACGAAGGTGAAAAGGCGCTCGCGCCGATTCGCATTGCGACAGATGCTGCCGATAGCTTCGTTAGTTTTCAACCCCTCGGTCCGGTCCTCGCCGTGATGCCTTGGAATTTCCCGTTTTGGCAGGTATTCCGTTTTGCGGCCCCTGCGTTGATGGCGGGAAATACCGGCCTGCTCAAGCACTCATCAAACGTTCCGCAATGCGCCCTTGCGATCGAGGATATCTTCCGGCGCGCGGGTTTTCCGGAAGGTGCGTTCCAGACCCTCTTGATCGAATCGCCGCGAGTGGAAGCCCTGCTTGCCGACGAGCGCATTGCCGCCGCCACGCTTACAGGCAGCGAACCCGCGGGCCGTGCTGTCGCCAGCCAGGCCGGGAAGCAAATCAAGAAGACAGTGCTTGAGTTGGGCGGCAGCGATCCGTTCATTGTTTGTCCCAGCGCCGATCTGAACGAAGCCGTATCCGTTGGCGTCGGCGCGCGTACCGTGAACAGCGGTCAATCCTGCATCGCTGCAAAGCGATTCATTGTGCTCGACGATATCTATGAGCAATTCGAATCGCGGTTCGTCGCCGGAATGAGGTCGCTCGTTATCGGCGATCCGATGGACCCTGCTACTCAAGTCGGTCCACTGGCTACCTCTCGCATCCTTTCCGATCTGAATTCGCAGGTCGAACGCGCAATCGCCGCCGGAGCGAAAGTTCTGACGGGAGGACGCCGTGCCCAGAATCATCCAAATACCTATGAGCCCACCGTTTTGACCAATGTCTCGTTGGAATCGGATGTATACCGAGAAGAGTTCTTCGGTCCCGTCGCAATGCTCTTCCGCGCCCGGAACGTGGAAGACGCAATTGCGTTGGCTAACGATTCGCCTTTTGGGCTCGGCGCGAGCATTTGGACTAAGGATCCGGTTGAACAGTCCAAGTTCACTGCTGAAATCGAGGCGGGCGCGGTGTTCTTTAACGCCATGGTCGCATCCGATCCGCGCTTGCCGTTCGGCGGAATCAAACGCTCGGGCTACGGCCGCGAGCTCAGCGAATTCGGGATACGCGAGTTCACCAACGTGAAGACCGTATTTGTGAAGTGAATCTATGAATCTGAACGAATAGGCTGCCGGATGCTAATGACGAAATCGATTTCACTGAAAACGGCAATATCCGGTCCGCGCTCGCGCGAGTATCCATCCCCGCCAAATTACACTTATACCGTTCCTCGGCATCCTTAAGCCCGCGGCATACAATAGTACTTGCGCCTGTCAGCCCTCCTTGTATTAACCGCAATCTGCTTCGCCGCGACGCCTCTGTCGCCTGATCGGCGCCGTCTCAACATCGACTCATTCGAATACGTCTGGAGCACAGTACGCGATAAGCATTGGGACCCCAAGCTCGGCGGAGTGGACTGGCAAGCCGTTCACGACGAATTGCGGCCGCGCATCGAAGCCGCGAAAACCATGGACGAAGCTCGCCAGATCGTTACGTCCATGCTCTCCCGCCTGCATCAAACCCACTTCGGCATCATACCGGCGAGCGCTTACGAGAACCTCGGCGACAAAGATAGTGAAGTTAGCAAGCGCGGCGAAACCGGAATGGAATTGCGCATTCTCTCCGGCCACGCCATTGTAACCTCCATCGAGCCTGATTCTTCCGCTCGTGACGCTGGAGTCGGCACCGGCTGGGAACTCCTCCGCATCGATAAATCCGATGTTGCCGAACTGATCTCCCAATTGACAGATGTGTCGAAACAGCCGCGCATGGCCGATCTGCTGGCCGCCAGGGCTTTGCGATCCCGGCTCGAGGGTCCCGTCGATTCGAACGTCGAGGTCGAGTTCTCGGATATTGACGACAGGCACATTTCGAAGCGACTGGCCAGACGCGCTGAAGCCGGCGATCTAACCCGTCTTGGATTTCTTCCGCCGATGGCCGTTCGCTTCGATGCCGAAAAGCTCACGAGCGGGATCGAGTATATTCACTTCAACCTGTTCCTCAAGCCGGACTTGCTGGTGCCCGAGTTCGGCGAAGCCATTCACGCTTGCGGACATTGTCCCGGCGTCATCATCGACCTCCGCGGCAATCCCGGCGGACTCGGCGCAATGGCCATGGGCATGGCCGGATATCTGATCTCCAAGCCGGATCAGAAACTGGGCACCATGTACATGCGCGCGTTGCCCCTCCGCTTCGTCATTTTCCCGCGCGCCGAAGTTTACGATGGGCCTGTGGCAATCCTGGTCGATGGGTTCACCGCGTCCACTTCAGAGATTCTAGCCGGGGGCTTGCGTGATCTGAAACGAGCCCGAATTTTCGGAGAACGTACTGCAGGCGCAGCCTTGCCCTCGCAAATTGAACGTCTGCCCAATGGCGACGGGTTTCAGTTCGCGGTGGCGAATTACATCTCCGAGAGCGGGACTCAACTGGAAGGGAACGGTGTCGATCCGGACGTTGAGATTCCGCTCAATCGGCGGACCCTCTCGGAAGGCCGCGACGCTGTGCGGGAAGCCGCGATCAAGTGGCTCTTACAGAAGGAACATTTATGAAAAATATCGCTCGCGTCGCAACTGTTATTCTGTGCGCCGGTCTGACGGCTATCGCGGCAGATCTCAAAACTGGCGACGCCGTCCTCGATCGCTATGTCGAGGTTACCGGCGGGGCCCCGGCTTACGCCAGGTTGCACCACATGATTATGAAAGGCTCCATGTCCATGGCCGCGATGGGAATTAAAGGAGCGCTTACTATCTATGCCGCGGAGCCTAACAAGGTGAGCATGTCGAGTGAGATCGGCGGAGTCGGGAAGATCGTCGAAGGCTCGGATGGAACAATTGCATGGACCTACTCCGCCATGCAAGGACCGCAATTGAAAAAAGGTGAGGAACTCGACGATTCGCTGCGGGAGGCGCTATTCCACAAGGAGACCGACTGGAGGACTATCTTTGCGTCCGCCGACCTCGCTGGAGTGGAGGACGTTGACGGCAAGCCCGCCTACAAGATCGTCATGACTCCTAAGAATGGCAGACCTGAAACCAATTATTACGACCAACAGTCCGGCCTGATGGTCCGTCATAAGAGCATTCGCAAGACTGCGTTCGGCGATATTCCCGTAGATGCGTCGTTCGGCGGATATCGAAAGGACTGCGGCGTCACGCTTCCCCATTCGGTGACGCAAACCGTAGCCGGTCAGAAGATCGAGATGGTGATTGACTCTGTCGATTGCACTACTGAACTTCCCGCCGACGCCTTTCAACCTCCGGCCGAAGTGAAGGCTCTGCTCAGCAAGCAATAAGGCCGGAATAGGGAATCGTGCACAGGATACTATCCGCAAGAAGCTAGTCTTCGATCTTGTGGAGAGCAGTCAACCAAGTTGCCTCGGACGCTAAGTACTCTCGGACAACAGATCGCCTCTACGCTAGAAATCCAACAGCGACGCCCGCCTGATTACGGAATGCAATCATCGCGGCCTGACTTCCCGCATGGGAGGCACTCGTAAGAGTGCAGTTAATGCGAGCCCTAAGTAGTACGGCCACGTCGCTTCGCCTGCGGGAGCGTGCGAGGCGCCTGGATCATGGAATAAATAACGATGAGTATGCAACCCACTCGCCCCAGTTTGCGCAGGCGGCCGAGGCGCTATCGCGACCAGCCGTTCCCAATTTAGGCGCGAATGATCAGTGAAGCAAACCGTCGCCGGTCAGACGATCGAGAGGGCAATTGATTTGATCGATTGCACGACCGAACTTTCCGCCGGCGCGTTCGAACTTCAGCCGAAGTGAAGGCTGGGTTAGGGCGGCGGGGCAGCCGAAACGCTACTGCGCGGGGCGGACATTGGCGCTTTCGATTTTCCCGTCGGCCCCAAGCCAAATTCGGTACTCGAGCGAGCCTTTTTCAAGTTTGACCTTGTAAATGTCCGGGCCGGCCGCCCCAACCCCCGTGAAAGTCACCGACTGTACTGCGCCGAGTTCGGTCAAGCTCGCCTGGAGTCCCGGCAGTTGCTGGCGTGTGGCGGCAGCCAGACCGGAACTCATCGTATCGTAGTCTGGTTTGCCAAGGCGTATATCCTCAATCATCTTGCGCAGCGCGGCTTCGCTGCCGGGCGCGGCCGTTTGTTCTTTGAACCTCTTCGCAGTTGCAGCCGCGGCATCCGCTACCTTTTTTGCCTCGGCATCGTCCAGCCGCTTTGCCGTCATATCCCTGCCATTCTGGTGGAGGGTCATTTGGCTTGCTTTTGCCTGGCCGTCATCCGTGGAAAATTCGATTTCAGCGTCGACCACTTTCGGGAAGAACATAGTCTCCGATTCCGGAAAGATCGGCACCGGCGCCTGATTTCCCAACTTACTGACCAGTTGGTTGCCTTCGAGAGTGATGAGCATGTTAGTTCCTGGGCCTAGTTGGTATGCGCCAACGTAGCGGTTCAGAACTTTTGGATTAAGCGTGATTTCCTTCCGCTCGCTCAGTAGTTTCACCGGTTCGCCGTGGGCCACGGCAGCCAGTTTCTTGGCGATTTCCGTTGGAGCTCCTCCATTCACGTTCCCCAATACGACGATCGTAAGTTTATCTTCGGGATAGTACGACAGTTCAGTATTGAAGCCTTCAATGCCTCCGCCATGTCCGATTACCTTACGGCTGCCGTCGGTGTTCACGACCAGCCCGAAGGCGTAGTTACTCTTGAATGGTTTGGTCATCTGCACAAGCGAAGCCGGTTGCAGCAGCTTCCCGCCAAATAAACCCTGTTCCCACTTGAGAAGGTCCTCCGTGGTCGAGTAGAGTGCTCCAGCGCCATGTGGAATGCTCATGTGAATGAATCCGGCATTCTCGAATCCGTTCTTGCCGGCCACATATCCGGATGCACGATGCGCAATGATGGCAGAGTTGGAATCGTAGCCGGAATCCTTCATGCCCAGTGGCGAGAATATGTTATCGCGGACAAATTTCTCGTAAGTATCCCCGGTTATTTTTTCGATCAGATAGCCGAGTAACACATAGCCCGAGTTGCTGTAGTTCATCTTCTCGCCGGGTTCAAATTCGAGCGGCTTATCGCGGAAGCGCGCGACAAGATCAACGGGTTTCGTGGCAAACGGTTCGAGCTTTGCGTAGTCCGGAAAGCTCGTGAAGTTTGGGATACCAGAGGTATGCGTAAGAAGATTGAAGATGGTGATTTTGTCCCATGCCGCGGGAGAATCCGGCAGATACTTCTTCACCGGGTCGGTGACCTTCAGCTTGCCGCGCTCTTCAAGCAATAGGATGGAAGCCGCGGTAAACTGCTTTGTCACGGAGCCCAGGCGGAATTTGGTGTTTGGCGTGTTGGGAACGTTCCACTCGAGGTTAGCGAAACCGTAACCTTTGCTAAAGAGGACCTCGCCGCCGCGCGCGACCAGAGCCGTTCCCATGAACTGGTGGTTGGCCACATAGGATTGAACGATCTGATCCATCCGAGCGGCGTCCTGTCCAAGGCAAGACCCCGCCACAAGAATGCATACTGCCAATCGAGAGAGCATGATGCTTAGATATACCGCCTTTCGTGGACGGCGACAAGGCTTAGGTGAAATTGTAAGAACACAGCGTGGTTCCGAACGTGCCGGAGGATCTCCCGATCGCGAGCGTTCGAAGCACCAGAGAGATAGAATAGGTAACCATGAGTTTGCAACCCACTCGCCGCCAGTTTGCTCAGACGGCCGTAGCTGCTATCGCGACCAGCCAGTTCCCCATCTTAGGCGCCAACGATCGCGTCAACGTAGGCATCGTCGGGCTCGGAGGCCGAGGTAACGACCACATTGGTTTCTACGGAAGGCTCGACTCCGAATGCCGCATCGCCGCCATTTGCGATGTCAATCAGGCAGCCCGCGAGAAGGCCAACGCACGCATCCTAAGAGACAAGGGTTATTCCTCGAAAGAGTATAACGACATGCGGGAACTGTTCGCGTCCAAAGACGTTGACGCGGTTTCGCTGCCGCTGCCTAACCACTGGCACGCGCTGGCCGCTATCTGGGCATGTCAGGCCGGCAAGGACGTCTATGTCGAAAAGCCCGCCTGTCACAACATTTTCGAAGGCCGCAAGATGGTCGAGGCCGCGCGCAAGTACGGCCGCATGGTACAAGTGGGATCCCAAAGCCGCTCCATTCCATTCAAGCAGCAAGGCATCCAAATGATCCGCGACGGCGCCATTGGAACTATGTATCAGGCCAGAGGGATCTGCTACCGCCGCCGATTCTCCATCGGCCACACTCCCGACGAACCCGTACCCGCTGGGCTCGATTGGGACAAGTTCCTCGGACCCGCGCAATACAAGCCATACAGTAAGAACAAATTCGCCTATAACTGGCATTGGTTCTGGGACACTGGCAATGGCGATATCGGCAATCAGGGCATCCACGAGATGGACATCGCGTTATGGGGGCTCAATCGTCCAGGAGCACTGAGCGCCGCCTGGCCGGCCACCGTGATGTCCAGCGGCGGCAAGTACGTATGGAAAGACGACCAGGAAACACCCAATACGCTTCTCTCGGCGTTCAATTTTGGCGATGTCGAATTGACCTTCGAAGTCCGCAATTTGCCAACGCCCACCGAGGCGCTGGCGCCGCTCCGTCCCGCATACGTAGGCAATATTTTCATGGGAGACAAAGGCTTCATCACTATCGACGGCACTGGTACTCATCTTTACAAGAGCGCGGCCGCTAATATCTCCGGCGAAGCTGCCCGCGGCGCGGGAGCGGGTAGCCAGGAAAAGTACGAGCCGGGAGAATCCATCAAAGGCGATGCTCAGGATACCGCGCCTCACATGAAGAACTTTCTCGACGCGGTGCGCTCGCGTGACTACAAATCGCTGAATGCCGAGATCGAGATCGGCGCGCACTCCGCGGACTTCTGCCATATGGGGAACATCGCGTATCGCGTCGGCCGCATGCTCAAACTTGACCCGAAAACAGGCCGCCCCGTCGGCGATAATGAAGCGAGCGCGCTCTATACGCGCGATTACCGCAAACAATACATGGTGCCCGATAAAGTATAGTTGCTGAAGTGGAGGTGACGTGATGCCGCCAGTAGTTGAAACCGTCGCGCCGGTTATACATCCGAGTTCCCAGCGATCCGCGATCATGCCTGCCGCAACGCAACGCAACGTCGCGGTCGATGCGTATCGCGGCTTCGTCATGTTCCTCATGATGGCGGAAGTTTTGCGCCTCGCCCGCGTCGCCGCGAACTATCCGGGCAACTGGTTCTGGAGCGTTCTCGCGTTCCACCAAACGCACTCTGAGTGGATCGGCTGTTCGCTTCACGACATGATCCAGCCGTCGTTTTCATTTCTGGTTGGCGTCGCGCTTCCCTACTCGATTGCCAGCCGCATGGCGAAGGGCGGCACGTTCGGCAAGATGTTCGCACACGCATTATGGCGCTCGCTGCTGCTCATTGCCTTGGGAATCTTTCTCCGTTCCCTCGGACATCCGATGACTAACTTCACCTTCGAGGACACGCTTACGCAAATCGGACTCGGGTATCCGATTCTGTTCCTCCTCGGGTTCCGTTCGGCGCGCTGGCAGTGGTCCGCGTTTGCCGTGATCCTGACCGGTTACTGGCTCGCCTGGGCGCTTTATCCTGCGCCCGGCGCGGGCTTCAACTGGGCCGCGGTTGGCGTGCCTGCCGATTGGCCGCACCATCTCTCTGGCTTCGCCTCTCATTGGGACAAGAACAGCAATCTCGGCCAGGCGTTTGATGTGTGGTTCCTAAATCTTTTTCCCCGTCAGAAGCCATTCGAGTACAATTCCGGCGGCTATCTCACCCTGAGCTTCATCCCTACGCTGGCCACCATGATCCTCGGTTTGGCGGCTGGACGTTGGCTCCGCGCCGTAGCGCCTCGCATACCCATGAAGCGGTTCGCCATCGCTGGTTTCATCGGCGTCGCTGCCAGTTTCGCGCTGCATTTTCTGGGCATCTGTCCCATCGTGAAACGCATCTGGACGCCATCGTGGACGCTGTTCAGCGGAGGCATCTGTTTCCTGATGCTCGCCGGGTTCTGTTGGCTGATTGAAGTCAAGGGCTGGAAGAAGTGGCCCATCCCGCTAGTGGTGATCGGCATGAACTCCATCGCGGCGTACTGCATGGCGCATTTGTTCGAGCGCTTTTTCATCGATGCGTTCCGCACCAATCTAGGGCCGCACGCCTTTGAGATTTTTGGTAAAGGACTCCAGCCGTTTGTGCAAGGCTGGGCCGTGTTGTTGATGTTCTGGCTGCTCCTTTACTGGATGTACCGCCGCAGAATCTTCCTCCGCATCTGAACGCATGTCCGCACCCATCCGAACGGAAGAAGAACTGGAGGAGCGCCTATCCCGTCCGCTCGATGCTGACGTTTCCGCTATGAAGGCGCTCAGCGGCGATCTGCTGGTGCTTGGCGCTGGCGGAAAGATGGGTCCAAGTCTTGTTCGCCGCGCCCGCCGCGCGGTACAGCAAGCCGGATCTTCGACCCGCATCGTCGCAGTAGCGCGCTTCTCTCAACGCGATCTCGCTCGCATACTTGAAGCCGAGGGCATCGAGACCATTGCCTGTGACCTGCTCGAACCGGGCGCGCTGGAAAATCTCCCCGACGCGCGGAATGTGATCTTCATGGCCGCGCGGAAGTTCGGTACCACTGGCGCGGCGCATCTCACCTGGGCCATGAACACCTATCTCCCGGGGCTCGTTGCGGCGCGGTATTGCCAGTCTCGAATCGTGGCGTTCTCAACGGGCAATGTGTATCCGCTTCAACCCGTCAGCCAAGGCGGGGCTGAGGAGACAGTGCCGGCAGCGCCGGCCGGCGAATACGCACAATCGGCGCTCGGGCGCGAGCGCATGTTTGAATATGGATCCAATCAATGGGGCACGCCCGTATGCCTCCTTCGTCTGAACTACGCGATCGATCTGCGCTACGGCGTGCTAGCCGACATTGCGCGCGCGGTCTTCGAGCATAAGCCTGTCGACCTGCGCATGGGTCTGGTGAACGTTATCTGGCAAGGCGATGCGAACTCATATTGCCTGCGCTCCTTCGAATACTGCCAATCTCCGCCGAGCGTTTTGAATGTGACCGGTCCCGAGACGCTGTCGGTGCAATACATCGCTCAGGAGTTTGGCAGCCGCTTCGGTATTGAACCCTCTTTCACAGGAGAGCCGCTTCCGACCGCGCTCTTGAACAACGCTGGCCGAGCACATAAGGTATTCGGCTATCCGTCAGTTACAGCGGGACAGATGATCGACTGGATTGCCGCCTGGATTTCCGGCGGCGGGACCTCCTTAAACAAGCCCACGCACTTCGAGGTGCGGGACGGCAAATTCTGATGCCGCGTGCGGTTGCCGAACTTCGTGAAAAGCTTCACCGGGGCATGGTGATCCCCGCCCATCCGCTGGCATTGACAGCCGGACGCAAGCTCGATGAACGCCGCCAGCGCGCCCTGACCCGCTATTATCTTGACGCGGGCGCAGGCGGCATCGCCATCGGAGTACACACCACGCAGTTTGCAATCCGCGATCCGAAAGCCGGACTCCTTCGACCGGTGCTTGAACTGGTGCGCGAGGAGTCGCGGGCCGTGAACATCGCCGGAGTTTGTGGGCAGCGTGCGCAGGCCATGCAAGAAGCCGAACTGGCAGCTTCACTGGATTACGATGCGGTTCTGCTTAGCCTGGGCGCATTGCGCGATGCGCCCGTCATTGAACTGCTCGAACACGCGCGCGCCGTCGCCTCGGTGGTTCCGGTTTTTGGCTTTTATCTTCAGCCTGCGGTAGGCGGACGCGTGCTGCCTTACGAATTCTGGCGTCGGTTCGTTGAGATCGACAATATCGTCGCCGTGAAGATCGCGCCATTCAATCGCTACCAAACATTGGAAGTCTTGAGAGCCGTCGCGGAATCCGGCCGCACGCACGAGGTCGCGCTCTACACTGGCAACGACGACAACATCTTGCTCGACCTGCTCACCACCTTCGATTTCGGTGGACGGCATGTCCATATTGCCGGCGGCTTGCTGGGCCATTGGGCAGTGTGGACGCGCACCGCGGTCGGGCAGTTCCGCCGACGCTCAACAGATTCGGAAGTCCTCCGCGCCCGTTCCCGCCGGCGTGCTGGCGCTTGCGCAGCAAATCACCGATTCGAACGCCGCGATCTTCGATCCCGCCAACGCGTTTCACGGCTGCATCCCCGGTATCCACGAGATCCTGCGCCGCCAGGGATTGCTGGCCGGCCGCTGGTGCCTTGATCCGCACGAAGATCTCTCGCCCGGTCAGAGCGAAGAGATCGATCGCGTCTGCCGGATTTATCCCGCACCTGATTGACGACGATTTCGTTCGCGAGCGGTTGGACCGCTGGCTCTCCTAATTCCGCCTTCCGTAAGTTGGCGGAGCAGGCTCCGAGGTCATCCGCGTGACGGGTTTCTCCGCCAACGTCCGCATCGCTTCCTGGACGGCGCGCTACAATTGCGAGTCATGCCCGGCGATCACATCCTTCGGCCAGTTCTCGACATCGACGTCAGGCGTCGTACCTTCATTCTCGACGGCCCATTTGCCCTCGCGCGTGAAGAACCCGCCGCGGGGCGCAATCATTGAATTGTCCGCCGTCCACGAACAGCGGGGTGTCAGCGGTGTGCACAAGTCCACCCGAAGTACCTTTGCCGACCAGCAAGCCGATCTTGCGGTGTTGGAACATCCACGGCATCAAGTCGCCTCCCGATCCCGCCATTTCATTTACGATCATCACCATCGAAATCCTTAAATCGGGTAACCTGGCTCAGCTTTCTCGCCTTTGTTTCGTAGGCCCAGAGATTGGCGACGCCATCGCGGTCGGAGATGAAAAAGACGGTGTCGCCGGCCCACACTGGATCCATGTCTTTCGAATCTTTCCAAGGCGGCGAAACCAAGTCGAAGTTTTTCAGATCGACAATCCAGATCGGGCGGTTCTGCCCGCCGCGATAGTTGCGGCGTTCTTCGTCCCAGGAGTTGTTCATCCGGTACGCAATGTGCGTGCCGTCAGGCGAGAATTTACCTTGGTAGCCGCGCGGCAAAACCAGCGCCTCCTCGACTCCTCCTTGCGCCGGCACGGTCCAGAAACGCGGTGCGGCGCTCGGCGCCTGGGTAGCTCGCGTGGACGTAAATAAGACTGACTTGCCATCGGGTGTCCAACCCTGCACGGTATCCGGCGCGGGATGCCACGTCAATCGTTTCGGTTCTCCACCCTCGGCGGCGACCATGTAGACATCGGTGTTGCCCCCATACTCGGCGCTGAACGCCAGCCACTTCCCGTCTGGCGAAAAGTGCGGATTTGTGGTCTGGCCCTGAAAGCTTGTCAGGCGTCGCGCAACACCTCCCTCGCGGCCCACGATCCAGATGTTGTTCGCGTAGGCGAATGCGATCTGAGTGGCACTCACAGTGGGCATGCGCAGGAGGCGGGTGCCTGATTCAGCGGTACCCACAACGGCGGCCGGCAAAGTGGCCGAAGCGACCAAGACAAGAACGATCAGGATCGAGCGGGATTGTGACATAGGACTCAATCGTTACAGTGTACAGCCCGTCATGCTATAAACGCGACATGTACATCAGTCCTGAGACCCTCCGCTTACAAGTTGACTATGACATCTGGGCCAGCCGACGGATTCTGGCAGCCGCGGCCGCACTCAGCCCGGAGGAACTGACTCACGATTTCGGCACCGCCGATAAGAGCGTCCTCGGGACGCTCCTTCACGTCTATGGCGGAGATTATGCATGGATGGAGCGCATGCACGGCAATTCGATTTCCCGCCGTCCATATGATGAGCACGCTTCACTCGCCACGCTTCAGGCCGAATGGCCGCGCGTCTGGGATCGCTGGAAGGCGTATGTGGATGGGCTCGATGCTGAGACAGTCGAATCGGTTATTGCTTATCGAACCTTTAAGGGAGATCCGTACGAGTCGCCCGTCTGGCAAATCGTCCTGCACCTGGTGAATCATGCTACACATCACCGGGGACAAGCGTCGGGATTCATCCGTGCGTTGGGAAAGACGCCGCCGGTTCTCGATCTGATGGGCATGCGCTAGCGGCACTGGACTTCTTCGACCGGTGCGTGAACTGGCGCACGAAGATTCTCGCGCCGTGAACATCGCCGACCGCTGGCGCCTCGATCGGCATGAAGATCTCTCGCCTGGCTAGAACGAAACAGATCGGCACAGGGTCAGTTTGACCCACTACCCGCGATTTTCTCACAATACCCGGATTATCGGAAGTAGGGACGTCCCTTTCGCTGGCCGCAAACAAGTCGCAGATCGCTTTAATTTAATCCAGAATCTCACGCAGGCCGTGCAAGAGGAGTTGGCACGCCATCGATTCGTCAAACTTTTGATGCCGGCGGGAGAGTTCTTGCAGCAAAATGATGAGAAGGCAATTGCGCTTGTGGTGTCGCAGCCTCGAAAAACGCGATCCGACCCCACCCAAAAGCAAGTGCGGCTACAACGGCGGCAGCAAAAGGAAAAACTGTTTCAGATGGTGAAGAGCCTGCGCGCGCAAGGGCTAAAGGTGAATGACATCATAAGACAGACGGGGATTTGATAACATTTGTCGATGCCCATCTGGTGCTTATTTGGTCACGACTGGAGCAAAGACTGTGAGAAATGCACTCGCTGCGGCGCGACGTGCACCAATGCCCACGACTGGAGCAAGGACTGCAAGAAATGCACCCGCTGCGGCGCGACGCGCACCAATGCCCACGACTGGAGCAAGGACTGCGAGAAGTGCTCGCGCTGTAGCGCGACCCGGACACTCCGTGGTAATTACTTCTGGGTTTTTGATCACGTGCTTCCCCTACTTAGCAACCGACAAAAGGGAAGGACGCGTGGAGCGAATTCTAGCGCCAGACTCTGTGGAGGTCGATTGGTTCACTGGGGCATCCAAAGGGGCTAAAGATCGAGAAGGAGTCTGATCTTAGACTTGACCGAAAAAGCTCCTCCAACCTCAACCCTTATCGGGTAGGCGACCTTGTCAAAGAGCGGTACGGAGAAGAGTATACAGTGGCTGGGACATGGGGTGCCGACGAAGTGGATGTTCACAAGGCCGGTTGGGGCGAGCGCGGTTGTGACCCGTATGCGGGCAAGAGATCTCAGTCCGCGTGGAGTAACAATTCATCACCTCGAATTTAGGGCAGCCCGAAAGGCGAAAGAACCCGTATTTACGGAACCCATGACGATATGCCCCAAGTGCCAAGCTTGGGACGAAAATTATCCTCTGAGTCGGTTACGTGAGTTAAGCCAAGCCCAAAACCAACCTGTCGGCAAGGTCTGTAGCAACTGTCATCAGATGGTGCCATTTGCAGACTGGGTTCGTTACAACATAAAGGTCAGCGACGAAGGCCTCGCCGATACAATCGAACACCTTTCAGCCTTGTTCAACATGGCTCAACGCATTACAGCAGAAGGAAGCTATCGTGACGCTGAGAAGATGCTACGCGACGCCTTGGCGTCCTGCGAGCGCATGTTAGGGGATGGCCCTGACGCCGCCAACATTCGAACCAACCTCGCGCAGGTCCTAGAAGCTCAAGGCAAGTACGCTGACGCCGAACAAGAGTGGCGGTTTCTTCTAGCTTTTTCAGAGCGTGACGCTGACCCCGGAGTCTCGCATGAACACGGCTAAAATACGGAACAACATAGCGAACGCACTCTTTGAACGAGGTGAATTTGCTGCCGCTGAGTTGGAACAACGAGTAGTTCTAGCAACGATGGAAGCCATTTTGGGGAGTGAGGATGGGCTATGTCTTATGAGCAGGAATAACCTAGCTAACGCTCTATACCAGCAGCAAAAATATGCAGATGCCGAGCGCGAACACCGCACGGTATTGGCAATCCGACAGCGGTTGCTCGGTACCGAACACCCTGAGACGCTGCTTACTAGGGGTAACCTAGCAAGCACGTTTTTCTCCCAAAGGCTCGAACTTTAGAAGCGGAAAAAGAATATCGTGAGGTACTGCTCATCCAGACGAGAGTGTTGGGTTCCGACCACCCAGATGTGCTTCGCTCCTCGGCAAATCTGACACTTGAACTGGAACGCCTGGGCCGCTTAAAGGAGGCGCTGCCACTAGTGACCAGATCGGCAGCGGGTCTGGCGAAAACATTGCATCACGATAGTCCCTATCTGAGATCGGTTAGACTGGCCCGTGAACGGATCGAAGCGGCGGTGACCGAGCAAGAACAAGTGTAGGGCCGCGCGGCTTTACTTGTAACGTTCGAACACGGCCCAGAACAGAATCAGCTTCTGTTGTCGTGTTGCACAAAGGACCATTTGTGCAACAGCCTCACTGAAACGTTTTCAACGCAAATTGTCGTCTTGACTTTTAAACACGATAAAATACATTATCATGTCTAAATATTTGAGCCGTCCGTAAACGGGAGTGCGCCGCTAACTCCGCCTCAGCGCAAGCCGCTGAAGCGCGGCGGCAATCGGCAGACAGAGGCGGCGCGTTTCACCAGGCAAAAGCGTGAAGCCGGTAATGTTCGTAAAAACGTTGCGCTGTCTCGTCCTTGGCGTCCACCACCATTGCGAACACGCCAACCTCGGCGCGCGCCGTACGCTTCAACGCGTCGGCCAGGAGAATACCACCAAGACCCTGCCCCTGGTGATCGCGAGCAATGGCAAGTTGTCCCAACAACACAGCGGGCACTACCGGATAGCGGGGAAGTTTCTTCACGATCTCCGAAGCCAGGGCATTCAGAGCCACGCTTGCAACCGTCAGCGTGTAGTAGCCGACCACGTCCTGAGTCGCGAGATTAACTGCGACAAAACAGGTTGCGATACGCCGCTTGATATCCTGCGAGGCCTGTTCCTTGAAATACCGGTCGAGCGCGTCCGAGCCGCTGATAAAGCGTGACCGATCATGGCCCGCGGATAGAGGCTCAATACGAAATGATGCCGCCAACTCTTACTCCACGACCAGGGCTCGGTGGCGGTCAAAGGCCTTCTTCAGGGCAGGCTTCTGGTGCTGGTGGGCGTAACATAAGCGCCGCGAACTTTTCCTGCGCTTCCCGCGTAGAGCCGAATGATTTCCACCTCGGCGACGGTTTTCTGCGCCGCTTCCTGAGCGGCGGCCACCACGAAATCGCTGACGGAGCGGCCCTGGATTTCGGCGGCGCGGCGGACCACAGCGAGTGCTTCGCGAGTGATGCGGGCCTCAAAGGCGTGCGATTCGTGTGGGTCGATGTGGCATTGTGAAGTGCTCCAGCCTTACAATAATGTACGTGAAACTACCGTACAAGTCAAGGGCCTGACATTTGCCCAATGTGGACACTCTTTTGCCAGAAGATAAAGTATGTTGAAATAAGCCGCGAAGCGCGGCAGGTGGCTGCTGGGCGCTTCCCTTTTACCCGGAGTTTGTGATCTTGTTGTTGGCGAAGGAAATTTTCACCGATGACTCAACTAAGACAGCGGATGGTGGAAGATCTACAGATCCGCAATTACAAGTTGTTATGGAAGCCAATTGGCGGCCTGCCCGGCGTCTCCAGCCTACGAATCGGCGTCTCTGCTCCGGCGACCGAAAGCCAGAAAACAATTCAATACCCATAGATTACGGTACGGCTTAGTTCAACGCATTTCTATCCGCAATGCTCCGGTCGACTATTGCGGCATCCGTGAGAGCTGATTGGCCCGGAGCACTGCGGATACAATCCTCTTCGTTGCACTGCGGATAGAATCCTCTTCGTTATCGCCTAGCAACCGAGGCTCCGCCAGCGCGCCCGGCCTCCTGGTTGGCGTCGCCCGAAGCACGGTGCTGGCATAATCGAACCGCGCCCTAAGTTTGACAGGCCTTCAGCAAACCGTGGACCTGAAGCGCGACCAAAGGCGAACACATCCTCGGCCAGCGTGGCGGCGACCAGCGGAAGTTCGCGCAGCGGGACAGCAGTGGCGAGCCTTCAAACACCCACTATCAAGGATCGATCGCGTCTGCCGGATTTATCCCCACCTGATTGACGACGATTTCGTTCGCGAGCGATTGGACCGCTGGTTATCATAACCTCCGAACCTCCGGCCTGAGCGCCGTGCCAGAACGCCATGCATGATACCCTTTGATCGATGAAAAATTTCACGGATCTAACTGGGCGCGTCGCGGTCGTTGTTGGAGCTACTTCGGGGCTGGGACGCGCCATTGCAATTGGTCTGGCAGAGGCGGGGGCCGACGTTGTGCCCACCGGACGGCGTGAGCAATTGGTGAACGATGTCTGCGGCGAGATCGAAAAAACCGGCCGTAAGACGTTGCGCCATGCCACTGACGCATCGAAGCGCGCGTCGATCGACGGATTACGAGACGCTGTGGTAAAAGAGTTTGGCCACGTTGATGTGCTGGTGAATGCCGCGGGCCGCATCTTCCGCAAGCCGACAGCCAAGATCGAAGAGGCCGAATGGGCGGATCTGATGGATACCAACCTGACCGGTATCCTGCGATCCTGCCAGGCCTTTTATGAGCCGCTTGCAGAGAGCAAGCGGGGGCGCATTATTAATATCGCGTCACTGACGTCATACGTTGCTTTTCTCGAAGTTACCGCGTACGGTTGCTCTAAATCGGCGGTGCTGGGCCTGACGCGGCAGCTTGCGGTCGAGTGGGCCAAACAGGGAATCTGTGTGAATGCGATTGCGCCTGGAGTGTTCCGCACCGATATAAATGCCAAGCTTCTCGATGGCACCGGACGCGGACATGAGCTGCGGATGCGAACGCCAATGGATCGCTTCGGCAAAGCCGAGGAACTGATCGGACTCGCCGTGCTGCTCGCGTCGGATTCCGCGAGTTTCATCACAGGACAATGTGTGGCGGTCGATGGCGGCTTCCTCTGCTCGGGTGTGAATCAGTAAAATACGCGCCGTGAGGACTCCTGGAGCATAAAATGCTCCGGCATAGGTCATGAGCCAAGTCGCATGAGCGAAGATTCGTCCGCCAACGGTTATCGTACGGAACACGACAGTTTGGGAGAGGTGCCGGTTCCTTCCGGCGCTCTCTATGGTGCGCAGACGGCTCGCGCGATCACGAATTTTCCCATCAGCCGGATGCGCCTGCAACCCAGGTTCATTCGCGCTTTAGCGATGATCAAAAGCAGTGCGGCCAAGGTGAACGGCGAACTCGGCCACATCGATTCCGGGAAGGGCGCTCGCATCCGGGCGCGGGCCGATGAAGTCGCCGATGGAAAATACGGAGATCAATTCGTGGTTGACGTTTTCCAGACGGGTAGCGGCACTTCCACCAACATGAACGTCAATGAGGTGATCGGCCATCTCGCGGGAGCGCACCCCAACGACGACGTGAATCGCGGGAAGTCGAGCAACGACGCCATCCCATCGGCGATCCACATCGCGGCGGCGGACGCCGTAATGCGAGGACCTGCTGCCCGCGATGGAAGCTCTCGTTGCTGCGTTGGCCGCGAAAGCGACGCGAGTTCCACGACGTCATTAAAATCGGCCGCACGCATTTGCAGGATGCGGTGCCCATCCGCCTGGGGCAGGAATTCGGCGGTTATGCAAGGCAGGTGGAGCTGCGCGATCGCGCGAATCGAGGCGGCGATGGCTGGAATTTACGAACTGCCGCTTGGCGGCACGGCGGTCGGCACCGGACTGAACGCGCCAGCGGGATTTGCGCGGCGGTGATCGCCGAACTGGCGCGGCGGACGGGATATGCCATTTCAAGAAGCGAAGAATCATTTCGAGGCGCAGGCAGCAAAGATGCGGTAGTTTTCCTGAGCGGCGCGCTTCGTAACTTACGCGGTCGCGCTGACCAAAATCGCGAACGACATCCGATGGCTCGGCTCCGGACCGCGGTGCGGTCTCGGCGAGATGAAAATTCCCGCGGTGCAACCGGGATCGAGCATCATGCCTGGCAAGGTGAATCCGGTGATTGCGGAGAGTGTGCTGATGGTGTGCGCGCAGGTCATTGGCAACGATGCGGCGATCGCGTGGTGCGGAGCCGCGGGCAACTTCGAGTTGAACGTGATGATGCCGGTGATGGCGTACGATCTTTTGGAGTCGATTGAACTGCTGACATCGGCCAGCCGCAACTTCGCCGATAAGTTGATTGCAGGTCTCGCCGCGAATCGGGATCGCGTTGGCGCCCTGGTCGAGCAGTCTCTCGCCATGGGCACGGCGTTAGCGCCGGAGATCGGCTATGATCGTGCGGCCGAACTGGTTAAGGAGGCATATCGGACAGGCCGCACTGTGCGCGAAGTGGCTATGAAAAAAGCGGCATTTCTCCGGAGAAACTTGAGCAATTGCTCGATCCCGCGCGGCAGGCTGGTGATTAAGAATTGGCTACGTGTGCTGCGCACGCACCGCGTAGAGATGCCGTAGAGGTGCCTACCCTTTGACATCCCCAGCCAAATGGCCTACACTTATTAGCCAGGAGGCCCTACATGGAAACAGAAGCGATTGCCGAGATCCTGGGCGGCCGGAAGGTGCTAGGCAAGGCAATTAAGAAACCCGACGATCTGGCGGAATTGGTTCGAAAGGGCCTGCCGGCGGGTTCCGTTTCGGCGCTTGCTGAAAAGCTCCATCTAGGCAACAGTGAGTTATCTCGGAAGCTCGGCATTCCGCAGCGAACACTGACCCGGCGTCTGAGCCACGGATCAGTGTTGACGGCTGCCGAATCCGACCGTACGGTCCGCATGGCACGCGTATTATGCGAATGCAGTTGAAATGATCGGCGACCAGGAAAAAGCCATTGAATGGCTGGGCACTCCGAACCGGGCGCTGGGCGGCGAAAGGCCTCTGGATCAACTCGATACGGACACGGGCGCGCGCATGGTGGAAGACATCTTGGGCCGAATTGCCTATGGCGTCTACAGTTAATGCGGTTCTGGAGAATATGCCGCCGCCGCTATGCTGCTGTGGCGGCGAGCGGGGAGGGCGCTCGCCTTTATGGCGGCCGGTGGAACAGCCGAGGAGTGCGCGTTGTTTATGCTTCAACTTCATTGGCGCTCGCTGCGATGGAAACATTTGTGAATTTGGAGCCGAATCTGAGACCGGCGGATCTCGTCTCGATCGCAAGGCGAGATCCCCGATGACGCTTGACATTGGCAGACTCGACCCGAAGACACTCCCAGCAGGCTGGCATGAAACGAGAGACGAATCTTTGCGCCGATTCGGCGACGATTGGATTCGCGGCGGACAAAGCGTCGGCTCTGCTCGTTCCATCTGCGGCGATCCGCGGGGAATGGAATATGCTGCTGAATCCGATTCACCCGACTTCTCCACAATCCAATTCGGCGAGCCCGCGTCCTTTGAATTTCGACGTGCGCATGTTCCGCCTATAGTCGTAGCCCGGCTACTATTCAGATCGCTCACCCTCCATACATAGCCCGAAGCGCTGATCCCAAAAAGCAGCCCGCGATTCCCTCCCCCGCAAACATAGGAAACCCATCCTCCACTTGATCTGGCTTTCTGGGATCCTTCAACGATATACTTCCTTCAGCCCGGCAAACCTACCCGATAAGCGGGAAATTTATCCGCCCCAACGAAGGACCGCCAAGGAAGACTATACCTATCGGCATCACAAGCCCGGATCGACGCAAATCGCAAGATCCCGAAAAGTCCGGCGGCCGCGCATGTTCCGATGAACGCGCTGTGATCGCGCACGAGAAATCCGAAGCCACGCCCCGGACCAACTACTGGACGGTAATCGTGACCGTATTGCCCTTTCCATAGACCGGCATCAGGAAACTTGGGAAGGTGAAGTGGCAATTGATGTCGACCGGCCCCTTAGGCGTGCTCGCGGGGATCGGGAGATTGACCTGGTCGATTACCCCGTTCGCACCTGCCCGGTCCGGAAATATAGCCGAAAACATAGAGGTCGCCGTCATCGGCGGGTTAGCCGCTTAATCCGTTTCAACGCTTTTCATCAATATATTTCCCTTAACTTCAATAACTTCCAAAAACATCAGAACGTTTTCGCCATCGCGTCTGCTATCAATGAAAGTAGCTCGGGACTGCTGTATCCATTCCCGGCAACCCAGCCGACAAGCAGGGAAATTTATTCGCGGCCCTTCCAAGGACCGCCAAGGAGAACTATACCCATATGGCCTCACAAGCCCAGATTGACGCAAATCGCAAGAACGCCCAGAAGTCGACCGGCCCCACCACACCCGAGGGACGCGCCAAATCCAGCAGGAACGCAATCGGTCATGAACTCTGTTCCGCCGCCGCCAAGATGCACGGCGAAGATGCCGAGGAATTCCAGTTGATTATCACCGGCCTCCGCGAAGAGCATCAGCCAGACGGTCCGAGCGAAGACATCCTCGTCTACAAAATGGCGGAGAGCTTCTGGCACAGTTCGCGTGCCGCTGCCATCTTGGCTGAACGGCTCGACTTCAATGACCAGGAAGACGACTCGAAACAAGTCTCCCTGATGCTCCGCTACTATACCACCGCCGACCGCGCCTTCAGCAGGCACCTCTTCGATCTTCTGAAACTACGTAAGGAACGTAGGGCAATGGATGCAGCCCAGCAGAAACAAGCTGCGGAAGCAGCGCAACAGAAACACGCTACGGAAGCAGCGCCAGAGCCAAATGGGTTCGTTTCGCAGGACGCCGAACCGGAGCCTGACATCTCCGCCACAAGCAGCCGAGCAGGCCCCCATTGAACAGCAAGCTAAGCCTCAAATCGTCGAAACTCAGCCCATCAATGTTGTTGGATTCCCGGGAGAGCCGAGTGCGCCTCTCGTCATGCACCCTCGACCCGACAGAAAGGCCGCCTAAGCGCACCGAAAATCGAATGCAGGACAATCGCAAAGCCCAAAGTGTGCGAATCGCCCGGCAATATCTTCGAGTTCTATACATAGGACTTGACCCGCGGCTAGACTGAGAGCTATCCTGATATTGGACTATATTGGTCCTATAAGACCTTATCGGTCTGGTATCGACTTGCCGAATGCTGAAGCTGACAAAAAAAGCGGACTACGGATTGATCGCCCTCCGGCACCTTGCTCTGGGCGAGGCCCATGTTACGGCGAGCGCTAAGGAAATCGCAGATTCTTACGGGTTGCCTCTGCCGCTTCTGTCGAAAGTTTTGCAGAAGTTAGCCCGAGGCGGAATGTTGCCACCGAAGAGAAAAGGCTTGATAATCTCGTCAGCCTCTGGGTTGGCCGCGAGGATGGCCTTGCGTTGCGCGCTGCCGATGACAAATGCCTCGTTGAGTCCCGTCTTCACGCCCCAGAGCACACGGCCGGCAACGACCTCACTTAAAGGCACCGACCCAAGTCGGAGTTTTTCGAGCAGCCGCTGCTGCTGGTCTGGAACCAAGTGCCACTCGGTTGCCGAAAGTGAGGTCGCCGCAAGATCGACCGCTCGGTTCATCACCGCGTCCGAAACCGCGAGGACTCCAGCGACAATTTCACTGAAGACGTCCGGCGGCACCGGCGCAAGGTCAGCGCGTCACCGAACCGTTGGCAGCATCTTTAATGCGGCGACGTGTAAGCAAGACGATTGTCCTGACGGTTGCCCCGCGAAACACCTTCAGCCCTGCAAAATCGGATATTTCCTCGATCGCCGCACTCTCGGACAGGAACCGTCGCAGCGGTGCCCCATAATTCGCCTTGATGAATTTATTCGAAACGATCTCTTTAAACTCCTCCATCCGCACATACGGCGGATTGCCAATCACCGCGTCAAACCCGCCGTCTTTGCCCTTAAAAATCTCAGGGAACTCGGCCTGCCAGTCGAAGGCGTTGATGCGGTATTGCTCGTCTTCGTCGAGCAGCGTCATCTGACGCTGGTCGTAAAAGTCGGGGCCGATCAGCGAATTGCCGCACTTGATGTTGTTGCCCAAGTCGGGCAAGGCCCGCTCGTGCAACAGCCGCAACTGACGCTCCAACGTCTCGCGGTTCTCGCGCTCCAAGACCTTCAACAGCAGCGAGAGCTTCGTCACCTCCACCGCCTGGCTGTCGATGTCGACGCCAAAAATGTTGTTGAGCAAAATCCGCTTCTTCTCGGCCGTCGTCAACAGCCACTGCCCGCCCGGCCCTTGATAGATCTCCTTGGTGTGCTTCGCCGTGCCGTCTTCGACGTACCAGTCGCGGTGCCAGTCGAGCAGAAAGTGGAACGCGCCGACCAGGAACGAGCCCGAGCCGCAGGCCGGGTCGAGCACGCGCAGCTTCGATACCTGCTTGGGCGAGCGGCCCTCGACCAGCTTGCCCACCGTCTCGCGCACGATGTAATCGACAATGTAAGCCGGCGTGTAAAACACGCCGCCCGCCTTCTTCACTTCGGGCTTGTCTTCCACCACCGCCCGATGCCCGCCGGTCAGCCGGATGACCTTGCCCAAGAACTGCTCGTAGACTTGCCCGAGAATTTCGGCCGGCAAGACCGAAAACTCATAAGGGCTGTCGGGATAATAGAGGCCGCGGACGATTTCCTTGAGCGGCTTGTCGTCGAGCGCGAGCCGCGTGGTCAGCTCGTCGGGCGGCTCGGCGCGGCCGCGCTCGGCGTGAAAGTGAAACAGGCCCGGAGTTGTAACGCTCGTCGGCGCGGTCGAAGACCTCCAGCAGCCGGCGGTAGGCCGCCTCGCCGTTCAAGAGCGTCATGAGCTGCCCGTAGTTCTCGATGCCGCGGTCTTCGCACATCCGCAAGAAGATCAAGCGGTCGATGGTGCGCTGCACGGCGAAGTTCAGGTCGCGCTGGCTGATGTCGGGGTTGCGCAAGGCGAAGTTGCTGGGCCAAGAGATCGCGCCACGACTCGATCTCTTCCAGAAACGCCGTATCGACCTCGGCCGTGCCGCGCTTGAGCTTCGTGCTCTCGGCGAACTTGTCGAACGAGCCTTTGAGCACGGCCTCGCGCGAGAAGATGTCCGCCAGCTCGTCCCAGCGGTCGACGTACTGGTCGTAGGTGAAGAACAGCACGCGGCCGACGGAGGGCTTGTCGCTTTTGTCGGGCTTGACGCGGCAATCGTAAACGGCCAGCTCCTCGAAGTCGGAAAGGACCGAGAGCGGCAGCTTGGCGCTCCAGGCGTAGCGGCGGAGCTGGAAGGCGGCGCTCACGTCGTCGCGGAGGTTGACCGAGGGCTTTTTGGCTTCCAGAAAGAAAATCCGCCGGCCGCCGATGCGGAAACAGTAGTCGGGCGCCTTGGTGGCGCCGCCGACCTTGATGGCGTCTTCGTGGATGACGTCTTTATAGGCTTCGGCGTGGCCGCGCTCGTTGTCGATGTCCCAGCCGAGGGCCTTGAAGAGCGGATCGAGAAACTCGCGGCGGAGCTGCGTCTCGTTGTAGCCGCTGGCCTGATACGACTCGCGGTTCCGCTCGAACCGCTCCACGAGTTCGGCGATGATCTTCGGCGCCGCCATGCGTGCTGCCCTTTTTAAAAACGTTGTCCGGCCACGCGAGTCATCGTGAAGACGCAAACGCCAAGTTCAGGCCGCGCACGTCCACCATTTTGCGTTTTGCATTTTTCATTTTGCATTTTGCATTACGAACCCACAGGGAAATAGCGCCGTTAACTTCTCGCGATCCAACTTAGCCCCGCCGTGCGCCGCATTCAATGGGACGCCGCTCTTCTGAGGTGCAGCAGCTCCCGGGGCGAGCGCGGCGGAGAAGAACCTTTGATGCGGCGAAAGCGTGTTGGCTAGTTAGTCGCCCGGCTGTGGGGACGAGAGCCGCGGAGCGACCAACGGTAAGTCAAAATGCAAAATGCAAAATGCAAAATGCAAAATGCAAAATGCAAAATCGCCGCCGCGCAAGCGGTCGTCTTCACTCATGCTCAGCTTCTTATCCCTTCTGAACCTGAACCCTGAACCCTGAACCCTTTCTTGGCACAAGCGAGGACGCTTATGCTACGAGCTCGCCGGCCGGACGGAACGGCCAAAATCGTTGGCGCACTGGTGCATCGTGCGGCGAAGGAGCTCGACGTTCTCGCGCATGCGGCGCGTGTAGTCGTTGGGACCGCCGCAGGCCGCGGCGGCGACGTCGAGATAACGCAGCAGAGTCTCGCATTGTGCGTTAAAACATTTGGCCACGCGACGCAGCCGTTTGGGTGAATGACGCTCCTCCTGATCGATGTGCGGCAGTCCGGGCACGCGGCCCGAGGCCGCTACTTGCTCCTCGCGCCGCCCTTGGCCGCCTGCCGCAGCGTGCGGGCCTCGCCCGATAGCACCGCCGCGGCTGCCAAACGTTGCTCGTCCTTCGAGAAGGAAAGGACCGCCGCGGCATCGCTCACCGTCACGTTGCCGGCGTGGATGGCCTCGATCAACGACTTGTCGCCGTCCTTGATCACACGCGCCGCCAGGGCTACGGAACTCTTCGAGACGTTCAGCAGCTTCGCCGCTCGAGCGTTGACACCTCGCGGTGTGTCCAAATTTGGACACACCGTAGTTTCACGGGGTTTTTCGTTGCTCACCCCCAACTGTGACGGTGTTTTGCGGAGTCTGCCGAACTGCCGGGCGCGCTGCCGTTCGGCGGCCTCTTCTTCAAACATCGGCTTAACCCGCGCGGCAATCGCCGCCCGCTGGCTTTCGCTCAGATGCCGGCGGTGGAGATTGCGAGCGGCGATGAACGCCACCGGCGAACCGCCCTCGCCGTGCCACTCGACGTAGCGCGGCTCGACACCGGACATTTCACAAGCGCGGCGGCGGTTGCGGCCGTCGAGCAATAGGCCGTCGTAGACGACGATCGGCTCCAAAAGTCCGTTCGCGGCAATGTCCTTCACGAGCGTCGTCAGCTCCGCCGGTTCGAGCATGGGAAAAAGCTCGGCCGCGGGATGGATGCCGATCGGAGGTGAGGCAGGAGTGGCCATGGCCGGAATCCTTGATAGAAAAGGGTGATGTGAATGTCTGTCTGGATTTGCAGGGGAAGTGGCTTCGATTGCGTTCAGGGTTCGGGTTCAGGGTTCAGGGTTCAGGGTTCAGGGTTCAGGGTTCAGGGTTCAGGGTTCAGGGTTCAGGGTTCAGGGTTCAGGGTTCAGGGTTCGGGGTTCAGGGTTCAGGGTTCAGGGTTCAGGGTTCAGGGTTCAGGGTTCAGGGTTCAGGGTTCAGGG
>CAVYEV010000064.1:0-103569 GCA_963767545.1 Terriglobia bacterium
GTAATAAACTCATTTACGTTCTGTTGGCCCAGGTTCCCGCCTCGATCGGACCCTAGATGGCGAAGAAACAGTTGTGTATCTTTGGAGGCATAGTTGAGTGTGCGCGGCCCGCTTCCGGAGTATTCTTCGATTCCGACGAGAACGGCGTATGCGTGTCCGGGGACTGCAGGCCCGCTTCGCGCCGATGCATTTTGTCCCCGCAGATCGGGCGCTGACAATAACAAGAAAACGACGCAGGCGGAAATAGCGCATCCATAAACCCGCATGTTGAATTAAAGTATACTCCATGCGGGTCTATTCGAACATGTTGGCGGTGGTTACAGGTTTCTTACTGCTAATCATTCCGCCATTGTCCGCGCAAACGACGCAAGGCACTATTATGGGAAGGGTTTTCGACCGCGGCGGGGCAAAGCCATTGGACGGAGCCGAAGTAATCGCGTACAACGCGGATAATCGGGAAAGCGGCCGTTCCAGGACTAACGAACACGGTAATTATGCGGTCGGGCTATTGTCGCCTGGAAGATACCGGGTTCGAGCGGAGAAATCCGGCTATCAGGCGCAGGAAATCTACAATTTGGATCTCCCGGTAGCTTCACAATTAGAACTTTCTTTCAGTTTGCGCGCGATCAAAGACCTCTTCGGCATCGATGCCAATAAATTAGCTCTGATGGGCAGCAACCGGATCATTCCGTTCTTCGGCGAGGACACGAAGGTAAGGCTCGTACCGGTTGACGTGACTAATATAGTGTCGGTCTCGCCTCAGCCTACGGTGTCGAACGTGATAGGGTCGGCGGAAATAGAAGCTCTTCCTCTTGCTGGCCGCGATGTTTATGCGCTTCTCGCGTTGCAGGCTGCCGTGACCTCGGACGCAAGCACTGGCCGGGGCCTTGGTCTTTCAGTAAACGGCCAAAGACCGACGTCCGCGAACTATCTTCTGGACGGCTTGCAAAATAACAATTATCTGGTTACTGGCCCGCTTCTAACCGTTGCCCCGGAGGCCATACAGGAGTATCGTTTCTCAACGAACAGTTTCTCTGCTGAATACGGCAGAACCGCCGGATTCATCGCCAACGCTGTTACCCGCCAAGGCAGCAACAACTGGCATGGCGCAGGATATTATTACTTCAAAAACGATCATCTGAATGCCAATGATTTCGAACGAAACGCAATGGGCCAACCGATCAACACCTTGCGGCAGTCTGAGCCGGGCTTACGCTTCAGTGGACCAATACTTGCGAACCGCCTCTATATCTCCGCATCGGGAGACTATCTCCATTTCCGCAGCTATGACGCTCCCCAAACCTACACGCTGCCCACCGATCAATACCGCAACTTTACCGGACCAAATACTATCGCCCGAAGGTCGTTGGACAATTTTGAGCATCCCCTGATACACGGCGATCCTGGCCAGGCAACTGCGGAACTGACCATTGCTCCTCCATCATCAGCGTCCGTTGATCAATGGCTCGCGCTAATCCGTGCCGACGCTTTATTTCGCGGCGGCAAGCATCGTTTGATGATTCGGCCACTTGCAGCCTCGCTCAATCGCCCCGATTTCTTGTGGACACCCTATACCGATTTCATCACTCCGCTGCGGCAAACGAACGGTGGGATTGCATTAGGAGTGATCAGTTCACTTGGCCCCATAACTAATGAGGCGCATTTTCAATTCAGCAGGGACAATCTGGGCTTTGATCGGCGGTGGCCCGGTGTGCCTTCGTTGAGCGCTGGGGACGGCGTAACTCTACCTGGAAGTCCGGCATTTTATTCATTCAAAGAGCAGGGCGGAAATCTGGAACTGGGAGATCATATGATCTTTCCAGCGGGCCGCCATTTACTCCGCATTGGTGGGAGCGTTCTTTTCCGGTGGACTCAAGGCTATCTCACTGCCGGACGGGATTCTATATTTGTATTTCAGAACTTCCAGAGCTTCGGCAACGATGAGCCTATCGCCTTCGCCGCGTCGATTTCGCGGGCGAGTCCGACCAACTACGTTTTACCGGATTACCGACGAAGTTACCGCTATACCCAGTACTCGCTTTTCGCGGATGATAGCTTTCGCGTGAATAACCGTTTATCGCTTGATATCGGTATCCGCTATGAGAACTTCGGATCTCCTTGGAACACCGGAAGTGCAAAAGACGCGTTGGTACAGCTTGGACAAGGGCTGGATATCGAAACGCGGCTCATGGGAGCGAAACTTGTCTTTCCGGGCTCCGGCAACGAGCGCCTCTATGACGCGGACAACCACGATATCGCGATTCGCGCCGGCTTTGCATATAGTCTCCAAAGGAAGTCCGGCCTCCTGCTTCGCGGGTCTTACGGAATTTTCTATGATCCCCCATTCGATAATTTGTGGGAGAACCTTCACAACAATAACTTCACGACAACTGCTTTCCATGGCGCATAACCCCTTCGCGCCCGCGCCATTGAATTATCTACAGCCCATTCAGACGACTCTCTCCAGTTACATCGGAGTGGCCTATTCCAATTCGTTTCCGAACCTTGTGCTCTATCAGCCTGGATTGCGAAACGGCTACGCACAGAACTTTTTTCTCGGCCTTCAAGAGAGGCTTTCGCAGAGCGTGACATTTGAGTTGAACGGTTTGGGTTCGCTGGGGCGGCGATTAATTACAACCGATCTTATCAATCGCCCGAACAGCATAACCGCTCCGCAACCCGGTCAATTCAATCCGTTTCTCGAATACAACCCTAAGCTAACTGAAATCTCCTATCGTGGAAGCCAGGGGATGTCGGATTACGCCGCGATGTCGATGGTCGTCCATTACCGCCGAGGACGGCTGCTGTTTCAATTCGCTTATACGCTCAGCCATGCCATCGATAACCAGAGCGATCCTTTGGCGGGCGGATTTCTTTAATCTCGAATTTACTCAAATCTACAACAATGGACTCGCCGGTCCCACCGGCACCGGATTTACTCGCCAGTTTGATTCCCATGCGGACCGCGCGAACGCCGATTTTGATCAGAGGCACAACGCGGTTGGATATGCGATCTGGGACATTCCCGCGTGGACACGATATAAGAGAGCGGCCCCATTATTCCGCCATTGGACCATAGCGGCCGTGGGGGCCGCGCGATCGGGTTTTCCGTTCAGCGTGTTTGTGCCTGCCGCTGGCTTATCCTCTCTGCCGCCCGGATCGGCGCAACTTGAAAATAACCGGGCCAACCTTGTGGATCCGAGTGCGCTATATGCTCCCCCTGCCGGCCCAACCAATCCCGGCATGCAATTTTGGTTAAATGGAGCAGCGTTCCAGGTCCCTTCGCCCGGCACGACGGGCAACACTGGCCGCAACGAGTTTCGAGGCCCGGGACTCTATAGCCTCGATGTTGCGGTGCACCGGTCAGTCTCGATCAAGGTCAGAGACAGACAAGCCAGAATTACCGTACGAGCCGACGCATTCAACGTGTTAAATCATGCTAACTTGAACAATCCCGACGGGTCGCTGACTAGCTCGAATTTCGGCATGTCGACCGTCGGTAGAATGGGACAGACCACCGGGTTCCCCGCGTCTGCGCCGTTTAACGAGACCCCACGGCAGATTCAACTCATGCTCAGACTGGAATTCTGAACAGATGGGCCATTCAGTTATGAACCGCGACAACGATTCCGTCTAAGGTTTGAACACCCTGAGTGAAAAACTTGATCGCGAGATCGCCATTCGGCGCATTCGCCGGAATCGTGATATTTAGTTGATAAAGTCCGGCTGCCACCAATCCGGCAAAGGGCACATTTGCAGGTATATTGCCGATAGTTGCAGTAACTGCATTCCTCAACATGCTTGACATCGAGACTAATTGTCCATTCGGGATGGCGGCCACAGTGTCTCCGAAGCCTGTCGCCCAAATTTGAATCGTTTCGTTCGGAGCCGCCGGCGGGGTACCTTGATATCCCACTGGAGTATTGTCGGCGTGCGTCGCCGCTACGCGACGGCTCAGGAAATCGAACTCGAACAAAGCCGGAGCTACCGGGCGCAGCGGTACCATAAATTGGTTACTAACGGCCCCGTTGTTGCTAACCACGACACTAGCGGTGGCACCGCTAAGATTGGGAGGCGTCAACACATTGATCTGCCCTGGACTGACAAAACTTACGTAAGTCATCTGGCCATTCATCGTTACGCTAGCGCCGCCTAGACTGGTGGGCAGATTGCCCATTTGAATCGCTCCCGTCCATTGCAAGCCGCTGGGGGGCAGGCCGCTCACTAAATTTGAGCCTTTTATTTCCACAAATTCGTTGGGACCGATGAAATTCTCTTCGCTACCTGCATTCGCGACGGATGCAATAACGGGTGCGGGCGGAGGCGGCGAAGTAACCGGCAGGACGGCACGTATGATAGTCACGTTATCGGGGTTGAATTGATCGACTATGGATGCAAATCCCGAGTGAGATCCGGTTCCGAGACCATTAGCTGTCGTGTCCACCGAAAACTGCAGCGACTGCGGAGTCTGTCCATTCTGCGGAGTAAGTAGAAGCCAGTTCATTTCACTAGTCAAATTCGACATGAATCCGCTCTCGTCAGTGTTCGTCGAAAGCGCAAAAGTTTGTGATGAAGGTAGAGAAGCTCCCGATTGAAAAGACGAAAAAAAGACTTGTGCATCCGGTGAATTCTTGACACTTAAACTAACGTCCGCAGTTATGGCTTGCGATGTCGGCGTATTGTCCCAGACCACGGAAACCTGCCCGTGATAAGTTCCCGCACCCAAATTCAACGTTATAGGATCCGCTCGAACATTGATTGGACCAGGCAAATTACCGGTGCTATTATCGACGGACAGCCAGCTCCCCCCGGACTGCGTCGAAACAGTGGCGCTGAAAGGATGTGTGCCGCTGGATAAACCGATCGGGATAAAGCCGAGAGCCTGCGGCGCGGGATTGAGTCCACTTCCAATGACATAGGAAAACGAAAGAAACGGCGGCGCCGGGATAATCGCTTGTCCTACGACAATGGCCGTTACCGCGATAGCGTTTGTAGCTGCAGCAGGTGTGTCCGCGGGCTGAAGACCCGTACTGGATACCGGAGTGCCCGTAAGGTTAATCAGCGCCGTGTATATTCCAGGCGCCAAACCCCTGGCATCCACGGTCACGTTAAAGGTCGCAGGAGTCGTTGCGCTAACTGGCGTCACAATAAGCCATGTGCGTGATGTAGGTGTGATGTGCACGGCACTGGTCTGAATATTCAAAGGCGCACCGGTACTAGTTACCTGGAACGATCCCGCCTGATTTGTTATCTGCCCCACTGTCGGAAAAAGGAGCAGCTCTGTTGCACCCTTGGCGCCTCCACTGATCGGTGTGACACTCAGAAACGGACCTGGAGAAATGGAAAAAGGGATCGTTAACGTGTTCGATGCCAAGGAGCGCGACTGAGAGGTTACATTGACGGTAAAGGGAACGCTAAAGTGCCGCCATTGGTAATCAGATTGCCCGGAACGCTGACCGTAAGTTCCACGCCATTATTCGTGGATGGAGTCAATGAGGCCCCATTAAATATGACTCGGATATCGGAAGCCAGCAGAAATCCCCGCCCACGCAAGGTTAAGGTAAAGTTGCCGCTACGGAGTGCGATCGGATTGGGAGTGGCGCTTGTGATAAGTATCTGATTATCTCCGATTTTCGGAGTTATGTAATAGATCGGAAGAGAACGGGATAAACGAATGCAGGAAAGCGCACACATCCAGGCGATGAACTACCCGAGCCCGACGAAATGCGCCAGGCGTAAGGATCCGCCAGACGGCTAGTTGGGATAATTCCACCAGGGAAGGGCTGAGCGCCGACAAAACCAGGAGGATTCGTGGTTATCGGATCAACTAGTAAACCGGCAAAAGCGGAAAAGTTAGCCGACCGTTCCGCAGCGGTGGGAACATACGCTTCAACGAGCAGTCCGGGCGCAAGTTCCACGAGTCCACAGAACTTTTGATTAATGACAGTTGGAAGCGGTAGACTCTGCGTCACTTGTCCGAAAGTTGTGATGCTCATGGCGCCCACAACCAGACTGTCACCCGGAAGGGCTGCCGGCGTCTGCGCCATAGCTGCTTTCCCGCCCAGGATTAAAACGAGAATGGTGTTAATCCAACGCGCAATCCGGAAGAAGTCGGCAGTAACTCGGAATTGCTCGTCAAATCTTCTCATCTTAGACATAGGAGTGATAGGGAGTCTAACACAACGCTAACAAAATGTTTAACCCAAATTTCCGTGCGTTATTATACGTTTGTTAGTTAGCGTTATCGGCGCTGGTAAATCACCATAGCCCGGACACGCGCTATCTCACGATAATGGGTCAGCCATGATCGCAGTTCCGGATAGCCGGTAATCGACAATTTCGGATTGTAATTGCTTAATCCATCCACTATGAAGTCCGGGCTGAGATTCGGCCAATTCCCGGCGTGCCGCGGCCGTGATCTCGGGCGAGCAGAACCGAAGCCGATTGCGTCAAATGACGATCGGCCGGGACCCCGGTCATGGCTTGGCAGTCGAGATACCGCGATGCTGCGGGCATGCCCGTGTAGGCGAACAGGTCCGGACGATATCCCCAGACGTACAGAGTGTCGCCTGGATGGTGGACGCGATCCAGCACGTCAGACGCTTCGCGGCTTTCACGGTTCATCGCGAGGTCGCTCCACTGTGGATCGGCATTCATCGCGAGCAGCGCGTAGCGCGGTCCGAAGCGGGCGAGTGGTATCACCAGTAGCATGGCCGCCAGCCACCAGCGCGGTCCCAACAACTTCATGCCCCGGCTGGCTGCTATCACCGCGAACGGGAGCAATTGAAAATAATAGCGAGGGAAGAAGCGCCAGCCGAGCGCAACGCCGGCGAGGGAGAGCAGACCCCAGGCCGCTAGTTGGTACTTACGGGAGCGTTCGCCGGGGGAGCGGAGAAACATCCATGTGGCCGCTGCCAGCAGCGCAATATGGAATCCGGACCAGTTGGCGGTACGGACCAGACCGTTGATCAGCGGACGCTCGACGAAAGTGTTGCGGGCATACGCAGAGGACCAGATCCAAACCTGATCGAGGTACGAATGCCATGCGCCTGAGAGAGCGAGAATGCCCGTGGACACGGCGCACGGCACGATGAACCCGGCAAGCACTAGTGGCGCTGCGGGCCCCGCAAATACCGCGCAGGCTGCCAGTACGAACACAGCCTTGGTGTTGAAGAAGAAGCCAATGCCTGCGGCGATACCGCTCCAGGCCGGGCGTCCTCGCAAAACGAGAAGAATGGCCAGCAGATGTGGTGCGATCAAGAGTGAGTCGGCCGCGAGCGGCAGCACAGAGGACGGCGTATCGAAGATCAGGAAAAACGCCATTAGCGCGGCAGCCCAACGCGCTTCAGCATCGCTCCACAGTGCCCGGGCGATCATGAACGCCAGCCAGCAGACAAGAGTGCAATACGCCGCGCCTACGATGCGCAACACCACTCCGATTCTCGCGCCCCATAGGACATAAACGAGCGGGATAAGGGGAGGCTTGTCGAACCAGATGCCGCGGTAAAGCATCTTTCCGAGTAAAAGTTGCCGGGCCGCGGCGAGGGGCAGGCATTCCTCTGTCCAAAGCACGCGCACATGGCACAGGTGAGCGGCCAGCAGTACGCCGACGATGATGAGGAAGAGCTTGCGCGAGGTCAGAGGGACGATTTTAGCAGGCTATTGCCAGGCAACCGTAAGGGCGGCTCCCCGGCATGGAAGCGTATGTCCGACTATAGTAGTTCGTGGAGCTTCCGGATGAAAAAGAAGGATGGAGAAAATCAAGCCGCGGCCATCGGCAAGTATCTTGAACTCGCAATGCTGCTGCCCATCGCAACTATGGTTGGCTGGGCGATCGGTTATGGGCTGGACAAGCTGTTCGGAACTCACTTCTTGTTCCTAATCTTTATCGTGCTTGGCACAGCCGCCGGCATTATTCAACTTATCCGCGACTTAAGCTAAACGCCGTCATCGGTGCAGCTTCTTATACGCCCCGAGGCACTTCTCCGCAGTCTCCATTTCGGGAAAATCGCTGCCTTCTTGCTCAATCAGATAGAACTCAACGCCACCCTTCTTTTCCGCGGCCGCGAAGATCTTTTTCCAGTCTCCGCTCCCCTTGCCCAACAGGCACCTATAGCCCTTCTCTTTGGACCAATCTTTCAGATGTAGTGAGCGAATACGCCCGGGATTCGAGTCGATCCACGCGACCGGATCCTTGCCCTCTTCAAGACACGTACCAACATCGAGCTGTAGCATGACGCTCTTATCGGTATTGGCGGCCAGAATCTCCATGGGGATCTTACCGTCAACAGGCTTCCATTCCGGGGCGTGATTATGATACCCGGCGTGAATGCCATGCGCCTTCATCTTTTCGTTGCCGCTGTTCAGCGTGTCGGCAACCTTCTTCCAACCGTCGGCGCCCTCCACACGTCCGGCGGAAGCCATCACAATGTAGCGCGAGCCCAAGATCTGGTTTAGTTCGAGCGCCTTTCCAATCCCGTCGGCGGAGAATGACACCGGTCCGTTATGCGTGGAACTGCACCGCATCCCGAGATCGTCCAGCTTCTTGCGGACGTCCTTTGTGTAATCCGGCGTCCACTGGTAGTAGGGCGCGAAGAATTCGACCACTTGATAGCCCATCTTGCCGACACCATCGAGCGTGGTCATGGTGTCCTTCTTCAATTCATTACGGACCGAATAAAGTTCGAGTCCGATCGGGATGTTTTGGCGAATGCAAGCGCGGAGTCTCTGACGGCGAGGGCCGCTGCCGACAGCGCGACAAACGAACGGCGGGTAAGTTTCTCACAGTTACTCATTGCAAATGCAAGATATCACAATCGGCCGCGTGCCACACTATCAGCGGGGGGAACGGAATGCGAAACGACGACACATTGCGCATGCAACTCATCAAGCTCCTTCAGAAGAGTGAGGCGCATGTCGGCTTCGATCAGGCGGTGAAGGATTTCCCGCCTGAAAAGATGAACGCTTGCCCCCAGGGATCGCCTCACTCGGCATGGGAGCTTCTTGAGCACATCCGGCTCGCGCAGCGCGACATCCTGGAATTCAGCCAATCCGCCGATTACAAACCTCGCAACTGGCCGGCCGATTACTGGCCCGATCCGGCCGCGCAGACGAGCGCGGCCGAGTGGAAGAAAGCGGTACGGTCGGTTATCGAGGACCGGGACGCATTCATCGCATTGCTGCGCGACCACGATCGTGGCCTGAACCAGCCTTTTCCCTGGGGTGAAGGCCAGACGCTTCTCCGGGAGGCGCTGCTGATTGCCGATCACAACGCGTACCACGTGGGTGAGATCGTGCTCTTGCGGCGCATCCTCGGCATCTGGCCGTAATCTATTTCCCGCCCGGCGGCTGGCGCGTGGGATATTTCATATTCAGCTCCTCCAGCGCGTCCACGATGATCTGTGACACCGCCAGATTGCGAAACCATTTCTCGTTCGCCGGAACTATGTACCAGGGGGCGCGCTTCGTGCTGCACCTTTCGAGCGCATCCTGGTAGGCTTCCTGGTAGTCGTCCCAGAACTTTCGCTCGCTTTCATCCGCCGCTGAAATCTTCCAGTTCTTATTCGGTTCGTCCTTACGGGCATCGAATCGCCGCTTCTGCTCGTCTTTGCTGATATGCAGAAAGAACTTCAGCAGCACCACGTTGTTCTCCACCAGCAGTTGTTCAAAATCGTTGATGCGGCCGTACCGCGATTCCCACACGCGCTCGGGTACCAGCTTGTGAACCCGCACCACCAGCACGTCTTCATAATGTGAGCGATTGAAAACTCCGATGTAACCTTTTTGCGGAACCGCTTTATGCACTCTCCAGAGGAAGTCGTGGGCCGATTCCTCGACGCTGGGCACCTTGAACGATGTCACCGCGCACCCAGCCGGATTAACGCCCGTCATGACGTGCTTGATAGTTCCATCTTTGCCCGATGCATCCATGCCCTGTAACACGATCAACAGAGCATGCTTCTGCTCGGCGTACAGCAGATCGTGCAGATCGGAAAGCTTTTCCGTGTTCTTTTGCTGGATCGCCGCCGCGAGGTCTTTGTCGGTTAAATGGGCCGTATCGCCCGGATCGCGATCGCGTAAATCGAGTTTCTTGCCTGGCTTGACCTGGAACCGTTTGCGGAGATCATTTTTCATGTCTGTATGCCAACCTTTTCGGCTGCTGAACGTATTATGCACAGAGAAACTTTTGCCGACCACAATTTTTTCGTGAACAAATCGATCGAGGAATGAGTCTTTACTACAGATGGATGTGAGTGTTCCAATGCGGCGCGTGAATGAGTCGGGCGCGGCATGATATCCCTGTGTATGGATCGCTACACCCGGCTTGGATTGAATTTATCAGATTTTGCCGCCAGATTCAGCACGGTGAAATCGACCAACTTAAGATTCAGGACGGTTTGCCGCTCCTCGCTGAGACCGTCAGACAGAAAGTGAAGTTCACGAAGTAACGAATATTTGACATTACCCGGCTGACCAGACCACTGGAGGCCGCCATTCGAAGCCGCAACGCTTCGAATGGCGGCCTTTTTTTGCGTTTTTGGCCCTTCTCAAGATGGAGGCAATATGGCTTTGCGAAGATTCCCTTTCCTACTGAGCGTCATTCTTATCGCGGTGTTGATTTTTCCGGCTTTGGCCTCGTGGGCGGCGGACCAGCCCAGCCCATCCGAAGCGTGGAAGATGAATATCCGTCAGGCGCAGATGCTGTGCAAACAATACAAATTCGCTGAGGCTGCCGAGTGGGCCGATCGCGCGCTCCGGATCGCGAAAAGTTTCGGTCCCTTGGACGAACGCTTGCCGAGCACCTATTATTTCCTCGGCGGCATTTATCGCGATTGGGGGCACTGCGCGGAGGCCAGGGTCAATACGGCGCATGCGGTTGCCGCCTGGAAGAAAATACCTGATCCGGTTCCTCAATATGTTTTTAACGCCCTCGTGGGAATGGTCAACATCTTATGCGAGTGTGACGATTTCCCGAGTGCCGAAAAGTTTTTTAATGCTCACAAACCCGAGCTCCAGCGCACTCAATCCGGCACGTTGGGCGAGGCAAAGGTGCTTGCGATCGAAGCGGCCATATCGCGGGAGCATAAGAGATATGCGGGAGCGGAAGCCCTCCTCCGCAAAGCACTGATGCTGCTGGAACAGACCTCTGGCATCCCCCAGATCGAGATCGCCGAACTGCAGAGCAGTTTGGCAATGGTGATCGACAGACAGAGGCGATTCGGCGAGTCGCTTGATTTCTCGCAACGCGCAATCGCTTTTTTTGAGGAGACCGGGGCTCGCGATCCTACTCTGATCGTGACGCTCAACAATGCTGCCTGCACTCTGGCCAACATGGGACGTAACGAGGAATCCCAGCGCATGTTCGAGCGAGCGCTGGCTAAGTCAACCGAAGTATTCGGCGAGGACAATCGCACCACCGCGCATATCATGCTGAGCTATGCGCGTATCCTACGCGAGAATAAACAGTCGCCTGCGGCGGATGCGATGCAGCAGAAAGGGCTGCAGGCTTATCGCCGAACTCTGCTCCACGACCACGGAATCGTCGACGTGGAGGAACTTCAGGCGGCCAAAAAGTAACGTGCGGGTATGATGTAGCCATCGCCTCATGCTGATTGCTACGCGGGCCGAAGATCGCGGGAAACGACTCGACATCCTGCTGCATGAACGCTTGCCTCAATTTACCCGCTCTCGCCTGCAAACCTGGATCAAAGAGGGCCGTGTGCTGATCGATGGCAAACCCGCCCGGCCCTCCTCCACCGTTCATGGCGCGGCTTCCATCGAATTTGAACCCGGGCCGCTAGCGCCGCTCAACGCCCAAGCCGAGGATATCCCGCTGCGCATTCTCTACGAGGACGACGATCTCGCCGCGATCGATAAGCCTGCAGGCATGATCGTGCACGCCGGAGCGGGTATTCACTCGGGCACTCTCGTCAACGCTCTCCTGCATCACTTCGCGTCGCTATCGAAAGCTGGCGGCGAACTCCGGCCCGGCATCGTCCATCGGCTGGATCGCTTCACCAGCGGCGTACTGCTGGTTGCCAAAACCGATGCGGCACACCAGTATCTGGCGAATCAGTTCTCCGGCCGCGAGATCGAGAAAGTTTACCTGACTCTGGTGCATGGCGCAGTGAAGCCGGACCGGGGACACATCGACAAACCAATTGCGCGCGACCCGGTTCACCGTATCCGCATGACCGCCAGGCTTACCACTGGACGCAAGTCCTGGACGGAATACCGCGTTATCGAACGTAACGAGCTCTTCAGCTTTCTCGAAGTCCGCCTCGGCACCGGACGCACGCATCAGATCCGCGTTCACCTCGCGAGCATTGGCCATCCGGTCGCGGGTGACCGGCTTTATGGCGCAAAATCGAAGATCGAAGCTATCTCGCATCCGGACCGCTACTTCCTTCACTCGCACCGCATCGGCTTCGCACGCCCATCTGATGGCGAGCGAATCGCGGTTGTATCGCCGCTGCCGCCCGATCTCGAACGATGGAAAAGTGCAATCTTTCATTCACCGTGAATTAGCCGAACGCCCGAATTGTCCGATGCAGTCCTTCGCCGGATTCAGAATGGTATTGGACCGACCCTTGGACCCATCCGAAATCATGGTCAATTTGAGATCAGCTTGCGAAAATGTCGAAATGACATTGTCGAGCTTCCGGCGATTTGTCCCGCTGCTTATCTTCACTGCTTACCTTTCGGGTCTTGCACCGCGGTCTATCGCGGACGATAGCGCCTCCGGTTTTTCCGGCTCCTCGGAGGACTCCGTGCAATGGGGTCCGCTGCTCCGCCAATCGGCCGTGTTTCTCGGCATCGAACACGGCTTCCGGTTCGCGACTGAGGCGGGCACTCGCGACGGCCTTAACGACGGAGGCTTCTTCAGCGGCTACGCATCGTCGGTCGCGAATCTCCACGGTTGGGCGGATGGAGATCCCTTCATCGTTAACTATGTTGGCCACCCGATGCAGGGCTCCGTCAGCGGAGACATCTGGATTCAGAACGATCCCAGATATCGTACCGCCGAGTTCGGACGGAATCGCCGTTATTGGATCAGCTCGTTACGCGCTGCCGCATTTGCCTGGGCTTATAGCGAGCAGTTCGAGATCGGACCGATCAGCGAGGCTTCACTGGGGCACGTTCAGCACTATTTCCCTCAACAGGGATATGTGGACCACGTCATCACACCTGTGGTGGGTTTCGGCTGGATGGTCGCGGAAGACTTTCTCGATCGGCACATCGTTAAACGCATTGAAGCGCGAACCCGCAATCGCTGGATCCGCATGATCGCGCGCGGCGGTTTCAATCCGTCCCGCAGTTTCGCGAATTGTATCGCCTTCCGCGAACCTTGGCATCGCGACACCCGACCTGGGATTCTGACCTACGACGCCTCGCTCGATCCGTCCTTGCATGTTCACGAGCGGGAACCGCGCGAGCCCAATCTGGGACCGTGGAAAACGTCCAAGTTCGAGTTCGCGACGGCCTTCAACCAAACGGTACTGGGCGATGGCGGGCACGATATCAATTGCTCCGGTGGGGGCGCCAATGCCGTCTACAATGTGAATTCCGTGTTCGGAATAGAGGGCGAGGTTTCCGGCTGCAAAATGCTCGGCCTGGAGACGAACCTGAGCGGTGACGCCAATTACTTCCTGTTTGGTCCGCGCTTCAGCTATCGTAGCGGCGATCGTTGGAAGTCCTACGTTCACGTCCTGGTAGGCGGCGAGAAACTGACGCAGGAGAGATTGGATACTGCCGAACGCGCCCTCGTCGAGGCCACGATGCCCGCGGCGTTGCAGATCGGCGGTGGCGTGGAACTGGCGCTAAACCGCAACTTCGCCATCCGATTGGGCGATTTGGAGATTAACCACGCCTGGCTGTCCGATTTGAACGGTGAAAGCTATCCCGACAGTTTTCGTTTGACTACCGGCGTGGTTCTCCGTGTCGGCTCGGACCGCTAGCGATATATCATGTCTTCATGCGCTTCCTAACTCGGAACTGCGCCGCCTTGGCGCTATGTGTGTACGCTGCGTCGGCCCTCGGGCAATCGACGCCGGCCGCCGCGCCGGCTTCACAGGACGCCAAAATGAGATGGTTCCGCGAGGCCAAGTTCGGCCTGTTCATTCACTGGGGTCTGTATGCCATTCCCGCCGGCGAGTGGAAAGGACAGGCGATCCCCGGCCTCGGCGAATGGATCATGCACAATGCCCGAATTCCGGTGAAGGAGTACGAGCAACTTGCCTCTAAGTTCAATCCCACCCAATTCGACGCCGAGACCTGGGTGAAGTTCGCTCAAGATGCCGGGCATGAAGTACATCGTCATCACATCCAAGCATCACGATGGGTTTGCCATGTTCCACTCGGCGGTGAGCAAGTACAACGTCTTCGACGCGACTCCGTTTCATCGCGATCCGCTTAAGGAACTGGCGGATGCGTGCGCGAAGCATAATATGAGGCTCGGCTTCTATTACTCGCAGGCGCAGGACTGGCACGAACCAAACGGCGCTGGAAACGACTGGGACTTTCCACCCAACGAGCAGAAGGACTTCGATCAATATCTCCGAGGTAAGGCCGAGCCGCAGGTTAAGGAACTGTTGACCAACTACGGCCCGATGGCTCTCATCTGGTTCGACACGCCGCGTATGATGAACGGCGAACGCTCGCAACGGTTCATCGATATCGTACATTCGCTTCAGCCGGCCACGCTGATTGACGGCCGCCTCGGCTCCTCCGGCGACTACGTCTCCATGGGCGACAACCGCATCCCCGATCGCGTCGTGAAAGGCGACTGGGAAGTGCCCGCGACCATCAATCAGACCTGGGGCTACAAGAAGGCCGACAACAACTGGAAGTCTCCCGACGATCTCATCTTCAAACTGGTTGATATCGTCAGCAAAGGCGGTAATTACCTGCTGAATGTCGGACCGACAGCCGAAGGGATCATTCCGCGGCCCAGCGTGGTCAACTTGGAGACCGTGGGTGAATGGCTCAAGTCCAATGGCGAAGCGATTTACGGAGCCGGTCCAACCGCATTCGGCGACGAGTTCAGCGCCGGGAACAAGTGGCGGTGCACTACCAAGCCCGGGAAGCTCTTCATCACCCTGTTTCAATGGCCGGATGGTTCGTTTGAACTCGACCAGGTGAAGGATAAGGTCGGCAAAGCCTACTTCCTGACCGACGAGTCCCACCAGACACTGAAGTTTACCCAGGCGGGCGGGCGCGTTGTTGTGGCGCTGCCGAAGGGGCCGCCGCGCGAAGGCGAGGTCCACTTGCGACGTGTCCTGGTACTCGAGACCAGTGCCAATTAGCGATGGGCTACTCGCTCTTTTGGACGATCGCCGCCCTAGCAATCGAGAGCCAAACTGCCGAGCTGCGGCCGACCTGATACTCTAACGGCAACATCTGGACCGTCGATGCCAAGAGTCCTATTGTGCAGGCAAGGCTGGCTCGGATGGCGACGTTCTCGCGCTACGCGGGAGCGATACTCGTGTAATCGATCTGATGAGCTACTCATGCGCTTGCCTGAAGCGGCAGCGCGCGTGCCCCCTGGAATGTTGATTACCGGCACGGACCTGGGCGCGTTCGCGGCATGGAATGCGGAGAAGAAAGGCGACCGCACGTTCCGGCGTTTCAACCGGAGGCGCTCCGATTGGCAAGGGTCGGCGACCGGACGCCCGATCCACGCGGAGGGTCCTGTCGAAGGATATCCTCGATGGAAGTCCCGAGGCGCTTCTATCCACCGAAGTACTTCATACAATCCTGGGCGGCAAAATTGTTTATCAAAAGGAATGAGAGGAGGCCTCCTTACGTTCATCCGGATTTATGGCGGCCGGATGTACTGCGGGTGGCCGTACGGCGGGCTTCAGAATAATCTCGATGACAATTTCGGACATACTGCTCCGAAGTTATTTGCAACGTGGCTTCTTCGGGAAACTCGACGAGGTCACGGAAGTGGGCGGCGAGTTCGTCGAAGACGCGTAAGCGGGCGGTTGAGTCAAGAGTATCGCGGCGGCTGAGCGCGTCAAGGGCGATCTCAACCGCCTCAGGCCGGGCACGATGCCGCAGTCTGGCCGCCAGATTGGGGTACGCCAACATCGAGTTGTAGCGTTCGCCGGCGAGCGCTCCGGTATCCGGGATTGCCATCGTCTGGCGGCGCACCACCACCGTGTTGGCCGCTATGTCGCCGAGGCGCTGCGAATAGCGATTCACGGCGCAGGCAATGCCACCCACCAGATAGAACAGCGGCAGGGTATCGACCGCGCGCAGGACGTTGCGGATCGCGATCTGGCTGATCTGCAGCTTGAGTCCGCGTGCGTCCATCACTCGCAAGCCAAGTACGCGCTTGCCGATGGTTTGTCCGCGCCACAGCCATTCCAGGCCGATGCCATAGCCGATCGAAAGCACGAAATACGAAAGCGTCGATGTCGCGAGTACCAGGTCGAGACTTAGAAACGCGAAGAGCATCAGGAGTTTGCCGATCATGCTGGATGCTATGCCGATGGCAAAGGCATCGATGGCCCAGGCGAGGAAGCGGGTTATTGGTCCGGCGAGCGCGAGGGAGAACTCGATGCCTTCCGGTGTGCGGATAATTAGGCGGCGTTGCGCGGCTCTAGTCACGCTCATTCCCCTCAGTACGCCCCGCCCGCATCAGAAAGAAGAACAGCGCGAACAGTTCGACGCTCCCGAACGCGATCTTAACCGCATATGGCAGCACGGGCTCGTGATATTGAGAGAAGAACGACTCCACGATCCCGGCCCACACGAGCAATACCGCGGCGCCTCCGGCGATGGTGAGCAGATCGTTCGAGACGGCACCCATTCGTTCGCGGCGAGAAGTTCGGTCGCCCCAGCCGATCAGCGCGCGGGCGAGAATGAAGCCGGCTTGACCGGCCAGCAGAATCGCGGGAATTTCAATTGCGCCATGCGGCAGCAGCCAGCCGCACAGGAACTTCGTCTGCCCCGCCTGAATGTAATCGGCGGCCACGGCGCCCAGAATCACACCGTTATAGAAGAGCACGATCACGGTTCCAATTCCCCAGGAGATTCCGAGTCCGAAAGCAAACAGCGAGACGCGAATGTTGTTCGTCATCAATTGCGATGCAAAGGTGCTTTTATGTCCGCTCATACGATCGTTTCGGGACTTCTCCTCGCGCGCAACACGGTCCGCCGGGCTTTCCATCAAGTGGCTGAATGGCATCATCACGCGCTTGGAATCGGGATCGTAGTGAAGCGCGGCTGCGCCGAATGCGGTTCCCGCTAATGTGATGGCGAGCGAAAGTTGGAACGCGCGGATATGCTTGCGAAATGTGCGCGGGAAAGTGGATAGGAACCACTTGGGAAACGATCCCGGGCTGCTACGCTTGCGAGTTTCGTGAATCTCGGCGTAAGCGCGCGCGACCAACGATTCGAGGTATTCGCGCAGATCGGGGTCGGCGGAGAAGGTGGAGAGACGCGAGAGATCGGCCGAGCAGCGCTGGTAGAGGTAGTGAAAACGCTCGGCTTCGACGAGCGGCATTCGCACTCCCGGGTCCTCGTCGAGGCGGCGGAGGGTACTATCAAGTTCCTGCCAGTATGGCCGTTCGGCAGTGGCGAAGCGTGCGACATCAAGGATCACAACGCTTGACTCCTTTTCACCGATAGATAAAGAGCGGCCACATCGGCGGAGATGCTTCCGGGGCGGAGGACAGCGAATTTGACGCCCCGGCGTTCAATCTTCTTCTTGAGTTCGGCGCGATCGCGGAAGGCGAGGTGATTCGCGAGACGCTGGTAGACGGCGTCGGTATCAGCCGGGAGATCGCCTGCAAAGAGTGGCTGTGCCTGAGTCTGATCCGCCGTTGCGACGATCACCAGATGGCGGCGCGCGACAACTCCGCAGTGGTTGCTGAAGGTTTCAGCAAGCAAGGGATCGTCAAGAGCGGTGAGGAATATCAAAAGAGCGCGGCGCTGCAGCCGCATCTGGATGAAGCTGAAGACTTCCTCGAAGCTGGGAAAGACGGGCTTGGGCTGGAGGGCATAGATCGCATTGCGGCACGCGAGGAAATGCGACATGCCGCTACGCGCGCGGACGAATTGCTCGACTTTGTCGCTGAAGGTGATCAGTCCAAAGTGGTCGCCCTGGCGGTCGGCGGCGATTGCCAGAACGAGCGCGGCGGTAACGAACTGCTCAAGTGCATCCCCGCGCGCGGTGAGGCGCGACGAATCGACGACCACGTAGACTTCCTGAGTGCGCTCGATCTGAAATTGTTTGGTGATCGGATGTCCGCGCCGCGCGGTCGCTTTCCAGTGGATTTCGTCGAAGCTGTCGCCGGGCGCATAGTCGCGGAGTTTCTCGAATTCGCGGCCTTTACCGAGTTGCCTCTGCAGGTGCATACCGCCGAGAGACCGGCGGAGGAAAGCGGCGGCGGTCTTATCGTGACGCAGGTTGGGATAGACGCGGATCTGGGTGCGAATGGGTCGCGTCGATCGGACGGACCAGAGATGCATCGGCGATGCGCATTCCAGGTAGCATTCAGTGAGCGTATAATCGCCCCGCTTCTTGGGAGTACAGAGAAAAACCGACGCCTCCGTGTTGCTCCAAGCGATCTGTGGCGGGAAATCCGCGGCTATCGCCAGATCGGCCCGCGCATTTCCGACAGTCAGCGCGAGTGTGGCTTCGCGATCTTTGGTCCAACGCGCGCCGGGCGGGAATTGCACGGTGACTTCCGCCAGGACTCGCGTTCCCAAGACCGCATCGATCATGAAGACCAGCAGAAGGACCGCTAACAGGGCGCCGATTGGCAGCGATAGTGCGGGCGCGATCCAGGCGGCGGTCAACAGCGGCACGACAAGTGCCGCGGCAATCAGTATGAGTCTGTTGCTTGGAGCGATCATCTGGGCACCGGCACCTTCCGCAGAATTTCCTGAATGACTTCGCCGGCCGTCACGCCTTCGATCTCGGATTCGGGCCGGAGTATCAAGCGATGCTGGAGGACCGGCGCGGCCATAGTGCGGACATCGTCAGGTGTGACAAAATCCCGTTCTTCAATGGCTGCGAGAGCCCGGCTCGCAAGCAGCAAAGCCTGAGTCGCGCGAGGACCGCCGCCGGCCAAGATACTCTCGTGCGATCGCGTCATGCGGATTACATCGACAAGATACTGCATCAGCTCGGGGCGGAGGGAGACGTGGTCGAGGCAGGCGCGCATCGCTTCGAGATCGGCCTCTTGCAATACTGGCTGTACCTCGCCCCGGAGGAGTACGGCTTCCGGTGAATTGGAGCCGAGCATGCGGGTGGCAAGCTCCATCTCGTCTTCGCGGTTTGGGGCGTCCATCACGATCTTGAGCATGAAGCGGTCCTTCTGCGCTTCGGGCAGCGGATAGGTGCCTTCGGACTCCACCGGATTCATGGTCGCGAAAACCGTGAAATTGGGGGAAAGAGCGTAGGTTTGACGGTCGATGGTGACGGCCCGCTCCTGCATGGCTTGCAGCAGCGCCGACTGCGTTTTGGCGGGCGCGCGGTTGATCTCATCGGCCAGGAGGAATGTGGTGAAGACCGGGCCGGGAATGAGGGTGAATTCGTTGCGCTGCAGGCTGAAGACGTTGGTACCCGTGATGTCCGCGGGCATAAGGTCGGGCGTAAATTGGATACGCGAGAAAGGACAGCCCATTGTCTGCGCGAACGTGCGGGTGAGTAGCGTTTTGGCGACGCCCGGCACTCCCTCGATAAGCGCATGGCCGCGGGTCAGGATTACGACCAGGGAATGGCGGATCACGTCGTCCTGGCCGATGATCACCCGGCCGACTTCGGTCTTGACGCGCGCGAGGGCGGATTGAAGCTGCTCTAAGCTTGCATTCATGGTTGGTTTGGTTTGGCTCCCACCACTATATAAGGGTGGTTGCCTGACTCCTCGCCTTTGGGGGCGCGATCTCGGGCTTGTCCAGATTGTGCACGGATGGCGGAAAATTGGCCACGAACGAATCGCTTGTGCCTTGCGGTTGCGCGCCGGATAGACGTGGTGGACGCAGAGTGCGGTTTTTTGAAACTGGCCGGTGGCTGAGGGGCGAGAGGGTGACGCCAGCGTGGCGTTTTTTTCGGATCGAACCCGATCGGGGGGAACTTGTGGTGCGCCAGCGGTGACGCAAAGTGCGGTTTTTTGAAACTGGCCTGGTGGCTGAGGGGCAAGAGGGTGACGCCAGCATGGCGTTTTTGCGGATCGAAGCCGATCGGGGAGAACTTGTGGCGCGCCAGTGGTGACGCAAAGTGCGGTTTTTTGAAACTGGCCTGGTGGCTGAGGGGCGAGAGGGTGACGCCAGCATGGCGTTTTTGCGGATCGAAGCCGATGGCTGGGGAACTTGTGGTGCGCCAGTGGTGACGCAAAGTGCGGTTTTTTGAAACTGGCCTGGTGGCTGAGGGGCGAGAGGCTGACGCCAGCATGGCGTTTTTGCGGATCGAGGCCGATCGGGAGAAGTTGTGGCGCACCAGTGGTGACGCAAAGTGCGGTTTTTTGAAACTGGCCTGGTGGCTGAGGAGCGAGAGGGTGACGCCAGCATGGCGTTTTTGCGGATCGAAGGCGATCGCAGGGGAACTTGTGGTGCGTCAGTGATGACGCAAAGTGCGGTTTTTTGAACTGGCCTGGTGGCTGAGGGGCGAGATTGTCGGCAGATTTCCCGATCGTTTCGGGTGGCGTAGCCGGGAGAGAACGAGGCTCCGTCCCGCCTGAGATTCGTGGCTGCACAAAATCGAGCGGGTTGCGCCGGGATTTGCGGAACCAAGCCGATTTTTTCTAAGTGGCTGTAATTCGTCTTACTTACACGCTTGGATCGGAGCCAGCGGGCATTTTGCGTTTGTGCAAAATTGTGCACGGACCGCGCGTTCTATAGCAGGCTCAACGGCCGCGCGGCTATCGAGTGTTTCAGGCCGGGGCGCGACGTCTTGACGATTGGTTTTAACGGTGCCTCCGGCGAGGTGGTCCGGACGAGAAAGTTTTTCTGCAAAATGAATGACTCCTGAATTTTGTAACAGTCGCACCTCAGGAGCGACCTGCAGACGGCGGACGTTCGCCTATCTGCTTTCAGGATGACATGCAAGAACAAGGAAATTTGGGGAATCGCCGCGTATGTGGTTGTAACAAAAGGGCAAGAAAAACGTAAGGTACCGAAATTTTTGCCGGCTACTCGACTGAAGGCAGGCCTTTGATTCTTTCCGGTTTGGATTCTAGTCTAGTGACTTAGGAGCGAAGGCGGCGGTCAAGAGCATGGCTGATCTTATCCTAAGGCCACTATTCGTCGATCCCAAGACGCGCTGAAAAGGCTAAGGCTGCGTCCTTAACTATAGGGCGCAGAGGACCGCGAAGCACGCGGAGACGAAGAGAGCGAAGCGGGTGGATGCGCGGGTCCGCAACTTGTGCAAAATGCCTATGCTGACGCAAACCGTGTTTTTTTATTGCATGCTTGTGCTCCAGTCGCATTTTTGCGGAACGGAACCCTCTTCGGCTGCCAATAGGTTAGTTCCGCGAAACCTGCGCGGCGAGTCATCTGATCCGATTCCGTTTATATGATCCTTTTCTCGCGCACTCTACGCCTACTCAGAGCGGAGGCAGGTAATGCAAACAAAATATAAGGTATATTCAATCGCGCTCGGTTTGGCACTGGGCGCGGTATCGACCCTTCCGGCGCAAGTGTCCAATTTCACTACCATCGATTTTCCAGGCGCCATCGGGACGCAAGCCTATGCAATCAACCCTCGCGGCGACGTCGCGGGATTCTATACTTGGTCCGATAAGACCAATCATGGTTTTCTGCTGAGTGGAGAACGTTACACCACGATCGACTACCCCGGCGCCACCTCAACCGTACCCGGCGCGCTCAACCCACAGGGCGATATAGCCGGACAGTACACGTTGCCCGACACGAGCACCCATGGGTTTCTGTTGAGTGGGGGAGTCTTCACGCCGATTGATTACCCCGGCGCTAAGGTGACCTCTCCCGGCGCCAACAACGCCCGCGGCGACATCGTTGGGGGTTACACATTGCCGGACAACACGCGGCATGGCTTTCTATGGAGCAATGGCACCTTCACCACTGTCGATTACCCCGGCGCTACTACAACCGTGCCCTCCGGGATCAACGCGCGGGGTGACATTGTTGGGGGATACATGATCGCGGGCGTAGCTCACGGCTTTCTGCGGAGCGGCGGTGAATTCAGTTCCTATGATTTTCCCGGTTCCACCAGTACCCAAGCGTATGGGATCAGCGCGCGCGGTGAGATCGCCGGCCGCTATGTTGCCGGCGGCGTCACTCATGGCTTCGTTTTGAGCGGGGGCCAATTCAGCACCATTGATTTTGCCGGCGCATCCTATACCGGAGCTTACGCGATCAATACCACCGACGACATCTTGGGACAGTACCAGATTGGCGGTGTGTACCACACATTTGTGATGACCCGCCGTGTCCGGCACGACGCTCATTACACGATCACCGACCTCGGTACGCTGGGGGGCTCGTTTAGCATCGCGTTTGGGATTAACGATGCCGGAGGAGTAACCGGCGCCGCCAACACCGCCAGTGAGAACGCACATCCCTTCCTTTGGTCGGCGGGCAAGCTCACCGATCTCGGTACCCTGGGTGGGCCTAACGGGAGCGCCGGCGGACCCAATGGGAACAACGAAGCCGTTGGGCCGGTAGAGACGTCCACAACAGACCCTCTCGGTGAGGACTTTTGCGGCTACGGAACTCACCTCGTGTGCCGTGGCGTCAGTTGGCAGCGCGGGGTTATGACGCAACTCTCCACTCTCGGGGGCAATAACGCGCAAGCATACACGCTGAACAATCGCGGCCAGGTGATCGGGGTTGCCGAGACAGGCGTTCGCGACTCGAATTGCGTAGCGCCTCAGGCTCTACAATTTCAAGCTGTGACCTGGGGGCCAAAGGCGGGCGAGATCCAAACGCTACCTCCGCTCCCGGGCGACACGGTCGGCTTTGCTCTGGCGAATAATGACCGCGGTCAAGCGGTCGGATCGACGGGCACGTGCAGCAACACCATAATTGCCCAGTTCGCGATTGGACCGCACGCCGTGATATGGAACCACGGCTCGCCGGTTGCGCTCGGCACGCTCGGCGGCTACACGGCCTCGGCGGGCGCCTCCATCAACAACCGCAGCGAAGTGGCCGGAGGGTCTTTCCTGGCCGACGAAAAGACGTTCCATTCCTATCTCTGGAGCGAGGGAACCGGCATGATCGACACTGGCACGATCGGCGCGGATCTCTCGGCCTATCCTACGATGATCAACGACAGCGGACAGTCAGTTGGCACATCGTGCGACACCGATATGAGCGGGAACTGCCGCGCTTACATCTGGCAATATCTGGGTCCAGCTTCGTCAAAGGAGGTGGCAATGACGGACCTTAACACGCTGATATCCGGAGAGTCGCCATATTATCTGATCATGGCAACAGGCATTAACAACGCGGGAGAGATTGTCGGTCTTGCGGTAGACCAACGAACAGGCGACACTCACGCCTTTCTGGCGACGCCGGCGGGCATCGGTATGAGCCAGTCTCGAGCCACGCAAAGTTCTAGGAGCCCATGGCATATTTCTGAGAAGGCGCGTGCGCACCTGCGACAGCGCTAGACCAGCCCTAAACCCAAAGCGGTTCACTTAAGGGTAAGCTTCGGAAGCGTCCCTATCGACGTTTCTGCAGGCTTGAATTTGCCTTGGCCACTTATGCGGCCAAGTGAAATCCCAAGTTCCCAGAACCGAACTTCAGGATATAACTTCCAGATAGAGCGTGATTCAAGGGTTCGGATTGAAAAGTTTAATAGTGATAACGGCAGGCGAGAATCCGAATTTTGTCCGGCAGCACCTGGTAAACCAACCGGTGCTCCTGGTCAATGCGCCGAGACCAACACCCGGCCAACTCGTGCTTCAGCGGCTCAGGCTTACCAATGCCAGAAAACGGATCGCGCTGGGTGTCTCGTACAAGACGGATGATGCGAATCGCTTGAGTTCGATCCCGTTCCGCCCACCATGTCAAATCATCGAACGCCCCAGGGTCGAATTGGACGCTTCTCACAGGCTCAGTTTCGCGACAGCGTCATCTAGCGAGACACCGCTCCCACGTTCCCGCGCAGCCAGCAGGCGTTGCCGCATTGTCTCGGACTTCAACAGATACGCGGTTTCACGTTCCGAAGCAATCTCTCTCCAAAGTGCTATCGGGACGATAACCGCCGTGGGCTCGCCAGCTTGGTTGGACACGACTTGGATGTCGGCGTCAGACACACCTTCATCTTAACGCCCCGACGATGTCCTCTGGGGGCCATTGTCCGCCCGCCGCGACTTATCCGGCCGTGTGGATCAGAAGAGCAAAGGACAATCCGACTGTTGTGACGAGCATTGCGGAACAGATGCTCTTCGACTCAGCGACCAAGATACGGCGCGGATGCTGCGCCGATGAGCGGCAGGGTGTCATAGCAAAAGATGACGAACGGCCTGTCCGCGCCCGACAATCTACTGCCGAATTGGCCCACGGCGCTGAGGCGGTGGCCGGCGGCGTCGGAAAGCTGCTTGTAAAAGGCCTGAACTCTCTCTGAGGGTTTCTCTTCCGACGCAGCTCCGATCTTCAGCGGAGGAACAGCGGCCCTGATTTCATGCGGTGTATCTGTTTTGAGCGGGGGAACCACGGGCCTAGCTTTAGCCGGGCCAGGAGTAAATTTCAATGAACATAAAGATCCTTCCCGATGCTTTGGGCACGCGCGGGGGGACCCAGATTTGAGGAGTTAGCGACGCTACCGGACAAGGGTAGCGTCGCGTTCTGTTTTGGGACCCAATTTTCGGACGGACTCAGGCGGCGGTATAATTTCGCCAATTGGCCATGCACGAAGCCGCTGAATCCAGGGATCGCACAATTGAGGACGTCAGCACGCTGCTTCACGCCTGGAGTGAAGGGGACCAAGAAGCGCTCGAAAAGTTGATACCTATCGTTTATGAAGAACTGCGACGTCTGGGACGGCGCTATATGCGAGGAGAACGCTCCGGCCATAGCCTCCAGACGACCGCGCTGGTCAACGAAGCCTACACGCGACTGGTGGATTACAAGCGGATGCAATGGCAGGATCGCGCACACTTTTTTGCGGTCTCGGCGCAATTGATGCGGCGTATTCTGGTCGAACATGCGCGGCGCCGCAATCTGAAACGCGGCGGTGGCGTGCACCACGTTTCGCTCGACGAGGCCGCGGTGGTTGGCGGTGATGGGGATACGGGCCTCGAAGCGCTCGACGATGCGATGAAAGCCTTGGCACGGCATGATCCCCGCAAGGTGCAAGTAGTTGAAATGCGTTTCTTTGGCGGATTGAGCATTGAGGAGACGGCTGAAGTGCTCAAGGTTTCGCCAGTGACCGTAAAGCGCGAGTGGCGGTCGGCGCGAGCATGGCTCTACCGTGAGTTGACGGGTGTAATCTCCGATGAACCATGAACGCTGGCGGCAAGTCGACACGATCCTGCAATCCGCGATGGAGCGGACTCCCGACGAGTTGGATGAGTTTCTGAAGAATGCATGCGGGGATGACGAGGGGCTCCAACGGGAGGTCCGATCGCTACTAAGCTTGGAACAGCGGGCGGGTGGTTTCCTGGAAGGTCCGGCGATGGGCGGAGGACCGCAGGCTGAACGGGCGGCCAGCGAGGCGGGGACCCGGAGTTCCTCGATCGGCGGCGCTTTGAGTGGCGCGATGATATCCCATTTCCGAATTGTGGAGAAGTTGGGCGGCGGGGGCATGGGTGTGGTTTACAAGGCCGAGGATACGCGGCTCGAGCGATTCGTGGCCCTTAAATTCCTGCCCGACAACGTAGCTCGGGACACAGATGTTCTGAACCGTTTCCGGCGCGAGGCGCGGGCCGCCTCAGCCTTGAATCATCCGGGTATCTGCACGATTCACGACATCGGCGAGCACGAGGGCCGGTCGTTTATCGTGATGGAGTATCTGGAAGGCGCGACGCTGAAAGAGCGGATTGCTTCAATGGCGGCGCGCCCGATCAGCAGAGAAGAGTTGTTAGCGGAGGGCATTGGGATTGCGGACGCGTTGGATGCGGCGCACCAGGCTGGCATTGTCCACCGCGATATCAAGCCGGCCAATATTTTTATCACGAATCGGGGTGTCGCGAAGATTCTGGATTTTGGCCTGGCAAAGATCGCCGAGGGAAAGGCAGACGCGACTTCGGCCGAAACCGAGACCAGGATTACCGAGCCTGGCGCGGTGATGGGAACCTTCGCGTACATGTCCCCGGAGCAGCTTCAGGGAAGGCCGTTGGACGCGCGCACCGATCTATACTCGTTCGGTGTAGTGCTGTATGAGATGGCAACGGGGAGGCGCCCGTCAGTTGTAGTCGGGCCAACTACCGAATTCCCGGGGGATCTTGAGCCCATCCTCTCAAAATGTCTGCAACAGGACTTGGGGCTTCGCTACCAGCGCGCTTCGGAGATACGGTCCGATCTCGAGCGGCTCAGGAAAGATTCAGATAAGGCCGTTCCGGCGATCTCTCCAAAATTGTGGAAATGGACGGCTGCCGCGCTGGTGCTGTTCGCCATCGGGGCGGCAGGCTACTTTTCTGTTCACCGCGGTGCGAAACTCACCGACAAGGACACGATCGTGCTCGGTGATTTTGCGAATACGACGGGAGATCCGGTCTTTGATGGGGCACTCCGGCAAGGACTGGCGATCCAACTGGAACAGTCGCCATTCCTGAGTCTGGTTGCCGACCAGCGAATCCACGCGACGCTTGGTCTGATGGGGCAGCCGGAGAATGCGCCGGTCACAGCACAGGTCGCAAGGGAGATCTGTGAACGCGTGGGTGGCGCCGCGGTGCTGGACGGGTCCATCACGAAACTCGGGATGCAGTATGTGGTTGGTCTGCGGGCCAGGAACTGCCATACGGGAGACATTCTCGATGACCAACAGGTGAAAACGGGCAGGAAAGAAGACGTTCTGGACGCGCTGACTCAGCTTGCGATTAAATTCAGAACGCGCGTGGGCGAATCGCTGGCCACAGTCGAAAAACATGCGACGCCGTTGGCCGAGGCTACCACGCCATCTCTCGAAGCCTTGAAGGCATTTAGCCAAGGCTGGGGAATCGTAACCGCGAAGGGCGCCTCCGAAGAAGCCCTGAAATATTTTCAGCGCGCCGTCGAGATCGACCCTCAGTTTGCGACGGCATACGGTTTCCTGGGGCGCTTTTATGGAGACATCGGCGAGTCTGTCCTCTCCGCACAGAACACCACAAAAGCTTACGAGCTACTCGGGCGCGCCAGCGACGCGGAACGGTTTTTCATCAAGGGAACATATCTAGAGCAGGTGACCGGCAATCTCGAACAGGCCAAGGACAATTTCGAGTTGTGGGAGAAGACCTATCCGCGTGAGATCCGGGCCCCCACGCTGCTGGCCGGACAGATCTATCCGGCGTTCGGGGAATGGGACAAGGCCGTCGAAGCATCCCAAAGAGGGATTGCGCTCAATCCGGACTTTCCCTTCTCGTATCCCAGCCTGGCTACCGCTTACCTTTGCCAAAATCGATTGCAAGAGGCCGAGAAAACGCTTCGAGAAGCCGCTGCGCGCAAAATAGATAATCCGGATCTTCTGATGATGGCCTTCCAACTTGCCGTGCTGCGGGGCGATAACGCGGGACAGGAACGGGCGGTTTCCGCGGCCCGGGGCAAGCCGGGAGCCGAGGACTTACTGATCGATGGAGAGGCTTTTGCCCGGACCTATTCCGGTCATCCGAACGAGGCTCGGGACATGACCTGGCGGGCGGCGGAAGCGGCTCGGCGGGCGGGCCGGAAAGAAAGGGCGGCGCTGTTCCAGACCGAGTCCGCCGTGCACGACGCTTTTTTAGGAAATCTGCCCGAGGCCAGGCGCAGTGCCATTTCGGCGCTCGAGTTATCCCAAGGCAAGGATGTGCAGTACGGGGCGGCATTTGCCCTAGCGCTTTGCGGCGAATCTTCCCGTTCTCAAACAGTCGCGAACCAGTTAGAGAAGGGCTTTCCAGAGGATACTTCGGTCCGTTACAGTTACGTGCCGGAGCTTCGCGCGCTTTTGTCGCTGAATCATGGCCAGCCAGCGAAGGCGCTGGATGCATTAAAAATCGCCGCTCCTTACGAGTTGGGTTGGACTACCAGCGTGAATGTGGGGTCCTTCGGCGCCCTCTATCCGATCTACGTGCGCGGGATGGCTTATTTGAAGGCAAATCAGGGCGTCAAGGCGGCAGCCGAGTTCCAGAGCATTCTCTATCACGCCGGGATTGCGTACTTCGATCCGGTCATCGGCGCGGCTGCACGTTTCCATCTGGGGCAAGCGTATGTTATGGCCGGGGACAGCGCCAAAGCCAAGCGCGCCTTCGAGGACCTACTCACGTTTTGGAAAAATGCCGACGGCGACATCCCGATTCTCAAACAAGCCCGAGGGGAACTGGCCAAGCTGTAGCAGGTATTCGGATACTGTCTTATAACCCAGGTCTCGCGGCAGCCGTCTGGCCGTCGTGGAGGATTGCCAGTATCGGGAAATTAGATACTGGAACGCTTGCCGGTAAGCCGTACGCTTCAGATTGTGAAGTGAAGTAAACACTGTAACCTTCACCGATGGCTTAGGGGCGAGCCGTCCAATCCGTTTGATTATTGGACGCTATGCTGGATATCCGCTCATGTAAGTTTCTGTGAGGGCGTTCCGGGGAAAAGGATCGGGTGTCCCGTCAGGCTGCGTATCGAATGACTTCGATTCGGCGGATCCATTCACTGCGGCAAGGAGTTGGTCGACGCGTTTCATAGTCACCTGCTCCAATGCGGTATCACCGCAATGGCGGCACTGAATACGGAAGCGACCTGAGGATCACAATCGACGAATCACCACTACCGCCTGCAACAGAAGCAAGGACGCGATATTCGGTGTGCAAAATATGCCCAACAGCAAGACTCCCCGCTCGGGCCTCGAATCTTCTGAGACAATCCGAGCATGGTGCGATAAAAGAGTGATCGGCGAGCCGGCGAACCTCATCCATAACGTTACCGCCAGGCGAGCAGATATTGGCCCGTGTATTACCAGTTTTGAAACATGATAGCTCGAATTGTGATATATCATAATTCGTAGTATGGCGCGTAAGCCCGCATCCGGTCCGGCAACCGATCCCGAACTGCTGATCCTTTCTAGTTTGGCGGGAGGTCCCAAACACGGCTACGCCGTGATGCAGGATGTCGCTATTTTTGCTGGGGTCAACCTCGGCCCCGGAACACTGTACACGGCCATAACGCGCCTGATGGACGAAGAATGGATCGCGCCGATGGAAGCGAGCGGGCGACAGCGTCCTTACCAAATCACCTCCGCCGGTCTTGACCGCCTACGTGAACAGTTGGAGAAAATGCGTCGGCTCGCAAACTGCGGCTTAAAGAGGTTACGAACGATATGACTATACGTGGTCTTTTGCTTCGAGCGTACCCGCGTGCGTGGCAATCCGAGTTTGGGCCTGAACTGACTGACATCCTAACCAGCCGAAAAATAACAGCTACGGTCATTGTCGACATCCTCGTTAGCGCCGCAGTGCAACACCTCCGCCAAGATCCATGGAAGATTTGCGCGGTCGGGTTGTCATTGTGGACGGCCGCTCTGCTGATCATTGCCAGCAAGGGTTTCGTCAATCAACCGACTGTCTTGTGGTGTTATTTCATCGGTCAACTGTTTCTCTTTGCCGCCGGAGCATGGACGGGTTTGCAGGAGAATTCTGGGATGTGGAATGCGACAACGGCTTCGTTCAAAGCGGCTGTTGTTCCCGCCATCGAATCCATGGCTGTGAACACTTTCGCGGTGCTCCGTTACTGGGGGCACTTCACGCAAGGTGTACCGTCATCCGCCTACCGCTGGATGTGGAAACAACTGGCCATGCTCATTCTCTTCTCCTTCCTCTTTGGTATCGCCGGAGCATCGGTTGCTCGACTCGTTCAATTTCTCCGAGGAAAAACGCTGCCCAACGTCTAGCCCAAAACATAAGTAGGAGTATTTGTCATGTTGCACAAAGGACCCGATTTGAAACGGAGTAGGGCGCGGGGTATTCTGTTCAACGTATGCAGTTGCCCGCCATTATTGCGAAGCTGAGGGCTTTGGTATCGGCCCCCATTGAGAATGAAGAACAGCTTTTGTCCCTACTCGTCAATACGCGCAAGGCACTGGATGCCGAACCCGGCGGCGTTCCCGGTTTTTCAACGCTCCGGTTTCAGTGCGACTGGATGGTGCACCACGCGCTCTCAGGGCGCGGCGCGGCCAAACTCATCGGGCGTATTGACCACTATCAGGATGTGATCGTTGACAACAGTATGCACGAGAACCCGACACCTCTGGATGCCGCCGCGTTCACGGCTTTGGCGAAAATGGATGACCTCATGTATTTCAGGCGCTTTCGCTCGGAACTGCGGGCCTTCCTGCAACGGCATCAACTGCCGGAAGACAGCATTGCTGATGATCGGTGGCCGGAATTTTTAAAACTCTACATCTCGGCTGTTCATTCGTCGCCGCTTGAATATAAACCGCCAAAAAAGCAGGACAAAAACGCTCCGTTGCCGGTGCCGCCCGATGTCCAGCATGTAACGGTTTCGCTGCTCGACTATAAGGCTGCCGGGAGCGGCAGCGATTTTCGCGTTTTGTGGGTGTGGGACTGGCCAAACGGTGATACTGATTTTCCAATTGGTGTGAGACGTGTGCTGTTCATCTGAATACTACGGGCAATTCACTTTTCAAAAGCCGTGGGGCGACAAGGACCCTTTGTGAGAATTTCTATCGTGGGATACTAACGGTTTAAGGCCGGTCCTGTGCGCCGTGATAGATGCGCACAACTTCGATGGTCTGCTCTGTGACGCGGTAAACCGCGACATAGGGCAGGGGTTGAAACAGAATTTCGCGGGTGCCTTCTTCGTGGCCTGGCCGTCCACGTCCCGGCCATTGCTTCAAAGCGCGGATCGTATCGTACAACTTCCGCATGGTGGGCTGTCGATAGTGGGGATGATGCTCTTTGAGGTAATCGCTTATGTTTTGCAAGTCCGCTGCGGCGGCGGGCGTCCAGCGGATACGCATTTAGGAGCGCAACATCTCTTCGAAACGGGCGTCCATTTCTTCTTCTTCAATGAACTCGCCGCGATCCGCCTGGGCAATGCCTTCTTGCACGGTGGCGCGGAAGCGGGCTTCTTCCTGAAGCAAGCGCAAAGCGGCGTCCTTCACCAGGTGTTCGGGGTCGGTGCCTGACCTGGTGGCGATGTGCGCGAGTTGCGCTTCCTGCTCGGGCGTGAAGTGTACTTCCATGCCTCTCAAGATACGGGAAAAATGGCTTTCGGGCAACGGTGTTAATGAGAAACGACCGCGCCGCTTCTTCGGCAAGCATGGCTTCCTCGTCAAAGGGCGTGGTGGTCGGAATGTCCCGCGCTGTCGGCCTCGCGCTGCCTCGGGGAATGAGAAGATGCCCGTTGAAGCCTCCGACAGGCAGACGATCAAGCCAAATATCCATGATGCCGTCTGCGCTTCAACGGCGTAGCAGGTATTCGGATACTGTCTTATAACCCAGGTCTCGCGGCAGCCGTCTGGCCGTCGTGGAGGATTGCCAGTATCGGGAAATTAGATACTGGAACGCTTGCCGGTAAGCCGTACGCTTCAGATTGTGAAGTGAAGTAAACACTGTAACGTTCACCGATGGCTTAGGGGCGAGGCCGGCCAATCCGTTTGATTATTGGACGCTATGCTGGATATCCGCTCATGTAAGTTTCTGTGAGGGCGGCGTTCCGGGGAAAAGGATCGGGTGTCCCGTCAGGCTGCGTATCGAATGACTTCGATTCGGCGGATCCATTCAGTGCGGCAAGGAGTTGATCGACGCGTTTCATAGTCACCTGCTCCAATGCGGTATCACCGCAATGGCGGCACTGAATACGAAAGCGACGTGAGGATCACAATCGACGAGTCACTGCTACCGCCTGCAACATAAGCAGGGACGCGATATTCGATGTGCTAAATACGCCCAACAGCAAGACTCCCCCGGTCGGGCCTCGAATCTTCTGATACAATCCGCAAACGATGCCCGGACTCGCCGCTGAACTGACCGCAGAATTTATCGGTACCCTAGTACTCATTCTTTTCGGCAATGGCGTGGTCGCCATGGTGCTGCTTTTCGGCACCGGCGTACCCGGCGAGGTGGTCAAAGGCGGCTACACCAACATAACCTTGGGCTGGGGACTGGCGGTGACCATGGGTGTCTATATCGCCGGGCGGATCTCCGGCGCGCATCTGAATCCTGCCGTTACGCTCTCGGTCGCCATCTTCCGCGGATTTCCCTGGCGCAAGGTGCTGCCGTACTGGATCGCTCAGACCGCGGCCGGATTCTGTGGAGCAGCGCTGGTCTTCTGGAATTACCTGCCGGCTTTTCATGCGGTGGATCCGCAGTTGTCGCACACCGCAGGGGTCTTCACCACCTTCCCCGCGTACGGCCAAATACCCATGGCTGGATTGCTCGACCAGACCATCGGCACCGCGCTGCTGATGCTTCTGATCTTCGCGATCACCGACGAGCGCAATCAGCCGCCCGGATCGAACATGGCGCCGCTCATGATCGGGCTGATCGTGACCGCGATCGGAATGTCCTTCGGCGGGATGCACGGCTACGCAATCAACCCGGCTCGCGATTTCGGTCCACGCCTGTTCACCGTCGTGGCGGGATTCAGCGACAACGGCCTGACAAGCGGCCCACCTGTGTTTTGGGTGCCTATCGTGGGTCCCCTCCTCGGCGGCGTCATAGGATCGGCGGTCTACGATTATGGCGTCCGCCGGTTCTTACCCAAAAATTAGCGAAATCCGATTGAACCAAATTCGTTCAACGTTCAGTCTAACTACATGAAAAGGGTAGAATATGCTTACGCCCATGCTTTCGATCGTAATCCCCGTCCACAACGAGGAGCACTCGATTCTCCCGCTTTACGACCGTCTAACGCGGGTGTTGGTCGAAATGCGCCGTCCCTACGAGATTCTTTTCGTTGACGACGCGTCCAACGATCGCAGCTTTGAACTCCTCGCCAATCTCGTCCAGACCGATCCTCATTTGAAAGTTCTGCGTCTGAGGCGCAATTTCGGACAGACTGCGGCGCTGGCTGCGGGTTTTCACGAGGCGCGCGGTAAAGTGGTCATCGCGATGGATGGCGATCTGCAGCATGCTCCGGAAGATATTCCCTCTCTCCTCGTCAAAATCGACGAAGGCTACGACATCGCGAGCGGCTGGCGTAAGGAGCGGGTCGACAACGCCATGCGTAAGATTCCATCGCGCATTGCCAACTGGATGATGGCTTGGGCGTCGGGCGTCGAGCTGCACGATTTCGGCACTACGTTCAAGGCCTACCGGGCAGAGGTGCTCAAGGACGTGCAATTGTACGGGGAATTGCATCGCTTCATCCCTGCGCTGGCGAGCTTCTATGGCGCGCGCGTGGCCGAAGTGCCGATTCGCAACACCCCGCGTGCCAGCGGCGATTCGCACTATGGCATCGGGCGCACCTTCCGCGTGCTTTTCGATATTCTAACGATTCGCTTTCTGCTCAAGTACTTCACCCGTCCCATGCACTTCTTCGGCAGCATCGGTTTGGCTGGAGTGTCGTTGGGCAGTCTGGCGCTCATATACTGTGGCGTTCGAAAGTTCCTCTTCGGCTTCGATATTATTCAAGAGCACGGTCCTCTCATGGTGCTGGGCAGCCTGCTATTTCTAGCGGGACTGATTATGTTCAGCCTGGGTCTCATCGGTGAGGTCATGATCCGCATCTATTTCGAGAGCCAGGGCCGGCGCATTTACGCAATTCGCGATGTGCTGACGCAGAAGCGCCGCAGCGTTCCGGACGAAGCTCGCTGATAAATGTGTGGAGTCCGTTGGCCTTGAAAATGCTAGCCAGCCGTTGTGACTAAAGAAGAGCAATTACAGCATCTGCAAGACCTGATCGCCGTGGCCAAAGACGGTGAACTTGGATATCTGACCGCGGCCGAACACGTCAACGATACCCGCCTGACGACCGTGTTCTCCGAATACGCCAAACAGCGCGCCGGTTTTGTGCGCGATCTGTTAAAAGAAATCGAACGGATCACGGGCGAGCCGGCCCCGGATCGGGCCGACGAGTCGGGAACTGTCACAGGCAGCGTCTTCCGCGGCTGGATGAGCCTGAAGTCCGCGGTAACCGGCGGAGGTCCGGCGGCGATTGTGGCAGCCTGCGAAACAGGGGAGGATTCAGCCGAAGCTGCGTTCGAACGTGTCGTCAACATGGACATCTCCGGGCAGACCCGCACGCTCGTGGAAGCGCAGTGGGGCAAGATCAAAGAGGCTCATCAGCGGCTGATTCATTTGAAGAACGAGCTATCTGGTGAACACGCGACCGCCTGAGCGCGCTCCTAAGCGGCTAAAATAGGATGAAGAAGGATGCATGCCCAGAGGAGCCGATCTGCTTGGGGTATTCGAAGAGCACTCGCCCGCTGGCATCCGGAAAATCCTCGATGAGGGAGTCAGCCCAACTGAGCCGATCAATGGCATGCGTCCCATCGACTCACTGATCGCGATGTACCTTCGATCCGCGCGGTTCGCCGAATGCTTACAAGTTATGCTCGATGCGGGCGCTACAGTAGGCGATCTGCTGCTCCAAACGGTCCTTCTTGACGATGATGCCGGATTGCGGGCGCTCCTCGCCACATCGAACGAAAGCCTACAGCGAACACTCAACCCCTTATGCGCCTTCACTTCCTGCCGGGGAGTGTCGGCTCTTCACATCTGTGCGGAGTTCAACTCTATCCGTTGCGCTCGCGTTCTGTTGGATAGCGGCGCTGACGTAAATGCCCGCGCCGATCAGGATGTGGACGGCCTTGGAGGACAAACGCCCATCTTCCATGCAGTGAACAGTATCTTCAACTACTGCCGTCCTATGATGGAGGTTCTTGTTGAGGCCGGGGCGGACTTGAATACCCGGGTGAGGTCGCTTTTGTGGGGAGAATCGATGAACTGGGAAACCGTCGTCCACGACGTCACTCCGATTTCCTATGCTCAGTGCGGACTTTACCGTCAGTTTCATCGACGCGAGGAGGACGTCTACAGCAATATCGATTACCTTTTTCGCAAGCGTTACGGCATGAAGCCGCCGTTTCGGAACGTGCCCAACAAATACCTGGTTGTCGGACACTAGTGGCGCGTGATATGGCTCCGTCGGACGTTTTGAACGATTCACGTGTCCGCGATTCCTGGCGGGCGGCAACGGGCTGTCCTCCGCAAGATAGGCGGGTATGTCATATCTTGCGCGACTGAATGAACCGTCTCCAGCGCTCGCAGAAGCGCAAGGGGGCAAGTTCATTTAAAGACCGAGCGATACCACGCGCTGGTGTGACGGCGGAAGTCACTCTATTCTTCGCGCAGGGATACCGCGGGATCGACCCGCGACGCGCGCAGTGCGGGAATGAGCGCCGCGAGTAGCGCCGCCCCGCTCAGCAGCAGCACGGCACAGCCAATTGCCAGCGGGTCATGCAGCCGGACGCCGTACAACATCGATTCAATCAAGCGCCCCGCCACGAGCGCAACCGCGAGCCCGCAGGCCAGACCGATCGCGGCAAGCTTCGCTCCGCTCCCCACCAATATCGACACGATATCCGCGGCAGTCGCGCCCAGCGCGATGCGCACACCCATCTCCGCCTGGCGCTGCGCGGCCACGTAGCTCATGACGCCATAGACGCCCGCCGTCGCGAGCGCGGCGGCCACACCTGCAAACACGATCAGCAGCAACGTTCGGAAGCGAGGCAGCGCGACTGCATCGCTATGGAACTGTTCCAGCGTGCTGATCTTCACGGGGATGCCGGGATCGATCCTGGCAATCGTCTTGCGAGCGGCGGCGGAGACGTCGGCTCGTGCGCGCACGACGATGTGCAAGTCGTTTGCGTGATACGGGTGCTGACGATAGGCCATGTAGAGTTCGGGACCGGGCGGCGTGGCCGGGTTGTCGTTGCGCATATCTCCAACCACGCCCACCACTCGCATCCACACGTCGCGATCCAGGCCGCATTTGATGCGCCGCCCCAGTGGGCTCTGGCCCTGGAACACTTGGTGCGCGAGCGTCGCGCTGACGATCGCGACCGGCTCGGCCTCGTACAGATCGCGCTCATTGAAGTCGCGCCCCGCGATCAGCGGAACGCCCATCGCCGCGAAATACCCGGGACCGGTGAGCCGGAATCCGGCGTGCGGGAGCTTGTCAAATTGGCCGCTGCTGAAGTCATGCATGCCCTCGACGGCATAGAGTCCATCGGACCCGTACGGGCCCGCTTGGAAGCCCCATGACGCCCGCCGCCGCGCTGACGCCCGGCATCTGCCGCAGCGCGGTGAAGATGCGTTCGAATGTCGTGCCGGCCTGGAGGTGCTGCGCCTCGGTTTTGGCTGGAATGCTGGCGGTCAGCACCAGGCGGCCCTCGGTCTGGTATCCCAAGTCGACCGCGCTCAAGGCGAGGAAGCTGCGGAAGAGCAGGCCGGCGCCGAGCGTCAGCACCAGCGCCATCGCCACTTCGGCTGAGACCAGCGCTCCGCGCACCCACTCGCCGCGTCCACCGCCCAGCACGCCCCGTGCGCCGCCCTGCTTCAGCGCGCCGTGCAGGTCGACGCGCGTGGCACGTAGCGCCGGCCACAGGCCGAACAACGCTGCCGCGCCCAGCGAGACCGCCAGGTTGAAAAGCAACGCCACGAGATCGACGCGCGATCTCTTCGAGCCTTGGCAGATTCGGAGGCGCCAGGCGCAGCAGCGCATCCACGCCCGCGAATGCCAGCACGAGTCCGATCCCGCCGCCGGCCAGGCCAAGCAGCGCACTCTCAACCAGCAACTGCCCCACCAGGCGCCGCCGGCCCGCTCCCAACGCCACACGTAGCGCCATCTCGCGGGACCGCGCCGTAGCGCGGGCCAGGAGCAGATTCGCGACGTTTGCACACGCGACCATCAGCACCAGTCCTACCGAGCCCATCAGCAGCCAGAGCGTCATGCGGCTGCGCTCCAGGAAAAGATCTTTGAGCGGCGTCGCAGTAAACGACTTGTTCTTGTGAGTCGATGGAAAGGCCTGCTGAAGACGGGCTCCAACCTCCGCAAGATGGGTGCGCGCGGCCTCCGCGGTCACGCCCGGCTTGAGAAGAGCAAGAGCGCGATAGTTGCCCGCCGTGCGGCTCGTATTCTCCCAGGGCAGAGGGAACCACAATTCGGCCTTTAGCGGGAAATGGAATCCCGCGGGCAGCACGCCTACAATGGACATCGCGCTATTTTCCACGTGCAGCACCTGACCGGCTGCGCGATTCGCCTCGCCGAAGTGCCGCACCGCGAAGCCTTCACTCACCACCGCCACGGCCGCTTTCGTTCTGAACTCGTCGCGCGTGATCAGCCGGCCCGCGACCGCCTTCAGTTGGAAAACGTCCGCGAACCCAGCATCTGTGCCATACGCCGACACGAACTCGGCATGGCCGCCAGTCTCGACTGGTAGCTCACCACCCGCGTAGCGTGTTGCGACGCTGAAGGGCGACGGTTCGGCGACAAGGTCGGGGTAGTCTCCCCCGGAGACGTTTCCGGCGCGATTTGTTTTGGTCCACAGCGTCTGGACGGCCACGATTCGTCCGGAATCCCTATAGGTCAGCGGCTCGAGCAGAACAGCCTTTACGACGCTGAAGATCGCTGTGTTAGCCCCTATCCCGAGCGCCAATGTTAACACTGCGACGGCCGTGAAACCCGGGCTCCGCTGCAGCAAGCGTATGGCATGGCGGAGATCTCTCCAAAGGTCTTCGATAACGTTCATCTGTCGCATGTCCCGGCACTCCTCCTGAAACCGGGTGACGCTTCCCATTTGCTGTTGCGCCAACCTGGCAGGCTTCCGCATGGGTCATTCCTTTCGCGATACTCTCTTCGATCAGTTGATCGAGATGAAAACGAAGCTCCGCTTCGAGCTCTGCGTCAGCGTTGCGGCGGCGGAACAAGGAGCGAAAGCGCAAACGTGCTTTGTCCAGTGTGCGCATCTCAAAGCCCGCGCATCTCAAGCCTCTCCGACCACCAAGTTGATCGCGCCGGAAAGTCGAGCCCAACTCGCAAGTTCCTTGGCCAATTGCTTGCGCCCGGCGGCTGTGAGTGAATAGAACTTTGCCATGCGCCTCGCCTCGGTTGTTCGCCACTCGGCCTTGATCCAGGCCTGTTGCTCGAGGCGGTGTAGCGCCGGATAGAGTGAGCCCTGCTGGATTTGAAGGGCTTCTTTTGAAACCTGTTGGATGCGCTTTGCAATCGCCCAGCCGTGTTTAGGTTCGAGCGAGATTGTCTTGAGGATCAGGAGGTCGAGCGTTCCCTGGACTAAATCGGTTGGTCTGCCCATACGCCTAGATTACCAACAATTGTAGATAATCATAAAATATGAGTGCCGCTACACGGATCCCGCAACCAATTCAGGCCCGTTGAGATCCGTACGCGTACCAGGCAATCCATATGTCCGGAATGCCGCCGAACCCTCTTAAGCGGCCAAGGTCCCTCAAGTGGTTCGCTTCCGCCAGAACCTGGCCCTGTTGCAGAAGCTCTTAACGACGAGGAAAATACGTCGCAAAGCGTCTTAAGATCACCCAGGACGCCTACCGTGAAGGCAAAGCTTTCATTGCCGGCTCACCTGGTGTTTCATCATATTTGGTGACGAACGGTTTGGTGACGAACGAACTCCAGTTCTGCAGACGACTGAAAGGAGGAGGATTATGAAGATTGCAGTAGCAGGGGCGACCGGGAGGGCGGGTCGGCATGTCGTCGATCTGCTTAAGATCGCTGGCCATGACGTGGTCGCGATAGCACGGTCTACCGGCGTAGATGTGGTCACCGGAGAGGGTTTGGCGCAGGCCCTTGCAGGCGTGGAGAGCGTCGTCGATGTGGCTAGCGGACCCTCACCAAACCAAAAAGAGGCCACCGAGTTCTTCACGACTGCGGCCAGGAATCTACAGGAGACCGGCGCGAGTGCCGGCGTGCGGCGGATAATCGTGGTGTCCATCATAGGGGTCGACCGGTTCACCGCGGGCTCGCATATCGTGCGAAGTGAGGCAGAGAGGGCAACGTGAGCTGACGTGACCGAAGATGCGTACGCAACTAGGTCGCGGCCAGAAGCGTCGCTCGGGCGCTGCACGCGACTTGGCGAGATCGACCACGGATCGGTGCCTGCACCGGCTGGGAACGCCGATCCTAGAAATCGCTGGTCCGAGGGCGGAAATTGTCGACTGGCCAACGCGAACCCTTGCTGGGCCGACCTTATGAGGGCCATGGCTCGCCTCCACGCCGTGAATCTCAGCCGGTTTTCTAAATGAACTGGTTTTCCAAGGGCATCCATTTCGGGAGGCTTACTCTCACCAAAATGGGCAAGTGGGGACACCTCAAAAGTCGAAGGTCTAGCGCGCCTCAGCTCGATGTCCCCGATCGCTCAAGTAATATCGACTGAACACGCATAGCAAGCAGCATCGGGAAGGAGATTTGTCCGGTGGCCAGTGACGAGGGCCGGCGATCCCCAACCACGCGATCGCGATTCTGAGATATACTCGTCCCGATAACAGGAGGCGAGTATTATGAAGTGGTTCTTAACCGCGCTTGGTGCGGTCGTGGCTGTTACAGTGTTGGCGCCGGGACTTGCGCGGAGCCAGGCGGTGAACTCGAGCGCCGCAAAAGCGCCGCTCTACAATACAGTCAAGCAGAAACTGCTGGATGGCAAGCAGGTCTTTAGCTTCACGCAATCGAAGCCCGACCCCGCCGCCTACTGCGAGTCGGCCAAACACTACGACTACACCTGGTTTGAAATGCAGCACAGCACGCTCGAATTTCGCGATATCGAAAAGATGATCGCGACGTGCCCTCATGCCGGCGCCACTCCTTTGATCCGGCTTCCCGATGCGCAAGAATGGCACATCCAGCACGCGACCGACATCGGCGCGTTGGGAGTCGTGATTCCGACGGTTGACGATGTGGAGCGGGCACGCGAAGCGGCCAAGTGGGTTCGGTATCCACCGGTCGCGCGGCGTAGCGCAGGCGCAGGGCAAGCGGCATCGATCTGGGGAATCAACGGCATTAATTACCGGCAGACCATCAACGACAATATTCTGCTGGTCATCATGATCGAAACGCCTACAGGTGTCGCCAATGCCTTCGATATCGCATCGGTGCCGGGCGTGGACGTGGTCATTATCGGCAATAACGACCTCAGTTCCTTCTCAGGATTCCCGCAAGAGGACGATCGCTATCAGCAGATGATGAAAAAGGTTCGCGACGACACCTTAGCGCGCGGGAAAGATTTTCGGCCAGGCCAACGCTAAATACGCGACCGGAAACTTTCTCAGCAAGGACGCGAAGTTTTTCCAGAACGGTCCATCGAACGATGGCTGGACTCCTCCTCCGCAGGGCGGGAAAAAGGTCGACGTCAGCGCGCCTCCCCCCGGCGAAAAGTAAGCAGAATCGGTTACGCCTTGATCTCCTGTATTACCTGGCCTCCGAATTGGCTGAGCTGACGGAATCGGCCAGCGTGGAAAAAGGTCAGCTTCGCATCTTCAAGGCCCATGAGATCCAGAATGGTGACGTGCACGTCGCGCATTGGATGCACAACTTCAACGGCTTTCTGGCCGATTTCATCGGTTGCGCCAATAACGTGGCCTTTCCTGATACCCGCGCCGGCAAACCACATTGTCATTGCGCCGGGGTTGTGATCGCGGCCCCATGTGGTCGAACCGCGCCTGATTCCGTTATCGGGAGAGCGGCCAAATTCGCCAGCCCAGATGACGAGCGTACTGTCGAGAAGTCCACGCCGTTTGAGATCCTGCAGCAGCCCGGCAATCGGGCGGTCGGTAGCGCGCATGCGGGATTTGTGGGCTTCCCGGATGTAGTCGTGTGAATCCCAGCCGCTCGCATAGACTTGCACAAACCGTACGCCTTGCTCTACCAGACGGCGGGCCAGGAGACACCGCCTCCCGACCGCATCGGTCTCCTTTTCGCCGATGCCATACAGCCGCCTTGTCTCTTCCGGTTCCTTCCCGATGTCGATCACAGCGGGCATTTGAGCTTGCATTCGAAATGCAAGCTCGTAGTTTTCGATGCGGGCGGTGAGTTCTTGTTGCGCCGGATGCTTTGCCGCTTGGGCTTTGTTCAGGTCCGAGAGCAGATCGAGATCGGCTCTCTGTTGTTCGCTGGACACGCCAGGGAGCGGGTCCATATCGAGAACCGGCGAGCCCATCGGCCGCAGCGGAGTGCCCTGATAATATGGCGGAAGGAAGCCATTCGACCAATTGGCCGGGCCACCCTGCGGATACGCGATATCGGGTAGTACAACGAATGCGGGGATGTTCTGATTGACCGTGCCGAGCCCGTACGTCATCCACGCTCCCATCGCAGGGTCGCCGCCAAACTTGTTTCCGGTATTCAGCAAATAGAGCGCCGTCGGATGGTTCGAACTGTCGCCCACCGCGCCCCGATAGAAGCAGATGTCGTCCACACATCCAGCGAGTTGCTCGAAGTGCTCGCAGATTTCCATACCAGACTGCCCGGCCCGGCGAAATTGAAACGGGCTTTCCACGAAATAGCGCTTCCCACTCTCCATCGCGGACGCGAACTTGTCGTTGCGCACAAACTCGGTCATATGAAGGTCGCGCAACTTAGGTTTGGGATCGAAGGTGTCGATGTGGCTCGGACCGCCTTCCATCGTCAGGAAGATGCACGCCTTGGCTTTCGCCGGATGGTGCGGCGCCTTTGGCGAAAGGACGGCGGCTTGCAACTTATCCTGGTGAAGCATCGCGGTCAGCGCGACCGCACCCAGGCCGCTCCCAGCCTGGAAAAGGAAATTCCGTCGTGTATGAACTTCAGTAGACATATAGAAACTCGTTGGAATTGAACAGTATCAGTGTGAGTTCAGCCAACGCCCGCACTGCCGGCGAGACATCGCCGGGCTTTACGTTCTCCTCGTAATTGCCGATCTCTTCTTCCTCTTGAATCTTTACCTCGGCTCCCGTCAGTTCGCTCGTTATGCTGCGGACGAGAGGCGTCCGCGAGCTCCCTTGCGGGAGCGCGGTCCGCCGTTCAGCCTCCGTTCGCTTTTCGAGGAACGCCTCCGCTTTTCTCATCTCAGCCGCGGTTGGCAATCGGTTCAGCGTAAGCCGCCACGCATCTACAATTTCGGCCTTCGGTTCTTTACTCAGGTTGGCCAGCGCGCACCGCAAACTGGAGCGCCGCGTCATGGGTGAACTGGCTATTGAAGAGCGAGAATACCTGCGTCGGCACAGTGGTAGCGAGGCGGCGTTCGGTGGATTCGTCGAGCGAAGGTCCGTTGAAAACATCGATAAACGGATTGATCAGATTGCGCTTCTGAAATGTATAGATGGTCCGGCGGTTCCGGTCGCGCCTGGTTTGCGAGGGATGATAAGCGGGCATCAACGTGCCCATGATTTGTTGAGGCTGATTGGCAACATCCCGATTGATCTCCGGAAACGTGCCTGGACCGCCGGTATCAAGGCTCAATTCGCCGGCGATGAACAACATGGAGTCGCGCAGTTCCTCGGCCTCGACCCTCCGTGGCGTGAAGTAGGAAAGCAGCTTATTCTCTGGGTCGGTTTTGTCGATCGTCTCGCGAGCCGGGGGCTCGGACGCGCGCTGGTACGCAGCCGACAACATGATGACGCGATGCATCTCCTTGACGCTCCAACCGTGGCTCATGAAATAGCTCGCAAGCCAGTCGAGTAACTCAGGATCAGCCGGCTTTTCTCCCATTTTCCCCAGGTTGTTCGGATTGGCCGCAATGCCGCGGCCGAAATGATACTGCCAGATACGGTTGACCATCACGCGCGCGGTTAGCGGATTCCTGGCATCCGCGATCCAGTTGGCCAGCGCCAGCCTGCGCCCTCCGATCTCCGCCGGAACATCGCTGGAGGCCCACGAAACATAGTGCATCGCTGCGCTCGGCAGGCCGGGCGTCACCTTTTCACCGGGTGTCTTCAGATTTCCCACGGGTAGAATGAACACATCGGGAGGGGACCATTTGGCCTGGTCCTTCGGAAGAAACGGACCGTCGGACACGCTGTAAGCAACCGGATCGTAGCGCGTAACCGACCTCAGATATAACTCTTTGCGCTTTTCAAATACCTTGAGTCTCTCGAACTCCTCGGCGCTCAGCAGTTTCTTGGTTTTGACTGCATCCATGAGGGCTTCGTTTGTGAGCCCGGCGGACGTACCCAACCGGCCTTTAATCAACTGCTCGAACTCGCCGATCCTGAGCTTGTTTCGCTGGGCCATCTCCTCCAGATGCGCACGGCCGGCGGCGAAATCAGGGCGCAGCTCACCTGGCACAAACGGAGCGGGGCGGTCTGCGAATTCGGTGGTGGCAAAGATGGCTTGGAGACGGTAGTAATCCTTAGTCGGGAGCGGGTCGAACTTGTGATCGTGGCAGCGGGCACACTCGAGCGTGAGACCTAAGAACGTCGCGCCCACACTGTGTGTCACGTCGTCCAACCATGCCTGTCTGGTTTCCGCAGCGACGCTCATCCCGGTATGCTCCCAAGGGCCCATGCGCAAGAAACCTGTGGCGACTAGCTTCTCCGAATCCCGGGCATCGATTTCGTCCCCGGCGATCTGCTCCCGCACGAATTCGTTGTAAGGTTTGTCCTGGTTGAAGCTGCGAATTACATAGTCCCGATATCGCCACGCGTGGGGCCGTTCGAAATCGTTTGAATAGCCGGCAGTATCGGCATAGCGCACAACATCGAGCCAGTGCCGTCCCCACTTTTCTCCATAGCGTGGAGATGCGAGCAGGCGATCCACGACCTTACGAAAGGCTTTCTGGCCGGACGCGGGATCGTGTACGAAGTTATCGACCTCCTGGGGCGTTGGCATCAGCCCGGTCAGGTCGAGGGTTGCGCGGCGAAGCAGCGTCGCACGATCCGCAAATGGCACCCGGGGAAGCCCAGGGCTAAGCACCTTTTCGCGAAGCTTCGCCAGAATGAAAGCGTCAACGGGCGTGAGCACTGGCGCATCAGCGGGCGTTTCGGGAACTCGGGCTTGCTTCACAGGCTGAAATTCCCAAGCGTCTTCCATGCTGAACTTCCAAGTTGGAGCGGGTTTCGCCGGTTCATCGGTCCATGGAGCGCCCAATTCGATCCAGCGCCGAAAAGCGGCGACGGTTTCGGCGGAGAGATGTTGGCCCGGCGGCATTTTCAACGCGGTTTCCTGCTCCAGAGCAACGATCAACAAGCTCTTGACAGGGTCTCCGGGAACGATCGCCGGACCTCGAGTCCCGCCGCGAATCAAATCGTCCCGGCTCGAGAGACTGAGGCCGCTCGTCTTCTGCCCGGCTCCGTGACAGCCCGCGCACTTCTCCTTGAAGGTTGGGAGTACGTGCTTCGCGAAAATGTCCGTAGCTTCCGATGCGGATGCCGGGCATGCCCATACGACCATCAGCGCAAGCGGCCATGCGTGTATTTTCATCTGAGCCTCAAAACAATAGTGTAAGCGCGAATTGACGATACCGTCCCAGCCATCAGAAATACAGCCTCACGCCAAGCTGTACAATGCGCGGACTACCCGCGGCCGTGAACGCACCAGGATCGCTTCGTTGCACAATGGACCCTTTGTGCAACGCCGTATTCCACATGGACTGATAATGTCCAATGTACTCGTGTCGCCCAAGAGGCAATACTCCGCACAACTTTTGCAACCGTTCCATAGGTTTTACGCCGGGTGTCGCGACGTTGAACTTGCTGTTTCTAATCGCAAAGCGCAGTCCTCAAAACCGAACATTAAGACGCTCCGTTGACACCAACACCCATCTACCGTAAATAGCCCGCGGCATGATCCTCTTTGAGGGCGATGCCCGATAGCTGCCGCCTTCGCGACTCAGTCATCAGCGCGAGAATGCGGTTGGATGCCTCGTCATAAGGCAACCCCTCGGGCCGGATGTTAGAAATACAGTTGCGTTCGGCATCGGTCTTGCCGCGCGCCGGAGACCACGTCAGATAGACGCCCAAACTATCAGGCGACGTCAGTCCGGGACGCTCGCCAATCAGCACCAGCGAGAGCCGGGCTTGCACCAACGTCGCAACATCATCCCCAATCGCTACGCGGCCTTGCTCGACCAAAGTCAGCGGTGCAAGATTCCACGCGGCTTCGCGGAGCTTCGGGATCAGGCAGTCGAGGACGGCGAATGCGTGGCGATGGACAGCGAGCGCCGAGAGCCCATCGGCAACGATGATCGATGCATCAAAGGGTCCCGGCAAAAGCAACTGGCGCGAATCTTGATGCAGGATGCGGCCGAGGTCCGGGCGGCGAAGGTACTCTGTCCGGTCCTGCGCGGCGCTGTGGACCGCGACGAACGGCCATCCTCGCTGCTGACATTCCTGTACCAAGCTCGCCACATCCAACGCGTCGTGGACTGCGTCTCTCGCTGTCGCGCGCGCACGCCGCAGGTCGAGCAACACCTGCGCCGGGAGGGCGTCGCCGGCGCGTCCGAGTTCTACACGCGCCATGGTGAAGTCGCGCAGTTGCCTCATGACCACAATACTGCCCCACTTTCGAGCAGCGCGGTCATCTTCGGGAGTTCGGGCTGAATCTGCGCGAGCCACGCTTCGAATTCCGGCGAGGGACGAAGGCTCAGGAGACGCCGCAGATAGAGCGCGTCGTGGAAAGACGTGCTTTGGTAGTGCAGCATTATGTCGTCAGACCCAGGCACGCCCATGATGTAATTCACGCCGGCCGTGCCGAGGAGCGTCAGCAGCACGTCCATATCGTCCTGATCCGCTTCGGCGTGATTGGTGTAACATACATCGCAGCCCATGGGAAGGCCGAGGAGTTTGCCGCAGAAATGATCCTCGAGACCCGCGCGGACGATCTGCTTGCCATCATAGAGATACTCAGGACCGATGAAGCCCACCACCGTGTTGACGAGCATGGGACGGAACTTGCGCGCAACCGCATAGGCGCGAGCCTCGCATGTCTGCTGGTCCACGCCGTGGTGCGCGTTCGCCGAGAGAGCGCTTCCCTGGCCGGTCTCGAAATACATCACGTTGTCACCAACGGTTCCGCGTCGAAGCTCGATTGCGGCTTGATTGGCCTCTGTGAGCAACGCGAGGTTTACGCCGAACGACGCGTTGGCGGCTTCCGTTCCGGCAATGGATTGGAATACAAGATCGACGGGCGCACCTCGCCGCATTGCTTCGAGTTGCGTTGTCACGTGCGCGAGCACGCAGCTCTGCATCGGGATGCGATAGCTCTGCCGCAGTTTGTCGAGCATGTGCAGCAGCATCTCTACTGTGCGGACGTTGTCGCCGGCTGGGTTGATACCGACTACCGCATCGCCGCTCTCCAGCATGAGGCCATCGATAATCGAGGCGAGGATGCCTTGGGGGTCGTCCGCGGGATGATTGGGTTGCAGCCGCGTCGAGAGGCGCCCGGCGAGTCCCACGGTCGTGCGGAAACGCGTGACCACGCGAATCCGCGAGGCCACCGCGACGAGATCCTGAACCGCCATAAGCTTGCAGACCGCGGCGGCCATCTCGGGAGTAATGCCGGGACTGAGAGCGGCAAGCGATTCCCTGGCGGCCTCTTCGCTGAGCAGCCAATCGCGGAACTCACCGACTGTCAGCGTGCGTACTGGAGCAAAGGCGTCGTTATCGTGCTCGTCCAGGATAAGCCGAGTGACTTCGTCGCTTTCGTAAGGGATTAGCGGTTCTTCGAGGAAGCGCCGCAACGGAAGATCTGCCAATGCCATTTGCGCGGCGACGCGCTCGGTCGCGCTACGCGCCGCGATACCGGCAAGTTCATCGCCCGAACGCGCGGGCGTCGCCTTGGCGAGCAGCGTTTTGAGGTCGTCGAACTGATAGCGGGTTCCCGCGATTACGGCCGAGTAGCGCATACGCGATTCCGCGCGGCTAGCGCGAACTCCTCTTCCGGCGACAGGATTAAGCGATGCCGCGCATAAACGGCAAAATAGACGATCCCTAAAGCGAACCAGGCGGCGGCCCCGTATGCGCCTGCGCGGTAATCGGGATTCAGGAACAATGCGGCGAGCGTTAACACGGCAATCGCGGCGGCAATCATCGCTCCGGCACTGCCAAGCGGACTGCGATAGGGCCGGGCGAGATCGGCATGATTCCGGCGGAGCAGAACGAATGACGCCATTTGCATGACGTAAGCAAGTACCGCGCCGAACACGGCCATATTCAGGAGAATTGCGCCGGCTCTGCTGTTCGATCCGGCGATCCAAATGCCCAGCGCCGCGGCGTAACCGAGCGCGCCGCCTGCGATCAGAGCGAGATGTGGCGTTCTCCGCTTTGCATTCGTTTGCGAGAGCCAGCTTGGGAAATAGCCCGCGCGCGCAAGCGAATAGATCTGCCGGCCGTAGGCGTAGATGATGGCATGGAAACTCGCCACGAGTCCGGTAACCGCGCACAGCGCCAGTATCCGCGATCCGATACCCACGCCAAAGATCGTTTGAAAGCCTAGAAAAAGAGGCTCCTGCGATGCGCCAACCTTGTCTGCGCCGGGCGCGATGGAGCCGCTTAGAATCGGAGTCAGCAGCGAGCAAACGATGAGCGTAGCGAGGGACCAGAATATGCCGCGCGGCATGTCGCGGCCCGGATTGAGCGACTCTTCGGCGGTCAGCGGAAGCTGTTCGATTCCGAGATAAACCCATAGGGCAAAGGGCAGCGCGCCGAAGATCCCGCCGGTTCCGCGCGGGAACAGCGTGCCTTGACTTAGCGCCCAGCGCTGCGGATTGAATAGCGGAATCGCGCCTGTGTAGAAGACTGCGAGCACGCCAGCGCACCGATGGTCGTGGCCGCGGATACCCGGAAGGATGCTTCCACGCCCCACACGTTGAGCAGAACGAAGAGAACGTAGCAGGCGAGCCACCACAGAGGAGTCCACGAAGGGGGCGTGCCGAATATGGCGCTTAGATACCCGCCGATTCCCACGACGATGGTTGCGGGAGTGAAGATGTACTCCATATTCTCGGCGAGTCCCGTAAGATAGCCGCCCCACGGTCCCATGGTAGTGCGCGCGAATGAGTAGGCGCCTCCGGTGTGCGGCAGCGCGGCAGAGAGTTCGGCGAGGCTGAAGCAGAGGCCGATATAGAGCACGGTCATGATAAGCAAGGCCGCGATTAGGCCGCCGAAGCCACCGGCCGTGAAGCCGAAATTCCAGCCGAAGAAGTCACCCGAGATGACTGCGCCCACGCCGAGCGCCCAAAGATGGAAGACGCCCGCGTGCCGACGTAAGGCCCGCTTAGCGAACCATGCGCCGTCACGAGACGTGTAGCTTACTACGGGCACGTCCAGTTACTTCCTGGCGGGAGTCTTATGGGACGCGGCACCCCGTACACCCGTTGCGACGGCGGGTTGCCTGAGACGGATTACGGCTGCCGCGGCGGAGTATTGCACTTCGTCCTTCTTATCGGAAAGTAAAGCCGCGACCTTTTGAAAAGCCTCCGTTCTACCGGCAATCGCGAGCGCCCGTGCGGCGGCGGCGCGAACAGTCCAGTTCTTGTCTCCCAAGGCCTCGCGTAACGCCTTGATCGATTCGGGGTCCTTGTCATTGGCGAGCAGCGCGGCGGCCACGGTCTTGCCCGAAGCGTTGGCGTCCTTTAGCAGCCCTTCGGCGACCGGAACACCCATGCTCGCGGGTCCCAGAAAAGCGCCGGTACCCTCCTTGACGCCGATCAGTATCAGCCCTTTGGTATCGTGCATTTGCTCTCTCATACTATGCATCGAACTGGAGAAGAATCCCGAGGAGTCGGCCTGATCGCCAAGTAGGATCGCCACCAGCACTTGCCGCCCGGTTGGGTCGCCGAGGTCGTAGAGTACTTTGGCCGCTGCGAACTGAACTTCAGGCGCTTTATCGTTCAAGGCTTCGTGCAGCTTGGGAATCGCCTGACGGCTCTTCATCTGGCCGAGGGCGACACAGGCCGCCTGGCGAACGCTGTAGTCTTTGTCCTCGAACGCCGATTCGACGACTTGCAGGGACTTGGGTTGCGGACGCATGATTCCCATGGCGATCACCGTCTGCACGCGTTTGGCTGGGTTTCCGTCGTGAAGTCCACGATCCAGAGTCTGCCAAGCCTGGTCGACAGGATCCTGAGCGAAGAGTGGGAGAACGAACAAAATGAGCAAGAGGCGCATGGGTACAGCATAGCTGGAAACCCGCCCTTGATTTGCCGCGTAGACTGAATGTAAATCCGGAGAGATAATCAGATTATGCGGTTCAGTGCAGCAGTAACCAGTTTCGCTCTCGCGTCCTCAATGGCGGTCGCCATTCCCGACTCGGCCAAGGCACAGGATACGGTTGAATCCTCCGCCGCTTCGCAAGCCGCGCAACTGGTCATCCAGCCCGGTACACGCATCCCGCTAAGCATGATCAATAGCGTGAATACAAAGAACTCCGCGGCAGGAGACCGTGTCTATCTACAGACCGTTTTCCCGATCCTTGCCGGCGGTAAGATCGTAATCCCTCCCGGTAGTTACGTACAGGGCACCGTTACTGAGGTAAAACGTCCTGGCCGCGTGAGAGGCAAAGGGCAACTGTTTGTCCGGTTCGACACGCTGACGTTGCCCAACGGCGTCACCCGTGAGTTTCGCGCACGGGTAGGAGGTCTCGATGGCCGGGGCGATGAGAAGCTGTCGAAGTCGGAAGGTAAGATCGAGTCCGAAGGCGGCAAGGGGAACGACGCGAAGACAATCGCCCTTACCGGGGTCAGCGGCGGCTTGATCGGCGCGGGACTCGGGAGTCAGGTGGGCGGCATGGGCGAGGGTGCGGCGATCGGCGCAGGCGCTGGCGTTGCTGCGGGCGTAATGATGACGCTTCTGAGCCGCGGACCGGATGCAACGCTGCCCAAGGGCAGCACCATCGAAATGGTACTTGACCGGCCTATAGCATTTACTGACCAGGAGGTCGATTTCCGGAACAGCCCTCAACCGGCCAACTTCTCGGATGGAGCGGGTCCAGCGCCAGCACAAAGGAACGGTTTAGGCGTTCCCGGTATCCGGCATCTGCCAATCTAAGCGGGCTATCTAGCGAAGTTAGTTGGTCATTGGCCTGCTATCGGAATCGATGACAGCTTCGGAGTGCGATAATACAAAAATATGCGGTTGATTTACTCATTCGGCGCTGTGGCGCTGGCTACTGGCATTCTTATGGCAGCCACCGACACTCCCGACGTCAAGGTCGTCGAGGAGATTGTCGCCAAGGTGAATGGCAACATCATTACTCGCGGTGAACTCGAGAAGACGCATGCCCTGATTGAGGCTGAATTGCGTAAACAGGGGAAGAGCGGCCCGGAACTTACCAAAGAGGTGCAGTCTCTCTCGGCCGACGCACTGCGCGACAAAATCGATCAGCTCCTCCTGATTGAGCGGGGCAAGCAGCTAGACATTAAGGTTGATGCCGAGATTACCCGCCGGGTGGCGCAGGTCCAGGTTCAGAGTAACATCACCGATCCTGAAAAGTTCCACCAATGGGTGTATGAGCAGATCGGAATCAGTTTCGAAGACTGGAAGCAGCAGATGACCGACACCGAACTGACTCGCCGTGTCGTAGGCCAGGAAGTCGGGTCTCACATCAACGTTCCCAAGGAAGAGATCCAGGCATACTACGACCAGCATAAAGCCGACTTCGTCCGCCAGGAACAGGTGTTTCTGCGCGAGATCCTGATTGCGACAGGCGACGGAAGTCCGGCGGCCGTTGCCGCGGCCGAAAAGAAGGCAAAGGATATCGTGAATCGCGCCCGCAAGGGGGAGAAGTTCCCGGATTTGGCACGCACCTATTCCGATGCCGAGACCGCAAAGAACGATGGCGAGCTGGGCGCGTACAAAAGAGGTGACCTGATTAAGGAACTCGAAGACGTGGTATTCAAGGCCAACAAGGGCTATGTCACCGATCCGATTCGCACCAAAGTGGGTTTCGAGATCCTCAAGGTCGAGGAACACTATCAGGCTGGCCAGGCGAATCTCGATGACGTCAAAGACGAGATCATGGAGAAGCTGTACACTCCGCGAATGCAACCCGAACTGCGCAAATATCTGACCAAGCTGCGCGAGGATGCGTTTATCCAGATTCGCGGCGGCTTCGTGGATAGTGGCGCAGCATCTGGTAAAGACACCACCTGGAAAGATCCCGCGACTCTGAAGCCCGAGACTACCACTAAGGAAGAGGTCGCCGCTCATTCCAAGAAGAAAAAGCATGTTCTGGGAATGCCGGTGCCGTTCAGCGGAAAGACGATTTCCCCTGACACGGGCGCACCCGCCGCTGCTCCCGCGCCATCCAGCCCTGCCGCGACGCCGTCTGGTCCAACAACGGCTCCCGCGCCCGCTTCACCCGCGACTCCTCCGGCTAAGTAATGAGCTTAATCGGGTTTCGAGGCGGACTGCAATGAAGTCCCCCTACGTTCGCGAGCTGCAGGAAAACAGCACGCCCTCAATCTCGCTGCTGGTGTCGTCTAAAGAGATCCGGCAGAAGAAGACCGGCGAGCCTTACCTGTCGCTTATCCTTTGCGATAAGACCGGCGAGATCGAAGGGAAGATGTGGGACAACGTTACCGAGGTCCTGAACGTCTTCGAGCGCGATGACTTTGTCCGCGTGAAGGGCCTGGTGCAGCTCTTTCACAATCGTTTCCAGATCGTGATCCACAAGCTTCGCCCGATGGAGGATCGCGAGGTCGATCCGGCCGACTTCTTCCCGGCATCGCAATTCGACCCTGCTGTCATGTGGGCGGAACTTCGCGGTTACGTGAACGACGTCGCCAATCCGCACATCCGCGGTCTCCTCATTGCGCTTCTCGATGACGAAGAGATTTCGCGCCGCTACCGCATTGCGCCGGCCGCCAAACAGATCCATCACGCATTTCTGAGTGGTCTTCTGGAACACGCCGTGTCCCTGTGCCGCCTCTCGAAGGCGGTCGCGCCGCTATATCCGTTTATCGATGTCGATTTGCTGATCGCAGGCGCGGTGCTGCACGATATCGGCAAGATCTACGAACTGAGCTACGAACGCGGCTTCTCTTATACAGCCGAGGGCCAGTTGCTGGGCCACATGATGATCGGCTTGCGTATGGTGGGCGAGAAACTGCGCGCCATGCCGGAGTTCCCAGTGCCTCTCCGCAACATGCTCGAGCACATTATCATCAGCCACCATGGGCAACTCGAGTTCGGGTCTCCGAAGCTACCGGTGTTCCCGGAGGCGATCCTGTTTCACTTCCTCGATGACCTGGATTCCAAGATGGAGTGCAGCCGCGCTCTTCTGGAGCGCGATCACGTTCCCGGTCACTTCACCGCGTTCAGTCACGCACTTGATCGTTCGCTTTTGAAGAAGGCTGGGTATCTCGACCCCGCACCGCCCGCCGCTGTCGTCGCACCCGCTGCCGCCGCGCCCGTGCCTCCACCGGCGTCCCCTGCTCCCGCTCCCGCGGTTCCGGCTGTTGCGGCGGCGGCGCCATCGGGCTCAATCTCCACCCCAAAGATCGCGGTCAATCCGGCGTCTATGGCCGCGCCGAAGCAGCCTCTACCTCCGGCGCCTCCGAGACCGGGATCGCCTTTCGGCGCTAAGCTACTTGAAGCGCTGCGCCCGGAGAAGTAAACTGCCGGACAGGACTCGACCGCTTCGAAGCCGGTGATCATGAAGATCCTCATAAGAGCAACCAACTGGCTGGGCGACGCGGTCGTGTCGCTTCCGGCGATTCGCGCGTTGCGGGTCAACTTTCAGGATAGTGAGATCACCATGCTGGCCCGGAAGTCGGTCGCGGATCTTTACGCGCGCGAGAGCGTGGTCAACAAGATCATCGTCTATCATGGCGAACGCTGGAAGACTGCGCAGATTCTGCGGGCGCGCCAGTTTCGACGTCGGGATTCTGCTCCCGAATTCATTCGATTCGGCGCTGGTGTTTCGACTCGCGGGCATTCCCCAGATCATTGGCTATAGCCGCGACATGCGGCGTTATCTGTTGACCCATCGCATCCCCGCGCCGGTGCGGAACGGCGCCGTGCATGAGCGCTTCTATTATCTGGAACTGCTACAGAAGTCCGGCTTGATCGACGGGTTTCACGGTGGTGATAAACCAATTGTCCTCGACTGCGCGGCGGTCGCGGCATCGGAAGGACAACGCATCTTTGCCGAACAGGGTGTCGCGCTTCCCATAATCGGAGTCAGCCCGGGCGCGGCATATGGCAGCGCCAAATGCTGGTATCCCGAGCGATTCGCCGAAACTGCCGCTCATCTGGCATCCCGGAGCGGCGGCACGGTCGTCTTATTCGGCGCGTCCGGGGATGCCGATACCTGCGCCGGCGTTGAGCAATTGCTGATCAAGAACTCCGTTCCGGTGGTAAATCTTGCGGGCAAGACCAATCTGAGGCAGTTCATCGATCTGGCTGCCGCCTGTTCCGTATTCTTGTCTAACGATTCGGGCGCAATGCACGTGGCCTCGGCACTTGGGGTCCCGACCGTCGCCGTTTTCGGCGCCACCAGCCATCAGGCCACCGGGCCTGCTGGACCGGTCAATTCCATCGTTCGGGAACATGTCGATTGCAGTCCCTGCTTCCAGCGCGAGTGCCCCATCGATCACCGCTGCATGACCGCCGTCACTGTGGATAAGGTGGTCTCGGCGGCGTTAACTCTGATTGACACAGCTCAGGTCAATCCGTCGCAGTCTAAGATTGCGCCGCTAGCGAAACCGTCGTCCCGAAACGATTTCTTCAACCCTTGCGCGGCCGTCGAATCCGCCATTGAGGCAGGCGCCGGGAAACCCAAGTGAGTTTCGATACCCGCCGCAAGATCGTTGGGCTGGAAGAAGCCCGCGCCGCGGCTGCGGAAAGTAAACGCAGAGGACTTCCGGTAACGGCGTTTGTGACCCACATGGACGTGCTGCTGGCTAGCCACGTGCGAAAGTTGCAGGAATTCGCGTTCGATTCGCCGGGCGCGCTTTTCATGATCCTGACCGATCCCGCGTCTCCCCTGGTCCCACTCATGGATCGCGCCCATGTAGCCGCCGGCCTGCGGACAATAGACTATGTGGTTCCCGCTCGCGATGGGGCCGGTCCGGCGCTTGCCGCAATCAACCCAAGCCGTATTATTCACGATGAAGAGGAAGATCGCGGCCGCACCCGCGAACTGATTGAACATGTCAGAAGGCGATCGCGCAATTGATCGGAAGCAAGCGGACGGGATACTGGTGGTCCGTCTGGGCGCGATGGGCGATATCCTCCACGCGCTTCCCGCCGCGACTTCTCTTAAGCTGAGCTTCCCGGATCGCAAGCTCACTTGGGTTGTGCAGGAGCCATGGACCGCTCTGCTGCGCGGGAATCCCCACGTCGATCGCATCGTGACGTTCGATCGCGGACGTACTTCCACTTGGCTATCCGCGCTTCGTGAACTCCGCGACTCGCGCTACGATTTCGCGGTAGATTTCCAGGGCCTCTTGAAATCGGCTATCGTCGCCCGGGTCTCGGGTGCGCGGCGCATCTTCGGATTCGCGCGCGCCGAAGTGCGGGAGAGTCTCGCGGCCAGGTTCTACAGCGATGAGGTATCGAGCCCAGCGGTTCATCGCGTGGACCGCGCGCTCGATCTGGCTTCGGCTGCCGGGGCAACCATCTTGACCAAGGATTCGCCTCTTCCTCCAGGTACTCCCGAAGGTGACCTGCCGGATTCGCCTTTCATCCTCGCCAGCCCATTTGCCGGTTGGGCCAGCAAACAATGGCCGCTTGAATACTTCAGCCGGCTTGGCGCGATCCTGCAGCGTGAAGCCGGATTGCCGCTGGTGCTCAACGCGGCGCCTTCCGGAATTGAGGCATTGGCAAGGGCCGGCAACTCACAGCCTCATGTCAGCGGGATCGCCGGCCTGATTGATGCCACGCGCCGGGCTACTGCGGTAATCGGAGTTGACAGCGGACCGCTTCATCTGGCCGCCGCCCTCCGCAAGCCCGGAGTCGCGATCTTCGGTCCGACCGATCCGGCAATTAATGGACCGTACGGTGGCACGATCGAAGTCCTGCGCACTCCCGGAGCTGCGACGACCTATCATCGCGAAGCATCCATCGCCGACAGCATGCGTCGGATTACGCCGGAGCAGGTGTGGAGCGCTCTTCAGCCGGCGCTTCAGAAGGCAGCCCACTCGTTAGATGCACGGCTTTCCGAAGTCCTATGCTGATCGCGTAGCGAAATTTCGCGTGCCATTCGGTTTCCTCCTGGTGGCTGCGTTTGCCTGGTTTTCGCATCCGACGCAAATTTCCTTATTCGCCGGTATTCCGGTAAGCCTTTGTGGGCTCGGCCTTCGCGCGTGGGCTGCCGGTCACTTGGCCAAGAACGAGCAACTTGCTCAATCGGGACCTTATGGCTGGGTCCGCAATCCGCTCTATGTTGGCACCCTCTTGGTGGCCGCCGGACTGGTCCTCGCCTCGCGCAGCGTTGGACTGGGCATTCTCTTCGCTGCAGTCTTCGGACTCATTTACCTGCCTGTGATTCAACTCGAGGAGCAGCATCTGCGGTCGCTCTTCCCTGAGTTCGCGGATTACGCTCGCAGAGTTCCGGCATTGTTGCCAACTCCTAGAAAAGTGTCTGGTCCCGGGTTCCGCGCGCGGCTTTATATGAAGAACCGGGAGTATGAGGCGCTTCTGGGTTTTCTGGCTGGGGTGGCGCTATTAGTCTGGAAGGCGAGGTAAGCGGACCATTTGGTCTGCAGTCGGGAATAGCTTTTGGTCTGGCTCGGAGCTCATGCAGCGGCAGCCCAAAAGTCATTTCGATTCTACTCCCACGAAAGTGGCGAAGACGCCAGCGTCACTTCACACGGAGTCGACGATGTGGGCTGCGCTCACTTTCCAGCCGCCGCCTCAGAAGGGGTGGAACGCTGCCCATCGTACGTCGCGATCACTGTGCCGTGTCATCAAAATTCACGCGCTCTTCGCGCCGCGTGCTATTTTTTCTGGCCGCGATCCGCATTATTCGTTGATTCCCCCATGTTTCCGGAATTTTGAAGGGAGTAAATTAATTATCGGTAAGATTCTGAACGTTATTGCGTTCACGGCAACTTGGCGTATGGTAGACTCCTAGAACGCGTCCGACATCCGAAAGGTCTTTTATGAATTCAGTGCGCCATATCTGCGCCCAAACGCTCGCTTTTGCGTTGCTTGCAGTTCCGGCATTCGCCGGCAACGAGAGCAACTACGACTATCTTGCCTTGGGAGACTCAGTCCCCTTCGGCTTTAATCTCAGCCTCCTGCATCTCGAACCCATACCAGCCAGCAATTTCACCGGATACCCGGAAATCGTCGCGCAGGTCGAACACTGGGACAAATCGAAGAAAGAGGTGAACGCATCTTGTCCGGGGGAAACCAGCGGCAGTTTTCTGTCCCCAGCACCCATGACTGGCAACCAATGCCAGGAATGGAGAGCCGCCGGATGGCCTCTGCACACCCCTACACCGGCACGCAGTTAAGCTTTGCCGTTTCTCAATTATCCAGCAACAAACATATTGAACTCGTAACTCTAAGCATTGGCGGGAACGATTTACTGCAGTTTGGAGGGACTTGCTTAAATCAAACACTACTAACGTTTAATACATGTGTGGGGCAACTCCTGCCCGTCGTTTTGGGCACTTACGGCACCAACCTCGTCAGCATCCTCACCGCTCTTCGCTCGGTTTATCAGGGCCAGCTCATCCTGGTGACACAGTACGTGCCAAACGCTAATCCACGTTCTTCGGCGCCGTTAGCATGCTCAACACCGTCATGACGGAGGTGGGGACGCCGTTTGGGGCGAAATTCGCTGACGGATTTACAGCCTTTCAGCTCGCCTCGATTCCGTATGGAGGCGATCCCTGCAAAGCCGGACTCCTGAACCCATCGGTTCCCCCATCGGTTCCCCCAGCCCCGCCTACCTGCGATGTGCACCCCAGCGCGCTCGGTCGCGACTTACTGGCCGCCACAGTCCTGATCGCCTCAGGCATCAAATAAGCACCCTAGGTCCGTCAGATGCCGTCCGTCTACGACGGTGTCTGACGGGCTGCTCCGACTATTTCAGCAACGCACCCCGATTTTCACGGAGGTCCCGTCCATCTCGGACATTCGGGTACGGCACTCTTTTTCCCTTCAGCCCTATCCAAAGCGCGTGGTTATAATCCACCTCATCGAGATCGTCCTCTTTGTCGAAGTTCTGCCCTTCCATCACCTTCCCCCAATATTTAGCATTGTGCCGGGGCTTCGAGTATGCTCGGTTAGCCGCGGTAGATGGGAGGCTGTTGACTGTAGTGCGGCCCGGCAGCGGGAGTTGCGTTGTCCGCAACACCTCGGGAACTGTCGATTGAAAGGTCCATTGCGGCTGTCCCAGATCGAAGATCGCGGCCATCGGCTCGGCGGTTCCGTCATAGAGCCCCATCCAAGGGATGCCGAGCACATCCTTAATCGTCCGGATCATGCTGACCGTGGTGTACCGGTCGGTGATCAGCGCTCCCTGCTTCACATAGGGGCCAGCCACAAAAGCGATACTGCGATGCGCGTCGACATGATCCGCTCCGTCCTGTGCATCATCCTCAATGACAAAAACCAGAGTATCGTCTTTATAACGGCTGTTCGCCACCTTCTCCACCAACAGGCCCACCGCGTAATCGTTGTCCGCAAGTTGCGTATCTACCGTATTGACGCCGAATAGCGCGGAGGTGAAGCTGCCCGTATGATCGTGCATGAGACGCACGAGCGAAAGTTGCGGCAGGTTCCCGTTAACAACGAACGCATCAAATTCGCGGGCCCATTCCTGATAACGAAAGAAATCGGGATAATTATTGTCGAAACCGCGGAAATAAGGGTCGGTGACATTCATCAGCGACTGCTTGGTGGCATGTGCCTGAACCACGCCGGCGCTATATGGCGCGGCGGGCGCCGGCACGTCAAGTGTCAGGTCCAGATAGCACCCGTAATTGCGGACGGAAAGTCCCATGCGCAATGCGCTGTCCCATAGATATCCCCCGCCGATATCGCCTTCCGAACTATCCGGACCATTCACGTCCATAGCGCCGGGGAGCAGGTTCGGATCGGCGGGATTCCGCGGATTCACCGCGATGCGGCTCTGTAAATCCGGGATGCCGACGTTGATGCCACGATTTCCGCCTTCATAGTCGTAGAAGGAGCCGAGGTGGTTGGCATATGACACCGGCACAACCTTCTCAATTGAATCGGTGGCGCGCGCCGCCGTCGACCAGCTCCAACCTACCCCACTTACTTCTCCCGAATCGTAGAAGTTATCCATGGTTACGAACAGGCGCGCGAGCCGATGCTGATTGGGAGTGATTGCCTCGGGAAACAAAGTCAGCGCCGGGTCGCCGTTACCTTGTGGCAGATCGCCGAGGACCTGGTCGTACGTGCGGTTCTCCTTGACGATATAGATCACGTGCTTGACCTTGTCGCGCACCTGAGCCATTATGGCGGCGTTGGTCCAATGATCTGCGGACAGCGCGAAGTTGTTGTTCGCTTCGGCCTGCCGAGTCAGATTATCGAGAGTCGCGCCGTCAGGAACGGGGATGGTGAGGAGACCTCCTCGTTGCTGCGTTAAAACGTATTCGTCCTCGGCGTTCGGTCCGGGAACATCCTTGGAGTTGACGACGTAGAGCATGCTGCCGTCCCGGCTTACACTGACGGATTCCGGATACCAGCCGGTCGGGATCAGTCCGCGAACACGGCTTCCCGACCCGTCCGTATCGAATGGCATGCTCAATGAGATAACCGCGACCGTGTTGGTGCCGCCGTTGGTCACATAGAGCGTGCCCTCATCGGGAGAGAGCGCGAGCGAGTTAGGATTGCTCCCTTTGAGATAATTTGAGGATTGATCGCCGTCGGGAGCGACCGCAGTTGTCGCGACCTTTGCCAAAACCGTATCGCTATCCGTGCTCACAATGGCCACTGAATCGCTGTTGTCGAGCGCTGCGAATAGCATTGTCTGCGCCTGATTGACGATCATCTTGTTGGGCTGCCCGGGCACCGCGATCCGATTGACCACCGCCGGCGCGCCACTGAGGCTGACAACTACAATTTCACGGTCGCGCACACTCGAAACGTAGGCTTTATCGTTGCCCTTCATCGCTACCCAAAACGGATACTCGCCACCCGGAATACCGGTTTGCTGTAAGGGATTTACAATTCCGGGGCGCAGGTCCACTTCGCCGGTAACCTGCCGCGAAGCCAGATTGATTAGAGTAATGGAATCGTTGAGGTAGTTGGCGACAATGAGAGTGTCGCCGTTGGCGTTGACCGCCATGCCCGCGGCTACAGCTGACGTGGACAGGCCGAGCCCCATCCCCCCATGCCCGAGTGAAATCTGAGCCACGCGGACGAACCCGGTCCCGGTGAGCGAGTAGGCGTAAACCACATCCTGCGACCCGCCGGAAACGTAGAACTCTTTGCCGCTAGGGTTCCAGGCGAGCCCCATGAACGTGAGTGCGATGGGAAGAGACTGCTTCAGGATGGGCGTAGTATTCGAAACGTCGTAGACGAACACGTAGTCGATAGCGTTGTAGCCGCTGGTGAGAACCAAGAGCGTGTTGCCATCGGGGCTGATCGCCGTGGTGACTGGCTGCCCTGTATTGAACCCGAGCCTTTGAAACTGCGATCGGGGGGCGGCGGCCGGTGTCACGGACATGCCGGTCGGTACGGGTTGGCCCGGCTGCAATGTGACATCAATAGAAGGGCTTGGTTTCGGCCGCTCCGCCGTTTGTGCGAAAACGGCCTGCCACAGGGCGAAGACTAAAATCAGCCGGCGAATCTTCATATTCAAAACTGAGTGAGCAGAGACCGGGCGTGGCGAATCGGGTTGAACTTGTATACGAGCCGCAGCATCTCGCGCTGGGCCGGCGGATAGAGAGGCACTCCCGCCTCGCGAATCCGTTCGCGCAGGCGCATTCTCTGCCGGTACGACTTCTCGCCGAAGCTGTTGCCGGGCCGCTGGATGGAAACGGTCATGCTCTCATCGTGCAGCCGATAGGAGCCGAGCACTTGGTTGGTGTACGCCATTCGCGCGCCGGTCAATGCGAGATCGACCACCAGTTCGCCGTCCCAGTGAACATCGTTTTCGACGCGGAATCCACCAGCTTTCACGAACGCTTCGCGCCGGATAAACGTAGAGGGATTCCACACGAAGCAGCAACCCGCGGCATAGCGGCGCAGATTGAAACGATCCGGAGTGCGGCCGCGTAAAACTGGCTTGCCATTCCGATCGATCATCCGGACAGCGCCGAACAGAACATCCGTTTCGGGGCACCGCTCGAAATGCAGCGCGACTGAATCGAGCGCGTCCGGCGTGAGAGTATCGTCCGAATTGACGTAGGCAAAGACATCACCGTCGCAATGCGCAAAGCCCTTGTTGAGTCCGTCCGCGGGGCCGCGATCCTTCTCAAATACGATATGGTCGAAACGGAAACGGTTGCGCTCGATCCTCTCGCGCGAACCATCGTTGCTGCCGGGATCGACAATGACGTACTGTAGTTCGTGCGGGCGCGACACCCGGATGGAATCGATGGTCTGTTGCAGAAATCGATCCTGATTGTATGAAATGGTGACGATACTGAACTTCACCCTTTTTGATCCTCGTGCCGCGCCCTGATCCACTGCGCGATGTCCAGCCAGGATGCGGAACGGTAATCGGGATTGGCTTCGGCATTCTCTGGCGTGCTCGATGCGGCGTACAGAACGGTGCGGCAGCCAGCGGCGCGCCCGGTGTCCACGTCCGTAGTTTTGTCGCCAACCATGAACGAGCGATGGAAATCGATTCCGTGCTCAGCGGCGGCCCGTCGCAAGAGAACGGTTGATGGCTTCCGGCATTCGCACCGATCCCATGGCGCATGGGGACAGATATAGCTCGCAGTGATCGGGATTTCTTCGGAATCCAGTAGCTCCACGGTCCGCCGGTGCACAGCATCGGACTGATCCGCGGTCACGAATCCCCGGCCGATTCCCGATTGGTTGGAAACGAAGATCAGGCCGAAGCCTGCCATATGAAGGCGGCGCAATGCTTCGACTGCACCCGGTACAAATGCCACGTCCGCCGGGTTGGACAAATAGCCGCGATCGACGATAACCGTTCCATCACGGTCGAGGAAGACGGCGTTCATGGCAAGCCTCTGTGGTAGCCATTCTTCATGAGCTCGGCGATTTCGTCCAGCGACACGGTAGCGGTGCCGGGCTTCGCCACTACGATGCCCGCCGCGACATTGGCAAGGAGCATCGCATCTTCAAGAGTCAGGCCGGAGGCGAGCCCCAGGGCCAGCATCGCGACAACGGTGTCGCCGGCGCCCGTCACATCGAACACCTGGCGTGCTAACGCGGCGGAGTGTATTGGATCAGTGCCCTCGCAGAAGAGCGTCATCCCCGAAGAGCCCTGAGTAATCAAGAGCGATGGACAACTCGCCGTCTTCATAATGCGGGCGGCGGCCAGGATCATGTCGCCGTCGTTTGCGATTGGATGGGCGGCGGCGATTTCCGCTTCTTTCAGGTTCGGGGTTACGAGCGTGACGCCGGCGTATTTCCGGTAATCGTGCCCTTTGGGATCGACGAGGACCGGTACTTTGAGCCGGTCAGCTTCGGCAACCAGCGCCGCCACCAATCGGGCCGACACCACGCCCTTGCCATAGTCGGATATGACGCAGGCGCCAGTAATGGGAAGCGCGGAGATTGCCGCGGTAATCAGGTTTGCTTCGACGACGTCCGAAAGAGATTCGCGGGATTCATGATCGATGCGGACGATTTGCTGCCCTCCGGCTACAATCCGGGTCTTGGAGATGGTGGGGCGGGAAGCATCGCGAAATATGCAGGACGGATCGACCTGCAGCGATTGTAGAAGACGGTGAAACTCCGCGGCCGACGCGTCGTCCCCCGTCACACCCGCCAGTACGGCCGTTCCGCCCAGCGCGGCTACGTTGGCCGCTACGTTTGCCGCTCCTCCGGGCGCGTGGCGCCGTCCTGTGATTTCAACGATCGGAACCGGGGCTTCGGGCGAAATCCGTTGCACCGCGCCGAAGACGAATTCATCGAGCATGACGTCGCCGATCACCAGAATGCGTGCTTTCGGAGCGCGGGCGATCACCTGCTCAATGGCGACGTCCGCGGAACGGTAGTCTGCCTCCCGGATGGCAGAACTGTTACTCATGGCTCACGGCTACGCTAACCGCATGGCGGCCAACTGTTCCACGAAGAAGAGTATCGACGGCTTGCACCGCATCTTCGACCGAAACTTGCCGGATGCAATGAGATTCACTGGCCAGGCAGGTGCCGCGACAGGGCGCGAGCGGACTTCGGGGTGCGAGCAGGATTACCCGTTCGGCGATTGCGCCAAAACGGCGCGGAGACTGGAAATGCGCTGCGTCGCCTTGCTCGGGATGGCAACAGATCTCGACGATGGGCTTACCGAGCGCGGCGGCTAAATGTTTGGGTCCACTGTCGTTACCGACATAAAGCAGGCATTCGCCGATTGCCGCAGCCGAGACCCGAAGCGTGGCTTCGCCCTCCAGGTTCAACAGCCGCGATCCCAAAGCCGGGCGCAGGAGTTCGCCGGCATCGCGGTCCTGATCGCTGCCGACGACCAGAAACTTGGCGTCCGATTGCGCCATCAGCCGTAGAGCCAGTTTAATGAAATGATCGATCGGCCAGCGCTTGCGCGCGTATCCCGCATGAATTCCCAGGCAGATCAACGTATCTCCAGGCCGCCAGCCTTTCTCCCGCAGAATCGCGCGGCCCAGTTCTCGATCCCCAGGGGATAGCCAAAGTTCCGGAGTACAGCCGCTTTCGGGAACACCGAGGAACGACAGAACGCCTCTGCTGCGTTCGATCTCGTGAGCTGGGCCAGCCGAGGCCCCCGGAGCGGGCAGGAGATGAGTGTAAAAACGATCATAGCCGCGATTTACTATGGTTTTGAACGGTTCGGTCGATGGTGGATAACCGAGCACCCTCGGCGCGAGGCTGAAGTGGGCAAGGAAAGCGGCCCCGCGAATATCGCGATCAAATCGCGGATTAATTATTAAATCAAAGCGGCCCTGGAACCTCGCGGCTATGCGCAAAGCCCGAAAGGGACCGAGAGCGAATTGCCGCCATTTCGGCCCGGCGGCCGGAAACGGGATCACCTCGTCGATGTAGGGGCAAAGCTCCGCCAAAGGACAAACCCAATCGCAAAGGAATAGCGTGATGCGAGCATCCGGGAAGGCTTCACGAAGCGGCCGCAAAATCGAACTGAAGATGACGAAATCCCCCATCTCGTCGAGGCGTACGACGGCGATGGAGCGTATTTCGCGATGGTCGATAGGCCCGAACTGCCGGGGCCGGCCCGCCAGTGTTCGCCATATCAATCCGGCGACGTAAAGGGGCCAGGCTAGCAGCAGCCAATAACAACCGAAGATGAATTTCGTTTCCATCGTTCAGGTGGCCGGCAAGACGTTGAGCGGTCTTTCCAGCCACAGCGTCTGTTCGCGCCGGGCACACACCCGGACTAGTTCCGGTGCGGCATAAAGCACTGCCCGGCCCACGGTTCAGGATGTAACTTTCTCCTTTGGGGCTCGATAGGAGTAACTACTATAGTAATTGTAGTAGTAATAGCCTTCGCCGCTTTCCTGCTTGACGTCGTTGAGGACCATGCCGATCACGTTGGCGCGCAGGCGGGCGAGCGTGGAAAGCACCGAAGCAACTGCCTTGCGATTGGTCTGTCCGGCGCGGGTGACGATTACCACACCATCGACGTTCGCGGCCATTTGCAAGGGCTCAGGGAAGCCGAGTAGCGGAGGCGCGTCCAGAATGATCAGGTCATACCGGGCGGAGGCTTCCTCGATGATCCCCGGGAGGTTTTTTCCGAGGAGATCCGCGGCGCGGCGCGATGGCGCACCCGCCGGAAGCACATCGAGGTCACCCTGTCCGCCTGCCTTAATGATCGCCTGATGCCAGGGTATAGACTGTGTGAGGACATTGGAGAGCCCGTTTCCCTGCGGAATCTGGAACAGACGATGGACGCTGGGACGCCTTAAATCGCAGTCGATCAGCAATGTTTTGTGGTGCTGTTCGGCATGCGCGGCAGCGAGGTGCGCGGCCACGGTTGTTTTGCCTTCGGAAGGCGAGGCGCTGGTGATCAGCACAGACCGGAGGCGGCGATCGAAATCGGACAGAAGGATGGAGTTTCGCAGTGTGCGAATTGCTTCCTCGTAGCCGCTAAGGCTGCGATCCGTGCCATTGTTGTCCAATCGAGCGAGATCCATCGACACATTCTTGGAGACCGGATTCAGCCGGTGGCGCCATGTCTTCATAGCGGGTAATGTGCCGATTACCTCTGTCTTCAACACACGCGATACCTGCTCCGGATCGCGAATCGTCTTATCGAGAGAATCGCTGATGATTGCCGCCGCCACGGAGAGGAAGGTCGAAGCGGCGAAGGCTACTGCGAGGAAGATCTTGAGGTTGGGGAAAACCGGCTTCACGGCCGGCCGGGCGTCGTCCGCCAATCGCACGGTGCTGTTCTGAAAACCGGCGTTGATACCGGCTTCTTTGATCTTACGGAACAGTTCTTCGTACAGTTTCTTGTCGGCATCGGCGTCCTGTTTCAGAGACTGATAATCGAATGAGCGGGCGTTCAGACGGTCGAATTCCGCCTTGGTCTGATTGACGGCATCCTTGAGCATGCCTTCACGCTGGACGGCTTGCTTATACTCGATCTCAACGCGGCCCTGAATGCTCTTCCGGGTTTCTTCCAGTTGGCGCGTCAACTCGTCCACCTGAGCGGCTGCCTTTTTGAATTCTGGATGGCCGGAACCATAGTGCGTTTGCGCATCGCTGAAGCGTTGCTTCGCTTCATTGGACTGCTCGCTGAGTTTCTTCAGAGCTTCACCCTGGGTGGAGATCATCGCGGCGTCCATAGATCCGGACTTCATGGAGTTGTACGCCGCTTCTTTGCGAACGCGCTCGGACTGCGCATTGGTGTATTCGGTATTTAGCTGAATCAGACGGTTGGAAAGAATACTGGTCTTCTGTTCGGGATCGATTACGTTGAGTTCCTTCTCGAACTGCGCGAGCGCGGCGCTCGACGATTCCATCTTGGCCTTCAGATCTTCGAGTTGCTTCTCCATGAATCGTGAGACGCCGGCCGTCGACTGGAACTTGATGTTATAACTGTGGTCCAGATAAGAATTGGCAATTCCATTGGCAACATCGGAGGCAAGGCGGGCATTCGTGGATCGATAGCCAACACGCAGAAGGTAGGTGTTCGGGGGGCGGGTCACTTCCAGATGTTTCAGAGCAATGGGCGCGTCCTGGCGTTCGGCCGTGAGTGGCCCCTGTTCGAATTGTTCCTTTTCGAGTTCCCGAAGACGGAATTTCTCGACCACGGGGCGGAGCACGGAGTCGGATTTAATGAGATCCATCTGGGTCGCGATGTACTGGTCGGCGTCGTTGCTGGCCATGCGTAGCGAATCCTGACCGATGATTCCAGTGGGTGTCTGACGGTCGACATCGATGGTCGCGGTTGATTCGTAGATCGGAGTCAATCGTTTCGCCACCACGAACGTAGCCATTACGCTGGTTAGCACGAAGGCGAGGATCTTCCAGCGATGCCGTTTAAGAATCCATACGTAGTGTGAGAAGGGTACGGCATGCTCTTCCTGTTCGGTCTCCGGTTGCGCCTGAGCCGGAGCGTAATAAGTCATCCCGTACGTGCCAGGCGGAATCGCGGGCGGAAGGGCGGGCGTGAGCGCGGTTGAAAGCGCAGCCAGATTTCGGTCGTTCGATTCAGTCATATTGAGACTCTTGTTATTAATGCCAGATGAGCATTCCGGACGCGGTCGCGCTCCCGAAGCCTGCCAGTCTTTCAAGGACGCCGGCGGTAAGCCGGCGGCCCGAATTGTCCGGTATGTAGAGAATGTCTTTGGGCAGAAGTTCTACGTCCGGTGCTTTTCGGTCCATTATTTTCTTCAGTTCAACGGGCAGTTCAACGGTAGCGCCGGTCTTATCGTCCGGGCGTTGAATATATGCGAGCCGGCTGGCGAACGGCATCAAACCCTCCGATAAAGCGACCGCTTTAAACACCGTCATGGCGCCGTTGTCGGTGATCGAGAAACGCGCCGGGTTTCTTGACGTTTCCAATCACGAAGATTTTGCTGACCGTGGGAACGCGGATTTCTTCGCCGCCGGTCAGGCGCAGATTCAGGCCCGGCTCCGCAGCGTCGATTAACTTGCGGTACGGAATGCGCTCTGAGAGCGTCCGGGCTCCCTCGCCATCGGTCCGGCTGACGAGGATCTCGCCGGCTGCATCGTCCGTCAATCCTTCGGCGCGAGTGAGCGCGTCGATCAGAGTTACAGTCCCGATCGCTTGAAAGGTTACCGGTTTGCGAACTGCGCCAACTACACTAATGGGGCGGCTGTGATATTCAACAACGGTCACCGTGACGAACGGATCGACCAAAAGTTGCTCGGCCGTGAGTGCACCTGCAATTGCGGATTCCAGTTCGCTGGGCATCAAACCGTCAGCTTTGACTCGCTCCTTCAGCATGGGAAGCCGGAGGGTACCGTCGGGACCCACGCGGATCGTCCGAGTGAACTCGGGCGAATCATACACGGACAGGCCGATTAGGTCATCGGGTCCGATGCGCTGTGCCGGGAGATTCGTGCTCGCGGGCTCAACGCTGACGGGTGGCCGCGACAGTACGGTCGGCGGCTGGCCGTATGTTGAAACCGAACACAGGAGGCAAATAAGTGATTTATAAGGTATTAGTACTATGCGGGCATGCCTTGTGAGGGGTATCTCCAAGTGTCTCATCGAAGCTAAAGTAGGATTTCGTCCGCGAAATTCTCAGTAAGCTGGCGATTTATTTCAGGACTTCTTCAGAAGCCAAAAACCCGATGCGCTGCTTCGGTAGCACGGCGGGAAGCTGTTTCATGTTTTCGATCTCATCGGCCAGGGTGTTGATGACCGAGGCATGATGCTCCTGTGTGTGCTCCACTCTTTCCAGTCGAACGGCAAGATCCTTATGGGTGGTCAGTATTTCTCTTAACTTCACGAACGCGCGAACGATGCGAATACTCATCTGCACGGCTCGTTCGCTGTTTAACACGGACGAAAGCATCGTCACCCCGTGCTCGGTGAAAACATACGGCAGATACGCGGCGTCCCCCTCGGCCTTTGTTTGAGGTTCCAATCTGGAACCTCAAACCCTCGCGCTCTTCCATGGTGATCTGGAACATGAACTCTTCCGGGAATCGTTCCGGGTTGCGGGTGACGGCTCGATTAAGATTTTTTGTGGATACCTGGTACAGTCCAGCCAAGTCGGAGTCGAGCATGACCTTCTCTCCGCGAATCAGGTAAATCTGCCGCTCGATACGCTCGAAGGGGACGATGGCGAGTTCCCCGAATGGTGCGGGCGTGACAGGCGCCACGAGATCGCTTTGTCTCATCAAAACTACTGTGGGAATCGGGGACGAAAATTCTCAGCGGGAGGAAAGCTATTTCAGAACAGCCTCGAAAAAGCTGGCGGCGCGGGGATCACGCGACTGGCCAAGCCAGAATATGGCCTGTTTCCTGACCTCCGCATCGCTGCCGGTGCGAGCTAACTGAATCAGGAGCGGAATGCCATCGCCACCCGGGATCTGCTGCAGTGCGAACACGGCCTGGCGGCGAACATGGGCGTCCGTATCCTGTTGGGCCGCTTGCACGATCACCGCCGCTTCCTGTTGACCAGCCTTATGGGCGAGCCAAAACAGTGCCTGGCTACGGACGCGCGGCGCTCGATCCTTCCGTGCCGCTTCAATAAGAGCGGGAATCGCACCGGCTTCTTTGCTGACGGTCAGATCGAACGTCGCCTTCTCCCGAACCTGATCGTTAGGATCGCTTTGCAGCACCTTGAGAACTGCATCGAAACCGCTCCGGCCGCGCGCGTTGGCCAGCCAAAACAGCGCCTTTTCACGTAGCTGTACAGGTTGCGATACCCCTGCCAGCGACTCCAACGCACGATCCGCAGCCGGATCGCGATGGAGGGCGATGGCCGAAATTATGGAATCGAAATGGGCCTTACGGCCGGTTTGTGTCCAGGCGCGAGCCAATTCCGACAGAAGATCGACACTCTGTGCGGGCACAACACCGGTTAGTAGGACAAACGGAAGGCCGCCGGCGTCGAACTGGCAATCGAGACTCGAAATCCGAACGCGATCGAGGGCCCGGTTCTCGAAGCGAAATAGTACGACAAGAGTGTCGGGGCCTTCGAGCCTCACCACGTTATTATGCTGGTCGGTGCCGCACATCGATCCCTGCCCGGGAATAGCGGGAACGGTATATGCGGCCCAAAAGGGCGAAGACGCGGAAGCCTCCAGAGCGTGGAAGTTCTGAGTTAGAGCCCCGGACACTGCTCGTGCTTCGACTTTGCCGTTGATGACGTCCGGTTGCTGAGACTGGGGCGCGGCAATCGCCAGGCTTGTAGCGGCCAGTAGGACAGTGAATCGGGTCACTTGAGCAACTCCATCATGTAGTCGGTCGCTTCCTTGGACCTCATCATGGTGAGCTTCTGGACGATGTCCCGCTTCATCTCCGGATTGCTCTCTTTCCTCGCGATATCGACCAATGCCTTTGCATTTCTCTGAATGAAAAGAGCATTCACGATTTCGTTTTTCACCCCTGGATCCTGTTCAGTTCCGTACATAGCGACGAGTCCCTCGCCTGCCTGAGTCGAATGCATCATGCCAAGCGAGTTAATCGCACGCGCTCGCAATTTGGGATCCTTCTCGTTACGGGCGATCTCCAGCAGACGGGCGGGGTCCCCCAGCAGGAACATTGACTCGATCACCGTCTCGCGGGCAGCCCCAGTCTGATAAAGCTGGAAAAGCTTGTCGCTTTGCCGCAGCATTCCCAAATAGCGGATCGCTTCGGCGCGTAATTCGGGGTCCTGTTCGGCTCGGGCGATGTTGAACAATTCGTCGGAGGCCTTGGCCATCATCAGGCTGCTCAGCGCCTGTTTTTTGATCGCTGGATTGTGAGAAGAACTATAGATCGCGGCGATCTCGGCGGCGATATTCTTGTTCCCCGCCATCGCAAGATAGTTCAGAGCGCGTAACTGCAGATCCGGATTGGAGCCGCCTTTCGCAATACTGAGCAGGAGTTGCTGGCCCTGAGGCGATTTGTTCTGAGTAAGAACAAACAGCGCTCGATCCTTCAACCGTGGGGAGGAATTCGACTTCAGGATCTTGTCCAGAAGCGGGACCGCCCGCTCCGGATCGGCATTCATCAGGCCGTTGATGGCCATAAGCTTCAAATCTTCATTCGCTTCTGCATTGGGATCCACCGGCTTGCCTGCCTGCTGTTGGATCTCGACGGAGAGAGCCTGGGCGTCATTAAGCCATTCGCTTGAAGGGTATTGTTGGCGAAGCGATGCCAACGTAGCCAATGCTTCATCGCGGCGTCCGAGGCGATTCTCGGCGTAGGCCTTCCAGTAAAGCGCGCCGTCCGAACGCGAGCTTTTGCTGTCGGCAATGGAGGTAAAAATCGTGCGCGCCTCGTCCCACCGTCCGGCGTCGAGGGCGCGAGTACCCTGATCGTAGTGCCCGTCTCCCGAGCGGCCGTGAATGCGTTCGGTGCGAATTTTGGGCATTCTTTCCGGGCGCGGCGGCACCGGTGAAACAGGCGCCTTGGGAGGCGGAGCATCCTGCGCGATAGCGGCGCAAATGAATGTGGTGGTGAGCAGCGCGGTTTTAAGTAAGGAGATCATAGAGTGTCCTGTGCTGAATGCAATTGATGCAGGTTGGAGCCAAGCACCCGCAATTTGAACAGCAGGCTTTCGGAATCGATGCGGGATTTGATTTCGGCTGGCTCCGTGCCGTGCGTGATATCAAGCAGCACCCGCTCCAGTTCATCGAGGACCTGCGCGATCGCCAGGTCCCCGGAATCGGCGGCGGTCTGGCGATAAAGCCGGTTTTCGCCGATCAGGCTTCGGGCGCGCTCGCGCTCCAGAGATTGATCGGTTGACTGATCGGGTCCGTTGACCAGTTCGACCAGCACCATCTGGGATTTCTCCAGATGATCGCCAAGAGCCATTAGTAATACCCGCTGGCGTCCATCCGCCGAAATCGCGACTATTGACGGCGGAACTGGCTGTCGCGTCACGCGTCCGGCGAGGAAGGCCGCGATCAGCATGGCCGCGACTGCCGTCGCCGCAAACCAGCGGCTGCGAAAATAAGGCGTCAGACTCCAACGCCTGCCCAAAGGATAAAGTTGGGGTTCCAGGCGGTTCCACATGCGGGATTCGAAAGCCGGATGAGGTTCCGGCACCGGCAAATCGTCGCAGGCGTTCAATACTCGTACCAGATCACCGTAAGCTTTCTGGCACGACTCGCAAACCGCGAGGTGAGCACGGAGCCGATCGGGGCTCGCCTTCAACTAGGCTGGTCTCCCGGTAATAAAGCATAACCAGATCCTCTTCGACTGGATGGCCGGTTGACATTACGCAACTCCTTTCGCGTCAAGCGCCGGTTCCAAGATCCGGCGCAACTTTTTCAATGCACGGAAAATGCTGTGTTTGGCCGCGTTCGGCTGCACCCCGAGCGCCTGGCTGATTTCCTCGATCCCGAGACCGTCGTGATGCCGCAGAGTAAAGGCGCAACGCTCCATCTCGCTCAAATCCCGCATGGCCCGATCGAGCAGTTCGCGAATCTGCACACTTTGCAGAGACCTCTCGGGGGACGGATCGGCCGATGGCAGATTTGCGAGTAAGCGCTCGGCCCCACGCTTTCCTTCCGCCTCGTCCGGAGCGGTGAGCGTGGTCTCCTGCCGGCGTTTGCGCGCGCGAATCAGGTCCAGCGAGCAGTTCACCGCAATGCGATGGATCCATGTTCCGAAGGCGGCGCGCCCATCGAACCTTTTCAGTTGTTTATACGCCCGCAAGAAGGTTTCCTGCACAATATCTTCCGCTTCATGAGAATTGGCCGTCATGCGCCAGGCCAGACGGTATACCGCGCGGCTATGGCGGTCGACAAGAATCCTGAACGCGTCAGGGTCGCCGCGCCGCGTCAGTTCGACAGCCGCTTCATCGCTGATTTCCATCCGGCTGAAAGTTTAGACTATCCGGAACAGCGGCGGTTAGCTGGGATTTTGAATGTGGAGTTGGCGGGGTTTGTGGATAACTGCGCAGCATAGTTGAAAACCATGCTGCGCGCTGAGCCCGTTAAAAATGGAGGGTACTTCTCGCTTAAACCGATCTCCGGCCGCGCACCATATGCACAACCAGGAAGATTACCGCTAAGATCAGCAGCAGGTGAATTCCGCCGCCGGCGACGTGGAAGGCCGCCCACCCGATCAGCCATGCAGCCAAGAGCACAAAGAACAGCACCAAAAAGATAAAATCCGCAAGCACGCGCATAATTTTTACTCCCGCACCTGGAGTAGGCATTCTGAATGCCAAAGCGCTGGCCCAAGTAAGCTATTGCACCCTTTGCCATTGGCCCGGGTCTGAAACAGCCTAATGACCGTGCTGGAGTTAGCCCAACACCTGTTGACGTAGTGAGGTCACAGAAAATCTCCTTCTATGACCGAACCTACCGCTATTTATGCTCGACAGAAAGAACGCGATGCGTCCGCCGCGCCAGCGGCTTAGCTTGCTGGACCAGACGATAAAACACCTCGCCCCGACTGGCTGATTTTCGGCGGTTGAATCGAAACGTGAACTCGTCGAGATAGTAGGCGAGGCCATGGTTACGGGGTTGTGGCCGGACATCGGAAAGGTGAAGAGGCCGATCCTTCGAGCGCTGGCCGCTCCCGCGCCTTACTTCCATAATGGCTCAACCGCCTCGCTCGGCGATGTCGTCACGTTACGACAAGCGGTCGGCGTGGGATTTACCGATCATAGAAGGCGAACCTTATCGCGTTTCTCAACAGCCTTTAACCGCCGGTTAAGCGAGGTGAAAAGTGAGCGCGAAAACCAGTTTGGAGTGTTTGAATCTGGTGATCCGCGGTCCGGCAAAACTCGCAGTTGCCGACAGTCTGAGTAAGAGTATAGTTTTCGGCCTCCAGCCGATGAATGAAGAAGGACCTCCATGAGACGGATCATCCGAGTATCGTGAGTCCTGATGCCAGGCACGCGCGCGGCTGAGCCGTAATAGCCGACCACTCTATTTCCGGAGCGACTTCAGATACGCGAGAACTGCCTCGGCGTCCGGGCGCGTCATCGTATACCGGTGCATCGGCCAGCGAGGCGGCAGGCCCGTACGCGCAACGGCCGTGGTCAGAAGGCGCACGAACTCTTCGTCTGTTCCAGGAGGCGTCCCGGCAAGACGAGGCGCATATGTCGCCCAGCCCGGTACCGGCTGGAGGATTGGCGCGCCTGACAGCATTTTGCCGACTACCATCTCGCCGGCGTCATTGCGGGGCGTATGGCAGTCTCCGCACATTGCGATCGACTCGACGATGTACCTTCCGCGGTCGACGTTTCCTCCAACTGTGCTTTGCGCCGCCTTCTTCGCGGCTTTTGTATCCTGGGCGTTCGTAATCTGGGCCCGATCCGCCGCAAGTAATAGGAAAACGGCGAGTGAATAGCGGGCAAATTGATTCATGCGTTGATCCTTGTCAGCTTGAGTTTTTTGCTTGCCAGTTCTCTAGAGTAGCGCAAAGGCCGCCCTGAAGTTGCGCGCCCCGCATCCGCCCGGCTCGACTTCGTTGACAATAGTAAAGGCGATTACACGCCCCACGATCATGTCTTTCATCAACGACGATTTCCTTCTGACTAACGCGGCAGCCAAGCGGCTGTACCATCACCATGCGGCCTCGCAGCCGATTCTCGACTATCACAACCACCTCCCGCCCAAGGACATCGCCGAGGACCGGCGCTTTCACAACCTGACCGAGATCTGGCTGGAAGGCGATCATTACAAGTGGCGTGCGATGCGCGCCAATGGCGTCGATGAACGCTTCATTACGGGGGACGCGGATCCTTTCGAGAAGTTCCATGCCTGGGCGGCGACTGTTCCGCATACCTTGCGCAATCCACTCTATCATTGGACTCACCTGGAACTGGCTCGTTATTTCGATATCGACGAACTGCTTGATGAGTCGTCTGCCCGTCGTATTTGGGATTGGACGAGCGAGAAGCTGGCCGGCGGTCTCACTGCGAAAGCCATCATCAAGAAGTTTGACGTGAGAGCCCTCTGCACCACGGACGATCCGACCGACGACCTCCGCTACCACAAGCAGATCGCGCAGGAGGGCTGCCACGCGAAGGTCTACCCGGCATTTCGTCCCGATAAGGCTATGAATGTCCATAGGCCCGAGATCTGGAACGAATGGGTTGGAAAGCTCGAGGCGGCAAGCGGACGGACAGTGAGCAAATATCACGAGTTCCTGGAAGCGATCGCCGCGCGGCACGACTACTTCCATTCTGTGGGCTGCCGGCTATCCGACCACGGAATCGATCATTGCTACGCGGACTTCTGCAGTGACACGGTCGCCGGCAAGATCTTCGCCAAAGCGCGATCAGGTAAGCCTGCCACGCAGGCTGAGCAGGAGCAGTTCGCCGCGAATCTTATGCTATTTTTCGGCCAGCTCGACGCCAAGAAGAAGTGGACGAAACAGCTCCACCTGGGCGCGCTGCGCAATAACAATTCGCGTATGGTCTCAATCCTCGGGCCCGACACAGGCTACGATTCCATGGGTACATGGAATCAGGCGGAGGCTCTCTCCAGGTATCTCGATCGGCTGGACAAGGATAACTCGCTGCCGCAAATGATCATTTACAATGTGAACCCGGTGGACAACTACACATTCGCGACAATGATCGGCAATTTCCAGGGCGGCGGAATTCCGGGCAAGATGCAGTTCGGCAGCGGCTGGTGGTTTCTGGATCAGAAGGAGGGCATTGAGCTGCAGATCAACGCGCTTTCAAATGTCGGGCTGCTTTCGCGCTTCGTCGGCATGCTGACCGACTCGCGGTCCTTCATGTCGTATCCGCGCCACGAGTATTTCCGCCGCGTACTCTGCAATATGCTGGGAAAGGATATCGAATCCGCAGAAGTCCCGGATAACGGCCTCGCCGAGCGCCTGGTTGAGGACATTTGCTACGGGAATGCGCAGCGCTATTTCCACTTTCCCGATATGGATGCGGCGCAGGCGAGCGCAGCGTAAATTGAAATCCAGCGCGGGCAGTTCTGAATCCCCAGTCTCTTCCGGTGTGTCGAACTACACACGCTTTGGTGTGATCCGCATCGGTTCGACTTTCGGATTTGCAACCAGAGATGGAATTGGCGGTTTAAGGTCGCGCCGGGTTTACGACCCGACGTCCAACAGCGCCAGATCATTCGGAGGGTGCCGACGTGACAAGGCAGCTCCCACTTCGACATACCCCAGGGTGGAACTGCCAATACGCTCACGCCGTTGAAACAGGCCATAGACTTCGGCGCTGCCATGCTCCTGGACATAGCGCTTGACCCAGGCGCTCGAATCGCAATACAGCACTTAGGGCCGCTCCCGAATGAGGTGTGCGGAAATCGACTCGCCCTCAACGTGGATCGGTTCGAAATCTTGAAACTGGGGCGGCCAGTGATCCGGAAGGCGGACCTCGTATGCTCTTCAGGCATTCCCATACCGGATCAGGTGAAGGAGTGAGGTCCGGCCCGCTTGTTCGGCAAGCGCCTGTTCGAGGATTTCCTCGGGGGAGCGGCTGGGGTTGCGGGCGAGAATGCCATGCGAAAAGGCCAGACAGCACGGGCACCGACGAGCTACTAGCACTGCCGATTTGCGCATTGTACAAATCAAACCGCAGACCCTGCTGTTCCCGCGCAATGTGCGGTTAGGTATGGGCCAACAGTACCGGCATCTGCACGCGATCGATATCGAAGTCGCCCTCGGGTTGGACCGATAGCGCATAGTCTTTCCACCATTCACCCGCAGCCCAGTACGTGCCGTGAAACGCGGCGAGGTCGAGGGCGGCGAGGAAATTGTCGAGCACTTCGAGCCAGCGTGAATCGGTATTGGGAACGCCGTATTCCCCCACGTAGCCCTGCACGTTATTTCTTTGACACCAGGCGATGAACGGAGCGAGGCGCGACGGTCCGATGTTCGCGAGGTTCGGGTTGCGCCGAAGTTCCTCATCGTAACTCAGCGCATACTGGCCGCTTTCGTCGGAATCGAAATAGGCGTGCGCTTCGTAGAGGAAGTTATCAGCGGGATCGCTGATCCACGCGCGCGCACCGTGAGTCGTGACCCAACGGTTGGCCGACGACCAGTTATCTCCGGGAATCATGATCAGTTTGCCGTCGCCATTTGAGCGGATGGCATCGAGCGCTGCCTGGGAGATGGTTTTCCAATTGGCTCGTCCCATGTCATGCGGCTCATTCATGATGCCGTACGCAAAGACACCGCCGTCACCTTTGAATTCACTCGACACACGCGTCCACAAGTTCGCGAGATCGGCCCCACAGATCACGGATGTGTTCAGTTGCCCATTCTCATTGATGCTGTATCGAGCGAAGTTATGTACATCGAGAACCAATCTGCCGCCGTACGCTTTGCAGCATGCGATTGACTGTTTGAGCAATGCGAGATATTTGTTATCAAGCGGCCCGTATAAAAGGGGCTGAATGCGCTCCCACTGAATAGGGAACCGAATGAGCGGGAGATTGCATGAGCAAAAATAGCGAAAAGTGGATTCCGATGGAAAGATGTAGTCGATGTTTAAAGTTCCTGGCAATTGCGAGGCGCCGAATTCAGCGCCCGCGAGATTGACGCCACGCAGGTACTGGTTTGGGGCCGGCACGATTGTCGCGCTGCTCAACGCGATTCCGCATCGATGGGGATCGCGGACGTCTCTTTGGCAGTGTCCAGGACGATAGTGGTTCGGGTGCGCGCGATCCCCAGCCTGCCTTTCAGTTCTTCGGTCAGCAGGCGGTCCAGATCGCGTGTGCCGCGGCACCGTACCTTCAGCAGAAAATCGTCATCGCCCGCAACGTGATGACACTCGACGATCTGATCCAGCTTGCGGACTCCCGCGTGGAACGAGGCCCGCTTACGTTGATCGAGCAGCGTCACTGAGACGAATGCGGTTAGAGAATAGCCGAGGGATTCCGCATCGAGAATCGCCGCATAACCTTTGATAACTCCGTGCTCCTCGAGCTTTCGTACGCGATCGGCCGCGGCGGGCGCCGAGAGTCCCAGAGCCTGGCCCAGGTCGGACCAGGTGATCCGGCCGTTGTTCATCAGAATCGGGAGGGCCTTGCGATCCAATGTATCCATCGATTGCATCTTTCGAAAAAATGGTCTTGACTGTTATTCTCCTTCGATTCATAATAAATTTCAAGCCTTCGATTCATAGGCAATCTCTGCAAACGAGCTACGAAATGGATAGAGACACACTGGCCTGCCATGCTTTCGGTCGCGCGGCGGCCTTATTCCCGAGTTCCATGGTGGAACTGGAGACCGCGCAAGGGACACTCACGCCGGATGGCTTCTGCGTAACCTCCTTCGATCCGCCCATCGTGGCGATCACCTTTTCTATTCATGATGGCGGACCGCCCGAACCGGAGTTTTCCATCTCCGCAGTTTCCAGTGGGCAGGACAAACCGATCGCGCGGCTCGATTGCCAACTCCTGGAGACAAAGGAGGTGGGCGATCATCGGATGCTTTTCTGCGCCGTGCAGGGCGCGAAGATCGGCGGTGGAACGCCTTTGGTCCGCTGGCGCCGTGCAATCTTCGATCTGCGGCTCAGCTATCCATTCCTCGAAAGCGAAGAGATCCTTGAAGCATTTGTCAGCGGCTGGCTTTCCGGCGATTTACCGGCCAAGGCGTGGACTCACGCGGCTCACGTTGGAGTGACGGGATATTACGCATTCGACCGTGATCCCGAATCCGTGTTTGTCCAAATGAAGCTGGGGATCGCTCATTTCAATACCTGCAAAGGTGGCGTAAACGGCCCGGACAGCGGCTACCACGAGACATTGACACGATTCTGGACAATGCGTATCACGAGTTCAGTGAGCGAACGGCAGCCCGAGTCGCGGATTGAGGCGGCCCGTTATGCAGTGCGCTACTTTGGTGAAGATCGCGACCTGCCGAGCCTCTACTATTCTTTTGATGTAGTTCGCGACCGCCAAGCGCGCCGGGAATGGGTTGCGCCCGATCTGGAACCATTGCCCGAATGGTGCGGCGATTGGGCTGTGAAGTCAGAACGCGCCGCTATGATATAAAGGATTGTTGTAGCTCCTGCGCCTTGAGCGGGGTTGGCCTAGCGGTTGGGCGTCAGCCTTCCAAGCTGATTTAGACGGGTTCGACCCCCGTACCCCGCTCCATTTCTTGCGGTAAATTTAATCAATCAAGCTGAAGCGTGCGCGGACATAAGGCTGTCGTTCGGATAATGATGATCCACGTTATCCGGCGTTATGATCTGATGATTGGTAAACACCGCCGGGGCCACCGCTTTGCGCGCCAGGATATCGAACGCGAGCTTTATCAGACCATCGCCATACTTCTCCGGGAAGAATCCCACCGACGCGATCAGCCGTGACCGGCCCGTACGCAGTTCCGCACGCGCCTCCGGTTCGCCGTTTTGGCCAACAACGGCGCAATCGTTTGCCCGCCCCGCTTCTTCGTAGGCCCGCAATGCGCCCAACGCGCTCGAATCGTTTGCCGCGCCGACGAGGACGCGCTTTGCTTGCGATTGCCGCAGATGTTTGCGCACCCGCTCGAGCGATGTCTGAAACTGGCCGTCGCCGTCGATAGAAACGATCTTGCAATTATCGGGGATACGAATCACTTCGCCGATTCCGCTTACCATCCCGCGAATACGCGCCTGCGGTAGAGATCCCGCGCGCTGCAGTTCAATCAGCAGAATTTCTTCCACTTCGCCCTCCCAATTGCGCTTCGCCCAACGTCCCAGAAAACGCCCACCGATCAAGCCCGCCTGATAATTATTGGCGCCGAAATAGATCGCGCCAGGATGCGGGATGTCGATCGCAATGAAGGGAATGTTGCCCTCCATGTATTTCGACGCGATCGCCGAAGCGATCATCTCGTCGGTCTGAAACTCGATCACCAGATCGACCTTCTCTTTGATCAGGTAATCGGCATTGCGCAGCGCGATCTTCGGTTGATAACGGTTATCCACGGTGAGCAGTTCGACATGCTCCCGCTCAGCGGCCCGAATCAGTCCATCGCGGACCTCGCGGTCGAATGAAGTGTGCTGACCCTGCGCCGCATAGCCGATCCTATAGAGGCGCCTCCGCCGCACTTCCGAAGCCAGCCGGTAATGGTTCTCTCCGACCTTATCGAGGAAGCCGCACTGGTGCAGCGTATACAGAAGCCGGAAGCACATGCCTTTGTTGTAGCCAGTGCGGCCCACGACATCGCGCAACCGCAGCACATCGCCAGGCGCCTGAAAAGACTCGAGCACGCGCGAAGCATGCAGGATCGATTTGACAACGTAACGGCTATGATTCGAAGTCTTCAACATGGAGTTCTTCCCCGAACTATTTAATCGTTTTGCAATTCAAAACGCAAGCGGGCAGTTCAGTTCCGCACTCCAAAACAAATACCCACAGAAGCTCACTGCTTTACATACACAGTGCGAGTCGGAAAAGGCATGTCGATCTTCTCCTCACGGAACCGTTTGAGAATTCGCTTACGCAACTCGTGTTGCACGCGGAACTGTTCGGCGAATTCGCTGACCTGGCACGTCAGCGTGAACTGTAGCGCCGAATCTCCAAAACCCGGCGAAAAGCGAACTACCGGCGCGGGTTCGGCAAGAACGCTGGGGATTTCCGCCGCTGCGGTAGTAGCGATGTCCAATAGCACGGACTCCACGCGGTCCGGATCGCTGGAGTAGTCGACGCCTACTGGAATCGAGACCAGCATCCGCTTCTCCGGAAGGTTGAAGTTGGTGATGGTCGCTTTGGCCATGCTCGCATTCGGGATGATTATGAGATTGTTCGCCAGACCGCGAATGGTCGTGCTGCGCCAACTGATGTCTGTGATATAGCCCTCTTCCCCGGAATGGAGCCGGATGTAGTCGCCCATTCGGACCTGTCCCGCAACCGTGATGTAGAAGCCTCCGAACAGATTGGAAAGCGTGTCCTGCAACGCCAACGCGACAGCCAGGCCGCCGACGCCTAACGCCGTCAATAAAGGCGTTATCGAGATGTTCAGATGGTGCAAAATGCTGAGCAGACCTAGCGCGATCACCAGGATCTGCGCGAGATTCTTGCTCAGACTGGTGACCGGCAGGTCTCCCGCGAACCGGCCGCCATAGAAACGCACCATATTGCCGGCGAGGCGCGAGAGCATGATGGTGAGCGAGACGATCCAGAGAATCGCCAGCACGACTTCGATGCGATCGGCAATTTTCTGAGGGATTTGCGAGTTGCGAAGCGCCAGATCGAGTCCCAGGATCAAGGACCAGATCATGATCGGGCCGCGCAGGCTCTCGATCAGAATAATCTGGAGGTGCGAGGCCGAATCCTTTGTCCACTGGCGGATCAGTCGAAACAGGATCTTTCGTGCCAGCCAGCCAGCCCCCAGTACTCCGAATACCAGGGCCGCCGGTATCAATAGCGTTACCGAATAGTGTTGAAAAAACCGGTTTACCGGTTGCATCTACGGTATTGTTGCATTGTCGCGTAAAGCCCCGCCTGATAGAATCCATCCATGCAAGTAACACGGCGCACCGTTATGACCGCTCTTGCCGCGGCTTCGTACAAGCGCGTGCTGGGCGCAAACGATCGCGTGCAAGTCGGATTCATTGGCTATGGCTTGATCGGCGCGCAGCACGTTTTCGATTTCAAGAATCAGAAGGATGTCGATCTCGCCGCGTTGTGCGATGTCTATCAACCGCGCCTGGAGCAGGGAGTCGCGGCAACCGGACAGGTGGCAAAGCCATATTCCGACTTTCGCAAAATGCTCGATAACAAAGACCTGCAGGCGGTAGTCGTTTCGACGCCGGACCACTGGCACGCGCTCCTCACCATCATGGCCTGCGCCGCCGGCAAGGATGTATACGTCGAGAAGCCGCTTACGCTGTTTGTCAAAGAGGGCCGCTGGATGGTGAACGCGGCGCGCAAGTACAACCGTGTGGTGCAGGCCGGTACGCAGCAGAGGTCCGGGCTGCACTATCAACATGCGCGTCAATTGATCCAGTCGGGTTACATAGGTCAGGTCGTGAGCGCGCGCATGGGCAGTTACCGCAACATCATGCCGGGATTCGGCGATCCGCCCGATGGCGCCGCGCCCAGCGACTTCGCATATGACATGTGGCTTGGTCCCGCGCCTTCACGCCCATATAACCCGCACCGGGGCCTCTATCATTTCCGCTGGTTCTGGGATTACTCCGGCGGCCAAATGACGAATCTGGGAGCGCACGAGATCGATATCGTGCATTGGTACATGGACGTCAATGGACCCCGCGCGGTCTTCTCTAGCGGCGGCCGCTTCGCGCTGAAGGATAATGGCGAGACTCCGGATGTTCAAGATGCATTGTTCGAATACCCCGGCTTCACCGCCACGCTGGGTATCCGGGAAGTGAGCGGCGGACGCAGGGGATTTGGCGGACTCGAGTTCTTCGGGACTAAGGGAAGCATGACCGTGTCGCGTTCGGGTTTCGAAGTGTTTCCCGATATGAAGTCGGCCCCAGTGAATTCCATTCCTGTCTTTAAAGGCCACCCGGCCGGCGGACCCGTGCACGTGGACGTTAAGCCGGAGCCTTGGATAACGCCCAAGAAGGAGCCGGGATCGGCGGATGAGCAGTTCGATCTGCATGTACGCAATTTCATCGATTGCATCAAGAGCCGCCAAAGGCCGATTGCGGACATCGAAGGCGGCCATCGCACCACGACGGCGTGCCATCTCGCTAACCTCTCGTTGCGACTCGGCCGTTCACTGCGCTGGGATGTCGGCAAGGAAGAATTCATCGGCGATGCGGAAGCGAACGCGATGCTGGTCCGTCCATACCGGAAGCCGTGGGACGCGGTTCTCAGCAGCTTCAAAGTGACCTAGGTTTGTCGCGGCCGTGTGTGAAACTGTGATTATGTCCACTCAGCCGCTTCCACACTTCACGATTGCCGAATATCTCGCGATCGAGCGGGAGACCGAAACTCGCAACGAGTATCTCCAGGGCACGATTGTCGCGATGGCGAGGGGGACCAGGAACCACAACTGGGTCGTAACTGCCGCTTTGTCCCGGCTCGATGAACAACTCCGGAACAAAGTGTGCGGAGTTACGGGGAGCGATATGCGGCTGTATATCGCTCAATACGACGTACTGACCTACCCGGATGTGGTCGTCACTTGCACGCCGGACGTTTTTCTCGACGATAAGAGAGATACCATCACCGATGCAACGCTCATCGTGGAAGTTCTCTCGCCCTCCACGCAAAACTACAACCGGGGCGAGAAATTCCGCTATTATCGCAGCCTGCCATCGTTCGCCGAATACCTGCTGCTTGCCCAGGACGCGATTCGCGCCGAACACTATGTCCGCCAGGCTGATGGGTCCTGGCTGTTCCGCGAAATCTCAAACCAGGATGCCGTGATTGAACTCAGCTCAATCGGATGCCATCTGCCGCTTGGCGCGCTTTATGAACGCGTCGTGTTTGAAAAGGCGCAGGACTCACGGGCAGACGGTTAGTTCACACTCTGAGGGTCACGGCTTGGCGCCGACTACTCTTTGCCCGTACTCTCCGGTTGTATATCGGGCGCACCATCGAGTTTATGCGGTAGGATGGAGAGACGTAGATGTGTCGGATGGATACAGTACTCAGCAGATGGACCTCTGCATGGGTGATTATTGGGGCGGTTGTGCTCTGTCAAATAGCGCAGGCTCAGACGGGTGCCCCGTTGTGGCGGAAACTCGGCAATGCATCCGTCGGGATGAATCTCGCGGGGCCCGCGAGTGGGCCGGTCGATTCCGTCTGGTTTTCTGCCACGGGAGACCGGCTGTTCGCGCGCACGCCATCGGGCCAGATCTTCGAAACCGCGGATTTTGCCACTTGGACCGTTTCCAGGACTACTAGCGCGCCTTCCGCCGAGGAGGGAGTACCTCCCAGCATTCAAAGTCCGGAGCGGGGCGGCAGAGTTCTGTATCTATCGGGCCGGTATTATGCTTTGGGCATGAATCTGGACGTTTCCGACGATGGCGGGAACTCGTGGCTCAATCTGACTGCTTATAACAACTTCCCGGTGATCGGTCCCCATCAACGTTCGCTTGCTATTTCACCGCTCGACTCCCGTCAGATGGTGGTTGCCAATGACTATGGTGTCTGGCGTTCGCTGGACGCGGGTCTTTCCTGGTCCGGACTGAACGAAGACTTGCCCAATCTTCGGATGCGTCATCTGCTCCCGTCGCCGTCATCGGGCGCAATTCGGGCAGTGGTGGATGGGATTGGACTCGTGGAATTGCCTCCGGCGGCCGCTGTGGCGCGCGCCAACTGGATACTCTCGACCGATGCCCGGGACGACACCGAAGCTCAACGACGCGCGGTTGGCGTTGCGCTTGGAACGGAGATCACGGCTTTTGCGAGTTCAAGCACCACGTGGTTCGCGGGGTCAATCGATGGGAGGTTGTGGAGTTCTGTCGATAAGGGCGCCACATGGAATCCTTCTCAGCAGCGGGCCGCCGGCCGCATCGAAGCTATCGAGATTGCGCCGGAGGCGCCCATAGCGCGATTGCGGTCGCCTCGGCGCCTCTCGGATCGGGAATCGCGTTGGGCGGTACCCGGGTTCTCCATACGGCGAATGATGGTGGTTTCTGGGATGATCTGAGCTCCAATCTGCCGGATGGCTCTTTTCACGGTGTGGCGTTAGACGTTTCCGCGAGTGCGAGCGCTGGAACGGCAGTCGTTTATGTTGCCGGAGATCGTGGCGTATTCACTACCCGCGTGGACATGAACACGCTGGGACCGTTACCTTCCTGGCAACGAATCTCCGGACTGCCTGACGCTCACGCAATGGACGTCCGGCTGGATCGCGAACGCAATCAGCTTTACGTCGCTCTCGATGGTTATGGCGTATACGAGGCGTCCGCTCCGCACCGCTCGACGGCTGTACGGGTTCTGAATGCAGCGGATCAACCCGCGCAGTCAGCGGCGCCGGGAGTTCTTTTGCACGTAACCGGCAATGGCCTCTCCACAGTGAAGGCAGATGGAGGCGACCTCGCGATAGTGGCCAGTTCTTCGTCGTCGGCCCAAGTACAGGTTCCGTTCGAGGCGAATGGATCGACGCTGCCGTTGACGGTGACGTCCAGCCAAGGGCAGAGCCGCTTCGCGTTGCCGCTCAAAGCCACCGCACCCGCGATTCTGGTGGATAGCGACGGGTTGCCGATCCTGGTCGATGCAGCGTCGGGGCTGACTCTCGATGCGCGCAATATGGCTCGTCCGGGATCGCGTATCCAGATTTTTGCCGCTGGCCTTGGTAAGGTCAATCCGGAATGGCGAACGGGCGTTCCAGCTCCGGAGAACCCACCGGTGGTGACAGCCCGCGTGGAAGCCCGCTTGGACGGTGCCGCTGCCGAAGTTACGCGGGCCACGCTGGCACCCGGCTACGTTGGGTTGTATCTGGTGGAAATCCAACTTCCCGGGTTAGTGAATGCCGGCACGGCGGACTTCTCGCTGCTGGTTAATGGCGAGTCGAGCAATCACGTGAAGATTCTGCTGTCTCAGGAGAACTGAGCTTTGCGGCTATAACACGATCCGGTCGTCGCCATCCCGCCGGGTTACCTTTTCGCGGTCCAGATACTCAAGCAACGGGATGGCGTATTTGCGCGAGATGCCGGTGCGCTCTTTGAACGCGGGCACGCTCAGGCGCGCACCTTTTGGCGGCATGAGATCGGACCGAAGCCGATCGATGGCGCCGCGATGGAATACCAGATCGTCGCTGATACGAATCAGCTGTCCTTCGCGGATAAGAATCTGTAGAAGCGATCTGGCGCGGGCGCTGTCGATGCCGGTTTGCGCCAACACTCCATCAACCGGCGGGACTGCCAAGCCGGCCTTTTCGAATGCCGATTCAATCGCAGCGCGGGCCTGCTGTTCCTGCTGTTGAAGCACCACGCGATGAGTCCGGTGGCGCACGATGCCGCCCTCTTCCGTAATCTGCGGATGGCTTAACAGCGCATCCAACAGCGGCGCGGGCAAACCTGCGCCAAGGTCCTGTTTGGGAATGCCTGGAAGGAGCGGACGGTCGCGATGGAACTCGCGGATTTTTTCAATGATGGCAGCCCGCGTGGCATCTAACCAAGTGCGATCCACAAGCCAGCCGGGCAAGGCGATCATTCCCTTATTGCCCCGGACCGCTGAGTCGATCTGACTTCTCGTGAGGCCGGTGCGTGCGATCAGTTCTTCCGGTGACATCCCCGCGCCTGCATCTTGCACCAGCAGGTGAATCCGCTGTGGCACGGACGCACTCTCGATTGCGCTTAGCCACGTCTTCGTCTGAGCGGCCCTGCGTGGGTGCTCGATGCGGTATCGAGAACTACCCCGCCGCCGATTGTACGTAACGGGAGAGAAGCGCCGAATGATGAAGCGATCTCCGGGAAGCAGCAGCGCCGGTTGCCGCATTACGATGCGCGCGTAGGTCCTATTTCCTGGTTGAAGTATGGATTCCCGGAACAGCCGCACCTCGGCTTCGATCTCGGCGGTACCGGCGTGAAAGTGCACGGGAGCCCGGTGCTTAATCGGCTGTGATCCGGGGAGCGCTTCGAGAGCGCAGTCGAACTGGGTGATGGCGCGGAAGCGATCCGGAGCGGCTAAACTCATGCCGCGAGCGATCTCCTGCGCTTCGATTCCGGCGAGGTTCAGCGCGGTACGCTGCCCCGCGACTGCCTTTGATGCCGGCTGCCCCGTGCACCTGCACGCCGCGGACTCGCAAACTCCGGCCGTCGGGATAGAGCATCACTTCCTGCTCAGGCGCTACCTCGCCGGAAAGCAGAGTTCCAGTGACCACCGTGCCGAAGCCGCGCATCGTGAATGCCCGGTCGATGGGCAAGCGGAAGTGGCCCTGTGAGTTCTTGGCGTCCACGCGATCTGCGGCTGCTTGCAGTGCGTCGCGCAGTTCCGGAAGTCCTTGGCCGGTCTTCGCGCTCACGGGAATGATCGGCGCGCCTTCCAGGAACGAACCTTCGATGAACTCTTCGACCTCCATGCGCGCCAACGCGAGGATGTCGTCGTCCACCAGGTCGGCTTTGGATAAGACGACGATACCGGACTTGATGCCAAGCAAACGGCAGATCGCGAAGTGCTCGCGGGTCTGAGGCTTGATGGATTCGCCTGCGGCGATCACCAGGAGCACGATATCAATACCGGCCGCGCCAGCGAGCATGTTCTTGACAAAGCGCTCATGCCCAGGCACGTCGACAAAGCCGAGGCGGATGCCGGAGTCGAGTTCAAGGTGCGCGAACCCGATATCGATGGTGATGCCGCGGCGTTTCTCTTCGGCGAGGCGGTCGGCATCGATTCCGGTAAGCGCCTTGACGAGCGCCGTTTTGCCGTGGTCGATATGGCCGGCAGTCCCTACGATGATGTTCTTGTTAAAGCCCACCCGAGTTCAAGACTACCTCCTCGAAGCGATCCAGGGCTCCGGCGAAGAAGTGATCCCCGGCTTCGATCCAGTGGATCTCTTTGGGATCGGCGATGGATGGGAAGATAGCTTCGACCTCCGTCCGGGGGCCGTGTTCGTCACTGGTGCTCTGGATGAAAACCTTGGGCACGCTACAGCGCGCTAGATAACCGTTATCCTCGCGGCGGGTTGGGAACCCACAGGCCAGAATACGCTGCGGCGCAGGATTGAGCGAACAACCAAGCCGAAGTGCCACACGCGATCCGAAAGAGAAACCGGCCAGCATCCAGGGAAGTTCCGGATAACGTTCCCGTAGGAAGTCGAGGGCTGTGCGGGCGTCATCTATTTCGCCGATGCCATGGGCGTGTTCGCCCTCGCTGAGATTGACGCCGCGGAAGTTGAAGCGCAGCACCACGGCTCCGCTCTTACGAAGTCCACGGGCCATGCGATAGACAACTTTGTTGTGCATGGTCCCCCCGTAGAGCGGATGAGGATGGCAGACGAGCGCGGCGTACCGCGGCTCACCGTGCTCCGGTTCTTCGAGTAAGGCTTCCAGCCGCCCAGCGGGTCCGGAAATGAGGTGGGTTTCGATCTTCCGCGCCACGTCGATCCTCGGACGCTAATTGGTGCGGTAGTTCGTGAACTGCATATCGATGCCGAAGTCCGATCCGCGAAGCAGCGCGATCGCCTGTTGCAGCGTGTCGCGGTCCTTGCTGCTGACGCGCACCAGATCGCCTTGGATAGACGCCTGCACCTTGAGCTTGCTGTCCTTAATCTTCTTGACGATTTCGCGAGCCTTCTCGATCGCAATCCCCTGTTGCAGTGTAACTTCCTGCTTGACTGATGAGCCGGCCGAGGGGATGATCGGGCCGTAGGATAGCGCCTTCAGGGGTACCTTGCGCTTGACGAGCTTCTGCGAAAGGATCTCGATTACGGCCTTGAGTTTGAACTCATCCTTGCTGGCCAAGGTGATCTTCTTATCCTTCTCATTGAGTTCGATGGTCGAATGCGAATCCTTCAGGTCGAAGCGGGTGGTGAGCTCTTTCGAGGCCTGTTGGATAGCATTAACCACTTCCGGCATCTCGACTTCAGACACCACGTCGAAACTGTTATCTGGCATAATTGTCTGTCTACTATTTTGCCTTTTTGGCAGAGAGAGCGCCAAGCACCTTTTCAGTGATCTGGTCGACGATCGTATTAAAGGTGGAATCGAGCGCCACGGTCACGGCGGCGCGGACCTGATCCTTCAGCTCGCTACGCTCCAGCATCATCACGGGCCGCGATTCAGGATCGTTAGCCGCGGTCGACGATGTCGCCTTCGGTTTGCCGGCCAGGCGCTCGGCCGCTTGGAGAAGCAGGGAGGCTTCGAACGGCTTCTTCAGGATACCGTCGGCGCGAACCGATTCGGCGCGGGCCGCGTCAAGCGGCTCCACTGCGCCAACCGTTAGGACCACACCGGCTTTCGGATATTTGCCGCTGCCCTTCACGAACTCGCAGAGTTCGTAACCGGTGACAAAGGGCATGGATACATCCGCGATGATCAAGTCGGGGACAGCATCTTTGAGCCGCAGCATTGCCGTCTCGCCGTCGCTGACGGTAATGACTTCGTAGCCTTCCGCGCGAAGGATGCGTTCGCCCATACGCTGGGCGTGCGGGCTATCGTCGGCCAGAAGAATCCGGCTCATTTCGGCGAGACGGGCGTAGTGGCAGTCGCTGGCGCAGCAGTGGTATCGGCTGCTGCCGGAGCGGCGGGCACGTTGGTTGCGTTCTTCGGCTGCTTCTTCTTCTTGGGCTTCTTCTCTTTGACTTTGAGTGTCTGGTAATTGGTCGGCAGGGGCGTTTGCGCCGTGGTGGCAGCGGGAGTCGAACCCGTGGTACCGGTCAGGGTGCTGCCTGCGGGTTGAGTGCCGATGGTGGGAGCACCCGCAGCCGGCGCCGCATTGCTCGTTCCGGCTCCAGGGGCTCCGCCGGCCGGAGCTCCGGATGCGGGCACGCCGCCTTGAGCGCGGGCGTCCGGCTTGCTATCGATATCCGAATTGGCGTTGGTCGAAACCGTAACCTCGCCGCCTGCTGTACCTGGAGCGCCTCCAGTGGGAGAAGGTACGCTGATCGGGGTCGGCGGACGCATTGTCTCCATAGCCGGAGCCCCGGTCTTTGCGGCCATGCGCGTATCCGGTCCATGCGAGATAATCGCCTTGGCCGGAGCTGTAATATGGCTGAGCATGGAGGTCTTGACTCGATGATCTTCTTCGTACTGCATACGCGCGACTGCGGCAGGATCGGCGGCGGGAACGGGACGCTTCATCGCCTGCAACCTTTCCTTGGCTTCATCCGCGTGAACGCTTAGCGGATAGTCCTTGACCAGGCGCGTGTAGGCCTGGGCGGAACGATCTTCCCATTTGTCGCCTAGCTTATCGTAAGAGTAGCCGAGCAGCCAAAGCGCTTCATCCGCGCCGCTGAACAGCGGGTACTGATCGACTACATAAGAGAGGCGGTTGGCCGCGGCCGGAAACGCCTGCCGCGACACATAATAGGTTCCTGTAAGGAATTCCTTGTTGGCCAGGATCTCCTGCACATTGCGCAGATATTGTTGGGCATCGGGAACGAACTTGCTGTTCGGAAACTTGGTCACCAGGTCGCGGCACTCTTCTTCGGCGCGCTGAGTCTGGGTGGGGTCGCGATCGGCCTTCTCCATCTGGCGATAGTGGATCTGGCAGACCTTCCATTGCGATTCGGCCGCCTCTTCCATGGTCGGATAGAACAGGATAAAGTCTTTGTACTCGGCTTCGGCCTGCGCGAGACCGTGGACGCCACCCTCGCGATACCAGCTATCGGCAACCGCGAGCTTGGCCTTCGCCAGATACTCACTGGTGTCGTAGGTATTGATCATGGTATTCAGGGTCAGCCGGGCCACCTCGTAGCGGCCGTGTTCGATGTCGGCAATTGCTTTGTCGAACAGCACCTTATCGGGTTGCTGTGTATCTTTCGTGATTGGATTGTCATACTTCTTGCGGCGGAAACCGCAAGAACTCAGCAAGGCCAGCATCAAGAGCAACGCAGCCGGCACAACGAAAACGCGATAATGCTTCCTGGAAAAAACCATTTCTCACCTTATAGGCAGACGGCCTGCCATGATGGCAGGTCTTACGTGCCTTAGACTTTAACCAATGTCGCCTCTTTAGCGATCTGTTGCATTTCCTTCACTGTAGCGGCTGGATCGGCACTACCGAATACGGACGATCCGGCTACCAGCCAGTCGCAACCGGACTGAACTATCTCCGCAACATTATCGCGCGAAACGCCCCCATCAATCTCAATTGCGAAATCTAGACGCCGTTCCTCGCGCCAGCGCCTCAGGCGGCGGATCTTATTGAGAGCGCCGGGAATGAATTCTTGCCCGCCGAAACCCGGATTCACGCTCATGATCAGCACATGGTCCACTATATCCAGCACATCTTCCAGCGTTCCTATCGGCGTTGCCGGATTGAGCACCACGCCGGCACCGGCGCCGTGACTCTTAATAAGGTGCAGCACCCGGTTCAAGTGTACGCAGGCTTCCTGGTGCACCGAAATCTGATCCGCGCCGGCTTCCACAAACTCGGCCACGTAGCGGTCCGGGTCCTCAATCATGAAATGGACGTCGAACCTGGCCTGAGTCACCTTACGGATAGACCTTACCAAAGGCGGACCCATGGTCAGGTTTGGGACGAAATGACCGTCCATGATATCGATGTGAATCATGGAAGCGCCGCCCCGCTCGACGCGTTGAATCTCGTCAGACAGCCGGGCAAAGTCGGCGGCCAGTATGGAAGGAACTATCAATGCCATGACAGGCTGAACTACACTTCTTCCAAGGTTATCACAGCGGCAAAAAAGCCGTCACCCCGGTCTCGCCCCGGGATGCGCTGCACGGATTGCGAAACGAAGCCAATGCCCGCGAGCTCAGGAACCTGCCGATTCTCCTCGGGCTCAAGCGAGCAGGTGGAGTAGACGAGCCGGCCCCCGGGTGCGAGAACCGCGAGCGCATTGCGGAGGATTGCGATCTGGCGGCATTGGAGATCGCCCAGATCCTCCGGCGTTAGCTTCCACTTGATCTCCGGATTGCGCGACAGAGTCCCGGTGCCTGAACAGGGTGCGTCTACCAGGATGCGATCGAATTTCACGCCGAATGGGAGCGGCCGCGTGGCATCGAGCGCTACCAGCGGCACACCCACACGACGCACATGCTCCAGGCGAAGCGGGGAAACATCTGCCGCTACGCCTCGAACGGCGGTCTCCAGGGCTTGTGCTGTTTTGTTACCGGGGGCCGAACAGAGGTCCAGAAAGGTGTTGCCGGGCTGGAGGTCGAGCAGCGGCACGATGGACTGAGAGGAGATATCCTGCACGCGGGCGTTCGGCGTGCGGCCTGCTGTTTCCAGGTAAGCCCCTGCAATTTCAGTAGGTTCCGCGCCGTCTGGCACTTGCTCGCCGGGGCCGATCCGGATAAACCGCTCCGGGCGGCGGAGGGCAGCTTCAGCGATGCCTTGGGCGACCGTTGTGCAAAATTGTGCACTCCATCGGTCGAGCAGCCACCGTGGACAGGAGAGCCGGGTGGCATCGTCAGGCCAGTCGACCTGCTCCCGAGTCACTTTGCGCAGAACTGCATTGACGAAGCCGGCAGCAGATTTCTTTCGTGCCTTCTTAGTAAGCTCAACGCTCTCGTTAATAGCGGCATGGGTAGGAATCCTGTCGAGCCAACGAAGCTGATAGACTCCCATGCGCAGTGCGGCCAGAACCTCGGGATCAAGTTTTTGCACTGGGCGGCCGGAAAGCTGCTGAATCAGGAAGTCTATGGCGCCGCGCCACCGCAGGACGCCTAGGGCGATCTCTTCGGCGAGTCCGGCATCGCGGCTGTCGAGCTTTGCGGTTTCGCGGGCGAGAAGGTCGGAAGAGAAGGCACCCCGCTCGACGCCCATGAGTACATTCCACGCCGCCAGTCTAGCGTTCGATTGCGAAATAGCCACTCCATATGATGCGCATAGATGTATTTGGGTCCCCAATCAAGCCGATTGATTTTGCTAAGCCAAATATGCAGTTTGTAAACCTCCTGTCACTGTTGCCCGAAACCTAATGCCGACGTAGCCATCCGGGGTGCTTCGGCATCCGGCGACTCACGTGATGTAGCCGTCGGGGGCCGCAGGTCGACAGACTCTCGATAGGGAAGCTCTTGTAACATGTGGCGCTGTTCCGGTTACGTCCGGCGAATCACATATTGCCTTGGGCCTAGGAACGCCAGGCGTCTACTCCATTAGCCCAAGAGGCGGTTGTGCACTTGGATCAATGGGTGCCCAGGTGGGTTTGCCGTGGGGCGGGGTAAGGTGGTAGCAGCGGGGTCCTGTTTCGGTCGGCGGCTAACAGGATCTGCGCCTGATGGCTTCCATTAAATCTAAACTGGCGGAGAGGGGGGGATTCGAACCCCCGGTAGAGTTTTTGACCCTACGACGGTTTAGCAAACCGCTGCTTTCGACCACTCAGCCACCTCTCCGTTTTTGACGCACCAGATTTCAGGGGTCGTGATCTTTGCCAGGATAGCATACTGCCAGCTTGTTCCTGCGCAGCATCACTACTCTTGTCACTGGCGCACAACTTCTACAGTCCGCCGCTTCGCTTCATCGTCTGAATAAGCGAGGCGCATCTGGTGTTGATGTTGGCATGCCCCAGCAGCTCTTGCACCGCTACGATGTCCCCACCGTCGCGTCTGAGCATCGAGAAGAACGGGCCTCGCGTGGGAGTCGCGGCCCGTGTTCTCGTAGGCCGAATAGGCCGCTTGCGCGTCATTTATGACCTGCACGATGACCGCCTTCTGATGCTAGTTTTGGAAGTAGGACCGAGAGGAGGAAAATATTGATCCGAATCGAAAGGATTACCCGCCATGGCAGGAGTTTGCCGTACTGCCGATGAAACAGCTTAAGAAGCTCAAGGGCGATGCTGAAATGCTTGCTGACGTAAAGGCCTATGACGCGGTGAAAGCGCGCGTTGATCGCGGCGAAGATGACTCATACCGCTGGAAATCACCGGGTGCCGCCTTGCCGGGAAAGCAGTGTAAAGATCTGGCGCGAGTATCGCAGCTTCACCCAAATGTGACTGGCGAAGGCTTCCAAGGTGTCTGTGCCGGTTGTCGTAAGTGGTGGACGGGCAGCAACCGCGTCACCGCAACGTAACGATAGTCGCACCCCAGCCGCCGGCCTCCCCTGGCGCATCACGAAAATCCGCTACGTAATCCTTCGAAGCCAGTACCCGGCGGACCATCTCGCGCTGTGCCCCAATTCCCCGTCCGTGAATAATGCGGAGCGCCTTCAGGCCGAGCTTTTGGGCCTCATCCAGATACTCCTCGACCACTGCTTGGACATCGCGTGGCGGCACGCTATGCAGGTCGAAAACATCGGTTATCGGAATGCGGATCGGACCGGCGTCATCCATCTACACTCAATTCTACGTATCGTTCGGGATATGCGGTGGCGTCTCCAGCAAACCGCCAAAGCCGCATAGATTGAGCAGGGACGGGGAAATCGACGCAACCATTATAGGAAGGTTAGCGCGACCTCAACTTATTGCCCTACAGCTTCAGCATTTCGCGCAGCCGCCGGGTTTGCACCCTGCTCACGGGAATTTCAGTGCCGCGTCTGTCGTCCATCTTCACCTGAAAACTCGACTTGAACCAGGGCAGCACCTCCCGTATGCGGTTCACGTTGACTATATAAGAGCGGTGCGCGCGCCAGAAAATTGCCGGATCGAGATTATCCTGCAGCTCCTCAAGCGTTTTGTAGCTCGACAGACCCTCGACTCCGTGCGCAACCATGGTGATGATGCCATCGTCGATCGTCGCGAAGATAAGATCGCTCGCGTCGATGATTACATTGCGGGGTCCATTGCGCACCAGGAGTTTCGTGCGCCGCTGAGGCACAGGCTCCCCTGCTCCCGTCTCGGAGAGAGCAAGCGCTTCTTCCCGATCCGTTTCCACCTGCACGGCCTTCACGACCTTGGCGATAGTTGCGGAGAGGCGCTCTCGATCGAATGGTTTGAGCAGGTAGTCGGATGCATCAAGCCGGAAGGCCTCCACCGCATACTGGTCGTAGGCGGTCGAGAACACTATGTGAGGCAGATCCAGGCCTTGCTGACGAAGTCGTCGCGCTACGCCAATGCCGTCAAGTCCGGGCATCTGTACGTCTAGAAACAGCAAATGGGGTTCCAGCCGGGTCACCAGATCCAGAGCTTCCAGGCCATTCGAACCGGTTGCAATAACATCGATTTCCGGGAAATCTTGAAGAAGAAACTTTAGCTCATCTCTGGCCAGTTCTTCATCGTCAACCAGCACTGTGCTAAGCGTGGCACTCGCGCGATCACGCATGAAGCTGTTAGTATAGCAAATTGGTCTAATTCCAATTCTTTATTGGCGGGCCCGTGTCACGCGGAAAAGTCCGTGCGGCCCACCCTAGCCACGAGTTTGACTGACCGCATTGACCATCGATTAAGGAGAGAGTTTTGTCCGATAGAGAAACACCGAAGATCGCTCCTGCCAAGGGAAAACTGGGCGTCTTGATCCCGGGAATGGGCGCCGTTACGACGACGTTCATCGCCGGGGTCGAAGCCGTGAAGCGCGGTATGGCACAGCCAATTGGCTCCCTCACCCAGATGGGCACCGTCCGGTTGGGCAAACGCACCGATAACACCAGCCCGAAAATCAAGGACTTCGTCTCGCTCGCCGGTCTCGAAGATTTGGAGTTCGGAACCTGGGATATCTTCGAAGAGAACTGCTACGATGCCGCGGTAAACGCCGCCGTACTTGACCGCCCCACGCTCGACGCGTTGAAGGAACCGCTCGAGAAAATCAAGCCCATGAAGGCCGTCTTCGATCACGAGTATGTGAAGCGTATCGACGGGCCCAATAAAAAGCCGGCGGGGTCCAAGATGGACCACGCCGAGATGCTCATGGACGACATCCGCCAATTCAAGGAGCGGACTCAGGCGGAGCGCCTCTCCATGATCTGGTGCGGTTCGACAGAAGTGTTTCACAAAGCCGCATCGGTTCACGCGACCTTGAAGGACTTCGAGTGCGGGCTGCAGAAGAACGACCCGGAGATCTCGCCCAGCCAGATTTATGCTTACGCCGCGCTGAAGATGGGTGTCCCGTACGCCAATGGCGCGCCGCACCTTACCACCGATAACCCGGCGCTACTGGAACTCGCCCGCGATCACGAGGTTCCAGTCTGCGGGAAGGACTATAAGACCGGCCAGACGTTCATGAAAACGCTGATCGCCCCCGGACTCAAGAGCCGGATGCTGGGAGTCCACGGCTGGTTTTCAACTAACATTCTGGGTAACCGCGACGGCGAAGTGCTCGACGATCCCGGATCGTTCAAGTCCAAAGAAGAGAGCAAGCTCTCAGCGCTCGAACAGATTCTGCAACCCGACCTTTATCCCGAACTGTATAAGAATATCTACCACAAGGTCCGGATCAACTACTATCCTCCACGCGGCGATTCAAAAGAGGGTTGGGATAACATCGACATCTTCGGCTGGATGGGCTATCCCATGCAGATCAAGATCGATTTTCTGTGCCGCGACTCCATACTGGCCGCGCCGCTGGTGCTCGATTTGGTCCTGTTCATGGATCTGGCTCAGCGCGCCGGCATGCGCGGCGTGCAGGAATGGCTATCGTTCTATTTTAAAGCGCCTATGACAGCTCCCGGTTTGTACCCGGAACATGATATCTTCATCCAATTGATGAAGTTGAAGAACACGCTTCGCTGGATGCGGGGCGAACAACTGATTACGCACCTCGGGTTGGAATACTACGACTAAGCGGTTCCAGGTCGCGTCAAACGGCAAGCGGCCTATTCCAAAGATGGGATGTGGGGCGGCGCGGCCGTCCCGGACACGGTAACTAAGATGAAGGTTCTGGTCATCGGTGGAACTATGTTCATCGGGCGGCTCCTTGTAACCGAGTTACTCAAAGGCGGCCACGATGTCACGGTTCTTCATCGCAAAAGTAAGCACGATTTTGGCAAGCGCGTCGAGAATCTGCAAGCCGACCGCAACGATGTCGCGGCGGTGAAGCGCGCACTTGGCGGCCATCGCTTCGATATCGTATTCGACAATGTCTACGACTGGCAGCGCGGCACTACGGCAGCGCAGGTGGAAGGCGCCGTTCACGCCTGCGGCGACCGTCTGTCGCGATACATCTTCATGTCGAGCATCGCCGCGTATGGCGACGGGCTGAACCATTACGAGAAGGATCCGCTCGCCGCCGAGGATCACCACGATCCTTACGTGCGCAATAAAGCCGCTACGGAGCGGCTGCTCTTCCGCATGCACAATCAGCACGGGCTTCCCGGCTGTGACTTTCCGGCCGCCGTTTATCTACGGGCCGGACAATCCCTTTTATCGCGAAGCGTTCTTCTGGGATCGCATGCGCGCCGGCCGTCCGATCATTGTTCCCGGCGATGGCGGCCGGTTGATGCAGTTTGCTTACGTGAAGGATCTGATCAATGCGATGATCGCGTCGATGAACGAACCGGGCGCGGTCGGAGAGGCTTTCAATATCGGCAACACGCGCGCGCTATCGCAGCTTGAAGTAGTGCGATCTCTGGCCCGTGCCGCGGGGAAGACGCCGGAGGTTGTTCGCATTCCACGGGACCGGATTCTTGAGGCGGGCGGAAATCCGATGGGTGAACCCGCTTACTTTGGCATTTACTTTGATATGCCCCCAATCACTGAGGTAATTGGGAAGGTCACGCGGGTGCTGAAGATTAGCTTGACCTCATTCGATAACGGTTTAAAAGAGACCTATCGCTGGTATCTTCGCCATCATCGGAATGGGCATATGAAGGTGGAGTTCGAAGATAAGCTGATCGCGATGGCTGGCGCGGCGCCGCTGCTACTGACTTCCGATGAGGTGCGCAATGATGCCGCGCGCAATAAAGTTCGCTCCGCTCCTCGCGCCGCTTTTATTGAACGCGGCTCAGTTTCAGGTCCGCGATTACGGGGCCAAAGCCGATGGCGTGACGGTGGACACGCGCGCCATCCAAAAGGCAATTGACGCTGCTGCCAAGACTGGCAACGGTACCGTCGTATTCCGCCCGGGCGTTTATCTCACCGGCTCGATTTTTCTGAAATCCGGCATGCATCTGCGAATCGACGAAGGAGTGGAACTCCGCGGCGTGCAGGATCTTTCTGGTTATCCCATCATGCCGACGCGGGTAGCCGGAATCGAAATGAGCTGGCCCGCGGCGCTCATCAATGTGTACGAGCAATCGAACGTCACCATCTCCGGAAAGGGTGTCGTGGACGGCGACGGCAAAATCTGGTGGGACAAATACTGGAAAATGCGCCGCGAGGAATACGAACCGAAAGGCATCCGCTGGGCCGCCGATTACGATTGCCAACGGCCGCGCCTGATCCAGATCTATAAATCATCCGGAGTGAATCTCGAAGGGTTGACGCTCAAGCGCTCTGGCTTTTGGACCGTACATGTCTGCTACTCCACCAAAGTTACTGTGGACGGCATCACCATCCGCAACAACGAGGGCGGACGCGGGCCCAGCACCGATGGCATCGATCTCGACTCGTCCAATAACGTGCTGGTTCAGCACTGCGATATCGATTGCAATGACGATGCGATTTGCCTCAAGGCGGGCCGCGATGCCGATGGCTTGCGCGTGGATCGCCCGTCGGAGAAGATCGCAATCCGGGACAACACTGTGCGCGGCGGCGCGGCGGGCGTTACCTTCGGGAGTGAAACGTCCGGCGGGATTCGGGACATCGAAGTGGATCGCGTCCATGTACTCACTGGCGTGCCCAACGGTATCCTCTTCAAGTCGGCGAGCACGCGCGGGGGGACGATCGAGAGCATCAACATCCGCGGCATGGATATGCAGGGCGTAGGCTCGGTTTTCAGCGTGCAATTCAACTGGAATCCGAGCTACAGTTACGCCAAGATCCCTGACAGCATCAAAAGTTATCCGGCTTACTGGAAGACGCTCACCGAGCCGGTATCGGCGGAAAGAGGACTGCCGCATCTGCGCAATGTCCATATTTCGGATATCGTAGCCAAGGGCGCGCGCCAGGCTTTCAGCGTCGCCTCGTACAAGGATTCTCCGCTGCTGAATTTCGAATTCAAGAATATCGATGTGGAATCGAAGACAGCCGGCACAATCCGGAACGCGGAACACTGGACGTTCTCGAACACCCACATCAAAGCTGCGGACGGCAGCGAGGTAACCCTCAAAGATTCCGATCATGTCACTGGCCTCCGCTGATAACGAGCAGAGTAACGTTGCGACCGCATTCCTGTTTCCGGGACAAGGTTCTCAATTTGCCGGCATGGGAAAGTCTCTGTTTGAGGCGTTCCCGTCCGCCAGGCTGGTCTTCGAGGAGGCTGACGATGTGCTGGGCTTTCCCCTCTCCCGTTTATGCTTCGAAGGTCCGGAGGACCAACTGAAGCTCACGGAGAACACTCAACCGGCACTGGTGGCGGTGTCCTCGGCCGCGTGGCGCGTTCTCGATGGGGAAGGCGTGCGGCCCGATTACGTTGCGGGACACAGTCTGGGCGAGTACTCCGCGCTCGTGGCCGCCGGAGCCATTCGATTCGCCGACGCGTTGCGCCTGGTGCGTAAGCGCGGCCGGTACATGCAGGAAGCGGTGGCGCCCGGTGTAGGCGCGATGGCGGCCATCCTGAAACTGCCGGAAGACAAACTGGCCGGGATCTTGATTGAGGCCGCGCAAGGAGAAGTTGTCACGGCGGCGAATTTCAACTCACCCGACCAGATCGTAATTGCCGGCAATGCCGCGGCGGTGGGGCGCGCCATCGTTCTGGCGAAGGCCGCGGGAGCGAAGCGCTGCGTACTATTGCCGGTAAGCGCGCCGTTTCATTCTCCGTTGATGAAGCCCGCGCAGAACCGGCTCAAACCGGACCTTGATGAGGCGGAGTTTCGCGATATTGCTTTTCCGCTCGTCAACAATTGGCAGGCGCGAGAGATTCGCACGGCACAAGAGGCGCGTGAGGGGCTTTACCAACAGATCCCGAATCCTGTGCGCTGGTCGTCTTCTATGCAACTGCTCGCTGGGATGGGAGTGGGCCGTTGGTTCGAGGTCGGCGCGGGGACGGTTCTTGGGGGGCTTCTGCGGATTAACGTGCCCGGGGCGAAGGCTATTCCCTTCGGCGAGGCGGCGGATGTGGTGGGGCTTCATGCAGGCTAAATCGAATTCGTTGCGACGATCGAACAGAAAGACGCAATCTCGTGCCTTTCATTCAAGTGATTGTCAATCGCGAGACTCAAAGGCCTACGGTGTTGAAGGATCGACGCGCTCCGCCTTCAGCGGTTGGAAGGTCGGCGATAAGGTCACTCGCGCCTTGTACTGTCGGGTACTCTCCCAGCCTTGAGGAGATTCGGCGATTCCGACAACGCTGACAAAGTTCCAGCCTCATGAACTGGGACGAAAGCGGGAACACCTTGACCTGTTGGCGGCCAATTTACTTTCAAGGGATCGCTGATCGCGAGTTCCTATGAAAACCTTCGTCTACGAAGGCCGTTTACCGATACGGTTCGAATTTGGAATTTTCATCAAATGCAATCGTTTATTATCCCGCCTGTCATCGGTCTTTTGGTTGCCATGTTTCTTAAAGTTCGGCCGAAAATGTTCTCTATGACGGCGGACGTGCTTACCGCCCAGTTGGCGGCTTATTGCATTGTGATAGCCGGTGCGGTTTGCTGGATCGCCTCGTTTTTATTCAACTATATGTGGTCCTCGCTAGCTTCCATACACGCGGAACAAGCGTTGAAGATACATGAGTTAACGGCGATTCCCAAAATAGACCCACATGAGCAGGCGCAACGTCAATATGTTTCGGAACAAATGGCCGCTTGGCCACCGGAAGAGCGTAATGCTATTAACGCGATCATCCGACGGGGAAAAATTCACCGGAGAGACGCGGGAAAGATGGGGTTCTCGCCCGATCTCGTTTTTACCTCCGCGAACAGAGCGATTAGTGCTGGTGTCTTGTGCGAATCGGAAGATCGTCATGCAGGCGGTAATGAACAGTATCTGTAGGTCAATGAGGAATTAAAATCCGCACTTCAATACTACTTCGCTATTAACCCTTAGAGAAGCGCACTTCTATCTACTTGACTTTCTTTCCTTATTTTTCTTCGTCCGCTTTCCAAACGGGCTAGGCGGCAACGCGCTCTTGGGAACCTTGACGATTGCCTTCATTGCGTCGCGAAAGCGCGTCCACGCCTCCGGGCCTTCAATCATTTCCGAGTGAGGTTTCAACTCTGCCTCCGTCTCTCGGTAGTCGTTCAGCTAGAAGTCTCATCAACGAGTCTGTTGCATTGTATACATCCATGGCATTTTCCCTTGTAAATTTTGAGTCTGAGGGAATGATTCGCTTTCACAATGTGCCGCCTTGTCTCGTCAAGAATCTTTACGGTGTGCAGCCTTGGAAGAATCTCGGAGTAAAACTGTTTGTTCCTGCGATCAGCCTCCAATAGCTCGTTCTATTTGGTGTTCCGTAATAACTTTTCCAGCTTTTTAAGAACGGAGCTAAACTGCTTTGCATCGCCGGGTTCGACTATGTTTCCAAGTTCTACGACCCCAGCCTCAGTAATTCGCATTAAGTGAAAGACCGAGGCTGAATAACGCTCCAGCGCGAAACATCTGGACGACTCCTCACAGTCATTTTTATGGGTGGAAAGCGCTCGATGGCTTTCGCCCACTTACACAGTGGTTCGCTGTAAAACTTCTGCTCCTCCCCTCTGAATCTGGCATCATAACGATTTGGTGATTCCCGTCGCCGTGGGTCGATCAAGAGTTGCCGATCCTACCCACGGCGATGGATAAGAGCTCACGACCCGGCTGGCCCGTTGACGGGGGTTGCCAGGTAGCCGTGAAACTGGCCGTCGCCTGTGAGGGCAATGCCGATGATTTCCCCACGCGAATTGATAGAGCACGCTGTGAACAGGTATAACGGCGAGCCGGCGGGAATGAGGGTGTTGAGATCGGTCATCACACCGTTCTGCCAGATGAATGCCCGCGGGTTGAACTGTTGGTCTAAAGACGCGCCAACCACAACGCCCGAGTCGTTAATTCCTATTGCGAGGCTCGCGACATCTCCTGGAACTACCCCGAGATCCTGCATGCCCGCGCTCCTGGTCCACAAGAAGCCGTGAAAAGCTTTGTCGCCGGGTAAATCCGAATTTCCGACCACCTGACCCTGGTTGTTGATGGAGGCAGCGGCAATTCCTTGCCCGTGTCCAGTCCCGCCGAGATTGCCAAGGTCGGTCGCTACACCGTTTTCCCACAGCAAGGCGTGAAGCGGCTGGAGATTGACGAGGGTGATCGGATTAAAAGCGGCGCAAACGCCCGATGCTCCCACCGCTTGCCCGCTCTCATTTACGGCGTATGCGAATCCATCGGGATCTCCGGCGACGGTTGGAAGTTCGTGGACGCTTCCGTTGGTCCAGAGAACTGGCTTGAACTGGTATTTCTGGGGCGGCGGACAAGCGGTATCCCATCCAGCGGTCTCTGTGAACCCGGCCACCTGGCCGCGACTGTTGACCATAACAGCAGTACCGCTCCTGCCTCCCAAAGTAGGCAGTGGAGTCATGAGGCCGGACTGCCAGATGAACGGAAGGCATATGTGGTGAGAGCCGAAGCCGCAAAAATCTTCGCCATATGGATCGGTGTCCGATGTTTCCGCCCAACCAACTACCTGTGCCCTGGAGTTGACGCCGTATGCCGTACTGTTCTGGCCTCCGAATGTGCCGAGTTCGCTCTTGAGTCCGCGATACCAAAAGACTGCGTGGTAGCCGCCGCCTGTATCGGCAGCGACCCCGCTTACCAAGCCGTTGTTGGTTACGTAGAATGGTTGGCCGGCTGGACCCACAGATCCGAGGTCTGCAACGCTATAGCGTGATGGCTGTGCTACGAGCAGCGCGGCGAGAAAGCTGCCGGCCACAATGGAACGCGAAATGGTCTTCATAAAATTTGCTCCTTCGCTCATTGATAGGGAAAACGCGAGCGAAGCGTTACACGTGAAGCGCGCGTTCAGCTAAAATCAGAAGGCTCTGGGGTATAACGATGGCCGCATGTCCGGTTTGTAGCGCCGAGTTGAAAGCCGGAGATCCCTCCGGCCTATGTCCAGCGTGCCTGCTCGCCGGCGCAATCGGACCCGGTTCGATGTCCGGCGATACCGGCGCCCAAACCTTGACCGTCAATATGTCCGAAACGGAGCCCGGCAGTTTCGGGCCCTACCGGATCTTGAAATTGCTCGGCGAAGGCGGTATGGGCACGGTATACCTTGCGGAGCAAAACGAACCAATCCGCCGCCGCGTCGCTCTGAAGGTAGTGAAGGCGGGCATGGACACTAACCAGGTGCTCGCCCGATTCAACCATGAACGCCAGTCCCTGGCGCTCATGGAGCACTCCAACATTGCACGGATCCTTGACGCCGGAGCTTCCTCTCGCGGCCGGCCGTTTTTCGTGATGGAATACATCGAGGGCGAAGCAATTACGGCTTATTGCGACCGGCACCAACTGACGGTGGCCCGGCGGCTGGAACTTTTTCTGCCGGTCTGCCGGGCGGTGCAGCACGCTCACAACAAGGGCGTGATTCACCGCGATATCAAACCCTCGAACGTTCTGGTCACGGTGGAAGACGGCAAACCGATTCCTAAGGTAATCGATTTCGGGATCGCCAGAGCGGTCGAAGCGGGCGATTTCGGAAAAACGCTCTCGACGCAGTTCGGCCAGATGGTGGGCACGCCGGAGTACGCTAGTCCGGAACAGGCGGATTTGGTTACGGGTGAGATCGGCACAGCCAGCGACATCTATTCGCTAGGCGTCCTGCTCTACGAATTGCTAGTCGGGACCGTCCCTTTCGAAGGCGCTCGTCTGCGGAAGTCGGGTTTTGCTGAAATGCTCCGGATAATCCGTGAGGAAGAACCGCTGTCGCTGATTCAGAAGTTCAATGCTCAGAAGCTCAGTGCTGCCGGGCCTGACGCCGGCGAGATTGCCGCACGCCGAGGCGCCAGCGAAGTTGCGCTCAAGAAGCTACTACATGGCGACTTGAACTGGATCGTCAGGAAGGCGCTCGAAAAGTCGCCGCAAAGCCGCTATGGCTCACCAACCGAACTGGCAGCCGATCTCGAGCGGCACCTGAGTGGTGAGCCGATTCTGGCCGGTCCTCCCAGCCGAATGCGGCGCGTCCGAAAGCCGCTCGTCGCGGCGAGCGGCGGCACTGCTCCTCATCCCTACCGGCTGGCTGATCAAGCGCGCTCTGAATGTTACGCCCCATTCAATATCGCCAGCACGATCGTTCTAAGCGACCTCGCCAATGACACCGGCGATTCGTCGTTTGACGGTACCTTCCGTCACTGCCGGTTTTGAATTGCGCCGCTCGTCGAAGTTGAACGTGCTGCCGGATGGGCGCATCGCGGAAGTCCTGAGCGAAATGCGCAAAGCTCCGGGGACGCGGGTGATTCCGGAAATCGCACGCGAGATCTGCGAACGAACCGGGAGCGCTGCCTTGATCGAAAGCTCCCTGTCGAAAGCTGGGCTCGGGTATTTGCTTACCCTCCGCGCCCGCAACTGCACCAGCGGAGATCTGGTTGACGAAGAACAATCGCAAGCCTCGGGCAAGGATGAGGTCCTCAATGAACTACGCCGGCTTACATCGAGGCTTCAGTCGGAATCGGGTGCACGGTTCACCGCGCTCCAAAATAACGCGAAGCCGCTCATGAAAGCCACCACGTCGTCCCTGGAGGCGCCGAAATCGTTCACTGCTGGACGCGAACTCCATCTCGTCAGCCCCGCCGACAGCTTGCTGCTCTCAAGTGAGCGACCGACCTCGATTCACAATTTGGACTGGCGTATGCGTGGCTCGGACGGTCCTACGCCGATAACGGCCAGCAAAGCCTGGCCATGGAGAGCATCCGTAAGGGCTACAACCTGCGCGGTCTCGTTAGCGACAATGAGAGCTATTTCATTACCTACAACTACGATAGGAACGTCTTACGAAATCTGGAATTATGCCGGCAAGGTCTGTGAAGCATGGATCGGAAAATATCCTCTGGACGCTAATCCTCGCGGCTTCCTTTCGGGATTGACCTCGAGGGGCACGGGGCAGTACGAAAAAGCGATCGAAGAAGGAGAAAAGGCGATTGCCCTCGACCCGAAATTTACGATTTATTATCAGAATGTCGCTGAGGCTTATCTTTCCCTCAACCGGCGCGAACAGGTGAAGGCCATCTTCCACCGCGCTGCCCAACGGAAGCTTCCTTCCAAAGATCAGCTTGCAGTGCTGTTCTTCACGGCGTTCCTGGATCGTGACCAAACCGCCATGGCGACTCTCGCCGCTGAGGTGACCTCCGGCAAGCCCTTCGGAGACGCCGAGCACTTTCAGTCGCTGGTCTCCGCTTACGAGGGCCGGCTTCAGCAATCCCGGCAAGCATCCGCCCAAGCCGTCAACCTGGCTCGTCAGGCCCACTTCGAGGAACGCGCCGCGCTGTTCGAGGGAGCGGCTGCGATGCGTGAGGAAACACATGGCTATCCTGACGAGTCGCTGCATCACTCGTTGGCGGCGAAGCAACTCGCCAGTGGGCGCGATGCGGATTTTCCTCCGGCATTTGCGCTCGCCCTGTCACGGAATGCAAGCCTCACGTTGCCAGTGGCCGCCCGGCTGGAAAAAAACTACCCCGAGGACACCTTCGTGCGCTTCAACTATTCGCCGGCATTGCGCGCGCTCATCGCTATCAATGAAGGAAACCCGGCCAAGGCGATTGAACTTCTAGACATATCCAAGACTTATGAATTCGGGCAAACCGGCGTCAGTATCTATTACTGGTACGGCGCGCTCTACCCGACCTACGTCCGCGGCTTGGCCTACGGGCGGCTCCACAAGAACCGCGAAGCGGCCGCGGAGTTTCGAAAAATGCTGGATCATCCCGGAATCCTGCTCGCGGACCCAATTGGCCTGGCCGCTCGCGTTCAACTCGCTCG
>CAVYEV010000065.1:0-28069 GCA_963767545.1 Terriglobia bacterium
TCTGAAGATTTCGGCTTGGATCGGCGCCAACTATCCAACCGCTCCTAATCCCACCGTCTCCTACAGTTTTTACGACTGGTCCGGCAAAGTGTTGGCTACTACCGCGCAACTCAAAACGTCGGGCCGGACACAGGCGGCATCAGCATGGCGGAAGCCGCAGACTCCGGCACGCTGCCGGCAGGCACTAGGCGCGTCCATGTTGCTTTGACCTTCGGTCTGAACTACGCCTACCTGTTTGACGATGTCTCGCTCATCCTCGCCGCTCCCAATGGCCCTCCTGTTATCGATCCTGCTGGTATTGTGAGTGCCAGTGCCTTCGGAGGCGCAACTACCGTTGCCCTAGGCCCTCGTGGATAGGAATTCTACGGAAGAAATCTGGCTTCGATCACAGTGAGCTGGAGCGGCTCCGATTTTACCAATGGCGTTGGCCCCACTTCGCTCGGCGGTGTTACCGTATCGATCGGTGGTCAACCGGCTTTCGTCGATTACGTCAGCCCAGGTCAGATTGACGCGCTACTCCCCTCTAACGCCCTCACGGGTGTAGTGCCGGTAACAGTTACCAATTCAAACGGAACGAGTGACAGCTTCTACGTAGAAGTGATTCAGACTGAGCCGAGCCTTCTGGCCCCGGCCACGTTCAACATCAGCGGGAAACAGTACGTAGCCGCATTCAACCCGGACGGAAGTTTCGCCCTTCCCGCCGGTGCCGTTGTTGGTGTGCCGTCAACTCCTGCGACACCCGGCCAAACGGTGGTTATGTATGGTGTCGGCTTTGGCCCGGTCTCGGGATGGGTAACGGCGGGAACCCTGCCCACAGAGCAGGATTCGCTGACATTGCCTTTGGTCGTGACGCTTGGTACGTCAAAAGCGCAACTCGCCTACGCCGGCTTGGCCGCGGGGCTGACAGGGCTGTATCAAATCAACGTCGTCGTGCCTCAAGTCGCCACCGACAACGCTGTCCCAATCACGCTCAGTCTCGGTACAGCTAAGGGGAACCAGACGCTCTATATCGCCGTGAAGGATTAGCAAGCCTGATCTTGAACGGAACGGTCGCTTTGAATTGTAGGCGCGTTTCGGAGTAGTGGCGCCGGCGCAGGAAGTGAATAAATACTTTTCCGAAGGCTTGTCGCACTCTTTCGCCCCATTTGCCCCATCAGTTTCGTTCGCCCGCCATCGGGTGGCTGGTAAGCTTACCAGGACAGTGAATCGAAAATTTTCACCGTTAGGCCAGCCTCGTCGCTTGACCTATGACTTCCTGCGGAGGGCACGATTCGTACCTCTGGGTCGCAGGTAGGGTGGCGGGCACAGTTTACGAGTTTTTACTCTAAAGGACACCGTCTTCGAGGCGTCACGGCAAACGATTGATTCCACTAGATCGGTGGCGGGGCTCCCGTTGGCGTCGGCGAGGATCAGCCTGGCTAAAACGGGCCGGAATCCTTTTGTTGTGGCGTTCAGTTTCTACGTTAGAAGCCTTCCTGGACGGCACCCGGAATTGGCATATTGAACGCAGTAAACCGCCATCTTAAGGGGGTGAGATTGCGTTCAATAGTGCCGGGCACCGACTTCCTCGGCGAGGCGCTGCTCACGGCTTTCGCCCGCTCCCTCGGCGATCAGGATCTGTTGCCCATCACTGTGCGTGACTACCTGCATGACCTCGCGAGCTTCCGGATCTGGATCAGGCGCGCCGCGGCCGGAGGCGTGAGGTTTCACTGGGCGGTTGGACGCTCCAACTCGTCAACTACCGGCAGCATCTCGATTCGCGTGCCGAATCGCCGATCTCGAACAAGCTCGCCGGATCGCAACAGCGACTGCCGTCGGCTACCAGCCCGTACTTGAGCAAGCCATTCGCGAGGGCTTAAAGCGAGCTGACTGAGGCCTTGCTCAGGCAGGGCAATTTGCCGGCTACTACGGGCATTTGATCGCAGTTTCCGATCAAAGGCGGCAGCCAGGAGCCGCCCTGCCACACTATTTATCAGATTATCTGGCCCGAGTGTAACACTCGCCCAAAGTCCTGCATATAGAGGAGTCGGAAAGTTTTTTGAGCAGTTTTCCGGCGGTTCCCGCCGTCACAGATGGGCGGTACAAATCGGGCCGCTGACGAGAGTTACAAGAAATTCAGGAGAAACGAACAATGAAACGCTTACAGTCTGCAGTCGGACTTTTCGCCGCCGCCTTCGCTATTGGAGGCCGCGCCAATGCTCAATTACCTTCCGGGAGCCGATGTGAATACGGCAATCCCGATTTACTATAACCAGGTGTTCAGCGATCTCGGGGATTCGAACACCGCGCCACTGCGTGTTTTCTCTGTCACAATCGTAAAGGGTCAACAGATTTCCGTTACTTTGTCGATAGCTAATACTGCGCCGGCGGCCGTCTCTACCGGTGGGGCTTTGGGCGCCTGGCACCACGACACTTCGCGGGCTGCGCGTACAATTGCGGGACTCGGGTCCTCTCGCATCCTTCGTACTAATCGAACCTGACTCTTCGGCGACGTTTACTTATACGGCTTCAAGGGGCGGGCGTGCATTATCTCAAAGCCGGCTTTCGGCAGTCTCAGCGAAAAGTACACACTCGAAGTAACAACTACTAGCACCCTTCCCATCGTGCCGAATCCACCTTGCGCGGGCACTCTCACCGGGTCAGGTCGACTACCTCACATACTCCCTACAGCTTATAGCCGCGGGACTCCCCGACTCAGCCAGCATCGGAGGAACCCAGCTCTGCACCACCTGCACCACCAAAGCGCCCTCCAACCCTCAAGATCGTCCAAAAATTGGAGAAGGCCATGTCCTTGAATCTGCCCGTGTCCGCCTGTTACGACGCAGCCGGGAATGTCTTCCAGATAACCCTAAGCATCAGTAAGGACAACCAATGCGCATATTCAAATTACTCCTGGCGGGCGGAGCCATTGCATCGACCGCGGCTGCCGCTCCCACGATCACGAACGTAACAACGGGGCCAATTTTCAGCCCACGATCGCGTCGGCGACCTGGATCTCGATCTTCGGCACAAACCTCGCCACGACCACCACATCGTGGGGCGATTTCACCGGCGGCTCCGCCGACTTCGCTCGGCGGCGTTAAGGTGAGCATCAATGGCCTGCCCGCGTATGTCGCCTTCATCAGTTCCGGGCAGATCAACGCTCTGGTCCCAGACGACCCGACTGTCGGCAAGGTTCCCGTGGTTGTAACCAACGCGCAAGGAACCAGCAACGCTTATATGGCCAACAAGCAGGCCATCGCTCCGGCTCTTTTTGCCTATTCGCAGCAAGGGGGCGCGTACGCCGTGGTGCAAGCGGCTTTGACGTATCAGGCTGTGGCTCCGACGGGCTTGTTGGGAACCTCGGTCAATACGGTGCTCGCCGCTCAAAATGAGAACGTCATTCTTTGGGCGACCGGGCTCGGTCCGACCACTCCGCCTCAGCCGACCGGGCAGCTTGTATCCGCGCCGGCTCCGGTCGCGGCGCCGGTTCAAATTACCGTTGCGGGCCAGACGGTGACGCCCCAGTTCGTCGGGCTCGTGGATCGGGCCTTTATCAGATCAATCTGCAGATCCCGCAGGTCACGAATGGCACCGCTTCGATCACGCTTACAGTCAACGGCGTTGACGCGGCTTCCGCTCTGGTTCCGATTGAGGGCCCGAATCCGCCGGTCGGTGGACAGACACAGCCGCAATTGAAAGGCTGCCTTGCAGGGAAGGTCGATTATATTACCTACTCGACGGGCCTGTTACCCTTCGGCGAGCCGGACGATGTGAGCATCGGAGGGATGGACCTTTGTGCTACGTGCAGTGTCAAGACTCCGCTCTTTCCTGAATTTGCCAAGCGTATGGAGATCGCGCTAGAGCGGAATAAGACGATTCAGGCGTGCTATGACGAGAACGGCATCATCTACCAGGTGTCGTTGCAGCAGTAACTCTTGTGGGCGGGTCGCCGGGTTTGGCGGTCCGTCCGCAATTCTCAAATCCACACCTCGCGGTACGCTGTGACTGAGGGTACAGGCGTGACGGCTAAAGAGCAGCTTCATAAACTCGTGGACGGACTTCCCGAGTCCGAAACGACCGCGGCAGCCTGTTATCTGGATTCCTACGCTCACACCAGGAGCCATCTCTCGATCCTGAAATGCTTGACCGCATTGACGCGTGTCGCGCCGCGCCCAGTCCCGAAATCCCACACGAGGAACCCTTCGAGAATTCGGGTTGTGAATTGAATCCAGCATTACTGGTGTGCGACGCCTGGTCGTGCCGGTTTGCTTATGCGCGCAGCTCAGTAATTAACTCACAACTCATGACTCATCGGCAGCCGTAGAGTTTTCTTTGCCCCGCGATCTTCAATCAACAACACGCCATTCTCCCACCGCACGTCGTCGACCCGGATCATTCCCGCCGGCGCGTGCGCAAAGAAAAGCGCAAACCGGCTGCTGATTTTCGACTTCGCCGGCAGCCATCGATAAAGCAGCGTGCCCCACAGATTGTTCTGGTCGATGACCGTACGCCTGGGTAGATCGAACGGCTGAGTGGAAAACTCCATGCCCCTCGCCAGTTTGCCGTTCGCCGGATAATTCTCCCAATTCTGCACCCACGGATACTCTTGCGGTTTGAAGATCCAGCCGATAATCAACTGCTCGCGGGGGATTAATTGCAGTCACGAACGCCAGCTTACGTTTCGGATCGATCAGCGATGCGGTGTGATCACCGGAATTAGGATGCTCCGGGGCCGCGCGTAAGTCTACCGACTTCCCGTCGAGTAGAGGCGCATTCGGCCAGGTGAACTCAACGTCCGAGGGAAGCCGGTAGTGGAGCCCTCCACCTCTGCCCTCATATGGGCGGGTCTTCGACTTTACCGCGGGAAAATCCACGACCGTTATTCCGGGCGCGAGGAACGGCGACCCAATAGTGGCATGTTCCGCCCAACATACCGGCCGGTCGAACCCAAGCTGATTTCGAGTGTGGTTTCGTAAATCACCACATTCTCGCCGGGCGCTATCGTCATGGTGCGCGTGACCAGTTCCTGAGTGTGCGGCAGCTGTGTCGTCAGGACGAGCTGCCCGTTCTGCTGCCGGCTCTCCCATTCGGCCAAATGGGCTTCACCGTGGGTTGGAAGGCCGGCGGCGCGTTCCTCGGGTGAGACGCCGCCAAATCCATCGACGCAAAGGAACTGGCCCGTACCTGGGTTGAAAGCGCTTCTGCCGCCAGCCTCCCGGGCCATGCGCGCCGGCGCCCACAGCGGATTGAGTTTCGCTGGATCGTCATGCAAGACGACGCTTGCGACTGACGCGCCCTGTTTCAAAATCAGCAAATCGAGCTTATCGTTGCCGAACGCGATGGCCGGATGATCTTCGAAAGTGGCATTCTGTGCCCAAACCGCAAAGCCCCACAAAAAGATAACGACTGAGTATATCCGCATTCCGTTTATCATAAGGTTTCCAATGGACGAAAGTTTAGCCACTACCCATCAGCCGGATCAGGCGATCGAAAGCGGCCACGCTCCGCCGCACTCGACGCCGGCCATTTCCGTCCAAAATCTGCGCAAAGTCTATGACGGAAAGGCCGCGGTTGACGGCCTCACGCTGACCGTTCCGCGCGGATGCTTCTTCGGATTCCTCGGCCCCAACGGCGCAGGCAAGTCCACCACGATCCGCATGTTGATCGGACTCCCGCGCCCACTTCCGGGACATTGAGCTGCTCGGACTGTCCCATGCCGGAACAGGAACTCGAAATCAAGCAGCGCATCGGGCTGGTGCCGGATGAGAATCTGCTGTTCGATCGCCTGACAGGGCTCGAGTTCCTGGAGTTCGTGGGCCGGATGTACAGCTGGCGCGCCCGCTCGCGATCCATCGCGCGGACGAACTGCTGGACTCTTCGAACTCTCCGACCGAGCGCAAGAAACTGATCGCGGAGTATTCGAAAGGCATGCGCAAGCGCGTTGCAATGGCCGCATCGCTGATCCACCGCCCCGAACTGTTCCTGATGGATGAGCCTTCGAAGGCGTTGACGCAGTGGGCGCGCGTCTGATGAAAGACATTCTGCTCGATCAGGTCCGCCAGGGCGCGACGATCTTCCTGACCTCGCACGTGCTCGAAGTGGTGGAGCGGCTCTGCGATCGCGCGGCCATCATCAACGACGGACACATCGTGATTGAAGGCAGAGACCATGACGAACTTCGCCAGGGGCGCGAAACGCTGGAGGAGGTATTCGTGCGCGTAGTCGGCGCGGAGCGGGAATTCGAGAGGCTGGAATGGCTTACTGAATGCCTGCACTCAGCTGGCGCGTGCTTGCTATGACACCGCTCATGGCGCAGACCTCCGCCATAAATTCGGTCGACGCGAGCGAAGCGACGCGCCGTCTGTTCTCACGTGCAGATGACATGCCGGTGAAGGCCGGCCCGCTCACGCTGCTTTATCCCAAATGGATACCCGGCGAGCACGGACCAACGGGTCCGATCGAGGATCTCGTGAACATGAAGATCACCGCGGGTGGCACCGCGATTCCATGGCGGCGGGATCTGGTTGATATGTCCGCGTTCCATATCGCAATCCCGCAAGGCGTAATCGCGATCGATATTGCAGCTCGAGTACATTTCGCCGCCGGAAACCTCAGGATTCTCCTCCGGCGGATCGACCACGTCGCAAGCTCGCGGTTTTGAGCTGGAATCAAATGCTGCTGTATCCCGAAGGGCACGCCCACGGACCAGCTGAACTATCAGGCTGACTCTCAAAGTACCGGCTGGCTGGCGCTATGGAACGGCGCTGCCGATCGATAACGAAAGCGGCCAGCTCATCCAGTTTCAAGCCCAGTTCGCTGACCACGCTAATCGATTCTCCGGTGTTGACCGGGTCGAATTTCAAGACTGTCGACCTCAGTCCCGGTACAACTCCGCCACATTATCTTCACATCGCCGCCGACAGCGAACGCGCAACGCAGATCACCGCGGACGAGATCGCGCACTACCGGAATCTGGTGAAGGAGACCGGCGCATTATTCGGCGCGCGTCATTATCGCGATTACCATTTTCTTTAACCCTCAGCGATCACGTCGCGCATTTCGGACTGGAGCATCACGAATCGAGCGACGACCGCACTACGGAGCGCGCGCTCATCGACGAAGATTTGCGGCGCGCCGACGCCGATCTGCTACCGCATGAGATGACGCATTCCTGGAACGGCAAATACCGGCGTCCGGAAGGCTTGGCCACTCCCGATTACAGCGAGCCCATGAAGGGCGAACCTACTCTGGGTCTACGAAGGACTCACGCAGTATCTCGGCGAGATTCTGACGCCGCGCAGCGGCTTATTGACTGCCGATGAGTTTCGACAGGAACTGGCTCGCGAAGCCGCCATGCTCTCGACAACGTAAGTGGGCGCGAGTGGCGGCCATTGCAAGATACCGCCGATCGCCGCTCAACTCCTCTACAACGCGCGCAAGGACTATACCGATCTGCGCCGCAGCACCGACTATTACGAAGAGGGCACGCTGATCTGGCTGGAGGCGGATGTCACCATTCGCCAACTCAGCCACGGCGCTAAATCGCTGGATGACTTCGTGAAGGCTTTCGAAGGTCCGCCTTCCGGCGATCCCATGATTAAGCCGTACACGTTCGAAGACGTTGTGGGGGCGCTGAATGCGATTCAACCGTACGACTGGACCGCATTCTTTCGCGAGCGCCTGCAATCGACGTCGCCGCACGCGCCGCTCGGCGGGATCGAGAACAGTGGCTGGAAGCTTGTGTATGGCGAAACATCTTCGCAGATCTGGAGGGATCACGAAGCTTACGAGCGATTGGCGGATCTCAGCTATTCAATCGGCCTGAAAGTAAAGGACGACGGCAATATCGAAGACGTGAATATGAATGGCCCGGCGCAAAAAGCCGGTGTCGCGCCGGAGACGAAGATCGTTGCAATCGACGGCCGCAAGTTCAATATGCAACTCCTGCACGATGCGGTGGAAGCGAGTCCGAAATCCACTGGTCCGATCGAGATCATGGTGGAAGACGGCGAGTTCTATAAGACGTTCCGGATCGAGTACCACGGCGGGGAGAAATATCCGCAGCTTGTGCGGGACGAATCGAAACCGGATCTGCTAAGCGCGATTATCGCGCCTCACGCCAAATGAAATGATAGGGGCAATTCTACGAGCTCAGTGGCTCAGCATGCGCACGCTTCGCGTGGGCACGCGCACACAAAGCGCGATCTTCTCGGCAATCACTGGGCTGGTGTTCTATGGATTCTGGGCGATGGTAGCTTTCGGCGCCAAGGCCTTTTTCGCGAATCCGACAATATCGGCATGTTCCGCCTCGCGCTGCCGGCCAGCCTGCTCGTGGTGATGTTGTACTGGCAGGTCGCGCCGGTCGTGTCGGCGAGCCTCGGAGCGTCTCTCGATCTGAAGAAGCTGATTGTCTATCCCATTCCTCGTGAACGGCTATTCGGGGTGGAGATTCTCTTGCGGCTGACCACCTGCATGGAGATGCTTGTGGCATTGGCCGGCGTTCTCTTCGGGCTCCTGCGGAATCCTAAATTGGGAGGCTGGACAGCGGCTCCGCGCATGGTTGGCGCGACTCTCTTGTTCATCATCCTGAATCTGCTGCTCTCCGCCGGCATGCGCAATTTATTGGAGCGGCTTTTATTGAGGCGCAGGCTTCGCGAAATCCTGATGCTGTTGATCGTATTCGTCGGCGTGTTGCCGCAGCTTTTTATCGCTTTCAGAGTCCGCAACGAGACCATCGGCAACAGTCTTCCAATCAGCGTGCTGTGGCCCTGGGGCGCGGCCGGACATCTGTTTCTCAACAACGCTGTGGCTGCGGATATAGGCATCTTAGCGGTCTACCTTGGCCTGGCCTATGGTTTCAGCCGGCGGCAGTTTGAGAAGGGTATTCGCGCCGATAGCGGTCCGGGCAAACTCGAGACTGTGCGGCCGGGCGACGCCACAGCTTCCACATGGACGGATCAAGCGGCGCGTTGGCCGTCGCGCTTGCTTGCGGATCCTTTGGCCGCGGTGGTTGAAAAGGAACTGCGTACGCTGTTCCGTTCGCCTCGCTTCCGGCTCGTTTACATCATGGGATTTTCGTTTGGGCTGGCCGTCTGGCTGCCGATGGCGTTGCGGCACCGGTCCGGAAGCGACGGGGTCACGCGCACCCATTACCTGACGTACGTGAGCGTGTACGCGCTGGTACTGCTCGGGCAAGTCACGTTCTGGAATGCATTCGGTTTCGACCGGTCCGCGGCCCAGTCCTGGTACGCGTTTCCGGTACCGTTTGTGCGGGTCTTGCAGGCCAAGAATATTACCGCGCTGCTCATCGTGATCTCAGAGCTGATTCTGGTGGTCGCGATCGCGTTAGTCCTGCCCGTTCCTCATCCTCCCGCGCGAATCGCGGAGGCGCTTGCGGTCACACTGATTTCCGCGATCTACCTGGTCGGCTTTGGCAACATTATCTCGGTACGGCTCCCGCGCGCCATGGATCCCGATAAGGTCACACAGGGCGGCACCGCGCGCAGTATGAATGCATTCGCTTTTTTTCTATTTCCGATTGCCCTGCTGCCGATCGCGCTCGCGTACTGGGGACGTTACGTCTTCGAGAGCGAGACGATATTCTTCCTGCTTCTAAGCGTGGCCGCAGCTTTGGGAGTGGTGGTGTACGCGGTCGCGACCGATTCGGCAGTGAAGACAGCCTTGATACGCAAGGAATCGATCGTAAACGAACTTGGCCGCAGCGATGGACCGCTGTCTTTGTCTTGATGCGAAGTCCTGCTCGATGTAATTGAACGCGGCGAGATCTTTCACTAGTAAAATATCGATATGCGCGCACGCATTGCAAGAGAGCTATAGTACATGTGCCTGGGCACCCTGCGATGGGCTAGACACATCGCGAAGCGGCAGAGCAAAATCTCTGCGGCAAAGAAGGCGGCGCTGTGAGTGACAGTGAAGGATGCCTGCTACAAGACGCGTCTGGAGAAGCGCAAATCAAAGAATAAGGGGCAATGACAGGGATTCGCCGCGTCGAATATGCGAAGGCACCCCACAGCGCATCGAGTAAGGCGGCCGGCGCGAGCGCCTGCTCAAGCTCTGAACGCGTTATATTAAGGTTTCGACAAGTCACAGTCCGGCCGATGTTTCCAGATCGACAGCGTTCCAAGTTCTGCCATCGAATGCTTCGATCAGAAGGGGGAACATCGCCAAATATTCTCCCACATCGCCGTCACGAAGAGTCGCGTGCAATGGTCTATGGCATCCGCTGGAAAATTGCCATTCAGAGCAAGGTAGAGTCTCTCAACTTGCCCATCCTCCATTGGCCTCCAGGTTCGACCCACACCCAGGCGGAATTCCCTACGCCGTTACAAAGTCGGTTAGGACTCCAACACGATGTTCTCGGACGTTGGGGTCGATCGTCATCCGAGAAGTCGTTCAGTGCCGGCGTTGCGAACTGCCAACGCGTGTTCGAGAACCAGGAAGGAACCGTTCCTGGCCAGCACCGCGGGACACTCCGGCCAGTATAGTTCAATCACCTTTAGCCAGGCATTGAGCCGCTCGCGGAATTTTCTCTCGCGAGCGTATTCTTGAACCCCCAGTTGGTTCATTAGTTCTTGCGGACCGAACAGCGGCACACGCTCGGTCCCCCTTGTCTTGTAGCCGAAGCCTACGAATTGAGTTCTCCCCGCAGTGCAATTCATGGATTCTTCGGATCGATGTACCCTGTCTATGTTCGCGGTCTGGCTTTCCTGGGACTTGGACAGCCGGATCGGGCCGCCGAGGAGTTCCGCAAGATTGTCGAACATGACGGGATCATGGTCAGCGATCCGATGGGCGCGCTTTCGCGATTACATCTGGCGCGCGCGCTGGCGATTAGCGGCGATCTGAAGAGCTCAAGAAAAGCGTACGGAGAGCTGCTCAGAATTTGGAAGAACGCCGATGCAGGTATGGCATTGTGGCTGCGGCGAGAGCGGAAGCTGGGAATCCGGCAAGTCACGCTCCGAATTGAGCGTGTGTGGGGCCTTGAAATTGCGCCGGTCGTGTAACGCGCCACCCGCAAAATTTGGCAGGCTTGATCAACTTTACGTATCACGCCCAATTCGCCGACGTGGCTGAACGGTTCAATCCAGTTATGTCTGCCATCCGGGAGTTCGGACCTCGGGTTTCCAGGGATAGCTCCAAAAGCAGGTGCCCTGCGTCGATCAACGGAGCCGCAGCGTGGGTGCGTGCAGGATTGGGGCCGTGAAACGCATGACCCGTTGATGCGCTTCCTATCACTGGGCCGCATGTCGCGGTGGATGAAGCTGACCCTTTTCTGCTCTGGTCGTATAACGTCTTATTGGGTGGCGGCCGGACGAGCGGGCAGAATTAAACCGTACGAAAGCCCTCATTATCTGGTATTATCACGGCGAGGTTAGCGTTAAATGTTCTTAAAACTTGGGCGCGTAATCGCCGGCTGCGCAATCGGCCTCCTGCTTTGCGGGCCTGTCATGGCCCAGGTCACCAGCGGCACCATTCTCGGCACCGTGACGGATTCCTCGGGCGCAGTCGTCCCCGACGCCAAAATCAGAATTACCAACACCGGGACCAATATCTCCTCGAATATCAAGAGCAATACGGACGGTAATTTCGAGCTTCCTTACCTCATTGCAGGCCAGTACGAGGTGACCGTGGAAGCCTCGGGCTTCAGGCCCTTTCGACAAACCGGCATCACGCTCCAAACCGATCAGAAGTACCGCACGGACGTAAAATTGCAAATTGGCGATGCGTCCCAGACCGTGACGGTAGTGGCCGGTGCAGAGGTGCTCCAGGGCGACTCTTCGGAATTGAGCCAGACCGTCAACCGGCGCACCGTGGAAAGCCTGCCTAACATTAATGACAACCCGCTGCTGTTTGCCATGACGATGGCGGGTGTGGTCACCACGGGCGCGTTTCTCGATCCCAACAACGTGAACACCGGAGATAACGCGCGGCAGTATTTTTCCGGCTTCACGGTGAACGGAAGCCGTCCGATTTCGAGCAACATTCAACTCGACGGGGCATTCAATACTAATGGCTACGTCAACGAGATTGCGGTAATCCCCGCGCGGGATGCCATCGGCGAAATCAAGGTGATTACCAACGCGTATTCCGCGGAGTACGGGCGCGCTGGCGGCGGCGTAATCAACTTCACCACCAAGTCCGGCGACAATGTCCTCCACGGCTCGCTGTTTGAGAATTTCCGCAACTCGGACTTGAATGCCAATTCATTCAGCGACAATACCTTCGGTTCCGATGCGCACGGCAATCCCAACCGTCCTCGCCCGCCATTCAACACCAACTCCTTCGGCGGCACGTTGGGCGGCCCGGTGGTACTGCCCAAGCTCTATAATGGCCACGACAAAACGTTCTTCTTCTTTTCCTATCAGGGACTGCGCCGCTCACAAGGAAACAGCACGTACTACACAGTGCCGACCGCGTTGGAACGGGTCGGCGATTTCAGTAAAACCCTCGCGCAAGTCAACGTCGGCGGGCAGTTGCAGACATTCAACCGGCAGATCTATCTTCCCTTTCCAGACACCACCGCGGTGACCACCGTGGCCGCCGGGCAATATCAGGTGACCCGCCAACAGGCCAGCGCCGGAGGAGTCTTGAACAGGATTCCCTCGCAGTATCTCGACAAGACTGCACTGAAGCTGATGAGCTTTTATCCGCTGCCCAATATCACGCCGCTGAATCTGGACGGAACCAACAATTACTTCAGCAACGCCCCCACCTACACCCGGTCGGACCAGATCATGGTCAAACTGGATCGACAGGTCACCAACAACCAAAAGCTTTTCTTCCGCTGGACGACCGATTGGACGCTCAGCAATCCGCCCAATATCTTCACCGATCCAGCGGCCAACAATAACGGCCCGACGACCCAGTTCAATCCCAGCGCCACCATCGGATATGACTGGACGATCTCGCCCCGGTCGATTCTCGAAATCCGCGCCGGCGTGACCCGGATCAACCTAAATCTGCTTCCGGCTGGCGGCCTGAACTACCTGGCAGGTAATAGTTTGGGATTCTCACCGCAGGAGATCGCGGCGGGACTCACGCAGGTTTTTCCCAGGATCAACATCAGCCCCTATCCGTCGGAAGGCGTGGGCGGCTTCGTGGTGCGGAACAACCACTCGACGAATTACTCCTTCACGCCGAATTACACCCGGATCCTGAACAAATGGACGCTGAAGGTGGGCGGCGAGTATCTGGCCTTCTATAACAACTTTATCCAACCTTATTATGCTTCGATCGGTTTCAGCAACGGGGGGAGCAACTTCACCCAGTATTGCGAGGGAACGGGATGTGCGGGAGTTCCTGCCAATACCCCGCAGGGCTGGACTGCGGCAAGCTTCCTGATGGGCGCGGCGGATGGCGCGATCGGCAGCGGCCAACCGGCGATCCATCCATGTCGCTCAAGAATCCCTTCTATGCGCTATACAGCCAGAATGACTGGAAGGCGACCCGCAGAATGACCATCAATTTGGGATTCCGCTATGAATACCAGGGCGCCTTGACCGAACGCAACAACCACCTGAGCCAGTTCAATCTCTATGGGGTCAATGAGACCAATACGCCGGGGTTGTATCAGTTCTCCGGTACCGGGGGAGATTCGCGTGGACAGACGAATCCGGACCCCAAGAATTTTGCCCCTCGCGTCGGCTTCGCTTACCGCCTCGGGGACAAGACAGTCATCCGGTCGGCCTATGGGATCAGTTACGACATGATTACCGGCATGGGTTCGGGCGCCCAGGGCTTCGGGTCGGACGGTTTCGCCGCGCCTTCGTATGTCCAGATTCGTCCCAACACCGGGATCACCACCGGATTGGATATCCTGATCGCGCCGTTCGAAAACGCCTACAGCACCGGCGGCGTGCCCGCAGCGACGAATCCGCTGAATCCAGCGCTTTTGGGTACCAGTGTGACCGCGATCATCAAAAACGACAACCGGACACCCTACGTCCAGCAATGGAACTTCACCATTCAACGCATGCTGCCTTGGGGCTTGGATGCCCAGGTGGCCTATGTCGGTACGAAGGGCACCTTCCTGTCCGTTCAGCAAGTCCCAGTCAATTCAACCAACGATATTCCGCAGTCGATTCTGACCTCCGCTATCAATACCTATGTGTCGACGGGGGTCAATCCGTTGACCACGCAGGTGCCCAACAAATTCTTCGGGGTAATCACCAACAACACGAATCTGAAGGGGTCGACCATCCAGCAACTTTATCTCGATCTGCCTTACCCGGCTTACGGCCCCGTGACGCGCTTCCAGGATCGCCTGGGTGAATCCAACTACAATTCACTGCAAGTCACCGTGAAGCATAACTTCAAACGCGGCTTTCAGATCGGCGGAGCTTACACCTGGTCGAAGAGCATCAACGATGGCGGCTCCTACGCCGCCCAGATCCAAGGCGGCTTCTCGCAAGGCACCTACTTCCGGGCCCCCGATAATGCGCGTCTGGACCGTTCGGTTTCATCGTTTGATGTTCCGCAACGTTTGGTGCTGAACTATCTGTGGGAACTGCCATTCGGGAAGGGCAAACCGTTGTTCACCGCGACGCCAGTCGTCAGCCAGGCGCTAGGTGGATGGAAGGTGGCGGGCATTACTACTTTCTCCGACGGCTTCCCCCTGGGCATCACCGGCGGGGGCTTTGGACGGCCGAACCTGATTGGCGATCCGGTATTGCCGAAGAAAGATCAGATCATCGGCGACGGAAAGACGGCAGTTACCTTGCCCGATGGCACCAATTGGGTGGTGCCCGCGGGTTACAAGTTGTACTTCAATCCCGATGCGTTTGCTGTCCCGGTGCTAACGGTGCCGCGGGTCGGTGGAACCGCCGGCCAGACAGTGAATGTCGCCAATCCCTATTACTACGGCAACGCGCCCCGGCTATTCAGTAGCCTTCGCGCGCCGGGCATCGAAAACTGGGACCTGAATGTCTCGCGTACCGTTACGTTGAAGGAGCGTCTGCGCCTGGAGATTCGGGCAGATGCTTATAATGCCTTGAACCGCGTGCAGATTGGCGCGCCGGGGACCGGCTTTGGGGGTCCGGATGTGACCACGCCAGGGCGGCTCGGGATGAACAACAGCACGACATTCGGCAGTATCAACATACAAACCGCGCAGACTGCCGTAAGTCAGGTAAGTAACTCCGCGAGGTACCTGCAACTGTCCCTGCGGATGGTTTGGTAATCGGTTCTGTCGGACAGCCTTCCATTTCAGGCTGTTCGACATTCCCCCGGGCCACATTTACGATCGGCGTTGCAATCCTCAGTTACGATTCTATCCGGACAGTTCTTTACGTGCAGAATGCATCCAAGCAAGAGCAGTGGTTTGGCCGAGGCGATCACGTTGCGCATAGCACCGCCCCCTTCAATCGGTGAGCACTCCCGCACAATGTCCCGCGCCGGCGGCAAGAGTCGCTACCTTCCAAACCGCCCTATCGATTTACAAGGCAATCCTACTTTTTGGTAATGCTGCTCGGCCAGTTGGCCGTATGTCGCGTTCTGGGAAGTGACCGGAACTGACCGCGACTAACGCCGCACGGTTTATCATGCGGTCCGAAGCCTGTTCGACGCAATGTCACCGATTCGCCGATGGCGTCAAAACGTGCGCGATCCCGGTCTAAAATCCAGCCACAATAGAAAACACACGTTGATAACCGGCCGATTCTCTATATAAGATGAATCGCAGACGGAAGGCGAACCTCTACCGCCATTTGCCACCGTCAAGGGCGAACCGAATGAGTTCACTGGACGGCTGAATCGCTGATCGCGTCGAACGGAATCACGCTGGAATACACGGACCGGATCGCACCCGCAAAAGGCATGTCCAGCGGTGGCCGGATTGAGTTACTTCCGAATCTTGAGCCTGCAGAGCGAATTCTCTGTGCTTGTTCATGAGTTATCGCACGAACTCATCCACAAAGGCGAGCGTCGGAAGGATACCAGCCGGACGACTCGCGAGACCGAAGCCGAAGCCGTGGCTTTCGTGGTGTGCCACTCCATCGGACTGGACACGAACACCGCCGCAAGCGACTACATCAGCCGCTATCAGGGCGATCAGACCACGTTGGCTGAATCGCTCGAAGTGATCCAGAAGACTTCAGCGGAGATCCTGCGGGCCATCGGGCCCGCTCAGGACCCGCTGCGGTAACACCAACCCACCCAACCATTCCAAGAAAGGAACAGATGAAAATGCATCCAGAGACAGTATTCGCCGACTTCCGGACCCTCGCTATTGACCAGTTACGGGAGTCCCCGACTAACCCCGCGCCGCAGCTTTGATCCAGACAAGTTGCAGGAATTGGCGCATTTTGTGGCGGGCAACAAAATGCGCCTTTTGTTCCCGGAGTTGTTTTGTGGCGGAGGCACAGGGAACCGCGTCGCATCCACGGTGGTGCTCGTTCCGAAGGGCACATAACGAGGCAGTCAGGTAGATGATGGTCTCCGTCGGACGCTTTCCGACTGGAGATTTTCATGCTCGAACATTACTATGTCAAACCTTCAACGCTCGACCGAATCCGCGGAAGCTGGCTCGGTCCCCAGATAGAAAATACGTCGAATGGATGCGGGCGCATGGTTACGCCCGGGACACCATACTTATTCGACTGCCCGTGCTCTTTACTTCGCTGAATTTGCGGAGAAGAACGCCTGCCGCGAAATCGCTCCAGCCCAGAACTTCGTGCAGGCCTTCGTATCGGAGTGGGAAAGTCAACATGCAGGACAAACGAAAAGCGCTGCATCGAGACGCAAGCACGCGATCGACACGGCTTGCAGCATCAATCAGATGCTTCTGCTCGCGAGAGAGGGGCGTGTAGTGCGCAATCGAAGTCGTCGGCCGTTTCCCTTCGAATCCGCAGCGCCTGGATTGATTGACTATTTGCGCGAGGAACGTGGATTCAAGGAAGCGACAATCGGCAATTACTGCCGCCATCTCAGTGAGTTCGCACAGTACCTCGACCGCGTGGACGTCAGTTCACTGCGCGATCTGTCGCCGACGCTTTTGGGAGCCTACGTTATCGAACACGCGCCACAACTCGCCCCTCGCTCCCGACGCGATTTCTGTGCGCATCTGAGAGGATTCCTGCGATTCTGCCACCGTGAGAATCTCACCACCCGGGATCTAAGCGGAGCAGTAGGGATGCCTCAGGTTTACCGTCTGGACGATGTGCCTCGATCCATCAGTTGGGACGAAGTCGGCCGCATGCTTGAAAAAGTCGAGCGTAGAACGATCCGGGGGCGCCGCGACTACGCTATTTTGCTACTGCTCGTGACGTACGGGTTGCGAGCAAATGAGATCGCCAAACTGACGCTGGATGACGTCGACTGGAAGCGCGAGCGGCTTCAGGTGCTGGAGCGCAAGGCGGGACACTCCGCAGTTTACCCGCTGACTGGCGTGGTCGGCGAAGCGCTCATCGAGTATGTACGGAATGGCCGGCCGGAGACAAAGGATCGCCATCTCTTCTTTCGGGCTGTCGCCCCTACTTCTCCGATCACTGCTGCCGCTGTCTCGTCCAGTGTTGCGCATTATCTTCTCAAGGCAGGCATCCAGGTGCGCAGGCCCGGATCGCACACCCTGCGTCATACCTGTGTTCAGCGGCTGGTCGACTCGGGATTTCCGGTCAAGACAATCGGCGACTACGTGGGGCATCGATCACCGGAGTCAACGCGAATCTACGCCAAGATCGCCATCGATTCGCTCCGGGAAGTGGCATTGGGAGACGGGGAGGAACTATGAAACCGATCTCATTCGAGAGTTTCCTAGCTCCGTTTATCAACACTTTCGTGCAATACAAGAGAGCGCTGAATCGCAAGTACTGCGCAGAAGTCGCAGTGCTCCGGATGTTTGACAGATATCTCCGTGATCATTTCGTTGCCGATTGGGCGGCAATCGACGGCGCGCTCATCGATGCTTTCCTTCGATCCCGCCATCGAGACAGTCCGGCTAGCTACAACCATCTGCTTCGTGTCGTGTCGCGCTTCTTCACTTTCGCGCTCATGCAGGAATGGATTCAGCGAAATCCCGTGACATCGCTCGCACGCCGGAGCACGGGGGGACGGATTCCATATCTCTTCGATCTTGGCAGCGCAAAGCGCCTGCTCGCGGCTGCGCGGAGCCTGCCAGATAGACCTCACGCGCGGCATCGCGGCCTAGTCTACGAAACGATTTTCGCCTTGCTCTACGGATTAGGTCTGCGCGTGGGCGAAGTTTCGCGACTGACGTTGGCAGATATCGACCTCACGACCAATCTCTTATTCGTTCGGGAGACGAAGTTCGCCAAGAGCCGGATCGTGCCCACGGGCCCGCAGCTCGCGCAGCGAGTTAAGGGCTATATTGAACAGCGCTACGGAACCGACGCTGCGCCCGAACTACCCTTGTTCTCCTTCACGAAACGTGGCGGCGTCGACGAAGGAACAATCAGCATCACCTTCCACGCGCTGCTGCCCAACTGGAACTGCATATCCCGCCCGGAGTCTCGCCGCCCAGACTGCATGATCTCCGCCACTCTTTTGCTGTGGCGACGCTGCTTCGTTGGTACCGGGATGGCGTGGATCCAATAGCAGATTGATTCATCTCGCCGCCTTTCTCGGACACGTCGATCCGAATTCAACAGCCGTGTATCTGACCATCACTGAAGATCTACTTTGCCAAGCTGCTCAGCGATTCCAGGCAGCAGCTCCGAAAGGAGGTGTTCGATGATCAGCCTCGGTCAGACAATTTTCAACTTTTTTGAAGACTTCCTGAAAGGTCAAAGAGGCCTTCGCCCCGGTTCGGTTCAAAGCTACCGCGATTCGTTGAAGCTCTTTCTCGCCCATGTTGCGAGCACGTGCCGTAGGCCGATCACACGCTTGGATGTGGCGATTTCTCTTCGCAGCGGGTTCTGGACTTCCTGCGTATGATGGAGACCGTTCGCGGTAACTCCGTGAGCACTCGGAATCAGCGACTTGCTGCCCTGCACACCTTCTATCGGTACCTCGCTCTTCAGCGCCCGGACATGCTGGCCCGAAGCACAGAGAGTGAAAGCGATTCCAGTTAAGCGAACGGCCCCGCCTCAAACCAGATATTTGGAGCGCGACGAAATAGAGAAGCCCTTCGAAATACTGCCCCGGGACGGAACACTTGCGCTGCGAGACCGAACCCTTTTCATGATCCTTTACAACACTGGAGCCCGAGTGCAGGAAATCGCTGACCTGAAGGTGGAGGACGTTGATCTCAATGGTCCGCTTCGAGTCCGGCTTCATGGGAAAGGTAATAAATGGCGAACGTGCCCGCTTTGGCCTCAAACCGCTGAGATGCTGCGAACCCTCTTGGGTGACTCTGCAAAAAACGGGTCTGCCCCGTTGTTTATGTCTCGCCAGCACCAGCCGCTGACACGTTTCGGCATCTACAAAATCGTCAAGCGGCACACCTCGCTTCTCCCGGCTCACGTTTCCAAGAAGATGAGCCGCGGTGTGTCTCCTCATGTCTTCAGGCATACGACAGCAGTCAGTCTCCTGGAGTAGGGTGTAGACGTAAATGTCATTCGCGCATGGCTGGGCCACGTCAACCTGGAAACGACATACCGTTATGCGGAGATCACGTTGCGAGGAAAAGTCGCAGCTGTAGCGGCCTGCGCTCCACCTGTCGCGGCTTCGGCTATACCGCGTCGAAGCGCGGCGTGGCGAAATGACCAAGAACTGTTGAAATGGCTGAATTCCCTGTGATCGTTATGTGCCCTTCGGAACGAGCACCGCCGTGGATGCGACGCGGTTCCCTCTGCCTCCGCCACAAAACAACCCCGGGAACAAAAGGCACAGAGCATCCGCGCTCAAGGAGTGTTGGTGCCTCTCATTGTTCGCAACGTGGCCGCCGAGGAGTATGAAGTCGTGACAGGTGCCAGTAGATTCCGCGCTGCCCAGGCCGCCGAATTGTTCTCCGTTCCCGTTCGCGTGGTCGAGTTATCTGACTCCGAAGCCTTGACTCTTCAGTTGGTTGAGAATGCCCAACGCGAAGATGTACACCCCCTGGAGGAAGCGTACGCTTATCGTGCGCTGTTGAATATGGCCGAGCCGAAGTACGACGTGGCGTCTATCGCCCTCAAAGTCTGGAAGAGCGCCGGATATGTCTACGGACGTTTACGATTTGTCGATCTGATCGAGGATGCCGCTAAGGCATTTCTCGAAAATCGGCTGACAGCCGGTCATGCGCTGTTGATTGCGCGTTTGCCGCAGACGCAGCAGTCCCAGGCTCTTGACGCGGCTTTCCGCTCCCACTGGGGATCGACGGAGAAGCAAGTCGTTCCGGTTCGGGAACTTGCTCAGTGGATTCGTCAGCAACTCATGCCTCAGCTTGATGATGCGATCTTCGACCGCGAGGACGAAACGCTGATCCCCGAGGCCGGAAGCTGCGTCCAGTGGCCGAAGCGGACCGGATTCAATACCGCGCTCTTCGATGACTTCCAGGACGATGACCGATGTATGTTATGTGGAATTAGCTTCCGTTGTCCATCTCGGTTTGAGTGGAACCAGACTGTCAGTTACCGCGCCTATCTTTCAGCCTGCCGAATGGCAGGCGCCTCCCTGTGGTTCTTTTCGGCGGCTGAGATGTTTACCAACACGGACGCGTTGAGTTGCCGCGGAGTGGGTCCGGCCGGAGTCGGCGTATCACACAACTTCGCCAGCAGAGCTTCGTAAGCAGCTATGCCGTCGTTGACAGCAGCCAACTCCGATTCGCGCAACGGGATCTGTTGCTGCATCCGGATCAACCCAGCCTTACCGTCGAGAAGTTGCGTCTGAGTCGAGGCTTTCGGGACGTAGAATGAGCATTTCGCACACGCCATACGGTCAGGGCATTGATCGAAGAAGTCGTACGTGCAGTATCCATGCCCCAGGTCGTAATACTTCCAGTGATCGGCAGGGCCGATTCCGTGGCGGATCGCGTTCTGATCGATCAGTACATCGATCGCGCGGAGGTTGCGCGTGAAGTATGCGGCGGCAGTATACGATCTTGCCAGTCGTGTCGGCGTTACTTGCGCATAGAAGCGGGTGGTGTTCGGCGTTTTGTGTCCCAACCATTGCTGCAGATCACTAAGGGGAGCCGGATAAACAAGCTGGACAATTGACGCGGTTTCAGATACCGTAAGGTGGATGAACAGATCTACACGTCGTAGAGCGGGAGAGAGTCGCTGGCTGAGAGTGCTCGCGACGCTCAACGAGTATCAGGCGCGGTTGTTTGTGGCCGATAAAGCGCTGGATGCGGGGCGAGGTGGAATTAGCCGCTTATCGGAGTTGACTGGGATGTCGCGAACGACGATCACCAAAGCGGTGGCGGAGTTGAACAGTAGGAAGAAGCTGACGGTGGCGGAGCGGGGGCAAATCCGGGAGGCGGGTGGCGGCCGGAAGAAGGTGGAGGACTCCGACCCAGGATTGACAGTACAACTCGGTAAGATCCTGGAGGAGACGTCGGCGGGAGATCCAATGCGCGCGCTGCGGTGGACGAATAAGTCGACCGCAGCGATGGCGAAAGAGTTGACCAGCCAAGGCCACCCTGCCAGCGACAAGACAGTGGCGCGGTGTCTACGGGAGATGGGGTATTCGATGCAGTTGAATCAGAAGAGCCGCGAAGGTCCGCAACACCGGAACCGGGATCGGCAGTTCCACTACATCAACCGGCAGGTAGCCTCCTTCCGGAACAGCGGAGATCCCGTGCTCTCGGTGGATGCGAAGAAGAAAGAATTAGTGGGGCCCTTTAAAAATGGAGGAAGGACGTGGCGGCCCAAGGGAAAGCCCGAACGAGTCAACGTTCACGATTTTCCGTCCTTGGCGGAGGGCAAAGCGATTCCCTACGGGACATACGAGATCGGAGAAGACCGGGCGGTGGTCAACGTAGGAGTGACGCATGACACGGCCGAGTTCGCGGTGGAAAGCATCCGGCGGTGGTGGAACTTGGCCGGGCGCAGGAGGAAGCAAGGGGCCAAGCGAATCCTGATTTGCGCGGATGCGGGAGGAAGTAACAGCAGCCGGTCCCGTACTTGGAAGCTACATCTGCAAGGACTGGCGGACGAACTCGGAATGGCTCTCACGGTTTGCCACTATCCGCCAGGAACGAGCAAGTGGAACAAGATCGAGCACCGGCTGTTTTCGTTTATCAGTCTGACCTGGAGAGGGCAGCCGCTGATCAATTATGAGACAGTTGTCAATCTAATCGGGGCCACGAAAACAAAGAGTGGACTACGGGTGAAGGCCGTTCTCGACACCAACGATTACGAAACGGGGGTTAAAGTAACGACATCCCAAATGGAAGCACTCTGCATCCGCCGGCACAAGACTCATCCAGACTGGAACTACACAATCAAACCTCGATCTTAGAGTGTACCTGCCGTAAACTTGTCCATATTATTGTTCCGTGTACCCTAAGGCTCATCGGATCTTTGGAATTGAACAGCTGCGAGGCGATTGTCGAGCGTGCGCGGTGCGTCGTAATATTTCCTCGAACGTCCCACCGAGGAACGCCGGCTTTCGAGCATAGCACTGGGATCACCACCTTGTTGAGATAGTATGTGCCAATCCGGTTCATCCGATAGAGGAACAGGAAATCCACCATCTGGCCAGTCTTAGGGTCTGGAAGCTTCTCTTGAACAGGTCGAACTCGTTCCCATTCGGCGATCGCGTCTCCGACAACGCGATCGACCGGCTTCGTGAACGCCGGCCCTGTTTTGTTCACCGGCACATCAAGAAAACAAACAGCGCTACCCTTGGCATCGCCAGCGCTAACCGACTGCCATCGTATGCACCCGATGCGCAAGCGCATTATCTCGTTGCTTCTAAGTCCGCTGAAAAGCCAGTCGATTGCCATGGCCTTCACCAACTCGAACGGATAGCAATACGTTCGCTTCTTGCGGATCTTCGCGTTTCCTATGGTGGGCAGGTCAGCGTCACAGAGATTCAGGCCGGCCCATACGAGTTTGGCCCAAACGTCGTCGGCGATAACGCGCGGGTTGGGGCCGATTTGGCTGAGCAGATTCTTGGGTGTGTTGAATGCCTGTAGCGGATCGAATTTGCGGGGGATCAGTTTCCTAGTTTTGGAGATCTCGGAAGTAACAGCGAAGCGCTGAAATAGACGAGACGCGAATGCCTGGGGCCATCAGCTGTCCATAGTTGGGTGTCATCTCCGGCCGATTTTCAGACCAGTCGCCGCACTTCAGGTTGGCCAGCAGGGCGACGCATTCCATTGTCAGGGTACGGGTCCACTGCGACGGCGACGAGATCTCGGGGTGTGTCGCGGCGAGCCAACGCCCAATTGAGAGGACCAGATAGAATACCCGCCGTCGATGTTTGCCACTTGACGTTGATGTTTCATACCAGCACCGAGCACAATCGATCCATTGTTCGGCGATGCCGGCGAAAAGCTGCGGGCGGCCGATTTTTGTGTAATCCGGTTTGGCTACGCGCAGTGCGGCGTCGAGCACACGGTCACCGTGAAGGGCACGAGATAGTGCGACCAAACGTCGCGATGACTCTGGCGCTCCGGTCTTCTGCATTTCCAGCAGGCGTGCATAGCTTAACTCCTCCACGAACGGCGTACGGTACTTTAGTAACGCCTCACAGACCGTGCGGCGCATGCATATGCGAATGGACTCTCGAGAATAGCCCCATTGATCGAGCTTCTTATTGAGTCGATCGAGGATCTGCTCAATGTGTTCGCGCCCAAAGACTTTTTTCGCGAGAACTGAATACACGAGATGAGTATCGGTGACCTGATCCAGGCTCGAGAATCCGCAAACGAGATATGCTGCTGTGATTATGTGTTGTCGTTCCGCCTTGCGAGCCGCAATCGTCTCAAGCCATTCCCGTTCTGACCATGCCCAGTAGCTGCTGCCTCGTCGCGCCATCTCTCGAAGCATGAAGAAGATTGTGAGAGATCGCCAGTACGCTCGCGCCTCGGTGAACGCAAACACGTCCTGCAACGGCTTGATGAGCCGATCAAGTGCACTGCGAAAATCCATTGTCTTTTGAGTGCGACATTCTCGATATTGCCGTGCATACTTTGTCAACGTCGCCCGTTCTGGCCTGGACAGGTCAGGACGCTTATCGTAGGTTTCTAATTGTTCCGGCCATGCCCACACTGCATCCACTATGCGGATTGGTTTCACTGGTTGCATCAGGCTACTAGATTCCGCCTGCCTCACCGGCGGAATTCCGTTTTTGGCTGTCGAGGTCAGATCAATCCATCGACGAAAACATTTCGTCGAATGATCGGCTGAGCGTCAAGATAGCGACCGACGCCACCCGTTACGACACACTAGTACCTAATTGCATAAGTCAGCGTATTTTCGTTTGGGAGCCGTCGGGTGGACCACAGCCCTTGGTCCATTCGAATAGCGCGGCCTTCTGGTTGTAGGCCTTCACGAACTTATCAATCGCCTCCCGCAATTGTTCCGGCGATGTGAAACTCACCCCTTGTAACGCTTGCTGACCCAGGATGCTGAACCAACATTCCACTTGATTCAACCAGGAGGAATACGTCGGAATGAAATGCAGGTGGACTCTCGGATGGCGTTTCCGCCAGCGGTCTTCTTTGGGTTTGTGGGTATTCAAGTTGTCCAACACGACGTGGATATCACGATCCGGATAGGAGATCACGATCTGGTTCATGAAGTCCAGGAACTCTCTCCGCCGCCGTCGATTGTAATGACCGGCCATGACCTGCCCGGTAGCGATGTCGAATGCGGCGAACAAAGTGGTAGTGCCGTGCCTCTTATATCCGTGACTGAATCCGTTTAACGCTCTTCCGTTGGGGAGTCGGAGCCACCCCTGCGCTCTTTCCAATGCCTGAATGGAGGGCTTTTCATCTACACACAAGACCAGCGCGTTTTCCGGCGGATTCAGATACAGCCCACAATGTCGGCCGCTTTCGGACCGAATTCGGGATCCGTGCTGATGCACCAACTCCGCCGCCGCTGTAAGCAAATCATCGTGCTTGCGCAAAACACGCCAGACTTGATCATCACTCACGTTTCCGAGAGCCTCAGTCAGCAGCGCGCCAGACCACTTCCCGTACCCTTCCGGTGGCGGTTCGTCCAATAACGTCAGCACTCGTCTTTCCGTTGTCTTGTCATAATGCGCTGGCCGGCCCTTCCGGTCAGCGTCTTGCAGACCGTCCAACCGCCGTGCGCCGAAGCGTTGTCGCCACTTCGAAACACGAGCGGGCCTGGTCCGCAATTGCTGCGCGATCTCCAGGTTGGACTTTCCTTGGTTGGCCAAGAGTATCACCTTGGCCCGCTCCACCATCCGGTTTTCGCCTGTACCGGCGCGTGTCCACTGCCGGAGGGTCTGTTCTTCTTCAGAAGTCAAAGAAATTGTCGCTCGCTGGCCCACTCCCAGATCTTATTACAATACGCTTATTTTTGTAATTACGTACTAGGCGTGATCACAGGAACGGTCGACACCTTCCTCTATCCCAAGCGCAGGACCTGGCCCGTGCCTGGCTTGAGCTATTTTCATACCTTCACGCCATCCTTGATGATGGAAGCGCGTTTGGGACTCAATCGTAATTGGCAATATACCGGATCTGATTTCCGGCGATGAGTACCTGCGGAAGGCTCGGGTCGTAGTTCGACCAACGCCCGCGCTTCTCGCTTGGAGGCTCGGGGATGTCGTAGCGCAGTCCGAGATTCAGGGTCAATCGGGGGTGGACTTTGAAATCGTCCTGGACGAAGGCGGCGTAGTTATGGACAACCAGGTACTGCGGGCTGGAAGTGGCGGTGAGGCTCGGGCTGTCGAGATATACCAGGGCGAAATCGGCGAACGAGTTGCTGGTCCAATTGCCGAGGACTTGAAGAGTCCGTTCGCATTGCTTGGCCGATAGTTATTTACGTGGCCGAAGCTCGCGTCCGCACCGGTTTTGAGGACATGTCGACCTTTGACCCAGGTGAGATGACCGGCTTCGGTCAGAGTGTTGGAAATGCGGAAGCCCGGATTCGCCGCGTAGTCGCCGATGCTGGCGTAGCCGGTTGGCTGGAACGTAGGGAAGGCGCAGAGGCCCTTGTCGGTGCTCGTACTCTGGATGCCGAGTTGTTGGGCGATATTCTGGCCCGCGAAGTGAACTCCGTAGCTGTTGTAGAGACGGCTGACTCTGGAGCGCAATTCCATGATCAACTGCGGAGTGAGGACGTGCGTGTAGCTCAGTCCTTCCGACTGTGTTCTCGTTAAACATCGGTGCCGCGAACGTCGGTACGTATCCGCTCCGAATCTGGTTCTTGTTATCGGTGTGTGAGTGTGAGAAGTTCACGCTGATACGATTGTTGGCCGTGAGGTCCTCATCCATTTTCGCCGTGACGTAGTAGTAATTCTGTCCCTGCTGGAGGCTCTCTGCATAGTTATTGGCGGAACCCGAGCGGGTCGGCTCCGGATAGTAGGTCATAAGCTTCTGCGAGATCGGATCGAGCCGGGCGGTAAGGATGATGGCATTCGGAAAGGGGGCGTTGCCTTCAGTGTAACCTTGGCCCGGAGGTTGGTCAGGCTCAGAGTTGTCCAATACAAGATGATCCTGAAAATGGGAAAGTTGGGGTAGGCGAACTGCGGCAGGATGCAATTGCAGATGCAGAATGCCGAAGAGTTGAATCCGGAGCAGATCAGCGAGTTTTTGAAGGCCAGCCATGGGATCGTATTCAGCGGGCAGGACCGCGCCGAGACCGTACGCCTGGACGCAACAGAGTTCTGATCGCGCAGGAGTACGCCAGTCAGGGCAAGACGGCAGCGAGGGGCAGATTCGCGCCTACATCATAAAGGTAACTGGGCTGAGCCTGCCGCAAGCGGCGCGGCTGATTCGGATGTACCGCGAGACGGGGAAAATAGAACAACAGCCGTATCAACGACGGCAGTTTCCGCGGAAGTACACCGCTGGGGATGTGACGCTGCTGGCGTAGTGGATCGAGCGCACGAGCGGCTGAGCGGGCCGGCAACGCGATGCATTCTGAGGCGAGAGTACGAAGAGTTCGGCAAGCAGAGTATGTGCGCCTGGCGGGGATCTCGGTTGCGCACCTCTACAATCTGCGCAACAGCGTAGGATATCGAAGGCAGGCGGCGGTATTCGAGCCGACGCGGCCGAGCGGGGTGTCAATCGCCGAGCGGCGGCGGCCAGACCCGCAAGGACGTCCGGGCTACCTGCGTGTGGACACAGTGCATCAAGGCGACTGGGATGGAGCCAAAGGGGTGTACCACATCAACGCTGTGGACGCGGTCCTGCAGTGGGAAGTGATCGGATGCGCAAGCAAGATCAGCGAGCAGTATTTGATACCGGTGCTGGAAGGCGATGCTGGAGCAATTTCCGTTTCCGAGTTTGGGATTCCACTCCGACAACGGCTCGGAGTTTATCAACCACACAGTGGCGCGGCTGCTGAACAAGCTGCTGGTGGAGTTCACCAAGAGCCGCGCCAGCCGCAGCCAGGACAATGCCTTGGTGGAGGGAAAGAATGGAGCGGTGATTCGCAAGCTCATCGGCTACGGCCACATCGGCGGAGAACATGCCGAGCCAGTTGCACAAGTTCTATACGGCGCAGTTGAATCCATACCTGAACTTTCATCGCCCTTGCGGCTTCGCAACCGTGACGCTGGATGCTCGAGGCAAGCGGCAACGGCAATACAAGATCGAAGACTATGCGACCCCATACGAGAAGCTGAAGTCGTTGCCGGATGCGGCCAGTTACTTGAAGCCAGGCGTCAGCTTCGCCCATCTGGACAGAGTCGCCAAGGCAATGAGCGACACCGAATGCGCGAAGAAGATGAGCGCAGCCAAGGCCAAACTGCTGCGTCAGTGCAAGATGGAATCGCCAGTTCCACCGCGCCGGCCACGGCCTTACCCATTTCAATCAGAAAAACAAAACCAAGGCAGCGCCCCTCGGGCGCTCACGAAAGGAGATCCCTGGCGCTTCTCGCATCCTCTGTTTCAGGATCATCTTGTGTTGGAATCAAATGTCGATTTCAGTATCATTCTTCAATTGGAAAATGCTGCACTCTCAACCCTGGAAGGATGATTCAGCGGCGCTGCTGGTATTCCATCCTTCGGTGAAAGGTATCTAGCTAGGGTTGTTGATGTGAA
>CAVYEV010000066.1:0-9812 GCA_963767545.1 Terriglobia bacterium
ACTGGTATCTTCTCAATAAATCGTGGAGGTTCATAGGCTGGAGCCCGACGGATGCTAAAGACGTAAGCGGAGCCTGTAACATTTTTGGTTGTTGTTGTTCGATTTCGCTGGACAAATCGCTGCAGCTGTTCTAAGCTGAACTGGATGAGTGACAGCCAAGCTGGAATCAGCGCAGTCGATCAGATTCTTCAGAAGGATCATTTGGCCGGCATTCAGGACGAGCGTGCCCGCGAATGTATCCGGTTGTTGCTGAACCTGATCGAAACGCTGACGGCGGATCTGCGCAAAGCCCACGCTGAGAACCTGTATTTGCGGGAGCAGCTCAACCGCCGCAAAGGTGGAGGGGGCAAAGGGGACCGCTCCCAGAACAGGTCAGCGCCGGCCTCACAGTCATCGGAAAAAGAGCGGGGGGAGCCTACGGAAGCCAAACTGCACAGCAAGCGCAGCAAGCTGGAGCGGGTTCGGATAGACCGGGAAGAAGTACTGAAAGTAGACCGGACATCCCTGCCACCGGATGCCGAGTTCAAGGGCTACGAAGAGGTGGTGGTGCAAGAGTTACGCTTCGTTACGGATAATGTGAAGTTTCGCAAGGAGAAGTATTACGCGGCCTCAACAGGCGGAACCTACCTCGAGTCGCTGCCCGGCTGGCTACCGCGGTGAATTCGGTCCCGATCTGAAGAGCCTGTGCGTGCTGTTTTCTCATTTGTGCAATATGACCGAGCCCAAGAATGGCAGAATCTAGTGGAAGATCTGGGCATCGTGATCTCCAGCGGCCAAATATCGGCGTGGCTCACGGGCGCATACCCGGAAGTCCAGGAGGAAAAGCGAGCAATCGTGGAAGCCAGTGGATCAGCAGCACGTGGCGCCACAGTGGATACACGGGCACGCGTGTGAATGGTGTAAACCAGCACTGCCAAGTCATCTGCAATCCGCTGTACGGAGCTTACTTCAACATTTCCCGGAAAGACCGACTGACCATAATCGACGTGCTGCGTAATGGGCGCGAGCGGATATTCCGCCTCAATGAGGAGGCCTTGGGCTTGATGCTCCAGTTTGGGGATATCGCAGCGGGTTTTAGAGCGAGTGGGGCAGTTGCCGTTCCATCAGGACTGGAGCCAGGAGGAGTTGCAGCGAAGGCTGACGGAGCAGATTCCAGATCTGGCCTCAGGGGCCCGCCACCGGATTATAGAGGCAGCGGCTCTTTCGGCGTATCATGCCGAAAGCGGGCATGTGCGCCTTTTAGTATGTGACAATGCCAAGCAGTTCCAACTCGTGGCTGACGAGCTAGCCTTATGCTGGGTTCACGACGGGCGGCATTATCAGAGCATGGCGCCGTGCGTGCCGCGACATCGTGAATGGCTGGAAGCGTTTCGCAAACGCTACTGGGATTTCTACAAACAACTGCGCGCCTACCAGCAGGCTCCCACCAAGGAACGGCCGGCGCAGTTGCGAGAGCAATTGGACGAACTATTTCTACATAACGGCTACGATGGACTGGATCAGCAGTTCGCCAAAACCAAAGCCGATAAGACGTACTTGCTGAGGGTGCTGGAACATCCCGAGATTCCACTGCACAACAACCCGGCGGAGTTGGATGCGCGAACACGCGTCAGAAAGCGCGTGGTGAGCTACGGCCCGCGTTCGGCAGCGGGCGCTCAGACTTGGGACGCAATGGAAACGCTGCTCAGCACAGCCAGAAAACTCGGAGTGAACTTCTTTCAATACATTCGGGACCGAGTCTGCGGCGCGAGGCGGATGCCATCATTGGCCGAACTGATCAAACAACGAGCTGAAACGATGGATCTCAGTTCTTCGTGGGCGCCTACGTAACCGCCCCGGTTTATTGAGAAGATACGGGAATTCCAACCATGTCGAGCATCCTGATCGCGTGTTCCATCGCCTCGCGCCTACCATGTCCCAAGTGCCGGCGAGTAGCTTCCATGATCTGCTCAGAGACGCGAAGGAAGCGATTGAGCGATGTCATGGGATCCTGAAAGATCATCGCGATCCGCCTTCCCCGAATTTCGCGCAACGCCGGAGGTCCAAGTTTGGTGAGATCCCGGCCTTCGAACCAGATTTCGCCGCCTGCAATTTCTCCGGGCGCTGGAATCAGGCCCAATGTCGCCAAGCCCGCAACGGACTTACGCGATCCGGATTCACCAACGATTCCAAGTGTGCGGCCCGGCGCCAGGTCAAAGCTGACACCGTCTACCGCTCGTACAGTTAGTTCGGGTCCAGTGAACTGAACTTTCAGGTTGCGCACCGACAACAGTGTTTCGTTCATGTTCTATGCCTGACTCGCCTTCGGATTAAGAGCGTCCCGGAGGTCATCGCCCAGAAAGTTCAGACACAACAGCATGACGGCCATGAGCGTGGCCGGAGCCGCAAGCAGAATCGGGTGGACTGCGATCGCTTGTGCTCCTTCATCCGCCAACACGCCGAGCGACGATGCCGGCGGGGGCACACCGAGACCTAGAAAGCTCAGGAACGCCTCCGCCAAAATTACGGAAGGAACCGTCAGCGTCGCGTACACAATAACCGGACCAAGAGCATTCGGTACGATGTGACGAAGAATAATCCCCATCGGCGACACACCGATTGATCGAGCCGCCTCGACGAACAATTCGTTTTTGAGACTGAGGACTTGCCCACGCGCAATCCGCGCCATGGTGAGCCACGACGTCGCACCCAGCGCAACCAGCAGCAGAAAGAAACTGCGCTCGAAGAGGGTCATCAGAATCACGATAAAAAGAATATCCGGCAGGGAGTAAAGGACGTCCACAATCCGCATCATCATGTCGTCCACGCGTCCGCCAAAGTATCCGGCCACCGCGCCGTAGGCAACGCCGATGAGCAGCGAAATCAACGTTCCAACAATCCCGACTAACAGGCTGATGCGGCTGCCGTACAGGACGCGCGCCAGAAGGTCGCGTCCGAGCGTGTCGGTGCCGAGCGGATGTTTCATCGACGAGTCGGCCAGCCGGGTGTCCAGATCGAGCGTGTCATAGCCCGAGCCGTTGTAATGGAACACAAGCCATGGCCCGGCCAATGCGGCCACGACGATCGCGGCAAGGAGAATACCTCCCGCGATGGCCATTCGGTTGCGCCGCAATCGTTTCCACCCTGCCTTCCATGGACTGACCCCCTCAATCATGACGTTTTCATTGTTCATGTCGATCCTTTGTGCTCAATATCGGATCCTGGGATCAAGCCACGCATAAGCCATATCCACCAGCAGGTTCGCCAGCATCAGGGAGATCGCGCCGAAAGCGGTCAGTCCCAAGATGAGAAAGTGATTGCGGTTGTTCGCGGCATCTATGAGTAGCCACCTCCTGCTTATCCGGTTGTTTCAGCAAGCCACTAGATGTTGTGGTCGGCCACGGCAGGTGCGCGACGACGTTCCGTCGTGCCTGCGGGCCTGTCTCCGCGGTTGAGCGGCGCGCCCGGTCGGACAAATTTCGGGCATGGAGGGGTCCACGAGCCCAGCGATAGGCCTTCTGTCGCGGCCCAACGTTGGTCGCGCACTCGCAGACCACGCGACAAACGCTACCTATTGTAGTTTGCTGAAACAACCGGATAAGCAGGAGCCACCTAATCCGGGAATGGAAAAGATTCTTTCCACCACCACGGTCCCCGTGATGAGGAATGCGATGGCGGGTCCCGAGAAGCTCACCACGGGGAGAATCCCCGGGAGAATGCCCCCGGGTAAAGCGTGGACCAGGACGACTCGCGATTCCGATAACCCCTTGGCGCGAGCCGTTCGAATATAATCCTGCCGCAACGTTTCCACCATTCCGCTGCGTGTCAGCCGCGCGATGTAGGCGATATAAACGGCCGCGAGAGTAATCACCGGCAGCACGAGCGTCCTCAATGTCGGAATGCGCAGGTAGCCCCATTCGACCGCCCAGTCCATGCGCGCGGGCGGGAACCAGTAGAGGGTAAGGCTGAAGAGGATGACGAGGACCGGTTCCAGGACGAAGTTCGGTATGGCCACGCCGAGCATCGCGATGCGGGTAGTGAGATGGTCCACCCAGGTGTTCTGCTTGTACGCCGAGTGGATACCACGCAAGAGCCCCAGGAGGGCAGCGAGAATGTAGGCCAGTAACCCAAGTACTGCCGAGACAGGGAGAGCTTCCTTGATGATCTGGTTGACGGTCTTGTCTTTGTACTTGGTGGAATCGCCGAAGTCGGGATAAGGATGCCATACCCAGGACTTCGTCTCGGCGGCCATAGGTAAAGCCAACCACCCTAACCATGTATCGGACATACTGCGTGAGTTTGGGCTGGTCGAAGCCATATTTTGCCTTGAGATTCGCCTCGATTTCGGGAGGCAGCCGGCGTTGGCTGCTGAACGGACTGCCGGGCGCCATCTGGACCATCATAAAAGCGATGGTGAGGACGACGAATACGAGCGGCCCCATGACCAACAGCCTGCGTAGCGCAAAACGTAGCATATCCTTGTGTCCTTCTTAGGCGGCTTCCCGCTTCCGGGTGGTTGCAATCGAAGCGTACTTGAATGACGGCACGCCTAACGGATTCAAGTTCATGCCGCGGACTTCCGGGCGCTCCAGGTAGTTCCAAGTGTCGAAGTAGAGAGGGATGAACGGCATTTGCCGCAGCAGCGCCGCTTCGCACTCCACGAGTTTTTCCATGCGGACCGCCGGGTCGGCGATAGAGGAAGCAGCAGCTAACTGGCGATCGAAGGACCGGTCCGACCAGCACGGATAGTTGCCCGCATACAGTCCCAGCAGATCAGATGGGTCTGGGTAGCTGGCAATATAGGTGTCCTCGGCGACTCCGGAAAAGTCACCGTCCTGGACGACGGTCTGTGCGAAGAGCCGCGTTTCGAGTGGCATCAGACGGGCTTCGATCCCGAGGTGGGTGCGCCACTGGTAACGAAGTACTTCGGCCAAGACATGGCTGTCGGCGCGCGCCGCGTAATAGATCGGGAGCGGCTCCCGCCCGCCGCGAGGCACCGCGGATTTCCACAGATCACGCGCGGTGCGCGGATCAAATGCGAGCACGTCGCAAGTGCGTCCGTTGACTTCGACCGAAAGACCTTCCGGGGACCGATAGCCCTGGAGCGGTGGAACGCGGGTTTTAGCGGGTACCTGTCCTGATCCCAGGAACCGAGCGGCCGCCTCTTTATCGGTCGCCATATTCAAGGCATAGCGGAGGATAACGTTGTCCAAGGGCGGACGCTTTGTGCTGATGCGAAAGTTATGACTGGCGCAGGCCGGCCTCATGTGAAAATCGTCTTTCCGCCGCAGGGTGGGAGCCAACTGAAGAGGTAATGCGCGGCCATCCATGGAGTCCGCCAGTCCGGCGCGGTACAGGTTGAGCACGACAACGCCATCCGCGGTGGAGAAGTGGATCCCTTTGAGCCCAGTCAGTGCGGCATCGAAGTAGTTCGGATTCCTGACGACTACGGTGCGTTCACGCGGTCGCGACTCCGCCAGCAGAAATGGTCCGCTGGTAACGATACGGCCGGGTTCCACCCACGATGCGTCTCTTCCCTGTTTTCGCGACGCCTCAATGGCTCGATGGGGCAACGGCAGGGTCATGTAGGTGGAGCAGAGCATGAGGAGGTAGGGCGCGGGCATCGACAAATCCACCTGGAACGTAAACGCGTCCAACGCGCGGACTCCGAGTTGGTCCGGTGGGAGTTTGCCTGAGGCGACGGCTTCGGCGCCCGCGATGCAATAGAGGACATTCGCAGAGGAATTGCCGATTTCCGGCAATACATAGCCGCGCCACGAGTAAACGACATCATGAGCGGTAACCGGCGTTCCGTCACTCCATCGAGCGGCCCGACTGTCCGGAGCGGCGGAACGTCCGCGCGAGAACTCGATGGGGAGGGTATCCGCGTTGGGAAGCCTTGTTCCTCGGGGTGACGAGTGGCCGCGCAAATAGAACGTATAACGCGCACCGTCCCGCTCAATCTTGTAATGTGTGGCCAGGCCGGCCATCGGCGCCATGGTCTCGGGGTGCGCCTGGATCAGCAGCTCGAAAAGTGCGGCCATGATCCATATTTCGGAACCCCCAACGGCCTTGGCCGGATCGAGCGTATCCGGCTCCGTGCATAAAAGATAGCCGCGACTACAACGTTCAGTAGCAAGGTGTCAGCACGAGCGTGACCAAGAGCTATAAACCAACAGGTTACCTAGGAAGCGCTTCTATAGGTATGCGGTTAGCGCGCCACATTGAGGACAAACTGTCCGGCAGCATGTATTCCACATCCACGACGCCGCCACGGATACCGTAGAGATATCCCCGACGCGTCTGGCCTCCGGCACGGGCGAGCCCTTGCGGGCCATCAGGTATGCGTCCACCGTAAAGGCCACCCTATGGTTGTGGTTCCACGGATCTTCCGCGTTAAACCTGGCCACGGTCTTCACCCAGAAGGGGTAGAGAGTCACCCAAAAGAATATTTTCACCCCTCCTTAAGTTAGCCGGAGCGTTCGCTCGGATGCGGTTTGGCTTACCCCTAACCTGAATCCAATGACCTATTTTCAGGCCGGGTAAGCCTTGCCTTCTCTGCGCAGTGACGGCGTCGCAAGGGCTCTACATCATGAAGCCCAGGTCTTGCGTTGGGAACACCCCAATATTCGGGAAGACAAGCTGAAGATCGCCGCCCGACAGTCCGTACCAGAGTGCGAGAGTTGACGCGTACTCGTCTACCGCAGTCGTCGGAATCCAACGTCCACGCGCGCCTGCTCCGGAGTCGGCGTCTTGGGTCTGTCCGACCAACAGGTCTGGGAAAGTTCCATAGAAATCGCCGCCCTTGACTGAGTCGCCCATGATGAAGTGATGGCTGCCCCACGCGTGATCGGAACCCACCGTAGTGGCCACCGTTCCCGCCGGCTTGAAAGTACGGCTGAAATCGGAAAGCGTAAACGTGGTGACCTTGTTCGAAACTCCCAACTCGATAGTCGCCGCGTAAAATTGCGGTCATGGCGTCGCTCAGTTGCTGCATGAGCGACATCTGTGTTGCCAACTGCACAGTGTGCGTATCGAAGCCGCCGATCGAGCAGAAGAAAATCTGCCGCTTGATCCCGAGCGCGGAATTCAGACTAATCAGTTTGGCAACCTGCAGCAATTGGTTACCCAACCCCGTAGCTGGAAAAACTGTCTTTATCGTTGGGTTCTGACTGAGGAGGGCGCTATTGTTGAGCGCATATTGCGTGATGTTATCGGATGCCTGTACCAGCGTCGGCGAGGTGCTTTCCCGATCCACCATGAGAATGTTTGCAATGTTGTTGTCCGGGTGCACCAAAGTCAACGTCTGGTTGAGCGGCGTGGGCGCAGGCGCAAGCGCGATCGGTAGAGTCACGGCGCCCACACTAAACACGGAAACGCCGGCCACGGAACAGACGGTTGGAAAACCGGATGACGCGACCTGTGTTTGGTCCGACATCCTGCCGCCCCAGCCCGAGATACCGTCAGCGCTTGAGCTGGAGGTCTGCCATTGGTTCTGCTGATCGGAATGGGAGAAGAGTTGATAAGGATGAGTTCCCGCCTGGTATTGCATCTTGTTGATAGGAGCGGTTAATGTCCCGGTATTGCACACCACCGCCAGCGCCCCGGATTGAAAGAGCGATTGCACGCTCTTGCCGTTCGTGATGGCGGAAGGGGCGAGGTTGGGATGCAGTCCATAATTACCGCCACTCTTCGGAGCAATCGGCAGCAGTTGAGCTTGAGGAATAGCTAGCACGCCGCGATTGGTGGAATAGTTTGTATAATTATCGAGCGAAACGACCATGTTGTTCGAATCGTTGCCCCCAAACATAAAAATACAGACTAGAGCTTTGTAGTCGGTGGGAGAAATCGCGGCCGGTCCAGCGATCGCGCTGGCCATGGAAAACCGGTCGAACCCGCTAAGAAAGGCCCCCTGTCCGAGCAGGCCGCAAGCACTGTAACGCAATAGGTCTCTTCGAGATGGCTTCATTTGGTTTTCCTTCCTAATTCTGGACAAAATATTCGGGCGAGCTTGCGATCAAATAGACTGCTTCCTGGACTTTCATGAGACTAGTGGCGTTCGAGGGCAATGCCGCGATCGCCTTGCTCACTGTGGCTCGCAGATCGGCCGACATCTGGCCATGCCGCATGATCGTATTGAGGGAGTCCAAAAGTTGGTTTACTGAAGTGAACGAAGAAGCCAAGGGCGCAAGATTCAGCCAGCTTCCAGTCGGCCTATTCGGATTGCTGACCGACATCGTGTGGTAAGTCGTCTCCGCCACGAAATTTACGCGGGCGAGCGCGGTGGAGGTGGACTGAAGCGCGAACTCGGGACCATTCACATTCACGCCCGGAATATTGAACATCGGCGGATAATAGTTGAACACCGATCCGGACCGGAACAGATCCTGGCCCATGTTCAACTCGGATGGCAGATAGGAATCCGAGAGAACAAAATCGGTAGTTGTCGAATTAGTATTGAATTCGCGCAGCATCCGGGTCTTGAATACTATTGGTTCCAGCAGGTGACCGAACGTTGCAACGGCCGGCGCGTTACGAGCCTCCGAATCTAGCAGGATCGCCTTGATTACCGATTGCATATCTCCCCGCACCGTTCCATACGGCCCGGTCCCGTTAAACGCGTCGGTTACGCGTTTGATGTATGCGGGACTAGGATTGCTCGTCACCAGATGCTCGATCAGATTCCTGCCGATAAACGGTCCCACATTCTGATGGTTGAATATGTTGTCCAGCGCATCGCTCAAGTCTTGGTTCGCTGTGGCGACGGTCACTGGGGTCCGCGCCGGCAGTTGAAAGCCGTTCAGAAGCGTCTTCGCGGTGCCATCGTGAAGACTCGGAGTCACCACCATCGGATCGATGTAGTCGGGGGTTGTCGATGACACAAAATTCTGGCAAGTGGTCGTGTTGAGAGCGGCGCAATAATTCCAGCCCGTGAAAACCTTCGAGAATGCATCGACGATCGCTTGGGTATAGGACGGCACGGGACCCTTCGTGTTAGTCACCACGCTTCCGTCCGGGTTCAGAACATTCAGGCCTATCGTGAAGAGCTGCAATACTTCGCGTCCGTAGTTCTCGTTCGGCGCGGTCTTCGTATTTCCCGCCATATTCAAATAGAGTCCCATGGCTGGGTTAAGCGTGACATCCTGCAAAATTTGCCGGAAATTAGCGAAAGCGTCCCGCTCAAAAATCTGCAGATACGGCGTCATCCAACTTGGCTGCGTCACGGTTATACCTGAAGTGACGAAAATCTGTTGCAAAGCGAACGCCACACGTTGCCGCAGTTGATCCTGGTCTCCGCGCCCATTCTGACCCAATGCGCTCTTGAAAAAAGTGAGCTGGACCGGATACATAGAATAGTTATCGCGCAGGCAAGTCCCGGTACAGGTCATCGGAACGGTAAGTGGTTGAAGCGGAAGACTGGGATAGTTGGTCACGTAATTCGACGACGATTGCAGGAACTGTTCCTCGATGAAGAGCGCGGGGCCGATGTTCTGAACCTGCGCGATGAGCGCCGCGTTTGGACCGAAGGTTGCCTGCTCGAGAAACTGAGCTGCTTCCGCGGCGGTCGTCTGAGCGTCAACGGGGAGAACGAACGCGATTTGAAGAAACGTCAGGCAGATTGCGCCTGCAAACGGCTTCCGGAAATCGCGAACGAGGGAAAACAAGCGAATTTTCAAGGCCGAGTCTCCTTAAGACAGAAACCAATTGGACTAAATGCCCGAATCGAAAATTAGCATACCAGAGCTTGCGGTCGAAGCCTAGACAATTGTTTCCTTAGGTACATCGAATAAATATGATCGGGTCAATTAGTACGAATGTAGCCGAAAATCAAT
>CAVYEV010000067.1:0-68776 GCA_963767545.1 Terriglobia bacterium
GACCATCGACGTGCGCATCATCGACCGCGGACCTTTCATTGGCGGCCGCATCATCGACCTCTCGCACGCTGCAGCGCAAGCGGTCGACATGATCGGGACCGGCATCGCTCAGGTGCGTCTCGAGATTATCGGTGCGCCGCGGAATCCCGAACCCCCGATTTTCGGCGTGCAGGTGGGAGCCTTCGCCAATCGCTCCAATGCGGACCGCATGATGAACGACATGCAGACGCGCTATGGATCGGCAAAGTTGATCAGCCGCCAAGGGAACGGCATCACGTGGCAAGTGATCGTGGACGCGAGAACAGCACTGAGGATGCGGAACTGTTGGCCGTGCGGATCCGCGGCGCGGAAAATCTGCCGCAGGCGTTCGTCGTCCGCGTGGACCCCAATTAACCCGACCTGAATGACAGATCCAAATCCACGTGAAGAGTACACTCGGCGCTTGAACCTGCGCCGCTGGACATACGACGGCCATGCGCGCCAACACATACGCATCGGACAATTACGTCTCGCAATCTTCGCCATTGCCGCGCTCGTCGCTTGGGCCGCGTATTATCGCGGCGCACTATCGGCATGGTGGCTCCTTGCCCGCTCGCGCTGTTTATGGCGTGCTCTCGTACCATCAACGAATTATCCGCCGCATGGAGTGCGCCCGCCGCGCCGTCAACTTCTACGAACTCGCCATCGACCGTGTGGACGGTAAATGGGCTGGCCGCGGTGAGGCTGGATCGCGTTTCCGCAGTCCCCAACATCCGTATGCCGACGACCTCGATCTCTTCATCCCCGGCGGTCTCTTTGAAGCACTATCGTCCGCGCGCACGCGAGCCGGAGAGAATACTCTCGCGTCGTGGCTCTTGCGCCCCGCGCCCATGGACGCATCGCAAGCCCGCCATCAATCCATTGCGGAACTCCACGGCAAAATCGATCTGCGCGAGGACCTCTTCGTGCTCGGAGAGGATTTCAGCGCAGGTGTAAATCCGGATGCGCTCGCCGCGTGGGCGGTGCGTCCGCTGGTCTGCACTTCTGGCCTGCAACGCTGGATTGTCGCGGCCATGGGAGCGCTCGGCCTGACGCTGCTGGGTTTCCTCATCGTCAGCGAGTTCCTGGGTCTTTGGCAACGCATCGCAATGATGCTTCTGATATTGGTGAATCTCGGCGTGATGTATGGCTTCCGCCACATCGTGGAACAGGTGACCGGAGGCTTGGAACAGCCCGCACAGGATCTGGCGCTGTTCTCGTCGGTGCTGGCGCGTATCGAGCGGGAACAGTTCACATCGCCCTTGCTGACGCGCCTGCGAAGCGATCTAAGCACGAAAGGCGATCCAGCATCCCGGCGCATCGCGCGCCTGAATCGCCTCGTCGAACTTATCGATTCGCGCGATAACTTTTCGTGCGTTTGCTCGAGCCTGTTGTTCTATGGAGTCCTCAACTGGTTTTTGCCGCGGAAGCATGGCGCGCGCGTTCCGGCGCGTTCGTCCCGCGCTGGGTTGCGGCGACCGGGGAGATCGAAGCGCTGGCATCGCTCGCGGGCTACGCCTTCGAACATCCGCGCGATCCGTTTCCCGAATTCGTGGAATCCGGTCCGTTATTCGACGCTCAAGCGTTGGCGCATCCGTTGCTCCCCTCCGGCGTGCCCAATGATGTCCGCCTCGATTCGTCCGAGCCGCTGTTACTTGTGAGCGGCTCCACATGTCGGGGAAGAGCACCTTGCTGCGTGCCGTCGGAGTGAATACCGTACTGGCGCTGGCGGGCGCTCCCGTGCGAGCGGCGGCGTTGCGGATCTCCGTGTTGAATACCGGAGCATCGATCGCATCACCGACTCTCTACAGGAAGGCAGTTCCCGCTTCTATGCCGAGATCACGCGCATTCGCAACATCCTCGACCTGCCGCGTCCCGTGCTCTTCCTCCTCGATGAGCTCCTCAATGGAACGAATTCACACGACCGCCGCATCGGAGCGGCCGGTATCGTTCAGGCGCTGTTGACGCGCGGCGCCATCGGACTGGTTACTACTCACGACTTGGCGCTCGCGGACATTCCCCGCGCGCGCAATGTGCATTTCGAAGATCGCATCGACGATGGCAAGATGATCTTCGACTACCGGCTCCGCGAAGGCGTCGTAGAGCACAGCAATGCACTCGATCTGATGCGCGCAGTGGGATTGGACATGTATAGGCCTCAGAAATCTCTACTGAGCCGCGCGCTCTTTATTTAGCGCCTGAATTTAGGATTATTTCTTCAGCATCTGCCGAAAGCAGCGCGGCCAACGACAACACGCTCAGGTAAACACTACGGCGTCAGGGAGGATCAATCAACGATAGTAATGGTCAAGATCGCGCGGCAAGAACAGCGTATCCACAACAACCGGCTACAACCCTGAGTCCAGCTTGGAAATCTCGACAGCGCCTCAAGCTTCATTTCAACGATATAACGTATACGTGCGCGCTTGACGGCCAGGAGCAAGCTTCCGTGACAACCTTTCCTCCCAATAGAACCATGAAAGAATAGAACCATGAAAGAACATAGAACCATGAAAGCTGCCATCCTCCCTCTCTTCATGGCGGGTTGCGGTCTGGCGCAACTCACAGGGATTGGCGACAGCGGATGATGGCTCCGTCCTGCTATTCCACTCTCGCATGCGCCTCCACGGGTCCTCCGATTTCGACGAGGACAAGATCTACCGGTGGGATGGCTCGTATTCCGTCCTCGACCGGGCCCTCCCGATCACTGCCGATATCATCCAGCAGCGGCAACCCATTCACCGATCCGTCCATGAGCGCCGATGGCAAAGTGCTGGCGTATTTTTCTGACCCGGGTTGCATCGTTTGCCAAATGTACGTAGCTCTTCAACTAATCTTGAAGGGTGCACCGGTAAATCCGATTCGGACTGTTCCTGACTATGCGATCCAACTAGCCATCAGCCACAATGGCCGCTACCTCAGGATCAACGACATCGTATTCGACCTGACCACGGGGCAACCGAGCCAGCCGCCCATCTATGCCCAGAAGTTCGCGGACTGGTACTCGGTGAGCGACAGCGGCGCATTTCTGTTGAACGCTTACGATCTAATTCCAGGAAATAGCTCCCGGATCAACGAAACTCTATATCTGGTAAACGCCGGAGTCGCGATTCCCATCGCCCCAAACCAGAACAGCTTGACCCAGGCCATCCTCAGCGCCGACGGTTCCCGCGCGCTCCTACGCCAACGCGGACGGCATCTGGAGCCTGAATACTCGCGTCCAGACAAAGTTCTCTTCTCACCGGTTTTGCCGGTCAACCGGCGGCGCTCAGCACCAATGGGAACCGGGCGTTGTTCGAAGTTTCCCGGATTCCAGCCCCCCACCCTCAGATCCCGCTCGCGTACACCGTGGCCGACGCCTACTGGGTCGATTTCGCAACCGGGCAGCAGACTTCCCTGGGAGGCGTCCGGCAGCCGGCGGCAACTCTTTCCGGCGATGGGGCTGTCGTGCATTGGCTGTTGCAACTCGACGGGCGCTTGACGAAAGTCCGCCTTGATATCGGCGAGCGCGAGTTCATTTCGGAAACGCTGCCCGGCTACACGCTGCATGACCCCGGATTTCTGTCCCGGCTCGATCTCCCGCTTCTACGGACCCGATGGAACCGGCGATCCGCAGCCGGTCAGGGTGACGTACTACCCGAATTCACAGCCGCCAGGACTCGACGCGACCGTCGTGGCGGCTGCTTCCAGGCTCACTCGAATTCCAGATTCCGTGGCAGGCTCCGCCCGGCAGTGCGGGCTTGTGGAACGCGGTCGCAGTTTCCTCAAAGGATGGCGTGTTCGATGAGTTTTACAATTTCATCCTCACAGGGGGCAGCCGCGTTCGAGACGACTGACCCGCCCACCGACCGCCCCTATATTGGACCCTACCCCGGTACCTTCACCCACATCAAAGCCTCGCACCAGGATTTTCGCGGTCTGGTAACGAACGACGACCCGGCGCGGCCCGGTGAGATTGTCCACATCTACTTGACCGGCTTGGGGCCGGTCACGCCCGCGCAACCCGACGGCGTTCCCGCACCACTCGACCCGCTCGCCACGACCGACGCCCCAGTGAGCGTGAAAGTGGTCTCCGGCATTGCACAATACGATCAAAACCAGTGGCAGATCGCGACGGTCCTGTTTGCCGGCCTGGTACCCGGAACCGTAGGCCTATACCAAGTGGATATGGCGGTGCCGGACACCTGGCCCGATTCGCCGCTCTTGCGCTTCGATGTGCCGGGGAGCGTCCCCGCGTACCTGCCGAACTTCGCCATCGGATATTTGGATTTGGCCCAGTAAGCGCTCGACCTCGCCCGGCTCCTGCAAGCTTTCGCGGATCTCGCGCCGCCCCAAAATGATCCTCCAGCGAGGAACGTTAGAAACTCCACCCCGCTGAGATGTAAATCGGGGGACTAGCCGACTGGTTTCCTCTAAAATCAGTTGTAGCGTCAGCTACTGCCTGTTTCACCAGCCAGCCAGTCCGGCGTTTCTCCGAACTGGGCCGCCGAAAAAGGCATTAGACCGCTTGCGGGGAATGCCAGCCCCCCACTTCACGCTGAAGCAGCGCGAGACATCCATCAAGGCGTCACGATTGACGAGAACGCCCGATTTTTTGCGATCATAACTATATCGACGGTGATTGGATGTTCAGCAGCCCTACTTAAATAAATGTCAAGACAAGGCTACCTATGAAACACCACGGCGGCGTCCAGTTACATCACGGTGAAGATCGATCCCCGTTACTCGACCGTTTCCAAGGAGCGGGAGAGTACAAGGCGCGATCGGCCCCTCACCGGTTCGCTTAAGGCCGGTATCCGATGGGGCGTTCGGCCGAGGCAAAGACGACGGCCCTCCGCCGGCAAAGCGCCGAATACGAATTACTTACTTTGCTCGGCAACCATGCGCTCGCGCAGAATTTCGTTGATGCGCGTCAGATGTTCCCCTTCGTTTGGACTTGAGCCAATCTAAGATCTCATCATCGAGTCGAAGGGAGATCAGGGTTTTCCGCGGCCGATAGTATTTGCCGATTGAAGTTGTCACGGCTCTTATCTCGCTGCTCGTACGCGCGTCTGGTTTGATCGCTGATTTTCAGGCGCTTAACGGAACTGGTCTTGGTAGGCGTCTTGTTCATATGTCTCTGCCTTCTGGCTGTGATGATGCGGATGACCTCGATATCAGTTCGCTGCGATCAACGTACACGACTAGGCAATAGAACAACGGATTTTGTCACCCCTCTAACTTGGAAGCGCGGCTGGGCTCCGCTGTCGTCATATTCGTGAACCATAATGAACGGATCTCCAAGAACTTCGCTCGCGGTCTCGAACGAGATCCCGTGGAGCCGCTCGTTCGCCTTTTGCGGCGCTCCATTCGAATCTCGTCTCCATCGTTGCTTTGTATACACGATGCAGTTATACAGTCAAATTGATGTTCTGAACTTGCGCAGTGAGCACTATCCGTGCAATCTCTCTATACGACTCTAACGCTGAATCCTTTTCCCGCGAACCGCATCCTATCATCACGATGAAATCAGCTCTATCACTGCTACTTCCTCTGGTCTGGAGTGTTTCCATGTCCGCCGCATCCAACATCCATGAATTTACTCTCAATTCGATCGACGGCAAGCCTGCGCCTTTATCCGCTTACGACGGGAAAGTCGTTTTGCTGGTGAATGTGGCTAGCCGCTGTGGCTATACTCCGCAGTACACGGGACTCGAAGCCCTGTACGAAAAATACAAGGATCGCGGCTTCGTTATCCTGGGCTTCCCAGCCAATAATTTCGGCGGACAGGAACCCGGCACGAACGAGGAGATCAAGACCTTTTGCTCCGCCAAATACAACGTGACGTTTCCGATGTACTCCAAGGTCTCGGTCAAAGGTGACGATATGACACCGCTCTACAAGTTCCTGACGGAAACCAAGGGTGGCGATGTAAAGTGGAATTTCACCAAATTCCTGGCCGATAAGCAGGGTAACGTGATAGAACGGTTTGAGTCGAAGGTCACGCCCGACGACCCCGGCCTTGTCTCGGCTGTTGAAGCCGCACTCAAGAAGTAGAAGTAATGTTGCTGCCGGCTAAGCGTTCACCTGCCGGACCATTTCCAGAACCTCTGCGATAATCTTCGCGTCGTCTCCAAAGCCCTCAACCGCCACGAGATCTGGTTCACGGCGGAACCAGGTCATCTGCCGCTTGGCATACTGGCGCGTTTTTTCAATCGTAAGACCGATCGCCTGCGAGAGGGTTAATTCGCCGCGCAGAACCTGCTGTGCCTGACGATAGCCCAGCGACTCGAATGGTTTGGCCTCCGGAGAAACCCCACTCGCAATTAGAGACTCAACCTCCGTCATAAGCCCTCCCTTGAACATCCTCTCGGTCCTCTGCTCGATGCGCCGATGCAATACCTCGCGGTCGGGGAACAGGCCGATCTTCAACACGCGGTACCCGGTAAGCGCGTTGCGTTCTTTCTCCATCGCCAACGAGGCGGGTTGACCGGTCCTCATGCAGATTTCGAGAGCGCGGATCGTCTTCCGGACATCGTTCGAATGTATACGCGCAGCAACTTGAAAATCCAGACGGCTAAGAATTCGGTGCAAAGAACCCGGACGGCGGCGTTCCCGCCGTTCGAGCCGGGCGCGCAATTCCGGGTCGCCTGGAGGCCCGGGCGAAAGACCGTGGATCAGGGAGCGCAGGTAAAATCCGGTGCCGCCCGCGAGGATCGGCAGATTTCCGCGGCTGGAGACCTCTTCGATGGTAAGGCGAGTCTGCCGCGCAAACTCGCCCGCTGTGAATAGCTCGTGGGGGTCGAGAATACCGATAAGGTGATGAGGAATCCCGCGGCGCTCAGCTTCCGGTAATTTGGCTGTCCCGATGTCGAATCCGCGATAAACCTGCAACGAATCGCAATTCACGATCTTGCCCTGGAATATGGCGGCGATGTTCAGCGCCAGTTCGCTTTTTCCGGATGCTGTAGGACCTGCCACGGCGATCAACGGGATGTCTTTGTGCATGACTTTAATCGACGCGCGCGCGAGACAACCGCGAGAGAAACCTTTGATGACTTCGCCACGTTATACAATGAAGACGAAGGGCTCGTCTTTCCACACGAGTTGAAGTTTACAACCGATGACCTCCAAAGCGCGCGTGTTGCTCCCCGCACTGGTTGCGACGATCCTCTCCAGTCCGGCGATTCTTGCTCAAAACAAAGCTCCTGAGGCTGTCAAGGCGGCGCAAGCGCCTGACAAAGCAGCAGCTTACTACAACTTTGCCATGGGTCATCTCTATGCCGAGATGGCAGCCGCGTACGGCAATCGCGGCGAGAGTATGTGAACAAGGCCATCGAATATTATCAGACGGCCCTGAAGCTGGATCCCGTCGGCGACCTTTCTCTCCGAGGAACTGACGGATCTTTACATCCAATCGGGCCAACTCGCCCGTGCGGTAACTGAAGCGGAAGAGCAGCTCAAACTGAATCCCGACAATCTGGATGCCCGGCGTGTGCTGGGACGGATCTATGCCCGGATGATCGGCGATGGCAACACCGGCAAGATCGACGAGAAGATGCTGAACAAATCGATCGAGCAGTTTGCGATCATCACATCGAAGGACGCGAAAGACGTCGATAGCTGGTTGACCCTGGGACGGCTGTATCGCGTGGCGCACAAATCGCCGGAGGCCGAGAAGGCGTTCAAGCAAGTTCTTGAAGTCGAACCGGAGAACGACGAAGCGATGACCGGTCTGGCTATGGTGTACTCCGATTTAGGCGACACCAAAGGCGCGGCCGACATGCTGAAACGCGCTGGCGACAAACGTCCGGACGTGAACACTTTCGCCCGCCTGGCCGGCTTTTACGAGAATATGCGCGATTACGCGCACGCCGCGGAAGCATGGAAAAAGGCGATCCCGCTAGCTCAAGAAGGCGAGCAGCACAAGCTGAAAATGCAGTTGGGGTTGGATTTGATTGCTGACCGCAAGACGGATGACGCACTGGCCTTGTATGAGGCGCTACAGAAGGAAGACCCCAAAGATGTCGAGATTCCATGGCAGCTTTCCGAGATCTACCGCCAAAAGGGGCAGTTCGATAAAGCGCAAGAGCAACTGGACAAGGCCAAGGCGATAGACGCCGATAATCTGGACGTCCGCTATTCCGAGGTGAATCTGCTGGATGCGGAAGGCAAGACGGATGAAGCGATCACCGCACTGAATCGCATCCTTGACGAAACGCAGAAGCCAACCATGACGGACGAGGATAAGGCGCGGCGGGCAAGATTGCTCGAACGTCTCGGCATGCTTTATCGCGCGTCGAATAAGACCGATAAAGCTGTCGCGGTCTTCCGCCAGATCGCTGCGCTCGAAGCTGAAACTGCGCCGGCCGCCGCTGTCGAAATTATCGAGACTTATCGCAACGCGCACAATCTGAAAGCCGCTCTGCAGGAAGCAAATGACGCGGAGAAAAAGTTTCCGGCCGATAAGGGCGTAGTGGCTGAACACGCGCAGGTTCTGGGCGATCTCAATCGGACCGATGAAGCCGTCGCTGAGATTCGCGGATTGATGAAGGGCGACAAGGATCGCGAGTTGCTCCTCATGATTTCTCAGATCTACGAAAAGGCGAAGCGGTTCAGCGACGAGGATAAGGTGCTGAGCGAGGCAGCCGGAATATCCACGAGCAACGAAGAAAAGGACGGGGTCGAGTTCGCGCGCGGCGCGATGTATGAGCGCATGAAGAACTATGAAGCCGCCGAAGCCTCGTTCCGCAAGGTCATCGACCATCAACCGGACAATGCGGGTGCCCTTAATTATCTCGGATATATGTTGGCGGATCGCAACGTGAAACTGGACGAAGCGCAGAAGTTGATCGCTCGCGCGGTTGAACTTGATCCGCAGAACGGCGCGTATCTCGACAGCCTCGGTTGGGTCTATTTCCGGCAGAATCGGCTGGATCAGGCCGAAGAGAACCTGCGCAAAGCCATCGAGCGGATGGCGACCGACCCGACAGTTCACGACCACTTGGGCGACGTCTACTTGAAGGAAGGCAAGGTCAAGGATGCGATTACCCAATGGCAGGCGGCATTGAACGAGTGGAAGAATACGCCTCCGTCGGAGGCCGATTCCGAAGACGTTGCCAAGGTCGCGCGCAAGCTTGAGAACGCTAAAACGCGCATTGCCAAGGAAACGCGTTAACCCAAAGAAACATTAAGAAATTGAACACGCCGGCGAAAGCTAATACCCAAGTTACGCCCGAACTGGGCGATTACATCCGGAGAGTGTCCCTCCGGGAGCTTCCTATTCTCGCCCGTCTGCGAGAAGAAACTGCAAGTAACCCGATGGCGACCATGCAGGTATCGCCCGAACAGGGCCAGTTCCTGGCGTTTCTGGTGCAATTGATTCGGGCGAGGCGAACTCTGGAAGTTGGGGTGTTCACCGGCTATAGTTCATTGTCGACCGCGCTCGCATTACCAGAGGACGGGCGCATTGTCGCGTGCGACGTCAGCGAAGAGTGGACCTCCATCGCGCGAACCTATTGGAGGGAAGCGGGCGTCGATCACAAGATCGATCTTCGGATCGCGCCGGCAATTGAGACTTTGCGGCAATTGGCGGCGGAAGGTCATGGCAACACGTTCGACTTGGCGTTTATCGATGCACATAAAGCCAATTACCAGGCGTATTTTGATAGTGCGGTAGAACTGGTGCGTCCCGGCGGCCTCATTGTGATCGACAATGTCCTCTGGCATGGACAGGTGATCGACCCGGCTGTGCAGGACGAAGATACGATAGCCATCCGCAACTTCAACCAACGGGTCCATCGCGACGATCGAGTGTCGATCACTCTCGTGCCCCTCGGCGACGGCTTAATGCTGGCGCAAAAGAAGTAGGAATCTACTGAGCCGCGCGTATAAAAAAGCGGCACTCTCATGCCGCCGATCTGGAGACCCTGTTTCGTTATTATTGAGACTTATGAGGACCGGCCCCCTTCTCCGCGCACTTATTTCGGCATTGCTGTTGGCGGCGTTTTTTCCCACATCGATCGACGGGGGCGCCAATCTCATCGACGATCCTTCCTTTGAGATCACCAAAGGTCGCGGCCTATTTGGGAACGTTTTCGAAAAATGGTCAGGTTGGAAATGGGACGGAGATTGCGAGTTCGCGGCCGGAGACGTCCCGCATACCGGCAACACATCAGCCCTTGTGATCTGCAATTCAGCGGGCAAGATTCGAATCGCGCAGACGCAGGATCTTAAGCCGGGCCGGTATCTTATCACAGCGTACATTCGCGGATTGGACATCGGGACCGGTGCTTATGACATGAGCACTGAGTTCATGTTCAATGATAAGTACATCCCATTAAAGAAGAACGGCACATTCGGTTGGACCCGGCTGACTTACGTTGCCGATATAACCCAACCCACTAAGTCTGGTCCCTCTTTCGGATTGTGGGCTCCTGGGCTTTTGTGGATCGATGACGTTTCGATGGAGCTTGTTGGCGCTGACGTGAAGCTGACCGAGACTCCGATCCTGAGCAAAGAGGAATCGCCCATCGTACCCCCATCGGCCCTCGGTCCAGGAGCGGTCCACTGTCCCCGATGTGCTTATCGCAACATGCCGGGCTGGAAAAAGTGCTACGCCTGCGGTGCTTCGCTTTCTGAAGGAGAAGCCGAGTTCAACGGGCCTCCCGAAAAGTTGATCACGTCATTCGAACAGAACAATCCATTCAGTGCCGGCAGCGTGGTTGCCGCGCACGCAACCGAGGGCTCTAAATCTCTCCGCATCGACAATCAGCAGGCAGCGATGTTCTCGCCTCAGAACTGGGCCGGTTACGACTTCCTGAAGCTCGATACCTACGCGGACACAAAGGATCCCATACCTTTCGCTATCGAGATTCAGGACAAAGGCACTCGCGATTACTGGACGCGGGTCAACTACAACGCCATAATACCGCCCGGCAAGAGCACACTCATTTTGCCCTTGAAGCAACTGTACGTCGGCGAGAAAGGCCACCCAGGGCGTAATCTGATGCTCGACGGAATCACCCGTCTGGTCCTTACCGCAGCCGTCGGCAAGCCCATATCGCTGTTCATCGACAATCTCCGGTTAGAGCGTGAACTGACGGGGCGGAAAGCGATATTCGAAGGTCTCCACGCCTTTGATTTCGGCCCCGGCGGCAGTCCGGTTATGGACGGCTTCACGGCCGTTACGCCGGCAACAGTCTACAGCCAGGGCAGGGGTTACGGCTTGAAAAACGCGAAGATCTGGCGAGCTTTTAACGTGCTTCAGCCCGACCCTCTGTATCAGGACTATCTCTGCATCGAATCCGGCGGTTTTGCGATCGACGTTCCCAACGGTACCTGGCGAGTCATCGTGAATATCGATGCCGCGGCTGGATTTTGGGGCGAGTATCAGACCTACAGGCAGCGCGTACTGTTCGCCCAAGGGAAAAGAGTGCTCACCGAAGGCGAGGATTTCCGCAGCTTTCAAGCAAAATACTACGCGTTCTGGGACAAGGACGATCTGCCCAGCGATAATACTTTCGATAAATACACGAAAGCGCATTTCACAGAGAAAACTTTCGACGTCAAGGTGACGAATGGACAGCTCTCAGTCGAGTTCGAGGGCGAGAACTGGGCCAACAGCGTATCGTCGCTGGTGGCATTCCCGGTTGAAAAGGCCGCGGAAGGGGAACGCTTCCTCGAGTACACGAAAGAGCGACGCCGATTTTATTTCGATAACGCGTTTAAGCGGATACTTCATCGCCCCACTGGGGATCCGTTGCAGCCAGCGGCGGAAGACACCCGGCAGGGGCTGGTTTGTTTCCAGCGCGACCTGATGAAGGATGTCTTCTACAACGACACGCCCTTCCGTTCGGAAACGGGCAAGCCACTCACCGGGGACGCCTTCCCCGGCCAAATCGTGCCTCTGATTGCAGGCGTTGTTCCGTTGAAGGACCTTCGTCACGTTCAAGTTGCCATCGGCGATCTGGCAGGTCCGGGCGCCACGATCCCGTCAAACGCGATCGAAACCGGATATGGGTCCTACCGGCTGAGCCGAGTCAGTTCCGATGGAGCGGTCTACACGATCACTCCGCGGTGGATCCTGCCCAAAGCGGATCTCGATCTTCCGAAAGGCGTGACGCGGTCTTTCTGGTTTACCGTCCACACTCCGGCTAACGCCGCGCCGGGCGTATACACGGGCAAAATGACGCTCACCCCGTCTGGTGGCACGCCGGCTTCCATGCCGGTTCGATTCACCGTCCTGAAAGGCACTCTCGATCCCGTGAACATCCCCGTCGGACCATTTGGCGGAGGCATTGGTTCACCCTGGTTCGCCGACGATCCGAAGGCTGCGAAATTCTCGGAAGACTTGACCGAGAAGAGCATGCGTCTTCTGCGCCAGCGCGGATTTACCATGTTCAGCGGCGTTCCGGCGATCACCTATGCATCCCGAGACGGACACCCCGCAATGAATTTCTCCATCGCGGACAGGCAGATGCAGCAGGCCAAGGACCTGGGATTTCTGGCGGTCAGTTCTTATGGCGGAGGCATTGCGGGCATCGACGCGTATCACCAGGATTTGGCGGCGATGAAGGCCTCCGGGTACACCGATTATACGCAGTTCATCCGGGCCGTCTTCTCACACGTGCAGCAGCATGCGGATAAGAATCATTGGATTCCGGTGTACTGGAATTTGGGCGACGAGCCTCTGGGAGACGATTTGCCTGGATCTATCGCGAATGCCGAGGCTTATCGCGCCGCATTCCCGAAAGGGCCGCCATTCTTCACCATTCCCACAAGTCTGAATGCCGGCCGCGGTGCGTCAGACCCGAATTTCAAGCTCGCCAAAGCAGTGACGGTTCCTGCTTTGACTAGCTTCGATGAGCCCGGTGTGAAACTACTTCTCGAACACGGCGGCGAGTGGGCCTACTACAACGAGGGCAGTCGCTGGAGCTATGGCGCTTACCTCTACAAAGCCGTCACTCAATTCAAATTGAAATTCCGCATCGCCTGGCACTGGAACATCGTCGCCGGCGATCCATACTATGCGCTCGACTGCCGTGAAGACGATTTTGCCTGGGCCAATTCAGCCCCAACAGGGGATCTGGTGCCGTCAATCGAATTCGCCCGCATTGCCGCCGGCGTCGACGATTACCGCGAACTGCTGACAGCGGCCCGCCTCGCCAAAGCTAAGCCGGGTACGCCCGCGGCCCAAGCGGCTGAACGTTTGATCGCCGCCCGCATGGCCGCGTTTCGTTTAAACGACAAGGATCACGATGCGGTCTTCGGAGTCGACGATTGGCCCAAGTTCAGGCAACAGATATCGGATGCAATTGAGGCGCTTCAGTAAAATTAAGCCTCAATATAGCGATCGCACGGCGAAAACAGTCGCGTTTTTTTACGAGTTTATTGAAATGGGGGAGAATACATCGCGAAAGATTTGTTCAACTATTCGCGATTGGCTCTTGCGTCCGCGATCCGGATTTTGGTCAGAGCCGCTTCCACTTTCTCTTCCAACCCTTTGAAATCAGCGTGAATAATCTCTTCGACGTCGCTCAAGACGTTTGCCAGCCGGCGGCTGGTAATGTATGCATTGACAAACACGCCAAGCAGAACCATGACGGCGACAGAGCCAACAACAACGCCGATAATAAGCCAGATTTGCGAGTCCTCAATCACAGTTATCTTAGTATACCGTCAGGAACGATTGGATGATAGTAGCGAGACTCCACGCCTGCGCTGGACATCCTCCAGGTTGGTGTGGAGGATCGCCGTCGAACACTTCCGGCAACTGATTCATGCCCTCAGTGGTTCGATATTCGCGTAATGGGGACAGCCATTGCAGACATCGTTGCCGGGCGGCGGCGTCCCGGCCGTAAGCCTCAAAATAGGCCGCGATGAAGGGCCCCATCAGCCAAGGCCAAACCGTGCCCTGATGGTATGCGGAGTCGCGGGAGACCACATCGCCTCCGTATTTTCCGCGATACCGGGGATCTTTGGGAGAAAGCGTCCGAAGCCCGAAAGGCGTTAGTAGTTCACGTTCCACGACGTCGAGCACCGCACGAGCGCGGTCCGGTTCAAGCAGCTTGTGAGGGAGGCTGATGGCGAAAATCTGGTTCGGCCGGATCGACGCATCTTTATCACTGTTTTGCGAACCGTCGACTACATCGAACAGACAATTTTGGGCGCCGTTCCAGAATGCCGATTGAAATCCGGCGCGCGCGGAGTCGGCCAGCTCGCCGTAGAAGGCTTTGCTGCCATCGTCGTGGCGGCCATCGCCCTGGCGAGCGGATAGCCCTTCCATGATGCGCAGGGCGTTGTACCAAAGCGCCTGAATTTCGACCGGCTTGCCGGGTCGCGGAGTGACCGGGACGCCGTTGGGACGAGCATCCATCCAGGTCAAAGCAACGCCTGGCTCACCGGCGTGAAGCAGTCCATCGGTATCGAGACGAACGTTGTATCGAGTGCCGCGAACATAGGAGTCGACGATCTCGCCCAAGCCGCCGTAAATGCGGCGGAAGATCCAATCGTAATCGGCGGTGGTCTCGGCGTAGGCGCGGACGGCTTCGAAATACCAAAGCGCTGAATCCACCGAGTTGTACTCCGGCTGCTCGCCAGCGTCGGGGAAGCGATTGGGTAGCATGCCGTCCTTGATCCAACCCGAGAACTCTTCCAGTATTTCTCGCGCGATGCCGCTGCGAGCGGTACAGAGCGTCAGGCCCGGGAGAGAGATCATGGTGTCGCGGCCCCAGTCACCAAACCAGGGATAGCCCGCGATCACGGAATGGCCCGCGCCGCGCTTCACGATGAACTGATCGGCGGCTGCTGCGAGTTTGCCTCCCAATGCTTTCCGGCGAGCGGTTTCCGCGGCGCGAAGTTGCGGCGCCGATGAGACATCTTGCTGTTGCAGCGATGCGATAACAGCGGCTTGCGCTCGTCCGTTGAGATCGAAGTGCAGCACGAATGGCTGAAACAGATCTTCGGTGAAATCAAGCCCCCGCGCCCTCTCCTGCTGGTACTCGAGGTTGTAATACCAGTAACCGGACTTCTCCACGGACCCGGCGTCATGGCCAATGTGCAGGGTAGGGAGGTATTCGTAGGGAGTAATCGCCACACTGCCCGGAGCCGATGCGAATTCGCCCCGGAACACGTCATTGTGGTGCGCCAGTTCATGGAAACCACGGAAGGCGAGAAAAGGCCGGACTTCGAGTTTCACATCGCGCTTGGCCGCGGGCCCTTGAGCTCGCAGGAAGTACTCCACCACGACCGTGTCGCTATCGTGCACAAGGAAGACACTCTTGCTGAACTCAACGTCTTCTACATGCCATGCGAAAGCTGGAAACGGATCAAGACGGAACGAGATCTGGCGTTCGTAGCCTAGAGGGTGCACGGTTCCCGGATAAGTATTGACGGCGAGTTCATGACGCTCTCCATCGATAATCAGCGTCTCTTCGAGCTTCGAAAGGAGCATATAGCGCTTGGACGGAGGCTCCAGCGCGGCGCAGAGAAGGCCGTGGTAGCGGCGAGTGTTAAGACCTGTGATGGTGGAGGAAGCGAAGCCGCCCAAGCCGTTGGTTTCGAGCCATTCGCGTTGTGAAGCAGCGCCGGGATTGCGGCACACATCCGCGCCGAAATATAACATTGACTATTGGTCCGCCTTTTTATCTTTGCCCGGCAGTCCGACCGGGTTTTCGTGTACACGTTCCTGGTATCGGCCTTTCATGCCGGAGGCGAGCGAGATTGCCGATTCGCCGAAACGATCGCGCAGTTTGTCGGCGGCGGCTAGCGCGCGGGACCAACGCTCTTGGGAGGACGGGTCCAGAAGATCGAGTTGGCCTTGTTCATGGTCGAAGCCCGATACGTGAACGCCGAGCAGTCGTATCTTCGACCCGGGCCGCCAATTGGCACGGAAGAGGCCGCGAATCTCGGAGTAGATCTCATTATCGAGCTGAGTGCTGTGCGAAGGCGAATGGGCTCGCGTGATGGTATGAAAATCGGAGGTGCGCAGCTTAAGCTGAATGGTGCGCGCGTACAAACCATGCTCGCGGAGCCGGCGTCCGACCTGCTGCGAAAGGTGGGAAAGCGTGGCCTCGAGTTGCGTTGGGTCCGCTGTGTCCTCATTAAACGTATGTTCGTGGCTGATGGATTTGGGATCGCCCTGCTCGCCGACCTCGCTATCGAACCATGCGCCGGCGTCCTCACCACGGGCTTTGCCGGCAAGCGCCAGGCCCCACTTACCGAAACGCTCTTCGAGGATTCTCTCATCGAGGGCGGCGAGATCGCCGATGCGGCGTATGCCGAGGCGCTGCAAATTTTTCTCCGTGACCTTGCCCACGCCGGGCACCTTGCGGACTTCGAGCGGCGCGAGATAGCGGGCTTCGAGCCCCGGGGCGACCCAAAGGATACCGTTCGGCTTGGCCTGATCCGAGGAGATTTTCGCTACCAGCCGGGATGTGGCGATGCCGATCGAGCAGTTTAATCCGGTGGCCTGTTTGATAGCGTCGTGAAGCAGGTGCGCCGCGCGCAAAGGCGGCCCGTGCAGCCGCCGGGATCCGGTCATGTCCAGGTAAGCCTCGTCAATCGATGCCATTTCGACTTTCGGCGTGAAGCGGCCGAGCACTGTGTAGACCTTGCGCGAATAGTCGCGGTAACGGTCGGGATGGCCGTCGACAAAGATGGCATGGGGACAGGCTTTGGCCGCAGTGCGAAGCGGCATGGCCGAGTGTACGCCGAATTTGCGGGCTTCGTAAGACGCGGCGGAAACGACTCCGCGCTCAGTGGCTTTACCGCCGACCACCACGGCTTTGCCGCGCAGGCCGGGATCGAACAATTCCTCGACAGAGACGAAGAAGGCGTCCATGTCGAGGTGAAAGATGGTGCGCTCGCTATTCGGGCTGTGAATTGTCGAAGGCATCATAGAAGCCGCGCTTTCAGGACTCGGGGGATGCCGGCCAGATCATCGGTCACGCTGACGTCCTGCCAACCAGTGTCCGTCATTGCGAGCACAGCGTCCAGAGTTTTGAAGCCCAGTTCGAGGATTAACAGCCCGCCTGGCTTCAGGACCCGCGCAGCTTGTTCAATCAGGCGGGAGTAGATGTCGAGACCGTCGGGACCGGCGAAGAGCGCAATGGCAGGCTCGTAATCGCGGACTTCGCGCTGCAGTGCGTCGCGGATTCGTAAGGGGACATAAGGAGGATTCGACAGCACCGCATCGAAGCAACGATCTTGAAAAGGTGTCAGAAGATCGGCGGCTATGAATTCCACCTGAGCACCGAGTTCTTGCGCGTTATGGCGAGCCACCTGGATGGCGGCCGGCGAGATGTCGCACGCGAGAACGGAAGCGTGGAGTTCGAGCGCGACCGACACGGCAATCGCACCCGAACCGCAGCCTACGTCGACGACCTTGTCGGTAGATCGGATATGCTTGACGGCGGTTTCGACCAGGTGTTCCGTCTCTGGGCGGGGAATAAGGACGGCTGGGTTGACGCGAAACTCGCGTCCGAAGAATTCCTGGCGTCCGGTGATGTATTGCGTGGGCTTGCCGTTGAGACGCTCATGGAGATAGCGGCCGTAATGAATCCATTCGACCTCTTTGAGTTCCTGTTCCGGATGGGCGTACAGATAGGTGCGCCCCGCGTGGACGGCGTGAGAGAGAAGCACTTCGGCCGTCAACCGGTGCACCGGGATGCCAGCGTCCCTGAGAAGTTCGATTCCTTGAAGGAGCGCGGTGTGCAGGGTCATCGTGGCAATCGAATTTGGCGCGTTGCCAACATCTATCCTCAAGTTTGACAGACGGCTTAAATGTTTCCTGGCCATCGGACCTCTGTAACGGAATCGCGCGGGGCTGCACTATCGGGTAAAATGCATAACACAAACACGACGTTTCGCCAGGTGGACGTCGCTTGCGGAGGCGTGCCGTGGTCGAGACGAGTCGGGTTACAAGCTTTGCGCTTTTCATTCTGTCCGCAACGTGCGGTTGGGGTCAGATAATCACGACGGTTGCGGGCGGCGGATGGCGTGCGTTTCCAACGGGAGGCATTTCCGCAATCAATGCGCCGCTCGGCACTCCATGGAGCCCCGCCCTCGACGCGCTCGGCAATCTGTATGTCCCCGATAGCTACAACAACATCGTGGTTCGGATCTCGCCTACCGGCACGATGACCGTGGTTGCGGGAAACGGCAATGCCGGGTACTCGGGCGATGGGGGCCCGGCGGCCAGCGCTTCACTCAACTTTCCAACCTGTGTTGCGTTCGATGGCGCAGGCCGCCTCTACATTGCCGACCACAACAACCACCGAATCCGCAGGGTTTCAGGTAACACGATCACCACAGTAGCAGGCAACGGGGTCGCCGGATTCTCAGGCGATGGAGGGCTCGCAATCAACGCTTCCCTCAACTATCCGGTTGGCATCACTCTCGATATTCTTGGCGATCTTTACATCGCCGACCAATTTAATAACCGCATCCGGGAAGTCTCGTCGAGCGGCATTATCAGGACGATTGTGGGAACAGGTGCGCTGGGCTTCTCTGGGGACGGTGGACCCGCTACCAGCGCCATGCTCAATAATCCTTACAGTGTCGCGCTGGATGGCGCCGGTAATCTCTTTATCGCCGATTATGGCAATAATCGGGTTCGCTGGGTTTACGGCGGAACGATCGAGACCATTGCGGGCGATGGTACCGCCGGCTACTCGGGCGACGGCGACTTGTCTACATTCGCTTCCCTTAACGCTCCTTCCGCCGTAGCTGTGGATTCCTTAGGTCAACTCTATATTGCCGATTTTTTCAATGAACGCATCCGCAAGATTTCGAACCTCATTATCACGACAGTGGCGGGCAACGGACAAGTTGGATTCTCCGGGGACGGCGGCCCAGCGACGAATGCGACCATAAACGGCATTGGAGGCATTGCATTAGATAGCTTCGGAAATCTGTTTATTGCCGACTATTTTAATGAGCGGATCCGCTTGGTTTCGGGCGGAGCAATTTCCACAATTGCGGGCACCGGAGGAGGTACGCGATTCGGCGACGGAGGTTCCGCGGCTGGTGCGGCGCTTCTTAATACGGTTGATGTCGCGGTGGATTCCATGGGCAACCTGTACATCGCGGACGCCGGCAATAATTGCATCCGCGAGGTCTCCGACGGAATAATCACAACGTTCGCCGGCAATGGCAGAGCCGGTTTCTCGGGAGATGGAGGCCCGGCAGTCAACGCCTCCCTGAACTTTCCAGCGGGGATTGCCGTAGATGCCGCTGGCAACGTCTACATCGCAGATGCGCGCAACAGCCGCGTTCGCAAGGTCTCGGGCGGGATTATCACAACCGTGGCAGGCAACGGCAAAGCCGGTTTTTCCGGCGATGGAGGATCGGCCACACTGGCGTCCCTCAACGGCCCCCTGCGGCTCGCCATAGATTCCGCGGGAAGCCTCTACATCGCCGACGGCAGCAACAACCGGGTTCGTAAGGTATCTGGCGGCACCATCACGACGGTGGCGGGCAACGGCGTGGCTGGATACTCCGGTGATGGCGGCATTGCCACGAGCGCCGCGTTAAACGCACCGGAGGGAATCGCACTCGATGCCGCGGGCAACCTCTACATCGCCGAACTTGGTAACCATCGAATTCGTGAAGTTTCGGGCGGCAAAATCACTACGGTGGCGGGAAATGGGATCGCTGGATACTCCGGCGACGGGAGCTTTGCCACCAGCGCATCCCTCGATGAACCGGCTGGCGTAGCAGTTGACGCGTCTGGCAACCTCCTCATCGCCGACTTTCTTAATAACCGAATTCGAAGGGTATCCCGCGGAACGATCACCACGATCGCAGGCAATGGCGCGGGTGGTTTTTCCGGCGATGGAGGAGTCCCCCTGAGTGCTGAACTCTTTAATCCCGCCGGTGTGACTGTCGATTCCGCCGGCAATCTGTACATCGCCGACACTTTCAATTACCGAGTTCGCGGCATTCTGAGTAGCCTGCCTACATACCAGGTAACGCCGCAATCGCTGACGTTTTCCGCTACCGCGGGCGCCGCGATCACGGGCTCTCAGACGATCGGTCTCTCGTCCTCGGTTCCTGGCGTCGGTTTTACGGTAGCCGCGAGTGCTCCGTGGATCAGCGTGACGTCGTCGGGCGGCGCAATGCCGGCATCCTTGCAGGTGAGCGCCGATCCTTCGAGGGTTGCAGCCGGAACTTACCAGGGTACGATTACGATCTCGGCCGCTAATGCCTCGCCGTCATCCGTGAAGGTTTCAGTATCCTTCACCGTTCAGCCCGCGGCACCGGCCCAGTTGAGCGTTGGCAAGCAGAACTTCAGCTTCACTGCGCTCCAGGGAAGCGCCGTACAAACTGGCCAGCTGCAAATATCGAATGCCGGCGCTGGTTCGCTCTCATTCACGGCGGCCGCAACGACCGCATCCGGTGCAGGGTGGCTGACTGTTTCACCGGCAACTGGTACGGCGACGCCGTCGTCTCCCGCTTCGCTTACGATTACCGCGAGTCCCGGTAACCTGATGCCGGGTACTTATCAAGGCAGCATTTCGATCACAGGGGCGGGAACCACCGCCACCGTAACTGTCACGCTCTCCGTCTCGGCTCCGGGCGCGGTTATTCTTCTTTCTCAGAGCGGGCTTCGTTTCACAGCCGTGGCGCAAGGCAGTTCTCCGTTGCCGCAGACCTTCGGGATTCTTAACACCGGGCAAGGCGCAATGAACTGGTCCGCGATGTCGAGCACGCTTTCGGGCGGCTCGAATTGGCTCCAGATCTCTCCGGCAAGCGGGACCGTTACGCAGCCATATCTCGACGTTTCGACGGTCACTGTATCCATCGATCCGACGGGTCTCGACACAGGCGATTACTATGGCCGCATTCAGGTTTCAGCGGCGGCCGCGAATTCTCCGCAACTGATCACGGTGATCCTCAGCGTGCTTCAAGCAGGCACGAATCCAGGACCCGATATGCGGCCGACCGGCCTTATCTTCACGGGTGTAGCCGGCGCGGCGCCCGGCTCCCAGGACGTTATGGTAGGAAATCCTAAAGCACTGGCGGACAGTTTCACTTCCGGGACGGCTCCTCAAGTACCGAAGGGATTCACATATCTGCCGGTCAACGCGGACGTGCTGCCGAATCAGCCCGCCACTTTGCGTGTCTATCCGGACTTCAGCAAGTTGCAACCCGGCGAAATCGATTCCGGAGCAATCACACTGCTGTTTCCCGGCCAGATAACACGAACCGTGACAGTTCTGGTGGTGGTCGCGCCTTCGTCCTCCACCCCGAATGCGAGAGGCGTGTCCCCCCATGCGAACAGTTGTTCATCGAAGAATCTGAATGTCCAGTGGCGAGCGCCTCTGCCGAATTTCACTGCTGTGATTGGACAGCCGACCACGCTCGAAGTGCAGGTGGTGGACGATTGCGGGAATCAGATCGCTCCGGCCAACTCGAATGGCGCACAGGTCACGGCGACTTTTTCCACGAAAGACTCAGACCTCAACCTTACGCACATTGGAAACGGCATCTGGACTGGAACCTGGAAGCCCATAAAACCGGGTACCGGCCAGGCGACTGTCTCGGTATCCGCCTTCACTCCGGGATCGCTGGGCGTGATCCAGAGCGGACAGGCAACTCTGTCAGGCACGTTGTCCACGAGTACGACGCCAATCGTCACAGCGGGCGGGGTGGTGCACGCTGCAAGTGCTGCCGGCGGTGTGCCCATCGCACCCGGCGGTCTGATCACAATCTACGGATCGAATCTTGCGGATTCACAGGGCCCGGCTTCCACGCTGCCGTTGCCGATGTCACAGAACGGAGCTCAGGTGCTGCTCGGCAACCTACCGCTGCCTATTCTCTACACCAGCACCGGACAGTTAAACGTGCAAGTGCCATTCAGCACTCCAGTACACGGCCAGTTTCAGATCAGCGTGCAGCGCGATAACCTGGTCTCGCTGCCGGAGCAATTGGTTGTAGCGGACGCGAACCCGGGCGTTTTCACCGTGAATCAGCAAGGCACGGGACAGGGCGTCATCTTCAAGAGCGACGGCGTGACGCTGGCGCAACCCGGCACGCCGGCCACGGCGAACGAGACGGTGGTGATTTACTGTACGGGGCTGGGCGCCGTAACGCCCGCGGTCCCGGATGGCGCGCCCGCTCCGGCGTCGCCGCTCTCTCATACGAACAATACGCCGGTGGTGACAATCGGCGGCCAAAATGCGGCGGTGCAATTCAGCGGATTGACGCCGGGATATCCAGGGCTGTATCAGATAAATGCCGTCGTGCCCAGCGGAGTTTCGGGCGACTCGGTTCCGGTGGTGGTGACAGTGGCGGGGCAGACCAGCCCACCAGTCACTCTGGCCGTGCAATAGCTGCGACCGGCTGTAGCCATTGGACGGGAGCATCCCGAGCGGCTCCGGAAGGGGTACCGGACCGCCTCATAACTACGTGGAACAAATTGTCGAACTCTCGGATCCGGCCTCACCCACGGGTTAGAAAATGTACACCGCGCAGATAGGCGGAAATCGGCCCTTATCATCAACGTCGCCGTGGCATGCGCGAGAACACCGTAATGAGAAGGTTGTCCGGCAGAAGAAACCCAGGTCACCGCGCCGCCTAAGCGGATTAAGGGGACCTGTAAACCAAAGAACGCGACGAGATCTGTCGCGGCAAACTGGGTTTCCGAGCCAGGCAAATGCACAATCGGTATTCAATTGTCATAGATCAACCCGGGAAGAGGCCTTCGACAGACTTACCCAGTAACAACACTCAGACTCGATCTCCACGCGGCTCAAGCCATCTCGGACCGATTCGACGTGATCGCAACCCGAACAGTCCACGGGGGCACAAGTATTTCATCGTGTGCGTGGACTGAAAGAAGAATTCAGGCGAGACAGGATTGACTCAGGCCGCTTTTGCGGGCTCCTCAGGGCTTTCCGGCTTTGCGTCGGCTTCAAGAGTCAGTTTTATTGTCCTTTCCTCCTTTCGTCTCGATTTGGTGACGCAAATGGGGTGAATTTCAGCGAGCTTTTGACTTAATGCTCGTGCGGTCAGCTTCAAATTGAGCGCGGCAACCAGTTCCGTGGCTGTTCCCTTCCACTCTCCGCCTCCTTCGGTGGTGATTTTGATGAGGTCGGCTTGCAGTTTGTTTTCCGCTCGGGTGACGCAAACCAGCTCTTTTTGATCGACATCGAGGAGTGCGGCGGTGGCCCATTGCACGGCTTCGGGGAATCTCGCCTTTTCCGGGAACGGCATGCCCGGGAGAGAGCGGAGCGCGTCCGCGAGGAGAAGCAGGATGCCTTCGACTATCGATTTGCGGTGCTCTTCGAAGCGGCGGTTGAGTTCGTCGTTGGGAAGTGGATCGGGTAACTCGGGAAGTTCGACGGGGAGAATGCGGCTCGACAGACGGTCGGCGGCATCGGGTTCGTTGGTGGTGATGATGATGGGGCGGGAGACGTTCTGCATCTCGCCGTGGAAGCTGGCGGGGAGTCCGGTGGAGAGGCGGGCGAGGACTTCGGCGGGTCTTCGGGCGAGGCGGGTGGCTCCGTCGATGAAGACGACGTGATTGTCGCGGGCGATGCGTCCGCCTGCGGCTTCGTTGGTGGGGGTGAAGTTGATGGGGGCGAGGCTGGGGTCGACGAGGGCGCGGAGCATGCGTGCGGCGGAGGTTTTGCCGCAGCCTGCCGGGCCTGAGATTTGGAGGATGGGATAGTCGCGCGGGTGTTGGTTGTCATCGGCAGGGCGGAAGGCGGCGAGTAGCCAGACGACGACGCGGAGCCATGCGGGGCGATCGTTTTCGAGGCGGAGGAGATGGCGGAGTTTGTCGAGTTCTTCTATGGGATCGATGTCGTGGAGGGGATCGACGGCGGGTTGCGGGGCTACGGTTGGGGATGGGACGGTGTCGATGAGGTTGCGGCGAAGGCTCCAGCCGTCGCGGGTGATTTCGATGTGGCGGCCGCAGTTCCAGGCGGGGTCGAGGTGGATGGCGCCTTCGTCGGTGCCGATGCGGAAGTGGACGTCGCGGGTACTGCGGCTGGCTTGGGATTTGAAGATGAGGAAGGCGGCGCGGAGGGCGGAATCGCTGGGAGCTTTCTTGTGGCGCTGGTAGTATTCGCTGGCGGCGCGGAGGCGGACGCTTTTGTGAGAGAGGGGAGTGGAGACGCTGCAACCGTCGCCAAAGCGGTAGCTGAGGAAGCGGATGCCTTGCGGGGTGACGAAGGGAATGCCCAGGTTGTTGAGGATTCCGATGAGCTCATGGGAGGCTTCGTAGGAATTTCGCTTGTAATACTCGGGATAGACATCTTCTGGATATAGTTTGCGTTCAGGCATAGTTACCCTTTCCGGTTTCAATATAGCGAAAATAAATACGAAATCCGTTTGGAGAGGCAGGCTAATTTGTAGATAAATGGTTTTATTTGAGGCGGATACAAATATTTAAAACGTGCGTGATCGGTGGAAGTGGGATCTCCGAGACACTCCCTAACATTGACTGCAATCGTGACTGTGTTGCTCGAGGCACCCCCGGCAGCAACGGCCAGCGGGACCGCGTTGCCGGGCGCTACGTTTGGGGGCACTTGCGCGTTTATCTGCCACACGCCCGTGTATCCCGGAGCCATGCCGCTGAACTGAACGGGAGCGTTGACTCCGCCGATGGTCACAACCGGCTGGATCACCGTGACCACCAGCGGATTGCCGCTGGGTGCCGCGGCATCTCCGGGCGGGAGCGATGGAACCGTCGCTCCGCCTCCGGTGGCAAAGATTTGGACCACGCTGCCGCGCGGGGCAGGGTTCGCTCCGGCAATGAGTTGCGGAACGCCGTTCTCTGAGTTGTCCTGATTCAGCACTGCGCCTTGGCCTTGCCCGTTCATCGAAATGCTGAAGATTCCCGGTGACGTGGCCGTCGCATTCAGCGCTGTCAGCAGGGTCGAGCCGTCGGGCCTCACTAGTTGCACTGGGACGGCGTTGCCGGGGCTGGCTCCCGGGGGGACTTGGAAGTTTACCCGGTTTGGGCCGACGAAGAGCAGCGGAGCTTGGGCCGAACCTACGGACGAGTAGACCCACGCGTTATTCGAAGTATCGAAGCTGAGACTCCCACCGATGCTCGCAAGCGACTCAGCCGCAGCCCCAACGGCTCTGAAACTGGCCGCGCTTTGGACGGTGAACTGGCTTGGCGCCGGCGGAACCTATGCCGCTTGCAAGCTGATCCTGAGCTATATCATTATGTCGTACTATCCACGTCTTTAATTGTTGTGATAGCATATCCTACAGCAGAGTTGAAGACGCTGCTTTAGCAGATCGAATCCCCGCCGGTACAAGCTCTTTGTCAGCGTCGTTTCTGACACCAAAAACGGGCAATCCGGAAGATCTAAGCTGTGGTTTCTGTTGATAGCAGTGTACTTGACACATCAGTAACAGCCGAGAAAGGTATTGACCTGCCGGCGTACCCCAGAGAAAATGTCTTGGGCATCAACTAGATGGCCCTAAATCGCCCTAGGTCGCCGCTTATGGGGGACCGGGCCGCGGGGCGGGTCGGGTGGTTGCACAGTTGGAGTTGATTGCCACGGTCGCGGTGCCAACTTTGTTGGCCGACGCCTCCCTCCGGGACTGCATTGCGGGTTTGCGCAGCCAGACACGGCAGGACTTCGAAACCATCATCATCGATAACAGCGGACGGGGGCTTGCAGGGAGTCTCGGGATGGAGGGGGTAAGGGTTATCTCCATGCCGGGAAACAGCGGCTTTGGCGCGGCCATTAATCGCGCGTTCGAGCAATCTTCGACGCCGTTTTTGATTACACTGAACGACGATGCCGTCCCAAGTCCAGGCTGGCTGGCGGCACTTGTCGCCGCGGCCGAATCCGACACTGGGATCGGTATGTGTGCGTCTCAGGTACGTCTTGACCAGAGTGCCCTCGATTCGGCGGGCATGCTAATCTATGGCGACGGGAGCAGTAAGCAGCGGGGGCACGGGGAACCTGCGGCCCACTACTCCAGACAGGAAGAGGTCCTGCTGCCCAGCGCGTCCGCTGCGCTATATCGCCGGGCCATGCTGGATCAGATCGGACTCTTCGACGAGCATTTTTTTCTGTACTGCGAAGATACCGACCTGGGGCTCCGGGCTCGCCGCGCGGGATGGCGGTGCCTTTACGTTCCCGAAGCCGTGGTGGAGCACCGCTACTCGCATTCGGCCGGCCGCGTTTCATTGTTGAAGGCTTACTATGTTGAACGAAACCGGATTCTGGTTGCGATGAAGAACTTCCCGCTTCGTATGCTACTGGTCCTGCCGTTGCGCGGAACGAGCCGCTACCTGGCGCATCTTCTGTCGCCTTTGCAGGAGCGGGCAAATCGGGCCAGTTCCGCGATGAAAACGGAGGTATCAGCGGAATGGTGGGAATCGCGCTGCGGGCTCACGTGGCTGTCTTGAAAGCCGCCGCACGAGTGTGGCGGCAGAGAGCCGCGATCCGCAAGACGGCCCGTCTTTCTCCGCTGGAATTTACGCGGCTACTTGATAATCATTCGACCACGGCAGGTGAACTCGCGCGGCATTAGCGGAACGTGCGCGATCTGATGAAAAATGCCGGAAAATCGAGACCTGCTGGTCATTATTCCTGCCTTCAATGAAGAGGCGGCTATAGCCGATGTGATCCTGGGAATCCGCCGGGCTGTTCCGGATGTTCCTGTTCTGGTCCTGGACGACTGCTCGAATGACGGCACTTTGGCGGTCGCCCGCGCGACAGGCGCCGAGGTCGTGACTTTGCCGCACCATCTGGGCCTCGGCGGTTTGGTGCAAACGGGCTATAAGCTCGCATTTTCGCTCGGATATCAGTACGTGATTCGGGTGGACGGAGACGGGCAGCACAATCCGGAAGACATACCCCGGATTTATGAACGCCTTCGCACGTCGGGCGCGGAGATGGTGATCGGCTACCGGATTCAGACGGAGAACGGATGGCGGACCGGCTTGATCCGGCGAATGGGCATCCACTTTTTCCGGGCCGTGTTGCGGCCGATTCTTGGACGGCGCGTCAGCGATCCGACATCGGGATTTGTGGGAGTCAACCGCGCCGCATTGCAGGTCTTCGCGCTTAGCTTTCCATTGGAGTACCCGGAGATTGAGGCACTGGTGGTGTTGCAGAGAAAGAAATTCCGTTTCGAAGAGGTTCCGGTGCGGATGAGTCCACGGCGAACCGGCCGGTCGTCTATAACGGCATTGAAGTCACTGTACTATATCGTGCACGTTTTGCTCGGGGTTTTCGTTAATATATTGAAGTACGAAGGCCGCACAGCGGGCCAGAAGCCGAGAAAGTAAACAATTATGGAAAGGCTCCTCTGGTGGACCAGTGTCATCAGCCTTGTGCTGATGGTTATGGTGCTCGCCGCGCTCCGGAGGGCGCATATTCGGGTCGAATACTCCGTAACGTGGCTGATCGCCTGCGTTGCTTTGTTCGGGCTTTCCAGGTCGGAAACGGCCATGTCCTGGATAGCCTCAACCCTGGGTCTGGGATCGCCTCCAATTGTTCTGATTTTGATTGCTGGCCTTATTTTTACTGTGATGTTCTTTTGGACTTGCCTAGTGATTTCACGGTTACGAGACGATAACATCGCGCTGGCGCAGCGTGTTGCTATTCTTGAATACCATCTGAATCGAATAACCGATTCCGGTAAGCCGGTCGAAGGTCGATGAGCGTAAAGACACAAAGGCCCGAGGTGAAAATCAAGCCGCGGCAGGTGACTGCTTACGGGGCTGCGGCAACGGCTGATAAGCCGGCGACACGCCCAGTTCGAGCGTTGTCCACTTGGCAGATCCTGGCAATCGCTTTCGGATTGGCACTGGCCGCGGCGCTCATCGCCTATGGGCCCGCGTTGCGTGGGGAGTTCGTATTCGACGACGCTCACATGCAGTTTGCCCAGCCGCATCCGGAACGGCTCTCGCTGGCGGCATGGATGGGCGCGCGGCCGCTTGTGGGCGCCAGCTACTGGATCAACTACAAGATGAGTGGCGCCGATCCGAGCGACCCGTTCTGGTATCACGTAACCAATATCTTTCTCCACACGATCGCCGCCCTACTCGTGTTCTTGATCGTGCGCAAGATTCTGGAACTGGCATCGATCAAGGCATCACTTCGGCCGGGCCGCGGAACGTTAGTCGCCGCGTTTTGTGCCGCGATTTTTCTTCTGCACCCGATACAGACCGAGGCGGTCGCGTATGTCTCCAGCCGGTCGGAAAATCTGAGCGTGATGTTCGCCTTCGCCGCGTGGACGGTCTTTCTCTACCGCCGATCCAGGGTGATCGGGATGGGCACAGTGGCGCTGATCCTGCTGCTGTTTGGGTTCGCGGCGACCGCCAAAGAGCACGTTGCTGTGCTTCCGGTTGTGATTCTGTTGACCGACTATTATTGGAATCCCGGCTTTTCCCTGAAAGGCGTTTGGAAGAACTGGCGGCTGTACGGAGTATTTGCGGTCGCCGGCATGGGTCTTGCTGCGTTTCTCTGGTCCTACCTGTCGAAAGAGACGACCGTGGGCTTTCATATGCAGGTCGCCTGGTATCAATATTTCTTCACCCAATGCCGGGTGCTGTTGATGTATCTGCGGCTGCTCATTCTGCCATTTGGGCAGAGCGCCGATTACGCGATCCAGCTTTCCCATACACCATTCGAGCACGGCGCGATATTCGGCATGGCTGCATTGGCCGCGGCAACTGCTGCCGCAATCGTCTGGCGTAAGCGATACCCGATCGCGAGCTACGGTTTTTTCGTAGCCATGATTTTCTTTCTCCCTACCTCTTCGATCATTCCCATCAAGGATCTCGCCGCCGAACGGCGCTTATATCTTCCGCTGATCGGGCTGCTTCTGATTGCGGCACAGATTCTGGTCCGCACGCGGGCAAACGAACGGCAACTCGCGGGAGCCCTCGCCGCCGTTGTACTGCTTGCCGGTGGATTGACCTGGAATCGCAGCCACGTCTGGAACAATTCCTTGGCGCTTTGGTCGGATACGGTGGAAAAGTCGCCAGAGCAGGCGCGCGCGCACTTTGGCCTGGCGACGGCTGAGTACCGCGCGCATCGTTATGCCGAGGCGGTTCAGCAGTACGAGCAGGCACGAAGTCCCGAATACGAGAAAGACGGCATGTATTACGCCAACTGGGCTCTCGCTCTCGATGATTCCGGCCGGCTGAAAGATGCTATCGAGAAGGGGCGGAAGGCGATCGAGATGACGCCGAACGCGATCACCTATTCACAGCAGGCGATGTTTCTGGCTAAAGGCGGGCAGATCGACGAGGCTTTGCAGTTGCTTCAGAACGCGGAGAAAGCCGACCCGTCCTATGTGCCCATTTACATCGAGCGGGGCGATATACTTCTGGCGCTTTACCGGAATGACGCGGCCGGCGAGGCCTTTGAAAAAGCCTTATCCCTTGATCCACGAAACGTGTCCGCCGCCAAGGGTCTCTCGATGTTGAGAATCCCCGGTGCGCAGTAATGCGTTCGCTGTTGATTGGCGTCAACGCGCTGTACATGATTCCCGGCAGAGTCGGCGGTACCGAGATCTATCTGCGGGCCTTGTTGGGGGCCATCGATCGTCTGAAGACTCCGCATCGCTTTATCGTTTTCGTGAACTCGGAGACCGATGCGGACCTGACACCGCCTTCCCAACGATTTCAGGTAGTCCATACCGGCGTTCGCGCCAGGAACCGTCCGTGGCGTCTGAGTTGGGAGCAATTGGGATTGCCCGGCAAACTTCGGCTGCACGAAATCGATGTTCTCTTGAATCCCGGATTCACCGCGCCCGTGCTCGCCTCGTGCCCATCGGTGACGGTGTTCCACGATTTGCAGCATAAGCGCCACCCGGAGTACTTTCGCTGGTTCGATCTACCATTTTGGCGAGCGTTTCTATTTGCCTCCGCGCGGCGCAGTACGAGAATCATCGCGGTGTCGGAAGCGACGCGGCAGGATTTCCTTGCGCACTATAATCGCGACGCTTCGCGCGTTCACGTGGTTCATCACGGCGTGGATCCGGAATTCTTCGGCATCCGGGAGCGATCCCGCAGGAACAACGGGCCGCGATATATTCTGACAGTTTCGACATTGCACCCCCATAAAAATATTCGGCGCCTGCTGCTGGCATACGAGCATTTTGCGAGCAGCAGACCGGATATCAACCTGGTGATCGCCGGATTGCGCGGCTTCGATTCCAAGCGGATCGACCAAATGATCATTGAGCTGAGCCTGACTGCAAGGGTCAGGTGTACAGGCTGGATTCCGCGTCAGGAACTTTACGGCCTGTTTGCCGGCGCCGATAGTTTCGTCTACCCGACCACGTTCGAGGGTTTCGGCATGCCGCTACTCGAAGGAATGGCCGCGGGCTTGCCGGTAGCATGCTCCAATATCGAACCTCTTCACACGCTGGCAGGAGATGCCGCTCTTCTGTTCGATCCGCAGAGTACCGATGAAATGAGATCGGCGCTGGTACGAATAACGGAAGATGATGCCTTACGAAGCTTGCTGCGGGAAACGGGACCCCGCCGCGCAATGGAGTTTAATTGGGATGAGACTGCCCGGTCGACGCTGGAGGTTCTGGTCGAAGCAGCCGGTAACAAATACTGAAACTTTTGTCTGCAGCAGAATCGGTGAGTTTCAAAACGCCCGGTAGATGATTGGTTTGGCGCGCCATAAGCAACTTGATCGTGTAAACAATGATGTGAAGAATCGATGAAGTGTTAACGGACCGCCTATTTCCGGGCTTTGGCCCGCTTGACCTTAACCGGTTCCACAGCCGCTGCGGCTTTGGTCGGTGCGGCGACTTCTTCGAGCGATGTTTTCACGGCAGCGGACGCCCCATCTGACGAGGGGACCTCGGGCGGCAGGCTCATCCCGTCCAGCACTTCTTTATAAAGCTGCGCTTTGCGCAGATCCGCCTTGGTCGGCGGAGCGATCTCATGCCGGTAATCGTGGTCGCCATGGCAGGTACGGCAACGTACCTTTGCCGGTTCGTCGTTCAAGCATGACACCACTGAGTGGTTCATGATGCGCTTACACTTCACGCAATAATCGTCGATAATGTCACCTAAGCGCGCGCCCATGTTCTCCTCTTCCGATCCGATTCAATCGCCATGCAGCTCTTCAATTCGCCTGATTCACGCCAGACTCTGTGACACCTGACTGTGCGAGCGACGCAGACGCGGGCAGATCAGTTTCCGCCCACCTGGCGGATTCAAAGCCCACAAACTTGCATATCTTCAGTACACCGGCGGATTCTACGAGATCGCCCACCTCAAGCGCCTGCTCGGAGCCCTTTAGCTCGGCCCAGAGAGCATATTCGTTAGCCGCTAGAAATTCCGCCCCTGGAAGATAGTCCCGCTGCTTCACCGTTGCCATTCCGGCCACGTGAGGCGCCCAACGAAAATTCAGTTTGACATGGGGACGCATCCGGTAAATACGAAAGCTAGCCATAGAAGCTCTATTGTAATGCAGCCGCGCATAAACGGAAATGGGATGCCGCGACAGGATTTATGCCTGGAAGCGCTACTATCATGCATGAGGTATTTGGCGCGCTCTTCATCGCGGATGTCTGAACACTCCGGCATGTTCGGCCTGTCTATCCCGAGCGAGGCGTGGTATAGTGAGTTCGATTAAGATTAAGATCGCGTGCATTGTGCCGTTATCTAACACACGAAAGGCAGGTGTCTTGTGACCAAACCTCCTGATTCTCTTCCCGCCAAGAAAACCAAGAACGCTTTTTCCCGGCGTGGATTTATCAAAGGCGCTGGACTGGCTGGTGGGGCCCTCTCCACCGGCGTCCTCGAAAAGCCGGCGGAAGCCGCAAAAGCATCCGGCACTGCAGTTGGACCAGCAGCCGTTCCGATAACTCTCAAAATCAACGGCAAGGCGGTCCCTCTGACCGTCGAACCCAGAACCACTTTACTTGACGCAATGCGAAACAACATCGGTCTGACCGGCGTAAAGCGCGTTTGCGATCGCGGAACCTGTGGGGCCTGCACCTCGATCATCGACGGTAAAGCGGTCTACAGTTGTACCACCCTGGCTATCGATGCTCAAGGCAAGAACATCGAGACCATCGAAGGCTTCACCTCCGATACCAAGATGCACCCGGTATCCGCGGCCTTCGTGAACAACGACGCCCAGCAGTGCGGATACTGCACCCCTGGTTTCGTGGTTGCCGCCAAAAACTTCCTGGACCGGCATCCAAACCCGTCGTCCATAGAAGAGGTTGAAAAGGGACTCGGTGGAAATCTCTGCCGCTGCGGCACCTACGTGGGTGTCCGGTTGGCCGTACTCGAAGCCGCAAAGAACATGAAGGGAGGCAGCCATGTCTGAGCCGAATTATAACTATCCTCCGATGCAAGAGCGGCGTATCATAGGCAAATCGCTGACTCGCCTGGATGGGCCTCAGAAGTCCACAGGCAAAGCAAAATACTCGTCGGATTATTGGACGAAGGATCTTCTCTTTGCCGTTTTGATGGGCTCTCCCGTGGCTCATGGCCGGATCAAGAGTATAGATTCGAGTGCCGCGAAGTCCACGCCTGGCGTCACCGCGGTCTATGAGGTGGCTAAGGCCGGCGACGAGATCCAATGGGCCGGCGCCGAAATCGTGGCTGTCGCCGCCGAGCGCGAGGAAATCGCCCGCGATGCCGTTCGCAAGGTCAAAGTCGACTGGGAGTTGATGGATCACCTGGTCAACGAGTCCGATCTGAAAGCTGCCGGCAAGCGCGCCAAAGCGGCCGGTGAGAAAGTTCAGGGCGATCCGGATCAGGCGTTCCAGGGTCCGGATGTCGTCGTATCCGAAGGCCATTACGCCATTCCCGTTATTACCCACTGCTGCCTTGAGCCGCATGGACAGGTGATCCAGTGGGATGGTAATTCCATGAACTACTGGCCCTCCACCCAGAACGTCTCGGGAATCGGCGGCGATATCGGTACCGGGCTGAAATTCGCTCCCGACAAAATCAAGGTTGAAATGCAGTACATTGGCGGCGGCTTCGGCAGCAAGTTTTCGGCCGATCGCTGGGGCATTGTCTGCGCAAATCTCTCGAAGAGCAGCGGCGGACGCCCCGTGAAGCTGTTCCTCGATCGAAACGTTGAGTTAATGATCGCAGGCAATCGTCCTTCGGGTTTTGCCAACATTAAAGTTGCGGCTAAGAAGGATGGATCGCTGGTCGCCTGGCAGTCGGAGTCCTGGTCAACGGGCGGCATCGGCGGCGGCGGAATGCCCCCTATTCCGTACGTCTTCACAGAAATCCCCAACTCTCGCCTGAATCACAGCGCAGTCGCAGTAAATGCCGGACCCTTGCGGGCATGGCGCGCGCCGAATCACCCGCAGGCAGCCTATCTCACTTACAGCGCGCTCGAAGATCTCGCGGCGAAGCTGAAGATGGACCCTGTCGATCTCTATCGCAAGAATCTCGGGCTCACTGCCGCCGCCCGCGCGGCCACCTACGATTATCAGCTCACCAAAGCTTCCGAATTGATGGACTGGAAGAAGAAGTGGCACCCGCGTGGCGATTCCGGGCCAGGACCTGTAGTCAAAGGGCTGGGCGTTTCAATGGCAACGTGGGGCGGCGCTGGGCACACCAGTAACTGCCGCACCACCATCTTCCCCAATGGCAGTGTAGTGGTCGAACTGGGTTCGCAGGACCTCGGCACCGGCACCCGCACCATCATCACGCAAGTCGCTGCTGAAACCCTCGGCCTTCCCATGGAGCGGATCACTCTGAAAATCGGCAGCAATTCGTTACCGAGTTCGGGCGGGTCGGGCGGTTCTACAACGGTCGGTGGTGTTTCGTCATCCACTCGCAAATCCACGGTGAACGCGCTCGAAAAGCTGTTCGAGGCGGTGGCACCGGTCTTAAATGTTCCCGCCGATCAACTGGTCGCGGTGGATCAGCGCATTCAGGTAAAGGGCAACGCATCGAAGAGCATGACGTGGCAGCAGGCCTGTTCCAAACTCGGCGTAAACAACATCGTCGAGATGGGCAACCACGATCAGAAGAAGCCCGACGGTCTCACCACGGGCGGTGTCGCCGGCGTTCAGATGGCCGAAGTCTCCGTCGATACCGAGACGGGCATCGTCAAGATGGTGAAGTTTGTTGCCGTCCACGATGTCGGCCTCGTCATCAATCCGAAGTTGGCCGATAGCCAGGTGAACGGCGCGATTATCATGGGCATCTGCGGCGCGCTTATGGAAGAGCGCATCATGGACAACAAGACCGGCCGGATGCTGAACGCTGATATGGAGTTCTACAAACTCGCGGGAATCGGCGATATCGGTGAGATTGTCTCCCACATGGACATTCGTCCTGAGAACGATTCACGCGGCGTTATCGGTCTTGGTGAGCCCTGTGCAGTGGGCGTTATCGCTGCCATCGGTAATGCCGTTGCGAATGCAATCGGAGTCCGCGTACCGCGCGTACCGGTGACTCCCAGCCGGGTGCTTGCCGCCCTTGAAAGGAGGAACGCGTAATGGAGAATTTTGCATACGCCAGTCCGGCCAACCTGAAAGATGCGGTTGGCATGCTCTCCAACAAGTGGGGAGAAGTGGAAGTTCTTGCCGGCGGGACCGACCTCATCAGCATGATGAAGGAGTATCTGGTCGCGCCACGCCTGGTGGTGAACGTGAAGTCCATCAAGGATCTCCATGGAATCACAGGGGGCAAGAACTCGGTCCGCATCGGAGCAGCGGTTACGCTCGACGAGATCGCCGAGAATCCTCTGATCGCCAAGAGCCTTCCCTCGCTGCATGCCGCCGCGTTGGGGGTCGCTAGCCCGCAGATCCGTAATATGGGCACGGTGGGCGGCGACATCTGCCAGCGTCCACGATGCTGGTATTTCCGTCAGGGCTACGGACTATTTGCCAAAGGTCCGGACGGGAAATCGCTCGTGCCTGATGGTGAGAATCAGTATCACGCCATTCTGGGAAATCGTGGTCCCGCGCAGTTCGTCAGCGCGTCAAGCTTTGGACCGGCGCTGGTCGCATTGAACGCCAACATTCGCCTGGTTTCAGCTACTGGGTCGCGTGATGTACCGGCGGAGAAGTTCTTCGTCACGCCTACGGCGGACGGCGCGCGCGAAATCGCTCTGCTGCCCAACGAAATTGTGGCCGAGATCCATGTGCCGATCGGCGACGCCAACGCGACGTACGAAGTGCGTCAGAAGGAAGCGCTCGATTGGCCGCTTGCTGCAGCTTCCGTATCGCTGAAGATGAGCGGCAACACCATCCAATCGGCGCGGGTCGTCTTGGGGCATGTGGCGCCTACGCCGTGGCTCGCAGAAAGCGCGGGACAGGCGTTGGCCGGTAAAACCCTCAGCGATGCCGTTGCCGACGCAGCTGGCAAGCAGGCAACTGCCGGAGCGACTCCGCTCAGCGATAACGGCTATAAGGTGAAACTGGCTCAGGTCGCGGTTAAGCGCGCCCTGCTCTCAATCGGAGGCGCGGGAGCGCACGCCTGATGAATCCCGATCGCGGCGAACGCGCCGGTTTAACCAGGGTTGGGGTGGAACGCTGCCGCAACCTTCGCTGGAAAGGTTTGTTTATCGAAGCCGAGTGGGACCCCACGGTCCCACACGGCAACGATAGGGCCTTCTGGTGCCAACATACGTATAATTGCCTCGGTCCGGACAGCAAACTGGCTGACGACTACGAGTGCAATCCAGCTCGGCCCTGCTACGAGCCTCTGTAAAGTCGCCAATCTGACACACAATCATTCTCTTTGTGTGTCGGATTGACCACACCTAGTTGACTCTATTGCTTTGAAAACAATGCGCTTGAGAATCGGGCATTCATTTGCCATACTCTAAGTTCTCATGCGATTCGAGACCACCCTACACCGCCCGATTGCGACGTCTGGAGTTGGCTTGCACAGCGGAGTTCCGGTCAATATCCGGGTCACGCCGGCCCCGCCCTCAACGGGTCTCGTATTCATCCGGACGGATCTTGATCGCTTTCCTATTGCCGCAAGCTGGCATCATGTGGCCCGAGTCAGCTACGCCACCAGTCTGATGCGTCAAGGCGTGCTGATCTCGACCACCGAGCATCTGCTGAGCACGTTTTACAGTCTGGGAATCGACAACGCTTTTATCGAGATCGACAACCTCGAAGTTCCGATACTCGACGGTAGTGGCCAGCCCTTCGTTGAGTTAATCCGCGCCGCGGGTATCCGCCAGTTGCGGCGTCAGCGCCGCTATCTCAGGATTACCCGCCCCATTTCGATTGAGGATCATGGGAAACGCATTACCATCCTCCCGGCCGAGAACTTTCGTTTGACGTGTGATATCGATTTCCCACACCCGATGGTCGGAAAGCAGGCGCTCGAAATCGAAGTTACTCCGGAGCGCTACGCTTCGCAAATCGCTCCAGCGAGAACGTTCGGATTCGAACGCGATTTGGATCAGATGCGCAACATGGGTCTCATTCGCGGCGCCAGCCTGGATAACGCCATCTGCTTCACACCAGACGGCGTCCTGAATCCCGGAGGTCTTCGCTTCGCCGACGAGTGCTGCCGCCATAAGGCGCTCGATCTGATTGGCGATCTTGCGCTGATCGGCCGTCCGTTGCTCGGCCATGTAATAGCCGAACGCGCGGGTCACGCCATGCATGCCGCGTTAGTGAATCGAATTATGGGAGATTCGAGTTTGTATGAAGTGCTCACCTTCGACCAATTGGCATCGAGAGTAGCGGAGGCGCTAGTCGCTAGCTAGATCTCATGCCCCGGAAGAAGAAGTTCGACATGCCCAAAGAGGTGAGAGCGATAGCTCGCGAACGCGTCGGAACTGTGAAGGCGGAGCGAGTAATTGTACCGAAATCGCAACGCAAGCCTAAATACAAAGAAAACCTGGTGGAGCAGGCGATGCCGTCATCAAAACCAAAGTCTTGATTAGCAGCCCGCCTGCTCCTATCTACTCTTCTATTTTTTACTAGTCGTAACGTGTGCCGCCGGTTGTGCGAGTCTTTGGAACATCGGCCGGATAATCCAGATCCGCCGTGTCCGAAAGGTCGGTTTGATCCGCCGTACGTGTGCGCGCCACAGGCACATCCGATTTCGCGAAGTCGGCGCCTGCTTCCGAAGCCGAAGATATATCTTCCGCGCCGGTTCGCTTCAGGATATCTTCTGCACGCTTGACCCAGTCCGAACTATCGCAGTGGACCGAGAGCAGGATACCCCCTTCTTTAATGCGTCCTTCGTAGCGCTTGGCTTCGTACTCGGGGATTCCCATGCCGACTAGCGCTCCGATAATGCCACCGGCCACACCGACAGCTCCCGCTCCAGCTAGCATTCCGATGATAGGGCCGGCCGCGATAAAGGGACCCACACCCGGTATCGCCAATGCTCCGATTCCCGCAAGCCAGCCGAGCACACCGCCGACAACAGCGCCAGACGTCGCGCCAGTGGCTGTGCCTTCCGGGGCCTTGGTGTTCTTCTCGTGAGCGAAATCTTTGGTTCCCTGATTTTCCGGGAACAACGCCGAAATATCGGTGTTGCGGAAACCCGCGACGCGCAGGGCGTCTACTGCCTCTTCCGCGCCCGCCCGCGTCGAGTATATACCGAAAACAGACTTATTCTTTGCCATAAAATTCACCTTTCCTTTTGAATTTAGGTTTCCTTGGTTCGTCCACGGTGCGCGGCCGTGAGGCTGAGCGGACGCGCACCATTGCTTCTATGTGGTTGGCTTAGCCTTTGCGTGTTTAGGAGGAGCAACTGTCAACTCGTCGGTGACATTGCTACCCCCTGCCGCGGTCTTCGCTTGGGATAGGACCGCCTGCTTCTCCTCATCGGAGCGAACCGGTCCCTTCAGAGTCACTTGCCCGTTTTGCGCGATCACCTTGACGTTATGAGCGTAAGTAGAAAGGGATTTGTCACTGCGAATCGCTTTCCGTACGCTGGCGGCAAGTTTCACGTCGGACTTATCATTCTTGCCCTGGTCGGCCGTCACGGCGCCTTGGGCCCGATCAGCCTTGTTTACTTTGGTGTTGTCCGCCTTGGTCCCAGCGTCCGTCGACTGGGCTGTCGCGGAAAAAGTTGTACAGCCCAGAGTTATGAAAACGGCTGCGGTCAGCCGAGGTAAAAATGTAGCCATAAAGCTCCTTAAGCTCCTTCGGGTTCAGTGTATTGCAAGAACGGGGCCAGCTACGAGCGCGCGACTCCGCGAAGTGTATGGCCTCGCTCAATCTCCGGCTCGAGGTTCAGAGATCCGCAATCTCTTTAACGATGGCCGCGAGAACCCGGCGAAACTGCTCGGCCGTAATCACATCGAACAGTTGCGGGGCGAATGGACCCAGCATGGAAGCGAGCTGATCCATCTCGGCTTCAGGACGCCACCTCTTCGACCGGGAATCTCGATCTGCCCGGTCCTGGGTACCCGCCCAATCCACGCCGGCCTCTCATTCCCGGGCCCGCTGCCGCAACCTGCGCAGGCGGGTTCTGGTAACGGACGTAGAAGACGCGGCAATCCGCCGGAGGCCGATAGGGCATACCGCGAAGATCCTGGTCCGTATCGAAGACCATGGGACCACTCAGGATGATAATCGCATGCACCAGTCCAGGTTTACCGGATTCGATGGTCCGCCGCAGTTCCGAGACGAAGAATGATGCGTTGTGCTGACGATCCGCCAGCGATTTTACGTCGATGCTGCCCGAATTCGCATCCGATAACGAACTCTTGATCCCTTGCCAATCCAGATCGCCGGCATCGTCCTGATGGAAGGTGACGCGCTGCCGCGCCAGATCCAGCAGCGAAACATTCAACGCGATATCGGAGCCGCGCATCTGCGCAATCGCTTTGAGCGCCGGAAACAAAAAGCTAAAGTTCCGGTCCTGAATTCCGTATCCGCGCGAACTCACTTGCGACGGCGTCAGATTCATCATTACATCGACCTGAACGGGACGGCGCGCCGTCACAGGCAGGTTCAATTTTCCGTGAAGCTTCGGCGCAAACCAGCGGTCCGGTTGTTCGGAAGCTTCGAGAAACTCCACGGTGGGAAGATCGCGCCATAAGTCCGGCAATGGATCGCCCTTTAGCGGCAAGATGTGCAGCTTGTCCTTCTTGACGCTATGCTCCTTTGTTGCTGTATCGTAAATGGCGAGCGCGATCACATAGTCCCCCGGCAGCACGAATGCCGACTCGGTGCAGATCAGGTCCTGCGATTTCAGCCCTGCTTCGACCTTCTCCAGGTCGTACGTTGTGTGGTCCTGGAAGACGTGGCCTTTCGAGTCCGTAAGTTGAAAGTAGAAGACCAGCGAACCTTCGCCACGGCGTTTGGCCGCTTCCGCGCCATCGAGCTGGACCTGGAGCCGAGCCAATAACCGCTGATGAACCGACAGCACTACAGGCAGCGCCCGTTCCGACCATCGCAGGGGCGTTTGCGATCCGCCCGCGAGCCATTCGCTGAACGGAACCTTGGAAAACTCCGGATCGAGCTGGCTGCTCTCGGCGGCCAAATGGGACGCGGAAGCGCCGAGGAGCAACACGGCCCAGATCCACGGGCTGATAAACGAGACACCCACAAGCCCTATTCTAATTGGATCTGGCCGTCAGAGAACGTTTTAGAGCCGCCCGGCTGGGAATGGAGAATACCTGCGCCGGCGCACAGTCCGGGTTATTTCATTGACGCTGAGGTCAGCACCTCCGACTGAACTTCCGCGGGTGAGGACTCGATGCGCATCCCGTAGAATGAGCGATGCACAAAGAATACGGAGATCAACAGGAAGACGCCAGCCAGAATATTGGTAAAGATAGCGCCCTGATCGGCTGTGAGCGAAACGGCGAGTTCTACCGCGAGCAGGCCGAAGAGTGTAGTGAACTTGATGATCGGGTTCATGGCCACCGAGGAAGTGTCCTTGAAGGGGTCGCCCACCGTGTCGCCGACCACGCACGCGTCATGTAGCGCGGTGCCCTTCTGTTTCAGTTCCGTCTCCACGATCTTCTTGGCGTTGTCCCACGCGCCGCCTGCATTAGCCATGAAAATGGCCTGGTAGAGGCCGAACAGCGCGATGGAAATCAGATAGCCGATAAAGAAGTACGGCTCAACGAACGCGAACCCCAGAGTGGAGAAGAAGACCACAAGGAAGATGTTGAACATCCCCTTCTGCGCATACTGAGTGCAGATCTCGACGACCTTCTTACTGTCGGCAACCGAAGCCTTCTCGGCGCCTTCGAGATGAATGTTGGCCTTGATGAACTCGACCGCGCGATAAGCGCCGGTAGTAACGGCCTGGATGGACGCGCCGGTGAACCAGTAGATCACCGCGCCGCCCATAATGAGACCGAGCAGGAACGGCGGATACAGGATGGAGAGATTGGTGACCAGATCCTTATCGAGACCATGGGTCAGAGCGACGATGATGGAGAAGATCATGGTCGTTGCGCCAACCACCGCGGTACCAATCAACACCGGTTTAGCCGTCGCCTTGAAGGTATTGCCCGCGCCGTCGTTTTCTTCGAGGAGGTCTTTCGCGACGCCGAAGTTCGGTGTGAAACCGAAGTCCTTCTTGATTTGCGCGCCTACACCGGGGATGGTTTCGATCATTGAAAGCTCATAGACCGATTGCGCGTTATCGGTAACTGGTCCATAGGAATCGACCGCGATGGTGACGGGGCCCATACCCAGAAATCCGAATGCCACCAGCCCGAAAGCGAATACGGCGGGAGCCATCATAAGAGTCGCCAGACCCAGTGTGCTGATACCGTACGCTATGCTCATCAGGAGCAACATAACGCTCCCCAGCCAGTAGGCGCTGAAGTTCCCGGCAACCAGTCCGGAGAGAATATTCAGCGATGCGCCGCCTTCCCGCGCGGACGTGACGACTTCCCTCACGTGAGCGGAATTGACGGAAGTGAAAACCTTGACGAGTTCAGGGATAATCGCGCCGGCAAGAGTACCGCAGGTGATCACCGAGGAAAGCTTCCACCAAAGCGACGTATCGCCATCGAGGTTGGGAATAAGCAGGTAGGACACGATGTACGTAAAGACCACGGAAACGATGGAGGTCAGCCATACCAGCGAGGTGAGCGGAGCTTCGTAATCCATCTTCGCCACGTTGCCGTATCTTGCGCGCGCGATGGCGTCATTGATGAAGTAAGAGAGGCCGGAGGCGATGATCATCATGATGCGCATGCAGAAGATCCATACCAGCAAGTCGACCTTGATGCCGTCGTTCTTGACTGCCAGCAGGATGAATGCGATGAGCGCGACACCGGTGACGCCGTAAGTTTCGAAACCGTCCGCGCTTGGTCCGACTGAGTCGCCCGCATTGTCGCCCGTGCAGTCGGCGATAACGCCGGGGTTGCGGGCATCGTCTTCCTTGATCTTGAACACGATCTTCATCAGGTCCGATCCGATATCGGCGATCTTGGTGAAGATGCCGCCGGCGACGCGGAGGGCAGCGGCCCCGAGCGATTCACCGATGGCGAATCCAATGAAGCAATTTCCAGCGTAAGCGCCTGGCACAAATAGCAGAATGAACAGCATCATCAACAGTTCGACGCTGATCAGAACCATGCCGATGCTCATTCCGGCCTGCAAAGGGATCGCGTAACAGGGGAAGGGCTTGCCGCCGAGGCTGGCGAAGGCCGTCCGCGAATTGGCGAAAGTGTTGACTCGAATTCCATACCACGCAACGCCGTAACTGCCACAAATCCCAAGAATGCTAAATAGCAGAATGATAATGACGCTCGCTGCGCCAAGATGCTGGAGGACACCGAAATACACGACGATGATGCACCCGATGAAAAGTTCGAGAATCATCAGGAATTTGCCCTGCGTAGCGAGATAAGTCTTGCAGGTTTCGTAGATCAGCTCGGAGATTTCTAGCATTGAGGCGTGGACGGGAAGATTGCGCAGCCTGGTGTAACTGACCAGGCCGAAAACGAGTCCTAGCGCTGAAACCAGGAGTCCAGCCATCAGCAGAGTGCGGCCATTTGTGCCACCCATAAACGTGGCTTGGGAAAGGTCCGGAAGTTTCAGATTGGCTTCTCCGCCCGCGCGGTCCTGGGCAAACATCGCGGACGAACCCGCGAGAAGCATGAAAACGGCAAAAACAATCCGGGAAAAACAAACGCTGCGCGTTAACGCGCCGATCGCGCCTCTGTCATTCAGCCACTGCCTTGTAGGCGGGGTCGCCGGTTTGGCCGCCGGCAACGAGGCGAAGGCACAGCTACGGCAAGTCTTCATTTCAGTAAGTTCCTCCATGGGACTTATTTCGGGAAATTTCCCATTATCTGCAAAAAGTCGCGAACAGCACAACATACCATGAACCAAATCACCCATGACGTGCATGTGAGCATACTAATAAAATATGGACCTGAAACTCAAGGGGGCACGGGCGCTGGTGACCGGATCGACGGCCGGCATCGGATTAGCCATCGCCGCGGCGTTAGAGGGGGAGGGCGCATCCGTTATCGTGAACGGCCGCACGCAGGAGCGCGTGAATACGGCGTTGAAACAACTTAGCGGTAAAACAGAAGGGTTGGCCGCGGATCTTGGAACGGCAAAAGGAGTCAAGTTGGCGACGGACAGGTTCCCCGACCTTGACATTCTGGTGAATAACCTAGGCATTTTTGAGCCCAAACCGTTCGACCAGATTCCCGACGAGGACTGGATTCGCCTGTTCGAGGTTAATGTGATGAGTGGGGTGCGGCTGAGCCGTTACTATCTGCCGAGAATGATCGCGAGAAATCAAGGACGCGTAGTCTTCGTTTCGAGCGAGTCGGCACTGCAGATCCCGGGCGAGATGGTTCACTACGGGATGACCAAAACCGCGCAGCTTGCCATTGCGCGTGGTATGGCGGAGACCACCGCGGGTACGGCGGTAACGGTGAACGCCGTTTTGCCGGGACCGACAGCATCGGAAGGAGTGAACCTCTTCATGGAGCAAATGGCGCCCGGTGGCAGAGGCCGGGAGCAGGTGGAGCGTGATTTTTTCAAGAACGTCCGGCCGAGTTCGCTGCTCAAGCGTTTCGAAAGGCCGGAGGAGATTGCCGCTCTGGTGGCATTTGTGGTTAGCCCACTGGCGTCCGGCATCAATGGGGCAGCGTTGCGGGTGGATGGCGGCGTGGTCCGCAGCATCGGGTGACGCAAAGCGCTATGGTCGTCAAAACAGATGATGTTCGGATGCAGCGAAGCAGGGTTCAGCGGATCTCGTCCATCGTGAATCTGCATTAGATAGCGAACTGCTCAAGGGAGACACCACCGTCCGGATGTTCTGAAAGTATTTGCGCGATGCCGCAATGGCCCGGCGGTATTCCTCAGTCAGCGGCTCCTCCTCAGGCTCCAGCCATCTCTTAATCCTTCTGGCGGAATCCTCACAAGCGGGATGATTGGTATAACTTATCTACTAAGCATGAGGATGTCAATCGTTTGCCTCTTATTAATGGAAGCCGTAGCTTGCCGAGCCGCGATAGACGGAGGCGACGTATTCCGCACTCGATGCGCAGCCTGCCATGGCGCCGATGGCGAGGGCGGCGAGCGTGGCCCGTCGATCACGGCGCGCGTTCACGCCCGGCGGGACGCAGACCTTCGTGCTCTGATTCACGATGGAATTCCGGGCGCGGGCATGCCGGGCGTCGAACTTCCCGAGCCCGAGAGTAGCGCGCTGATCGCGCATCTTCGGTCGATGCCCTCGCGGGTACCGGCACCCGCGCCTTCGCCTGCCGCGAATTTTCCCGGAGTGCTGAGGAACCGCGGCCTCGACGATTTGCAAGTGCTTGGCGAAGATGGACGAATCCACTTACTGCGCCGCGCGGGCAATACCTGGCGTGAGGCGACTTCGGGAACGGATTGGTCCACCTATAACGGCCGGATATCCGGGAACCGCCACACGGACCTGCGCGAGATCGGACCCGCGAATGTTTCCACGTTGAGAATGGCGTGGATGTACACGCTTCCCGGCGCGCAGCGCCTTGAAGGCACGACGCTGGTAGTTGGCGGCGTGATGTACGCAACCAATGTCAACGAAGTCCACGCGCTCGATGCCGGAACGGGACGCCTGATCTGGCAGTACAAGCGCCCCAGGTCGAAGGGCCTGGCAGGTGATGCCGCCGGTGGCATCAACCGCGGAGCGGCCGTTTCCGGCGACCGGCTGTTTCTCGTTACGGATAACGCGCACATGGTCGCGCTCAACCGCTTCACCGGCACTCTTCTCTGGGATACCGAAATGGCGGACTCGCGCGAAAACTACGGCTCGACATCCGCGCCGCTGGTTGTGCCGGGGCCGGCCGGAGATCTCGTAATTTCAGGAGTCTCGGGCGGCGACGAAGGCGTGCGAGGATTTGTGGCGGCTTACCAAGCCTCGAATGGGCATCGTGTCTGGCGGCTCTGGACGGTTCCGGCCCAGGGCGAAGCGGGATCGGAAACATGGAACGGAAAAGCCGTCGAACACGGCTGCGCGACGACATGGCTCACTGGCGTCTACGATGCGGCGCTCGATCTCGTGTACTGGACCGCTGGCAATCCATGCCCCGATTACAATGGCGACGAGCGACTCGGCGATAATCTGTACTCGGATTCGATGCTTGCCATACGCCCCGGAACCGGCGAACTGGTCTGGCATTTCCAATACACTCCCCACGACCTTCACGATTGGGATGCGGAGCAGATACCGATCCTGCTTGATATGAACTGGGACGGCTCTCCGAGGAAACTGCTGGCGCACGCCAACCGCAACGGTTTCTTCTATCTCCTCGATCGGACGGATGGCAAGTTTCTGCGCGCCTCGCCGTTCGTCGAAAAGCTGACGTGGGCACAGCGAATCGGCGCGGATGGCAGGCCTGTGTTGAATCCCGCAGCCGTCCCTACCACCGCGGGCATCAGGGCCTGCCCGTCTGTGGATGGCGCAACTAACTGGTATTCGCCATCGTTCGATCCGCAACTCGGTTTGTTCTTTCTGCAGACGCTCGAAAAGTGCAGCATCTATCGCAAAGCGGAAGGAGTGTGGAAAGCAGGTCAATCGTTTTATAACGGTTCCACCGTCGACCCGCCCGGCGATCCGGGCCGGAAGGTACTGCGGGCCATCGATATCGGAACAGGCAAGATTCGCTGGGAACGCCCGCAAACCGGCGCGGGAAATTCGTGGGGCGGCGTTCTCTCCACAACAACCGGTCTTGTTTTTTACTGCGACGATAACGGCGACTTCAACGCTGTCGATTCTCGCAATGGACACCTGTTGTGGACATTTCCTGCGAATGCCCATTGGAGAGCGTCGCCGATGTCGTATTCATTCGATGGCCATCAGTTCGTGGCCGTGGCCGCAGGCGGCAGTGTTCTGGCATTTTCAGTCACTCTTCCAACCTCGCCGTCCCAAGTCCCTTAACCGGAACGTTGTTTGCCTTGGCATATTCTTCGATCAGGCCCCGCAGCTTTCCGCGCCATTCCCCCAGACCGATGCTGGTCTCGGGCGCCTGCATGTAACGGAGATCGGGCGTGCGGCCCGCGAAATGATCCTTCGTATCGTCGAGAACGTGAACGAACTTCTTGCCGTTGACCGTTCGCCCTGCCGGAAACCAGCTCTTCTCGAACACTTTCTCGATGTTGCGGAAGTGTGCCTCGCCGTCGTATTCGACCTTCTCAATCATGTTGTAAGCCGCTACAGCGTACCCGACGGCCTGCGCCGGCTGCTTCTTCGCCGCCGCTGCCGATGCCTTCTCCAACGATCGCTCGGCATCGGCCAAACTCAACAGCAAGCTCCAGTGATGCCCCATGAATCTCGCGAGCGCGAAGAACACTTCCAGGTTTTCGCGATTGCGATCGGCGCGCAGCAGATTGTCAGTTAACGCATGAACCAGCTGGTCACTCTCCAGGGAGCGGTCTCGGGCAGCCGAGACAATATCCCGGTAGCGACTGTTGAACTTAGGCTGGAAGGATAGGTCCTGCGTTGGAAGCGGTGGCGCTTCCAGTGTCAGATCGTAACGGGCGGTTCCGATGCCTTTCCCGAAGGAGTTTCCGTACCCTGGCGGGCGCACGCGCGAAGTCACTCGATCCCAGGTGTGCTGCCATGCGCTCGCCTGCGTTTGCATCATGCGGTACACCTCCACCATTCCTATGGTATCCGGCCCGTAGAAGATGTTCATGAACTCGGCCGCGTGCTGCTCGACGCCGGGAGTGCCGGGATTCCAGGCCCAGCGCGATCCCGCCGCCCAGCCAAGCCAGAACGTTTCGTCGTGCAACCCGGAGTCGCCCCAGGCCGCCGCAAAACCTCCGATCGGATTCATTCGCATCGCGCGCGCGGTCAGCAGGGTACGATAAGCGTCTTCGAGACGCCCCGCGCCCGGGTCCGGCTCAAACTCCCGCAGATAGCCTGGAAAGAGCAGTTCGGCGCCCTGCATCGACACATAGACGAGCTGCCGCATCCCTCGCTTGACTTCCGTGTCTACGAATCGTTCGTCCCCTACGATCCCATCGATAACATCGGACGGGATGCGTTCAATGTGTTCGGGAAGCACCGGGTATTCGATCCACGCGAGCATGCGACGGCCGCGCGAAGCAAGATGGTCGCGGGCGCGTTGCGCGAACTCGGTCCACTTCAAGCTGCGGTTTACCGGATTGTAGGGCTCCGTGCAGTTCGCGCCGATGCCCGCGTAGTAGACTTCGTCGGTAGAGACAAAGAAATAATCGACGCCTTTAGTGGCCGCGATCAGGTCGTCGTACATCTGGAAAATCAGCTTGTAAGTATCTTCCAGGCAGAGGCACGCCTGATAATTGTTGCCATCCGCGCGCAAATGGGCGAACTGCGGGTGCTTCAGGACGTAGCTAAAATGCGCGGGCGCCTGCACCACTGGAACTACCTGAATGAAGCGCTCCAGGCCATAATCGACGATCTCCTGCATTTCGGCGGGAGTGAATGCGCCAGGCGCTCCGATGACCGGGTTCGAAGGATAGGCGAACTTGTCTTCGAGTTCGAAGCCGATCATATTGACCTTGAACCGTGCGGACCAGTCGAGATCACGTTTAATCGTTTCCATCCGGTCCTGGTGGTGTTTGGTGTCCCAGTGCAGAAAGCGCAGTTTCAGGCGAGGCCAGTCGTCGATGTCGCATTCGGGAGCTTGCAGCACGCCGGATCGCGAACGGCGTAGAAGCTGTAAGAACGTCTGAACACCATAGAACAGGCCAGGGGCCGCGTTGCCGGTGATCACAACACGGCCCGGCTGAATCGCGACGTGATAGGCCTGATCGCTAACTTCGGAGTCCTTCACAGCGACGCTGGACGCACGGACCTCCAGCCGGATGACATTGTGTGCCACGTTGGTTGCGCGATGAAGTTGAAGAGAGTGGAAGTCGCTGAGATCGCGCAAAAGCCAACGGGCCGCGATGTTATCGCCGGACTCGACGGCCCATCCGGAGTCGATCGACACACTGCCCGGCCGAAGGGTAACCTTTTGCGGGGACGGAATAATGCTGTAGCCACGAAGGAACAGGTCTGTCGGCAATGGCTGCGCATGTGAAGCTGAAGCCGCAAACCAGGCGATCAGCGGGAGCAGATGACGCTCACGGAGCATATCGACAGAATATACCGCGGCGCATCAACCTGCCGTGGAAGAGTTCCTCCGCGTAGTCGTGCTGCACGATGGAATTCGGATGATGCCAACCGGCTTTTCAGTAGACTCGTTCGGTATCGGGGTTGACCTTAAGGTTCGGTGCATTTACCCGCAAGACTGCGGATTCGACGCATTCGGTGACTTGGGCGAATCAACCTTGCAACTGGACAGCCGCGCGCCACTTGCCGCGATAGTCGATCGGATGGACCGAGGTTTTTCTGACAACTCGCCGCCACGGAGCGCCACAGCGGGGACAGCATCCTCGTTCGCTGGTGCCAGCTTGTATGCATGGAGCCACCAGTTTTGTGGGGTAGGTGGCAAAGTGGGCGCCTGCATAGGGCTCCTTAGCAACCGTCCAGACCGAGCGTTTGTTGCGCCCGAGTTCCGGGCGGCCATAGCTGGAGCGGCCATCATCTAAACCGGTGGTGCAACGATTTCCGTTCGTCTTAAGGTGAACCGTCTTGCGCCCACGGGCGATCGTGCTGAAAATCCGCTCCCGCCGCCACCTTTGCGGGCTGGCACGATGATTAACCGGTACTGCGTCTGCAAGGCCCTGTAGCGTAGGGGGATCAGGCACGCGGTTTATCTCGCGAAAGATACACAACTCGACCGTCTCGTGGCGCTCAAGGTATTACATACCGTACCGCGCGGAGATACCGAATCCAGAAACCGGTTTCTCAAGGAGGCGCGGTGTGGCGCCGCGATTGAGCACCCGAATATCATGGCTCTCCACGACTTCGGTCACGATGGCGATCTGGATTTCTTCGTGATGGGATATGTTCCCGGCCGCACTCTCGACAGAATGCTTCCCAAGAAAGGCCTGGGCATCGATCTTTCGCTGACCTATGCGCGGCAACTGGCGAGCGCTCTGGCCGAAATCCATTCCGTGGGCATGATGCACCGAGATCTCAAACCCTCCAATCTTTACATTACTCACGAGAAGCTTGTAAAAGTACTGGACTTCGGACTGGCGACCTTCTTTAGTGAAGGAAGGCAAGCCACCCCGCGCGATTTCCACTCGCCCAAGGCATTGGAGAGAACGATACTCGGGCCCCCCGGCTACATGGCTCCGGAGCATATCCTGGGTACCAACACTGATTTTCGTTCGGACATCTTCAGCTTTGGTGTCATTTTCTACGAGATGCTTACAGGCGGTCCGCCTTTCAAAGAGCGCAGCCACAGCGAGACCATGAGAGCCATTCTGCATCAGGCCGTGCAGACGCTTCCTCGTTGCGTCCCAGCGTCGCTCAGCGTCATCATCCTCCGATGTCTCCAAAGGCAGCCGGCCCGGCGATATAAAGTAGCTACTCACTTGCAGTCAGCTTTGGACCGCGCCACCCGTGATCTCGCTCCTACGCGCGCCCAATAGCCTGCGATCACCGCATCGAAGGAAGACCCCTTGTGCGGAATCAAGCGAAGCCCGCGGGCGGATCGAGTCCGGGGCCTGACAGGCCATAGGCCATTCGGATGGACACATTAGCCTTTCGCTCCATTGCCCGCGAATCCGTGTGCATTTAGAATATGGAAGCCGCAGGCGCTTTCCGTGCACATTCGCCTTTCATTTCTCGCCCTGGTTATCTGCCGTTTGGCGATTCCCGATGGGATCGCGCAATTCGAAAGCACGAATGCACCAAACTCCCTCCCCTGCCGAGCATCAGATAGGGAGGACGACTATGGAGCGCATTACACCCTTAGCAGCCGGTGATTTCGGTCGAGGCGCGTATGATCCTCCCATCGGCTCCGTCGCGCCCCTCCATTCACAGTTGGTCGGCTAGAACGATGTACTTCCCGCGCCTGCGAACCGGGCGGCGGCCAAGACCCGAGCAGGTAGAGGCGCTCATTCGGACGACCCGCAGCGTCGATACAGCCTTGATGTCCTCCAAAAAGAGTTCGGCTGGTCTCCGACACAGAAGAATCTCGTCAAATATATGAAACGTTATGGCATTACGACACGCTGGAACTTATTCGATGGGGGCATTGACGACTTGGTGAAAGCGATGAGGGCTTATGCAAATTACGGTAAACCGCGCCAGCCCCGTCGCTCACATTTGGACAAGAAAAAAATTCAGAACGTCTTGCTCCAGGCCCGAACCCAGGAAGAAGCGTTGAAATTGCTTAGCAGAAAGATCCATTGGTCCCCTCAACGAGGGAGCCTCCTTCAGTATATGAAGCATCACGGTTTAACCGCGCCTCACTGGACCGCCCGCGCGGCGGGTGCAGCGGCATGACGAACGCTAACCCCGCTTACTGATAACCTGCCGATCCGTTACTATTTTGCGCCAGAGCGCAATTCGTTCAGCCGTCGCCGAGGCTTGGAGCGGGCTGGAAGTTGGGATGCCAGTTGCCGGGCACCCGTACCTTCGGTAAACGCCGGTCTCGTGGGGAACCAAAGTACTGCGCTCATTTACGCGACGGAAGCGTTTCTATCCCACCGGCAAAATCGCGGCGTAGCGCCAGCAACCCTCAAGAAGTATCGGGCATTCACATGTTAGCTTCTTGCCTATGCCGAGGGCCGGGGCTTCGTCATGCTGGACCAACTCACAGTGAGAGACATATGGACCGGGCGATCTTATTTCATCACCCTGTAAATATTCTTGCGCCGAGCGCGGAAGTCGAGAACAATATTGTCCGTAGCGCCATAGGCATGCCTTTTGCGTATCGCCGCGATCACGCCTTCCCGCGAGGTATCCTCGGCGAGGATGCACGAGTAGGAGATATGGATCGATACGTGATCCGAACTGGCCTCAAATCCAAACCGATATCCCTTCGCCAGTACTTCCAGACGAACCCGGCCGGGCGGAAGGCGCTACGCTGCATGTAGACGTTCGATGGCTTTCACCTCGGCGATCCGGACATAGTCGTCACTGGAATCGCCAGGCACTCATGTAACAAACGCAGGTTTAAATGTGAAGGCGGAGTGCCGCGATGGACGGTTTCTTGCATGGGTCGCAAAGAGGTCACGGGTTCCAAATCCTGGCAGGCGACCAAATTCCTCAAAGACTTACAAACACATAGTCTTTCCAAAACGCCGCTTGGAATCCAGAGCTTGCAAATGGAGTACGCGCGGGTGGCCAACATTGGAAGACTTCGCACTGCTTCCGCAGCGCGCCGGGTCGTAGCTTTCACCTCGCGGCTTCCCGAGAGCGTTCCTTTCATGTTGTCTTCTCGTGCGTCTTAAGATTTTCGCCGACTCCTACGGCAGACAGACGCCAAAGTCCTTGGTGACGCTTCGTGCCTCGAAGATAAGCGTCTTGCCGCCTTCCTTGCTGCGTTTGCCCTCCAATGTCATTCGATCACCCGCCTTAACCCCCACAGGGTCGCCAGCTAGAGAGTAAGTCCGCTTGTCTTTCTCGTCTATTACGCTCATTCCGGTTGCCCCGGAGCTAACGCAGCCCGTAATCGCCCTATTTTTGTTTTTGTGGTGAATGACGAGAAGGGTTACAAGTACCGCCGCCGCGGCAGTCACTACGACAATGCCGATGATTATTTGGTCGGCGGCCGCTTGCAGACTTTCTGCCCGGACGGGCGTGGATAGCGCAACGCAGAGAACGGCGATTATGAACGCACGCCCGAGAAAAGTGTGGGGCATAGTGGCTCTTCCTGTCCAAACATAATTTCGGCCTTCCGGCCTCTGGTCAGTATATGCGAATTGCGTAGGAAGAGGGGGCCGCGTGCTTAGTCGCGATAATCCGTCAAACCACCATCTACGTTTCAGATCTTCGCATTTTGCTATTGACGAATGAATCGCGAATTGGTCCATGAGAATGAGAAGATGAGGCGAAATCCGACGTGGTCAGATCAACAGCCGCGCCGGACTTCGAAGCTGGCCCAATTAGGGTTCAAGATCCGGGTGCTCGCCCGCAGCAGCAGCGAAGTCGTGGACGCCATCCGTGGCTGAAGGCTGCGAAACGACTCCGCATCGTGACTAGCTCTCAGGTTCGGGAATCGCCATGGCAGCTTCCTGATGTGCCAATATTTATTTCAGCGCAGATCCATCATCGTCTCTACGGAAATGTGATATACGTGTTCTCGCTGGAGGGCGGATGCCAAAATACGCACTCAAAAGTAGGAAAATCCGGCGCGCCTCAATTCTGATCGGAAGATGCTTTTGAAGCCCAACCTGGAGATCGCAGGTTTAAGAATACTGGTCCGTCGAAGATTTTCGGATTTAAGATCCTGATTCTTGAGCGGAACCGGACCACCATATCAAGAGATGCATGACGTTAATCGCAAAAAGGAAAAGTGCCAGATGTCACCACAATTCAGACTGTTTCTCCTTATCGCGCTACCGGCCTTTCGAGTCTGCGCGCAGCAGTTCGGCGAGATTACCGGTACAGTTACTGATTCCAGCGGTGCGGTCATCGCAGGTACCCAGGTGATGGTGACGAATAACGCCACCCAGCAAGCCCGTAGGGCGAGCAGTAACGACGCGGGCGTTTATTCCGTTCCTTTTCTGGTACCGGGCAGTTATACGGTGAGCGCCGAGAAGAGTGGATTCAAGATGACCACCCAGAGGGGAGTGGACGTGCAGGTCGGCGATGTGGCGCGAATCGATTTCCGGCTGGAACTCGGTGAGATGACACAGGTCGTGGAGGTAACCGGCGGAGCGCCGCAGCTAAACACCGAATCGGTTGCGCTCGGCAGCGTCATCGAGGCGACGCAGATTGTGAATCTTCCCCTCAACGGGCGCGACTATCTGAATCTCGTCATGTTGAGCTCTAATGCCGTGGGCGAGATGGCGGGCGGCGGGGGCAGTGGTTTGCAGGGCGGCACCCGCGCGGCCACAGCGATTTCAGTGGCCGGGCAGCGACTGGAGTTCAACCACTATACGCTCGATGGCGTGGAAAACACCGATCCGAACTTCAACTCCTACATTATCCACCCCTCAGTCGATGATGTACAGGAATTCAAGGTGCAGACCGGTGTTTACTCCGCCGAGTTCGGGCGGGGAGCCTCGCAGATTAATGTCAACACCTTGCCTGGGACGAACGCCTATCACCTGGTGGCTTTCGAGTTTCTACGTAATGCCGACTTTGACGCCAAACAATGGGAGCAGGTGGGCGCGAAGAATCCGTTTCGGCGAAATAATTACGGATTCACGTTGTCCGGGCCGGTGTCTATCCCCAAGCTGTTCGACGCCAGGAACAAGCTCTTCTTTACTTCGAATTTCGAAGCGCTCCATGATCGGACGACCAGCCAGGTGGTGGTTCCCGTGGCTACCGACCTGATGCGTGCCGGCAACTTCTCGCAAATCAGCCAAACGATTTACGATCCCCAGACGCGGACCTATAACGCTGCCGGCGTGGGCACCGCTAATCCCTATCCGGGTAACATAATTCCTGCTTCGGACATTAGCCCCCAAGCGCTCGCACTGCTCAAGTATTATCCGAGCACGACTGTACCTGGCACAAGCCTGAACTCCCGCAATTATATTCGTAACGCCCTTTCGCCCACCGATTCCAATCAGTTTAATCAGCGAATCGACTGGGTCCAGAACTCCAGGTCGACCTGGTTCGGCCGCTTCAGCTGGGGTAATGATGTACAAGACAACGCGGGGAATTTCGTCGGCGGTGACACCATCACCACGACTATCGTTCGCCAGGGCGTGCTGGCCAATACGCTGATACTCAGCCCCTCCACGGTGAACGAGGCGCGTTTTGCCTGGAGCCAGTTTAACAACGATTTGGCCGGTTTTTACGCCAATAATACCAACGTACAGGCCACTCTGGGGATCGCCGGCCTGTCGGCTTCCAGTCCGTTGGCCTATGGTATTCCAGCGGTTGGTCTCGGTGAAGGCGTCACCAGCTACGGCGGGATCACTCCTTGGATCACCCGGAACGATACTTTTCAGGGCGTCGAAAGTGTTTCGATGATTAAAGGCAGCCATTCCATTAAAATGGGCGGCGAGATTCGGCGCCTGCGCTACAACCAGTGGGGCAATCAGAAGGATGATGGCGAATTCGATTTCGACGGACAGTCCACCTGCAATCCGGCCAACTGCGCATCGAGCGGTTTCGTCTTTGCCGATTTCATGGTGGGTTTACCCAGTCAAGCCTACCGCGTACTTTCCGAAGGTAACGCTATGATGCGCACCACTTACTATGCCGCTTTCGTGCAGGACGATTGGAAAGTGAGCCGCAGGCTGACGCTAAACCTTGGCTTACGCTACGAAAACCAGCGCCCGTGGACGGACAAATACAATGCCATGATCAATGCCCAGGTAACGAGTTTGGGTGTGGGGCCCGCGGGGGCCTATCTGGTTCCCAATGCGCCGCCACCGATTTACACCAGACCGGGAAGCGGCAACTTTTACAACAGTGTCAAATTCCAGTATGCGCAAGGGCAAATGACGCAGGTCGGTAACCAGTACATGGGCCAAGGCCTGATCAATCCCAGCGATCGCAATTGGGGGCCGCGCATTGGTCTTGCCTACAACCCGGCGGAACACTGGAGCATTCGGGCCGGTTACGGAATTTTCTATGTGCAGGATATCAGTAACATCGTTTTCGATATGGCCCGTAACTTGGGCGGCAAAGACGGATACGTGATCCCGTCCAACCAGCGAACGACGTATCTCTCCGCTCCATGGATCACTGAGACGGGCAGTCCCTTATGCCCGGGGTGGAGCGGGGTGTGCGTTGCGGCGCCGCAGATCCAGGCCACTGACCAGAACAACCGGACACCGTACGTCGAGCAGTATCTGTTGAACGTGCAGCGCGAACTTACGCGCAATCTTGTGCTGGAGGCCGGATATCTTGGGAATGAAGGACACCATCTGGACCGTTTCCAGGTTGTTAACCAAGCCATCCTTCCAAGCGGACCGAACGACCACAGCAGTACGGCGTCGCGTCGGCCCTGGCCGCTATACGGCAATATTCAGGAGGTGGCGGGCGTGGTCAACTCCAACTACAACGCACTCAATGGCAAGCTTACGCAGAGATTGGCCAAGGGGCTAGCCTACACGGTTGCGTTCACCTGGTCGAAGGCCATCGACGAGGGCAGCGCCACGCGGACCAATGGCGGCGATACTTTGTGGCCGAATAACAGCTACACGCTGAACACCATGCGCGGGCCTTCGCAGTTCAATATGCCCCACCGGTTTGTGGCTTCCTACGTGTATTACCTGCCGTTCGGGCGGGGCGGGAGTTTTCTCACGCATGGCGTCGCCGGCGCAATCGTCGGCGGCTGGCAGCTCGGCGGTATACTCACGCTGGCTGATGGTACGCCGATACAGGGTTCAACCCTTGGCGACACAACTAACATCGGTAACCTGGCGGATTTCCCTAATGTCACGGGCATTAGTCCGATCCCAGCGAACCGCTCGGCGAATAACTATTTCAATGCGGCCGCGTTCAATTTCACGAGTCCGACCCTGTCATATCTACCGGGCAACGAGGGAAGGGACGTGCTGAGCAGCCCGGGAAGCGAGACTTTCAATGCATCGCTTTCGAGGAACATCAAAATCAGAGAGAGCCATATGCTGGCCTTCCGGTTTGAGGCCTTCAATGCGCTCAACCATGCCAACTGGAATACGCCGCCTAACGATCCGCGGTCCCCGGCCACGTTCGGAATCGTGACCAGCGCCAAGACCATGCGCCAATTGCAGCTTGCGTTGAAGTATAGTTTCTGAAGCAGCGCGGGAAAGCCTTGCGCGAGATTTCACCAAAGGATAATTATGAAGAATATTTTGAAGCAAACTTGTTTGTTAGGCTTGCCGCTGGCCTTGGTATTCGGCGTCGTTGCGATGATGGCCCAAAACGGCAACCCTGCTTACAAAGCCAAGCGTCTCAATCGATGTATTGAGTTGTTGGCCGATGGCCAGCCGATTTATTATACGGGCTCGCACACGGGCTCGCCTGCTGGGACGGGGGACGTCAACGCCGCCTTTGAACAGGGCAAAAAGGATGCGCAGACCTACGCCGATTACATCAGCTACGACATGGAGCACACAGCCTATGACATCGTTGGATTGACTGCCTACATGAAGGGGCTGGTAGCGGGCGGCCCAACCAAGAGTGGCCATCGCCTGCCGACAGTTGTCGTCAATGTGCCGGTTAACGGGCTCGATGAAACCACCGTTCGCGCGAATTCGTGGATGTTCCAGCAGGTGCTGGCCGCCGGCGTTCAGGGAATCATGCTGACGCACGCGGACAATCCGGGCGCCATCAAAGCGTTCGTAGAAGCTGTCCGTTTCCCCATGCACAAAGAAGGGATCGGCCCGCTGCTCGGCGAAGGACATCGTGGCGTGCACGGATCTCCAACGGCGGCGCAGATCTGGGGAGTCTCGGTTAAAGAGTACGAGGAAAAAGCCGATACGTGGCCGCTCAACCCTAACGGGGAAATTCTGTTGGGCGTCAAGGAAGAAGATAAGTATGCCCTCGAGAACGTGGACCAGAATCTGAAGGTTCCGGGCATCGGCATGGCCGAGTGGGGGCCGGGAGATATGGCCATGTCGCTTGGCGTGCCGTCCGGGCCGGATTCGACCAGTGATCCCAGGATGGTAGCTGCGAGAGGGAGAGTGCTCGCAGCCTGCAAAATGAACCATGTTGCGTTCCTGAATACGATGACGACTGCTAATGTGGTCGCCATGATCAAGGAGGGTGTTATGGTTGGGCCGGCCAGCAAGGAAACCACCGAAATCGGTCGTAAATTTACCAAGCGGCAGATGCCGTGGTGAGGTAGAGATGAAGAAGAGCGCGAGTTCGGTTGGGTTGAGCTGTGGTCATGGCGCTGATCGCGACAGGTGGGCTGTCTGGTGCGGACAATGTTCTGACCTCCGAGGAGAAAGCGGGAGGTTGGGTGCTCCTGTTCGATGGCAAGACCCTGAGTGGGTGGGATTCGAGTGTTCCACCACCGCCCGCCGCGCAAGGCGGCACTCCGAAGCAGAAGAAAGGCCCCCCACCGCCCGGTGCCGCGCCTGCTCAGGGCTCGAGTCCACGGCCATGTTCTACTCCTCTGGGGCAAACTGCTGTCGCGGAGGGCGCTTCTCACTGGGAGATCATTCGTGGGACACTGTCACCGTGTGGGGATACAGCCGGTTACCTGGCGTCCACGCAAAGGTACAAGGATCTGGTACTGAGAATTGATTTCAGGACCGGCGAAGACACCAACAGCGGCGTGTTTATCCGTTCTCCCGCAGGCATTCAGGGCTACGAAGTGCAGATCTGGAAGGCGCAGCCGGCGGGTTATAACACCGGCTCTATCGTAGGAGCAGGCAAGACCGCCAGAGAGTACAAGTTCATTCCAGACCAATGGAATCACTACGAGATTACGGCCGACGGCGATCATTTGGTGGTAGTCCTGAACGGAACCAAAACACTGGACATTCACGACTCGCAGTTTTCCGAAGGCCGCATACTGCTGCAATATCAGAAGTTCCCGATTGAGTTTAAGAATATTAAGATGCGGGAGATCAAGCATTGAAGAAGAGGAGTTATATGAAAAAGATTATTTTGACTGTTTTGATTGGCTGCGCCGCCGTGGGATCGCCGGCTTTCGCTCAGGTCAGGCAGACCAAGGAACAAATGATGTTTTACACGTCGGATTGGAAAGGCGAACGCTTCTCCGACGGGCGTCCGAAAGTGCCAGATAATCTTCTCGAGCGCGCGTTGAATGTGTCGATCGAGGATGCCTGGGACTATCTACGTGGCCAAGGCTACACCAATCAGTTCGAGGGTGGCTGGCAGGGTCTCCACATCGACAAGCCCTTTGCCGGGCGCGCTCTCACAGCGCAATTCATGCCGCGGCGGCCCGACATGCAAGCCGCCATCAGTGCCGAGGGTAAAAAGGAAGGACGAGTCAGCGGGACCAATAGTTGGGTGATCAATGAACTTCAGATGGGGGACACGATGGTAGCCGATGGTTACGGGAAGGTCATCGAGGGCACCTTAATCGGTTCCAATCTGGGAAGCGGTATCGCTGCCCATACTCATTCGGGATTCATCTTCGACGCCGGCATAAGAGATGCGGAGGAAAACCGCGGAATTGCCAATCTCAACGGATTCTATCGGGGCTACGATCCATCCGCATGGGCGCAAATGCAGTTAACTGGGATTAACGTTCCCATTCGCATCGGGCGGGCCGTGGTGTTGCCGGGTGATCTGGTTCTGGCCAAGCAGGACGGGGTTATCTTTATTCCCGCAACTCTGGCTGCGGCGGCGATCAATAAGGCCGAATTCACTAACCTGCAAGACTCTTTTAACTTTGAATTGAATAGTCAGGGCAAGAACGGCGCGTCCTTCGAAGGGGGCTGGACGGCCGAAAAATATGCCGCTCTTGGGAAGTGGGTTGCCGCTCATCCTGAGAAATTAAAGATGACGCGCGCCGAATTCGCTGCACTGCTGGCGCAAGCGAACCAACCTCGCCAAGCACCCCCTGGGAGCAGAGGTGGCGCCGCGCCGCGATAGGCACTACGGGAGAACGACTTAACATCTGGCGTGTATCGACATTGAAATCAATTTCGTGCCGCGGTTCTTTCGGCTCCCGCGTGGTGGCACAGAACAGCCGTTAGCGTGATTCACATTCTTGAACCGGTTTGCCAACGGCACGGGTTTTGATACGGCGTTCCGAAGGCGCGGTCGTTATCAATCATGTGCGCAATCTTCAGGTAGGGTCCTCTCCAGATAATTTTCGTAAATCATTTATTGGTCGTCGGCCGGGATGGCAGGTAATTGGACGCATTTCGTGCACCCTTTTGCGTACCTGACGGTGACCTCCTCCAATACTGAAGCCGCGAATGTCAAGCAGCCGACACGACCATGCCTCTGGCACAATCCCGGTTTCAGACTCTTTGGAACGTGCCTTCGAGGCGCGTTCCCGTGCTGCTAAATGTATGAATAAGGCTGGGGACCGTTAGGACTCCAGCCGCGCGTCCTTCGCGCGCGTCGCGAATGGCAACGAACTTCGTGTGCCTCAAGTGGTTCACATCAGTCCATTCGACAAATTCGAACTGCGCCACGAGGCGGGTTCAAGGTGCTGGTGCGCGAGGAGGATGCAGGGAAGCGCGCAACGTGAATTGAGCCCCGGGCGAAGGAAGCATAGAACGTGCGCACACTATAAGCTCTATGTAAGCACGCCTAAGCATCGGGCCATGATGAACGCGCCGCACAGCCAGCCATCAGTCAAGCAGGGGGCGCTACTGGAAACTCCAAGCTCAATTGGCACTACTGGATCAGTGTGATTTCCTTGAACCACACCGTCGCAGCACCTCCGTGGTGCTGAAGCGCGATATATCCTTCCACCGGCCGCGGACCCCGATCCGGCTCGTACTTACCGTTTTTCGGCGGCACCGTCGCCACGCCGTCGTAATCGGTTACCAAAACGCCGTTCAGCTTGACGGTCGTGCGCAGCCCGCGCATCTCGATCTCCAGCGTGTTCCACTCGCCCGCGGGCTTGTATGGCCGCGCCTTCGCCTTTGTCATCGAGTACAGGACGCCCGTGCAATGGTAATCGTCACCAGACTCCTGGATCTGCACCTCGATGCCTTTGTTGATGGCGTCGTCCTCCGATTTGGGCTTGTCCGGGATGCGGATGAACACGCCCGAGTTGGCTTCCGGAGCGGAGACCTTGTACACCACGCGCAGAGTGGCGTTTCCGATCTTGCCGCCGGTGTACCAGAGATCGTCCTCCGGAGCATCGGGCAGGCTGACCAGTTGACCGTCCTGGATAACGAAGCCGGGCTTCTCATTGGAAGGTGCGCCTTCGTGCCGTGGGATGCGCGCCCACCCGGCAAGGTCTTTTCCGTTGAAGAGATGTTTTGCGGTGGCCCATAATGGAGCCGTCGCCATCGCTAGAACCGCCAACCACTTCGTCATTTCGATTCTCCTTCAGCTCATGCTATAACGAACCGCTGTTGGAGTCGAAGGAAACTCTCCTAGCTAGCAGGCCGACACGCTCCAGTCTGGTTTCGCCTATCCCGGTTAAAAACGGTAGGTACGACCCTGCTGAAGGTCCGGGATCAATCGGGCGCGCGAATCCTTATTTCTGGTTGTCATAGGATGCCTGGCAGTCGCATCGGACGGATCGCTCCCTCGGAATTCGCGCAATCGGCGTGGTCCTTGGCGGAAGTGGCGCTTGGGAGAACGATGAAGCCTCCGACACCTGTCCGCCGAGGAGGCGTAAATGGACCCAATCTAGTAATCCTCAGTGTAGTAAACTCAGTCTGAACAATTACAAAAGGCTCGATGCTTACTCGACGTCAACTCATCCTCGGAAGCGCGTTGGCGATGACAAACTGTGGCCGAGGGCTCCGCAAGACTCTCGCGATCATCCCAAAAGCCAATGCGGACCTGTTTTTTCTCACGGTCCATGCAGGTGCAGAGGAGGCAGCCCATAAGATGAACGTCAATATCACCTGGAGTGGTCCCGATCATGAGACCGACTACGGTCGGCAGATCCAGATTGTAGATGCCATGGTTGCCCGCCGCGTGGATGGCCTCGCCATTTCCGCGACTGACGATAGGGCGCTGATAGGTCCGCTCCTGCGGGTCAGCCAAGCAGGCATCCCGATCACAGTCTTCGATTCTGCCGTAGGTATCGAGAACTACGTAAGCCTGGTGGCGACCGACAACTATGGAGCGGGTTGTACCGCAGCCCGTATGTTGGCAGCGCTTCTGCTTGGCGGCGGAACAGTAGCGATGCTGATGCAGAAGCCCGGCGGTACGTCAACGGAGTTGCGGGAGCGTGGATTCGAGGAGACACTTGGAAGGGAATTCCCGAATCTGCGAATTGTCGCGCGCCAATTCGGGATGGGAGATCGGGCGCGATCCATGGCGGTTGCCGAGAATTTCCTAACGGCGCATCCGGATCTAGCTGGAATTTTCGCTTCGAGCGAAGCAGCCTCAATCGGTTCGATTCGGGCGATTCGGGCACGGCAGCTGTCGGGAAGGATAAAGCTGATCACGTTCGATGTTAGCGACATTCATTTGGAGGCTCTGCGGGATGGCACGGCTGACGTAATGCTGGTTCAGGACGCTTTTCGGATTGGCTACGAAGCAGTGAACTCTCTAGCCGACAAGCTGAACGGGCGTGTCCCGGCCAGGCACCTTGAAATCCCAGCCCGAGCCGTCACCAAGGGGGACTTGAACAACCCAGAGGTCAGGGAACTCATAAACCTGATGCGATCTGCACCAAAATAAGCGACCTGAGAAGCCGGGGTCCAACTCATATCCAAATAAGGGACGCTTGACGTCCGACGGTCTTAACGGCCTTCTCAATTTTCTGCAAAAATGAGCGCGTTTGCCGGAGCTCAGCCGGACAGTTTCCTTGCCCGCCAGCCTCAGTTCGGTATGCAGTTCGGCGTGGGACCGTTCAACGGAAGTCAGGGGCAGATCAGGGCGGCGGGGGTGGCATCGCAGCGACCCCATTTCAAAATCTGGAGACCACATGATTTGAAAGTTGAAGCTGGCAGGAAAGTTCTCGGAGAAGTCTATTCGGCGGAGATTCTTGTATTTGTCAACAAATGTCCTATTCTCTGCAAGGTAGAAATGTACGGTTTCGGCCGGGCGGAGAGGAAATGAATGTTAGTCTGTGTGTGTCGGTGAAGCGGAGACGTTGTGTCAAGAAGGCGCGATGGCGCCGTGCTGTGCGGAAGATGAAGGAAGGTCCTTCGGAGTCGCCGGGGAGGGCTCCAAACTGCCGGAAGCTGCTTCGGTCAAGAGCCGCAGTGGTGAACGTTCTGGTCAAAAGGCGTGGCATTTTGATCACGTCATGTGGGGATGAGAAAGACGAGTGAAAGCGAACCGCTGATGACGCACCGAAATTCATCAGATGACATCGAAACCGGAGGCGTCTCTGCTCCGGGATCAGGCCGGTCTGGTGCAGCAACAGGGGGATGAAACCTACAAGACCCTGGTCGAGAATGGATTCTCGGAGAGGCCGTGATGAAGGGGCCCGGGGAGAGCGCAGGAGAGGCGTATGCTTGGGCCATTACGCACTCAGACAGGGTGTCCTGCATATATGCCCGGAATCCCGGGCTACGCAACCTCATGACAAAATCGCCGCCGATCGACAACCTGGTTCCGCTTGCGAAAGCTGGCATCCCGATCTACACGATTGCGGCAGCCTTGACCCCTGGCCCAATGACCAGACTTGTGTGGTCGAGAAGAAATATAAGGAACTCGGCGGGCAGATCACCGTCATTATCAGGGAAGGCGAATGCCACTTTCCACTCGCGCCTAAGGATCCGAAGCCGGTTGTGGATTTCATTTTTGAGCCACTCGCGATAATTTTTCAAACGTTTTGAATTCTGTTGCGCAAACCCATTGACACATCGGCAACTCGGCGGTAAATTCTTCAACAGTGTTATTGTGCAACTACTGTTGCATAATATGCAATACCAGGAGGTCAGTTCCATGAGTCCAATGGATACGTGTCGTATAACTCACTCCAGATTCGAATGCGCCATACGTTTTCTTCCGGATTACATCTTGAGGTGAACTATACCTGGTCCAAGGAACTCGATTTTGTTTCCACCGCGATTGAAGACGGGCAGGGCGTCAACAGCGGTGGGACCATCGGCAGTCCCGACCTGATCCATAACGGGAATAACCGGAGATACGGACTATCGGACCAGCCGAACCGGTTTGTCGGCATTGTGATGTATGAGTCCCCATTTGGCGCGGGAAGGCACTTCTCGCTGAATAATCGAATCGCGCGCGGTCTCCTGGGCAACTGGAACACCGGCGCGGTCATCACTGTAAATAGTGGTTTTCCGTTTGTCGTCTCGGGCGCCAATACGGGAGCGATCTCGGGCGCAGTCAACGAAATTCCTGGCGTTTCCTTAACGGTATCGGCGGATCTTCAGCACTGGTACGACGGAAAAATAACCGTTACGCTGCCGTGCGGCCTGAAAATGACTCCCGCCAAGAATACGTTCCTCAAATATAATGCCTGCGCTTTCCAGGGTGAAGTATTGACCGCTCCAAACGGAACGACCATCGCCAACCAGTATTGGACGGGGAACAGCAACCAGACAACGGCGTGCTTCGAGGGCCTGATCGCTTCAACGTCGATCTGAGTCTCAGGAGGACATTCGCGGTGCGCGAACGTATCAGTTTGCAGATTGCCGCAGACGCTACAAACGTACTCAACCACGCCGAGTATAACGGGAACTTTTCGGGCGGTTTAGGCAGCACCGTGCTTTCCGGGCCTACAACCGGGTATGGCACCAGCACGACATTCGGCACATTGGGCGTGGGAACCTTCGACCCTCGGCAGGTCACGATGCATGTGAGGGTTAACTTCTGATCGGGAAAGCTAAAATGATCGGGAAAGCTAAAGCGTATGCTACGTTGCATAATATGCAACGAGTGAAAAAGGGAACCGGCGCACCAGCGAGGATCACGCGGGAAACACCGTCCATTCAGAGTCTCGACCGCGGTTTGATGATTCTTGAGGCGGTCGGAAAATCCAAGGCGCCGGTTACGCTCGGCCATCTCACCGATGTGTTGGGTATTGATCGCAGTAGCGCCTTCAGGCTCGCTAATACATTGAAGCGCCGGGGATTTTTGTCCAATCCCAGCGTCGGCAAAGACTATATCCTGGGCCCATCGGTGTGGCGTCTTTCGCGCCAGTATGACTGGAGCAAGATGCTGGCAACCATCGCTCACGACCACCTGAATTCGCTCGCGAATGCCACGAACGAGACCGCTCACCTGGCGTTGCGGGAAGGCCGGAAGGCGCTTTTTATCGATCACGTAGCGACTAACCAGGTGATCGCGATTTCAGGCCAGACGGGCGAATTGGTGCCTCTTTATTGCACTTCACATGGGAAGGCTCTGCTCGCCGATTTCGACGAGGCTGGATTGCGGGCTCTATTTGGCGGAGAAAAGTTGGAGTCCCTGGACCAGGCAGACAATCGTGTCCATCTCCGATCTGGCGGATAGTTGCCGGAAGATTCGCACGCGGGGTTATGCAACCGATGAAGGCGAGTATATAGAAGGAGTACGCTGCCTGGCGGCTCCGATTCGAAACCGTCAAGGGACGGTAATCGCTTCCATCGGCATCTCCGCTCCAAAGTCGCGGTTTCCTGCGCAGCGGGATGCGGAGTACGCTACTCGCGTGACCGAGAGTGCGCGGGAGATCGGCAAACTGATCGGCGGTGAGGATGCGGACGAATCCCGTGCTTCAGTTTGAAATTGATAAGGCCTCGCGTAGTCCCAGTTGTCGTGATGAGTCGTTTGGAAATACCACTTCAACTTGCCGGTGGCGGCATCCAAAGCCACCAGCGACGAGCCATACAAATTAGAACCCTTTCGATCCCCTCCATAGAAGTCCGGTGTTGGCGTTCCGAGCGGGACGAAAAGCATTCCGCGCTCAACATCCACCGTCATGAAACCCCACACGTTCGCCCCCGACCGGTCGATCCATTGATCTCCTTGCCAGACTTCATGGTTGGCTTCACCAGGGTGAGGGATCGTATGAAATGTCCAGATCAGCTTTCCGGTGCGAATGTCCCATGCGCGAACGTCTCCGCTTGGACCCTTCGCAGGTTCCTCCTGTAACTGCGCGCCCGTAAACACGAGATTCTTGTAAATTGCCGGCGGCGAAGACATGCCATAGCGTCCACGGGGAAAATGGTCGGCGACTCCCGCTCGAAGGTTGACCTTGCCTTCGTCGCCAAATCCCGGCACCGGGTGCCCGGTCCTGGCATTCAGTGCGATCAGCCAGCCATTCATCGTGCCGAATACGATCTGCGGCGGGAGCGCTTCATCGCCTGGCCAGTACACAATCCCCCGGCCAGCGGGAGTAAAAGGAGATTCGTACTCCCATATCTTTTTCCCCGTTTCCGCATCTAACGCAAGCACGCGGCTGTAAGGCGTAGACAGATACATCACGCTGCCGACTACCAGCGGTGTCGATTGCGATGCGCGGTTGCGCGGAACCGCTCCCGAATCCGGGGCTTTCGGACGGATATCGTAGGTCCACGCGGTTTGTAGTTTGGACACATTGCCCGTATCGATCTGTTTGAGCGGAGAATACTGCTGCCCGCCTGGATCGTGACCATAAGCTGGCCAGTCGGTCTGTGCAGCGGCCCGCGCGATAAAGAAAAGGCAAATGCGACAGACTTTAGTCTGTGATTGGACTTTCGAATAGGCCGTTAGCCTGCTGCATAATATGCAATCGCCATTGCGTGTTTCTAGCGTCAAATGCTATCAACCGCCAGTCGGGAAGTCAAGACGTTGACAACAGATGGTTGACAAATGCAGTCGGCAGATGCAATGTAGCCGAAATTCCAAAAGCGATTTGCTGGAACCAAATGTTATATAATCCGCCACGTTATCATTATGGCCGGGTAGAAGCGATCTGCCGTTCCGGCAAAGCAGGTGTATGAAGGCTTTATGACCAAACGGGAATTCCTCACGGCTAGCATCGGGACCGGCTTGGCTCTGGCGAAAGGTGGCGCTGCATTTTCGGCGCAATCGTCGGACGCTACGCGAAAGAACGGTGGGCAAGTGAAGACGCCCCATATGGCAAAAACAAAGAAGCTATTTAAGAGCCCGCGACTATTTCCCAACGCAATTGCCGTCACGCCAGAGGGGTTGTGGATTGGCGAGCAAAAGCTGTCGGGAGCCCAAGCCATCGCGTATCAATTGCCCGAGCCGAAAACCCTAACCGAAGACGCCTGTCTCGTCGAATGGAATGGAAAGTTGGTGAAGACCGTGACGACTCCTTCTCGAAACACGAGCGGGATGGCCGTTGGCGGCGGGTGTGTCTGGATGGTGGCAAACGCGCCTCCAGAGGGCGTTTTCCAGGTCGACATGAACTCCCAGCTTGTTAGCCACCGTCAGATCCCCCTCGGTCCGGGCAGCAATGGCGGTGGTTGCCACGGAGCGCTCTGGAACGACGGCAAGCTGTGGATCGCGTCGTTGCGGCTTCGCGGCAACCTTCGCGTTGACCCCAAGACTTGGGAGCCGGAATTCCTGATCCCGTTCTACCAGGCTCCAGATCGGGTGCGTTACCACGGCATCGCATGGGACAACGGGACCATCTGGCAGATTGTCGGCAACGACTGTAAGCGATACAGTGAGTACCGGCCTTGTCTGGTGAGGTACGAAGCCGCGACTGGCAAGGTCTTGGAGACGGTGGAATTTCTTCCGAACTCCTGCGACCCGCACGGGCTTGCGATGCACGATGGCAAGCTGATCAGTTGCGATGCCGGTATCCATCCGGGCTGGCCCAACAACGATAGTCCAACGGCGGGCTGGATCTTCCAAATCGACTTCGTCTGATCTTCATCAACCGACTGCGAGACCTGAAACGAGTATCGGCGATGTGACGCGGGTGCCGGTAAGCAACCGGCGCGCAGGTAACCAAGCTGCCCCACAAGTCCAAACTCCGTTGAATTCTCGCCGGTGGTCTGCTAAAATCTTTCCGCAATGAGAATTGCACAATACGCAAAGCATTGCCGGAGGAAAACATCATCGCTGCTTAGCTGTGCAACTGTGGGTAGCGTGATTGTGTGATCTAATTTCCAACTGCATGGTTCCTCTGGTCCTGATCCTGATCGCTCCGCTCGAAGCGTTTGCCGCAGATCCAAAAGGGCAATATCAATACCAGCTCTCGTGCGCACCGTGTCATGGCGCGGAGGGCGAAGGTGGACGAGGTCCGGCACTCGCGGTTGCCAAACTTCCCCGTGCTCCCGACGACGCGGCCCTCGCGTCGATCATAGCTCAGGGTGTTCCAGGAACTTAGATGCCAGGAACGCGCATGACCGGCGATGAACGCGAGCGGCTGATCGGCTATGTCCGCGGACTTGGCGCGTCGAAAGCCACCCCGGTCCAGGGTGATGCGAAATCTGGCGAGCAAATGTTCTGGGGTAAGGCGAACTGCGGGCGGTGTCACACGGTAGGGCGTCGCGGCGGACGCCTCGGGCCCGATCTTACAGAAATCGGCTTGCGCCGCAGCGCCACGTATCTGCGGGCAACCCTCCTTGATCCCGCGGCCAACATTCCCGACAGCTTCACTTTCTATCGCCGCGTAGTCTTCATGCCGGACAACTTCGTCGAGGTGCGCGTCGTACGCGTGCGGGTCGGTCGATTCGCGGAGTGCGGGTTGACGAGGATGCGTTTAGCATTCAACTACGCAATGAGTCCGATCGGATTTACTCCTTCCGCAAAGACGAATTAAGAGAACTCGCGAAAGAGTGGGGTCAAACGCCCATGCCGACCTATCGCAGCATCCTAAACGATACGGAAATCGGTGACGTCGTCGCTTACCTTTCTTCCTTGCGAGGTTCAGAATGAACCGCATTCCACCGCAACTGGCACTGTGGCTAATGACGGCGGCGGGGCTGGCTGCCCAGGTGGAGTACCAGCGCATCCTGAATGCCGAGCGCGAACCATGTAACTGGCTTACGTACTCGGGGACCTATGCAGCCCATCGCTTCTCTCCGCTGACCCAAATCAATCGGACCAACGTAGCGCGATTGAAACTTGCGTGGATGTATCTTCTCAATAAACCGGGGTTGGTTACGTAGGTGCCCACGAAGAACTGAGATCCATCGTTTCCGCTCGTTGTTTGATCAGTTCCGCCAATGATGGCATCCGCCTCGCGCCGCAGACTCGGTCCCGAATGTATTGAAAGAAGTTCACTCCGAGTTTTCTGGCTGTGCTGAGCAGCGTTTCCATTGCGTCCCAAGTCTGAGCGCCCGCTGCCGAGCGCGGGCCGTAGCTCACCACGCGCTTCCTGACGCGTATTCGCGCATCCAACTCCGCCGGGTTGTTGTGCAGTGGAATCTCGGGATGTTCCAGCACCCTCAGCAAGTACGTCTTATCGGCTTTGGTTTTGGCGATCCGCTGATCCAGTCCATCGTAACCCGTCACTGTAGAAAATAATTCGTCGAATTGCTCTCGCAACTGCGCCGGCCGTTCCTTGGTGGGAGCCTGCTGGTAGGCGCGCAGTTGTTTGTAGAAATCCCAGTAGCGTTTGCGAAACGCTTCCAGCCATTCACGATGTCGCGGCACGCACGGCGCCATGCTCTGATAATGCCGCCCGTCGTGAACCCAGCATAAGGCTAGCTCGTCAGCCACGAGTTGGAACTGCTTGGCATCGTCACATACTAAAAGGCGCACATGCCCGCTTTCGGCATGATACGCCGAAAGAGCCGCTGCCTCTATAATCCGGTGGCGGGCCCCTGAGGCCAGATCTGGAATCTGCTCCGTCAGCCTTCGCTGCAACTCCTCCTGGCTCCAGTCCTGATGGAACGGCAACTACCCCACTCGCTCTAAAACCCGCTGCGATATCCCAAACTGGAGCATCAAGCCCAAGGCCTCCTCATTGAGGCGGAATATCCGCTCGCGCCCATTACGCAGCACGTCGATTATGGTCAGTCGGTCTTTCCGGGCAGTAGTGAAGTAAGCTCCGTACAGCGGATTGCAGATGACTTGGCAGTGCTGGTTTACACCATTCACACGCGTGCCCGTGTCATCCATGTGGTGCCACGCGCTGCTATTCAATCCGGCTTCCACGATTGCTCGCTTTTCCTCCTGGAGTTCCGGGTATGCGCCCGTGAGCCACGCCGATATTTGGCCGCTGGAGATCACGATGCCCAGATTTTCCAACCGATCCGCGATCTTGGGCTCGGTCATATTGCACAAATAGAAAACAGCACGCACAGGCTCTTCAGATTGGGACCGAATTCACCGCGGTAGCCAGCGGGCGGCGGCGCCAGGTTGGTTCGGCCTGTTGAGGCCGCGTAATACTTCTCCTTGCGAAACTTCACATTATCCGTAACGAAGCGTAACTCTTGCACCACCACCTCTTCGTAGCCCTTGAACTCGGCATCCGGTGGAAGGGATGTCCGGTCTCCTTTCAGTACCTCTTCCCGGTCTGCCCGAACCCGGTCCAGCTTGCTACGCTTGGTGCGCTGGTTCGTTTCCGAACGCTCCCCTCGCTCTTTTTCCGATGACTGTGAGGCCGGCGCCGAACTGTCTTTGAACCGGTCCCCTTTGCCCCCTCCACCTTTGCGGCGGTTAAGTTGCTCTCGCAAATACAGGTTCTCAGCGTGGGCTTTGCGCAGATCCGCCGTCAGTGATTCGATCAGGTTCAGCAACAACCGGATGCATTCGCGGGCACGCTCGTCCTGGATGCCGGCCAGATCAACCTTCTGGAGAATCTGATCGACTGCGCTGATTCCAGCTTGGCTGTCGCTCATCCAGTTCAGCTTAGAACAGCTGCAGCGATTTGTCCAGCGAAATCGAACAACAACAACCAAAAATGTTACAGGCTCCGCTTACGTCTTTAGCATCCGCTTCCGGGGTCCGCCTATGAACCTCCACGAT
>CAVYEV010000068.1:0-5646 GCA_963767545.1 Terriglobia bacterium
TCCGGATTGCTTGCCGCAGCTTTGCTCAGACATCGGAGATGGGAGCAGATGAAGGGGTGGGGGTGGTTAGTAGGGCGCGCGGACTAGCGGTTCCGGAGACATCCAATCAGCTTCAATGGCTCAATCGTTTGGCATCTGAGTACCTCGCTCTCGCATCCTAACTCGTCCCAGCTTGTCTCTCCAGTTCGCGGAACATGCGGCTCAAACTTATGGCTGCAAGGCGGGCGCGATGTAGGCGTAGAAAACCACCACCAGGCCGACGATAGACGCGAGGAGGACGCTGTGTTTCAGGGTGAAGCGGAACAGAGTGCTTTCCCGGTGGACGCCATGGAAGTGGCTGCGGCGGCTACCGCGATATTTTGCAGCGAGATCATTTTGCCCATGACGCCGCCGCTCGAATTGGACGCGGCCATCAGAACCGGATTCATCCCAAGCTTGTTTGCGGTTACCACCTGCAGATTGCCGAACAGCGCGTTTGCCGAGGTGTCGCTACCGGTGAGGAAGACGCCCATCCAACCGAGCAGCGCGCTAAAGAACGGGAACATCGCGCCGGTGGCCGCGAAGGCCAAGCCCATGGTCGCTGTCGCGCCCGAGTAGTTCATGAGGAACGCCAAGCCCAGCACTGTCGCGATGGTTAGTTCGGCGAGCAGAAGCTGCCGCACCGTCGCGAAGAGGACCTTGAAAAATCTTGCCGGCGACATGCGCAAAACGATAGCCGAGAGAATCGCGGCGATCAGGCAGGCGGTACCCGGGGCGGAGAGCCAGTTCCAGGTATAGATTGCGTCATAGGCGAGCGGCTTGCTTACTGCCGGCGGCATTCGCAGCACGAGGTTGTGCAGTCCCGGCCAGGGAAACACAACGTTAACGGCCTTGAGATGCACCTGGAGAGGTTTATATCCCCAGGCCAGTACGCAAATGACGAGCAGCGCGTAGGGACTCCACGCCATCAGCGCAGCGCCGAGGGGAATGTGTTCCCGTTTGCTTTGGGCGCTGCAACCCTCGAGCACGAAGGTGTCCTTGGGCCGCCACACGCGCATCAATACAATCAGCGATCCGATAGCTGCCAGCGACGCCGCAATGTCGGTCAACTCCGGCCCCATGAAGTTCGAGATCAGAAACTGGGTGCCCGCAAAAGCGATGCCGCACACGATGGCGGCGGGAAGGACGCCGCTCAAAGCTCGCCATCCGCCCATCACCATGACCAAATATCCCGGGACGAATAGTGAGACTGGCGCGCAGATCCGTCCAACGCCCGCGCTAAGACGATCAAGCGGCAGGGAGGTGATGCCGGCGAGCGTGGTGAGCGGTGTGCCGATGGAGCCGAATGCGACCGGCGCGGTGTTCGCGAGCAGGCAGATTCCCGCGGCATAGAAGGGGCTGAATCCAAGTCCCGTCATCATGGCGGCCGCGACTGCCACCGGAGTGCCGAAGCCGGCCGCGCCTTCAATAAATGCGCCGAAGGCAAAAGCGATCAGTAACGCCTGCAGGCGGCGGTCCTCAGTCAGGTTGCCGACCGACTTCTTGACGATCTCGAACTTGCCCATTTCGACGGTGATGTTGTACAGCAGGATTGCGGTGAAGACGACCCAGCCGATGGGAAACAGGCCGAAGGCCGCGCCGTACCCGATCGATGAGATCAGGTATCCGGCGGGCATGCCGAACTCTACCAGCGCAACTACAACAGCCGCACCCAGTCCGGATAATGCCGCGATCCAGGCAGGTTTCCGTAGAACTCCAATCAATAGCAGCAGGACAAACACAGGGAACGCGGCGCCAAGCGCGGAAAGCGCAAGGCTGCCGCCAAAAGGCGTGTAGTTATGTTGCCACATGGCGTCAGAAGATGATATCAGACACTCGGGGCGGGCTTGGCGGCGAGCGCCGCTCGAATCTTCGCGGCAGTCTCCTCACGATGAGTCTCATCGCGATAGGGGAAGCGCGGCCAGAAGAAGCCCTTGAGCCCATCTTTCTTCCTGCGCGGCACAATGTGGATGTGGAGGTGCGGCACGCTCTGGCTCACTCGATTATTGATCGCGATGAACGAGCCATCGGCTTCCATCGCACTCTCGACCGCGGTCTCGAGGCGCTGCGCCGCCTGGAAGAATGAAGCCACATTTTCCGCGGGAAGGTCCGCGAGGGTAGTTACATGTCGATAGGGGATCAGCAGTACGTGGCCGGGGAACAGCGGGCGGTAATCCAGAAATGCGAGCGCAGTTTCGTCTTCGTAAACTATGTCCGATGCGACCGACCGCGAAGCGATCTCGCAGAAGAGGCAACTCATGCCTGGGGCTCGCCGAGCGCCCGTTCCGCGACCTCGGTCATCGATTCCGCTGTCCAGTCGGGAGGATGCTTTGCGAATGTTTCGGGCTGGAATCCGTAGCTGACGCCCCAGGCGCGCACGGATGCATTGCGCGCGGTCTGAATATCGACCGCGCTGTCGCCGATCATCACGGTGTTTTCGCGGGTCACCTGGCACTCGGATATCAGAGTCTGAATGCCGATGGGATGCGGCTTCTTCTGCTCAAAGCTGTTGCCTCCGTACACTTTAACGAAAAGCGGCGCGATCCCCAGTCCATCGATAATCGCCTGGCTGAAACGCACGGGCTTGTTGGTCAAGACCGCGAGTTTCACTCCCGCTTCGGCAAGCGCGGCCAAAGCTTCCTTCGTTCCCGGATAGAGCGTGGTGAAGTCCAGCATGTGGTGGCGATAGTAATCCAAAAAGAATTGCTGCGCGACTTGTAATTCGGCCTCGGTGGCGCCTTCGCCAAGCGACCTCTTAATCAAGGCCGGCACGCCGTTACCCACATACGTGTATACAGTTTCATTACTGATCGGCGCCATACCAAGATGGTCTCGCGCGGCATTTACCGAGTTCGCGAGATCCAGACGTGAATCGATTAAGGTGCCGTCGAGATCGAAGATTAGCAGCCGCTTCAATTCGGCCTCTTCACGCGCGCGAAACGCGTCAGATACTGCTCCCATTTCTTATCCTCACCCGCAATATCGAATTCCTCCCGCCAGTATCGCAGGAACGCGTCATGCTTCTCGCGCGCTCGTTTTTGTACGTAGACTCGAGCTTTGTGCGGCAAACGGCTGTTCATTTCGGCCAATAAAACGTTGCAATCGTTCAAATCGCCCAGGGCGTTCTGGATGGGACGGAGAGTTTCCATACGGGCGGTTAAGCCGGGCCCGTAAAGGGGCGCGAAGATCTCCAGCGTGTAGCGCAATTGTTTCGTATTAAGGCGAAAGCCGTGCATATCCGACGGACTTGAATTCCTGTCGAGTTTCCGGCCGGCCTTGAAATACTCGCGGGCGAGCTTTGGCAGGATGCGCATGGCGTTTACAATCGCCGATTCGGCCGGTTTCCATGCCAAGGCAGTTCGCTTCAAAGCACCAACTCCTTGCGCCATGAGCGCGTGTAGGAGCGGCTTCCGAGCGCCTTCAGTTGCTTGTGCAGTTCCATCCGGCACCCGTCCCGTTCTGCGCGAAGTTCGTGTACCAGCTTGCCGGAGTCGTCCGATCCGGCTTTTTTCAGAAGTTCGAGAGCGATGTCCGCGGAACGAACGCGCTCCGCCGCCTTCATTACGGTTTTTAGTTCCTTGCGAACTTTTTTTCGCGCCGATGCCGGATATAGGTCTTTAAACGTACGGAGACTCTCACGAAGACGCCGGATCGATACACGCAAGTCGTGAATGACATCTTCATCGGAACGGATTGTCGCCTGCTTCACCTGGAACGCGAAGCGGCGCAGAAGTGTCGCTGTCTGGGATCGAACGTGTTCGCGGAGCGTATTCAAAGAAAGTTCCTCAAATATTGTAACGGGAGCGCCATGGCACCAAACATGCAATCAATTAACCAGAGGTTGTTATGCCTGAAGAGACATCTGAAGATAAACGCAAACCGAAACCGAAGAAGCAGCCATTCGATCATACGCAGGAACGTTACAGCGACGTGCAACCGATTCAGGACTCAAGCTGCGTATTTGAGGAAATGGATCGCGGCGAAGGAATGGGCGTGGACGACGAGAAGACTTATCACCGGACGGAAAAGTAAACAATCAATTGGGAAAACAATACGGACGATCCTACAGTTAGAGACGGGGCTTAATCGCGGCAGGTTTGCGGCTGAGAACGGCTCGGCTCTTCCCGTCAGGGAGAAGCACACCTCGATATGATGCGCAATGTCCTGTTGTTCCTTTCCCGCCAGCAACGCCTCCGCCGCTGGATGGAGACCTCATCGATTGCGCATCGGCTGGCGCATCGCTTCGTGGCTGGCGATACTCTGGACGACGCGCTTGCAGTGTGCCGCCGGGTAAACGGGGAAGGAATTTCCGCGACTCTCGATTATCTGGGCGAGAACGTCCGGACTTTGGAGGAAGCTGTTCAATGCCGCGACACTTATCTGCGGACGCTCCGGGCGACTATTGAAAATGGCATCGACAGCAACGTATCACTGAAGCTGACGCAGTTCGGGATTGACGTGTCGGAGGATGCTTGCAATGATAACGTGGCGGAATTGGTAAAGTGCGCCGCAGAAGCCGGCAGCTTCGTGCGGATCGATATGGAATCGACCGCATACACCGATCGCACGCTCCGGCTGGTGGAAAATCTCCACGGGCGGTACAGCGCGTGTGGAACGGTAATCCAGTCGTATCTCTATCGCAGCGCCGAGGATCTCGAACGAATGTGTGCCGCGGGGATTCGCGTCAGGCTGTGTAAAGGCGCGTATCTCGAACCGGCATCGGTAGCCTATCCAAACAAGCGGGACGTAGACAGGAACTATCTGGATTTAGCTCGCGTATTACTGTCGAGAGGCAATTATCCCGCGATTGCGACCCATGATGAAGCGATCGTACGGGAGATCATGTCGCACTGCAGCCGAAATTCGATTTCCGCCCAGCGCTTCGAATTCCAGATGCTCTATGGTATCCGGCGCGACCTGCAACGCAAGCTGGTGAAGGATGGCTATCGGCTGCGCCTATATATACCATTTGGCGAAGCGTGGTATCCGTATTTTATGAGGCGTCTCGCGGAACGTCCTGCGAATCTGATGTTCTTGGTAAAGAATCTCTTAAGGGAATGATTCGCGATCCGGGAACTTATCCATGGGCCATAGAGTCAAACAGAATGTGCGCTATTGGGGTTTCCTGGCGGTCAAGCTGGCCGTGAGCTGTGCGATCGCCGCGGTCTTCCTGTGCGAACTGAATTACTCATGGACCCCGCGTTTTCCGATCCCCGAAATTAACTGGGGGTTGTTCGGCGCGGATCTCCTCTACACCTCGCTTGCCGGCCTTTGGTTTCTGTTTGCCGCAGGTCTGCTGTACCTTTCCATACTCGACCAGCGATACCGGTGCCGCGTCTGTCTGCGACGGTTGCGCATGCCGATTGAGCGCGGCTCCTGGAGCCAGATGCTGCTGCTCGGCAGTCCCAAGGTGGAGTACATCTGCATCTATGGACACGGCACATTGAATGTATCGGAACTGCAGATTTCAGGTCTCGAAAATCCGGAGTGGAAAGAACAGGGCGATATCTGGAGCGAACTTTTCGCCGGGGATCGGGACAAGAAGTAGACTGGTTTAATGGGAACCGCGACTGGCATATCCGTGGCCGAATATCTCTCGACTGACTACAAGCCGGACCGCGAATATAT
>CAVYEV010000069.1:0-24809 GCA_963767545.1 Terriglobia bacterium
TATGGAAACGCCGGGTTACCTTGGTTTGCAAAGAATGATAACTGGAGTTGCCGCCGATCGTAGTAGTAGTTGATATCTCCGTAGCCAATATAGGGGCGGAGGAACTGAGAGGGCTTGAGCGCATTCTTATTAGTTGCATCGCGACTGCTGGGCAGGTAATCCGTACCTAGCGCGGTGCTATTGAGGTTTACTCTTTCCTCCAGGTGCCGCGCCAGAGCGCCTACATACGCCACATCGACGGTTCCGTACACGAAACCGATGTCCCGCTGAACATTGAAGCTGAAGTTATAAGTTACCGGGATCTTATTCTGAGCATCGAAGCCTTGAATGGTTCCGGGAAACATCATGCCGGTGGAAGCGAGAAGGTTCTGAAGATAGGTGTAGTAAATGGTCGAGTTATATTGGATCGGCTGAGTGTACTCGATGCCGTTGGGCAATTATCGGCATCATGCATTTGGTAGAAGATACCGCCTCCGGCGCGAATCACCGTTTTTCCGTTTCCGAACGGATCCCAGGCGATCCCGAGACGCGGCGCGGTCTTGATTCCGTCGTCTCGCAATCCCTGCCGGTAGCTGTGATTGGCGGCGCGATCGACGATACCGTCGTAGTTGCCGTTCATTTTGGGCGCAATTGCGCCGATATCGACCGCAATGTTCTCTGCCGAAATCAGATCGATGCCCATCCGCGTAGTGCCCACGAGTGTCGGCTGGATAAGCTTCACGGCGTTCGCCGGATTCCATGCGGAAGGCACCCAGCCGGCTTCCTGATACTGTGTGCTGTGCCAGGGCTGTGACCAGCCGAAGCGCAGGCCGATGTCCATGGTCAGGTTTCGTGAGATGTTCCAGGTGTCTTGTGTGTACCACTCGAGGCCCGTGACCGACTCGTAGAGTCCACCGCGCGATGACGGCTCAGTGTAGGAATCAAGTACGCCTAGAGGGCATTACTGTACGCATAGCCCGTATCGAGGGGATTGTTGTTGTCCTGAGTAAATACCAGACTTCCGGCGAAGTTGGTTCCGTTATAGCCTTTCATGGCGGCCCAATGCTCCGCGTAAAGGCCAGCCTTTAAGAGATGGTTCCCAAGAGTCTTACTCAGGCTTGCATTGGCCGTGTAGGTGTTCTCGACGCCGCGCAGAGGAAATCGCGAAGCATAGGTGGGATTGGCCGCGTTGGTTACCCCTCCGAAAGTGGCGGCGGGTACAAGATTGTACGGATTGTTGGCGGGAAAGAATTGCGGGATATCGATACCGGTCGCCGCCTTGCTCTTTGCCGCCATTTCGGATGTGCTGAGCGGCGGTCCACTTTCCGTGAAGCGCTGGTAACCAAGTGATGTTTGAAATACTGTCGTTGGATTGAAGACGTGCGTCAGCGAAACGATGCTCGTTTGAGTACCGGAGTATAGTGGTCGGGCAGCCATCCCCAAGAGGAGTTCCCCGCCGAAACGGCCGCGCCCTGCTGATCTTCCCACCAGTAGCCGTAGCGCACATACATGGTAGTGTTGCCGCTGAGGTTGTAATCGAGCCGCGCGCCCTCATCCCGCTTGGGAACGTTCAAGCTTTCCTGAAAGACATAGTTATAGTTCCCGCCACTGACAGCGTTGTTGAAGAAATTCGGTAGTGGCAGCAGGTTCAGATAAGTCTTCATGGATGGCAGAATGCGGCTCGCCGGAATCACGTTGTTGGGGAAGAACGTGCCGTTCGTGGGGTCCTTAATCTTAAGAGACTTATTACCCGCGGCGGGTTGGCTGAAATCGCCGATGCGTTCGAGCGCTGTGGGGACAGTAACATCCTGTGGAGATTTGGGCCGCATCTCGCGGATCTCTTCGCTCGAGATGAAGAAGAACATCCGGTTCTTCAAATTAGGGACGCGCGGGATGGACAGTGGTCCGCCGATATTGCCGCCGGCGTAGGAGATGCGGTACTCAGGCCTCACTATGCCTCCCTGATTATTGAAGTAGTTGTTGGCGTTGAAGTCTTCGTTGCGATCATAATAATAAGCCGCGCCGTGATAGTGCTGCGAGCCGCCTTTGCTGACCGCCATGATGGTTACGCCCTGATTGCGGCCGTATTCCGCCTGAAAGTTGGCAACCTTCACCTCAACTGTGGATGTCGCATCCAGGCTGAGCGTGGTATTCATGTTGCTCATGTTGGTATTGGCGGTGGTCATGCCATCGATGGTGATGTTGTTTGAGGTCGTGCGGCCTCCCAGTGCGTTGAACGTCGTGTTGCCGCTGAAGGTCTGTACCTCCTGCGTGACGTTCGCGACGATACCGGGCTGCAATTCTGCGAATTGAGAAAAGTCGCGATTCAGAACCGTAAGATCCTGAATCTCTTCACTGCTGATACTGCCGGACCGTTCCGTGCTGCTGGTCTGCACTGTGGCCGTGTCGGCCTGTACGGTGATCGAGTCCGATTGCTGTCCAACCTGAAGCTTGAGCGCGCCGAGCGACAGCTTGTTGCCCACCACCAATTCGATGCCCTTCTGCTCCAGTTTCTTGAATCCGGTCTGTTCGGCGACTACGGTGTACATCCCAGGATTAACGCCTGTGAAGGCGAAGTTGCCTTCGGCATCGGTGGATGCCGAGCGGACGGCTGCGGTCGCTTCGGAGGTGAGAGTAACTGAGGCTCTTACAACTGCGCTTCCACTCGGATCGGTGACCGAACCGGTGATGGAGCCCGTTACTTCCTGAGCCGGAAGGAAGCAGGGCAGGAGGCCCAGTAGAACGATCGCAGCGTAGCGAGACACGAAATCACCTCTTGATTCAGGCGTACTCACCCGTGCGGATTCACAACCTGAGTTTTAATCTAATCCAATCTATAACGCTAACGTAAGTTTGTCAAGACAAAATTACTGGGACAAAATTACTGGTATCGCCACCTGATCCAGTTAGAGGAGATAATGGGGATTCAGGACCACACTCGATGCGGCGCGTGCATGAAGATGTCCAGATACTCGGCCCACCTCTCCCACCGGAGATTGGATGACCTTGCCACCGGCTTCAATCATCAGGTTTGCATGTTGCACCGGAGTAATCTTGACGGACCCGGCGCTGGTCTCGAATGTATCCGACGGACGCGCGGCGTAAATGGAGCATGAATCAGATCTGCATGCGGCAATCCCTCGTAGACCGCGGAATCTCGATTGCGGATGCCGAGATTGACGAGCCACTTACTCTGTTGCCAAATTAGCCTGGAACGGATCGGCTTTGCGGCTAAGCCGCTTCTTGTTTTGCCGACGCGTCTGGCAGCTTGGCTACCTTGACGGCCGTGGCGATTCCCAAGAATTTCAGTAGCGAGATTTGGATCCAGGAGGGGTCGAACTCGTACCATGCCAGTCCGTGGCGCGCAGAAGTTGGATGTGCGTGGTGGTTGTTGTGCCAGCCTTCCCCGAAGGTCATCAGTGCGACCCACCAGTTATTGCGTGAGTCGTCCTTGGTGGCGAATCGGCGCGAACCCCACATATGGGTCGCGGAGTTTACCAGCCAAGTCGCGTGCAGTCCGACAACGACGCGGAGGCAGACGCCCCACAGCATCAAAGGAAGTCCGCCAAACCCAAACAGTATCGGCGCCGAGAACTACCATTGGAACCCAGTGATAATTGTTCAGCCAGATGTAAAAGCGGTGCTTGGCCAGATCGGGCGCATATTTCGACATCAGCTTTGTATTGCTATGATTAGCTTCCCCGAAGAGAATCCAGCCGATGTGCGCCCACCACGCACCTTCGCGCGGTGAATGAGGATCGCCGGGTTGATCCGACTTTTGATGATGGATTCGATGGGTAGCAACCCAAAAGATGGGTCCGCCTTCGAGCGTCAATGCGCCGCAGACGGCGAAGAAATACTCGAGGGCAAGCGGGACTCGGTAAGACCGATGTGTGTGTAGACGATGGTAACCCAGGCTGATCCCAAAACAGATCGTAATCCAATAAAGAGCCAGCGAAATGGTCAGATTTCGCCAACTGAACATACAGAGGGCGGCGATTGCGCCTACGTGAAAGAGTGCGAAAACGACAACGGTAAGCCAGTTTGTCCGGTGGCGGTCGGAAAGTGTAATAACTGGGGTGCTCAACAGAGATCTCCGAAAATTTATGAGGTACACTTCCAACGTAACAGGGACTATAACGTCCATTTGTCAGACTTGTGTAATAGTTCCGGTGTTTTTGCGAAGTCTTCCAACCGGCGAGAGTTTCGGGTTCCTTCGTCGCGAACGGTACCTTCTCTATGATCGGAATACGAAGTTTTGCGCCGTTTTTCCGGATGTACTGCAGTCGAGCGGAATAGAGGCCGCTCCCTATCAGAACAGCAACTTCGCGCCGACCTGAATGATCCGCGGCGGAAGAGTCGTAGTGATCGCGCCAAATCCGGCCGCTCCGTATGTTGTGCCGGTCGGATTATTGAAATTGACGTTATTGAGAGCGTTGAAAAACTCGCCGCGAAGCTCGAATCGCAGTTTGTCGCGTACCGGAATCTGTTTCAGCAATGAGAAATCCCAATCGACCATATACGGCCCGCGATTATCGGGAAGCAGGCGGCCGAGAGAGCCGAAGGTGTATGCCGGCGGATTCGCAAAGGCTGCAAGATTGAAATAGCCGTCGATCCGCTGGGTAATGGTACCGGGACTGCGAGTGGAAATGCCAGTGGAGTTAGGCCTCTGCGCTCCGCCGAGAGAATTGGTGGTATTGACGGAGGATGTTACCGAGATCGGCAGCCCGCTCTGAACCGTAACAATCCCGTTAAGGTCCCACCCGCCGAGCACACGGCCGGCTATTCCACCGCTCATATACCGACGCCCTTTACCGAATGGCAGCTCGTACTGGTAATTCGCCACCAGATGATGCGCCACGTCTTCCGCCGAGAGCGCCCGGTCCAGATTGCGATTGTTATTGTCCGCGAAGCCGGGGTTCTGCTGACCTAGAAATCCCGCCACGGAAGAAAAGTCGTCCAGGAGCTTCGACCAGGTGTAGGCAACCAGGAACTGAAGACCGTTCGCATACCGCTTACGAAATTTCACCTGAAGGGAATTGTAGGACGAGTGTGCAAACGATCCCCATTCCTGGACAACACTCGTGTATTGCGGATAGGGCCGCAAGAGCTGAGAGTAAGTAGTTGTGGCTTGACCCAGACTGGTGGTGGCGGGTACGAGGCCCAAAAATGGATTCGCTACCTTTTGCGTGAGCGCCCCACCCAACGCAAGATCCGCGTCTGGGATTTGGTTCAGTTCGCTGTTCGCCTGCAACTTGATACCAGCGTTTCCGGCATATGCGACATCGAGTAGCGAATCTTTGCCGAGCTGATATTGCCAGTCGTAGTTCCACTGGGCCGAGTAGGGTGTGCGGTCGTTGCGGAACTGCGCGGTAATGTTCTGACCCAATAGAGAAGCCAAGCCTAAAGCGCCATTGGTCGGCGCATTGTATCCGTTCGGGAAGGGGTTGCTAAGAGTGGTATAAGGGGTCCGGCCGCCATCCGAACTGGTTGTAACGTTGGTAGTGGAATCGAAAGTAAGAGCGCCAACGCTCGCTCCCCCCGGACCGTTGCCCGTGGTCGGACTGTAGAAGATGCCGAAACCGCCGCGCATCACTAAATTGTCGGTCACCTTGTAGGCGAAGCCTATCCGGGGCGCGAAATTGTTGTTGTCGGGATTCTTAGTTCCACGTGGATCCCCGTTGAGGTTTGAAAACTCCAGTCCCCCACGCAGCGGAGGAAGGCCGGGTACTTTAAGCGGCTGTGCGGCGTTGAAATCGAACCAGGAAAGACGGTCATGACGTTCCGTCATAGGCCGATCGGTGTCCCAGCGCAGTCCTACGTTCAGCGTTAGCCGGCTATCGATACGCCAGTCATCCTGAACGTAAGCCCCAAAGTAGGGAACCTCCAACGCGAGATCGGGCTCGTATTGGATAATGCCGGCCGACATCAAGCCGAGCAACATCGAGGCAATCGGTGTACCGCCCGCCGTGCCGTTGAAGGTCTGTGTGGTCCAGCTTCGGTCGAAGCTGAAGTTTCCGGCCGGAGAACTGGGTCGGGAGTTCGATACGCGATTCAGCCGGTATTGCACGCCGATCTTGATCGAATGACCCCCGATCAGCCGCGCGGCGTCCGCACTCCACGTTGCGGTATCGAATCGATTGCCGATAATATACGTCGCATTCGGTCCGAGGGCTCCAAACGCCTGCGGCTGAACAAGCGGAAACACAGGAAATTGGACTTGCGCAGCAAATGATGCGGGGAATCCCAAACTCGTCGGGTCGAACCCTTCGGAGTAACTGTCGCGGGGGTTCGCGGTGTATGCGTAGCCGAAATTGCCATGCAGAACCCAATTGGCTCGCACATACGTGTCGTCAAGCGTAGCACTACGGCTCCGAATACCGCTGATGCCGGAGTCTGGCGAGGCGATGTCTCCGTAGTTACTGGGAGAATTCGTATTCTCGTTGTTATAAGAGAAGCGGCCGAACAGGTTTTGCCGGTCCGAGATGCGCCGGTCGATGCGGACTGAATAATCGCTCATGGCAGCTTTACTGCCGCCTTGGGAAAAGAAATTGTTGCTGAGGCCGGGCCTGTTCGGAGCCGGATAATAACTCAGCAGCTTGACAGCAACCGGATTGAATCGGCTCACTGGGATTTGATTGCCAGGAAACTGGTCCCTGGTCCCTTGCGCATTGATGGTAGCGGGGTCGTAAATATTGACGCCCGCGCCGGAAAAGTCGCCTGCTTTCATGGCCACGGTCGGAACCGTATAGGTCGTGGGGCTGGGACTCGCCTGGCGAAGCCCTTGATAGCTGAAAAAGAAGAAAGTGGACTCGCGTGACCGCGTCGCCGGCCCACCCGTGGTCCCACCGTACTGGTTATAGCGAAAGGGAGCGCGCGCCTTAGCGTTGCGGTTGCTGAAGAAATCGTTGGCGTCGAGTATATCGTTCCGAAAAAATTCAAAGAGGTCTCCATGAAAATCTTTGCCGCCGGAGCTATGCACGATGTTAATCACGGCGGCACCCGTACGTCCGTACTCGGCTGACAGGCTGTTGGTCATCACTTTGAATTCCGCCACTGCATCCGGCGGCGGGATGTAAGCCGGTTGATTGTATCCCATCACCTCCTGGGGAGAGCCGTCCAGCAGAATTTCGCTCGATACATTCCGTCCGCCATTGGCGGAAAACCCGGTTCCGCTGATATCGCCGCTGGGGTCGGGGTTTCCGCCGCGATAGTTCGGAGTCGTATTGATACCGGGTGTGAGCGCCACCAGTTGCATGATGTCTCTCCCGTTGAGGGGCAGCGCCACCGTAGTGAGATGGTTGACAACCTCGCCCAAGGAGGAACTGGCGGTTTCAAGCGGCGGCGCCTCGGCGCGCACTTCGATGGTTTCCTTGACGGAACCTAGCTGAAGGCCAACGTCAATCTCGGCGAGCTGATTGACCTGCAGCGTAAGCCCCGATTGCTCGTACCGTTTAAAGCCGGCCGACTCAACCGACATAGAATAGCGACCCGGGGGAACCTGTTCAATATCGTAGGCTCCAGCGACATTGCTGGTCGCGGTCCACGACCTGTTCTGGTCGATGTTCGTGAGAGTCACATGGGCGCCGGCCACCGCTGCTTTGGTGGACGTCGCGAATGGTGCCTCGCAGCGTTGCTGCCTCCGTTTGCGCGCAGGACGGAGCAGCAAAGCCAATAAGCAGGGCGATCGGACCTACGCAACGGGGTAGTTTCATTTGATTCTCTAAGAGATGATACTATTACTACGCTTGCATCCGTTGACGCCTGTATTCAGTGTCTGCGGGCTCGGCTGTGGCTTCCATTGATCGAGAGTTGGGCCGGGCCAGTTCCCTTTGCCCGACGTGCGCAAACGCGGGCGCCTGCTCCAGTTGTGAGGAAGTGTTCCCGTTGCCGGCCTTTGATCTAATGGACCTAACCTAATTAAGGCATGAGCCAGCCCCGTCAGAACGCGGCAATTGACGGGCGTTGTTGTATCGAAAAGGCCCGACTGGGCACGCGCCTAGTTCGAGTCCGATAAAGCCAGGACGGAATATGCGGTAGCGGCGTCGCTCATAAATCGGCCCGCGTCGGATGAAGGATCACGCTGCTTATTCAGCGAAGTGGCGGACCACTTCCCGGAGGCGTCCTGATTTTGAGTCAGCCAGGATAAGGCGCTTTTTAGTTGTACGCCGCTTTGGGGAACGCCCGGCTGCCGCAGAACGAACGCAATTAGCCCGGTGGCGTAGCCGTCGCTCTGTGTATCGAGCGGCGTTCCATCCTTCCGTTTCCACGTCTTGTCCAGGAGCGACGATGTGCTCCAACCTCCGTCATCGCGCTGTCTCGATGTCAAGTCGGCGACAATCGCCGTCTGCTGGCCAGAGGAAAGAAGTCCCGGAAACTTTGTAGAGGCCCAGAGCAAGGTCAGGCGCGTAAGAAGTGATTGCTCTGCCTGGTCCCGCCGCAGGTAAGCCTTAAGCAGATTCAGGTTTTCCGCGATGGCGGGTTGCGCGCGGTAGGATGCGGGCGCGCTTCCCGCGGCGATGGCTGCAAGAGTGGCCCCCCAGAACTGCGAATCGTCCGCCTCCCAGGGCTGGTAGTGGAAATTCAGCCAGGCGAAGGCCCCTTTTTTCTCGCCGCTCTTCAACTGGAGAGACCACATGTTATCGAAGGCCAGGTGCGCGTCGCCGCTGAGCGTTGCGCCGGAATCGTAGCGGGCCAGGATTAGGGCATTGAGGATCGCTTCGGTGCCGCGAGATTCGTCCGTCTTGTGAATGCCGCTTTTTTGGTCGTTATATTCAGGTTCGATTTCAGACCAGAGGCGGACGCGTTTCTTAACACTGTCGAGAACTCTGCGTTCTTCAGGCGAGACATCGGTTTCGCCCAACGCCGTGCGAAGAGCGGGTCGAGCGAGGACGTATGGGAGCGTGGTGTGGCAGGAAATGCAGAACGTGCCGTGGTCGCGGGCGGCGGGCTTCCAATCGATCCACCAGGCGGCGCGCTGATCCAAATAGGCTCCAGCGTTAGCCGGGCTCCAGTGTTCAGCCGCCTGCAAAGAACAGCTTATCGAAATAAGGATGACTATTCTCTTCATGTGATTCACCTCGCTCAGGCGGATACGTCACGCCTTGGCTTCGTTATCGATGAAAGGACGCCGGAAGGGGCAGCCCGAATCGGCACGATCTATACTTTGACTTCAGCGACAACGGTAAAGCGACTCCGATACGGCGCGTACGCACGCGCTCGATAATCTGCGCAATATGCCAAATATACCATCCACTTTACACATTTACACAGGCGCTCCCGTACTGGTCACTTCGACACAGGTGGCTGGTCCGGGCGCCTCGCGATTTAAATTTATCTTCGATCCGTGCAAGCTCAAATCTGATAGATTGTATGGTGCCGATGCGCGATGCCGTTATTTTCGCGCCGGAACTGGAGTTCGCCATGAATCACTTTATTCCTCGAGTCGCCGCGATCGGAATTGGAGGCCTTCTTCTTATGTCCGCATATCATCGGACCAATTCGGTGTCGGTGATCACGCAAGCCGCGAATCATTTTCTCGCTTCGCTCACGCCCGAACAGAAAACCATTGCGGTAATTCCGTTCGATAGCGACGAGCGCGAGAACTGGTTCTATACGCCCGTGCCCCGCAAGGGACTGCAGATGCGTGAGATGTCGCCGTATCAGAAACGGCTGGCAACCGCGCTTCTGGCCGCCGGACTCAGCCAGCAGGGTTTCATCAAAGCCGAAACCATTATGAGCCTGGAAGACGTGCTCCGCATCATGGAAAAGGACGATGGCGAGCGCCGTAATCCCGAGAAATACTACTTCAGCATCTTCGGAACGCCATCGGATTCGAAGGCGTGGGGTTATCGGGTGGAAGGCCATCACGTCAGCCAAAATTACACGATCGTGGGCGGCAAAGTGGCCGATACGCCGAGTTTCTTCGGGTCCAATCCGGCCGAGGTTCGTGAAGGACCGCGCAAGGGCCTCCGCGTATTAGCGCAGGAAGAAGACCTCGCCCGCGACCTGATGGATTCGCTCTCGGCCGATCAGAAGAAGGTCGCCATCATCGAAAAAGAAGCCTACAAGGACATCGTCACGACCAATTCGCGCCAAGCCGCACTGAAGGGCCAACCGTCCGGATTGCAGGCGTCGAAGATGAACGACCAGCAGTTCGGGCTTTTGATCAATCTCTTGAATATGTACGCCGACAACATGCCGGAGCAACTCGCGCAAGCCCGTATGCAGAAGGTCAAGGATGCCGGCAAGGGCATCTACTTCGCCTGGGCTGGAGTACTGGAGCGCGGGGGGCCGCATTATTACCGTGTGCAGGCGCCGCAGTTCCTGGTGGAGTACGACAATACGCAGAACGACGCGAATCACATTCACTCCGTGTGGCGCGACTTTAACGGCGACTGGGGCATGGACGTCTTGAAGCAGCATTACCAGACCAGCCACGGAGAGTAACGGCTGACGAATTGCAGTTATGCTGTGAGTAGAGTGACGTCTCGACTCACACGCCGGCGTTTTGTTTTCACCCTTCCAGTCTGCGCGCTTCCAGCGAGGGCGATGGCGGAGGAAGTTGGCAAAGGGCATACCGTTCCATCGGAAGCGCAACGCTACGCGGATCCTGCGACTGAACTCGATGTAGTCCGGTTGACCAGCGCGGAACATACATCGCGGATGACTGCTCCCTGGCTTCGGTCGATCTCAAGGCGGCAGGCCTTCTTTATTTATGCGAGCGATCGCGGCGGAAGCATGCAAGCCTGGCGCATGGATCTAAAGAGTGGCGAATCGCGTCTGCTGACGGATGCGGCCAAACTTGACCCTGCATCGCTGGCGTTGAGTCCCGACGAGCGGAGTTTTTATTATTTCGATGGGCCTTCGTTGAAACATTCATATTTCACCGGCTTGCGCGATGCGGAGATCTACCGCGTGCCCGATGAAAATGACCGGACGGGCGGATTTTCCCTCAGCGAAGATGGTCTCTACGGCGCATTTAGCCAGAACACCGGCGGTGAATCGCGATTACAACTGATCAACATAGTTCGCAAGACTGCTACGACTGTGGCGACGCAACGGTTCGGCATCTCCGATCCATTGTTCCGTCCGAGGCGCGCGCAATTGCTGTACCGCGGGGATAACGGTCTGTGGCTGACCGATTTCACTGGGCGCAATAACCGGAAGTTGAAGGCCGCCGGTGTTGGTGAAATAGGACCAGCGCGTTGGTCGCCGACTGGTCATAGCGCGTATTATTTGCACTTCCCAGGCGAGCATGAGCTGAACACTCTGCGCGAACTTACGCCTGACGAGAATACCGACAAACTGATCTCGAAAACCAGCCAGTTTCAGCAATTCGGCGTGAATGGTGATGCATCGGTTTTCGTCGGCGCCAGCCGGAATAAGGGGTCTCCATACATGCTCTTACTGCTGAAGATCACGCGCCGGGAACTGACGTTGTGCGAACACCATTCATCGGACGCGGCAGCAGTCAGTCCTATCTTTTCGCCGGACAGCCAACGAATCTTTTTTCAGAGCGACCGCGATGGGAAACCCGCAATCTACAGAATTCGCGTCGAAAAATTCGTGGAAGAGACGGACGGCTAAAACCGAAGACCTGGAATTCCACCCCTGAGCGGCTGGCTTGGTACCATACGATTTACCTTCATGAAGGCATTGCTTGAGGCGCTCAAACCGGAGGACCGCGACCGGGAGTTGGCCCAATCTCTCGATCCCGACCGGTTGCCTCGCCATATTGCCATCATCATGGACGGCAATGGACGGTGGGCACGAAAGCGGAATCTGCCGCGTATCGCCGGTCACAAGGCTGGCGTCGCGCCAGTGCGGATGGCTGTTGAAACCTGCTCGCAACTCGGCTTAGAAGCGCTGACGCTATACGCATTCTCGGCCGAGAACTGGAAGCGTCCGCGCACCGAAGTCGACATGCTCTGGCGACTGCTGCGCTTTTATTTGCGCCGCGAACTAGCCGATCTTGAAAAGAATGGAATTCGTCTGCAGGCGTCGGGACGCATCGAAGCGCTACCGGCGCGGGTTCGCGATGAACTGGCCTATGTCGAGGAAGCAACCTCGAAGAATGGCGGACTTCGCTTGAATCTCGCGATTAATTACAGCGGACGCGCCGAAATTGTCGATGCGGTGAATGCGATGATTCATCGCGCCCGGTTGGAGGGCACGCTCTCATCTCTGCGGATCGATGAAGAGTCGCTGTCGAAGAATCTGTATTCGCCCGACTTGCCCGATCCGGATCTGTTGATCCGCACATCCGGCGAGATGCGCATCAGCAACTTTCTGTTATGGGAGATAGCGTACGCCGAGCTGTTCGTTACCGAGACGTATTGGCCGGACTTTAGCCGCCGCGATCTGCTGACAGCCATTCTCGATTACCAGCAGCGCGACCGGCGCTTCGGCGGATTGAGCGCGAATAGCGTAACGGAAGCGGAGCAATTCGAGATTCCAGCGTTCAACCTGGCGGCTTTCGATGAAGACAACGAGGCAGCGCGCGAGGAGATCGTCGTCTCCTCGCAATGAAACGCGTCCTGACCGCGTTGGTCATGATCCCGGTGGTGTTGTATGCGGTGCTCGGCGGATATGACTGGATCTTCCTTCTTGTGCTCAGCGCGGTCGCCGAAATCTGCTTCGACGAATACTCAAACATTACGGCTTCCCGCGAGCCGCTTGCCTACGCTGCCGGCCTGCTGATAATTCTGGCGATTCCGCCTGCGCCATGGCTTCCGCTCTTCGTTATTCTGTTCGGGCTGGTAATGCTTACGCTGGCGATGCGGCAAACCGATCTTGCCGAAGGATTCAGGCGGACGGCGGCGATCGTGTTCGGGATAGTCTACATCTTCGGGGCTTGGCGGACAGCTCGATTACTGCGCGATATCAATCCATGGTGGCTGGTATTTGGGTTGGTGGTGAGTTGGATCGGCGATACCGGCGCTTATTATATGGGACGCCGTTACGGACGGCACAAACTTGCGCCGCTGGTGAGTCCAAAGAAAACGTGGGAAGGATCGATCGCCAGTGTTGTGGTTTCCGCAATTGCCGGCGCGGTTGCATTGCCGTTGCTGATCGCGGGAGTCCGGCCGGTCGAAGCGCTGCTGCTGGCGGTTGCGGCCAATGTGGCGGGACAGATTGGCGACCTGGCGGAATCGGCAATCAAGAGAGGCGCAGGCGTGAAAGATAGCGGGACGTTGCTGCCGGGGCACGGAGGCCTGCTCGATCGAGTAGATAGCTCTATGTTCGCGGTGCCCGTGCTGTATGCTATTTTGGCGGCCACAGGAAAGTGAGTAAACGAATGCGAGCTGTTCAGAGAATCGCGCTTGGGTGTTTGATGATCGCCGGGGCCTATGGTCAGCAGCATCAGATCAGCGATGCGGAGGTTCGCGAAGTGCACCGGTCGGCGCTGCTGATCGATACGCACAACGATGCGACCAGCCGTACGGTGACGGGAGTCGATATCGGAGTTGCGTCGAAGGCCGGGCACACCGACGTGCCGCGGTTGCGGGAAGGCGGCGTCGGGGCGGTGTTCTTTGCGGCGTACGTGGCGCCCACGTACGCGAAGGACAATCATTCGGCGAACCGTGCGCTACAGATGATCGATACGGTGCGGCACGATATTGTGGCGGAGCATCCGAAAGACTTCGTGTTGGCGCTTACGGCAAACGATATTGTCGCAGCGCACAAGAGCGGGAAGATTGCGGCATTGATCGGGATCGAAGGCGGGCACGCGATCGAAGATAGTCCGAGGCTGATACGCGACTTTTACGCTCTCGGGGCGCGGTACATGACGCTGACGCACACCAACACCAATAGCTGGGCGGATTCGTCCGGCGACACAGGCGATACCGCCATACAGCACCACAATGGATTGACGGATCTCGGCAAACAGATCGTTCAGGAGATGAATCGCGTGGGAATGATCGTCGATATTTCCCATGTGGCGGACAAGACGTTTTGGGATGCGCTGGAAACGAGCAAGGCTCCGATCTTCGCATCGCACTCGTCATGCCGGGCTCTGTGCAACGTGCCGCGCAATATGACGGACGAGATGATTGTGGCACTCGCGAAGAAGGGGGGCGTGATTCAGATCAACTTCAATTGCGGGTTTCTGAGGCAGCGGTCGGCCGACACGGAGGATTCGCACACGGGACGGGTGCGCGCAACGCTCGCGGATGTGGTGGCGCACATCGATCATGCGGTGAAGATCGCGGGGATCGACGCGGTGGGGATCGGCAGCGACTTCGATGGGATCACATGCACGCCCGAGGGGCTGGATGATGTTTCCAAGTTCCCGAATCTCACTCGGGCGTTGTTGGAGAAGGGCTACTCCGCGGCCGATATTCGCAAGATATATGGCGGCAACACGCTGCGCCTGATGCGTGAGGTGGAGTCAAAAAAAGATCGACTCGCCAACCAATAGCATGATGAAGGAGACCAGGGTTAAGGGCAGCCCCACGCGGACGAAGTCTTTGAACTGGTAGTTTCCGGGGCCGATCACCAGCAGATTCACCGGATGCGCCATGGGTGTGAGGAACGCGGCGGAGCAGCCGATGGCGGTGGCGATCGCGACTGCCTGGGGATTCTGACGCAAGTGAATGGCGGCAGCGATGGTGATGGGACCGGTCACAAGAGCCGCGACCTGACCGCCGATGATCTGCGTCAGGAGCGCCGTCAAAAGATAGGCTCCTGCAATGAGTCCGAGCGCGCCGAAGGGAGCAACCCACGCGACAACTGCGCTGCCAACCATCGCGGCCAGGCCGGTTTGCATCATGCCGAGACTGACGGAGTACATCCCCGCGACCAGCACCAGGGCCTGCCACGGCATCGCTGCGTAGGCGTCCTCCACGGAGAAGAGCCCGGTGAGAAAGAGACAGACCGCTCCGGCAAGCGTTGCGAGATACACCGGCACTCCCGCGATGGAGGCGACGATTGCCGCGGCAAGTATGGCCGCGCCGGCGATGGCTGCACCGCGTTGCAGTGGGAGGTCGCCCGGATCAGGCTCGAAGACGATCAGGCCGTGCAGCTTGCGCAGTAACGGAAGGCGGTCGGGACTGCCGACCAGCAGCAGCGAATCGCCCGGCTGCAGCTTGAGCGTTGATACATCGGTGCGGTAACTGCGTTGTTGACGGAGAAGCGCGACCGCGGTGAAGCCGTAGTTCTTGCGGAACTCCAGATCGCGCAAAGAGTGGCCTTCGAGATGAGATTGAGGCGGGATCATGGTTTCGATGAGCATCACTCCCTTTAGTTCACGGGCATCGTGATTGCGGCCAATTTCGACTCCGTGGATCTGGCGGATGCGTTCCTCGCGTCCGACCGCTAGTAGAAGATCGCCTTTCCGCAGAATCTCCTCTGCTGCGGGAGCGAAGATTGCTTGCTCTCCGCGCCAGACGGCGGCGACCGCAATACCGTAGCGATCTGCAATGCCAGTAGCGGCAAGCGGTTGGCCGGCCAGTGGCGAACCAGGAGTGATGCGCAGTTCCCAAAGGCGTTCGGCGAGTTGGTAATGTTTGGCAAGGTCGGTGCCGGTGCGGCGAACCAGATTTTGCTCGATGCTGGGCTCGCGGTTGGGAAGCAGCCAGGGTCCGAAGATCGCGAGGAAAGCGATGCCGGCAAGCGCGATCAGGCCGCCGGTCGGCGTGAAATCGAGAATATGAAGCGCCTTCTGCGACGGGCTTGCGGACACGAGCAGATCGCTGACGATGATGTTGGCAGTGGTGAAGTAGGTCGCGACGCCGCCCAGGAGACTGCCGTAAGCCACGGGGATCAGCAGCTTGCTCGGTTTGACTCCGGTGCGACGGCTGGCCTCGATGGCACTCGGCAGCACCAGTGCTCCCGCGGCGAGATTGTTCATGAACACCGAGAGCACGGCCGAGGCCGCCGTGAAGATCAGGATCAGGCGGCGCTCGGAGGTTCCTCCCCAGGCGACTACACGGGATGCGAGCCAACGGGCGGCTCCGCTTTTCTCCAGGGCGGTAGTGAGGACGAAGAGGCTGAACAGCGTCAATACGACAGGTTGGCCGAAGCCGGCGATAGCTTTAATGGCGTTCTGAGGCGTGTGCGGCGGCCCGAAGATACCCTCACCCGCGAGTTGCGCGATTCCTAATGCGGCGGACATGCGCGAGGGCGGCAACATCCAGGCGGAGGCGATTCAAAAAGACGAAGACGAGCGGGATCAGCGTCACTGTGAGAAGGACGATCTGGGGCTCAGTCATTAAGCTTTGGCTTACCGGTATTCCCGGATGCGCTGCATCATACCGAAGAATGCCAGTAGCGCAATGATTAGCGCGACGATCAAGGCTTTCCACTCAAAGTTATTGACGGCTGCGAAACCATTCGACACGGCATTATCGAAAGCGTCCTGGTTAATCTTCAGAGTTCGGCCGAGCGCCAGGTCGAACTGATCGAATGCCCAATTCGATTGATCCTTCTCATTCCCGATGCACAACGCGATGGCTTGAGCATGTTTGCCGCTCGTCTGCAGCCGGCGGATTTCGAGATCGATATTGGCATATTCGATCAAGTCACCAAGTGTGTCGGTGGCAGCTTCGCGCTCGCCTGCAGAAGGTGATGTTGGCTAACTCATCCGCCAGATATCCCTTGAACCCATCGACTGGTCGTGCCGCTTTTAACCGCTTCCAGGACGCTCTCGCCCGAGACTCCCGATGGCCATGCCGCCAGTTGGCTCATCTTCCGGTGGAAATTCCTCTCGTGCTCGTCAGCATGCGCAGTATCGAGCAGGTAGCGGCTTTCGTCCGCGTTGGCGGAATACGCGACTGCACGGGCCTGCCAGAGGGCATGAATGGACGTAAAGGCATCCTCCTTCGCGATCTTCAATTCATGGCGCTCAGTGCCCAGCGCGCCGAAGGTGTAGACGATGAATCCGATGGTGGCCAGGGTGGTTACTAGCAGCAGCGGATTCAGGAGACGATGCGTCTTGCGGGTGATAAATGTCTGCACCGCAAAGAGAGCCGCTAACAGGGCCGCCCCCATTAGCAGAAGGAAAATGACAGTCGCGATGGATTGGCCGGCGTGTGAGTTGTAGGTCTCTTCGAGAACATCGTGGTTGGCTTTATCGAGCGCATCGGCCGCGGGAAGGAGGGTCTGATCTATCACGCGCGCCGCCTCACGATAGGCATCCACAAATCCCGCTTCACCACGGTCGTGCAGACTGCGCGCCCGCTCCACGCGTCCTTCGAAAGTTCCGAGGCCTACCTGCAAAGTCTCGATGGGTATTCGCTCGGACATCGCCATAGGTGATGTTCTGCGCCGCCGATAATCAGTGCCTTGGATGCCTCGACCCTTCTTCTCTCGTACTCCTTGACTTGCTCGTCCATCGAGCCCGGTTTTCCGACTAGCACTCGTTGGCCACGTTCGCATCCATATCCGCCATCGAGGTCTTGATGTGCTGCGCCGCGATGATGCTTGGAGCGGTGTCTTTGCCGACCGTCTTCATAGCATCGCGATGCACCTGGACGCCGGTGATTGCTGCGAACAGGAGCATGGCGTCCAACGCCCAGATGAGATATAGGCCCGCCCATAGGGTCTGCAGCGTATTCATTCGCTGCAACGCCGGAACCGATGTCGGTCTTATTGCCACGCTTGACATAGATCATCCTTCGTCATACTGTTCTCACGGTCAGCCGGGTCCAACGGCCGAGTGTGATCTGATCGCCATCTTTTAAGGTTAAATCCATCATTGGCTGAACGTCCGCGCCGTTCAAGCGTGTGCCATTGGCCGAGCCGATATCGCGCAGCGTGAGCGATCCGTCATCGCCGGGAGTCAAGAGCGCGTGCCGATGGGAGACGCCATCGTCGAAGTCCAGCGAAATCTCCGGCAATATTGCGCGCTTGTCGCTTCGCCGGCCGATCAGATTCACCGGCTTGTCGAGCGAGAAGGTGAATGGACCCACGCCGGTTGGAGGCTCTGGGCCGCCGGGCTCGACAAGTGCCGGGTCGATGGCCGCGTACAGCGCCCACTCTTTTTTTACGGGAGTCTCCGGCGGGGGCGGCGGCATGGGAGGCGGCGGCGGTTCGGGAACCGGCGGTTCTTCGGGGACGCTCCCATGCGCACCCGTGGAGAAGTTATAACCGCAGACTTCGCAGAAGTTCGATGACGCGTCGGAGCGAGGGGCGGCGCAGTCGGGACATACTTCTCCTACTGCTGCTGTGCGCGCGGGCGCACCTTGAGGCATTCCTTGAAGCGGGCCTTGAGGCGGGCCTTGAATTTTGGCGCCGCACTCCGAGCAGAAGTCCTGCTCGCTCGATGCGTGCCCTTTGGGGCAAGAGTAAACTGCCATCATAAATCCTCCCTTTACTACGGTGTCTTGACGATGCGGGCTGTCTTGGTCGAGCGAGTCTCCAGCGCCATGGCATCTTCTTTCGCGATTGCGCTCTTCAATCGGACAGTTCCCTTCTCCGCATCCTGAATGTCCACGACTGTACGCAGCAGTTTCGCCGTAGACTCGTTGCCCGATTCGTGCGCAATCTTCACCGCTTTGCCGAGCTTGGCCGTAGCCTCTTCAATGTCTCCGCGGCTGCGCGCGTCTAGGCCTTCCTGAATCGATTGAGCCAGTTCGGCCTGACCGGTATAGTGCGCGACCATGCGATCGATCTTGGTCGATTTGGCGTCGTCATCGGTCCAAACCGCCAAGATACGAGCCTCGGCAACTTTGTTTTCAATGCCGCCCGAGTTATACACCAGGCTCGCGCGGCCAGCTAGCACCTCATCGCCGGCACCGCCGGGCTTCACCTGGACGCAGAAATGAAAATCGCGCGTTTCGCCTTTCCCCCACGCTCCAGTCGGATACTCGCGAACCTGCGGCTTTAACTGACGCGCGCGTTTCGTGAGATCGACAATCTCAGGGCTGACTTCCTTGCAGTAGAGCACGTTCGCGCCCTGCGGCGTCCACAGGCGAAGGAAGACATCGCTGACCGTCTTGCCGAGCGCCTTTGTCAGGATCGCTTGAAAATCCGCTTCGATCTGCGCGGGCGCAGGGATGATATCGGTCGTCCCCAAGAGCTTATTGGCGATCTTGCGAAGCTGGTCGACTTTCCAGTCGGTTCCTACTCCGCGGCAGTCGCACTGGAACACACCGTCGCAAGCCGCCAATGCCTGCTCCAGAAGCGGGGCGTCGAGCTCATCGTTCTGCCCGTCGGTGAGCAACAGCGCCTGCTTCAATGCGCCGGGCTGCGTCTGAAACTGCTGAAGTGCGGCTTTCAGCCAGACCGAGATCGTGGTGCCGCCGTCGGCCCGAATGCTCCGGATCGCGGCGATGGCGCGATCCTTATTCAACGCGTTTGCCGGGGCGACTGGACTGATCAACTTCACCGTATCCGCTCCGGTGACAATGAAGAACGAGCAATCCTCCGGCAGCATACCAACTAGCCTGGTCATCGCCGCGCGGGCTGCCAGAATCTTGACTCCGTCCATTGAACCCGAAACATCGCACAGGATGCCGAACAGCCTGCCCGACGTATGCGCACCCATCGATTGCGCCGCGGTCACGGTCATGATCGCGTGCACCTCGCTGGCTCCGAGCGGCAGGTATTGATTCTGGAATACTTCAGCTTTGAATTCGTCTGGCATAAGTGATCCGTATTCTATTGAACAACCTGCTCGATATCGTGATTCTCCTCGCGGAAGCGCAATAGCACGGCGGTGATATTGTCATGGCCGCCCTGCACGTTGGCAAACTCGATCATGCGTCGGGCGCTGGCGATCGCGTCCGTTTCGCCGCTAGAATCCGCAGCGTGTATCAGGCGAGCTATGTCCCGCGGCTCCTGAGCATAGTTCCACAAGCCGTCCGTACACAGCAATAGCTGTCCGGCTCCGGGAATCCGGAAGCGGATCACGTCGGGAATCGCGCTCTCGTCCGCATCCGCGCCGAGCCAACGTGTGATGCCGTGCGCTTGCGGCGCTTTCACCGCTTCGTCGAGCGTCATCTCGCCGGACGCAACCACGTCATTCATCCAGGAATGATCGGCCGTCAATTGCTGCGCGTCTCCATCCGTGGAGATCCAGTAGGCTCGGCTGTCGCCCGCCCAACCGATGATTGCATCGAGACCATTCACCAAAGCGGCGATTACGGTGGTGGACGGAGAGTCGCTCGCTCCCGAACCGTCCGGCTCGGCTTTTGTTTCGGCGAGTTTACTCTGCGCCTCCTGAAGCGCCATGCGCACAGTCCTCTCGGGACTGGAAGCGGAATGCCGCACCAGCGAACGTTCGAGCGAAGCCGCGACGCTCTCCGCAACCGCCGTTGACGCCTGTTCCGAAAGCGTTGAACTGGAGACGCCGTCACACACCACCAGCGCGTAACCCAATCCAGCCGCGCGGATTGCAAAACGGTCCTCGTTACGCTGATGCTTCATGCCGCGATCGCTGACGCCGGCAAAGTCCGGCGACAGGATCATCTCGATGTGATCACTGGCGGGACGTCGCGCCAGATGTCCGCAGCGGCCGCAGTAGCCATCTTCGTCGATCTCGTCCGCGGGCGCTCCACAGGCGCAGCCAGTCGCCTGCGCGGTCTGAACAGCGTTATTGAGAGGCTTCCCGCAGACCTCGCAAAAGAGGTCGTCTTCGGGAAGTGAGGTAGTGCAGTAAGGGCATTCCATGTAGATCTCAGGGCGCTCAAAACAGCGTGCGTGGACGGACAGCGTTGGCGCGGTCCACCAGTTTGATGCGTTCTTCGCCAGCAGATAACTGGGCCATGGAGCGAAAAGAGTTCTCGAGTCCGAAACGCATCGGATTTTCGGTCAGGGAGTGCCCCAGAATTTTGATCTTCGGATCGGGCTTGAGTTTACGCGACGCAAGCAGTTCGAGAGCCGCGGAAAGGATCTGGCTGCCGAGCCGGAAACGGTCCATTCCATCGAGTCCGAGACTCTCAGCAAGGGCGGACGCCTGCGACAGTTCCGCGCTTCCCGGCGATTGATGATCGTTGCGAATCAGCATGCGCGCAGCCTCAATCCGGGACCGCAGATAGAGACCGGACGATTGAGGTACACGGTCGAGCGCCTTTACCGCGCCCGCGCGATCGCCTTTCGCCAGCAGACATCGCGCCAGCCCAAAGGCCGCCGACACAAAACCTGGATCGGTTCGCGAAACCAGATCATATGTCTTGACGGCGATGTCCAGATTGCCCGCCATCTCGGCCGCTATTCCGAGCGCCAGTTTAGGCGCAGGCTCGCCTGGCAGATCGAAATACACCTGATCGAAGTGCTGCTGCGCGGCTTTGGCATCGCCGATCGCGAGTTTGATGCTTCCCAAAAACCAGAGCACTCGCCAATCCCAGGGATCTTCAACGGCGAGAGCGTTCAGAATCGATTCCGCTTCGTCGTGATTGCCGATATCCGCGAGGGCGTCCGCCAGGCGCAACCGCGCTTCGTGCGATTTCGGGACCTGTTCAGTAATCTTGCGCAATGCCGCCACGCGTTTATTGCGATCCGGCAGCATATTCGCATTATTGACGCGCTGGAACGCGGGATCGTCCGTGTCCATGGAGGTCGTCGGAAGATAGCGGTGATCGGGCTTAACCGGCTCCATCTCGTCCCCCGCTTCGAGCGCCAGGATGTCTCCTCCGAAGTAGATGCTGGCGCTCGGGCGGATGTTGCCTGTCTCGACCGCGACGACTTCCCGCAGCACGCCTAGCAGTTGCTCGGTCATGTCGTCCGCCGATTCGAAGCGATCGTCGGCATTCTCCGCGGTGGCTTTCAGCAGGCAGCGATAAAGCGATTCCTGTTGCGCGAACCGCGGCTCTTCCTGAGGACTGGGCAAGGTAAAGCGATGTTCGTTCGAGAAGCCGTGTATCTCGGTGAGCAGAACGGCGAGCGTGCGGCCGACAGTGAATAAATCGGACGACGCGGTGGGTCCTTCGCCTGCTTCCGGTGCGCTATAGCCAACGGTGCCGTAAATGTCGCCCTGTATATCATCGATGCGGCGCACGCCGCCCATATCGATCAACTTGACGTCATCTTTTTCCAACATCATGTTGTCCGGCTTGAAATCGCAGTAGACCAGACCCATGCGATGCAGATAGGAAAACGCCGGCAGAATGCGGTGGATATATGCGATCGCCTCGGCGACCGGCAAGGGGCCACGCTCCTGGCGAATCTCCTTCAGCGTCTTGCCGCCGACATATTCCATCACGATGAAGCCTTCGTTCACGTGCTGGACGAAATTGTAGATGGCGACGATATTCGGATGCTTGACGGCGGCGAGAAATTGCCGTTCCGCGACCGCAGCGGCGGCAGCCGATTCGTCATGTGTGTTGAGCAGACCTTTCAGCACCACGTAGCGCGAGAGCTTCTTATCGAACCCGAGATAGATCCAGCCCAGGCCGCCATAAGCGATGGCCCCCTTAACCTCGTACTGATCCGCGACCACGTCGCCTGGATTAAGGCTTGGTAGAAACGAATACTTTTGCCCGCACTTACCGCAAAATCCGGTCTCACGCTTGAGCGGCGCGTTGCATCCCGGGCAGAAGCGCTTTCGCTCCGGCACCTTGGGATCGAGCATGATCGCCTTCTCGGGTTCAGTGGAAGGCAAATCGGGAAGGGTGATGAGACCTGCGCCGAGTTGTTTGCGAGTGGTGCGCGAGGAGGAATGACTAGTGCGGCGCGTGCCCTTCGCCGCCCGGCTTACCGGCGACGATCCGGTGCCGGTGGTAATGTGGCTGGAAGTTCGCGTGGAAACAGGCGCCGCTCCGCTCTGTCCCGTGCCGGCGGCAGCGGCTGTTCTAGCTTTCGGCTCGGCAAGCCCGCAGATATTGCAGTAGCCGTCCTCGATTGTTCCGGTGCAACCTTTCTGCTGGCATCGATTTCCATTCATGCGGAACGTTACCCCCGTCGTGGACGCGCCGTGCGCTCGTTGAGTAGCGTCTGATAACGAGTGACCACTTCGACTGCGCGATCCATTGGCGTAGGACGTGTATATAGCAACGCCTCAGCTTCGCGGGCCAACTCCGTCAGATTCGCATCTTCTTCAACTCGATACGCCTGCGCCTTCGCTTTCAAGGCATTCATCCGGCCGCGCAGTTCCTTTCGCAATTCCAGGGGCGCGCTGTTGACGGAATTCACCTTCTGTATATCGGATACGCAAGTATCCGCCGCGGAGTTCCAGTTGCGCAGCCCGACGGTAACCGGCCGCAGCATCCCGCCGTCATACTTCCGCTGCAATCGATCGAGCCACTCGCGAAGAGATTGCAGTCTCTCTTCCGAAATGGGCGGAAGCAGCTCACCGGCAATGGTCACCTTTTCACGGGCTTCCTCCCATGCTGCGGACGCCTCGCGATGAAGGTCGCCAAGCACCTTCAACCGGGCTCGCGCCGCACTGAAGCCATTTTCGGTTTGGGTTCTCAACCGCCCGCGTTCTTCCACAGCCGCTTTTACGCGATCGATCACGGGCCGAATGACCGTTTCGATGTCGAGAGAAGTCCCTAACGGGTCCGATTGGACCTGTGCGCGGCGGAGCGCCAGGGCGTGTTCCGCGCCTTCCAACTCCCGCGCTTCCGGGTCCTCGAGATTTGCAGGATTCGCGCGGAGCCATGTCAGTTCCTTGGCTGCAAGCCCCAGACTTTCCCCAAGTTTCCGCCATGCCGCGTCAACCGCCGTCACACCATCCCGCGCCGCCTCAAACGCCTTCACCATGGACTTCAATAGTTGGTCGGGCGCTATGCAGCCCTGATCGTCCGCGCCACTTAGCAGCGACCGCTGAGCCATCGGAATCTGGTCCGGAGGAACGCGTATGGATTTGGTGAAGAGGAGTTGCTCGATTTCACGCTCCTCTGGCCCCCGCCGAAAATGGCCGATAAGTCGCGTCGAAGCGCGACGGCGCGGTCGATTGTGCAGCGCAGCAGATCGAAGCACGTGAATAGCGTGCCGACATTCTCTAGAGCGGGCAACACCTTCGCGGCAGTCACACCTGAGAGTTGCGTGCGCGGTATGCCGCCAGTTCCGGTAAGGCATTGGTAAGTCGCGTCGGCCTGAAGGTCGAAGAGGTTATGGGCCGCTGAACTGAGGCGGGTTTCCCATTGCGCTAGGGCTTTGTCGATATCCGCCAGTGTCATAAGCAGCTCACGAGCCGCGCGGAAGCCTATCCGGTCGCGGACGCGTGAGGATATTATGGCAGACCGATAAAGCGCGGGATCGCACAGGGCTCCTGACAATCGCGGCTTTGTTAGCGGCCGAGAGGGGTGCAGGAAGCGCGCAAATGGGCTCGACGAAAGGGGGCGTAGCGCCTTGTGGTGAAAAGGGTTATTGGAATCTAGGTTCGTTTGGTAATGTTGCATTACTTGGTTCTGGATAAGAGGGAGTACGGACGAAATTCGGGTTTGGGCTGCGGGGGGGTTAGCGGGTCGCCGCTAATCGGGATTATAATGCGTCATACGGTTTAAGGAAGATCGGCGGAGCTATGATCTTCTATTTCCTGGATAGCATACGATTTGTTGGTTCTTGAGCGTGGGTGTTGAGGGCAAAGGAGATAGAGGTAAAAGAGAGTGAACTTCGGGCGAGAACGTGAACAAACATGAAGGAGGCTGCTGTTACGAAACAGTTGACGCACCGTCGGCAGCGGGGTAGGGTGAGGGTAGGACTTCGAAGGAACGCCATCGTGTGACGATCACCCTTCACCTTCAACCCGAGATCGAAAGGGGACTTTTTGTCCAAGCCATGGCGCTCGGTTTGTCGCTCAGCGACTTCGTTACAGAGATTGTGGTTCGGGAAGCGCATGTTTCCGCCGAACGAACGCTCCGGCGCTCCGGTGAGGAATTGATCGATGTATGCGCCAAGGTGCGGGGCTTGCTTACGGACGAAAAAGTTGACACGCTCTTTAG